>JBOGNO010000004.1:0-271908 GCA_050747245.1 Candidatus Acidiferrales bacterium
ACAGGTTGCAGCCTTCCTGCCACCTGGATCCCACCAACAAGTGCCGCGGGAAGGCATTCGTCACAAAGATTGCCGCGGATGGCTCTGCTATCTTGTACTCGAGCTATCTGGGCGGCAGCGGCAGCGACGCCGGCGACGCAATTGCAGCGGATGCCGCCGGGAACGCTTATGTCACCGGCGCAACGGATTCGTCTGACTTTCCCGTCGCGAATCCGCTTATGTCCTCAATGCGGGGCCGCGGCGCCGCATTCGTCACCAAGCTCTCCCCCGACGGCTCCTCCCTGATTTACTCAACGTATCTCGGCGGGACCCACGTGGATCAGGGCTTGGCGATCGCCGTAGATAATTCCGGAAACGCATTTGTAACGGGCCAGACTGATTCCGTGGATTTCCCGCTAGCCGCTCCGGTGCAGGCTTCTTGCCGCCGGGATCGCAACGGAGCATGCACGCAGGACGCTTTTGTGACCGTGCTTAATCCTGCCGGCGCGCTGATCGAATTTTCAACCTACTTGGGTGGCACAGGAGCAGATTCCGGCCGCGGCATCGCCGTGGACGCGCAAGGGTCCGTGTACGTGGCGGGTTCGTCCACATCACAGGATTTCCCTCTTGGACGATGGGCTGTTCCTGCATCCGGCGCGAATCAGTTGGCGGGAAGCTCTTCCGTGAATGTGGCATCCACTCGTTCGCCCGGCGGAGCGTTCGCCTCAAAAATCTCTGGCTTGAACTTCGCAAACTCCAGAACCGGCGCCGCGCCAAAGTTCGCGCCCCCGGGGCCAAAGAATCCTACGGTTTGTCCGCCTAACGCCACGTTCTGGCTGGGCGGGACGGGCAATTGGAGCACGGCCGCGGATTGGAACACCAACTCGGTGCCCAACAGCGCGACTACCGATGTTTGCATCGACAACGGAAATAATGTCAATTCCGTGGTGACCCTCGATGTCACCGTCAACGTCCGCACTCTGACCATCGACGCAGGCGACACGCTCATTATCAGCGATGGCCAGCAATTGGACGTCAATGGAAACATTTCCAATTCTGGGCAGATCACCCTGGCCGCAGCTAGCGCCCAAACGTTTCTGAGGATCGTCGGCGCTGTGAGCCTGACCGGCTCGGGGACTGTGACCCTGACTACCAGTGGCGTTGGCCCAGCCATCATCGATCAGGTCGGCGGTAGTAATCCCACACTCACCAACGTTGGCAACACCATCCAGGGCCAGGGCCTGATTGGGGGCAATGGTTTGGCGCTCGTCAATCAGGCTGCCGGAATCATCAACGCCAATGTGCCGGGCAAAGCGATGCAACTGATCCCGAACGGGACGGTCACCAACGCGGGATTGCTTGAAGCCACCAACGGTGGCGTCTTGGACATCAACGGAGCTGTTTGGAATAACGCCGGGGGAACCTTCCTCTCCAGCGGCAGTGGTTCAAACGTGGAGTTCTTGAACAACCCAACCATTCAAGGCGGCACGCTGAATACTGCTGGCGGCGGGATACTCGGTGCCCTGACTGGTCAACTTGTCACCTTCGATGGCAGCACGGCCAGCGGGCAGGTGAATAACAATGGCACGTTGACGGCCACCGATAACACCCAGGCATTTTTGCTGGGAACCATCAACAACACCGGCGCGATTCAGTTGAACGCCGTGAATAACCAGGTGCTGCTGAGGGTCGTCGGCGCCGTAACCCTCACCGGATCGGGAACCGTGACACTCTCCACTAGCGGAGCTGGCCAGGCCATCATCGACCAGGGCGGCGGAGCCAATCCGACGCTTACCAATGTCAACAACCTCATTCATGGTCAGGGGCAGATCGGGACCAATTCTATGGGGCTCGTAAATCAGGCTGCAGGAGTCATCAATGCGGATGTGATGGGCCAACTACTCAACGTGATTTCTATTACGGGAGTACTCACCAACCAGGGATTGCTGGAGGCCACCGGCGGTGCCACACTGGGCCTGGACGCAATCACTGTCAACAACTCCGGCGCAAATATCATTTCCAGCGGCAGCGGCTCGGCCGTGGAGTTCCTTGCCAGTGCAGTTATTCAGGGTGGCACGCTGAACAATCCCGGCGGCGGACTTCTCGAAGTCGTAACCGGCAACATCGTCACACTGGACGGCTCGACCCAGGGTACGTTGAACAATAAGGGCACTCTCACGGCAGCTGATAACACGCAGACCGTATTGTCGGGAACCATCAATAATTCCGGCGCGATCCAGTTGAACGCGGTGAATAACCAGGTGCTGCTGAGGATCTTCGGCGCCGTGATCCTCACCGGCTCGGGAACCGTGACACTCTCCTCCAGCGGCAATGGCCAGGCCATCATCGACCAGGTCGGTGGAGCCAATCCGACGCTTACCAACGTCAACAACCTCATTCAGGGTCAGGGACAACTCGGCAACAACGGCCTGGCCTTGGTCAATCAGACAGCGGGCGTCATCAACGCCAATGTGCCGGGCAAGGTTTTAGATCTGAATGGTATTCCGGGCGTGTTTACGAACCGGGGTCTTCTGGAAGCCACGAACGGTGCCACCTTAGGCGTGGACGGAATCACTGTCAACGACTCCGGCACAAAAATCTTGTCAGACGGTAGCGGCTCGATAGTCGAGTTCTTGAATAATCCAGTCATTCAGGGCGGAGCGTTGGCGACCTCCAATAGTGGAGCCATGCAAGTCGTAAGCGGGCAAATAGTTAATCTCGATGGAACTACCCAAGGTACGTTGACCATTCAGGGCACCTTCACGGCATTCGATAACACCCAGATCGACTTGTCGGGAACCATCAATAATACCGGCGCGATCCAGTTGAACGCGGTTAACAACCAGGTGCTACTGAGGATCTTCGGCGCCGTGAGCCTCACCGGCTCGGGAACCGTGACACTCTCCACCAGCGGCATTGGCCAGGCCATCATCGACCAGGTCGGTGGAAGCAATCCGACGCTAACCAATGTCAACAACATACTTCAGGGCCAGGGCCAGATCGGGAACAACGGCCTCGCCCTGATCAATCAGGGAACTATTATTGCCAATGCCGCGAACCCGCTGACTATAAATCCCGCGAGCACCAACAATCAGGGTTTGCTCGAAGCCACCGGCAACGGCGTCCTGCAGTTTAGCAGCAACATAATCCTTAACGGCTCCGGCACGATCAAGGTGAATGCCAGTACTGCTTCGGTTCAATTCGTCAACAACGTGACGATTCAGGGCGGAACGCTGGCGAACGCCAATGGCGGCGTTCTGGGAGTCGTCGCGGGCAATATTGTTGCACTTGACGGCAGCACTTCCAGCGGGCCGGTCACCATCAACGGAACGTACACGGCAGCCGATAACACTCAGACCGACTTGTTCGGAACCATCATCAACTCCGGCGCGATCCAGTTGAGCGCGGTGAGCAACCAGGTGCTGCTGAGAATCGTCGGAGCTGTGAGCCTGACGGGATCAGGAACCGTGACCCTTTCTACCAGCGGCGCTGGCCAGTCCATCATCGACCAGGTCGGTGGTATCAATCCCACGCTCACCAATGTCAATAACACCCTTCAGGGACAGGGACAGATCGGGAACAACGGCCTCGCCCTGATCAATCAAGGAACTATTATTGCCAACGCCGCGAACCCGCTGACTTTAAATCCCGCGAGCACCAACAATCAGGGTTTGCTCGAAGCGACGGCCGGCGGCGTCCTGCAGTTTGCCAACACTACAATTGTCAACGGTTCTGGGACGATCAAAGTAAATGCCAATACTTCCTCGATACAGTTCTTAAACAACACGACGATTCAGGGCGGCACGCTGGCGACCGCCAATGGCGGCGTTCTGGGAGTCGTCTCGAACAATATTTTTACGCTCGACGGCAGTACCGCCAGCGGCCCCGTGAACAACACCGGCACATTTGTAGCCGCTGACCTCACCCAGACCAACTTGCTGGGAACTATCAACAATACCGGCGCGATTCAGTTGAACGCCGCAAATAACCAGACATTGTTGAGGGTCGTGGGCGCGGTGAGTCTCACCGGGACGGGCTCCGTAACACTCTCCACCAGCGGAAGTGGCTTAGCCATCATAGATCAGCTCGGCGGAAGCAATCCCACGCTCACCAATGTCGGCAACACCATTCAGGGCCAGGGCCAAATTGGAAACAACGGCTTGGCACTGGTCAATCAGGGCATCATAAACGCCAGCCTTCCAGGCCTAACCCTCACCGTCAATCCCGCCGCTACCAGCAATCAAGGAACCCTCGAGGCCACCGGCGGCGGAGTCCTCTCGCTCGCCAGCAACACCATCAGCAACAACGGCGGCACGATCGCAACCAGCGGCGCTGCCTCTTCAGTGCAATTCGTGAACAATGTAGTCATTCAGAGCGGAACTCTTACCAGCGCCGGCGGCGGAAAGATCGGCAGCGCGTCCGGAAACACCATCACTCTAGATGGCACGGCCAACCCGGTTTCTATCGGCGCCGGCGGGACCTACACAGTCGGCAACAACAGCACCACGAACATTCAGGGAACGATCAATATCCTCGGCACGCTGCTGCTGAATTCATCCGGAAGCGCGACGAATCTCACCATCCCGGCCAGCCAGACCGCCACATTGACCGGCGGCGGTAACCTCATCATGACCAACAATTCCGCAAACATCATCAGCGGGCCGTCGCTGTTCAACAGCGGCGGTGCCATCAACGAAATCGCCACTTTCAACGTGGCTTCCTATACGCAATCGAGCGGCACATTCCTGCTCGCGCCAAGCGCCACGGCCACCAATACAACATTCGCCGTCAACGGCGGCACCGCTCAGATCGACGGATCCGTGAGCGCCTCGAACGCAGTTAGCGCTTCAGGCAGCGGAATTCTCTCCGGCGTGGGCACCATCACTGGTCCTGTCACCATGAACGGCATCACGCAGGCGGGCGATATCCCCGCGCCGGGAATCTTGCACATCGCGGGCGGCAGCGGCGGAAGCTACACGCAGGGCGCGGCGGGCTCGCTCGACGTTCCCATCGGCGGAACTTCCGCGGGCTCGCAATTCTCGCAATTGACCGTCTCCGGCACCGCCGCCCTCGCCGGCACGCTCAACGTAAGCCTCATCAACGGATTCACTCCCGTTTTGGGCGACCAATTTGTGATTCTCAATGCCTCTTCAGTCGTCGGGCAGTTCGCCACCGTCAATACTCCCCCGCTTTCGGGCGGCCTCATTTTCACCGTCACGCAAACCGCCAACTCGGTGACTCTCAACGTCACCAGCAACGTTCCCAATTTCCAGTTGACTGTAAGCCTCGCTGGAGCCGGCGCCGGCACTGTCACCAGCGACAAAGGTGGCATCAACTGCCCCGCCGTCTCCTGTTCCGCGAGCTTCCCGCAGGGCACCGTCGTAACGCTCGCCGCCGTCGCCAACAACGGCTCAACATTCACAGGTTGGAGCGCCTGCTCCGGCACCGGAACCTGTCCAGTCACCATGAACTCCGCTCAAACCGTGATCGCGACCTTCGTGCCGAATTTCCTGTTGACCGTAGGCCTCGCCGGAAACGGCACCGGCTCCGTCACCAGCGATAAAGGCGGCATCAATTGTCCGGCAGTCTCTTGCTCCACGAGCTTCACGCAGGGCACCGTCGTCACGCTCACCGCCGTCGCCAACAACACTTCAACGTTTGCCGGGTGGAGCGCCCCGTGTTCGGGCACTGGGACCTGCGTAGTCACCATGAACTCCGCTCAAACTGCCACCGCCACTTTCACGCTCGGTAACCAGCCCCTCACTCTGGGTCCAGCGCCTGGAACGAGCACTTCCGTCACCACCAGTCCGGGCAACACCGCCGTCTTTCCGATTATCCTCACCTCCAACGGATTCACCGGCACCGTGACGCTCTCCTGCGCCAGCCCGCAAAGCTCCATCACCTGCGGCGTCACTCCCAGCAAAGTGCAGGTCGTGAGCAACGCTCCCACGCAGACGGCCGCTTCCGTGAATACCTTCTGCGCCTGGACCGCCCCTCCAGGCACGCTTCCCACAATTCCCTTCTCGCCGCTCTTCGCCGTCGTTCCCGCGCTCGCAGGACTCGCTTTGCTGGTGTTGTCGCTCGCGGCCAAGCGTCAGCGACGTCTCGGCATCGCTCTCGCCATGCTCGCGCTCGTCGCCATGATGGGAGCGGGTTGCGGCAGCCTCGCCAAGGGCCCTGCCGGTCGCACTCCTCCCGGCACTTACACGCTCATCATTACGGCCACGCCCTCTACAGGCCTGCCCAGCAACATCTCCCTGACCCTGAACGTCCTCTAGCAGCTCGATGACTTGACCGGGGAATTTTGTACCAGGTGAAGTGAGAGAGAATTCACCTGGGAGGAAGAACGGTCATGTCCATCAAGAGCTACAAGCCGGTGCAGATCGTGACCCTGCTGCGGCAGATCGAAGTGGAAATTGCCAACGGTAAGACCACCCCGCAAGCCTGCAAAGCGGCGCAGATCACCATCCAGACTTACTGCCGCTGGCGGAAGGAATACGGCGGCCTGAAGCTGGACCAGGCGAAACGACTGAAGGATCTGGAGAAGGAGAACGCGAAACTCCAGCGACTGGTGGCGGAGCTGTCGTTGGAGAAGCAGGTTCTCAAGGACGTGGCGGAGGGAAACTTCTAAGCCCTGAGCGGCGCCGTTGTGCGGTGGAGCATGTCCGAGCGAAGTACGAAGTGAGTGAACGGAATGCTTGCCGGCTGCTGGGGCAGTGGAGAGGGACACAACGCTATGAGCCGATCCAGCGGATCGACGAAGATGCGCTGACCCGCGCGATCATCGCCCTGGCCAGGCAGTATGGCCGCTACGGCTACCGGAGAATCACGGCGCTGTTGCGAACGGCGGGCTGGCATGTGGGCAAGGATCGGGTACAGCGCATCTGGCGCCGCGAGGGGCTGAAAGTGCTCGCAAATCAAAGGGCGCGGAGACGGTTGTGGTTGAACGACGGTTCCTGTGTATGACTGCGGCGGAGCGGGCCAACCACGTCTGGAGCTATGACTTCGTGAGCGCCATTACCCACGAGGGAAGAACGCTGCGGATGTTGACGCTGATTGATGAATACACGCGGGAGTGTCTTGCGATTCGTGTGGCGCGGCGGTTGGGAAGCTACGAAGTCATCGAAGCACTGGCGGATGTGATGCTGTGGCGAGAAATCCCAGAGAACATTCGTTCGGACAACGGCCCGGAATTCGTTGCCAAGGAACTGCGGAAGTGGCTGGCGAATGTGGGGACAGGAACTCTGTATTTCGAGCTGGGCAGTCCGTGGGAAAACGGGTACTGCGAGAGTTTCCACGGGAAGCTGCGGGACGAGTGCTTGAATGGAGAGATTTTCTATTCGCTGAAGGAGGCGCAGATCGTGATCGAGCAGTGGCGGGTGGAATACAACACGAGGCGGCCGCACTCAGCGCTGGGCTACAGGCCACCGGCGCCGGTGGCCTGTAGCCCGGTAGTGCCACCAAATCCATCTTCGCAATCGATGGCTGTGACGTAAACTCTCTCACTCGCCGCGGTACAAAAACTCGGGCTGGTCAGGGTGACGGACTGAGCCGGATGAGTTTCACGGATTTGACGCGCGCGGAACCGCGACGTCCGCGTCTGCTTTGCTCCAGAGTTTCTCCGCCGTAGCGAAATCATCGTTCGCCTTCGCGGCATTACCGTTGTGTTCGTCCACCATTCCGAGTGCGATATATCCGCCTGCGTAGCTCGGATCATGTTGAATCATCGTTTGAGCCGTCGACCCTGCTAAATCCCAGTCACCCAGAGCTCGCGACAGTGTGGTGATGGATTCGAGCTCGAAAAGCGATTCGCTCCAGGCATCTGGACCGGGAACAGCAGCAATTCCTTTTTCGAGCTGAGTCAAGAGCGCGCTTCCTTGCTTGCGGCTATCACCGCAAAAGAGTATCTCGGCGCGCAGAACTCCTGCATCCGGAAGCGCCGCAATCACCGTGGCGGGGATTTCTTCCATCTCGCGTTCAGCTAGCGACAACTCATTCTTGGCGTCGTCGAGCCTGCGCATCGCCACAAAAGCCTGACCCGCGAGCGTATGTCCGGCGAACCGGCCCATCGCCCAGCGGCTTCGCGTCAATTCCTGTGCCGCGGCCAGAGCCTCTTCGGACCGCCCCCGATTCAACAGGAACTCCGGCCAGGCCCGGCGATTGAAATCCGCCATGTCCGTATAGGTCGGGAGTGAAAAGGCTTCCCGAAAAGTCTTTTCCGCTGACTTCATTTGTCCGATGGCTTCGTAGCTCAGAGCCAGCAAGGTGAGGTTGTGAGCGTGATGCCAATCGTATTTTGCGGGGATATGCTCGGTCTGGTAGTAGGCGTTCTCCAGGCTATCGGCTTTCACAAATTCCGCGATGGCTTCATCAGTGCGTCCGGCGCGGCGAAGGCTGTGGCCATACATGTGGTGGGCGTGAGGAATGTTGGGAGCGAGCTGCGCATAATCGCGGCTCTGCTCCAGCGCATCGTTCGTTCGCCCCAGATTCTCGAAGGTATGCGCGAGATAGTGGTGTGGCGCAAAATTGTCCGGAGCTAGCGAGAGCGCCGTCTCGTAAAACGCCAGGGTGTCGGTGCCTCCCCCCTGTCCATGCGCGAATGGCGAGCCTTCATCGGAGAAGCCTCGAAGAATCCAGAGCCACGGATCGCTCGGATTGGCGGTGATGGCCTCGGTGATGGCCTGACGGTAGGCGAAATACTTCTGCAGATCAGCGCTTTCCGACAGGTAATCCAATTGCTTGGACCGGATAGTGATTCTCGCGCGCTCCGCTTCGCTCATGTTTCCTGCGAGAGATTCCGCCGTTTCGAGAGCTTCGCGAGATGCGGAGACGTCTTGCAATCCAATGTAAGCATCTCCCAGTCCGAGGTAGGCCATGGCGAGCGAGGGATCCAAGCGCAATGCTTGATGGAAGGAGCGCGCTGCTTCAATCCAAACGAAGGAATGGAGGTAAGCTAGACCTTGATCGTAAAAAGCCTGGGCTTGCGACGACGAAGTGGTCACTTTTTCGTGGGCGGTGCCAATTCCTTGCCGCAGTGTAACGGGACGTTCGAGAATCTCTCTCGGCACCCAGCCGATCAACTCCGATTCTGCGCCGTTCATCCTCTGCGGTGGAAAAAAGGAAACCACGGTAAGAATCGCAAGAAAACAGATCGCAAGTTTCTTGATCGCTTGCAAAAAGTCACCGCTCGAGAGTCCGCACGCTACGCCTTTTTGCGCTAAGTCGGGACAGGCGCGCTAAACATCTGTGATTTCCACGCTGCGCACATAAAAACGGGCATCCATCCGGCGTGCCGACACGAAGGGATCCTTGACTCGGAGACGGATCAGATAGGCGCCGGGTTTGCTTGGCTTCCAAGCGTGGGTCCAGAAGCTCCACGGATCGTTCCCTGTTTGCTGGAATTGATCCACGGGAACGAATTCCTCCTCGGGATTGAATCGGATTTCCAAGATTTTTATGAGTTGCGAGCCGCCCCACAGAAGGCCGACCACACGGTACGCGATCTTTTCGTCAACTTGCCATTTTTCAACTCGAATGGGCATCGCTGCCTGTTCCATCACAGCGGGATGGAAGTCCCGCGCAAGCTGCGGCACTCCGGTCTGAAGCGTTCTTGCGGCGTACTCCTTCATCTGTGAAGTCGCCGGTGCATCGTCATCCACCAGAGTGATTTCATCTACCCACTTTATGCAACTGCATCCGTACCATCCGGGAACGATTAGCCTGACTGGAGCACCGTGATCTTGAGTGATTGGGCGGCCATTCAGACTGGTTGCCAGAAACGCTCCTGCTGATTGCAATTCTTCGCGCCGGAAAATCCAGCTCGCGCCCGGAATTGAGCTGACCGATCGCGTGGCATAGCGGTCGAAACCGGAGATCAGGACGCGCGCCGCCTGTGAGCCCATTTTCGCCCCATCCAAGACCTCTTCCACCGGCGTCCCGGCCCAGTCGCCGACGCTCATCAATCCGAAATGGATGGATCGAGCGTTGCCCGCGCATTCCATCAAGTGCTGGCCCATCGCCCTGGCCGATTTTCTCAACTCTCCCGCAGACAGGCTGAAAGACTTTTCCACCAGTCCGCCCACGCGCAAGGACCACGACTGTTGATCCGGCAAGATCTGTGAGGCCCGCGTGCGAATGTAAAACCTGTCTGAAGGCGTCACTGGATTTTCCGGGGTCAATGCCGACAAGTCCGTATACGAACGCCCATCGAGCTCGGCTCCAAAAACTTTCTCCATGGGCACCGTGGACTCTTCGGTGAAACCGACGACACCGATCTGTTTGCCAGCCGAGAACACTTCCCCGGGTCGATTTTGGAATGCCTTCGACCAAGTAATCTTGTCGAAACCAGAGACCCATGCGCCGCCCGCAATGAGGGAAGCTTTCAACAAGCTTCTGCGAGTGAGTCTTGTGCGGCCTTCAGGAGTCATACGGACATCACAAGAATGCTTCCTTATGAAACCAGATGGTATCGCAATTTGCGTCAAGCCGTTCCCTGCCCCTTCGCGTCGTGCCGCCGCGCGAAAAAAGGCCCCCGGATTTGCCAGGGGCCTTTTCGTCGTGGGAGATCGGCAATTCTTAGAATTCGAAGCGGGCACCAAATTCCAGCTCGCGTGCGCCGCCCCTCTGGCCTGATCCTTGCGCTGTATTTGTGATGTTGCCGAATGTCTTGGGACTGGTCGGATCGAGTCTAATGAATCCGTCGTCGAAATTCACGCCGTTCAACACGTTAAAAGCAGTGACGATGAAGCGGAGCCGCTGCTGTTCGCTCCACGGCATCTGGATCGTCTTGTAAACACCCGCGTCAAATGTGGCGAATCCCGGCCCGTTTATACTGTTGCGTGATCCCGATGCACCCGGCAGCGTGAATGCAAAGTTGTCTAAGGCAGCGACCGAATTTCCAAACAGATTTGGATGTCCGTTAAGACCAAGAGCTTTGCACGGAGCTCCGCACTGCTCGTTACGCGCAACACTGGTTTTCACCGCTGACGTAAACGTCCCGGGAGTGGTCAAGAAAAAGTTCGTCGGAAAGTTGAACCCATTTCCTACGCTCAGAGGAAATCCGGAATGCCAGCGCGCGATGCCGGTGACCTCCCATCCCCCGATGAGCGCGTTTAGAAATCCATTCGCATCCGCCCCCCTGCTGTGCCCGTGTCCGAACGGCAGATCCATCGTGAAATTGCCACTGAAGTTGTGCTTGAGCTGGAAATCGGAAAGTCCGCGGCCGGAACGGAGATTGAACGGATTCTGAATCAAGCCCGTGAGAGTCCCGCCACCCGATGCAAAGTCCGCGTTCTCCGCGGAGGAATCGTTATCAATGGAGCGAGACAGGACGTAGTTGAATCCGAATGTCGTCCACCCCACATTTTTCCGCACCAACACCTGCATGCTGTGATAGTTCGAACTGGCAAAATTCGTCCAGCCCGGCAGGGTGGAAAATTGCGGCGTGAACAGGACGAAGCCGGTGCCATTTGGATCCACAGTCGTATTCCACGGGCTCGGCAAGCCACCCGGCCCTACGAACGTATCCATGGGAAAGAGCGAGCACGACCACGAGGCAAGTGAGTTGTTCACTGCGAACGCATAGAAGGCCTGCGTGGGAGACAAGCCTGCGTATCCCGAACCGGGGAAGGCTGCGTCGGCGAACGCGGGCATGTTCGGAAGCATGTTATTGAAGAAAGCGATGTCCGGGATAGCTTTCAATTGGGAGATGTTGTTCGGGTCAATCGCCGGAACTCCATTGGCCCGCAAGTTTGCGAACTTTGCAATCTGTTGCATGGCGGTGAAGAGATCCACATGGGTCTTTGGGTCGCGAATATCCAGATACTGGGCGAAATCGACCTTGCCGAGCAGTCGGCGCCCCAATGTCCCGACGTAGGCGAAGTCCAAGAAGAAATTCTTGGGGAGCTGCCGCTGGAACGATATCGTCATGTGCACGGAGTACGGCGTGCGCAGATTCGGGTCCACCGCGAACCCAAGGTTGCTGGTGTTCGCTACCGGAGTGAAGGGAAACGTCGCGCTGGTGGGCGGGGTGAAGAAATTCGTCAGTGCCGGGAATCCCGAACACCCGAGTGAAGTGCACGAACCGCTGAATCGCGGCGCGGGAATGGATCCTGTTTGGCATCCCGCGCTACCGAGACAGAACAACTGAGATGGGTCAATCAACGCCGTAGCCGTTCCCGGCGAACCGTTCAAGTCGCTGTCCACTGCGATCACCTGACCGATTCGATCGTAGTAGATTCCCGCTCCAATTCGGATTGAACTCTGGCCTCTGGTGCCGAACAGCATCTTCCCGAAGGACTGGTCGAACTGGGGAGAATAGGCCAGAGCCACACGTGGGGCAAAGTTCCGATAATCCGGCTTAAACCAGGAATTCTGGCCGTTGGCCTTTCCAGCGAGGCCCCAGCTGAGAAGGGGCGAGGCGCTCGAGGGAATGCCTGCATTCATGAACTGCACGCGCTGTCGGAACCATGCTCCGATGTCAATCGTCGGGGCCACCTGAGATCCATTCACTTCCCACGGGGGAGTCTCATAGCTGTACCGCAATCCCGCGGTGATCGTGAGATTCGACCGGATCTTCCAGCTATCCTGAACATAAGTTTCGAAATTATTCTCTGCAAACGTGCGTAGTTCGGGGCTTCCAGGTTGGAGGAACTTGCCCTGCGGGGTCGCGAAGAAAGTTGCGTTAACCTGCGTAATCGAGCCAGTAAGAATCATGAAGGCGCGCGTAAAAGAGTTTCCGTCGGAGCCTGCCGGGAAACCGTCGTTAGCCAAAGCATTGAAGGCGTCACGGCACAGGTGGACGCAAAAGCCGTCGTTCGCGAAAAAGGACGGGAAAGACAAGGCGTCATCCAGGCGATGATTCCGGATCCATCTCACAACCCCGCCAAATTGCAGGTTGTGCTTCCCGTGCGTCCATGCGATGTCATCATTGACTACCTCAACCGGAACTTGCCGCTCCACGGTCCGCGCGCCAAAGTTCAAAATGTCGGTGAATGAACGGAATCCCAATTGAGGCCCGGCCGTCCCGGTCTGCGCCACGCCTTCGCGAATAAAGCCCCAGCGCGCAGTGTTGATGAAATTCGGCGTGATCTGGCCCTGATACTGCACCACGATTCCCCGGCTGTTATTGAGCAACGTCGAAGAGGCCGATTCTCCGGGAAACTGCGCGGGTGTCAGCGTCGCCTTGACGCCCTCCAGGCTTCCTCGCGCGAAGATGGTGTGCCGTCCGTTGTGCGTGATGTTGAAGTCCAAGCGCGCGGTGTAAACGTTGCTCAGTGTCTGCTCGGGTGCATTGAATCGCAGCCCGTCGAATGCCAATCCGCCATCCCGCGCGTCCCTGGAATCGTTTCCGTGCGGGAGTAAGCCCATGTAAGTAGTCATGGCCGAGTTGATGCCTAATCCTGAGGGGTCCAATTGTTTTATATTCGCGGGAGTCAGTCCAAAAGCCCCCGCGGGAACTGCTTGACCCGACACGGTCGTTGCGGGACACGCCGCGGGATCCTTACAAGCATAGATGAGCACACCATTGCGGAGTGCGTCTGATGGGACGCTTCGCGGCCCCACCGGCTGGGCAAAAGCCTCGCGGAGTTCTTCGTCGTCGAGGAAAAAGTATGCGCGGTCTCTCTTGATGGGCCCACCCAGCGAGCCACCGGCGATATTCCGCACCAGCTTGGGTTTGCCCTGACCCGAAGCATTGTCGAAGAAATTATCTGCCGTGGGACCGGCCGTGCGGTAATACCAGCGCGCGTTGCCGTGAAAGTCGTTCGACCCGCTCTTGGTTACCAAAGTAACCTGCGGCCCGCCCACCAAACCTTCGGTCGCGTTGGCGCTTGTCGTAGTGACACGGAACTCCTGCATCGAATCCAGTGTGACCGGCACAGCGCTCGTAAACGGCGCCTGGTTCTGCCAGTCGTTGGCGTCCACACCATCCAGCGTCACGTTAGTCTGGTTGCCGCGGATGCCGTCAACCGCGCCGTCGCGGGCGTCGAGACTCTGAATCACTCCAAGCTGATACTGCCGGAAGTCCGAGGTTCCTGTGAACACTACACCGGGCTGGATCGTGAGCAGTGTCACTACGTTTCTCGCTTCGAAGGGGAGAGTTTTTACATCTTTCTCCCCAAAGAAGTTGCCCACGGTCGCATCCGTCGTGTTGATCTGGGGAGATGATGCGGCTTGCACTCTCACTTCCTGACTTACCGTGCCGACCTCAAGCCTGACGTCCAGGTGCGTCTCCGACGAAACAAGCACACGGACGTCTTCCTGAACGGATGTCTTAAATCCATCTTTCGAAATCTTTACGCGGTAAGTCCCTGGCGTGAGTTGGCTGAAAGCGTAGGAGCCCGTGCCATCCGTCTGCGTCTTCCGCGTGACGTTGTTCGATATATCCGTGGCTTCCACTGACGCTTTCACCACGACTGCGCCTGTGGAGTCCGTTACCTGGCCCTGAATTGTCCCGACGTTTTGCGCCCGTGTCGAATTGCCGAGCGCCCCCAGAACAAACACCAACGCCATAACTCGAACAAACAGAGATGTTATTCTCATCCCCTCTCCTCCGGCCAGACATAGTTTGACTGAATGGACTAGCAGGTCCCTATCGCCTTTAGGAGTCGCCACCCCATCTCCTCAAGCGCAAGGTTGGAAATCCGTGGTTTCGCTGGCGCCTGATTACACCTGCATTAAGTCCATGTCAATAGTTTTTTTCCAAGATTCGGATATCATATATACCAAGAACGGAATAGCCCTGCGCTCCGAATTGACTCGAATCGTTGAGCAAGTGGACTTGCGGGTCAGAATAATTTGAGTTCGGTGCGTTAATTAGTTCCGAGTCTGCGGTCATCTACTTGCAATTGATGGCCCCTGCGTGGGCTTCCAAATCCTCGACCTAAGAATGATGAAAATGATAGTCATTGTTCGCCGTTTCCCCCGAAATCCCACTGAGCGGGAGCGTTTTCAACGAATGCGTCAAGGTCCTCCCGTCCGAAATGCCAGCGTCCGCCAATATTTCTTCTCCTAGATCTCGCCGCGCCGCACGTATGCACGCACCGTACGGCGTGCAAGCGCAGCACCTCCGCCACTTCGTGCAACGTGAGCAATCGCTCTGCTCGGCCGCGGACTCCTTTCTCGTTCCAATCCTTCCCTCCGGCTCTTTTGCATCGTCAGTATTCGCGCGTACTGGCTGCCAAGACTTGGGCGAAAAACCTCCATTTCATAATCCCAAAATCAGGAGATCAGCGGAAGAAGGGCAACGGAATCAACGGAACTTTGGCGGAAGCGTGTGGGAGTCGAACCCACCACCCGGCCCGCGAAGGGTCGGATCGGCAGCTTTGAAGGCTGCGAGGACCACCGGGCCCCATGCGCCTCCGCTGATTCGTCTGGCCTTCCGCTATAGGCGACGTGGGCCCTGTCACACCAACCGCGCCGCTTGTCACCGCGCGTTAGCGCCCTTCTTCTGTCAACGCCGCGGAACCGCCAGACCTCTTCCGCTTCCGACTGAATTATAGACTCTCTCTCCGCTCCATAGAAGCGTGCACATAGACTCTCTTCGACCTCTTTGGCCAGCCCACCGAAGCGAAGTCTCCGTCATTCTGAGGGCCGCCTTGCCGCCCGAAGCCGGAGGCCCGCCAGTAGTGTGGCGGAAATCTCTCATCAAATTTTTCGCCTTTTTTAAGTACCGCCAATTCCATCCCGCCGCTTTCACGCCGCCCCCGTGATGCGACCCATTCCCCCCAGCGCAAAGCGGACGTTGTCATTCAGAACCCCGATGCAGATCATTGGGTCGAAAAATTTCCACTGAAATTCTTCGTCGCTTTTCTGTACCGCCGCATCCATCGCGCCCTTCCCCCCGCGCTGCTCCAAAACCCCTTTTCCACAGATTTCCACAGTACTGGTCCTCTTCTCAAACCGCCAGATTCGTGCTACCGTCACATTTGAGGTTTATATGTCTCATCTGAGACCATCCCGGGGAGAGTCGCCCCGAAAACACCCCGCGATTCTCCGTAACTCTGTGGTCTCTGCGGCCAATCTCCCGCTGCCAAACTGCAAAATTCAATCGAAACTCCAAAATATTGATTTCACCGTTAAAGCACTTAATATCAGCAACGTCCAAAAAATCAATCGATACAAAAACGTCATTTCCAATATGGGTACTGGAACTACGCGGACGCGCATTTCACCCCCGATTGCTTTCATCGGGACGTCGAAGACTCATGCCAAGGCAGATGCGGCCGGCTGGAGCAGCCAGTCGCGAAAGGAGAAAAACTTATCGGTTAGGAACTGAAAATTTATTGCGGGCAATCTCAAGGAGCTTCGGATGCGTGCAGATTTCGTAATAGGCATGGCTTCCCAGACCGCCGATCTTGCCTTCGGGGAGGAGGAGTCGGGCGATTCCCTTACGGATGACCAGAGGCTCAAGGACGTCGCCGAATGGGACTTCGCCGAAATATAAATCCGCGCGATCGCGGCCCCACGGCATGGTGAACGAGCCGGAAAAGGGCAGCAGCGAAATTTCCTCGCTGAGTTTCTGAAAGCCTTCTTCGTTGAGTTCGATGCCATTGAGGTTGTAGCGCAGGACCAGGTCTTCGGCTTCCTCTTCTGCCGAGCCCGTCATCATGGTTTGCAGGAGATAAAGATTGAAGGCGCCGCGATAGTCCGCGAGAAGCCGTCGCGCGACTTTCGAGCAGCCGGAAAGGCGGTCGGAGAGATTGAGTGCCTTGGAAATCATGATGCGCGAATCGCCGTCCATCCAGATTGCCGGAGGAGAATTTTGGAAAGCCACGCCCACGCCGAGTTCGAGCTGCGGGAGATTCCCCGCCGCCTTCGGATCGCCCGCGCTGGCCGCGGCAAGAATTTCCCTTGCGAGAACGGACGCGCGCGCCACCACACGCTGCGTCGCTCTCGTGGATTCCGTCTCGTAGATGGCCAGAATGATGGCGTCGCCTTCAATGAACACCTTGGCCGCGCCGTGCTTTTCGAGCAGCCGCTTGACCGGCTCGTGCAGGCTCTTGCTGAAAAACGAAGCCGGATTCAGTCCGCGCGCCAGGAGGTCGCGCGTAATTCCCGTCGAGCCGCGGATATCGGCTTTGATGACCGCATGCGAGACCACCGGATTGTCTTCCGGCGCCGCTTCATCGGGGAGGAGGAATTCATAAAGGCTGCGGTTGTCGCGAGAAAGATCGCGAGATCGTCCCGGCCCGAGCAGCTGGATGCGGTCCATCCAAGCGCAAACGTGCTGGTAGTTCCGGCGATCCCGGCGCAGACGCATAAAATCCTCGGCAAAGCGGAGAGCGATTGTTTTCGCTTCCTCGCGACCGGTGCGGCGCAGGGCGCGCGAAGACTCCTCCACCTGGCGCAGCGAAATGTTTTTCGCCGGATACTGCTGGAGAATCTGCTCGACGCGACGCATTTCTTCGCGAAAGACAAGCGCTTTCTTCAACTGCTGCAAGTGAATCGGCGGGCAATAATCCGCCGCGAGATTGCGTACTTCGTAGCTGGCCAGAACATGCACAAGCAATTCACGATCCCCGAGGCGCGTGAGCCATTCCTCGAGGAGCTTATCGCGCGTGCTGGCGGGGGTGTCGTCGCCGGGAAACGCCGCTCGCGCGTCAAAGAGCCGCCGGGCGTTCATAGGATCGTTCAAATAATCGCCCAGGCGGTTGAGATGCTCTTCATTCAAAAACGAAGTGCGCTGCTCCAGGGCGTCGAGTTCCGGCCCGATGGCCGCCAGGTCCATCTCCAGATTCTTGCGGCGATTTTCCAGCTCGGAAAGTTCGCGCTGCGGGTCGCCTCCCGCAGGGGCCCGGCCGCGCCAGAGCCAGCCGAAGAGCTCGTCGTTTCCCTGCGTGCGACGCTGAAGCTCGACCTGTTCCTCTTCGAGGGCGAGAATTTCGGCCCGCAGTCCGCGGGCCGTTTCCGTTTGCCGCTGGAGAGACTTGCGCGACAGATTGAGGTCCTCGCCGCTGGCATTCACGAGAACGAAATCCTCGAGGAACTCGAGAAGGACTGCGTCAAAGCACTGCAGGCGATCCGGGTCGCCGGAAAAATTTCCGAGCAGTACATAATGTTCGACCAAGAGAAAATCGTCGTGCCCGCCGTCCACCAGGAGCAACCGGTTCGTGAGCATCTCGTAAGAGGCGGCGCATTCATCTCCGAAAAGGGCGCGGCGCGCGCGGGCGAGTTGCAACTCCTCAATGTCCTTGAGTGTCAAGAAGAGAGTCTGGCCTACGAGACGAATGACGTTGCGGCGATCGGCCTGCAATTCCGCAATTCTCGAGCGCATCACATGGGCCTGCTGGCTGCGCTCGAAATCCTCGCCGCGATTGCGGATGCGCTCCTTGCACTCGACCAGGAGGTTAGCGAACTGAGCACTGATTTCCAGAGTGAGGAATTTCGCCAGCGCGAGGCGGAGGAGCAGGTCCACTTCGATGTTTTTGACAAATTTCGCGCGCGTCAAGCCCGTCTGCAGCAAATCGGTGAGGACTCGCCTGAACGCAGCGCCATCCGGAGGGCGAGCCGTTTGCGCGCCCACTCCAAAGAAGGCCCCTGCTTTGGCCGCCTGTCGAACGAGGTCACTCAGGTACTTGCGCGCTTGTTCCACAAACTTCTGGCTGAGAAAGACGTCGTAGTGGATGTTGTCCGTACCCAGGGCAAGCGAAGCAATGCGAATCTCGGCAGTATAAGGCTCAAGCTTCATCCGTGCCGGATGGGACGGCGAAATTGCAATCGGAGAATCGGCCATAGGCTCGGGCTGGCAATCCCAGTTTGAATGTAGCAGAATAAAAATTCCAGGCGCAATGAGACGAGTCCAACCCGTTAATACAACGTTGCAAATCAAGGCGGGGAACAGCTCTTGCCTGTACTTCGGACCCGGGGAGAACGCTGCTCGCGGCCAGCCACGGATGGAATGTTTTGCAACGCGCATCAGCCTGGCGCGACCGGTAAGGTTTCGCGCACGGCGGTAAAGCGCGGAGCAGCGATGGTGGGTATTCTCGGCGCACTGTGGCCTTTGCTGGAAGACTTAGTGAAAGAAATGCTACGCCACCTGCGTTAGCTTCACCAATTCTCTTGAAAATCTAAGGCGAAGGGGAATCCGCAAGGCCGGAGATGAAGATGGACCGAGAAGAATCATCCACGTGGCTGAGATGGACCTCCACCACGGGCCAGTCGGTCGAGCAGGAGAGCTTTTCGGCCCACTCAACCAAGACAATCGAAGGCTCGCAGAAAATGTCATCGAGCCCGAGGGTTGCGAAATCGCGAGAATCAGCGACGCGATAAAGGTCCACATGATAAACGCGCGCTCCATTGCGATAGAGATGAACAAGCGTGAAGGTAGGGCTGGTGACTTCGTCTTCGCAAGCGGCACCCAGACCGCTTACGATTCCCTTTACCAACGTGGTCTTCCCTGCCCCGAGTTCGCCCGTGAGGCGAATGAGCACTGGAGCGCGCAGGTGGCGGCCGATTTTGCGGCCGCATTCGAGAGTTTCCTCCGCGGAATGCGTGATGATTTCTGAAGCGAGTAGCATTGAATTTAGAAGCGAGCCAGGTCCGCGGAAAGCTGCGCGAGTGCGCGAGGCAGCGCGTGAATGATGTCCGAAGCGATCATGGGGGCCTCGCCGAATTCCGCAGAGGCCAAGTCTCCGGCCAAGCCATGCAAGTAAACACCGCAAGTCAAGGCGTCTGAAAAACGCGCCCCTCCCATTTGAGCGATCAAGCCAGCGAGCACGCCAGTGAGAACGTCACCGGTGCCAGCGGTAGCCATACCAGGATTGCCGGTAGAGTTGACCCACACTGAACCGTGCGGCTCTGCCAGCACGGATTGATTGCCCTTGAGTACGACAAATACATTCCATTCGGCGGCTGCGTGACGCGCAATTTCGATGCGCCGCTCCTGAACGTCCGAAGAAGAACATCCCAGGAGGCGCGCCATCTCGCCGGGATGGGGTGTCAAGCAAATTAGTTTCGTCTGCCGGCGATTGAGCTCGCCCGCGCTGCCCGCAAAGGCGTTCAGGCCATCGGCGTCGAGGACGACGGGAAGGGCGCTACCGGTGACGACTGTGCGGGCGAATCGCTGCGTTTCGGAGTGCGTGCCAAGTCCCGGGCCGACGGCGAGAACGCTCTTCCCCTGCTGCAAGGAGGACCAGCGGTTGATTTCCAAAGCGCGGAGGCTGATGCCACCGGAATCCGTGGCTGGAAGAAGAGCGGTCATCAGTTCGGGAACTTGTGAGGCGACGGCCAACAGCGCGAACTCCGAGGTGGCAACGGTGACGAGGCCCGCTCCGACGCGAAGCGCCGCCCAGCCAGAAAGCACTGCAGCTCCAGCCTTGCCAAGGGAACCCGCCGCAACGAGAACGTGACCGTAATCGCCCTTGTGACCGGCCGCTTTGCGTCGCCGGGGCAACTTGCGGATTTCCATCGGCTCCAACCAGCGAATCCCCTCATCGCCTGTCTCTTCGATCAACTCCCATGGAGAACCGATGGATTCAACGAAAAGACGGCCGACTCGCTCTGAAGCGGGGGCCAGCAGCTGCCCGATCTTTGGCGCTGTGAATGTGATCGTGAAATCGGCCTCAATGGCGGGCCCGTTCATTTCTCCTTTGTTGGAAGAAAGGCCGGAGGGGATATCCACGCTTAGGACGACGGAATCGGAGGAGTGCTGATTGACAGCCGAAATGACCTTGGCGAGGAGACCCTCCACGGGGCCGCGAAGACCCGTGCCGAGTAGCGCATCCACGATGATGTACGCAGAATTAAGGATGGACTGAGCTTCGAGCCATTCGGGCTCGCTTGTCACGCTGCGAAGAGCGCCACCTTCGGTTTGCCAGCGCCGTAAGTTTGTGGCGGCGTCGCCGCGGAGCTCATCGAGGCGTGCGAGGAGGAAGACAGCCGGCTGTGCTCCCATTTCGCGCAATTTCCGGGCGATGACCAGACCATCTCCTCCGTTGTTTCCCTTCCCACACAGAACGATGATGTTACGGTGAACGACGGGAGAAAACCGGCTGGCTACGAATTCGGCGAAGCGAGTTCCGGCGTTCTCCATCAACTGCAGGCTCGGAATGCCGAACCTCTCCGTGGTGAGCAAATCTACCTGCTTCATCTGTTCTGCGGTTAGAACTTTCATTCAAACATCCGCTCCGGAATCGAGCCATGGCGAATTATCAGATCACAACCAAACTGTAATCCGTTCCGCCTGACTCAATTCATGCGGGCAACGATTACAGTCATGTCGTCGGCTTGCTCCTGTGTACCAGCCCATTGTTCGACGGCATCGAGCACATTTTCCGCCAAGACTTTGGGCGGGCGGTCACGATGCCGCAGCGCCTCCTGCACCAGGCGGTCCGTGCCAAATTCCTCGCCGTAGACGTTTTCGGGCTCCGTCAAGCCATCACTAAAAGCCACCAGGACGCCGCCGGGATCAATGTGAATGATACCCTGCTGATACGGACAGTCGTCAAAAAGTCCCACGACAGTTCCGCCCTCATCGAGCTTCCGCGCTTGATCGCCCAAAATATAAAAGGGCGCGACATGGCCGGCGTTCGTGTAGGAAAGCGTGTGGGAGGCCGTGTCGTATACGGAGTAAAACAGAGTCGCGTAGCGATCATCCGAAGTATTGTAGAAGAGGTGGCGATTTAACCGGGAGACCAGCTCTGCTGTGCTCAACTGACCGTCGAGAAGAGCCTGGCTGCGCAAAGCGGCCTGAAGACTGGCCATGAGCAGAGCCGCAGAAATACCCTTGCCGCTGATATCCGCGATCACGAGGCCGAGCCGGGATGAGCCCAGAGGAATAAAATCGTAATAGTCCCCGCTCACCATGCGGGCGGGGCGGCAGATGGCAGCCACGTCCACGCCCGGTATTGTCGGGAGCCGCTGGGGGAAAAGCTGCTCCTGTACCTCGCGAGCGATGGAGATTTCATTCTCGAGCTTCTGCCGCTGGCGCTGCTCTTCGATCAGCTCGCTAATCGAACTGGTCATGGCGTTGAATGACTCCGCAAGGACACCCAGCTGGTCGCGGCGTTCGACACGCACGCGATGGCCGAAATCGCCACGGCGAATGTGTCCCGTCGCGTTATACAAATCATCCACAGCGTGCGTGATCGTGCGCGTCAGGATGACTCCGGTGACCAGAGCCGCACCTTCGATCAAAAAGAAAATGATCCCAATCAGCGCGAGGAGAACCACAAGCGAGTCGCTGAAGGCTCCTAGAGAAGTGAAGAGGCGGTGATTCAATTGAGAAGAACGAACGGAAAAAGAAGCTAGGACGGGCATCTGAATTTCAGCGCCGGAATCGGGGTCTAGGGCAACTGCCTCGAGCGTCGATGCGCCGTCGACCTGAATGTCGTACCATCTCGCTTTTGGCCGACTGGCCCGACGACGGCTGGTGATTGTTTCCGCGGGGAGCATGCGACGTCCTTCGATGTCGAATGCTGCGGGTTGCGGAAGATCGTTGCGAGCCAATCGCAGTGTGGTGAGCTGAACGGGGCCCAGCTCAGACGTGAGCCCATCCAGGATTTCCGAACTCAGCGGTGCAGCCACGGAGATAACGATCTGGCGCACTCCTAATTGGCGTTTGGCAATCCCTCGCAGCCAAAGCCTATCCTTCACCTGCACCATGCCGGCAAAATGAACGCTCCCGGGGCCGGCGATGCGCTGGAGCAGCGCATCATCCGGGAGGATTTCGGCCACCATCCCGGGAACATCGGCGCGCTCCGCGCGAAGCAACGCGACGATGCTGGGGTGAGAAAGAAGAGTGCGAGGATCCGCGGCGGCATTCGGGAAGGGATCGTTGAGAACCGCCTCCGCAATCGATTCGGTAGCCTCCGAAACCTCGGTGATTTTTTCCTGGATGTCGTCGTTCAGCAAGTGAGCGCCGAGTTGAAGGTAAGTCAGGTAGCTCGAAACCGCGACCATGATGATCAGGAGCACTACAGGCACAACTGCGATAAAAATGTAGGCCACAATCAAACGATTCCGCAGACTCCAGAGCAGAGTGCGCTGCAACCAGGGGAGCAGCCGCACGAAGAAGTAAGCGAGCGTAAGAAAAAAAAGGAACGTCAACGCTCCCGAAAAGGGAGGATTCCCGCCCATGGCGCGCAGGATTCGATTCAGCAGATAAAAAAGAAACAACCCCACGCCAATTCGGTCGAGCTGCGACATCCGCCGCCAGAAAGCGCGCATGCGATGGAAACTCCGCGAGGCCATAGCGAGGCAGGACACCGGCTGAGCCAGGAGCCCGCAATTTACAAGTGAACAGGAAATCGGACTTCAGCGCAAGTTAGGATTCTGAACTTTGCTGTGACGCCGACTATAAAAAAAGTAGATGAACATGCCGATGATGAGCCAAACGATCAAGCGCAGCCAATTGATCCACCCGAGTTTGTACATCATGTAACTATTGAATAGGATTCCGAGCACTGGAACAAACGGAACCCAAGGAGTGCGGAAAGGCCGCGCCTGTCCGGGATTAGTCTTGCGCAGAAAAAGCACAGCCAAGCAAACTATGACAAAAGCAAGCAGCGTGCCTATGTTCACCATCTTACCGATGTCGTCGATGGGCAGGAGGCTGCCAACGATGGCGGCGAGGAACCCGACGAGTATCGTATTTTTATAAGGAGTGCGGAATTTGGGATGGATGGCGGCGAAAAACTTACGCGGAAGGAGGCCGTCGTTGGCCATCGAGTAGAGGACCCGTGTCTGGCCCAGTAGCATGACCAGCATAACGCTGGTGAGACCGGCGAGGGCGCCCGCGGTGATCAGATACGAAGCCTTGGTCAGCCCGCGGTCCAAGAAAGCGACGGCAAGCGGAGCTTCGATATTGATTTCTTTCCACGGAACCATTCCGGTGAGGACGGCTGCGACGAGAATGTAGAGGATTGTGCATACCAGGAGAGAGGCAATAATTCCGATCGGGAGATCGCGCTGGGGATTCTTGGCCTCCTGAGCGGTGGTGGAAACCGCGTCGAACCCGATATAGGCGAAAAAGATGTAAGCAGCTCCAGCCCCGATTCCCGAAAATCCCATGGGAGCGAAAGTAGACCAGTCGTGGCCCCAGTTATTGGGATGCACATACTTGAGACCGAGAAGGATAATAAAGAGCACCACGGAAACTTTGATAATCACGATCGTGGCGTTGAATGTGGCACTTTCCTTAATCCCGACAACGAGTATTGCGGTAATGAAGAGTGCAATGCAGAAAGCCGGGAGATTGAAACCAATCTCGATGCCGAACAAATGCGGCGCACCAACCAGGTCGTGGGCTCTCTGCACCAATTCGGGCGATTGCGCGGAAATAATGTCACCCACTTTCGCAAGGAACGCCTGTGTACCTTCAACCAGATTCGCATTCGCTGAATGGGCCATCTGCCGCGCGACGATATTCTCCGCAGTGCGCAGGGAGGTCCAGTGGTCATAGGCAAGCCACAGAGGCATCCTCAAATGGAAGATGTTGAGGAACTCGATGAAATGGTTTGACCAGCCGGAAGAAACGGTGCTCGCACCCATGGCGTACTCAAGCGTCAAATCCCATCCGATGATCCAGGCGAAGATTTCGCCGAGCGCGGCGTAGGCGTAGGTGTAAGCGCTTCCAGCCAGCGGGATCATGGCAGCAAATTCGGCGTAGCACAGCCCGGCGAAGGCGCAACCCAATCCGGAAATGACGAAGGAAAGCGTCAAGCCTGGTCCGGCATAGTGCGCCCCAAGACCTGAAAGCACAAAGATGCCCGCACCGATGATCGCTCCGATCCCGAGCGCAGTCAGCGAGACGGGGCCAAGCGTGCGCTTGAGCGTATGCTCGCCAGTTTCCTTGGCCTCGTGAAGCAGCCAATCCATCGGCTTTTTCTTCAGCAGCGGGTTGCCCATTCGCGATATTCCTCCTCTGAAGGAACTGCTCCCCACTTAGGCAAAATCTTAAGACGTCGGACTATCTGCGACAGACTTCCCAGCCCACTTCCACAGCCAGAACACCGGTACGCCGAGAAGCACGATGATCAGCCCCGGCCAAGTGTATTGAGGTTTATACCGCAACAACTGTATTTCAAGAAACACGGCCATCACTAAATAGAGCGCCGGAAGATAAGGATAGCCGAAGGCGCGATAGGGGCGTTCCATCTCCGGACGTTTCCAGCGCAGGACGAACAGTCCGAAAAGCGTGAGGATGTAGAAAATCATGACAGCGAAAATCAGAAAATCAAGCAGTTGGTTGTAAGTCCCCGAAAGACACAGCAAGCTCGCCCAGATGCATTGAACGAGGAGCGCCATCCCAGGGGTGTGGCGGCGGTTCACGGTGCCCACCGATTTGAAGAAGAGCCCATCTTTCGCCATGGCGTAATAAATTCGCGCGCCGGCGAGGATCAGGCCGTTCGCGCAACCGAAAGTGGAGATGAGAATCGCCGCGGCCATGACAACCGCCCCAGCGGGGCCGAAAACAACCTGGGCCGCAGCTGTGCCGACCCGCCCTTCCGCGGCAAACTGAATACCTCGCGCGAGTGGCGTTGCTCCATGGGGATCCCCCGCGAGGGGAAGGATTCGCAGATAGGCAATGTTCGCGAGAACGTAAAGTAAAATCACGATTCCAGTGCCAAGAGCAAGCGAGAGGGGTAAGTTGCGGCTCGGCTTTTTCACTTCGGCGGCCGTGAAGGTGATGTTGTTCCACGCGTCGGAAGAAAACAGAGCACCCACTAGCGCCACGCCGACCAGTGTGATCGTGCTGATCCACCAGGTATTCACACCCGGAGGATAGCCATGCGTTGTCGACAGGCCGGCGTTGCGCCAGAAGTTTGTGAAGTTCGCAGCGCGCACTTCCGCGGAAGAGAAAAAAAGTCCGAGCAAAACCAGGCCAGCGAGGGCGCCCGTCTTCGTCACCGTGAAAACATTTTGCACCAGCGCGCCGAGGTGCAACCCTCGAGTATTAATCCACGTCAGAACGATGATACACAGGATGGCCAGCAGATTTTGCGTGTTCAGTCCGACGTTATATGGCCCGAGCGCGCCGAACCAGAGCTTCCACGGGCCGAATGTGCCAAATTTCAGAATCCAGGACGAGGCCGAAAACCAAGGAACCATGACACCCATGAATTTCGCGAAGGCGATCGCCACGGCCGCGATCGTGGCGGTCTGAATCACGAGGAGCATGGTCCAGCCGTAGAGAAAGCCCCAAAGAGGTCCGAGCGATTCGCGGAGGTAAACGTACTGACCGCCGGCGCGAGGCATAGCAGCGGCAAGTTCGCCGTAGCTAAGCGCACCGATCAGCGTCATGACGCCGGAAACTATCCAAACGACCAAAAGAAGACCGGGACTCTGAACCTGGCTGGCGATGTCCTGAGAAACGATGAAGATGCCGGAACCAATCATCGAACCGATGACAATCATGGTGGAGCTGAAGAGGCCCAGACCCTGAACCAGCTCGGCGGATACGCCCGAGGAGGAGTCGTTCGCGTTGGTGAGGGTGTCGGTCATCTTACGCAGTTCCTGCGCGGGGGAGATTTTTCTCCGCGATGTGAAAATAGGCTTTAGCTTGATCGCCCGGATTCGCAGCGTTGCACAAATCGGAGGCGACGGCGACGGAATCGGCTCCGGCACCGTAAACATCAGCGGCGGTGGCGAGAGTGATGCCGCCAATGGCGACGAGTGGCTTCCGCGTCAGGGCACGAGCTTGCGCGATAAACTCCAGACCAACCTCCGGACCGGAGTTTTCCTTCGTACGCGTCGGGAAAATTGGGCCGACGGCGATGTAATCCGCCGAGGTCGCATTAGCATCGCGCACTTGATCAAGAGAGTGCGTGGAAATTCCGACCCAGCAGGACTCATCGAGGATGGCACGAGCGTCCTGAACTCCCAGGTCTTCTTGCCCAAGATGCACGCCTTGGGCGCGAGAAAGGGTACAAACGTCCGGGCGATCATTGACGATGAATCGAACGCCGCGCGGGTGCAGATGTGAGACGAGCGCTGTGGAAATTTCGAGCAAGCGGCGCGAGGAAATCTCTTTGTTGCGGTATTGGATGAGCTCGACTCCGGCTTCAGCCAGGATTCCGGCGAACGTCAGCTCCGATGTCCTGAGCGAACGGGAATTCATTATGGCATAGAGAGGAGGAAACACAGATTTCCTTTCCAGCTATTTGACAGCCATCGTAGGGGCGCGATCAAGGTAAGAGGTATCGAATCTACCAGCGCAGAACTCCGGATCTGCGAGTATTCTGCGCTGCAGTGGAATCGTCGTCTTGATACCTTCAACGATGAATTCATCAAGAGCGCGGCGCATCCGGGATATGGCTTCGGCGCGATCGTTGCCATGAGCGATAATCTTGGCGACCAGGGAGTCATAGTAAGGTGGAATGACAGCGTCCGTATATGCGGCTGTATCCACGCGGATTCCCGGGCCGCCGGGAACCCGAAAGGCGGTGATGCGGCCTGGTGAGGGTGTGAAGTTTTCCGGATCTTCCGCGTTGATGCGGCACTCGATGGCATGGCCACGGGATTCGAAGCTCGTCACGATGTCCGCGAGCTCTTCGCCGGCGGCAAGGCGAATCTGGGCCTTCACCAAATCCACACCCGAAACCATCTCAGTGACAGGATGCTCGACCTGAATGCGCGCGTTCACTTCGATGAAATAGAGATTGCCGCCCTGGTCGCGGAGAAATTCCACTGTGCCAGCGCCCGTATAACCGACGCGGCGAAGGGCTGCCGCTACAGTGGCTCCGATTCTTTCGCGCGTCGCCGGATCGAGGACCGGCGAAGGGGATTCTTCGAGAATTTTTTGATGTCGCCGCTGAATAGTGCATTCGCGCTCGCCGAGATGCATCACATGGCCGTGCCGGTCACCAAGAATTTGGAACTCGATGTGTCGCGGTTTTTCGATGAGTTTTTCGAAATACACGCTGGGACTGCCGAAGGCGCTTTCCGATTCCGACCGCGCGGTCTGAAACGCAGACAAAAGATCTTCCGCGCGATGGACCACCCGCATGCCACGGCCGCCACCACCTTCCGATGCCTTGATCATCAAAGGAAAACCAAGTTCTCTGGCCGCTTTAGGTGCCGTATCTTCGTCGGGGACGACGCCGTCGCTTCCCGGAAGAATAGGCAAGCCGGCGGCAGCCATCTCACGGCGCGCACGGTCCTTCTCACCCATCATGCGAATCACTTCGGACGGCGGACCGATAAAAGTGATGTGGCAGGCTTCGCAGACTTCGGCGAAATTAGCACTCTCAGACAGGAAACCGTAGCCGGGATGAATGGCGTCGACATTGGTGATTTCCGCAGCGGAAATCACATGGGGGATATTCAGATAGCTATCGCTACTCCGTGCTGGGCCGATGCAAATGGCTTCGTCCGCAAACCGAACGTGCAAAGAATTGCGGTCCGCTTCCGAGTAAACGGCGACGGTCTTGATTCCCAGTTCCCTGCAAGCGCCGAGGACGCGCAGGGCGATTTCGCCGCGGTTGGCAATCAGAATTTTGCGAAACATGGGCACGGAGAGGAGAGCGCCGCCGCTCTATTTCCCGCGCTTCGCCAAGATGCCGAAGAGCGGTTCGCCGTATTCGACTGGGTGGCCATTCTCGACGAAGATGCGCACTACCTTGCCGTCGGTATCGGATTCAATTTCGTTCATTAGTTTCATGGCCTCAATGATGCAGAGCACCTGACCCGTCTTCACCTCGTCCCCAATCTTCACGAAGGCCTCGGCGTCCGGGCTCGGCGAAGCATAAAGCGTTCCCACGATGGGCGACTTGACGACATGCAATCCATCGGCATGTGCGGGTTCATCTGCAACTTCTCTCGAGGAGGAGGCCCCCGCACTAGCCGGCACTCCCGCAGGGGGAGCATAAACGGCCCTGCGATCTGCCGCAGGGTGGGAGGTAATTGAAACTTGCGCGGCGGGCTTTTTCAGACGGATGTGAAGATTTCCGCGCTCGTATTCGCACTCCTCAAGGCCGTGCTTCTCCATGAATTCCAGCAGGCGTTCTACTTCCTGCAGATCCACGTGGGCGTTAAGGGAGAGATCGTGGTTCGTTTTCTTGGAATCACTCATTGGAGAGTTAACTTTCGCACGGCGCCATTATTACAGTTCAAGAAACTCGCGTGTTGTCGTGGTGATCCGTTCCGCTCCCCGAGACGTCACTACCACGTCGTCTTCAATCCGGATGCCGCCGACGCCTTCCACATAGACGCCCGGTTCGATGGTCAAGACGTTTCCTTCGCGAAGCACGGATGAATCGTTGCGCCCCAATCGCGGAGTCTCGTGCACTTCGATTCCCAGTCCGTGGCCCGTGCTGTGAGTAAAGAATTGGTCAAGCTTAAATTGTCGCAGAACTGATCGTGCAGCCTCATCTACGGCCTGGGCCGACACGCCGGGCCGGATGGCCTGCCGGGCCGCCTCCTGTGCCTCTGCCACGGCCTGATACCACCTCCGGACCCTCGCGGGGGCCTTCCCGAGGTACACGGTCCGTGTGACATCACTGCAATAGTTGAAGAGTATAGCACCCAGGTCGAGGACGACCAACTCGTTTTTTCTTATAGACTTCGAGGTGGGGCGAGCATGCGGCAGAGTACTCCGCCGGCCGGACGCGACGATGGTCTCAAAGGACGGGCCGCTGGCACCAAATTTCCGCATGCGATAATCAAGTTCTGCCGCTATCTCCAGTTCTTTAACACCGGGTTTGATGAAGCTTAATACGTCCTCCAAGACAGCGCAGGCGAGGCGCGCAGCGGCCCTGATTCGCGAGATCTCCGAAGCATCCTTGACTGCCCGGAGGGATTCCACGACCAAGTCGTAGTCCAGCCAGCGTGTCTTCGGCCCTACTGCTCTCGTGAGCATCCGCTTCTGTTTTACGCTGAGTTGCGACCCTGAAAAGCCCACAAAAGAAAGATCGCGGCGGAGAATTTCTTCACCCGCCGCCTCGAAGAGCGGCTTAGAAGTAACCAACACCCGTGCCGCGCTCACCTCTTCACGCCCCTGGATGGTGTAGCGCCAATCGGTAAAAAGAGTGGCGCGACGATGCTCCACAAGCAATAAGCCAGAACTGCCCGTGAAACCACACAGATAGAAGATGTTGGGATAATGGCTCACAAGCAAGGCATCGGCTCCTCTTTTTAAGAGGAGCCGACGCAAAGCCTGCAAGCGTAATTCTTGGGCGGATTTGCTCGAACCGATGGCCGCTGCCATCAGCCGGGAAGAATTCGTGGCGTGAGGAAGAAAAGCAATTCCTGCGAATTTGAACTCACCGTCGTATGTTTGAAAAGGTTGCCGATCAGCGGGATGCTTCCGAAGAGCGGCACCTGAGAAATAGCGGTTTGTTGGTTGGTGACGATTATGCCGCCGACCACAACCGTAGTGCCGTCGTTCACGGTGATCTTCGTATCCGCAGCCTGGGTATCGAGGGCGGGAATGTTATTCACACGCGGAATCGAGTTATCGATCTGCGTGTTTTCGACGTGAACGTCCATGAAAACCGTGCCCTCCGCAGTGATCTGTGGCGTGACATCAAGCTCCAATACTGCGTCGATGTACTGCACCGAAATAGTGTTGTTCACGACGGTCTGAATCGGGATCTTGGTACCCTGCTTGACGGTAGCTTTCGTATTGTTCTGAGTAGCCACGCGCGGCTTGGAGAGCAATTTGCCCACACCCTTGGCTTCCGCCGCGGAGATAATGAAATCGAGTGCAAAGTTCGGCGATGTAAACTGGTATGCGATTCCGCTGGTGGGAGCTAGTGCGCCTAGATTCGTGTTCAGGGGCAGATTCAATGGGTTGGTTACGGGCGTTGTCCCTGTATTTATGGGGCCTGGACCAGTAACAAGAGGCGGGGTGGACGTGCCTCCCGGAGGAGTTGGAGAGCCCGTGTTGACAGTTGGATTTGCGCCGACATTGGGATTGCCGCCGAAAATGTTCTTGCCGCCGACTGCGGAAGTGGCGAACGCAAATTGCGTGCCGATATCGCGGGAAAACGAACGGTTCGCGGCAACGACGCGGGCTTCAATTTCCACTTGCTGTGATTTGCGATCTAATTGCCGCAACAGATTGTCAATCACGGGGATCACGTCCGGGATGTCGCGGATGATCAGCGTGTTCGAACGGTTGTCGGCGATCATGTCTCCACGCGGCGAGAGAAATGCTTTGAGAGTCTTCGTAATATCATCCGCCTTCGCGTAGCTCAAAACGCGCGTGGTGGTCACCACAGGCACAGACTCCAGCTGCGCCTTGGCGAGGTCACGAGCCTGGTCGGCCTCCCTCTTGAGCGTCTCCTTCGTGGCGATGCGCAGAACGTTTCCCTGGAGCTGCTTATCTAGATCGTTGTTTTGAAGAACGATGTCGAGCGCCTGATCCCACGGCACATCGTCCAGCACAATCGTAAGCGTGCCCTTGACGTTTGGATCCAGCACGACGTTCAGGCCGCTGATTTCATGAATCAGCCGGAAGAAATCCTTCAGATCCACATCCTTCAAATTTACCGAGATCGGCTCGCCGGTGTATTTCCCTTCTTCAAGCGCAGGGGTCGCCGTGCTCGAAGCTCCGCTACCAGTAACCTTGTGCTCAGTCGCAGATTCAGCTGACTTTGGCTCCGTAGCGTTCTTTCCGTCGGGCGTCAAAACCATGACCGTGGCCGGAACACTAACAGGCGCAGATTCCTGTTTTTCCGGAGTGGCAAGAACAGTGCCGGTAGCAGGCTGGTAGGACTGGGTCAGCGACGTCGCAGGCTGACCTGAACCTGGGGTCGCGAGCCGCGGTTGCGCTGGCAGTTTTTGCTGCACCGCGGGTTGCGCGGCAGTATCCACCTTCACGCTTTTCTGTTCGTGTCCCTCGGCAGAGGGCTTCGCGTCTCGGGACCGGACGTGATCGGGCTTGAATTCGACTGTGATTTCATTGGCGGACGAATGCACGTCAAATGCCGCTTCGCCTCGAAGGTCAATCACCACGCGCGCCACGCTGGGCGCAAATTGAGACATGCGAATCTTGCGAACAGGATCGAGATTACTGGGCAAATCTTTTTCAGGAGTCGCAAGACGCGCGCCTTGAAAATCAAGTACGAGCCGATCGGGGTCCTTCAGGCGCTCGGTGTGAACATTCAATCGGCCATCGCCCTTGACAACCACTTCCGTATTGGCACCGTTCTGTACCAAGCTGACCTGGCGAACGGCAGAACTTGTGGATGCAGAATTCACCGGCGCCGGATGCAAAGTGGGCTGAGATGCCGGAGTGATCGCGGAGTGAGTTTTCCCCGCGCCCACAAACGTGATCGAAAGCTCATCCGTTGAAGTTCTCTCAACATGCGGCTCAAGGGGAGAATGTAAGAGAACCTCCAGGCGGACAACTGGCTTGGAGCCGGCGTTCAGATTGAGGAGCCGGTAGCTGGAAACGAGATCAGAATCAAGCACGCGAGCAATGGAGGAATCGGGCGTCGACAGGCCCGTCATGTCCACAACAAAGAGACTCTCGCTGGGGCGATAGGTGGTGTACTCGAACGGATGAGCTGCGCGTGCTTCCAGCCGGACCATGGACTCCTTTACCTCTGCGTTCACACGCACATCAGAGGAAGTCTGCGCCCAAGCGCCAAGGCTTGTCAGGTTCAGGCAAGCGGCCAGAAGCAAGGCGAGCCTGCACATCCGCCATTCAAATTTCATTGCTGTTCTCCTGCTGTCGCATAAATTCGTTTCGTGACGATCCGCTCAACCGGTTTGCCAAATGCATCCTTACTGATTTCGCGAAAGACCACACCATCGAGCGTAATGCGCTCGACCTCGCCATCGTATACGCGATCTCCCTGCCGGAGGAAATACACGCGCTGCTGCGGATTGGAAACCACGGCAATCATTCCGTTCGTGCTCTGCGCGGTTCCGTCTATCCGCGTCGTCGCCACGACCAGCCCCGCTTTCCCCGGAGGAAGGTTTTCCGGCACACCGGATCCCGGACTCGCTTTTCCTACCAAGGGCCGAAACGGATCTCGTTTGGACGCTACTTGATTCGACGAAGGTGTCTGCTGCACTGGCTTCGCAATGCTTCCTGATTTTTTCACCTGCTTTTTGGCTGCGGGAGCTGCCGACGCTTTAGCCTTAGGCGCATGGGATTTTGTCACTGGCTCCTGTGGCGTCGGCTTCGATGATTGAGCAGCCGGCTGCGCCTGCGCAGACAACGACGACGCCAGCCACAAGAGCACCGCTAAAGTCCTGACCAGTCCGCTTGACACGCTTCGAAACCTCATTTGTTGCCCTTACCTTCCACTAGAAGGGACCGCGCGCGCTGCAGGGGGCGGTTCCTCCAATTTGGTGAAGAAAGTAATAATTGTAAAATTTCCGGCAATCGTCGTGTTCGGCGATACGGAATGGTATTTCAGCTGAGAAGCACCATTAAGCGTAAGGTCGCCCACATTGATGATCCTCGAGAGCCTCCCCAGCCTGCCGAAGAAATCCATCATCGCATAGTAAGGTCCATCCGCATCAATCTCGAACGGCATCTCGTAGTGATAATCCTTGGCGACAATCGGCTTAGTGACCAAGTGCCTGATCTCGACCCCGGAAGTGGCCGCCGCGCTTTGAACCATGAGTATGAACTGATCCACTTGCTTATCTTCGGGGACTATCGTTTGCAAAGTAGCAAGCTGCTTTTCGAGTGCTTCCATCTCGCCCTGCAGTTGCCCGCGCTGCCGCTCAAAATCCCGTAAGTTACTCACCTCGCTAGCGAGCGATTTTTCAGTCACTTGGGCATCGGCAAGTTCAGTGCGACGATTTCGCACTGGCGAACCCGGCACATAGAGTCCAGCCAGCACAAGCGCGGCCAGCAGGACTACTGCCAGCAGCAGTTGTAAGATCCAGGGCCACTCACGATACGGTGTCGCCATGGTTCCTCCCTAGCTCTTCTTCGCCGAGGCAGGGGTTGCCGACGCGGGAGCTGGGGCAGATTCTGTCGTGGACGGCGGACCCCACTCTGCCGTCATGGAAAACTCGTATGTGGCTACAGAAGGAGTGATGTCGTTCTCTTTCACTTCCTTCAATTCGATCTTTGTGAAGTAGCCTGATCGCTTAAGCTGTGATAGGAAATTTGCCACGGTATCAATGGACGCTGCTGTACCACTGAGATCGAGCGCATTACCCTTACGATCCATTTTTGTGAGCCAAAGTGAATCCGTCTTCACTACGGTGTTGGCCACCATCTGGAGCAAATCCTGTCCGCCGGAACGATTTCGCTGGAGCTGTTCAATCACATTGATCCGTTGCTGAAGAGCCGCCTTCTGTGCTTTGAATGCTTCGACCTGAGCGCGCACTCCCTCCAAACGCGTTTTCTCAGCTTGGTCGTCTCGAATCTTCTGACGGACAGTGTCTAACTCCCGACCCATAGATGTGTAATCCACAAGAAGAAAAACCACAGCCAGCACCACGGCAGCCAGAAGCATTGCAGCACTCAGAGTAGATTCGAGTGGCACACTCCTGCCCGCCGGCTTTGGACGAGCCTGGCCTAAGAGGTTTATTCGAATCATGGCGTATCAAAGCTCCTCAGCGCGAGCCCCACGGCAATCGCCAGGCGCGACGCTACGTCCCGAAGCTGGGATTCATCATTTCGCGCGGGGTCCACAACAACTCTCCGGAATGGATAAAGCTCTTCAACCGGGATCGAAAATTCCTCGCGCAGCAAGTCGAGGAGGCCCGGGACTCGCGCAGTCCCACCACCGACCACGATGCGGCGTATGTTTTCACCGCTGGCGGTGGCGCGAAAGAAGTCAAATGTCTTCTGAATCTCAAGGATCAGAATATCTGAAACGGAACGAAGGATAGAGGCTTTGTGCTCGTCACTGACTCCCGAAAGGGAAGCGCCGGTTTTCAGCCGCTCCGCGTCCTGAAAATTCATATCCAGCTCTTTTTGCAGAGCGTCGGTGTATTGGTTTCCGCCCACTGAGACGTCGCGGGCGAACAGCGAAATAGCACCGCGTATGATGTTTATGTTCATTACGCTCGCGCCGATGTTTAGCAACGCCACCACCTGCGATGGGTCCGGCTCATAATTCACCTCAAAGCAGTTTTGCAATGCAAACGCGTCAACATCCACGACCACAGGGGTCTTGCCGGCGAGCGAGAGAACGTTAGTGTGATTTAGAATCTTGTCTTTCTTCACGGCCACGAGAAGGACGTCCATCTGCGCTTCCGTGCTCTCCAGCAACTGGTGGCTCAAGTACACGTCGGCAATGTCGAAGGGAATGTGCTGGCTCGCTTCTGTCTGGATGCGATCGTACAATTCATCCTCGCTCATTACTGGCATCGTGATGCGCTTCACGATTACCGAATGTCCGGAAACCGCGGTCGCAACTTCCTGGGTTTTAAATCTCTGTGCTTCCCAGATGGAATTGATTTTCTCTGCGACGGCTGGGGCATCCATAATGGCGCCGTCCACAACGGTATCCTGGGGCAGCGTCTCAATGCCGTAGCTCACCAATTCGTAGTTGCTTCCTTTTCCCTTCTGCCGCAATTCAACAGCCTTGACGCCGTTGGATCCCACATCTAAGCCAATAAGGGTCCGCGACTTGTTCATGCCGAACATGGATCAGCGCCTCGCTTAGAATGCCTTTGCGGCTTCACTCCGTTTGCAGAGCTTTGCAGTACACCGCGAATGCTACTTCTGAGTAGCCTTCTGCCAGCCCATGTCACTTCGAACTCAACCCCAAAGTAATGAACATTTAAGCCCCTCATCCCCAAACAAACCCTCGAATCCCCTTCGTTCTCCCCATTCAAGTCGTGTCGCCACGGGGACGCGTGGTAGGCTGCCGAGTACATTCCGCCGCGCGTGACTCCGTTATAGGGCGGATAGAAGGAAAGGGTCAAGTACTAGTAGTAGTTTTAGTACCCAAAGGCAAACTGGTACGAAAGTTTGGCTAGATTCTCTTCGACGTAAACCGTGTCAAGCCTATGCGATCCCAGAGGACGTTAATGCGTTCGCGCACGCCCGGATCCATGCAAATTTCGTCCGGCCAACGCCCCGAATAACCCTCGGATGCCCATTTGCGTGTGGCATCGATCCCCATCTTCGATCCGTAATCCTGCATTCGAGCAGCATGATCCAGTGTATCCACCGGACCAAGAACAAACTGAATATCCCTTTCGGGATCAATGGCGCATAGTGCCTTCCAGACAATTTCTCTCGGGTTTTGAACATTGACGTCGTGATCCACAACGATTACGACCTTTGTGAACATGGCCTGACCCAGCGACCAAACCGCATTCATAATTTTTCTACCATGCCCGGGGTAAGATTTCCGAATCGCAACGATCATCAGATTCTGAAAAATTCCCTCCGCTGGCATGCTCACATCTACAATCTCTGGATATTGCATTTGCATGACGGGAAGCAGAATCCTTTCTATTGCGTGGCCGATGAAAAAATCCTCCTGCGGCGGCGGCCCGACGATCGTCGTGAGATAGATTGGATCCTTGCGATGAGTCATGCAGGTGATATGAAATGCCGGGTATTGTCCCTCAAGAGAGTAAAAGCCGGTATGGTCTCCAAACGGGCCTTCCGTCCGCAGTTCGCCCAGATCAACATATCCTTCAAGCACCACCTCCGCATTTGCCGGAACTTCCAAATCCACGGTCTCGCAGGGGACCAGCTCTACTGGCTCGCGCCGGAGATATCCAGCAAACATGAATTCATCCATATCCGGTGGCGCAGGGAGAATTCCGGAAAAACAAGTGGCAGGATCAGAGCCGATCGCGACAGCGACTTCCATTTTCCCCGCGCCGTGTCTTGCCCGCGCGGCGCGGTAGTGTTCAGCGCCGTGCTTTTGCGTTTGCCAGTGCATTCCCGTGGTGCGTTCATCGAAAACTTGCATGCGATAGACGCCGACGTTTCGCTTGCCGGTCTCCGGATTCTTAGTGATTACCAGCGGCCAAGTAATGTAACGACCGCCATCTTGCGGCCAACATTTCAAGATCGGCAATTCCAATAGTGAAAATTCTTCCTTCCGTATGACTTCCTTGCAAGGCCCACTACGGACACTCTTCGGGAAAAAAGAGCCAAGCTCTGCTAGCTTCGGCAACATTTTCAGTTTCTCGAAAATTCCCTGAGGTGACTGAAAGTCGAGGAAAGAGCGTACCCGCGCTGCGGCATCCTCAAGCTTGTCAATCTCAAGCGCCAAATTCATCCTGCGCTCGGAGCCTACCAGATTGGTCACAACGGGAATCCGTGAGCCCTTGGGTCGCTCAAACAATAGGGCGGGACCACCCGACTTCACGGAGCGGTTCGTTATCTCCGTGATTTCGAGTTCCGGAGAGACTTCCACGGAAATTCGAGCGAGCTCCCCTTTCCTTTCGAGTGTCTCGAGAAAATCACGCAGATCGCGATACGCCACGAATCCTCTCCTTCGCAGACGAAACCATGCGCCTGAACTTCAGACTGTAACACGACCGCGCGGTGGTTAGCGCGCCAGCCTCAGAGCATCGAGAATTGACCGCGAGAGAGCCGTACGGAAGATGTTTCGAGAACTACTGTCGCACGGATCCGGAATCGATGCGGGTGCGCCGTCGAACGAGATCAGAAAATCGGCAACACCAGTCCCTCCAAGAAGAGAGAGAATCGGCTCGAGTGCCTCACCCAGCGGGAGAATGTGCCGGGCCTTATAAGAGAATTGCAGGCGATTTGTCAGCGTGCCAGAAATTCTTCGAGCAATTTCCAAAGATGAAAAGCCGGCGGTTGAATCCTCGAAGGGACATTCAGTACATTCGGCGAGATAGAATCCCGCGCGCTGAAATTCACCCAATAGATGTTCCTCGCTTTCTTCAGGCGCAACACCTACCCCTGCGACTGCGAGGAGATCCTCGAACATGGCGCGGGAGGCCGCGCTTCGCTCCCCCGGCATCTCCTCCGGACGGTAGAAAAAATCCTCGGCGCGGGCCGGAGGGGCGGCCGCCAGAAACAGGACGCCGATGTGAATGGGGCGAAAGCGTGTTGCAAGCCCCAGTCGTTCGATGCGGCGACGAATGTGGGCAGGGTCTGCGAGTGCTCCGCAGCCATCGCATCGCAGGAGTGGTTGTGTGAAGTTCACGCACTGAGAATGTCACGGACTGCCACGCGGAACAAGTCTGCAACCTATTTCTTGCCAAGTTTTGTGCGAAGGCATCCGGCGATTTCTGGTCCCAAATCGCTGATCCGCATGCCTGAGGAAACCATAAACTTGCAAGCGAGGATCGGCCGGGCCGCGTCATCATCCGGAAGCTGGCACTGGACGCGGCAGTATTGACACTCCTGGTTCCAGCAAAACCGGCCGTACGGAATCGTTTCCGGGCTGACGAATTGAAAGCAGCGCAGGAGCGAATTGCGTTCCGGCACAAGGAAAGATTTCCCATCGACATAAATCTCAATGAGCTTCTCGTACGGCCGAAACACACCTTCCATGCCATGGGTTCCCGAATTGCTTTGCGAATTTGTAAGTTTTTTCATTGACAGAAACTTAGTGCACAAAGAAGAAGCGGGCAATAAGAAGCTTGGGCTGCGTGTCGAACTCTCTACTGGCGACGTCAAACTGATTCGGAAACGCAAGAAACTTGAGGCCGCGCAAGAGACATGACTTCTTGAGCCGCCGAATTCGGCAGTAACACCAAGAGCGTATAAATGCCCAGAGCTGCAGCGAGCGGCACGTGAAACAGAGCGATCACGCCCGCCAGGATCGCAACGACGCGCGCCCACGGCGGACGTTTGAGCAATTCCTATCCCGCGACCAAATAGCCCACTCCCACTGCCCCAAAGAAAAAGGCACCTACTGCGAAACTGAATTGGATCTGGCCGCCGAGCGGCAACCGCGAAGGAGTCCGGGCCTCACTTACAACAATGGTGTTAGGAATTCCAGAAAGGGCAAACCGGTAGATCAAAAACATCCAAACGACAGCGAGCGGCCACAATCCGTCGGTAACGAGCCAAAGAAATCCGAGAATGGTAAGATGCCTTTCGAGTTGCAGGTACGCGGCACCAGCCCTGGACGGACCAACACCCGTGGAAAGGGATCTACCGCCCGCAGCGCAATACCGTGCATCGCCTCATGCGTTCGAACCGCACTTGTCACAGTACAATTCGCACCTCTCAAGACCGCCTGCACAAATAATACGTTGCTGTACAGGAATTGGTTCCGTAAGTAATACTGTATCCAGAACCATCAGCGCGAGGCGCCGGTAGAATGAGAGAGAACGGCTTCGAAGAATAATCCCATGTGACGAAATTTCCGGAAACGCTGTTCGAGAAGTGTCCGCTGGTCGAAGCGTAGAATTTCGACAAGGTGCCTTTCAAGGATGGGAGCAAGCAACCGGGCCGTGGCCTCATGATCGGTGTGCGCTCCGCCTTCCGGCTCCGGAACGATCTCATCAATTAATTTTAGCTCCAGCAAATCTCGGGCGGTAATGCGTAGCGCCTCAGCAGCCACTTCTGCCTTGGAGGCGTCGCGCCACATAATAGAGGCGCAGCCCTCCGGCGAGATTACCGAATAGATTGCGTTTTCAAGCATGAGAATGCGATCTCCAAGGGCAACTGCCAACGCGCCGCCGGAGCCGCCCTCTCCGGTAATGGTCACAATCACGGGAATGGGAAGGCGCGACATTTCTTGAAGGTTTCTTGCGATAGCTTCCGCCTGTCCGCGTTCTTCCGCGTCTACTCCAGGGTAAGCTCCGGGCGTATCCACGAATACCAATATCGGCCGGCCATACTTGGCAGCGAGCCGCATCGCCCGGAGTGATTTGCGATAGCCCTCCGGCTTGGCCTGTCCAAAATTGCGTGCGACCCGCTGACGTGTGTCGCGACCCTTTTGATGGCCCACGATCATCACCGGCCTGCCGCGAAATCGCGCCATTCCGCAGACCATAGCCCGATCATCGGCATAATTCCTGTCTCCATGAATCTCGATAAAACCATCCGTCAACAGCCGGACGAGATCGAGTGTGTAGGGCCTCAAGGGGTGTCGCGCGACCTGCGTGCGCTGCCAAGCGCCCATGTGAGCATAGAATTGCCGCTTCAGCTCGGCAATTTCGATGCGCAGCCGCGCGAGGTCCTCATCGGCATCTTCACTCTCCGGACTCAGGCGCTGAAGGTCCTCTACGTCACGTTCGAGCTTTTCTATTTCACGCCTTCGCTCTTTGGGATCAGTCGTCATAAAGTTCGGCAATTTCCAGGCTGACCGCGTGGTCGCTATTTCGTCACTGCAACAGAATCGGTGCCGCAGATTTCGCGCATGGCTCCAAGAAACGACTCATCGGGCTGAACTTTCTTTTCCGACTGTAGCACGGCAATTGTGCCATCAGATTGCACCAACTCGAATGCTACTTGGCATTGCCCCGGGCAGCTGGCAATGAGTTGTTGGAGCCGATCAAGTATACTTGCATCGAGAGAGCTTGCGGACACACGGAGACGCAGTGAGCGCGGAGAGATTTCGGCGACGTCATCGAGGCGGCGCGCGTCGGCGACAACAATGCGCGTTCCGACCTCCTCAACACTGACTCTTCCCTTGACGAGCATCGGCGTAGCAGCCTCGAAAACTGCCTCCAGCTTTGCAAACATCTGCGGAAAGACCAGAAGTTCGACGACCCCTGTGCGATCCTGAAGCGTGTAGATTGCCCAGCGATCCCCCTTCTTTGACCGCATGGACCGCGCTTGCACCACTATGCCCGCGATTATAACGTCTGCACCATTGCGCACATTTTCCAGCGACTCCAACCGGGCAGCACCGAGCCCTTTCAACCGTCCCGCGTATTTGTCGAGAGGATGCCCGGAGACAAAGAAACCCAAGACTTCGTATTCCCCCTTCAGGCGCTGTGCCTCGTCCCAATCTTCGACATCCGGAAATTCAGGCACGGCAACCTCGGGAGGCCATTCCCCACTGCCCAACAGGTCTTTCTGTCCGCTGGTTTGATCCCTCCAGTATTTCTGCGCGGATTCAAGAGCCTTATCAATGCAGGTTGTAAGTCGTGCGCGATTTGCTTGCGGATCGAGCGAATCCAGGGCGCCGGCTTTCACCAAACTTTCCACGGTTCTCTTGTTTAGAAACCTGGGGCCGACGGCCTGACAAAAACCATACAGCGTAAGAAAATTCCCGTTTCTCTCACGCGCCTCGCAAATCGCTTTGGCCGTTCCCTCGCCGACGTTCTTGATCGCGGCAAGTCCGAATCGCATTTCCTCTTGCCCGACAGGAGTGAAATGCAGAGAACTTTCGTGAACATCTGGCCCCAGGACGCGAATTCCTATTCCCCTCGCTTCATGAATGTACTTGACGACGTTTTCCGCGTTGCCTGTCTGGGATGTGAGCAGCGCAGCCATGAACTCCGTCGGGAAATTTACTTTCAAGTATGCAGTCTGGTATGCGAGCAGCGCATAGGCGCAGGCGTGCGCCTTCGGAAACCCGTAGCGGCCAAACTCCTCCATCAGGTTGAATAGTTTCTCAGCCTTTCGGGCCGGAACCTTCCGGGCGGCGCATCCAGACAGGAACTTTTCCCGCTGCGCTGTCATTACTTCTTGCTTCTTCTTACCCATCGCGCTGCGCAAAATATCCGCTTCGCCTAGCGAAAAGCCGGCAAGGCGATTCGCGATTTGCATTACGTGCTCCTGATAGACGATCACGCCGCAGGTGTCCGCTAGAATCTGTTCGAGTTCGGGCAGTTCATATGTGACTTTTTTCTTCCCCTGTTTGCGTGCGATGAAATCGTCGATCATCCCGCCTTGGATTGGTCCAGGACGATAGAGGGCGTTCAGCGCCGTCAAATCTTCAATCTTTGTCGGCTGGTAGCGCTTTAGAATGTCCCGCATGCCGTGTGATTCAAATTGGAAAATACCGCTCGTTTCGCCGCGAGAAAAAATTTCATAGCTCTTCGGATCGTCCAGCGGAATCGTAGACAGTTCCAAATCAATGTTGCGATGTTGCTTGATCAGCGCGACTGCGTCATAAAGGACCGTGAGGGTGGTCAACCCGAGAAAATCCATTTTCAAAAGGCCGATGCGGCCGAGAGCGTTCATGTCGTACTGAGTGGAAATCTCATCCTTGTTTGATTTGTAGAGCGGAACGAGCTCACTGAGCGGCTGCGGAGAGATGACCACGCCAGCGGCGTGAGTGGAGGCATGGCGCGCCAAACCTTCGAGCCGTTTTGCAACCTCTATCATTTCTTTTGCCCGCTCATCGCTCGCTATTCTCTCGCGCAATTGCGGGGATTGCTCAATTGCTTCTGCGATTTTGATCTTGAGCTGGTTGGGCACCAACTTCGCAATTCGGTCCACTTCGCCGAACGGCATGTCGAGGGCGCGGCCCACGTCTTTAATCGCGGCCCGTGCCGCCAGCGTTCCAAACGTGATGATCTGTGCGACATTCGCGGCGCCGTATGTCTGGCGAACGTAATCAATCACTTCACCGCGGCGGCGTTCGCAGAAGTCAATGTCGATGTCGGGAAGCGAAACTCGCTCGGGATTCAGAAAACGCTCGAAGAGTAAATCGTATTGCAGCGGATCCACGTCGGTAATTTGCAGCGAGTAGCTCACTAGGCTCCCCGCCGCCGAGCCGCGGCCCGGCCCAACCGGAATCCCCTGCGCCCGTGCATAATGGATGAAATCCCATACGATCAGAAAATAGCCTGCGAATCGCATTTTCTGAATCATCTGGATTTCGCTATCGAGACGCCGCTCATACGCAGCGAGAGGTTGGCGAAGGCTCCCGTCCTGAGCAAGTTTCTCGAGTGTCGCACGCCGCCGAGCGAAGCCCTCACGGACTACTGCCTCAAAATACGAGTCGGCTGTTTGGCCTTCGGGTACCTTGAATTCCGGAAAGGGATTCTGCACGCGCTCGATCTTCACGTGACACCGATCGGCAATGGCCAAAGTGCGGGACATCGCGTCCGGCAGCTCGCCAAATACCTGAGCCATCTCTTCTGCAGACTTGAAATAGAATTGGTCCGTTGCAAATTTCATTCGCTGGGGATCACTCATCGTCTTGCCCGTTTGGATGCAAAGCAGGACGTCTTGCGCATGGGCGTCGGACTTCGCCAAATAATGGCAGTCGTTGGTGGCTACAAGCGGGATCCCAGTCTCGCGGCTGAGTCTGACTAGGTCTTGGTTGATGCGCTGTTCGACGGCGATGCCCTGGTCCTGGACCTCCAGGAAGAAATTCCCCTTTCCAAAAATCTCTTGAAGGCGGTAAGCAGATTCCCGTGACTTATCGTGCCGCTCATGGAGGACGTGTTCCGTGACTTCTCCGCGCATACAGGCGGAGAGAGCAATCAGTCCGCGGCTGTGTTTCGCTAGAAGTTCATGGTCCACGCGAGGCTTGTAATAAAAGCCGTCCAGGAAGGCCGTGGAGACCAGCTTGATGAGATTGTGGTAGCCCTCGTTCGTCTCACAGAGCAGGACAAGATGATTGGAGCGTTCCGCGTCGTTGCCCCGATTCTTGTGGTTGTCGGGCGCGACATACACTTCGCATCCAATAATCGGTTTCACTCCCCGCGCGGTCGCTTCGTGGAAGAAATTCGCTGCGGCAAACAGGTTGCCATGGTCGGTCACGGCGACTGCAGGCATCTTCTGCCGCGCGGCTTCCTCCACAAGTTCCGTGATACCACACGCGCCGTCGAGAAGTGAGTAATCCGTGTGTAGGTGGAGATGAACAAATCCTGGGGCACTCATGAGCCACTATTCTAAACCACGATGCGAGCAGAGACCAACGACTTCCCGCGAAGCTGGACAACCTGGGATTGAGAAATGCAGTCCTATGGGCGCGGCCAGAACCCTTGGCCCCACTCAATGGCTTTCTCAAGGAGCGGGCGCAATGCAGGATCATCGTCCCAGTCGGCGAACAATAGAGCCACCCGGCGGCTCTCGCAAAGCGGCTCCAAAACATCGCAGAGAATCATCAGGGACAAGCTTTTGTTCCCACGCCTGCACAGCATTTCAAGAAGCGCCTTCAATTCAGAGAGCGTCCCAGCAGGGAACACTTCTCCGGAGGCGACCATTGTGAACCAAGCACAGAAGCTCCTGCCCAAAGAATGGCCAAATTTTGTGTCAGATGCAGACTCAATTAACAAGAATGCACGTTCGAAGTAGGTGTGGACATACGATGCAACCTCACGTAGCAGCGACGCATTGAAGCGCGCATTGAATTCGATGAGCGCATCCAGGGATGCTTGCCCGATTCGAAGATCGTCAGATGCAAGCCATTCACGACACTGGGAAACGGAAAGCTCGCTCCCTCCCGAGACAAGGGAATGAATTTCTTCGAGCGCTTTCGTGGTCGAAATCAGATTCTCCCTTCGTTGCCCTCTCCGATTCATCGAGCTTGCTTGCCAAGCTCATCGTTTGTGCTTCCGGGCTGACTTTCGCGGCTTTACAACGCGAGGCCGAATCTTCCTGCCCGCCCTTTGGCGTCTCCTCGCGGGCTTGGTGGGCTCTGACTTATGCGACTGAGCCGCGAGCCCGGCCGGAGCAATGGCTCCGGAACGGGCGGTTGTTTTTTCGGATGACGCCTTCTCCGCCTCCTGCGTGCGCGCAGCTTCCTGCTTGGCCGCCGCCTTTTTCTGAATGGCCGCTTTGGCTTTCTTCTTTTCCTCTTTTGGCTTCTTCTTCGGCTCTTCCTTGATTCCCGCCAGCTGTTTCAAAAGCTTGGTCCGTTCAATGGGATTCTTGCCGCGTCCACGAAGTTGAAGTTCAAACAGATCCCCGAGGATCTTGTCAAACTTAGTGCCCCGAGGGATGCCCAGGGAATCGAGCTCGGCAGCCGGCAAGCTAAGCCGCAGCGGGCGCCACTTGGTCATGTAGTTGCGGATTTTGGCAAGCGCCCTGGGATTCGGATACTCCGTTTGTAGGAACGCGAGCACTTCAAGCGGCGTCTTCGCCAACAAAAAATATGCATCGCGAGCTGCACTGGTCTTGCGGCCTTTGAGTAATCTCAGAAGATTCTGCGCCTGCGGCTCGAGCGAGGCCAGGGCCTCGATTTCTGCGGCGCGAAAACCGAGCTTGTGCAGCGCCCCCATTCGTTCGCGCGGCTTCAATCGGGAGAGAGTGTAAAATATCGTAGGATTAGCGAGTCGGGGGCGCAAGCCAAGTTCGAGAATTCCTTCCTTCACGCGGTTGAGTCGCGTAAGTTTCTCGTATGCTGGCTTCCGGCGCGCTAGGCTCGGATGAATTATGGTGAGAAATCCTTTTGCTTCCCAAGCCTTCAGGATGCCCGAGGGATTATCCTCACGGCCGAGTTGTCGCAACTCTCGGCCGGCTTCTTCGGGCGGAATCGTTTGATCGAGTTCTCTGGTCATCGCCAAATCAAACCATTCCTGCGTGCGCGATTCCATCTTGAAGTCCATGCGGACGCAATAGCGGAGGATGCGCATCAACCGCGCGGGCTGGTTCGTGAAGGCATGAATCGATAGAGCACGAACTTCTCGTCGTTCCAGATCCGCGAGCCCATTGGTCGGGTCCAGCAATAGCCCGCGCGATGCCAGATTCAAGGAAATCGCAACCGCATTCATCGAAAAATCACGGCGACGAAGGTCTTCCATAATGCCCGCGAACCGCAGCTCGGGCTTGGTTCCCGGCCGCTCATAAATCTCATCTCGGGCCGCAGAAATTGAACCATCGCAGTCTCCAGCAAAAACAATCTCGAAATGGCGCAAGCGTTCGTCCTCGGAAACGATTCGCGCCCCGCCCTTCTCGAGCTCACGCACAATACGGACTGGATTGCCCTCCACTATAAAATCGAGATCCCGGATGGGCATCCCGGAAATCAGGTCGCGCACGGCGCCACCTGTCAGGTACACGTTGGCCTCTTGCGAAGCCGCCAGCTCTTGCACGCGTTCAAGTGCTGCGCGCTGTTCCGGCGAGAGCCGGCTTTCCAGCATGTACATGTAATCGGGCATGCTTTCCTCTGCCTCCAAGCAAGATGCGCTCCCCGGGAGCGCGTCTCCGCTGCGCTGTTAAGCCCGCGGGTGATGCTCCTTGTAAACTTGTCTCAACCGGTCCTGGGCAACATGCGTGTAAATCTGGGTGGTCGTGATGCTCGAATGCCCCAAAAGCATCTGAACAGATCGAAGATCAGCTCCGCGCTCCAGCAAATGAGTGGCAAAGCTGTGCCGCAGCTTGTGTGGAGAGAGCCGCATGCGGAGACCAGCGCGTTGCCCATATCTGGAGAGCAATCGCCAAAAATTCTCGCGCGCGAATCGCCCACCACGATTATTGAGAAACAAGACGTCCGCTTTGCGGTTGCGCAGTAACTCTGGCCGCGACGAGCGCAGATAGTTCCGCACGGCCTCTAGCGCCGGGCGGCCTACCGGAACGAGCCTCTCTTTGTCGCCTTTGCCAACGCAACGCAACACGCCGCTCTCGAAGTTCAAATCGGAGATCTTCAGATGAAGGAGCTCTGACACGCGCAGTCCGGAGGAATAGAGCATCTCAATCATCGCTCTATCGCGTAAACCGAGAATCGTATCAGTGTCAGGAATTGCAAGCAGTTGTTCCACCTCGTCAATGCTCAGGTATGCCGGAAGCCGCGAGCGAAACTTGGGCGATTCAAAATGTTGCGCCGGGTCCTCCTTGATCTCTCCCTCCGACAGGAGAAAACGGAAAAACTGCCTCAGCGATACCATGTGTCTTGCCACTGTCCGGCTATCCAGCTTGCAGTAATAGAGAGACGCCAGAAAATCGACGATCTCAGATCGCCGCACATTTTGAACATTTGCCTTCCGCTTCGAGATAAAGGCCGCAAATTTTTTCAGGTCGCGCCGGTAGGCCGCGATCGTGTTTTCTGAGAGCCCCTTCTCGACTCGCAGGTAGCTCAAAAAAGCGTGAACTTGACCTTCCATGATCTCGCCGCGTCACTCCAGACCCAGCGGAGCCCCCACCTCATCTGAACCAATCTGCCGCCGCTCTCGCCATACTTCCATCACCTCGCCAATCTCCTCGCAATTAAATATCCGCGCAAAGAGCCAATACACTCCGGCTGCCGTGCCGATCATTGCCGCCAGCCAGATCGCCGCGGTAAGAGAATGTCGGAGCGTCAATCCATTCCAGATTCGCAGCATCGCCACGCAAAAAAGTCCCATCGCCCCCGCAGACGCTGCTATCTTGCCGAGCGACTTCGCCACTCCGCGAGCGCCCAGCCGCCCGAAGCGCTTCCGAAAAATTACAAAGAGCAGAAAAAAATTGAAATAAGAAGAAACCGAAGTCGCCAGAGCCGGGCTTCCATTCCGCAGCACTCGGAAAAACAGAAAAAGAAAAATGATATTGAGCATCACATTCAGAAGCATGGCGCAAGCTGCGACCATGACCGGAGTGCGCGTATCGCGCCGCGAATAGAACGCCGGGACAATGAGCTTCACGGCCGCAAATCCGGGCAAGCCAAGAGCGTAAAAAAGTAGCGCGCGAGAAGTCATCACCGCAGACTCGCGGATGAATTGGCCGTGTTCGAAAAGCACTTGAACGATTGGTGTGCGCAGCACGACAAGGCCCGCGGCGGCCGGCAACGTCAAAAAAGAAACAAGACGCAGCGCAAACGTCAGCGTGCGCTTGTGTGCGTCGAAATCGCCGGCAGCGGCTTGATGCGACATCAAGGGCAGAATCGCCGTTGACACCGCAATTGCAAAGCTGCCCAGAGCGAGTTCCATCACGCGGTCTGCCACGTAGAGCGAGGTTACGCTGCCCTGTGGCATGCGCGCGGAAGTGGCGAATACCGTATCGACGAAGAAATTTATCTGAAACACGCCGATGCCCACAAACCCCGGTAACATCAATCGGAATACCTGCCGGATTCCGGGATCCCTTAAAGAAATCTCCGGTCGGAACCGCATTCCTTTTCGCCAGAGTGCCGGCAGTTGAACCCCGAGTTGTAGTAGTCCGCCGGCGAGGACTCCCACCGATAGAGCAACCGCCGGACTTCGGTACGACACCGGAGCAAATTTCATGATTGGCCCGTAAACCGTGCCGAATGAAAATGCGATAATCGAGATATTGAAGAGTATCGGCGTCGAAGCCGGCAAACCGAACTCGTGGAAACTGTTCAGGATGGCCGTGGCGAGCGCCGCCAGGCCGATGAAAAATACGTACGGAAAAATAATCCGATTCAGGTAGACCGCCAGGCCCCAGTGAGCGGCGTTGCCCCCAAGAAGCGTGAAGATCCGAATCACGGCGGGCGAAAAAGCCGTGCCGAGAGCGGCGATCAGCACTAGTAAGGCGGCCAGCGTCCAGAAAAGGCGATTCGCGAATTCCCAGACCTCCTCTCGCGGCTTTTCTTTGAGATAACCAGCAAAAACGGGTATGAACGCGGCTGTGAGCGAACCCTCGCCGACTAACCGACGAAGCAGGTTCGGAATTCGAAACGCAAGAATGAAGGAATCTGCCGCTGGAGAGGTTCCCAGAAGCATCGTGATCCGCTGGTCGCGTAAATATCCACAAATGCGGCTTGCCAGTGTGGCGAGGGTGATGATCCACGCGGATTTTAGAATATGCCGCTTTTCGGTCAATCGGCAAAGGCCCTGCGCCTAACCCTTTAGTCACCAATAAGTTGACTGCCAATTTCAATCAACATATCATAAGTTTTTAAGATTAGCAAGAGTCTCTGAAAGGATTCCCACTTTGTGAAAAGCCGGCCTTCAGCCACGACGCGCAAGAAAGTCGTCGTCGTTCTGCAAGATCGAAAAACCATCTTGGGATACCTCAATCCCTCACGCTTGGGCCAAGTGGATGTCCTCGACCTTCTGACACTCGAGGGAGGCCATCGCGAAGTGGGAATCGATGAGGTTCGCAGCGTACATTTTGTCCGTGAATTTAGAGATCAGGTCGAGATCGAGCGCAAAGCATTTTTCGCCCGCCCCAAGCTCGATGGGTTATGGGTGCGGCTGCGTTTCCCTGATAACGAAACTCTCGAAGGGTTGCTTCCCAATGACCTGCTTGACCTGCTGGCGAATGGCTTGCAGATTACGCCGCCCGATATGAACGGCAACACGCAGCGCATTTTTATCCCCCGCATAGCCCTCGCAGAACTCAAGGTTTTGGGAGTGGTAGGCGTGGCCCGTCGAAAGGCTCCCGAAAAGGTAATTATGACGCAGCCCGGACTTTTCGAAGAATGATGGTGCTTCTTCCCGTTCTCTTCCCTGTTTCTCAATGAAAATGTTGTAAATTCTTTCTCGCGGCCGCTCAACGGCTTCATTCAGCTGTATATGAGGAGACGCCCGATGAAACTCTGGGAAATTGCGCGGAAGCTGGGATGCGAACTTGAGGGCGACCCTGAGATTGAAATCACCGGGGTGGCGGGAATCCGCGAGGCCGGACCTGGCCAGATGACCTTTCTTGCGAATCGCAAATACAGCGCGGACCTCGACACCACACGCGCTTCGGCCATTATCATTGCCCGGGACGCTGCGGAAACGCCTGTTGCTTCATTGCGCTCGGAGAATCCTTATCTAGATTTTGCCCGTGCCCTGGAACTTTTCTATGCGGCGGAGCGCTACGTTCCAGGAATCCATCCGACGGCGGTAGTATCCCCTTCCGCGCACATCGGAATAGGAGCTCATGTCGGACCGTATTGTTTCGTGGCCGAGGGCGTGAATATCGGGCGCAACGCTGTTTTGCACAGCTTCGTCAGTATTTACCGCGGCGCGCATATTGGCAGCGACTTCTTTGCCCACTCGCACTCTGTCGTCCGCGAAATGTGCAGACTTGGTGACCGTGTGACACTGCAGAACGGCGTTGTAGTCGGCGGCGATGGTTTTGGGTTTGCTCGCCTTCCCGGCGGTAGCTGGTACAAAATCCGGCAGACCGGAATCGTCGTCATCAGTGACGATGTTGAAATCCAAACCAACAGCGCCGTGGATCGCGCCACCATCGGCGAAACGCGCGTTGGCCGCGGATCGAAGATCGATAATCTTGTTCAAGTGGGACACTCCTCCAAAATTGGTGAGGACGCTCTGCTCTGCGGCCAAGTGGGACTCGCCGGTTCCACTATTGTTGGCAATCGCTGCATTTTGGCTGGACAGGTGGGAATTGCCGGGCACCTGAAGATCGGCGATGGCGCGACAATCACAGCGCAGAGCGGACTCGGTACCGATGTGCCCGAAGGTGAAATGTATTCCGGTACACCGGCGATCGAAGGTCTCGCCTGGAAAAAATCCATCGCCGTGTTCAATCGGCTGCCGGACCTGCACAGAGCCGTCCGCGAATTGCGGGCTGCGGTCAACCGTCTGGAATCCCTTAAGAAGACTTAGTCGGCGCGGTTGCCGCACTGCCTCGCAATGTTTGCTGTCCCTCGGGCAATCCCGCAGCCACACGGGAATGAATGCGCGCCAGCAATTCAGCTCGCTGCTGCATCGAATATGCCGCTGCGTCCTCAGGTCGGCCGAAGCGAACCGTTACTTCGCCCGGATGCACAGCAAAAGATCCCTTGGGCATCAAAGAAGCTGCCCCCGCTATCGACACTGGAACAACAGGAACGCGCGCGAGTATCGCCATCACGAAGCTGCCCTTCTTGAATGTTCGCAAGCGCCCGTCGAGGCTGCGGGTGCCCTCGGGAAAAACAATGTACGAGATTCCCTTCTGCAGATGCCCGATGGCCTGGTCCACGCTTGCCGTCGCCGCATCGCGGTTGGAGCGATCAACCGGGATGACACTTCCCTGGCGCATGATGGTTGCGATAATCGGAATCCGGAAAACCTCCTTCTTGGCCAGAAATGAGATGCGCTTCGGAATTGACACTGCGATGACCGGAGGATCAAGGATGCTCGAATGGTTGGCGACAAAAATACATACCCCCGCGGGGATATTCTCCCCGCCTTCCACTCGAATCCGAACACCGCCAATTCGCAGCGCAATGCCAAGCCCCCACATCGTTGCTTGGTATAAGCGATCCGCTGATCCAGACAGCGCGGTATAAAGGACTAAGGGAAGCCCCGCAAAGATCACCAGAACTGCCATGAACAGAACGACGCAGATTGTCCGAATCATCGCGGAACTGTCGAAGAATTGCTGGAAGAAGCAGCGGGCGTATCCGTCGTGCCATTTAGCCAGCCTTCCCGGATCCTCTTTTGCCTCCCCGTTGCATCGGGGATCTCTTCAATCTCGTATCGTTTCTGCTCGCGCTTGCCAAGCGCGAACGTGACTTCCGCCTCTTTGCTTTCGTGACGAATCCAAAGATGGATGACATCGCCGGGAGCCCGTCCTCCCAGCGCGCGAAAGGGATTGCGGGGAAACGGATCGTCGCCGAGCTTCAACAGCACATCGCCGGGCCGAATTCCGGCAACCTCCGCGGTGCTTCCGGGCACGACTTCCTCGACGAGGAGCAAATTCTCAGGGCCGCGCATGATGGAAAAACCGAAATCCGGCATTTCATCCGTCATGGACTTCGTGCGCAGTCCAGCGAGCCCCAGAAAATCATCATAAGGAATTTCTGCGGTTCCCGCGATGTACTGGCTGAAGAAATCCTTCAAGCTTTTCCCCGCTACCCGCTCAGAAACTGCCTCGATGTCCGCGCTGTCGTCGTAGTAGCGTCCGCCCTGTCCGAACTCTTTCAACATCTCTCGCATTACATCGTCGAGAGAGGCGCGGTTGTCCGTTGCATCCCGAATCTCGAGATCTAGAAAATCGCCGGCTATCTGGCCTTTGTTGTAGTACGAGATGCTGTATTCCGGCCGGTTGTAAATGTCGTACTTTTCGAGCCATGCGTCCAAGCTCGATTCCTCGACGCTCTCCCATGATCGCGCGCGACGCGAGTCCAGCTCCGTCAGTTGGCCGGCAAGATCCTCAAGAAACCGCTCGCGATTCCAGATGCCGGAGCGAAGCAGCGAGTAACTTCCGTATGTGCTCGTGACCCCCTCGGCGAACCACAGAGCCCGCGTCCACATTTCTTTGGAATAATCCACGGGCTCGAGGCTCTGCGGACGTATGCGCTTCACATTCCAAGCATGGAAGAATTCATGTGCCGCGCCGCGCGGCGCCGATTCGCTAGAAGATGTGGCGATGGCCGTGCCATTGGCATGCTCCATTCCCCCGCCGCCGGCAGTGCGGAAATCCCCAAAGTGAAAGAAGAAAGTATATTCCTTGAAGGGAGGCCCGCCCATGAGTGTAGTCTCGTACCTCACGATTTTTTCGAGATTGTCTTGCAGTGGCGCTCGCTTCCAATTCTCCCCGTCCACAACGACACGGAAGTGCGCGCCGTTCACGTCGAATGCGAATTCCTCCGGTGTCCCAAGCTCCGCGGGCGCATCCACCATTGCGTCGTAATTTTCCGCCACAAATGTGCTTGCTTCACCGCCGGATGGTAATTCTTCCGTCGCCCTCCAAGACGGCGGCAGATCCAGATATTGCACCGAGGTATCCTCCAACCGTCGATCGGGCAAATAAAAAAGAATTTCAGCAAGATTTAGGAACGCATGATGTGCGTTGAGCTGGGAATTAAACGGGCCCGGATCGTCCCAGTAAATCGCGTAAGAGATCTCTACGTCTCCTAGAGCGGGGGCCGCTTCTGGCGCGCTGGCATTGATGATCCACGTTTGCTTGTCGAGCTTGCGCACGGATAGCACTGCATCACTCTTAGTATCCAGCGAGCGCGCACTCACATTTTGCACGCGTGCGGCAAAATCCCGAATTTGATACAGCGCGTTCCAGGCGGGGATGGCCACTCTCAATTCGCGCCCGCCATCTGGAACCGTCATAGTGACGTGAAAAAGATGTTGCTCGGGATGCCCGACGGAGACGCGATAGTGAATAGTGGCCTCTGAAGCCGTCGCAAAGGCAATCAACAGCAGCAATAGAACCACGCAGCGTCTCACTTTGCGGCCTCCGATTTTGCTTCCAGCATTTCGAGTAACCTGCCGCACAGCCCGTCAAAACTGCCGTTGGACATGACCAGAATGAGATCGCCCGCAGATATTTCTTGTGCGAAGTATTTTGCTATTTCGGCCACCGAACTGAAGGCCCGCGCGCGCTTGCCGCGCTGTCGAACCTCCTCGGCGATTTGTTCGGGCGAAAGCCTCTCCGATTCGTCAAGCAATTGCGCTCGATTCACGGGCCCGATCGCGACGTTGTCTGCCTCGGCCAATACATCGGGCAGAATTTTCTCAAAAATTTTGCGCCGCATGGTATTCGAGCGAGGCTCAACGGCCAGCCAGACGCGCCTCCCGGGCCAGCGCGTGCGCGCGGCCTCAATCGTCGTTCGGATAGCCGTCGGATGATGCGCAAAGTCTTCCACGACGATGACTCCGGCAGATTCCCCTTTTACTTCCAGGCGGCGCCGCACGCCGCGAAAGGATTCAAGCGCTCGCTCGACCGCCTCGCATTCGACTCCCCGGCCGTACGCAATCGCGCACGCCGCCAGCGCATTGAGCACGTTGTGCCGCCCCGCCAGTGGCATGCGGATTTTTGCGACTTCTGCGCCGCGGTACGCCACACGAAACTGAATATTTTCCTCGTTCCCGTTCCACTCTAGATCCCCCGCGCACCAGTCCAGTCCCGAAGACAGGCCGTACGTTTCCACGCGGCAGAATGCCTTTCGAACGCATTGCATTACTTCCGCACTTTCGCCCCATGCGACAACGCGGCCGCTCCGCGGGACAAGGTTCACAAGACGTCGGAACTGCAATTCGATCGCGGCCAGGTCGGGATAAATGTCTGCATGATCATACTCACAGGAAGTAAGGACTAGTTCCTGCGGGTGATAGTGAAAGAATTTCGGAGCCCTATCGAAATACGCAGTTTCGTATTCGTCGCCTTCGATGATGAACTCTTCCCCGCCCCCTAGCCCGTAGCTGCGCTCGCCAAAATTGGGAACCACGCCGCCGACAAGAAAATCGGGTCGTCGCCCCGCCGTTTGGAAAATCCACGCAAGCATGGCCGTCGTGGTGGTCTTGCCGTGAGTGCCGGCAACCACAATCGGCGTTCGGCCCGGCAGAAAAAACTGCTCAATCACCGCCGCCATGGACATGCACGGGATGCGCTCGTCGAGCGCGTATTCGAGCTCAGGATTGCCCCTCGCGATTACATTTCCTACGACCACTACATCCGGCGCAGGCTTCAAATTCTCTTCGGCATATCCTTCCTTCCAAGGGATGGCGAGTGACATGAGCAGGGTAGAGGCCGGCGGATACACATTCACGTCTGATCCTGTCACGTAGTAGCCCCGTTCCTTCAACATCCCGGCAACCGGGGACATCGCCGCCCCACCGATACCTAGAAGGTGAATGTGACTCCCGGCGTGTGGCACGGCATTCACGATTGTTTACCTCGCTTCAGCCTCAAGGTAGGTGCTGCGCAGGCGACCTCCAGGATTTCAAGCCGGCCTGCACCCCCGGACGAGAGTCGCGCACGCACTCCCAGCGGAATCGTGAGCATGGGCCGCTCCGTGTGGCCAACGCGTGCTCCCCACACGACACAAATTTTTAGCGGCGCGAGCAGCCGCCTGCAGGTATCGCGCACGCTCGCACTTCCCGCAGGAGGATCGCATTCCGGAAATTCACCTAGAATGATTCCGCGAACGTCTGACAGCTTGCCTGCGAGCTTCAATTGCATGATCGCGCGATCCACTTGCCACGGCTTCATCCCTCGGTCTTCAAGAACCAAAATCGACCCGCGCGTTTCGATTTCGGCCTGCGTTCCAAGCGCGGACGTCAGGAGTGTGAGACAGCCGCCTAAGAGAACTCCCTCCGCCATTCCCGCGAATAATTTCTCCCCGTCCAAATCGATCGTCCAACTGCGCTGCGTTTGAGTGATCGAATTCATCAGCGAATCGAGATCGTAGCCATGCGGCGCATCGGCGCCAGCGTCAAATCCTGCCGCAGCCATGGGGCCGTAAAACGTTACCCAACGGAGCTTTCGCCAAAGCAAACATTGCAACGTCGTGATATCGCTGTAGCCCATCAAGATTTTGGGATGTTTGAGGCGGCGCAGATTCAATCGCTCAATCAGATAGTTCGAGCCGTACCCTCCACGCGCGCACACGACGGCGGTGGAATCTTTTTCTTCGAGAGCGATTTGCAGCTTCGCGGAGCGCTCATCGGCGGAGCCCGCAAAATATCCTCGCTGTGCGAGAACGCTAGTGTCCCATCGCGGGACGTATCCCAGCCGCGCGAGCTCTGCACAGCCTTTGCGCAAACGGTCTTCTTCGACAGGACTCGCGGGCGCAACAATCCGCACTGTCTCTCCGGACGCCAGTGCGAACGGTTTTGTCGGTTTGCCCATGTGAGGATTGAGGATAAGAAATTTTCCGCAACGCGTCCAGCAAGGCGAACAGCTCTGGTTCTACATGATGCAGAGGCCGCGATTTGCAAAATAGCTTCCGCCGGGAATTACTCGTGGACCGATGCCAAGGGAACCACTTCACATTTAGCCTGGAGCGCGCTCAGTCGGAGCACAGCCTTTTGCTGATGCGGGCGGCTCACCTCGGCGTCAAATTCAATGACGGATTCGTTGCCGAATCGCTGTATGCGGAAATTCTGCATCGGGATTTTCAGTTCGTCGAGAATCTCATGAGCTTGCCTCAGCGTGTTTTCGGCGTCCAGGGTCGTCAGCCGAAACGTTACCGTGCGCATGCTGATTCCCGCCCGATCTTCGAACCAGCCCAGCCCGACAAGACCACTGAAGGCCAAAAGTGTGGCAAAGATCGCAGTGGCGTATTGTCCCGTGCCCGTGGCCATGCCGATGCTTGCGAGGATGAAGATCGTGGCCGCAGTCGTGAGGCCGGTGACACCCCCACGCTCACGAATAATTGCACCCGCACCTATGAATCCAATCCCGGGAATGATTTGCGCCGCGATGCGCGCGGGGTCGCCCCCGTGTGCCTGTGACGAACCGAGTGAGAGCAACGTGTAAAGGCACGCGCCGACCGTGATGAACATGCATGTGCGCATTCCTGAAGGCTTCCCGCGCAGTGCGCGCTCCACGCCGATGCCTGATCCCAGGACGGCGGCAAGCAGAAGTTTGAACACTACGACAGAACTCAGGTCAAACAACATCGAACACCCCCCAAAGTGGGCGGATTTTACTACAAGAGCAGCTAGGACGGCCCTTTTTAGAGGCGAAATGCCGTCAACGTAAAGAAGGACCGCGCACGCGCACCAATCTCTCTGCGCGTGAGCCTCCTCAGTCGCTCGAGGCCAAACCTCTCCACGGTGAAACTGCCCAGCACCGAGCCATAGACCATGGCGCGCCGAAGAGTGCCTGCATTCACGTGCGCGGCTCCGGCAAGATATCCCATGAATCCGCCTGCAAATGCGTCGCCTGCTCCCGTAGGGTCGTGAACTTCTTCAAGCGGATATCCCGGGATCGAAAATATAAAATCCTTGTGGACCATAAGCGCTCCATGTTCCCCGCGCTTGATTACCAGCGTCTTGGGGCCCATCCCGAATATGTGCCGCGACGCGTGAAGTAGATTCTGTTTGCCGGAAAGCTGCCTGGCTTCATCGTCGTTGATCATCAGGATGTCTACGCTCTCTAATGTCTCCCGCAGTTCCTTGGGCGTGCGTTCGATCCAGTAATTCATCGTGTCCAGCGCAACCAGCTTCGGACGGCCCCGGACCTGTCGCAGCACCGAGCTTTGCAAAGATGGATCGATATTGGCGAGAAAAATATGCTGAGAATCGCGATACGCGTTCGGCAGTTTTGGATTGAACCCCGCAAAAACATTCAGCTCGGTGGTCAGTGTGGTCCGGTCGTTCGGATTGGCGCCGTAACGCCCCGCCCAAAAGAATGTCTTCCCAATTGCGTGTTCCAGTCCCTCGGTGTCAATTCGCCGCCCGCGGAAAACCGCTTTGTCACGTGCGGTGAAATCGTCTCCCACAACACCAACCAGCCGAACACGGGCGAAAAAACTTGCCGCGAGCGCAAAATAGCTGGCTGCGCCACCCAGCGTTCGCTCCGCTCGGCCGAACGGCGTTTCGATCGAATCGAATGCTACCGATCCAACTACTAGAAGTGACACCTTCGCTCCAATTCAGGAAATGTATTTGCCGATGATTGCGGTCAGGCGCTTTTTGGTAGCCGCGGGAATCTTCTTGCGATCGGTGATGAGCGCGTGCTCGAGCGCCGCGCCGCATCGGCATGTCCGCTCCACCGGCATGTTCTGCAATCCTTCGCGGATCACTTTCTGCACGTTTTCAGCATTGCGGCTCAAATTCTCCATCACTTGCGAGGCCGTGACGGAGTCGTGTGACGGATGCCAGCAATCGTAATCCGTAATCATGGCCACGCTCGCGTAGCAAATTTCCGCCTCGCGCGCGAGCTTCGCCTCTGTCGCGTTGGTCATGCCGATCACATCAAAACGCAACTGCCGGTACACGTGCGATTCCGCCAGAGTCGAAAACTGCGGCCCCTCGATGCAGACGTAGGTGCCGCCGCGATGCACGCGGACGCTCGCTCGATCACACGCGTCGCCTACAACTCTGGAGAGCTGCTCGCAAGTGGGCCTGTCGAATGTGACGTGGCCCACGAGCCCCCTCCCGAAAAAAGTTGAGACGCGCCCGTGCGTGCGGTCAATGAATTGATCGGGAATCAGAAAATCCAGCGGTGGAAGGTCTTCGCGCAATGAGCCAACGGCGCTCACCGAAATGATCCGCTCCACGCCAAGCAGCTTCAACGCATAAATGTTCGCGCGATAGTTGATTTCGCCCGGCAAAATCCGATGGCCGCGCCCGTGGCGCGCCAAAAATGAAATGCGCCGCCCTTCGAGCGATCCGATGAGAATCGCATCGGAAGGCTCGCCAAATGGCGTGCGCACGCGCACCTCGCGCGCCTCTTTGAGGCCGCTCATGCTGTAAAGCCCGCTTCCGCCGATAATTCCCAAGCGCACGGAATCGTCTCTTCGGCGCCTCCCCGAAGCAGATTTCCTCGCCGCCACCATCAGTTCACCTCGACAGGTTCATATTCAAAACGGCCGTCGCGTTCGCGGATATACGCTGCCTTCACCACTGGATCGTGGGCGAAAAGAGCAAGCCATTTTTCTCTCGCCGCGCGCGGGATCCATTTCTTCTTGTTCTCAAGCGTCGTCATCGGATACAAATCGAATCCCATAATCCATGCGTAGGGCAAATGCGCCGTCGTTGGCACCAGGTCAGCGAAGAAGATCGCGGTTTTTCCGCCGCCCGATAGTCGGACGCACATCATGTCGGCCGTATGCCCCGGCACTCGAATAAGCTCCACTCCGGGCACGATTTCACGATCATCTTCGAGCAACCACCACTGTCCCGACTTTTCCTGGGGAGAGAAATTCTCCGCCAAGTAACTGGCGCGGTCTCGTTCCGTCGGATTCTTGGCGTGTTCCAGCTCGCCTTTCTGCACGATGTAACGCGCATTTGGAAAAGTAGGCACAAAGCGGTCCTTCACCCACCGAGTATTCCAGCCACAGTGGTCGAAATGCAGATGCGTGTTGACTACGAAATCGAATCGCTCGGGTTCCAGGCCGCTCGCCGCAAGCTGCTCCAGCAGTCGAGGAGGCCCCTCGAGGCCGTAAATTTCTCGGTGCTTCGCGTTGAATTTTTCGCCCGCGCCAGTTTCCACCAATAGCAGTTTCCCGGCGGCGCGAATCACCAGGCAATTCATTTCCAGCCGGACGCGGTTCCGATCATCGGGAGCAATCTTTCTCTCCCACAAAGGCCGCGGAATGACCCCGAACATCGCGCCGCCGTCGAGACAGAACCCGCCGTCGGTAACAATGTGGAACTCAAGGTCCCCCAATTTCACCGCGAGCGTCCTTGCCCCGCGAGTCTCATAATTTCGCTCACCGCCGAATAGGGATCTTTTTTACGCGCCGCCACTTGCTCAGCAAGCGCCTCCAGGTTTTTCTTGCCTTCGCTTCCGCCAACCAGGCTCTCCAGCAGACGCGTGCGAAGGAGTTGCAGCAGCCGTTCGCGCCATAGCGCCACTTCTCTCGCGTGCCGGTCGGGGCTGGCAGTGATGTGTTCTCTGAATCTCTCAATTTCCTTCGCCAGCGCTTCGATTCCCTGATTCTCCGTCGCCACAGTCTTCACGATTGGCGGACGCCAGCCGCCGCGATCCGGAACCAGCGCAAGCACGGCGCGCAACTGTTGCTCGAAGCGCTCCGCTCCCGCGTGATCCGATTTGTTGATGACGAACAGATCGCCGATTTCCATCACTCCGGCCTTAAGGCTCTGCACGTCGTCGCCCATTCCCGGAACCAGCACCACCAGCGTGCAGTCCGCCAGTCGCACAATTTCCACTTCCCCCTGCCCCACTCCGACGGTTTCCACCAGCACGATGTCCTTCCCCGCGGCATCGAGCAATAACGCGGCGTCGCCGGTTGCCTGCGCCAGACCTCCCAGGAACCCTCGCGTGGCCATGGAGCGGATGTATATGCCTTCGTCGGTCGCGTGGCTCTGCATGCGTATGCGGTCTCCCAGAATCGCCCCGCCCGTAAACGGGCTCGATGGATCCACCGCGATAATTCCGAGAGTTTTTTTCGTTCCGCGATAATGCGTCGCGAGGCGGTCCACCAGCGTGCTCTTCCCCGTTCCGGGCGCTCCTGTAATTCCAATTCGGTAAGCCTTCCCCGTGAACGGAAAAAGCTGGCGGAGGATTTCCTCGGATTCTGCGGATTGACTTTCAATTGCGGAAAGGGCGCGCGCAATCGCGCGAATCTCACCCGCGCGAACCTGTTCAGCCCAATTCGCAATTGCTGTGGTCATAATTATTGATGAGTTGCGACGTTCACAGTACGAGCGCGGACGAGGCTCGCATCATCATTGGCCGAACCGCCTGGAATCAGAAATCATAAACTCGCCTCTTGCCCCTCGCGGCGCTACTTTTTCTCCAGGATTTGCCGCGCGATCACCAGCCTCTGGATTTCGCTCGTGCCTTCTCCGATCGTGCAGAGCTTCACATCGCGATAGAATTTCTCCGCAGGATAATCCTTTACAAATCCGTAGCCCCCAAACACCTGCACGGCTTCATTCGCCACGCGTACGGCCACCTCTCCCGCATACAGTTTGGCCATGCTGGATTCCTTCGTGTACCGCGGGCCTTTGCCTGTAGCGATGGCGCGGTCCGCGAGCCACGCGGCCTGGTAAGTCAGCAGCCGCGCCGCCTCAATTTGCGTGGCCATATCGGCGAGCTTGAATTGGATGGCCTGGAATTCGCTGATTGTTTTCCCAAATTGTTTCCTCTGCTTGGCGTATTTTACCGCGGCTTCGTAGGCCCCTTGAGCCATCCCCAGTCCCATCGCGGCGACGGAAATTCGCCCTCCGTCCAGAATCTGGAGGCTGTTGATGAATCCCTCTCCTTCCTTGCCGAGAAGATTTTCCGCGGGAACTAAACAATCGCTGAAAACCACTTCGCTCGTATCGCTCGCGCGCAGCCCGAGTTTGTTTTCCTTCTTTCCGGGGCGAAACCCGGCTGTGCCCTTCTCGATAATGAAAGCGGATATTCCGTGATGCTTGTTCGATGGATTCGTCGCAGCCATGCCGACGCATACATCGGCGTAGTGGCCGTTCGTCGTGAATGTTTTTGCGCCATTGAGCAGCCAGCCGCCGTCCTTCTTCACCGCGCTCGTGCGCGTGCCGCTCGCATCGGATCCCGCGCCTGGTTCCGTGAGCGACCAGCAGCCGAGCTTCTTCCCCTGCGCCAGCGGAACCACGTATTTCTGCTTTTGCGCTTCACTGCCGAATTTGTAAATGTGATTCGTGCACAGCGAATTGTGCGCGGCCACAATAATTCCCACGGATCCGTCCACTCGCGAGAGTTCCTCAATCACGATCGCGTACTCGATGTAGCCGAGCCCTGCGCCTCCGTAATTCTCCGGAAAAATGACGCCGAGCAATCCCATATCCGCCAGCTTCGGTATTAGCTCCGAGGGAAAATGCGAAACCTCGTCCCATTCCATTACGTGGGGAGCGATTTCTCCCTCGGCGAATTCCCGAACGGTTCGCCGTAGCTGCTGCTGCTCTTCTGTCAGCGCAAATTCCACGAAGCCTCTCACAACATTGCGCGGCGCAATTAATTCGGCAAAGATTCATATCACAGCGAATCGCACCGACAAAAAAACGCCGGAGTTTGCAGCTTGAATGCCTATTGGCCGCGCACTCAGCAATGAAGAATTTCTTCCATGGCCGCGCACGCGCGATCAATCCCGATTCGATCCACGTCGTAGTGCGCCACCATGCGCACCAGGTGCTTGCCCATCGTTCCGGCAAGAACATGACGCTTCGCGAGCTCAGCCGTCAGTTCTGCCGCGGTCTTCTGCGTTCCCGCTACGTCGAAGATCACGATGTTGGTCACGACTTTTTTTGGATCAATCGCGATACCCGGAATTGTCGCGAGCCTTTCAGCTAGATGCCGTGCGTTTTCATGATCTCGATGTAGAAGCTTGGGCGATTCTTCGAGCGCAATCAAGCCCGCCGCGGCGAGCACACCCGCCTGCCGCATTCCTCCGCCGAGCAGTTTTCTTTGAACGTGCGCCTTGGCGATGAACTCTTTCGACCCGACGAGCATTGACCCGACCGGCGCGCCCAGCGCTTTGGAAAGGCAGAACATCACCGAATCGAATTTCCGCGTGAGTTCCGCCACGCCGCGGCCCTGCGCCACGCTTGCATTGAAGATTCTGGCCCCGTCGAGATGCACGGGCAGCCCCAAGCCGTGCGTGCGCTCGCAAATCTCATCGGCCACTTCCTGCGGATACACGGATCCTCCCGCCATGTTGCTCGTGTTTTCGAGCGACACCAGCGCGGTCTGCGAATAGTAATAAGCTTTCGGCCGCAGAAGTTCCTCAATCATCTGCCATTTCAGGATTCCATCTGGCGCGCGCGTGGGACGCGGAAAGCAGCCCGCAATTGCGGACATGGACGCGAGTTCGAACTGATTGATGTGCGCTCGCTCTTCGCAGATGATTTCGCCGCCGGGCTTGGCCCAACTTTTTATGGCAATGAGATTGCCCATCGAGCCGGTCGGAACAAAGAGAGCCGCCTCGCGCTCAAAAATCTCGGCCGCTCGCTCTTGTAGCCGGTTAACGCTGGGGTCTTCACCATATACGTCGTCGCCTACTTCGGCTTCGGCCATCGCGCGGCGCATCTCGGGAGTCGGCCGCGTAACCGTGTCGCTTCGCAGGTCGGTAATCAAGTCCACCGGAATTTTCTCAGCCTTCCTTTCCATTTCATGCGTCTTCGAATACATTTCCTACTCCGCCGCTGAGAGCAATTCGACGAAAGCCTCATTCGAAATCGCCAGCCGCGCGGGAGCCAATCGGCCGCGCGACCCTTCGATCTCCACCAAGCCTCGATAACGAAGAGCATCAAGCCGCCCGCGCAGCTTTACATTGTATCGGGATTCAATTCGCTCGATGTCGATTCCCTCGAGCTGACGCAATCCCAGGAAGAGTTCTTCGTCGAGCGCTTGCTCTTCCGAAAGCTCCTCTCTCTGCTCCACGGGCAGTCTCCCCTGCTGTATGGATTGAGCGTACTCCGCCGGGTCGTGGACATTCGCCCATCGTACCCGGCCGTCAAATGAATGCGCGCCCGCTCCAAACCCCAAGTACTTTTCGCGCCGCCAGTATTTTGAATTGTGCTTCGAGCGGAATCCCGCGAACGCCCAGTTGGATATTTCATAGTGCTGGCAGGATGCGGCTGCTAGACGATCGCATGCGCGCTCATAAAATTCTGCCATCGCGTCATCGCTCGGGAGCGCGCTTGCACTGTACCGGCTTCCTCCCGCAAGAACTTCCCTTCCGAGGCGGCTGCCTTCATCAATCTCCATCAGATAAATCGAGACGTGCTCCGGCCGGATGCGCAGCAGCTCATCGAGCGAATGCTCCCAACTCTCGCGCGTCTGATGGGGCAATCCGGCAATCAAATCCAGGCTGATGTTTTGAAATCCTGCGGCTCGTAACTGGACACATGCCGAGAAAATGTCCGCGCGCCGGTGCACTCGTCCGGCTGCTTGAAGTTCCCGGTCATTGAATGATTGCGCGCCCATGCTGATGCGATTGATCCCTGCGCTGCGCCACGCGTTTGCCTTTTCGGATGTAATCGTTTCTGGGTCTGCCTCCAGTGTCACTTCCGAAAGTTCGCATGAAAAACTGCGACAAGCCGTTTGGAGAATTTGGGCTAGCGAGTCCGGGTGCAGAAGGCTGGGAGTGCCTCCCCCAATGTAAACCGTATCCACAATTTCGCCTGCCACGCCGCCGACGTTCGCGGTTTCGTAGAGGCGCGCGTGCTGCGACAGTTCAGCGCAGACCGCGGTGACGTACGGCGCGAACAGGCTGTTTGAGAACACGCCGGTATGAAAGTTGCAGTAGGTGCACTTTGTCTGGCAAAACGGAACTTGAATGTAGATGCCCAGGCTCACTGGAACCAGCTTATCATCAGCGCCGCTGCGAAGAACTCGCGCCGAGCGGCCAATAAAATTTGCGAGAAAATTTTCGAATCCGCGCGCCCTCGCTCAGTCGCCTAGCGCCGCGACGGAAGCGGCGCCGTAAAATCCATACCACGGCTTGGCGGCCGTGAGGCGCTTGTTCACATTCTCGATGTTCTTGACGCCGGTGTCCTGGAGCCAGTCTTCGAGAGCTTTGGCGCCCTGCTTTGCGTACACGGGAATTCCTTCCATCCACGTGGCACGGCCGCAAAGAACGCCGGAAAAATTGGTTCCTGCCTCGGAGGTGAGCTCCAGAGTTTCCTGAAAGACTTCGTTGCTGACGCCCGCGGAAAGATAAATGAACGGTCTCTTCGCGACCGCGGCGGCTTTGCGGAAATAATCCTTGGCTTCATCGCGGGAATACGCGGAAGGCCCTTTGCAGGCGCGCGAGCCCGCGACGAAGGCCATGTTGATGGGCACTTCGACTTTCAGCACGTCCACCTGATAACGGTCCTTGGAAAATTCCGCCATGCTGCCCATCACTCTTTCAGGCTTCTTGCGCGCGTACTCGATGGACTTCTCGTCGGCGCCTTCTTCGTAGGTCACGAATTCGAGAAAGAAGGGCACGTCGGCGCCTGCGCACTCGTTTCCGATGCGCTCGATCCATGCGTGCTTGATGTCGTTCACCGCGGGCGGATCAAAGGGCGTGTAGTAAAGAAGAATCTTGATGCAATCGGCGCCCGCTTCCATCAGGCGCTTCACCGACCAATTGTCGAGAAGGTCGGGCAGGCGCCCCACTTTGGTGTTGTCGTAGCCGGTGGCTTCGTATGCGAGAAGCAGGCCCGCGTTCTTCGAGCGCTGTTTTGCGGACGGCAATCCGAATTCCGGGTCGAGAAGAATCGCGCTGGCATGCGGCGTCAGGACACGCGTGACAGCCGATTTGAATTCCGTGAGCATGTCGGCCGTGACGGCGCTCTTTTCCACGCCGCGTTCCTTGGCGATGGCGTTGCGCAAAGAGCCGCGCTGATCCATGGCCGCCGCGGCGATGACTCCGCGCGAATCCGCAACCGCCTGCATGCCCTTCTTTTTTCCAGGAGTGATTTTCATGAGATGTCCTCCGCGAATGTTTTCGACCGGGGCGTTCGACGGCGCATTCTAGCACGGCTTGCGGCGGAGTGAACTAGAGAACGCGGCGCGGCGGCTGGAGCCCTACTGCTTCGCAATTCTGGCGCGAGAGCGGAGGCAGTTTTGGGGCGAAAACTTGAAAAGTTAACTCTGTGTTTTGTCTCGATTAGACTTGGGAGTCTCCCTTTGTTTTCAATGAGTTGCGAGGTGGCCAGTTCTTTGAGTGTTGCGGGCAGAATTGGGGTGAAATTCGGCGTTTGCCGGCGTGTGACTGTGCTTCTTTGCTCCGAGTTGATCTGGATTGCTACTGAACTCCCCCTCTTGAAAACGGCATCAGCGTCAATCGCTTACATTTTAACACATGTCTTGGACTCGCTCCATTTCCTAACCGTCCCCGGTAGTGTCCTAATTTGGTTTGTAACTTATGTCACCGGAACGCGGACAATTTAATCAATTAGCTACAATTTCCCCCAGAAACCGAACACCACAGCGCCGACCAGAAACAGAAATGACACGGCATGGTTCCATTTAATGCCCTCGCCGAGATACCACCACGCGAAGACCACGAACACGCATAGCGTGATCACCTCCTGAATGATTTTCAACTGAAACACTGTGAATTCGGCATAGCCGATGCGATTCGCGGGGACTTGGAAACAGTATTCGGCGAAGGCAATCAGCCAACTCACTACGATCACGGCAAGAAGCGGGGCCTTGCGGTATTTCAAGTGACCATACCAGGCGATTGTCATGAAGATGTTCGAGCAGACTAGAAGTAGGATGGTTTTCATAGCCCGAATCGTACCACCTTGCCAATCCGGAGGTCCTTTTCGCACTGAATAGACCAAATTAGGACACTACCACCCTCCCCGAAACTGCAAAATGTTTGAGCGCACCAATCCCCGCGGCGATCCGAACGGAGGACGACTTAAGTTCAGCTAGAACGTGGGATTTTCTTTGCGCTTGTCCATGCCGCTTTTGGTTTGAGCATTCATTTTGCCGGGATCAATCGCCCACATCAAAGTGGGCGTGCCCATTGGAATGCTGTCCTTGTGCGTGTCCCACACGTGCCAAGTCTTGCCATGCGTAGATCGGATCATCTGCAAGACACCCTTCTTCTGATCATCGGACATCCCCGGGAGGTCGAGCATTCCGCTATCAACCTCACCATCGTGTGGGTGCCAGTATTTCTTCTCGGTATCCGGCAAGGTTTGAAATACCTTGTCGGAAATAATGTGCTCGATGCCGATCAGATGTGCGGCCTTGGTGTTGCCGTCGTACACGACACACTGAATCAGATCTTCATTGAGCGCTTGGCAGTAGTGCGTAACGCGCATTTGCATCTGCTTCTCTGCGGGAAGATCGGCGTCGCGCTTGGAATTGTGGAAGCCGTCCACGTAAATCTGAAGCTGCTCGACCGGAATCCGGGACTGACCGACGGACTTGGACTCCTGTGTCTCCTTCGTTGGAGTCTTCGCATCGGTTTGCGCCGCGAGCGGCGAACAAGCGACTGACGCAAGCATAAAAGCAAGGCCCATTCTCAGGAACATTCTCATCGTCGCCTCCTCAGTGAAATGGATGGGGGTAACCGGGGGCCTGACCGCGAAACATCTGCACTCAATCGGCGGATTCTAAAAGGATGAAAGCGCGCGTGTCAATGATGGCTAGTTCCCTGCGCTACAGCTCAGAGAAAAAGAAGGGTGTGCTGCGCGGGAGATTCGAGAGCGCGGGAGGAGAGAAGATCGAAAAGTTCGGGGCCGTGGAGCGCGAGGAAGGGCAAGAGTGAGAGCGAGCGCTCCTGTAGGGCGCGGTTCGGGTAGAGCGCTTCGGCCAGGATTCGTTCGTCACGACTGAGCAATCCCGTGCGAAAATTTTCCGCGTCGCCCGCTTTGCGCCGAAGCTTTGAAAATTGATAAAGCATTTTTAGTTCGGCCGTCGTGACGGCGCCGGCGAGACTCTTATCGAGGCGCGCAACCGGAGCGCGCAGTTTACGCAGTAAATCGCGCATCGCTTTTTCGTCGCGCTCGAAGCGCGAGCGCAGGCCGCGTGGCAGAAACTCCAGCGCCATGCGCGAGTGCAGATGCTGCTTGCCGCGCAGGACGTCGCGGAATTCAATCTTGTATTTGTTCAGAAGCCGGGCGAGGCGCGGTTCGATGAGGGTAAAACTCGCACGCGGCGCGGTGGCCGGCATGCGCACTCCCAGGCGCGCGTAGACGACGGAAGCTTGCGCAAAATAAGCGATCTCCGCGGGGCCAGCGATATAGGTCGCGGTGGGAAACAGGGCATCCTGCACGACGGGGCGCAACAAAACATTCGGCGTAAACAATTCAGGCTGCGACTCGAGGTTCGCGAGCAGGTCCGCGCGAGTGAAGCGCTCGCCTCCGGCGATGAATTCGCCGTTCTTGCGGCGTAGCGGCTCGCGGCGGCCGCGGACGCTCATGAAAAGCAGCGTGCTCGATTCTGCAATTTTCACTTGCGCATGGAAGCCAGCGCGCTCGAGTTTTTTTGAGCGCGCGATCAAATCGCTAGCGAGCGGATCGGCCTCTTCGATGGCGCGTCGGTAAATTCCCTCCGAAAGGCGGTGCACGCGCGGGTCGAGGGGATCGAAAAACAGGATGCCGCGGCCGCGCAGGATTGTGGACATGAGCTTGCCGAAAGCCGAGCCGAAATTTTCCGCGGGCCGATAAGTTTCACGAAGGGCCGCAGCAATTTCGAGGGCAAATGGGCCTTCGAGGGCCGACGCGGCAGCTTCCGCGGCTTGCGTGACAGCGTCGCCGAGCGCGACTTCACCGGCGCGGTGGCCAAGATCGCTTTCCTTCGCGGGAATTTCAAGCCGCGTGAGGCCTGCGCGGCGCGGCCAGAAGCAATGATTGATTTCCGCGAGATCGTGATCTTCGGTGGCCAGCCAGAAAATCGGAACCGTTTCCACTCCCGCGTCCGAGAGTTTTTTCGCCCATGCCGCGGCAGTAATCGCTTTGTAGAAACTGTAGGCCGGGCCGCCGAAAAGGCCTACCTGCTGGCCGGTGACGATAGCCGCAGCGCCCGCCGCGAAACGCGCCAGATTTTTCTCCGCGCTTTCATCAGCGCCGAATCGCCGGCTTTGTTCACGCAGGATTTCGACGAGGGCGCGGCGCGTTTCGGGCGAGATTTTTGCTTCGCGCGCGGAGGCAAGCACACCATTTTCGCTGGGCGGATGCGCATAATACGCGCCGACTTTCGCGAAATCCTCAAGAAATGTGGAAAAAAGCTTGGTGGAGTGGGGAATTTCGCGGAAGCCGATACAGTCGAACTCCATGGAGTTTTGGATGATACACGCAGGAAAAGGAAGCAGCAACCGAGGCCGAAACTAGCTCGCGGGCGATGTGACGGCGGAGGCGCGGGCAAGGGCGTCGTCAACTTCGCGCTTGGCGGTTTCGTCGGGCGGGAGGAGCGGAAGGCGCGCAAGGCCTCCATAGTATCCGAGCTTGTCGAGCGCGTATTTAAGGGCGGCGATGCCGCGGCTGGAAGCGACGGCGGAAAATGGCTCGAGGGCTTCCTGCAACTGCTGCGCCCGAGCGAGGCGGCCAGAGCGCGCGGCTTCGTAGAGATCCACACATAGTTCCGGCAGCGCGCACGCCACGGCAAGAATCGCTCCGATGGCGCCCTTTTCAAGCGAAGCGTAAAGCGTCTTCGCGGAGCCGACGAGGGTTTGGAAATTCCGCGGCGCGGCGGCGATGATTTTGGCCACGCCGGCGACGTCGCCCGAGCTGTCTTTCATCCCGATGATATTCGGATGTGCCGCGAGGCGCGCCACGAGCGGGGCTTCGACGGTGTAGCCAGTAAAAATCGGGACGGAATAGATAAGGACGGGAATTTTGGCAGCGTCGGCGACGCGCAGGAAGTGCGCGGCTTCGGCTTCGAGCGTCATCTGCGGCCGGTAATAGCTGGGCGTGCGCACGAGAGCCGCGTGATAGCCCAGCGCAGCTGCGCGATTGGTGTGCTCGATGGTCTCGAGCGTGGATTCGGCGCCCGTGCCTGCGATGAGAGTCTTGTCCAGCGAAGCTGCGTCACGCACCGTCGCCCAGATACGTTCGATCTCAGGCCAGGTGAGGAGCACGGATTCGCCCGTCGAACCGTTGGCAACGAATCCCGCGAGGCGCGTTTTGTTGTAGCGCGCGATGTTGCTGCTGAGGTGTTCCAAGGCAAGCGATCCATCCGCCGCGAAGGGCGCCGTGACCGGAGGAAAAATGCCGTGAAGATTCATGACCGGAAATTGTAGCGCAATCGTTCCTAATCCGCGGGAGCGGAATTGCTCCGCGCCGCTTTTTCGGCGTGCAGATCCTGCAGCGCGCTGACTTCCTGCGATGGCCCGGTGAGCGCGCTGATTCCGCGCGCGGCGGCGTGCGCGGCCGAAAGCGTGGTGATGCACGGAACGTTGTAGCGCACCGCAGCGCGGCGAATGGATTTTTCGTCGTAAAAGGATTCCCGGCCGAGCGGCGTATTGATGACCAGATCGACTTTGGCAGTCTTGATGAGGTCCACGATGTTGGGCCGGCCTTCGTTGACTTTATAAACCGCTTCGACTTCGAGGCCCGCGGACTTGAGCGCCTGCGCCGTGCCCCGCGTGGCCAGAATCTTCAATCCGGCAGCGGCGAGTTCCCTGCCAAGCGCGACCACATGGCGCTTGTCGTGATCATTGACGCTGATGAAGACGGTTCCCTCGCGAGGCAGATGCTGCCCCGCGGCGAGCTGCGCTTTAGCAAATGCGAGGCCATAATTCTTCGAGATGCCCATTACTTCGCCGGTCGAATGCATTTCCGGGCCGAGAATGGTATCCACGCCGCGGAATTTGTTGAACGGAAACACGGGCGACTTCACGGCATAAAAATCGTGCACGGTCAGCTCGGCAACTCCATTGGCGCGGGAAATCGGAAGATTCATTTCCGCGAGCTTGCGCCCGGTCATCAATCGCGCGGCCATTTTCGCCAGCGGCACGCCGGTGGCTTTGCTGACGTAGGGCACGGTGCGCGAGGCCCGCGGATTCACTTCGAGCACATACACGGTGTCGCGCTGGATGGCGTACTGCACGTTCATCAAGCCAACCACTTTGAGCGCACGCGCGAGGCGCGCCGTGTAATCGCGGATGGCATCGAGCACCGCAGGCTTGAGCGTCACCGAAGGAAGTACGCAGGAGGAATCGCCGGAGTGAATTCCCGCCTCCTCGATGTGTTCCATAATTCCGGCGATGACCACGTCCGTGCCGTCGGCGAGCGCGTCCACGTCCACTTCCGTGGCGCTTTCGAGAAATTGATCGATGAGCACGGGCCGCGAGCCGCTGGCGCCGCCCATGCGCGCCGCCTGTGCCACGTATTCCTCCACCGTTTTCAGATCGTAGGCAATTACCATGGCGCGGCCGCCCAGCACATAACTGGGCCGCACCAGCACCGGCAGGCCGATTTGCGCAGCCACGCGCGCGGCTTCTTCCGGCGAAGTGGCCGTGCCGTTGCGCGGCTGCGGAATCTGCAATTCCTCCAGAAGCTTGCCGAATTGCCGGCGGTCTTCCGCGAGATCAATATTTTCCGGGTCGGTGCCGATGATTTTCGCGCCATTGCGTTTCAGATCGAGCGCCAGATTGAGCGGCGTCTGCCCGCCGAATTGCACGATCACGCCCTGCGGCTTCTCGCAGGCGATCACCGCGAGCACGTCTTCGAGCGTGAGCGGCTCGAAATACAGCCGATCCGAGGTGTCGTAATCGGTCGAGACGGTTTCCGGATTGCAATTCACCATCACGGTCTCGAAGCCGTCTTCCTTCAGCGCGAAAGAGGCGTGACAGCAGCAGTAATCGAACTCGATGCCCTGCCCGATGCGGTTGGGCCCGCTGCCGAGAATTAAAATCTTCGGCCTTTCGGTGGCATCCGATTCGTCTTCGTCCTCGTACGTCGAGTAGAGATACGGAGTGAAGGATTCAAATTCCGCGGCACAGGTATCCACGCGCTTAAAAACCGGATTCACTTCCAGGCGCGCGCGCTGCAAACGCACGGCCGAGGGAGTCGTATTCCAGATTTGCGCGAGGTGCTCATCGCTCGTGCCCGCGCGCTTGGAGCGCAGGAGCAAATCGCGCGAAACGGTTTCGAGCGTCGTCTGCGCGAGCTGACTGTCGAGCTGCACCATCGCCACAATGCGCCGGATGAACCACGGATCTATTTTCGTGAGCGAGCAGACTTCTTCTGAAGTCACTCCGCGCTCGAGCGCCGCGAAAATCCAGTGAATGCGGTCCGGGCCGGGCACGCTCAATTTTTCACGAAGCATCGCCGGAGCTGCTTCGGCCGGCGCGCGCCAGGGAGTGTGCGGCTCGAGCGCGCGCATGCCCTTGCCGAGTGCTTCGTCAAACGTCCGCCCGATGGCCATCACTTCGCCGACCGATTTCATTTGGGTCGAAAGGGTGGTGTCCGCTCCCAAGAATTTTTCGAATTGCCATTTCGGAATTTTTACGACCACGTAGTCAATGGCCGGCTCGAAGCACGAAGGCGTTTTCTGGGTGATGTCGTTCGGAATTTCATCGAGCGTCAGGCCCACGGCCAGGCGCGCCGCGATCTTCGCGATGGGAAAGCCGGTGGCCTTGCTGGCGAGCGCGGAGCTTCGCGACACGCGCGGATTCATCTCGATCACCACCATGCGCCCCGTTTCCGGATGCACTGCGAATTGGATATTCGAGCCGCCTGTTTCGACACCCACTTCGCGAATGATGGCCGCGGACGCGTCGCGCATGCGCTGATATTCCTTGTCGGTAAGCGTTTGCGCGGGAGCCACGGTGATGGAATCGCCGGTGTGGATCCCCATAGGATCGAAATTTTCAATCGAGCAAATCACCACGAAGTTGTCGCGCACGTCGCGCATCACTTCGAGCTCAAATTCCTTCCAGCCGAGCACGGATTCTTCGATGAGCGCTTCGTGCACGGGGCTGGCATCGAGGGCGCGCGCAATGGCGTCCGCAAATTCCTCGCGGTTGTAGGCGATCGAGCCGCCCGTTCCGCCCAGCGTGAACGAGGGGCGAATCACCACCGGATAGCCCAGCTCGTCGGCAAGCTTCGTCGCCAGCACGGGATTATTCACCAGCGCGGATGCGGGCACCTCGAGGCCGACTCTGCGGCACGCGTCCTTGAATCGCAAGCGGTCCTCCGCGATTTGAATGGCGCGGAGCGAAGCGCCGATCAGCTTCACGCCGTATTTTTCTAGCAGGCCGCATTCGGCGAGCTCTACGGCGAGATTCAGTCCCGTTTGTCCGCCGACCGTTGGCAGCAGCGCGTCGGGGCGCTCCTTCTCTAGAATGGGCTCGAGATATTCCTTCGTGAGCGGCTCGATGTAAGTGCGGTCCGCAACTTCCGGATCGGTCATGATTGTGGCGGGATTCGAATTCACCAGAACGACTTCGTAGCCTTCGGCACGCAGCGCCTTGCACGCCTGCGTCCCGGAGTAGTCGAATTCGCATGCCTGGCCGATGACGATCGGCCCGGAGCCGATAATCAGGATCTTCTTGATGTCTTCGCGTCTCGGCATTACGGCCGCGCCTCGCGCATCATGGCGACGAAATCATCGAATAAATAGCGCGCGTCATGAGGCCCGGGCGAAGCTTCGGGGTGATATTGCACGCTGAAGAGCGGAAGCGAACGATGCCGCAGGCCCTCATTCGTATGATCGTTGAGATTCACATGCGTGATTTCGACGTCGCTTGACAGCAGCGAATCCGGGTCCACCGCAAAGCCGTGGTTTTGCGCGGTGATTTCCACTTTGCCCGTACGCAGATTTTTGACCGGATGGTTCGAGCCGTGGTGTCCGAATTTCAGCTTGTAGGTCTTCCCCCGCAGAGCCAGGCCGCATAGTTGGTGCCCCAGACAAATCCCGAAAATCGGCACGCGCCCGAGAAGTTTGCGGATATTTTCCACGGCATAGCCGACTGGCTCGGGATCTCCCGGTCCGTTCGAGAGAAATACTCCATCGGGTTTGCGCTCGAGCACATCTTGCGCGGAAGTTGAAGCAGGCACCACGGCAACTTCGCATCCATGGTCGACGAGCATCCGCAAAATGTTTTGCTTGATTCCGAAATCGAACGCGACCACTTTGAAGCGGCGTCCGTTCTCGCCGTCTCGGGTAGTTTCTCTTCGCGAGTTTGAAGCTGCCAGTTCCGAGGATCCGCGCTCCCACGAATAATTCTTCGCCGAGGTCACGCGGCTCGCAAGATCCAGCCCCGCCATGCTTGGCAGCGCGCGCGCTTCGGCGACGAGTTTTTCCGCCGCCGTGCCGTCAGTTGCCAGAACGCCGCGCAGCGCGCCGACCGTTCGCAGATGCCGCACCAGCGCTCGCGTATCAATTTCCGAAATTACCGGCACGTTGTGGCGTACGAGATATTCTTGCGCCCCTTCGCTGGCCCGCCAGTTCGAAGACTGCGCCGAAAATTCACGCACTACGAGGCCTTCGATGTAGGGCCGCTGCGATTCCTCATCGTCCGCGTTCGCGCCGACGTTTCCTATGTGCGGATAGGTCAGGCAGACGATTTGACCCGCGTAGCTTGGGTCGGTGAAAACTTCCTGGTAACCGGTAAGGCTGGTGTTGAAAACAACTTCTCCGCCGCGACGGGTTCGGGCCCCCGCCGCGCGGCCTTCAAATACCCGGCCGTCTTCGAGCGCGAGAATCGCGCGGCCTTCGAGCGCTTCGTTCAGCTTGCCCTCCAGAATTTCTCATTTCGATCCAGCCTCAACCGGGTTGGCAATGGAGCCAAATTGATTTGCCGGCCAGTAGGCGAATACCGCTTTGCCGTAAATGAACCGTCGCGGCACGCTGCCGAACATGCGCGAGTCATTCGAGCTGTCGCGGTGATCGCCCATGACGAAATATTCTCCCGCGGGGACGCGGATGGGGCCAAAGCTCGAGTCGTCGAAGTAATTCGCGGGCACATATTGTTCGTCAATCCGTTTTCCGCCGATGAAGAGCTGCCCGCGGCGCAACTCGAGGATCTCTCCCGGCAAGCCCACGACGCGCTTGATAAATGATTTCGACGAGTCGAGAGGATACCAGAAGACCACCACATCGCCTCGCGCAATCGGCTCGAAGCGGTAAGCGATTTTGTTGATGAAGATCCGCTCCTGGTCGGAAAGCAGCGGAGACATGCTGGTGCCTTCGACTTTCACTGGCTGATACAGAAATACAATGATGATGAGCGCCAGGCCCACGGCAATTGCGAGATCCCGGACCCAGCTTCGCAGTTCCCTGCCCAACGGACGGGAAGCTGGTTCGCTTGATTCTGGTTCGCTGCGGCTGGGCTGCTCGGTCATTCGCTTGGTGTCTCTTTTTTATATCATGGCTTTGCGGCGCGCGCTAGTGCCCTCACGCGCCACATCTGGTTATTAAGATTTGGTTGCGCCCCGAGCGGTTGCCCCATGCGGTTTATCCGGTGCTTCGCTCCCACTTTTCGCGCCGAGTTCATACTGCACAATCGCGAGCGCCGCGATGACCGCCGTTTCCGTGCGCAGAATATTTTCTCCCAGCGACACTTCCCGGAATCCCGCCGCGATCGCAGCCGCGATTTCCTCATCTGTCCACCCACCTTCCGGGCCGATCGCGAGCGCAGCGTCGCGCTCGCTGCAAACTGCAAGCGCGGATCGCAGCGCCGGAGCGCCACTCCGCTCCGAAAGAAACAATTTCAATTGAGCCTGTATTTCTGAAAACGCGGAGCGCGATTCCCGCATTTCTCTCAGGACCGGCGGTTTCAACAACCTCGCCTGTTGCGCCGCTTCGCGCAGAATTTTCTCCCAGCGCGTGGCGCGCTTTGCCGCCGCAAGCAAAAGCCCTTTCTCGCTTCTCGTAGCGGCGAGCGGAACGATTTCGCTCACGCCGAGCTCGGTGGTCTTCTCGAGGCACCATTCAAAGCGGTCGAACTTCACGATGGAAAGCAGCAACGCGATGCGTGGCCCCGCGGCCCGCGCGGGCAGCGGCTCGACCAGCGCGAATTCCACTTCCTTTTTCGTGACGCGCTCGACGCGTGCCACCCACGCCGTTTCCCCGTCGCTCAATTCGTAGAGTTGTCCCGCCTCCGCGCGCAGCACTCGCGCCAGATGCCCAGCGGTCTCGCCGCGCACCACCGCGCTGCCCTTCGCGAATTGCTCCACATAAAATCGTCGCCGCAAGGGAACCCATCTCCGCGAAAATTATATGCGGATGGACTTCAGACTAACCGAAGATATCTTTTACTTTGTCGAAGAAACTCGTCCCGCGTTCGGCAGGCTTATTCTCCACGCGCAGCGTTTGCCCAAGTTGCTCGAGGAGTTTGCGCTGCTCGCGCGTGACTTTGGAAGGCGTCACCACGCGCACGTTCACGTAGAGGTCGCCTTTGCCGCCCTGCGGATTGGGCAAGCCCTTCCCTTTGATGCGGAAGATCGAGCCGGTCTGCGTACCCTCCGGAATTTTCAGGATTTCTTCTCCGCCGAGCGTCGGCACGTGAATCTCCGTGCCCAGCGCCGCCTGCACGATGCTGATCGGCACGCTGCAGAATAAATCCGCGCCGCGCCGCTCGAAGAATGCGTGCTCTTTGACTTCGAGGAAAATGTACAGGTCGCCCGGAGGCCCGCCGTTCGCTCCGGGTTCGCCCTCGCTGGCCACGCGCAGGCGCGTCTGCGAATCCACTCCGGCGGGAATGCGAATTTCGATGGTGTGCTCGCGCTCGAATCTTCCCTTTCCGTGGCATTTCACGCAGACTTCGCGGATCACCTGCCCCTGCCCCTGGCAGCTCGGACAAGTCCGCGAAATCGCAAAAAAACCCTGCTGATATTGAAGCTGACCACGGCCGCCGCACGTCTGGCAGGTGGACATCCCCGTTCCGGGCTTGGCGCCTGTTCCGTTGCATGCTTCGCAATTTTCCAGCCGCGGCAACTTGATTTTTGTCTGCACGCCTGCCGCGGCTTCCTCGAATGTAAGCGTCATGTCGTAGCGCAGATCGTTGCCGCGTTGCGCGCGCGAGCCGCGTCCGCGCTGCCGGGCGCCGCCCCCGAAGATGTCCTGAAATCCAAAAAAGTCGCCCATGACGTCGCGAAACTCTTCGAAGATGCTCGCGTCGAATCCCGGGCCCGCCGCGCCGCGCCCGCTGACACCGGCGTGGCCGAACTGGTCGTAGAGCGCGCGCTTCTGGGAATCTGAAAGCACGCTGTAGGCTTCCGCAGCCAGGCGAAACTTTTCTTCCGCTTCAGCTTTGTTCTGCGGATTGCGGTCCGGATGCCATCGCATCGCTGCCTTGCGGTAAGCGCTCTTGATTTGTTCGGCGGTGGCATTGCGCGCCACGCCAAGCACTTCATAAAATTCCGGAGGACTTTTCTGAGTCATGTCTGTGGATTACTCCAAGAAAGATTTCGTGCGCGCCGCGTGCGTCGCCGGATGCGCGGCCACGCGCACCATCGCGGGCCGCAGCACTTTCCCATGAAATAAAAACCCGGGCTGGAGCACTTCCAGCACCGTGCCGTCCGGATGCTCCTCTGTTTCCACGCGATCGATGGCGTGGTGCAAGTGCGGGTCGAATGGCTTGCCTTTCGCGTCGATTCTTTCCAGGCCCTGCCGCGAAAGCACATCCAGCATCTGCCGCTCGATCAATTCCACGCCTTTGCGGTACTCGTCGTAGGCGGGATCGCTGTGGGCGGCGATGGCGCGCTCGAATCCGTCGAGAACCGGCAGGAGCTTCTCGATCACCAATTCCGCTCCGCGGTGACGCTCCTCGTTGCGCTCCCGCTCCACACGTTTCCTGTAATTGTCGAAATCGGCCTGCCGCCGCAGAAGCGTATTCCTCAGATCCCGCAGTTCGGCGTCGAGTTTGGCTGCATGCGCGGCCAGCGCCTTTGCGTCGTGCGGATCTGGATTCCCTGCCGCGCTCTCGCTTTCACCATGCGAGGAACCGCCCTGCGGCTCTTGCGACTCCGCGCTGCGTTCATCGCCAAAGTTCCGGGAATGCTTATCGGCCATCTCTTCCCCGCTCACTTCCGTTCCTCTCCTCGAAGGTTTTCATTGAACAGCTGAGACATAAAAGCTACTGCCGTAATCACGCGCTCGTACTGCATGCGCATCGGCCCCAGGATTCCGAGCGTCCCCTGCGCCTGGTCCGCCGATGCATACGGCGCGCTGATGAGCGTCAGGTGTTTTCCCGCTCCCGACATTTCCTTTACTCCCAGCTCGACGTGCACCGGCTCCGGCGCTTCAATGCAACCGCTCAGCAGCGCGATCAGCCGGCCGCGCTCCTCTATCGTTTCGAGCAGCTCGCGCACCACATCTTGCCCGGCAAATTCCGGCGTGGCCGCCATCTGCGCCGCGCCTTCGACGTACACTTGCCGGTCGGAATCCTCCGCGAGCAAATTGGGATTGCACAGCTCGAGCGCTCCCCTTGCCAGTAGATCGTATCGCTCGCGGTCTCGCGTGAGTTGCGCCGCAAGCTCCACTCGAATCGCTTGCAGCGTCCATCCCGAATAGCGCTGGTTCACGTACTCCGCAATGCGGTCCAACTCGTCCTGGGCGAACTTACTTTCAGGACGAATGAATTTGTCGCGCGCCAGTCCGCCTTTCGCGATCAGCACCACCAGCACGCGACCGTCTGGAAGAAGCAAAAATCTCATATGCTCTACGGCGGTTCGCGCCAGTGGCGGCGCGATGATGATGCCCAGCCCCTTGGATACACTCGCCAGCACATGGCCGGCGCGCTCCATCAGTGCCTCGGGCGTCGCCGCCGCCGCAAGCTCGCGGCGAATCCACTCGCGGTCCTTTTCATCCACTGTGGCATGCGGCGCAATCTCTTCGACAAAAAAGCGATACGCTTCCGCTGTGGGAATTCGTCCCGCGGAAGTGTGCGGCTGGTAGAGAAAGCCTTCCTCTTCCAGATCGGCCATGATGTTGCGCACTGTTGCCGGGCTCAGCGCTTCTGCGTGTTTGCGCGCAATCGTGCGCGAGGAAACCGGCTCGCCCGTCTCAATGTAAGTGCGCACCAGCTCCGCAAGAATCTGCTGATTGCGCTTCGTTTGTAGCGCGGAGCTCCTCATTTTTTCATTGCCTCTTGCTATGTTACTGGCCGCGTTGCGCAGCGTCAACCGCTCGCCCCTGCCAGCGTTCGTTCACGCGCGTTCTTGCGCGTCTTCAATGAAATCGCAGACTCCCGCCTCGCCTTTCCATCCTTGCGAAGTGCCGCCTCTCTAGCTTATGCTGTGCCCGCTTTTTCGGAGCCAACCTGCGAAGCGAGGAACGAACCATGCTGATTCGAGAGCCATATCGTTCAAGAAAACGTGGCGCAGTTCTGCGCTGGAGTTCGTTCGTCAGCGCGATCCTGATCGGCGTGCTGGCGATGATCCTCGCTCTGCCCTCCCGTTCGCAGAATGCGCCCAATGTCCCGGCCCCGGCCGCTGCGCCCACGGTTCAATATGTACAGCCGCCACCGGGGCAGCCTCTCTCTACGCGAGTCGTGGCTTACCAGATCACAGCACGGCTTTATCCCGAGACCTACAAGATCGAGGCGTCGGAATCCCTGACGTACAAGAATCTCACGGGCCAGCCCCTTCAGGATTTTCCGTTCCATCTTTATCTGAATGCCTTTCAGCCCAAGTCCTCTTTCATTCGCGAGGGGAAGCGTGACAATTCTGCGTATATGTGGAAGCCAGAAAGCAACGGCTCCATCAAAGTAAAATCATTCGAAGTCGAAGGCGGGGGCGACCTGACCAGCCAGATGAAATTCGTTCAGCCCGACGACGGCAATCCCGACGACCAAACCGTTTTTCAAGTGCACCTGCCACAGCCCGTCAAACCCGGCGATTCGGTGAAATTCAATATCGCCTTCGAAGACCAGATGCCGGAAGTCGTCGCCCGCACGGGCCACGTCCGCAATTTCTTTATGGTGGGGCAGTGGTTTCCCAAGGTCGGCTTGTTCTGGCACGGAAAGTGGAATTGCCACCAGTTCCATCACAACACGGAATTCTTCGCCGACTTCGGCACGTTCGATGTGAAGCTCACGCTCCCGCAGAATGAAGTCACCGGTGCCGGCGGCGATCTTGTCTCCGAGACCAATAATTCCGACGGAACGAAGACGCTCCTCTACCATTCTGAGGACGTCCACGACTTTTCATGGACCGCCTCTCCCGATTTTCATCTCGTCGAGGATTCCTGGACCGGCAGCGCTGGCACCGTGAAGATTCACCTGCTCATGTCGCCGGGAAATGAATCGACCAGGGATCGCTATCTAAAAGTCCTAAAAGGAACCCTCGCGGCATTTGACGAGTGGTATGGCCCGTATCCCTACGACCGAATCACCGTTGTCGATCCTCCCCATGGGGGCTTTTCGGCGGGCGGCATGGAATATCCCACGCTGGTCACCGCGGACACGACGTGGTTCATGCCCGAGGGAGCGAAACTGCCCGAAGTCGTCCTTGAGCATGAATTCGGCCATCAGTATTGGTACGCCATGGTTGCGACCAACGAATTCGAAGAAGCGTGGCTCGATGAAGGCATCAACAGCTACACGGAAGTGAAAATTCTCGACAAGCTTTACGGAAGAGACACCGATTTCGCCGACTGGCCCTATCTGCAATTCAGTGAGCGCGGTGAGCAGCGCACCAGCTATCTCAGCATCCCGGAATACGATCCCCTCACGCGCTTTGCCTACAGTTTCGTCAACGGCTCTTCGTACGGCGCCGTCACCTACGGCAAGACCGCTACCGTCCTGCTCACGCTTGAAAAAATTATCGGTGAAGACACCATGCGGCGCGCCGTGCACACCTACTTCATGCGCTACCGCTTCACGCATCCCACCGGCGAAGATTTCATGAAGACGATCGAGGAAGTTTCGGGCCAGGATCTCCGCTGGTATTTCAATCAAGCCATCTACGGCACTGCCGAACTCGATTACGCCGTGGAGAACGTCGAATCTATTCCTGAAGACTGGTACGCGGCGAATCCATTCTCCTCCGGCTCAAGCGGCACGGTCTACCGCTCCTATGTCACTGTGCATCGCATCGGCGATTTCATTTTCCCTCAGGAGCTGGAGGTGAAATTCGACAATGGTGAAGTCGTGCACGAAAAATGGGACGGCAAGGATCGCTGGACGCGCTTCGCGTACGACAAGAAAGCAAAAATTGCTTCCGCAGAAATCAATCCTGGCAATCAAATTCGGTTGGATCAAGATTTTTTCAATGACAGCTATGTGGTCGCGGCGGACACGCGCGCGACGCGCAAAATTCGAGACATCTGGCTGTTCCTGACGCAGTGGATTTCACAGGCGGCTGCCTGGCTGACGTAATTTTTTCAACGGAGACCGGAAATCATGGCGAATCATTCGGGCGCGTTCTCATCGGGGCTGGGCATGACCTGGCGACGGCAGGGCTGGCTCTGGCTCATTTACATCGTCAATCTCATTCTGGCGATTTTCAGTACGCACAACTCTGCGGCCGCCATGTCCGCGGTCCTCGATCACAGCATGGCTTCGGCGCGCCTGGTGCACGGATTCGACTTCGCCGCGTTCAGCGAGTACGGACTGCTCCCCGAAGTGCGACATGTTCAGGACAATGGCATGATGCATATGAGCGTAGTCTTTTTCTTTTTTCTGCTGTTCGTCACCGGCGGAGTTCTCGAATCTTATCGCCGCGATGAGCGCATTTCGTTCGCCGAATTCTTCGAAGCCTGCGGCCGATATTTCTGGCGCTTCTTTCGATTGCTACTCTTTCTAATCGTCGTCTTAATCGTCCCCGCCGTGCTCCTGGGTATCACCGTGGCGGGGGGCTCGAGGCTCGATGACAAATCCATCAGCCCCATGCCCGGCGTGTGGTTCTGGCTTGTCGGCTTTGCGATTATGCTTCTCCTGATGATGGTGATCCGGTTGTGGTTCGATATGGCGGAGGTTCACGCCGTCGTTGAAAACGAACATCGCATTCGCAAATCGCTGGCCGCAGCATTTCGTCTTACATTCAAGAATTTCGGCAGCCTCTTCTCCTTGTATTTTCGAGTCAGCTTCCTCGCGTGGCTGGGATTCAGCCTGGGGCTCTGGTTCTGGATGATGAAACTTCAGCCCGAATCCATCGGGAAGGCTCTGATTCTCAGCCAGCTGATGATTCTCTGGTGGCTGGGAACGCGTCTGTGGCAGCGCGCCAGCGAGATGAAATGGTATCTCGCCAACCGCCCGGAGCTCGCGCCCTCACCAGTGGTCTCGCCGGCGGCATCGCCAGCGCCGGCAGTCCTCGTTTAATCGAGAAGGGCGCGGTCATATTCGCGCCCTGATCGATTACCAGATTCGGCAGCGAATTTCGTCGCTTCTCACCATCCCGCTGCCCGCTTTGCAGCCGAAGGCCTCCGCAAATACAGGCATGTTCGATGGCGGCCCGATGGCGCGATATTTGCCCAGCGGGTGTGGATTCGTCGAAGCCATCAGCCGCTCAAATTCCGGCCGCGAATTGTTGGCCCACACCAACGCCCATCCAAGAAAGAATCTCTGGTTGGGAGTGAACCCGTCGATGGGCTTTGCTTCTCTGGCCTGCGCCGTTTTTTGAAACGCGGCGTAAGAGATCGTCAAGCCTCCCAGGTCCGCGATGCTTTCGCCCAGAACGAGGTGGCCGTTCTCGTTCAGTCCGGGCTCCACCACGTAGCCGTCGAATTGTTTCGCCACACATTCTGAGCGCGCCTGAAAATTCTTCAAGTCGTCGGGCGTCCACCAGTTTTCCAAGTTGCCCGCGGCGTCGAATTTGGATCCCTGGTCATCGAAGCCGTGGGTCATCTCGTGACCGATCACCGCGCCGATTCCGCCATAATTGAGCGCCTCGTCGACGTTGGGATCGTAGAACGGCGGCTGAAGAATTCCCGCCGGGAAAACAATCTCATTCATCGGAGCGCTGTAATAGGCGTTCACTGTTGGAGGCGTCATGCCCCATTCGGTGCGGTCCACGGGCTTTCCAATTTTTCTTACCTCGTAATCGAAATCGAATTTTTCTCCGCGCTGCACATTTTCGATGTAGGCCCCGCGAGTGACATGAAACGCCGAATAATCGCGCCATTTGTCCGGATAGCCGATCTTCAGCTGGATGGCGTCGAGCTTTTTCGTGGCCTTGGCCCGCGTTTCCGGGCTCATCCAATCGAGCGTCGCCAGATCCTCACGCAGTGCCTCAATGAGGTTGTGAACCATTTTGAGCGCCGCGGCTTTCGAAGCGGGCGGGAAATATCTCTTCACGTAAAGCTGCCCCAGAGCCTCGCCGAGCCGCCTGTCGGTGGACTGCACGCAGCGCTTCCAGCGCGGCAGCAGCTCCTTCGTGCCGGTTAGCGCGCGCCCGTAAAAGTCAAAGTTCTCGTTCACGAACTTCGCGGGAAGCGCCGGCGCGGCCGCATGCACCAACTGCCAGCGCAGATAGGTTTTCCAATCCGCGAGCGAAATCGAGTTCAAATCTGCGTTCAGGTTTTTGAAGAAGTCGGGCATCCCCACGTTGACCGAATGAATCTCGGGATAGCCGATGCCCTCGAAATAGGCGCTCCATGAAAAATCGGGTGTGAGTGCGCCGAGCTGCGCCAAGTCCATCTTGTGATACACATTTTCGGGCTTGCGGCGGGCCACACGATCCATAGAGGCCTTGGAAAAGTTGGTCTCGATGTCCATGACCGTTTTTGCCTCGGCGGTGGCCGTCGCATCATCATCGCCGAGCAACTGGAACATGTTGTGCACGTGCTTCTGATACGCGTCGCGCAGGGTCTTTGATTTGTCGTCGTCCTTCAAATAGTAATCGCGATCCGGCAGGCCGATGCCTCCCTGAAACGCGCCGCCAATTTCCGATTTGCTGTCCTTGAAATCCTGCGTCGAGCCGAACCGGAACATGGCGTCCACGCCGACAGAGTGCAGATGCGCGATTTCGGCTTCGAGGTCCTTCACGCTGGAGATTTTTGCGATGCGTGCGAATTCGGCGTCGAGCGGCTTGGTCCCCGCCGCTTCGATGGCATCCTCGTTCATACAACTCGCGTAGTAGGCGCCCACTTTTTGCCCGATGGTACCCTCCTGAGCGTTAGTGTTCTTCGCCTCTTCCTCGAGAATGGTCCGCAACTGCTCCTGATTGTGGTCGAGGAGCGCGTTGAAGCTGCCCCAACTTGGATACGCCGCAGGGATTTCGTGCGATTTGATCCATCCACCGTCGGCGAATTGATAAAAGTTGTCGCAAGGGCTCACGCTGCGGTCGAGGTTGGCGAGATCGAAGCCGTGCGATTCACCGCCGCCCGACTGTGCAGCGGCGAATGTGGCGCAACCAATTTCCGTGGTTGGGCCTTGAGCGCTCTTCGGCGAAAAGTCGGACTGGGCTCCCAGCGCGAGCGTCAGGGCAGCCACAAAGCATCCTGCAAGTGTGAGACGAAAACTCCACTTCATCGAATTTCCCCCCAATCAAAGTTTAATTTTGAATTCCGGCAACGCACCCGTGGATTATAGACTCTCAGCTACACCATTGGGTTTCAATTTCGCCCGCAACTCGCTTCACCCGCTCGGAGCCCCGATTCGATAAAAGCGTGGTACCAGAACCCGTTTTGAAAATGACGTCCCGATGAAAAGCATCGAGATGCAAAAAGCGCAGTCTTGCATCGATTGATTTTTGTCAGTTGGCTCCGGGGAATTGGTCACGGTGGGCACGGAGCCACGGAGACTCGCAGGCTGTTCTCGAGGAGAGTCCGTTGGCGCCGAGAATCTGCCTCGGCAAAGGGAATCCTTCAAATCCTCAAATGCCAATTGTGTCTCGATTAGAAGTCGCCTCCGGTGTTTGTTTTCAATAACTTAGGTCTCATCTTGTTTCTGAGTGTGTCTCGATTAGGAATTGCTTCCCCCTATGAAGTTGAAATGCGGGCAGTTGCTCCCCGCCTTGCTAAATTGTTTGTATTGTTTCGCTTAAGTATAGCACAGGTTAAATGAAAAGTAAAGTACCGGGACTAGGAGCTTTTGGAGCCCGCTGCCGTGTGCCGGAGGCAAGCACCTTACCGATGCTTTTCAAGGCGTTTGGCAGCAGCGCAGGCGCCCTGGCCGCCGAGCGCGCAAGCCTGATTGTATAACGCCAGGGCCCGCTTCACGTTCTTGTTGACGCCTTCGCCGGATTCAAACATGTGCCCCAGCCGAGTGCAGGAGGGAGCAGTCTTCGCATCGCATCCGCGCTGGAAGAACTGCGCGGCTTTGTTGGGGTCCTTCCCCACGGCTTCGCCGTTGATGTACATATTCCCCAGCCGGAGGCAGGATTGCCCAAAATTTCCGTCACATGCCTGCTGGAAAAGTTGCACGGCGCGGTTCATGTCCTTGGGAACCGTTTTGCCTTCGGCGTAGGCATCTCCCAGCCTTCCGCAGGCTTCCGCATTGCCTTGCGCGCAGGCGTTCTGCAAGGGATCTGTCGCGCGGGCGGGATTTTTCGGGGCGCTGCGTTCTTCTGAATGCAGGGTGGCGAGGCTGGTGCAGCCTTTGGGGTCGTACAATGTGCAAGCGCGCTCGTAAAGCTGCGCGGCGCGAGTCGGGTCCTTTGCCACTCCCAGGCCATTCTCATACATACTCCCCAGACTAGTGCAAGCGATGGGATAGTTGGAGTCGCAGGCTTTCTGGTAAAGTTGCGCGGCGCGTTGCAGATCCTTTGCGACTCCGAAGCCATTGGCAGTCAAGTCTCCCAGGCGGGCGCAACCCCCGGGCCCGCCCGCATCACAGGCTTTCTGGAAAAGCTGCGTGGCGCGCGGCAAGTCCTTGCCTACTCCCTGACCACTCGCATACTGGTTGCCCAGCACCACGCAGCCCATCAGAATTCCACCATCGCAGGATTTCTGGCCAAGCTGCACAGCGCGATTCGGATCTTTGGTAATGCCAATGCCACTGGAGTACAGGTTGGCCAAAACGGCGCAGCCCATCAAAGCGCCTCCGTCGCAGGACTTCTGCCCAAGCTGCACGGCGCGATTCAAATCCTTGGGGATTCCCTGAGCAAACGCATACGCATTGGCCAACGACCCGCAGCCGCGCAAATCGCCACCATCGCACGCGATTCGGTATTGTTCCGCGGCTTGCGCGATTTGGCCGCTCTTAAATAATGAATTGCCGAGGGTGAATGCCTGGCTCGCAGCCCCTGAGGGGGCTGGAGAATTTCCACTCGTCGCCGCGCCACCGGACGCGGGCGGCTGGCTGGGCGTTCCACCGTGTCCTGCCGCTGCCGGGGCTGTGGACGCTCCCTTCGCTCCTGCTTTCGGCGAGGGAGCAGCGGTCGCTGGGGCGGTGCCAGCATCCGCAGCACGTTGAGTCGCCGCCGGCGGCGCGCTGCTCGGGCTCGAATTCGCAGCCGGAGTGGCGGTCGCAATTGCGCCCGGAGAAGCCGCTTGATGCCGAAGGATAAGCAACACGGCAAGAACGAGGACGGCTGCGCCGAGCAAGGCCATGAGCGCGTATGTTCCCACAGGCCGCTTTGCGGACTTCGGCGCCACCGCGCGAGTTGCCGCCGGCCGCGCCGCAGTCGCCGGAGAAACGGGAACTCCCGGCGCGGGCATGGGTGGCTCGCCGGCGGGCGCCTCGCGCGCCAAGAGCATCTTCACGTTGTCGGTGAGCTTCAGAATGTGGCGTTCGAGCGGCGGCGTCATGGCGTCGAGCCAGTGCACGCTGCCGATGAAGTAATCGAGCGATTTTCCCGGCGAAACGGCTTCGATGCGGAACGGGATCACCGTGACGCCGCGGCTGACGGCGCGTTCAATTTCCTTGGGAATGTGCGGCGAATTATTCGCCTTGGAAGAAAAAACTAAAATCAGAATGCGGCTGCCGCGAATGCCATCGAGAATGGACTCGCCGTAGGAGAGTCCGGGAACCACGTCGCGCGGGGCGATCCAACAACGAATTCCGTTGGCCTCCAGCGTACCGCAGACCGCGTCGGCCACGATTTTGTCTTCCGAAGCGTAGCTGATGAAGACGTCGTGTTCCATTTTCGCTCCGACCGAATACTAATCGCAGCCGCCCGACGCCGCAATTCTTATTCGCCGGGGGCCAGCGTGTCAATCTGCGCGCGCTGCAAACGATCCGAAAAATCGATGTACAGCGTTTTCCACTCGGAATAAAAATCCAGAGCGGCCATTCCGGACTCGCGGTGGCCATTGCCGGTATTTTTTCTCCCGCCGAACGGCAAGTGAACTTCCGCGCCGATGGTCGGCGCGTTCATGTACACGATGCCCGTCTCGATATCGCGCTGCGCGCGGAAGGCGTAGTTGATGTTGCGGGTGTAAATGGAAGCGGAGAGGCCGTACTCCACGCCATTGGCGATTTCGATGGCTTCCTCGAAGCTTTCGAAGGGCATGACCGCCACAACGGGGCCAAAAATCTCTTCGCGGCAGATGCGCATCTTCGGATTGCAATCGGTAAAGACAGTCGGTTCGTGGAACCAGCCGCGCGCGAAATGGCCGCTATCGAGGCGGTGACCGCCGTTCGCGAGATGCGCTCCCTCGGCCTTGCCGATTTCGACGTATTTCATCACGGTTTTCAGTTGCGTCTCGTTGATCACCGGACCCATTTCCGTGAGGGCGTCGAGGCCATCGCCAACGCGGAGGGCTTTGGCGCGCTCCGTGAATTTCTGGACAAATTCCTTGTACACGCTTTCCTGCACGGCCACGCGGCTGGCCGCCGTGCAGCGCTGCCCGGTGGTGCCGAAGCCTCCCCAGATGGCGCCTTCCACGGCGAGATCGAGGTTGGCGTCGTCCATCACGATGATGATGTTCTTGCCGCCCATCTCCAGATGGCAGGATTTGAAGGTCGGAGCGCATGCTTCATTTACGATGCGCCCTACTTCGCCCGAGCCGGTGAAGCTGACCAGCTTCACATCTTTGTGATTCACCAGAGGCGAGCCAGCATCCGGCCCCAGGCCGTGGACGACGTTGACTACACCGCGCGGCAAGCCCGCTTCGCTCAACACCTGAACAAAATTGTAGGAAGAAAGGGGCGTGTCTTCGGCGGGCTTCAGAACCACAGTGTTTCCCAGGACCAGCGCGGGCGCGATTTTCCACGACGGGATGGCCATGGGAAAATTCCACGGCGCGATCAGGCCGCAAACGCCCACGGGAGTGCGCACGCACATCGCGAATTTGTTCGGAAGCTCCGAGGGTGTGGTCTGGCCGAACTGCCTGCGGCCTTCGCCGGCCATCAGGTAGGTCATGTCAATGGCTTCCTGCACGTCGCCGCGCGTTTCGGTGAGGATTTTTCCCATCTCGCGCGTCATGTCGCGCGCGTAATCTTCTTTTCGCGCCGTGAGGATCTCCGCCGCGCGAAAAAGTATTTCCGCGCGACGCGGAGCGGGCACGAGGCGCCAGCTCGCATAGGCTTCCTTCGCAGAATCCACCGCGAGGTTGACGTCCTCTTCGCTGGAAGCCGGAAACATGCCGACCATTTCGTCGTGGTTCGCGGGATTGCGATTCTCGATGGCCTGGCCGCTGCGCGCCTCCACCCATTCCCCGTGAATATAGTTTTTGTAAAGTTTGGGCATCACTGCGGTGGCCATAATTCCTCCCGCTGGAATTTTCTGCGACGCGGCTAAGTTAGCAGACGCGCGGGCGAGCGTCAAACCGGCGCGCCGTTGGGTGGTGATTGAGTTTGAGAATCTGCGCTTTGCCCACGCAACAATCGCCCAAACTAAAGCGGAGACAACGAGGAGCGCACCAAGTGCACCCAAATAGTAAGTCGCCGCGGGAGTAGCGGCGTCTACTCTCCAACCGGGTGGCGCTTTGCGCTGGGCGAGATAGCTCGAGATGGCAACCCAGGCTAGCGCTCCCAGGTACAATGCGACTCCCATTAAACCGATTCGAAATGACGTAATGAATCTACGTTTCATGAATCGACCTCCGTTAACTGCAATAATTGCGGCAATTCCTCAACGCTCTAAACTTAGACTGCAAGGCCAGCTTCCATTGTAGGAGGGCCTTGGCCAATCGTCACAGGCATACGTGACACGGGTCACTTAATTTCCCGCTCTTTGGCGCAAGATTTCTACGCATTAAGGTTTGGACGCCAAGCGGGTGGATTCGATGCGGGATGCCAGGAGAACTTTTCGGCAGGTTCAATCGTATGCTCCATTAGGGGGTGGGCACATGGCTACGCTCTGGCAAGACATCCGTTACGGCTTTCGCGTGCTGCTGAAAACACCGAGCTTCACGGCGATCGCCATCCTCACGCTGGCTCTCGGAATCGGCGCCAACAGCACCATTTTCAGCTGGATCAACGCCACGTTGCTCAATCCCATTCCCGGAATGCCGCGGGCTTCTGAAGTTGTCTCCATCACCAACGGCCCGCCGGGCCACGCTCGGTCGTTCTCCTACGCGGACTTCAAGGACTTGCGCGAAGAGAATCAAAGTTTTTCCGGCGTGACGGCCTACGGCATCTGGCCCATGAGCCTGACCGGCCAGGGCAAGCCCGAACACATCTGGGGCACGCTGGTGACCGCAGATTATTTTGATGTGCTCGGCATCCGGCCCTATCTCGGCCGCACGTTTTTGCCCACAGAGGAGAATGCGCGCAACGGCGCTCCCGTGGCGGTGATCAGTTATCGTTTGTGGCAGGGCCGATTCGCGGGGGATCCTGCAATCATTGGTCGGATTGTGCACCTGGACTCGCATCCCTTCACGATTGTCGGAGTCACGCCCCCAGTTTTTCAGGGGAGTTTTTCGGGACTTCGCACGGAGCTATGGGTGCCCGTGGTGATGGTGCCGCAATTTGCGGGAGAAGAGGACACGCGGCTGACCGATCGCGTCGCTGGCTGGATGAATGCGGTCGGCCGGCTTCGCCCGGGTGTGGATCGCCTGCAGGCGCAGGCGGAGATGAATGCGCTTGCCCAGCAGATTGCGGAACGGTTTCCAGAAACGCATAAAGGCAATTCGCAGATAACTCTTTATCCGCTCTGGCGCGCGCCGAATGGCGGGAATGCCATGTTCTCCGTTCTTCTGCCCATCTTGATGGCGCTGGCAGGAGTCGTCCTCCTGCTGGCCTCAGCCAACGTGGCCAACCTGATCCTCGCGCGCAGCCTTGGGAGGCAAAAGGAAATTGCCGTCCGGCTTTCACTCGGCGCCACGCGCGCCCGATTGATACGCCAACTGCTGGCCGAGAACCTGATCCTGGCGCTCTCGGGCGGCGCGATTGCTGTGGCTATTACAGTGTGGATGGCTCGCTCGTTCATGGACTTTGCGCCTGTGAGCGACCTCCCGGTGTGGGTCTCGGTTCCTGTGGATCGCATTGTCCTGCTCGCGACGTTTCTCATTTCCATTTTGACCTGCGTCTTATTTGGCGCGCTTCCGGCGTTTCGCGCCTGCGCAATCAATCCTGCGAGCGTTCTTAAGGATGAGTCGGGCGGTATGGGTGGCCGCAAGAAGGCACGGCTCTCCGGAGCTCTCGCAGTCGCGCAGATTTCGCTCTCCCTGCTCCTGCTCGTCTCCGCGGGACTTTTCATCCGAAGTTTTCGCGCCGAGCGAAATTTCAATCCTGGTTTCAATGCAAAGAATGTCCTTCTGGAATCCTACGAACTGGACGCGGGAAGCTACTCGCAAGCTGCAGGAATGGCGTTTCACAGGCAGGTCCTCGAGAAAGTCCAGGCGCTGCCGGGAGTGCGCGCGGCGTCCGTTGCAAATTGGACGCCGCTGGGATTCGACAGCAATTCAGATGATTTCCTGCCCGAAGGCTACGTCGCGCAGCCGCACGAAGCCGTGGAAGCGGGCATCAACGCCGTCAGTCCCGGATATTTTGCGGTGACGGAAATTCCACTGGTGCGCGGCCGAGATTTCGCACCATCGGATTCGGCGGATTCGCAAAAGGTGGCCATCGTCAACGAAGATGTCGCGAATCGCTACTGGCGCAATGAAGATGCCATAGGCAAGCGCATGAAAATCGAAGGCGGCTGGGCGACGGTGATTGGCATCGCGCGAAACAGCCAATACTACACGCTTGGCGAAAAGCCTAAGCCGTTCATCTATCTGCCGATCTACCAGTTTTATTCGCCCGACGCGATTGTTCACGTGCGCACGGCGGGCGATCCGCTCACCTCCGCATCCGCAGTGATCGACGCCATTCATCAGATGAATTCCGACCTGCCGGTGTACGACATTTCCACGCTCGAAGCGCGCACCAAAACCTCGTCATTCGTCCAGCGAATGGCGGGTACATTTGTCGGCGCTTTTGGCGTGCTCGCTCTCGTGCTGGCGGCCGTGGGGATTTACGGCGTGATCGCCTACAGCACGCGCCAGCGCACGCACGAGATTGGGATTCGCATGGCCCTCGGCGCGCAGCCGGGCGATGTGATGCGCCTCATTTTGGGGCATGGCAATCGCATTATTCTCTTCGGCGTGGCGATTGGCGCGCTCGCTTCGCTGGGAATGACGCGATTGATGAGCGGCCTGCTTTTCGGCGTCAGTCCGAGCGATCCATTCACATTTATTGCCGTCATCGTTCTCCTCGCGCTGGTCGCGCTGCTGGCGTGCTACCTTCCCGCGCGGCGGGCGATGCGCGTGGACCCCATGGTCGCTCTGCGTTACGAGTGATTCAAGTCAGGCAAACGGCGCGCAGGTTTCAAATCGTTACTTTGAGGGGGGCTTTGGATTCTGCGGAGCCTGTTGTGCGGGCGGCTTCGACGGTGCAGGAGTCTGCGCCGCAGCGGGCGCGGCGGACGGAGTCGTAGGTGCTACTGCCGGTGAAGCGGGCGCTGCGGGAGTCGCGGTCTTGGGAGCAGCGACGCCGGCGATGTCCGATCCCAGTCCCAGCTTCTGCAGGCTTTCGGCGTCGAGTTTTCCCGTGGGAGGCATGCCATTGGCGCTCTGAAAACTCTTGAGCGCCGCGACCGTGCGCGCGTCCCATTTCCGGCTCGGATCGCCGCCGTAGAAACCCTCGCGTCCCAGAGCAGATTGAATTTCCTCGATGCGATCCGGCGTGGGAGCCTTCTGCTTGGGAGCGCGCTTCGAATGCTTGGATTTCTTCTTCGAGGAAACCAGATGCGACGAACCGACGGGTGAGCTCTGCGCGCCGATTCCAACCGGCAACAGGAGAAATCCCAGCCCGAACAGGAACGCGGCTTTCACTGCGCGCCCGCGGAAGCTCCGCGCGAATGGACTCGGGCCGCTCATTGCCCGTTCGGGACCACTCCGGCCGGAAACAGCGTGAGCATGCGGTCATCTCCCGCGTTGCGCAGCACCTTGAAGAATATGTCCTGGCCGGGCTTCAATTTCGCCATCTCCCGCGAGTATTCCGCCGAATTCGACACGCTCACGCGGTTTACTTCCACGATGACGTCGCCGCGCGTGAAATCCAGATCTTCGGCGAAGCTCGCCGGATCCACTTCGGACACCACCACACCCTGAACTTTCCCGGTGATTCCCAGCCGCCGAGCCACTTCCGGCGTCAAATCCTGCACGTGCAGGCCGAACTGCACCGGTGCCGCCTCGCCGGGTGATTCCTCATTGTTGTTTCCGTTTTCCGTCATGCGCGGAACGATCTTGGAGCGATCCGCAACGGTCAGAGTCAGCTCGCCGGCCTTTTTATTCCTAACGTAGCCAAGCCGCACAGACTGCCCTACCGCCGTGGCTGAAATCGGATCCACTAAGTCGGAAGCGGTATGTACCGGCTGGCCGTTCACCGTGGTGATGACGTCGCCCGGCTGCAGTCCGGACTTCTCCGCCGGGCTTCCCTTGTCCACGCCTTCCACCACAATTCCGTACGGCGCTCCCATTTCGCGCAGCAGGACCGGATTGGTGCTGTGATCCTCACGGAAGCTGATGCCGATAGCCCCGCGCGTCACTTTCCCGTTGGTAACCAGTTGGTTGTACACGCCGATGGCGGTATTGGAAGGCAGCGCAAAACCCACGCCCTCGAATCCCCGGCTGCCGGTATAAATCGCGGTGTTGAGTCCGATGACCTGCCCCGCCAGATTCACCAGCGGCCCTCCGGAATTTCCCGGATTGATGGCCGCGTCAGTCTGGATGAAGCGCTGAAATTGTTTGCCCACGTTGTTGCGGTCTTTCGCGCTGACGATTCCAGCCGTCACGGTCGAATTCAGCCCGAAGGGGCTTCCGAACGCCAGCACCCAATCGCCTACCTGCACGCCATCCGAGTTGCCCAGTTGCGCGGTAGGGAGGTCGCGGTTGGCCTCCACCTTGATGACCGCCAGATCCGTTTCCTCGTCCGCGCCAATTACCTTCGCCGTGAAGGGCTGCGCCTCGCCGTTGAATGTCACCTCGATCTTGGTCGCCTGGTCAATCACATGCTGGTTGGTGAGGATGTAGCCGCGCTTGTCCACGATGACGCCCGACCCAAGGCTGCGCTCCGCGCTCGCCCCTGTATCCGGCTCGTCGAAATAGTGATTGAAGAAATCCTGTAGCGAATTCCCGCCGCCCCGCTTGCCGCCCTTGGGTTTTTCGATCACCTGCGTCGTGGAGATATTCACCACCGCGGGTTCCAGCTTGGTCACAATCGCCGAAAACGTGCCCGAAAGCTGCACCGGGTCCGGAACGGCCAGCAGCGCGGCCCCATTCGCGTTCTGTGCGCGATTTGCCAGGGCGTGCCCGGAAATTACCGTGCCGATCAAAATTCCGGCCCCGAGCGTCAGCACCACCAGCAGCGATGCAAAGACTTTCCGGCGCCTCACCCAATCCACCAACTCCCGAATCTGGATACCCATTTCCGTGCTCCCTTTGCGTCGCGCCGTCTGGCGGGCAGTCCCGCGATTCTAATATAATACCGCATTTCCAGCGCCTTTTATCTTCGACGGCAAGCGCTTGCCGTTGTGAGCATTTACTTATTCCCTGAGTACTTTTTGCCGGCCGCGCGCCCTCGCCGCAGATGTAATTAAGATGCGCGCGGCGTCGCCGGGATGCATGCCCACCGCGCCGCCTCACTGCACCTGGAAAACCACCACTTCCGACGCTGACGCGGCTTGCGATGGCACGGCCACGAAAAACTTCCCCAGTTCCGGCACCAGCCTCGAAGTCCTGCCTCCGGGCCCCGATGCCACGTCTCCCAGTGATTCAAACTGGTCCGCAGATGCCTCCTTGTAAACGCTTACCGTTCCGTTCCCTTCCCCGCAGGAGGCATAAATTCTTCCGGTCGCTGCGTCGAACGTCGCATCGTCCACGCCCTTGGCGATCGGCAGAGCCTGTAACTCTTTGCCTGTGCGCGTGTCGAAGACCACGATGTGCCCGCTCCGGCACCCCACGAACAGCCGGTGGTTTGCTTCATCGAGCGCCATGGCCACGTTGAATTTCCCGAGCGTCACGGGCCAGGTCGCCACGATTTTTCGTTTCGCGCGGTCTATCACCTCGATCTGGTTCTTCGCACGATTGTTCACGTACATGAGCGCGCTCGCGTGCTCGAGCGCCATGGCCTCCAGCGTGTCGCCGTCCACTTGCATGTCGCCCAGTTTTTCGCCGGCAGTCGTGTCCACGATGCTGATGGTCGAAAACGTCTGCTTGGCGTCGCCTCCTCCATTCACGATGTAGAGTTCCTTCGACTTTTCGTCGTAGGCGATGGAATCGGCATCCAGCAGCAACTTGATGTTCTTCACAGGGGCATAACTTTCGCTATCGAAGATTTTCAGCGCTCCCTCGCCTCCGTCTGTCACGTAAATCCTGTGCAGGTCCTCGCGATACAAAACTGCATGAGGCCGCGCCAGCCCTTCGATCCTGTGGATGACCTCACCCGTCTTCAGGTCGAGCACCAGCACCGCATGCGTGTCTTCCGCGGTCGCAAAGAGACGGTTGCCCTTCACATCCACTCCAAAATGGTCGAAGTGCCCTTTCACGTCCGCCGGGAGCTTGATTCTCTGCGTCTCCTTCAGCGGCGTCTGCCCCGCCGTTGCCACTGCGACCCCTGCGATGAACGCTACCGCTACGGTCAAAACAATTGCCGCCGCGATTGCCACTACTTTCATTCTTCCGTTCACTCTTCCCTCCTCCGTGTGATTTCCTCAATTCCGAAATTCTAGTACTTTTTTCTGAGTTTCGATTTTATCTGCGCCCCGGCTCGATCATCGTGAGGTGCGCGGCCAATATACCCCATCCCAGATTTGCTTTTACCATGCAGAGGGTCATCCTCATCCCGAACCCGCCCAGAAGCTTCTTATCTGGATCCACGATCCACACTGCCACGGCGTGCTCATCTCGGGCATAGGTTACACCTTCCAGTTTCCCTTTCGTGGGGGCCTGAGGGAATTTCGCAAATTGCCGCGCCACGCCTGCTTCGATGTCCCCTGTTCCCACCCACAGCTCACCGAGCCCATCCACAAACGACCCTTCAGGGTAAAACAGGCTAGCAATTACGTTCGCATCCTTCACTTCCCACGCCCGCAGAAACTGGGCAATGCATTGGTCGAGATCGAATTCCTCCGGCGCCGTTGTCCGCCGTATCTCCGGTTCTTCGCGATCACTCGCGAGGGTGCCGCCTTCGATGTAGGCTCCCGGCCGCGCGAACTCTTCTCTTAGTTTCGCAGCCTTCAACCCCCGCGCACTCAGGATTTGCGCCGCGCGACACTTCTCCTCGCGCAAGATACCCAGCAGCAAATGCCCCGTAGCCACGTTGTGGTGCCCGAGCCGGTCCGCCTCTTCCTTTGCGAAATCGAGGATTCTCTTGCACTCCACCGTCAGTGGCAAATCGACCGACGTCGCAATCGGCTTCCCGGGCGTAGTTCCCTTCTCAATTTCCGCACGTATCCGCTCGAGTGACCCCCATCCTCGCATTATCCTTAGTGCGATTCCCCGATCCTCCCGCAACAGACCTAGCAGCAGGTGCTCTGACTCGATGAACCCGCTTCCATATTGGCTTGCCTCGTATCGCGCATAGAAAATCACGCGCCGCGCCTTTTCCGTGTAGCGCTCGAACAATTCGGCACCTTATCTCGTAGTCTTGCTTAGGCTGATTCTTCAAAGAGATTTTATAGACTTACCTAGTCGCATTCGCAAGCGTCGCCGACGCTATTCTAGGCTGGAATTTCGTTTTGGCGAGTGGCTCTAATGGAGCGCTCAGGCAGATGCAACCGCGCGCGCCACTCTCCACCCGCCGCGGCGGAAGAGTGGCGCTCTTTGCTTTCTGCCTCTGATTCCTGGTGAGTCGCTAGTTTGATGAAACGCTCAACACCGATGCATTCTCGGAGATTACGTCGTAATAATAGAATTCTACTCCCATTCCCGAGGCCTCGATGGGAGGTTCGGGAAGCCGGATGTGCACCACGCGCCCCATGCAGCATAGGAGGGGCGCGCGGAGCCCCGCGATCTCTTTTGGCATCCTCACGAGGACTTGCAGCGTCGTGCCCACGCTCAGCGGCTTATCCGTCCGGAAATACACGCCTCGCGACGAAATGTTGTCCGTCTGCGCGATCACCCGGGAGCTGTCCGGCGCATTCGCGGCCTTGAACGACACCTGCACGATCATGTCGAAGCGCAGAGTGTGTCGATGCTCAACCCCTCCCATGTTTGTCTCCTCTCGTGCCGCGGGAGGGATCGGCAGCTTTCTTTCAATCGCGGGCCGAGTCCTCGAACGGAGGGCGCCTCAGCAATTCCTCTGCGGACTCGATAGCGGATGCACTGACATTATAATAGCTGCACCTCTTTTGCCATGTGTTCGCCCGACAGAAAATGTCTCTTAACTGATTGCCATTAAACGTCATGCGTTCCATTGTGGTTCTCACTCAGATTTCCACAGCCTCAGATTAGTTCGGGAATGGATTCCCACTGCGGGCATATGCTCATGGCCGGGGCTGCTATGCTGGGGTCTTGCTTCAAGGACTGGCGCCGCAGGGAGGTGCCAGAGGGTGCGCGACGGTTCGCCCTCCGCTGGGGACTAGAGGTGGGCAGTTTGATTCTAAGTGTCTGCTTGCCTATCGTCGCGTTTCGCCGAGCTATCCGCAGGCTGAGCTCGCCGTATGCTCCGCATCTCGGACCACGTCGTAATAATGAAACTCTATCCCCATTCCCGGCCCTTTGTAGGGAGCCTTCGGCGGTCGGTTGTGCACCACTCGTCCCACGCAGCACCACGTGGACGCACGACTCCCGGCCACCTCTCTAGGCATCCTCAAGAATAATTGCAGCGGCGTTCCCACGCTTAGCAGCTTGTGGGTCCTGAAATACACACCTCGTGACGAAATATTATCCGAGTGCACAATCACCTCGGCGCTGTCGGGAGCGCCTACGGGCTTGTATGACAATTGCACTCTCATATTGAAACGCGGGGCCTGACGGCGATTCATCCCTTCCATGTTCATCTCCTCTCGCGCCGAGGAAGGGACTGTCGGCATGAATTTAGTCTTGCAGATTCCGTCCGCGAAAGGGGAGGTGTCCCAGGATTTCACCCGAGGACTCATTTGGAACCGCTGAGGCAAATCGCTCTCGCACGTCGATTTCCACAGGCTTTCAACATGAAAAAGAATCCTAAGTAGTTGCCGTTAAATGTCATCCCTTGCGCGGGAGTGCAGCGCAGTTTTCCACAGCCCGCATCAGTTCGGGAAAGGCTTCCCACTCCGGAAAATCTTGCTGCACGCATTCGTGAAGCCTTTATAGAAATTGAACCGCAGAGTTGCGTGCGAGAGCGCTGACAGTCGGCCGTACTTGCGGCTGCCGCGGTCAGTTGTCGAATTGTCCTGGGCCGCGGAATCAAAGGCGGGGGGCAGCTTCAATAATCGAAACCAACTCTCCTGGGACCGGAGTGACACCCCGGCACTCGAAGCCTGCGCTGCTTAACAGTTTTTTCCATTCCACCGCGCTGCGCTCCTTGCCTTCCGTGACGGCCAGCATGTTGAGGTCGCTCATTAAGCGATGTTCCAATTCCGGATCGGCATGATCAACGACGTCCGGCAGAACGAATTCGATGATCAAAATACGGCCGTCCTTCGACATGACAGATCGGCAGTTGCGCAGGATTCCAATTGCCGACTCATCGCCATAGCCATGAAGGAAGTGCTTCATGACATAAACGTCGGCTCCCGCCGGGACGGAAGTGCATAGATCCGCGGCCAAAAGCTTGCACCGCGCCGCAAGCGTTCCCGATTCGAAACGCGCTCGTGCCCGATCGATAGATTCCGGGCGGTCCACGAGCATGCCCTGCACATTCGGAAAAGCTTCCAGGATCGCGGCGATCAGTGCGCCTCCACCTCCGCCAATGTCGGCAACGGTGCGGTATTTCGAAAAATTCCAGGCATGCGCGATGGGCATGTAATCTTCCGCAGGCGCCGTGCCCATGACGGCGCGGAAGATCGCCGTAGCTTCGGAATCCTTCGACCAGCGTGAGGCGATGCCCTCGCGCTCCATCACCTTGTGCGCGTTCTCTCCACTGCGAACGCACTCCGTCAGGTGCGACCAAAAGTCTGCGAGCAGGTCCGCCCAGAAGACAATCCCGGCCCATTCTGAATTGGGGACATCCTTGCGCAGCGGCTTGCCAAATGGTGTCAGTACGAAACGTGCTGGAGTTCGTTCGGCAACGACTCCGAAACTGGCAAGCCCGCGCAGCAGCCGGTACAAAGCGGCCGGTTGGGCTCCGCAGGAAACCGCGAGCTGTTCAATAGAACGCTCCTCCTCGCCCAGCGCATCTGCGATGCCTAAACGCGCGGCCGCGCAGAGAACTCGGCTGCGCGAGTAGCCCATCGCCATCTCCGTGAGGGCTTTGTTCCGTGCCACATTACCAATGCCGCTGCTTGGCTCGGTCACTTCGTTCTCCTGTATCAGCTATGTTGAAGCGGGAACAGCCGTGCCCGCAGATCACTTTGCCGCCGGAGCTAGTGGAAGCAAGCGATCCTTTCTGATCTTGAGCACGATTCCCGCGTTGCGGTCAGCAACCTCGCTCACCTTGTATTCCGAAGACGTGCCCAGCACCTGGGCCACCTCCGAGGGAGTCAACTTGTATTCGTCCGTCAGCCACTGCGCCATGCTCGCCGTGGCGGTACGGAAAGCGTCGTCCAGCGACCCGTCCAGTCCCATGGCCATGATGTGCGTCGCCGACTCCACGCGGGGACCCATGATGCGTTTCCCCGGAATCACATCCACAGTGAACTCCACATCCATGGAGGTTTCCAGCGCGTTGCCGTTGAGCTCGCCGTCGCCCTGGGCTGCGTGGCCATCGCCCACATAGAGCAGAGCGCCGGAGACATTCACGGGCAGGTAAACCGTGGCGCCTTCCACAATTTCATTGAAGTCCATGTTGCCGCCCCAGCGGCCGGAATCGCCGGCGCCCGGCGCGGCGCCGGTGGCGTTTGGAGCAACCGCAACGCATCCCAGCATGGGCTTGAGAGGCACCGTGTACCGCGCCAGATGCTCTGCGGGTTTCTCCGGAGTGGCCACTCCTTGTTGCACGTCCAAATGCCAGCGCACAGTTTTGCCGACGTCCTTCATCTTCACGGCAAGATCGCTGTCCAGCCCTCGGTCAACCACGCCGTCGTCGCTGACAGCCCAATCGCGATTCAATCGCACACGCGTGAGGTGCACCACCAGTGTGTCTCCGGGCGCCGCAGTCTCAATGTAGAAAGGTCCGGTCTCAGGATTTCCGCCTAGAACGCGCGTCACACCTTTTTCGTCCGTGCCGCCCGCGTCAACGGTAGTGGTGTGGACTGTGTCGCCGGGCGAGATGGTCAGAACCGGCTTGTTTAAAGCCGAGAACTCGCGATAAAAAGTTGTCGGCGTAAATTCATGTCGCTGCGGCGCTCCCGCGCGGCGCTGCGGAACGAGTTTGGCGGTGAACTGGTGCGTGGTGGGATGCGCCGAATCCCCGGCGTCGGTAAAAACCATGCTCCCGGACATGGCGCCGTCTTGGACCGTGGCCTGGCATTCCTCTGAGCCGCCCTGCCCGTCCTTGGCCAGAAAATGAAGGGAATTTCCGCTGAGGGATCCCTCCAGCTTGTCTCCGCCAAAATCGCCGGTGAGTTTGTCTCCCTCCTGCTTCAGCTCCATGGAAAAAACGAGCGGAGTACCGTAAAAGTCGGCGTCGACGACCCATCGACCGGAGACAGTGGCGTTCACGGAACGCGCCTGTTCTTGCGCGGCCTTTGCCTGAAAGTTCTCTGCCAGTAGAAGTCCCGGAACAAGCAACAACAGCAATAGAAATTTGCGCATGGTTCCCTCCAAGGCGGCCCATTGTAGACGACAGCGGATGCGTCAGCCCCGCCATTTCGCGTAGGCCCTGCTCATCGGAAAAAAAATCGAATGCGCGGGCGCTCCTGATTCGGTGCACGGAGCAAGCCGCAGCTTCACATCGAAGCTCAACTTCCTTCAGCTAATGGCTTGCCAATTTCCCAGTGGTGTCCGAACGGATCGACGATACGGCCTAGACGCCAACCGTATTGGTTGCTGACGGGCCAAACAAACGTGGCACCTGCTTTGACGGCGCGTCCGAAAGCCGCGTCCGGATTATTCACGATCATCACCATACGCACGGAACCGCCCCCCAGCGACTCGGGGCTGAAATTCTTATTCTCCGGTGATTCGTCAGCAACCCAAAATTCGGCCCCTTCCGCGGATAGCCGAGCAACCACTGATCCACTCGCGTCGTCGATGCGGAATAATTCGGTAGCCCCAAACGCTCTCTTGTAGAACTCGACCGCCTTTGCACCCTTCCGAACAGACAACATTGGCGCAATCGACGTCTTCTGCTCCTTCGCGGTTTGCGATTCGTTGCCCATAGGCGGAATTCCCTCTCTAACTGCAGTATCTCTCGGTGGGCATTATGCCATGCGAACATCGAGCTGAGGAGCGCCGCCATTCTCGCGGAACCAGCCATTCCGCCGCGACGCCGTCAATACAGGAATGGCACTAACGCCCAGGTGTCCCCGCGGTAGGCTTCGTGATCGGCGCCGAAAGTTTCCGCCAAGGCTCGTTCTTCGAGCCGGATTTTGCGCCAGTACGCCAGAGTCACAATGACCAGCGCAATCGGCGCGTGAATCTCCCCGGAAACGAGCGCGATTCCGAAATACATTCCGAGCACCGCGGTGTAAATCGGATGTCGAATGAATCGGTAAGGCCCTGTGCGAATCAGTTGGTGCGCCGCCGCGATCCGGACTTCGCCGCTCCAGTTGCTGCCAAGATGCCGTCGCGCCCAGACTGCAAGGAGAATGAATGCGGCCTCAATCACCAGGCCAGCGGCTTCAAGGAAATGACTCAAGGGCAGGAACCTGCGCGTGAGGCCGGGAACAGGAAGCACGAGCAGTAACACAGCTCCGTTGACCAAAATCAAATGCAGTTGCCGCGACCACACCGATTCGGATGTCTTTGTCTGCGCGCTGTCTCTTGCTGCAATGCTCCAGTAGACCGAGAAAAGTAACAAGAGCACCAGGGATAGCCGCATGCCAATCGAGAATTCAAACAATGCGCGAACCTCTGGAGTCATGTGCCAGCGAACAAGGAGCACTCCAACAACGGCGCCTACAGCCGCGGCGATTGCAATCCTCAATATTGACTTCGTCGTTTTTGTCATTGCCATTCTATTTGCTCTGCGAAGTCCCCTTCCTCCTGCCCACACCCTTCAGGATTTTTCAGGGGCCTCCATCATAAAGACTTTCGGGCTGGAATTGTCCGCGCATAATTAGCTTTACATTGCAAAGTACTTTGAATATGATGAACCTGCTGTTCGACGAGAGAGGAGCGCCTTCATGTTCAAATCCAGGATCATGAAATGGCTGGTCAGAAGCTTCACTCTACTTGTTCTGCTCGTAGTTGTCGGACTGATTGCGCTATTCGCCCTACTCAAGTGGGAGCACAAGACAGCAATCACGTTGCCCGCGCCCACAGGTCACTTTGCCGTAGGTCGAACGACGTACACCTGGGCAAACGAATCCGAGACAGATGAATTGGCGCCGCCTCCCGGGGCCAAGCGCGAGGTCGTCGCTTGGATTTGGTACCCTTCGGCCACTCCGACATCGGCCCCGCCGGCGGAGTATCTCCCCGCGCCGTGGCGCTCGGCTCTCGCGCAAAACTCAGGCGTTCTAATGAGCCAGTTCCTCACGCGCGATTTGTCGCTCGTACATGTTCATAGCACCGTCGATCCTGAAGTCTCGACTGACCAACCTTCCTATCCCGTCGTGATCATGCGCGCCGGCGGCGGAGCCTTGACCACGGACTTCACCACTCTCGCTGAGGATCTGGCCAGTCACGGCTACGTCGTCGTAGGTTTCGACGCGCCTTACAGAACATTTGTTGCTGTCTTGCCCGACGGTCGCGTCGTCTCGCGGCCTCCGGAGTACGACATCGAAAATCTTGAAGGCGACCAGCAGGATCGCCTCATCGCCAAACTTCTGCGCATGTGGACCAGCGACACGAGCTTTGTGGTGAGCCAATTGCAGCGCTTGAACGACGCCGATCCCTCAGGCAAGTTCACCGGCCGGTTGGATATGCAGCGCCTCGGCATGTTTGGTCATTCTTTTGGCGGCGCGACGGCGTTGCAATTCTGTCATAACGATCCCCGGTGCAAGGCGGGAATCGATATTGATGGCGCTCCCTTCGGCAGCGTCGTCGAGGAAGGTCTCAAGCAGCCTTTCCTGTTCATCCTCAGCGACCACAGTCGCGATCGGCCGGATCCGGCAAGCGGTAAAATCCTTGCCAACTTCCAATCCCTCTACAGCCACCTTCCCAATGGACGGCTACTCATAGCCATTCGCGGCGCGAATCACTTCAGCTTCAGCGACCAGATGCTTCTCAAGAGCCAGTTCATCATCGGGCTGATGCGCATAATAGGATTCGGTCGCCTGGAAAAGTACCGCGGCCTCGCCATCACTACCGATTACGTGCACACGTTTTTTGACGTGTACCTGAAGAGCGCGCCTCCCAGTCAGCTCACAAATATTTCCAAGCAGTATCCGGAGGTGCAGTCTGAGCCGCTCTAGCATCCTTGCGCGCGCCAATTGTTTCTGAGTCGCACTCTCGCGGTGGAGTTTTCGATCAGGCCTCGAATCCCCAGAATCTCGATTCGGTTGCGGTTCGCGAGAGACCCAGAACCTGAGTCACCAGCACGCATCACGGAACACGAACTATTCGTACCGCAACGCGACGATCGGATCGACGCGCGTGGCGCGGCGCGCCGGGATGTAGCAAGCGGCCAGAGCAACGATCGCGAGGAGCGCGGCGGCGACGCCCAGGGTTAGCGGATCGCTCGGCTTGACGCCGAAGAGCAAGCTGGACATCAAACGTGTAAGCGCTAACGCCGCAATCAGGCCCAGCGCCAGACCAAATGCGGCGAGGCGGCCACCTTCGAGGAAAACCTGTTTCTGGACGTCCGCGGGCAACGCGCCGAGCGCCATGCGGATGCCGAACTCCTGAGTGCGCTGCGTCACGGCATAGGCCATCACGCCATATACGCCGACGGCCGCCAGGACCAGCGCCAGCACCGCAAACGCAACGAGCAGAGAAACATTCAGCCTTGGCTGCGCGACGGAATCCGAGACAAGCTGGTCCATGCTGGCGATGTTGTAAAGCGGGAGATCCTTGTCGATGGCGAACACCTGTTCGCGAATTGCGTTGGTCACGCTGGCCGGGTCCAGCGAGGTTCGCACCGCAAGCGTCATATCGCGGGGCGCGGAAACCCCGTAAAGCGGTTGCGCGTGTGGAAAATATATCTGTTCCCGGCCCTGGACGTCGAGCGCGTAGTGCTTCACGTGTCCGACCACTCCCACGATGGTGCGCCAGCGCGGCGTAATGGGCTTGACGTTGGGTATGGCATCGATAGCTACGCGCTGACCGACAGCCTCCCCGTGAGGCCAGAAGTGATGTGCGAAATCCGCATCCACAACGGCGACGATTTGGCTATTCGGTCCATCCGCGTCGTTCAACAGCCGTCCGCGGATGAGCGGAATCTGCATCGCCTGAAAGTACCCAGTTGTAACCGAACGCTGGTCGATTTCCAGGAACGGAAAATTTCCCAGGTTCTGAATCCTTGGGAGGTCGGGGATCGAGGTGTCTTCGAACATCACCGTGCCGGAGTTATAGGAGTCGGAAAGCGGCATCTGCGAAACGGCGCCCGCGGACTGGATTCCTGGAACTGCAGCCACGCGGGCCATGAGCTGTTTGTAGAAATTCTGCACTGGCGCGCCGTCGGGATAGATCTTTTCCGGGAGTGACAGCTCCATCGTGAGCAGGTGTTGTGCTTGGAAGCCGGGCGATACCCCCAGCAAGCGGCTGAAACTTCGGATCAAGAGCCCCGCGCCCGCCAAGAGAAGCACTGCCAGCGCAAGCTCAGAAACAACCAGCGCGCTGCGCAATCGTCGGCTCCCGGCTGTCGCTGAAGTTCCGCGGCCGGCTTCGTTGAGCGTTTCCCGCAGATCACTTCTTCCGATATGCCAGGCAGGCGCAAGGCTAAAGAACAGCCCGGTGAGCACGGAAACGCCGAACGTGAACGCTAGAACCAGAGGATCGAGAGCCACCTCGTCCATGCGCGGAGTTTTCGCTGGAACTATCGCGCGCAGCGCATCCACGCCCCAGTAGGCGAGCATGAGCCCGAGCAGCCCGCCGGCGAGCGCCAGAATCAGACTCTCGGTCAACAATTGGCGTATCAACCGCCCACGCCCCGCGCCCAATGCCGCACGGATGGCCAGCTCCTTCTCGCGCGCGGATGCGTGCGCCAGCAGGAGATTTGCAACGTTGACGCAGGCGATGAGGAGCACGAACGCGACGGCGCCCAGCAGCACCAGCAGCGCCGGGCGAATTTTGCCCACAAGCTGCTCCTTCACAGGAACCATGAACATGTCGAAATCTTTTTCGTCGCCTCCGCCGTAGCTGTTCGGATACGTCCGGCGCAAATCCGCCGCGAACCGCTTGAGGGCAGCCGATCCTTGCGCAAAGTTCACGCCCGGCTTCAGACGCGCGACGACGTGCAGATAGTGGGAGCCTCGGTCCTGTGGTTTTGCGGCATCCAGTCCGAGGGGAATCCAGAGGTCCAGCTTGCCGCCGAGTGAAAATTGCTTCGGCAGAACGCCCACCACAACATACGTTTCACCGTCGAGCTGCATGGATTTGCTGGCAATATTCGGATCCCCGCCAAACTGGCTCTGCCAAAGCCCGTAGCTGAGCAGAGCGAAGTGCGAATGGCCGGGCTGATCCTCTTCGGCGCTAAAGTTCCGGCCCAGCATCGGCGAGACGCCGAGCAGCGGGAGTAAGTCCGCCGTGGCGCCGGCTTCGGAGACTTGCACGGGTCGCGCGTCGGCGCGCGTGAGGTTCGCACTGCTTCCCAATGAGTATGCGGCAATTTGCGAGAACGCTTCATCGCGATGGAGCAAGTCCCAATACTCGGGCTCTGAAATCCAGTTTTGCGGAATGCCATCCTTCTCAAGCTTCCCCCAGACGTTTACGAGCGTAGGGGAATCCTTGTAAGCAAGCGGACGCAGAAGGACACTGTTCACAATGCTGAAGATCGCTGTATTGGCTCCGATGCCGAGAGCGAGCGTGAGCATGGCGACGATCGTGAAGCCGGGCGCCTTGACAAGCATCCGCAGCCCGTAGCGCAAGTCCTGCCAGAGAGTTTGCATGGGTACACCCCTGAAATCCTCGAAAGTGAGCGCAGATGCCCTTCCAAACTCCCTCTTGGTTAACTCGTTGCGCTTCATTAAATTATCGGGTTGTCCCCGGGCAGCTATGGGCTGGACTTGTCCGCTTGCGGGAGAACGCTGTCGCCAAACCGGACAGCAAAAGGTCTCTCCTCGATCATCGAGTCGCCGCCGATTTGGGAATTCCGATTCATGTTGTACTATGGTGTTCAAGCAAGCGTTCAAAGAAGTAGCGCGAAGGACCTGATGATCGGCAATCGCGGCATAGCGGACTTTCTCCTTCTACTCTTTGTTGCCAGCCCTGTCGTCGCTTTGATCTACATGTTCTGGCAGGGCTGGAAGCAAGCTCTCGAGCCCGAGCGGGGCGCAGTAAGCGTCCAGTACGAGCCGCCGGAAAGTCTTTCACCCGCCGAGTGCGGCGCCCTATTGAGCAACTCCGTCGCTTTGAGCAGCATCACGGCAACCATCACGGATCTCTCTGTTAAGGGCTATCTCGCCATCGAGCAGACGGACGAGAGCAAGTCGCCCGGCGGCCATCGCGATTACCTTTTTCACCTCATAAAGCCGGCAAGCGATTGGGAAAATCTGAAGCCTCACGAACAGGCCGTGCTCAAAAGTATTTTCTTCCCCACCAATCCTATGCTTCTGCTGTCGGAAGCCCTGTCGCAGTTGCAAGCTCATTCACAGAATGCGGCTCTTTCTTCCACCTTATCTCACGTCCGGGCGAAGGCGGACGACGTTTACCAGCAGTTTCTCGCGATCGGAGGAGTGGCAGATTCCCTGCGAACCTCCGTCGCATTTTCCGAATTGCAGAACCAGTTCGCTTTGCACCTGACAGCAATTCGCGACGCTATCTTCGATAAGCTGGTGGCCCTCGGATATTATGAGCATCGCCCCGACAGGGTTCGCCAGGTTTACGCCGTCAAAGGAATTTTTTTCGGGTTCGTGTTGGCTGTTGTAGGAGCCTTCCTGGCCGCGGTCACGCGTACAGCTCCTCTTCTGTTGATTCTGACCGGCCTTTTGACCGGCGCGATTATTCTCGGATTCGGCTGGTTCTTGCCCGTGCGGACGCCCACGGGAGCTCAGACACTCGTGAAAGTGCAGGGCTTTCAAGAGTTTTTGGGACGCGTGGAAAAAGACCACATCGAGCGCCTCGAAAAAACGCCCGACCTCTTCGAAAAATATCTTCCTTACGCCATGGCGCTCAGTGTGGATAAGAAATGGACGCAAACTTTTGCGGCGATTACCCTGCCTCCGCCGCATTGGTACCGCGCTGGGCCGGGCGGAGGGTTTATGCCCATGGACTTCGTCAGCGACTTCCATGAAGTGTCCCGGCAGACAGGAAGCGGCTTGACCTCGTCGCCTTCCGCGTCCAGCGCCGTGGCTAACAGCCCCGATGCAGACTCCAACAAACCTAACTGATCGTGCCTCGCTCCTTCTTCCGTCTCTCTTCCCCGCCCCATTCGACTCGCCCCGGTCGATGGATCGTTTCACCGCTCAGCTTCAAGCTCCGCCGTCATCCACCCGCAGCCACGGGCGACCGCCCCCAGCTTGCAACGCGACGCCGCCCGGTTGATAATGCTGCTGCTAGAGAATTCAAAAATAGGAATCCGGGATCAGCTCACTCCCACTTATGCCTGCGAACAGTGAAATCATTGGCCTGTGGAGCGAATCGGCTCCTTACTGGGAAAAACACCGCGCAATTATCCGCGAGATGTTTGCGCCGGTCACCGGGGCTCTCATCGCAGACGCACAGATCACCCGCGGCCGCTCTGTCCTCGACGTAGCCACGGGCCCGGGCGAACCAGCGCTGACCATTGCCGGCCTGGTTGGCCCCGAAGGCAAAGTCGTGGGCGCAGATCCCGTTCCGGAGATGGTGGAAGCTGCTCGTCGCGAAGCGCGCCGCCGCGGACTCGCCAATGCGAGCTTTGAAGTGGCGCCGGCGGACAATCTGCCCTCTCCCGCGAACACCTTCGACGCCGTGGTGAGCCGCTTCGGCGTGATGTTTTTCCCCTCTCCCGTTGATTCTGTTCGTGAGATGTTGCGCGTGCTCAAGCCGGGCGGGCGAATCGCCTTGGCCGTCTGGCATTTCGCTGAGAAAAATCCGTTTCATTACGTCGTGGCCCAAGTCGTCGAACGCTACGTCGCTTCGCCTCCCGCAGCTCCGCAATCGCCGGACGCGTTCCGTTTCGCTGCTCCGGGAAAGTTGGCCGCTATTCTTTTGGAGGCGGGCGTGGCTGCGCCATCCGAACGCATTTTGCAGTTCTCCATCCGCGCCCCGATTTCCGCCGAGGACTTCTGGACCTTACGCTCCGAAATGTCGGAAATGCTTCGCACCAAACTTGCTAAGCTTTCAAGGCAACAACTCGCGGACTTGAAACGCGACGTCATCGCAGCCTTTGGTGCGTACTCGGTTGAAGGCGGACTTAGTTTTCCCGCCGAAGTCCTCGTCGTAACCGGCGCGAAGCAGCCTTCCTAATTTTCTCATCATCGAAGAATCTCCGTCGCCCCGCCAATCCAACGACGCAGGCATCGTCAGCTGAGCCCCGCCCGCACCCAAGTAATTGTTCTTCGATCCTGCTTCCGTCTCTCTCTCCCACGCCCCATCCGATTCGCCCCATTCGACGTCTCGCCAGCCGTTCATCCTCCGTCCACTCTGGCCAATATTAGTCTCTGGCGGACCGCAGACCCTAGATACCGTTACAATAGAGAGTCAAGGGGGGATCTTTCGGTGGGCGACACCCTAGACACCAAAGTTGTCCTGAAGCAGAGGGTCTTGTACGGATCGAATGATCCGGGGTCTCTGCAAAGAGTCGCGACTGTTTACATTGACGGTAAGGAGTATCGCGTTTCGGCTCCGGCAGAAGCAAAGGGAGACGCTCTCGATTGGGTCTCACATTTTATTGTTAGACAACTGGTGGACTTGAACTCAGAAATCGAGATTCACGATGCCTTCGGCCTTCTCGCTCTAAAGACCGTCACAGAGGAACTCCAAATGCAAAAACGTGACGCCAATAGAGCACAAGGGGTACACCCGGACGGACTCCACTGCGATGCGCAGATATGTCTGAAGGGACACATCCAACACTGCGACGGCACGCCATTCGATTCAAGAGTCCATTGCACAAAATGTGGTGCGCCGTGTATCGACGAGTGCCCGAGCTGCAGAGAGCCGATCCGCGGAGCTCGAATATTCAGATCTGGTAGGGGCTACTCCCGCCCTCAGTTTTGTCATGGCTGCGGACGCCCGTATCCATGGATGGAGGACCGATTGAAGACCGCTCGGGAACTGCTCGAACATGATGACAAGCTCTCGCCGGATGATCGCAACACGCTTTGCGGCTTGCTCCAAGATGTGATGTCAGACCCGAAAGCCGGCCCCACCCCGGCGAAAAAGAAGCTCATTGAAATCAAGCTCGGAAAGGCGACCGGGTATGTGAGGGAAGCTGTTTTGGATCTGATTGCAAAAACCACCGCGGAACTCTTGAAAGGTTAGCTAAACCAGTTTCACCGTGGAGCGGTTGGCCTAACATGCGTTTGTACTCACGGCCACAGAATCGGGCCGCCATCTGGTAGGTGGTAGGCAACTCGGAAACTACCTCAACTCCACGCATCAATGCCGCTTTCGTCTCTCTCCGAGACGTGCTAAAATGCAATTCGGAGTATGGACGACTGCTCGAACATCGGGCTGCCCCGCCCCACCCGGGCGCGCAGCCTTAACAACAAGCCCGCCCCCGGCGCCCCCGCCTCTCCGGCTCGGTACTGGTATAAAAACCTGAGCGCAGTTCTAATCGAGACACACCCGGAAACAAGCTCCCTCGTAAGTCATAGAAAACAAAGCATAGCTCCACTTTCTAATCGAGACACATATGCCATCTGGGAAAAACTGGCCCGGCCCGCTTTCGCCCCCAATTTCGCCCTTCCTAATCCCGAGCTAGTCTCCTCCGGGTGCCCCATCCTCGCCGCGGCGAGGGTGGGGAAATTGACTTTTCCTCGGACAAGCGATATGCAAGCTGCCCCTGAAATGATGGAAGCCAACTAATGCCCCCGCGCACACTCTACGAAAAAATCTGGGACGCTCACGTGGTCCACGAATCCGCGGGCCAGCCTTCGCTCATTTACATTGACCGCCATCTCATCCACGAAGGCACTTCGCCACAAGCCTTCGCCGGCCTCAAAGCTTCCGGCCGCAAAGTTCGCCGCCCCGATCTCACTTTCGCGGTGATGGATCATTCCGTCTCGACCAAAGATCGCACCCTCCCCATCATCGATGCCGACGCCGCCGGCCAATTCGATGCTCTGGCGCGCAACTGCCGCGAGACCGGCGTGCGGCTCTTTGACATGCACAGCCAGAATCAGGGCATCGTTCACATCATCGGCCCCGAGCTGGGCATCACGCAGCCGGGCCAGACCATCGTTTGCGGCGACAGCCACACTTCCACGCATGGAGCCTTCGGCGCTCTCGCCTTCGGCATCGGCACCAGCGAAGTCGAACACGTCCTCGCCACGCAATGTCTCTCGCAATTCAAATCGAAAACCATGCGCATTGAAGTGAACGGCAAGCGCCCTCACGCGATTACCGCCAAGGATTTGATTCTCGCCATCATCCGCAAACTCGGAATCGCCGGCGGCGTCGGCCACGTCTTTGAATACGCCGGTGAAGCCGTCCGCGCCCTCTCCATGGAAGGCCGCATGACCATGGGCAACATGTCCATCGAAGGCGGCGCGCGCGCCGGCATGGTCGCTCCCGACGACACCACGTTCGCGTATCTCGAAGGCCGCCCCTTCGTTCCCCGCGGAAAAGATTTTCAAGCCGCCGTCGAATACTGGCGCACTTTCCCGAGCGACCCGGGCGCAAAATACGACCGCGTGATCGAGCTCGACGTCACGAATCTTCCTCCGCAAATTACCTGGGGCACGAATCCGGGCATGGTCACGGACATCACCGGCGCCGTTCCCGATCCCGCTTCCTTCTCCGATCCCGTGGACCGCGAAGCCGCCTCCCGCGCCCTCGTTTACATGGCGCTTCGCCCGGGCACGAAGATGACGGACATTCCGCTCGACCGCGTTTTTATCGGCTCGTGTACGAATTCTCGTCTGGAAGATTTGCGCATGGCCGCGCGCGTCGTCGCCGGAAAACATATCGCCAAGAATGTCAAACAGGCACTGGCCGTTCCCGGCTCGCGGCGCGTCAAAGCCGCCGCCGAAGCCGAAGGCCTCGACAAAATTTTCCAAGATGCCGGCTTCGAGTGGCGCGATTCCGGATGCAGCATGTGCATCGGCATGAATGACGACGTTCTTCCGCCGCACGAGCGCTGCGCTTCCACTTCCAATCGAAATTTCGAAGGCCGCCAGGGCAAGGACGGACGCACCCATCTCGTCAGCCCCGTGATGGCCGCGGCCGCCGCCATTGCCGGCCACTTCGTGGATGTGCGCGCCGCCGAATGGAACGTGAATGATTCGATGGGTAAAACGCCAAATGGTGTAGGAAAGAACTAGAGAGAAAACTGATGAATCCTTTCACCAAACATTCCGGCCTCGTCGCTCCGCTCGACCGCGTCAACGTGGACACCGATCAAATGGTGCCCAAACAATTTTGCAAAGCCCTCACGCGCCAGGGCTTCGGCCGCGTTCTGTTTTATGATTGGCGCTATCTCCCGGGAGAAAAACCGAATCCGGAATTTGTTCTGAATTTTCCGCGCTACCGCGGAGCCTCCATCCTTCTCGCGCGCGCCAATTTCGGATGCGGCTCCAGCCGCGAGCACGCTCCCTGGGGCATTCTCGATTACGGCTTCCGCGTCGTTCTCGCTCCCAGCTTCGCCGACATTTTTTACAACAACTCTTTCAAGAACGGCTTGCTGCCCGTCAAACTTTCGAACGAACAAATGGACGAACTCTTCCGCCGCGCGGAAAACTCCGCAGGCTTTTCTCTCTCCGTGGATCTCGAAACGCAAACGGTCAGCGGCGATCCCGGCATCCGCTATGAATTTGAAATCGATCCCTTCCGCAAGAGCTGCCTGATGAAAGGCCTCGACGATATCGGCCTCACCCTCGAACACGAATCCTCAATTTCCGCCTACGAAAAATCGCATCCCCGCCACGTCGTGATGTACGATCCCGTCGACGTCAAGTATTACCAGCCGCAATGAATCGCTGACCGGTCAATTAACCCGCCGATAGCTGCCGATTTCTATATTTTTTTCTCTTGACATCTTCCAGTTTCAGCATATCCTCCGCTTTCGTCCCCAATCAAATCGGCCCCTCCCAAATCTAGCTCTTGGTTGTTGCCAGACATCGAAAATGCTCTTCAGACGCTCAAAAGCAGTTGTTCTTCCGTCCGCCATCTACAATCCTCTGGAGGAAAAAGCCATGAAAGTCAAAGCCGATATTCTTCGAAAACCCCTCGCTAGCAGGATCAACTGTGTGATTCTGCTCGGTGCGGTCACGATGGCTACGCTCGCGTTAGCGTACGCACCGTCCGCGCACGCGGCAGGCGTCGTCACCACATGCGACGAAGCCAATCTGGATGCCGCCGTCTCCGGCGGCGGCACAGTCACATTCGCGTGCAGCGGGACCATATCGTTCAGCGCCGCCTTTACCATCTCGGCCGACACCACTATCGACGGAACTGGTCAGAATGTCACCCTCACCAGGCCCAACTTGGGCTTTAACTCGGTCTCTTGCAACAGCTCGGGTGAGTTATTCTACGTGTCCGTAGGTGTCGAGCTCGACTTAAAAAACTTGACTATCAACAATGTCCTTTATAGCTGTCAAGGCACACTAGTTAACCTAGGAACGCTGTCCGTAGCCAACAGCACACTCTCCCAAAATTCTGGTGTTAATGGCGGCACTATTTCGAACTTCGGTACCTTAACGGTGACAAACAGCACATTTCTGAATAATACCGCGGGCCAGGCGGGCGCCATTTGGAACCGCTCCGCGAATGCTCTGACCGTCTCCAACAGCACCTTCTCTGGGAACACCGCTTCTGGGCAAAGGGCTGGTGCCATCATAAGCCTCGGCCCCGGAGCAGCGAACATAACTAACACCACCTTTTCAGGCAACAGCACTGCCTTCGGTGGGGATGGAGGTGCAATAGATGTCACTGGGGGAACTGCGACCATAACCAACTGCACTTTTTCCGGCAACATCGCCGGAGAGGGCGGTGGCCTCCATGAGGACTCCGGAACCGTGACCGTGACGAATAGCACCTTTTCCGGCAATAGCGCCGTGTTTCCAAGTGGACGTGGTGGCGGAATTCAGGCGGGTGGTGGGGGAGTTAGCGGCAAAGTTATCTTGCAGAACACGATCGTTTCAAACAGTTTATCGGGGAACAATTGTGATAACGAAGCTGGCGACAGCTTGGTCGACGGAGGCGGAAACCTGGACGATGACGGCACATGCGGTGTGACAACAGTTGCGACATCGAGTCTGATGCTCGACCCCTCGGGGTTGCAGAACAACGGAGGCCCCACGCAAACCCTTGCGATCCTGCCAGGCAGCGTGGCCATCGACGCCGCGGTGGATGCCAATTGCCCCGTTACGGACCAGCGCGGTGTGGCCCGGCCCCAGGGTCCGCATTGCGACGTCGGCGCGTATGAGCTGATTGAGCAAAGCACTCCAGCGGGGACAAATGTTGCCGTTCCTTTGAACGGCGGTAACACGGTTCCCGGTGGTGCGTCCCTCATGTTCTCGAGCGTGACGGCCGCAGGGAACACAACACTTACGACAAGTGGCACTGGCGCGCCACCGCCTACGGGCTTCAAGTTGGGCATCCCTCCAACATACTTCCAGTTCAGCACGACCGCGGTCTTTTCTGGCTCGGTAGCCGTCTGCATCAACTACGGGGGAATCGCATTTCGCAACGCCTCGAAGCTAAAGCTGTTTCACATTGAAAATCCGAACTTTGTAGACGTCACAACCTCAAACGACACGATAAACATGATTATTTGTGGCAGCGTTACATCCTTCTCGTCTTTTGCTGTTATGGAGCCCGTGGATCAGCCGCCTGTCGCGGTGATTAATGGCGCGCCGGCAGGAGCGGTGGAGTGTGCGAGCCACGGTGGAACGCAAATTACGCTCGAGGGTTCGGCGTCGAGTGATCCGGATGGCGATGCGCTCACGTATGCTTGGACCGAGGACAGCATCCCCGTTGGCGGGAACACCCCGATCCTCACAGTCACCGTTCCGCTCGGAACTCACTCGTTCGCGCTAACGGTGACCGATCCCGGTGGGCTGAGCAACACCGCCACAGCTCAGGCGACGGTTCAGGACACCACACCACCCACGTTGACACTCTCAACCACAAACATCACCGTAACGCTCGCGACGGCGTCAGCGACGGGCGACAGTGAGCCTGACTGGAATTGCCTCGGCCACAGACATTTGTGACCCCAATCCAACCGTCACCAACAATGCGCCTGCGCAGTTTCCAGTTGGCTCGACGACTGTGACGTTTACAGCGACGGACCACAGCGGCAACTCAGCCCAAAAGACACTTACCGTTCATGTGGTCTACAATTTCATCGGCTACTTCACGCCGATTCTCAATGATGGTTCGGCGTTTTACCACTCGGGGCGCACGGTTCCAGTAAAGTTCCAGCTCACGGCGGCGGATGGCTCGATTGTTTCGAATGCAGTTGCGAATATTCAGGTTTTCCAGGTACTGAGCACCCCGTCAGGAACCGTGGACATGTCCGTAGACACAACCGCTTCAGGATCGAGCAATACAGGAACGCTGTTCCGGTTTGACCCAACCTCGAACCAATACATCTACAATCTCAACACGGGCGGATATGCGTCTGGAACTTACTTGCTGCGGACTACACTCAACGATGGAACAACGCACGACGTGCAGTTCTCGATCAAATGAAGGCGAGATGCTAGAACTGAAAGCCGAGCAGGAGCGCGCGCGATTGCGCGCGCTCCTTCTTACAATTCCGCCTCCCTAATCCCGGCTCAGCTTTCAGCGGGAATCGCCGAAGGGGCATTCTCCCCGCGCGCCCGTTCAACTCATCAGACCGAGTTGAAGAAGCAGGATTTTAATAGTCCCGGTACTTGACTTTATACTCAATCTATGCTACACTGAATTTATTGAAATCAAACAATTTAACGGGGCGGGGGAAAAATCGACCCATTTCTATCTCAAGAGGGAGATGCAATTTCTAATCGAGACACACCCAGAAACAAGATTAGGGCTAAGTCAATGAAAACAAAACCTCGGAGCAAATCTTAATCGAGACACAACACATGTTTTGCCAACCCGCAAATCTCCGTGACTCTGTGATCTCCGTGGCCAATCCCCCGCAGCAAACTGGCAGAAATCAATCGGTACACCGAAAAATTGATTCGATCGTTAAAACACCAAGAATCAGTAACATCCAAAAAATCAATCGGTACAAAAACGTCATTTTCAAATCGGGTACTGGAACTAGTCGCCCGCCGCGGCGGAAAGGGAGGGACTTAAACAAAACGCAGCCGAGGGAGGCGATGGGGAGCCCCGCAGGACCCTCAGCGGGAATCGCCGACGGGGCCGGGGGATTCCGCGGCCGCCTGCGTGGGGCCTTTGAGTTCCGCGAGCAAAATGCCCGCGAAAATCAGCGCCGCTCCGGCAAGCGTTCTTGGGCCGAGACGCTCGCGCGCGAGGAGGAACGAAGTGAGCCCGGCGAAAACGGGCTCGAGGCTGAAAATAATTGCCGTGTGTGTGGCGGTGGTAAAACGCTGCGCCCAGACTTGAATTGAATAAGCGATGGCCGTCGCGCCAATCGCCGTAAGCACGATGGCGAAACCGAGCTGCGAATTCCACCGGAGGCGCGGCAGATCCCAGCCGGTGACCGCGAAGAGCGGCAGCGCCACAAGCGTGAGCAGCGCGGTCATGGCCACCTGTAAAAAACTGAACGCGGCCACGGAATGGTTCCGGCTGAAATGCCCGACGACGATAATGTGGATCGCAAACATCACCGCGCACGCGAGCGCAAACAGATCGCCGATGTTGAGTTTGGAAAAACCCGCGCGCGGAACGGTGAGAAAATACAATCCGACGAGAGCCGCGAACGCTCCCGCCCAGACCCACATTCCAATGCGCCGGCGTCCGAAAATTCCCAGCGTCACGGGAACGATGACCACGCTCAGGGCAGTGATAAAGGCCGCCTTCGAAGGCGTCGTGAATTGGAGGCCGATGGTCTGGAACGCGTGCCCTGCAAACAAGAAGCAGCCGGTGAGCGCGCCCGCTCCCAACGCCGCGCGGTCGAGCTTGCCGAGCCCTTCGCGGAAAATCATGGCCATCACCACGGCCGCAAGCGTGAAACGCAGCGCCATGAAAACGAAAACCGAGGCGCTCGCGAGCGCGTCCTTCACGACGACGAACGTCACGCCCCAGATGAGCGTGCCGAACGCCAGTCCGATGTCCGCTTTCAGTCGCCTGCTCATTTTTTATTCGCGCCGCGCCCATCGCGCGGCCGCCGCAACGCGCCGCCGCATTTCGAGCCTACGCGAATGGCGAAGTGTAGTGCCACGGTGAAGGAATGACAACGGCCGCATCGCCGCGTAAAGCGAAAACAAGATTCGCGGTCGTTGACGCCGACAATTATCCGTCGTATAAATTACCTAATGGCTACTCAGCGTGCGGCCCTGTTGATTTCCTTTCTTGTTGCGGCGGCGCTCGTGCCGCTCGCCCGTGCGGGAAAAACGGAAAATTGGGTGGAAGTTCGCAGCCCCAATTTCCGAGTGATCAGCAATGCCGGCGAAAAGCAAGCACGGCAGACCGCGGCGCAATTTGAGAAAATCCGCGCCGTATTTCGGCAGGCTCTTCCCGCGCTGACGGCTCATCCGAGCCCCTTGGTGACCGTCTTCGCAGTGAAAGACGAGAAGTCGCTGCAAAGCCTGCTCCCCGAATACTGGGCCACCAAGGGACACATGCATCCCGCGGGATTTTTCTACAGCAACCTCGGCGAATACTTCGTCGCAGTGCGCACGGACATAACAAGCGACGATGGCTACGAGGTTGTGTATCACGAGTATTTCCATTCGATTTCGATGCCCTATTATCCGAATCTCCCCACGTGGGTTTCCGAAGGGCTCGCGGAGTTCTACGGCCACACGCACTTCGAAGGCAACACGGTGAAGCTCGGCCAGCCGGATGTGAATCACCTCCGGCTCTTGCAGGAAAAAGACTTGCTTCCGCTAAGCACACTCTTCACCGTTGATCATTCGTCGCCATACTACAACGAGCAGAACCGAACATCCGTTTTTTACGCCGAATCCTGGGCGGTCAGTCACTATTTCATGATGGGAGAGAAAACCGATCATCGCGCGCAACTGACGAATTATCTGGACCGGCTTGATAAGGGCGAGCCGCAGGAGCAAGCGGCGCAGGAAGCCTTCGGGGATCTGAGGCAACTGCAAAAGAAGATACAAGAATACATTCGCCTCTCCTCCTACTACCAAGTGGTGATGAAAACCCCCGCGGGAATCGACGAGAGAAGTTTTTCAGCGCGAATGCTTGCGCCCGCCGAGGTTGATGCGGCTCGCGGAGACTGGTTCGTTTGCCAGCACAAATTCGATGAAGGGACTCCCCTTCTGAAGGAAGCGCTGCGGCTGGATCCGAAAAACGTGGCGGCGCAGGAGAGCATGGGATTCATGAATTTCATGCGCGGCCAGCACGAAGATGCCACACGGTGGTTTGATCAGGCCATCGCTCTCGATTCCAAAAATTATCTTGTGTACTACTACCGCGCGATGCTTGGCCGCGGGTATAGCGCGAGTGAGGCGACGTTCGACGAAGCGGAGAAAGATTTGCGGCACGCGATTGAACTGAATCCGAATTATGCCCTCGCGTACTCCTCTCTCGCTGTGCTGGTAGCGCGGAACGATACAAATCTCGAGCAGGCACTGGCGCTGGGAGGACAAGCCCTTCACCTGGAGCCGGGGAATGCGGTTGTACAGATCGACTATGGCACCGTATTGATGCTCGCGCACCGCCTGCCAGAAGCGGAAACGGTCGGGAAACGCGCGGAGCTGCTTGCCCGAAATCCGTGGGAGCGCAGGCAAGCGGAGCAATTTCTTTCCCAGCTTGCGGAATATCGCAACATGGAAAGCCGCGTTGGCAACTCGGGCAGCTACACGAGTGAGGCGACGGCTGCAAGGCCGACCATCGCCAACTCAAATGAAAAATCAACGCAGCCATCCGGCCCTGATACGGACGAGCCTTCGCCGAACAACTGGACGGGGCCGGGCAGAGCGGAGGGTGAGATTTCGTCGGTACGCTGCCAACGCGAAAAAATGACATTGGACATGAACGCAGCCGGCCAGATTCTACATCTGCATTCCGAGGATTTCACAAAGACCGAATTTCTCGCAGAGGATTGGACGCCGCCGGATCACTTCAATCCGTGCAACGATCTGAAAGGGTTACACGCGCGGATTCGCTTTACTCCTTCGCAGCAATCGAACTACAACGGTGAAATAGTTTCCATCGAAATCCGAAAGTAAGCGCGAAAGGGAAGATTACTTCGCGCGCGGGCGCTTGAGGGACTTCATTTGCTTTCGAAGACGACGCGGCCGCCCACGATGGTGAGTTCCGCTTTCGTGCGAAGGATATCGCGCGGAGGGACGCGCGTGACGTCCGCGGAAAGTACGACGATGTCCGCGAACTGGCCCACGGCGATGCGGCCCTTGCGCTGCTCCTCAAATTGCGCGTAAGCGGAGCCCTCAGTGTAATTGCGGATGGCATCTTCGATGGAAATTTTCTCCTGCGGCTGCCAGCCGCCCGTAGGGCCGCCTTCGGGCAGTTCGCGCGTGACGCAGGCGTAGAGATTCAGCATGGGGTTGATGGGCTCGACGGGAAAATCGGTGCCGAAGGCGAGATGCGCTCCAGATTTTTCGAGCGTGTTCCAAGCGTAAGCGCCGGCAACGCGATCCGCGCCGATGCGCGCATCCACCCAGCGTTCATCATCGAGGAGATGCGAGGGCTGCACGGAGGCGATGACGTCGAGCTCGACAAAACGAGGAATGTCCGCAGACGCGAGGATCTGGGCGTGCTCGATGCGGTCGCGGCGATCGCGAATCCCATTGGCAGAACGCACGGCTTCAAAAACATCGAGGGCGACGTGATTGGCGCGATCGCCGATGGCGTGAAAATTGATTTGAAATCCAGCGGCGTCGCGCTCGATGGCCTGCAGCTGCGTCTCGTAAGGATCCATCCGCAGAATGCCGGAAGTTGAGGGATCGTCTGAATACGGCGCGAGCAGCGCCGCGGTGCGCGAGCCAAGCGAGCCATCGAGAAAACCTTTCAGCGCGCCGGTCTTAAGCCATGCGTCGGAGGTTCCGCCCCGTTTGCGCATTTCCTCGAGTTTTTCGAGGGGAGCTTCGAACGGCAGCCATTCGGTAATGCGCGCGGTGAGTTTCCCCTCGCTCTGAAGCTGCTGATAGAGAACAAATACCCCCCAGGAATTTTCGCCGGAGATGGAATTATCCTGGAGCGAAGTGACGCCGTGCTCGGCGGCATCCGCGAGAGCAATTTCGATGGCGCGACGCAAGCGCGCAGGGCCGGGCGACGGAATGTGGCGAAGAACCAGGGACTGCGCGGAATCTTCTTCGAGCATGCCGGTCGGCTCGCCCGTCGCGGGATCGCGCACAATGTGACCGGCAGGGGGATCCGGCGTGTCCTTGGTGATGCCAGAAATTTTCAGCGCCAGTGAATTCACGATCGCGACGTGCCCATCCACACGGCCGAAAAACATAGGGCGATCGGCGGCAACGGCGTCCAAATCCTGGCGCGTGGGAAACTTTTTCTCGGGCCAAAGCGTGTGGTCCCATCCGCGGCCCGTTATCCACTCTCCGGGTTTGTAATCTTTCAAAGCCCCGCGGACGCGCTGCTGAAATTCCGCGAGGGATTTCGCACCTTGCAAATCTATTTCGAGCTTGGCGAGCCCGGCGCTCAAAAGATGGACGTGGGCGTCATTGAAGCCCGGCATGGCAAATGCGCCGTGCAAATCGATAACACGCGTCTCAGGACCGATCCACGGCTTCATTTCCGCATCGCTGCCGACAGCGGCAATCGTTTCGCCGCGAATAGCTACAGCTTGGACGCGGGGACGGCGAGCATCCACAGTAAAGATATTTCCATTCTGGAGGACAAGATCCGCGAGCTGCGTGGCAGGAGCTTGTAAATTCGGGAAATTCTGTTTCATCGCAATTTGCGACTCATGCCGGAAAGCATAAGAGATCACGGGCGCCAGGGTGGATACGATGAGAACGGCGATGCCCCGCCCGCGGAAAAAGCGCCAGATGAGCATCAGGACTGAAGGCCAGCGACGGCGAGAAGCATGAGCAGCGCTCGCCGAAGCCCAATCTCGCGGCCGGAAGGATCGTACCATTCGCCGAGAGTGTGCGCTCCACCGCCCTGTCCTCCCCCGCCGATGGAAATCGCAGGGATTCCGAGGGAAAGCGGGATGTTTGCATCTGTCGAGGCGCGCTCGAGGCGCGTGCGGATACCTAGATATTTATCCACACTTGAAAAAGCGGCGAAGAGCGACGACTGCTCGTCGAGTTTTCCGCCCGGACGAATGCCGAGGACGCGATACTTTACATCGAGAGTACCTTCATCGGGATCGGAGGCAGCCGTCTCTTCCTGCATTCCGGTTTTCACGGAGTCTTGAAACTCTGCTTCGAGCTGCGCCAATTTCGATTCGTCTTCGGAGCGCATGTCTACTTTGAGAGTTGCGGACGCGGGAATGGAGTTCACGGACGAGCCGCCTTCGATGACGCCGAAATTGTAACTGCTGCGAGGAGAATCCGGCAGACGAATCGCGGAGAAATGAACGATGGCGCGAGCGAGCGCGGTGATGGGATTGGGCGTGCCAAAGTCGGACCAGCTGTGGCCGCCCGGGCCGGTGACAGTGACTTCTACGCGCCGCGATGCAAGCGCCTGCGAGGTGACGTGCTCGGCGGAAAAGCCGTCCAGCGCAATCACCGCGCGAAGACGGCTGCGGTAGGTCTCCACAAGCCGGCGAATGCCGCGAAGGTTTCCTTCTCCCTCTTCGCCCACGTCGGCGGAGAAGACCAGAGTCATGCCAGTCTTTATGCCAGCGTCGTCAATCGCGCGGGCGAGGGCGACCAACGCGGCGAGGCCGGCGCCATTGTCGGAAATGCCCGGAGCTTCGAGGCGCGAACCGTTTTTTTTCACGTGAACGTCCGTGGACGCGGGAAAAACTGTATCGAGATGCGCGACCAGCAAAACGACATCTTGGTCGGCGCCTGGGCGTTCGGCAACAATGTTGCCGGCGGCGTCCGTGGAGAGTTTCCATGTTCCGGCATCGAGGAGCTTGCGGACAAACTCGCCGCGGGCCTTTTCAGAAAACTCCGGTGCAGGAATTTCGGTGATGCGAACCTGCTGATCGGTAATCCACGCGGAGTTTTTCGTGAACCATTCAACGGCGCGGACGACGTGAGAATCCTGCGCGAGCACGTCCACAGGCGAATCGAGGGCGCGAGCGGAGAGAGTGACCATCTCCAACAGAATACAGGAGAAGGAAATAATTTTCAGCGTTTTCGATATCCGGAAAGCGAAAACATTTTGTATCACGGCGTGTGAATCCGGCGGCGCATCAGCGCCAGTCGTCGTTACAGTATACGTCTATACGATTGTATCCTTCCGCGAGCGAGCCAGACTCCATGGCCACTTCGAGAAAATCCGCGTGAAACTGCGCTCCTTGCGCGCACGGAAGATGCAACTCCGGAAAACACCAACTATCGCGCGGGAACGGAGCCGCAAAGAGCAAGAATCTCCGCATCCGTCATCACGCGCACGGATTTCTTGGCCGCGTCAATAATTCGATCCACGAGCTCTTCATTGTAATTGATGGCGTGTTTTTCGAGCCAGTAAATCACATTGGAGCGGCCGCTGAGCGGCCCGACTTCGATGCTTTGCTCGAGGCCAAACAAATGCGAGGGCACGCCACTGTATACGGAATTCGCGAGTTCAGGATCGTTGCGTTTAAGAGCTTTGACAATGGCGGCAGCGTGCACGCCCGTCGCAGTGCGAAAGGCGTCGCGGCCGACGACGGGATAATTCGGCGGTATCGCCGTGTGCGTGGCGCGGGCCACGGCTTCCGAATACTGCTTGAGCTTTGAGAGATCGCGTTCAATCAAACCCATGAGGCGCAAATTGACGAGCATCAATTCCATCGGCGTGTTGCCGACGCGCTCGCCAAGCGAAAGCGCCGCGGCGTGGACTTGATCGGCGCCTGCGGCGAAGGCAGCGATGGAATTGGCGATCGCAAGGCCTCGGTCGTTATGGCCGTGCCAATCCACGCGGATCTTTTCTCCGGAGGGCTTCACGATTTCGGCAATTGCAAACTGGATGAGATTGTATGCGCCGCGCGGCGTGGCGTGACCAACCGTGTCACAAAAGACGAGGGAGCGCGCGCCGCAGCGAATCGCCGTGGAATAGAGACGCGAAATGGCCTGCGGATCGGTACGCACCGTGTCTTCGGTGACGTACATCACCGGCAAGCCCTCGGCGACGGCGAAATTCACGGCTTCCTCGGTGATTTTCTGAAGATGATCCACAGTCCAGTCTTCGACCAGACGCCGAATGGGACTGGAGCCGAGAAATGTGGCGGCTTCGATGCGGATTCCTGCGCGCTGAGAAATCTCCGCGACGGGCTTGATATCGTTGCGATGTGTGCGCGCGGCGCAATTGGGGCGAATCTTGAGCTTGGCACGGACAATTTCGCGCGCCAGCGCCTCCGTATCGGCAAAGGCGCGAGGACCCGCGCCCGGAAGACCGATATTCACGGTGTCGATACCGAGATCTTCCATAAGATGGAGGATTTCTATTTTTTCTTCGATGCTGGGGTCGCGGACAGAAGGATTTTGCAGACCGTCGCGCAGGGTTTCATCGTTGAGCATCAGGCGGCGGCCCGCGGGGATTTCCGGGCCCTGCCGCGTGTTCCAGTCGTAGATGAGCTCGTTCAAATTCAGCATAAGTTCGGCGACGGCCTGTAGCGCTAATATCGCAGCGTGTAGCTGTGCGGCGGCACGGCAAAATCCGGCTTGTAGAGCGTCTGGCAGAATTCGCAGCGATACACTTCCGCATTCTTGCCGAGGAGCGCCACGATTTCTTTCGGGTAATCGTACCAACGCTTCAGGTGGCCGCAACACAGCTTGCCCTTAGCGTCTCTTTCATCGCAGGCGCGCTGCGTGGGCCGCTTGATCTTGATTTTCGGCGCCGCGGGAGTTTGCTCCGCGGGGACGGACTGAGGTGTTGTTTCTGGAGAAGTTGCTTCCGCCATCAAGGATTCGTCCTCACTTGAGATTTGACTAAATTCTGTGGCCGCGGAAAACCGTGCGGAGGGCGCCGCGCCTGCGGGCTATTGATCTGAAACGCCGGAGCGGCCGCGGCTCGAACAGAAAAGCTAGAAAACGGTCCGCAGCATCCGCCAACTGTTGGTTATATCCGTACCACCAGGACTTTGGCAAGCGCGGCAGACGATCGGCGTCCACATACTTTACTTGGGCCATTTCGAGCAAACCGAGTTTGGAATGAGCGCGGCCCCAGCCGCTCGCGCGGCGTCCGCCGTGGGGGGCTTCGCAAATGCCGTAATAACTGGCGACGTCATTGACCATCACCGAGCCGCTGCGCAATCTAGCGGCGATGGAAACACCCTTCTTCGTGTCGCCTGTCCAGACGCTCGCGGAAAGCCCGAATGGAGAGTCGTTGGCAAGTGCCACAGCTTCATCCGCAGAATCGAACGGCTGAATGGCAAGTACGGGGCCAAAGGTTTCTTCTTGCATGAGCGCCATCGAATGATTGACGTTCGTGACCACGGTAGGCTCAAAAAAACACGGGCCCAGATCGCGGCGCAAATGGCCGCCCGTCAGAATCGTGGCGCCGCGCGCAACGGCTTCACGCAGCTGCTGTTCGACTTTTTCGAGCTGGCGGGGACGAATGAGGGGGCCGATTTCAGCGTCAGCATCGGAAGATGGGCCGAGGCGCAGCTTCCTCGTTTTGTCCACGACGAGGGCGATGAATCTTTCGGTGATGGATCGCTCGACGTAAACGCGTTCAACGGAAAGACAAGCCTGACCGCAATTGGTAAATCCTCCCCAGACGGCAGCGCTCGAGGTGATTTCCAAATCCGCATCGGAGAGGATCAGCATGGCGTCCTTTCCGCCGAGTTCGAGCACCGAGGGAATCAACTGGCTCGCGCAAGATTCTGCAATGCGGCGGCCGGTGGCCACGCTGCCAGTGAAAATGACCTTGTCCGGGCCGTGCTCGACCAAGGCTGCGCCGACTTCACCGCCTCCTTGCGCGATTTGCACAAGTCCAGCTGGAATGTCCGCATGGGCCAGTAAATCGCCGATGATTTCGCCGCACCCGGGGGTCAGCTCGGAAGGCTTCAGCACGACCGCATTGCCCGCGGCGAGAGCGGGAGCAATGCCGCTCAAGGGAATCGAGAACGGATAATTCCAAGGAGAAATGATGAGCACGACGCCCCAAGGCTCATGAAGAAGGAAACCACGCTTGGCTTTGAGAGCGAGATTGTGATGTGGGACGCGTTCCGGGGCTAGCCAGGCGGGCGCACGACGCGCGTAGAATTCGACCAGATCGAGCGCCAGCATGATTTCCGCAAAGAGCGCTTCGACGCGAGGCTTGCCAGTCTCGCGGCAGATGACTTCGGCGATTTCGGCGCGACGGGAGAACATGGAATCACGCAGACAAAGAAGCGATTCGCAGCGCTTGCGGACGGAGCGAGCTTGCCATTCCGACTGCGCGCTGCGTGCGGTTTCGAAGATATGCTGAATCTCCTCGATCGGCGTGGCATCGAAGCGACCAATGACTTCCTGAGTCGCAGCGTCGAGCGATTCGACGAACGCAGGAGCAGCGCGAGAGGGCGCTGGCAAGGACTGTGATGGAAGCGCCATGCTGCTGCGATTCTAACTGATATCGCGGGGAATTGGGGAGCTCGATGACTTGCGAATCGAGTCGAGCGAGGCTGTGGGATCGGGATACTCGAGAGAAACTAGATACAAGCCTTCGGGAGGTACGGTCGGTCCAGATTTGGAGCGATCGCGCAAATCGAAGAGATGGGGGATATCCGCGGGAACGAGGCGGCCTTTCCCCACATCGAGGAGAGTGCCTACCATTTTTCGCACCATATAGCGCAAGAAAGATTTTCCGCGCACCTCATACACGATTTCCCGGGCCTCGGGCTTGGGAATTATTTCCGAGGAATAAATCTCACGGACCATGGAGCGATCTCGGTCATCGTCATCGGAACCTGAAGTAGCGGCGAAAGACGTGAAATCGTGCTCACCGGCAAAGAGACGCGCGGCCTCACTCATGGCGTCTTCATCGAGCGGCCAGGGATAGTGAAAGACATAGAGGCGCTCAAAGGGCGGAACGACCGGCCCGCGATAAATGCGGTAGCGGTAGGTTTTGGCCTGGGCCAGCCAGCGAGCGTGAAAATTCGGACCCATCTCTTCGGCGGCGACGACGCGGATGGAGGGCGGCAGAAGCGCGTTGAAGGCGCGTTGAAATTCGGCTGCCGTGAGCAAGGACTGCGTCTTGAAATTTGCCACCTGGCCGAGGGCGTGCACGCCCGCATCGGTACGGCTGGCGCCGTCGAGATAAATTTTTTCCTGAGTAATCCTGCGTGCGACGTCCACGATGGCTTGTTGAACTGTCGGCAAGCCGGGCTGTATCTGCCAGCCGTGAAACTGCGAGCCGTCATAGGCGAGTGTGAGCTTGATATTGCGCATGGCGCGATGCGAATTATCGCATGGGGAGTTCCGCGAAGCGCAGTCCGAGAAAAAACCTGAGAAGCAATCAACCGGAGGCGCGAGAAAAGCGGCTTCCCGGGCGGACGGCGGCACTACCGGATCGGCAAAGCGGACACTCTTCGGGCTCGAAGCTATGAAATTCAGATTCGAGAAGAGACTCCGCGCGAACGGGAAATTCGAGTGACCCGCCGGAACGGTCCATGATGGCACCGACGCCGACGACGCAGCCGCCGGCTTCTTCGATGACGCCTATGGTTTCGCGCGTGGAGCCACCGGTAGTCCACACGTCCTCGACCACCAATACCTTTTCGCCCGGCGCGACGGAAAATCCACGGCGCAGGACCATCCGACCCGAAGCATCACGCTCGGAGAATATAGCGCGGACGCCAAGGGCACGGGCGACCTCGTGTCCGAGGATGACACCGCCAAGTGCGGGAGAAGCGACGCAGTCCACGTGCAGCCCGTGGAACTCCTCGGCGAGAGCGCGGCCGAGCTTCTCCGCGATAGGCGGATGCTGCAAAACCAGGGCGCACTGAATATAGCTGGAGCTGTGGCGACCGCTCGAAAGCTCGAAATGGCCGTTTCGGATGGCGCCGACATCTTCGAGCATCCTGACGATATCGGCCTGCGAAATCATACGACCGTCCCAGGTACCACGGGTCCACTAGCGCGCGCCAAATGAACTCGAGGTAATTTAGGGCGGCAGACGTGCGTTGTCAACCAAACGAAGGAGATGCTAAAGTTACAGGTCTGTCCGGATGCGAACTTGAAGTGTTCGCAAGCGGACAGTGGAAGCACTGTCTCCCGGCTTTGTGCGTCTAATTTCAAGCGAGTACGGATGGTTACGGGCTTGCTGCATAAAACAGCTTGAAACAATTTGACCGCGACGCACGTTTCAATGATTTGGGGTTAGCGCAACTCTAAGTATTCACGAGAGGACCGAAAACATGATGGAAAGGCTAACGCGTTCAGCCACAGCTGTGTTTCTGGCGATTCTCATGGTGGGAGCGCCAGTGATGGGGCAATCACAGCAGGATCAGCAACGGTCAAGGACGACAACTTATGACCCTGTGAAGGCGCAGCAAGCGAGCACGGATCAGAGCCAGATCCCTCCCGCGCCGCAAGCCTTCAAATTCCCGGCGGGTCAATACTTCGGCCGGGGGCCCCTTCCCTTTCCCAACCCACTGCGCCAATTGCTTCCGGTCAAGGTGGATCAGGCGGTGCTGACCAATTCGCCGAAAATCGACCAGCTCATTAAAGACGGAAAGATGTATCTATCGATTGACGACGCCATCTCGCTGGCTCTAGAGAACAACCTCGATATCGGAGTGCAAAGATACGGGCCGTGGATCGCCCAGACAGACTTGCTCCGAGCGATGGGCGGCGGCGCCATCCGCGGATCCTCGGGGACGGGAACTGCGACGGCATTGGGATCCATCGCCAGCGCCTCCTTCGATCCGGTGATCAACACGAGCTTGAACTGGTCGCGGGCTTCCATTCCGGTCAACAATCCGTTCATTTCCGGCACGGGGGTGGCGACACTCTCGGCGCTGACCAACCAGACAGCTCAGGCGAACGTGGACTACACGCAAGGATTTCACACCGGAACTTCGATCGCTCTGGGGCTGGACAACACGAGGTCCTCAACAACCTCACCTGCGTCTCTCTTCAATCCAGCCGTCCAATCGGTCATGTTCATTAACGTGCAGCAGCAGCTCCTGAACGGATTCGGGCTGTTGCCCAACACGCGGTTCATTATCGAAGCAAAGTATGAGCAAGAGGTCGCGAAGCTGGCGTTCTCCGGCCAGGTGATTACGAGCGTGACGGCCGTCGAAAATAACTACTGGGAGCTGGTTTTTTCGCGCCAAAACGTGCAGGTAGAGGAGTCTGCAGTGGCCGCGGACGAAAAACTCTACGAGGACAACAAGAAACAGCTGGAGATCGGAACGATGGCACCCCTCGATGTGGTGACGGCGCAATCCCAGCTCGCCAGTGACCAGCAAGCGCTGATTGTCGCGCAAACGACGCAACTGCAGCAGCAGACCAATTTGCTCAATCTCCTTACGCGGAACCCCATGTCGGCGGATCTTCTGGACGTCGAACTTGTTCCAACCACGCCGGTATTCGCGCCGGAACAGACGGAAAACATGAGCCTCACAGACGCCGTCAAGGAAGCGTGGCAGAAGCGCGTGGAAGTTTTGGAGGCAGAGTACAACTTAAAGACCGCGGGCGTAGAAGTGAAGGCAACGAAGAACGCGCTCCTCCCTGTGCTGACGCTCTTCGGGCAGTATTCCGCTCAGGGTCTGGCGGGTAATTCGACGAGCAGTGTTTCCACGCCCACAGGGACGTTTACAGCAAATTTGAATAGTCCCGTGGTGGATAAGAACGGCAATCCAATTGGGCAGCAGTTTGTGGGAATCCCGGTTTTTACTACCACGGTCACAAAGGCGCAAGGAGGGCTGGGAGGATCGCTCAGCCAGATTTTCAACAGTAATTTCCCGACTTATTCGATTGGGCTGAACCTGAGCTTTCCTGTGCGCAACCGCGCGGCGCAGGCGGACAGCGCCCGGGCTCTGCTCGATGAGCGCCAGGCGGAGACACAGTTCCGGCAGCTCGAGAATACCGTGGCCGTGGACGTTCGTAACGCTCAAATTACGCTGAAACAGGACCGCATCCGGGTCGATGCAGCCGTGAAGGCACGGGAACTGGCGGAACAGACGCTGGACGCCGAGCAGAAGAAATACCAACTGGGCGCTTCGACAGTGTACAACGTCATTTTGAAACAACGCGACTTGACTACCGCGCGTGGAAATGAAATCCGCGCCAAAGCCGACCTGGTGGAGGCGCGTGTGTCATTCGACCGAGCCATGGGCCGCACGCTGGACGTGAACAACATCAGCATGGCCGATGCGAGAACTGGAAAAATTTCCAAGGTGCCGAACATTCCCGGAACGGTCAGCGGCAGCATAGAGAACGGAGGAACGCAATAAAATCATTTTGGTTGTGAATCCGGTGCGCCTCGCTTTTGTCGCAGAGCCGTGACAAACGCGAGGCGCTTCTACTTTTTCGAGCACGGGCTCCCTTGTAGCCTTCCGCTCCTTGGCCTAAAATGGAACAAGAACGACCGCTATTTGCGTGATGAAGCGCGAAAGGGCGCGCTGGGAGACTTCCCGATGAGCCAGAAGACGAAGGGCCGCGCCATGACACCGGAACAGATCGCAGCGGAAGCGAAAACACCTCGGGCCACCTCTGCCGCCGAGCGCGATTGGGAGGAGCAGGTGCTCCAGCCAGCGCTCGAAAAATCGCCAGAGCGCGCTGCGGAATTCACCACCGTCTCGAGCTACCCAATCCGCCGACTGTACACGCCTGCGGACCTCGCCGGATGGAAAGCGGAAGAGGATTTGGGAGTCCCGGGACAGCCTCCCTACACACGTGGGATTCACGCGACGATGTACCGGGGGCGGCTGTGGACGATGCGGCAATTCGCCGGATTTGGAACCGCGGAGGACACCAATCAGCGATTTCGGTATCTGCTTTCGCAGGGTCAATCGGGACTTTCCGTAGCCTTCGATCTCCCAACGCTGATGGGCTACGATTCCGATCACGCCCTCTCAGAAGGCGAAGTGGGCAAGTGCGGCGTCGCCATCAGCTCGCTCGCCGATATGGAAGTGCTGTTCGACCAGATACCGCTGGGCGGAGTCACGACGTCCATGACCATCAATTCGCCGGCGGCGGTAGTTTGGGCGATGTATCTAGCGGTCGCGGAAAAACAGCACGCCGACTGGAAGACGCTCGGCGGCACGCTGCAAAACGACATTCTGAAGGAATACATCGCACAAAAGGAATACATCTATCCCCCTGAGCCTTCGATGCGATTGGTGATCGACACATTTGAATTTGGCACGAAATTCACGCCGAAATTCAATCCGATTTCGATTAGCGGCTACCACATCCGCGAGGCCGGTTCGACGGCAATTCAGGAGCTGGCGTTCACGCTGCGGGATGGAATCGAATATGTGGAATGGGGCATTCGCCGCGGACTGGCCGTGGACGATTTCGTGCCGCGCCTTTCATTCTTCTTCAACGCTCACAGCGATTTCTTCGAGGAAATCGCAAAATACCGCGCGGCACGGCGCATCTGGCACAAAACCATGCGCGACCGATTCGGCGCGAAGAGCCCGCGCTCGTGGGCGCTGCGATTTCACACCCAGACGGCCGGCTGCTCGCTGACGGCGCAACAGCCTTACAACAATGTGGTGCGCACGGCGCTGCAGGCGTTGGCGGCCGTGCTCGGCGGGACACAATCGCTGCACACGAATTCACTCGACGAAGCGTGGGCGCTGCCGACCGAGTTTGCCGCGACGCTGGCGCTGCGCACACAGCAAATCATCGCGAATGAAAGCGGCGTGACGAACACGGCGGATCCGCTGGGCGGGTCGTATTACGTCGAGTCGCTGACTAACGAGGTGGAACGCGGCGCATGGGACTATATCGAGAAGATTGACGCCCTGGGAGGCATGGTGGCGGCGGTGGAGCGGGCTTACCCGCAGCGCGAAATCGCCGAGGCTGCTTACCGTTATCAGCTCGCCGTGGACGCCAAGGAAAAAATCATCGTCGGCGTGAATGAATATGTCGCGGAAGAGAAACCGATCGACACTCTCCAGATTGATGAGAGTGTCGCAGAGCGGCAAGCCGCGCGGCTGAGAAAATTGCGCGCGGATCGCTCCGGCGAAGAAGTCGAACGGCGATTGAAGGCTCTGCGCAAAGCAGCGCAAGGAAAGGAAAACCTCATGCCCTTCATCTTTGAAGCCGTGAAGGCTTATGCCACGCTCGGCGAAATCTGCGACTCGATGCGAGAGGTTTTCGGCGTGTACGAAGAGGTTGCCATCACTTGAAGTCGCAGCGCAATTCATTTACTTGCAAAGAAAAATCTGGTGCTCGTGAATCACGGCGCGGGACACCGGCTCTTCATGGATCAAGCTGACCACTTCAACGCACTTCTCGATGAATTTCTCCAGTCGCTAAAGTAACGGCCCAGTCTGTGGTGCGCATTCCGCTTCCGCTTCCTTGAGGAATTGAAGTATCCTTCTTGGCCGATGCGCGATAAAAAGATCCGCGTCTTGATTGCCAAGCCGGGGTTGGACGGGCATGACCGCGGCGCAAAGATCATTGCGCGGGCGCTGCGCGACGCCGGAATGGAAGTGATTTATACAGGTTTGCGTCAAACGCCCGAAATGATCGCCTCAGCGGCGGCGCAGGAGGACGTGGATGTAATCGGACTCTCGATTCTTTCCGGCGCACATAACACGCTCGCCCCGCGACTAATGGAGTTGCTCCGCGAGAAGGGCATGGGAGATGTTACCGTCATCATCGGAGGCATCATTCCCGAAGGCGACATCGCCGCACTCAAGAAGGACGGCATCGCCGAAATTTTTCTCCCGGGCACTTCCACGCAGTTGATCGTGGACTTCATCCGCCAGAAATTCCCCGCGGTGGCGGACGGAAGCTGACTGCACGTTGGACGATTCCTCGCTCACATCTTTGATAGAACACCGGCGCGAAGATGGAATCGCACTTCTTCAACTTGCCAATCCTGCTGGTTATCCGCGCCTCGACCTCGCAACAGTCAAAGCATTACGCGACCAGATTGCGATTCTACGATCCCTCTCGGAGATTCGAGGCATCGTCATTACCGGAACGGAAAAAGCGTTCGCCGTCGGTGCGGAGATCAGTGAACTTATGTCGCTCTCAGCGATCGAGGCGCGAATGTTCTCCGAGCTGGGCCAGAGTGTGATGCGTTCCATCGAGCGTTTTCCACGGCCGGTTGTCGCCGCGATTCGCGGCTATTGCTTGGGCGGAGGATTGGACCTCGCGCTTGCCTGCCATGCGCGGATCGCGACGGAGGATGTTGTTTTCGCGCATCCGGGCGGCTCGCTAGGAATTCTCACGGGCTGGGGAGGGACGGTTCGGCTACCTCGCCTTATCGGCCGGGCCCGGGCGATGGAACTCTTCGTGACGGGCCGCAATGTTGAAGCACAAGAGGCACTTTCTATCTCGCTCATAGAGAAAATAGCTTCTTTCGACAAGGCCATCGAAACAGCGGATGCGTGGGCGAAAAATCTGGCGTAATCTGTTCACCTGGACTGCGAGACTAAGGCTTCTGGCCTCCGGGGAAAAAGCGCGGATCGGGATTGGGCGTGGGGCCCGGCAACGGAATGGGCTCCGCACGCCCGGCGACGTCCACTTCGAGCGTTTCGAACGTCCAACGGTTCGCGCTCTTTTTTGCCTCGACGATAATGTCGCCATGCCCCCGGGCTCCCGTAATCGGAATGCTTAGGCTCGCGTTTCCCCCCGGACCGCTCAAATTAATTTGGCCTGAGATAAACCACCCAACGTGAAGGGGAGATCCGACGCGCTCCGCCACCTCTGACGATTCTCGCGCCCTTTGCACAGCAAACTGATAGGGATACGAAGAACGAAACATGGAGCTCACGAGCCAAAGCACAACGAAAGCAAACATCATAGCGCAAAGAATCAGCCCCCCAATGACAGTGGGGATAAACCATCTCCAATTCCGACGAAACCAGGTATTCGGAGATTGCGGCGAGTACGCAGTCGGGAAGTTGGAGGGAGAGTTCATTGGCGCCTCAAATCTGACCCTGCTTAGTACATTAATCTAATTTCGACGGCAACCGAACAATTTGCGTGGACATCGGCGAGCGGGGCCGCCTCATCGGCCGCGCTCGGGCGCTTGAAATCTTTTCCACCGGCCGCACAATTTCGGCCGCCGAAGCGCATGAATGGGGGCTCGTGCGGCGAATTGTGGCCGCCGAAAATCTCCTTGCGCAAAGCTACTCCGAAATATCCTGCCCGAAGCAGAGCCGGTAGCCGTCAAGATCCTCAAGTTCAATTTCGAGCGTGTCGTAAAAAGTCTTTTCAGGACCACGCAGAATCTTTGCGCCTCTGGATTCGAATTCCTTGGCAAGTTCGGCCGAATCACGCACCCAGAAATAAGCATCCCAGGCGTCATCGCCGATCAGCGTGCGATTCGGAGCTGGATTGTTGCCGCCCTGTATGGCAACGAGATCAATTTCCACACTGTCGCGTGCCAGAATTACGAAGCAAGGCGGTTCACCCCAATAGCGATCGAAACTGAATCCCAGGACATCGCGGAAGTGTTCGGCAGACTTGATGATATCGCGAACCGCGAACACAGGCACAGCCATGCGCAGTTGTTTCAATTCTGTGTGAGTCGAGGTCGCCATCCATACCTCCCAGCACTGAAAACGCGAGAGAGCGCGATTCTACTACGGCAATATCTGCGCGTGAATTGACATGTGACCCTGTCACTTCAGAATTCGCGTGTGAACTTTGCCCGCGTGTAGATGACTTCGAAACCCAAGCGCTCGATATTGCGCTGCGAAATGCTTGCGGGCCGCGTGAGGCAATAGACCAACTTGCATCCGCCCTGCACTGCTCTCTGCAGTCGCGTGCAAATGAGTGATGTCTGCACGCCCCGTCCGCGAAACTCCGGGAGCGTCGATGCGCCGTAGAGTGCGGCCAGACCCTTCCTGATTCCCATTGCAGCGCCGCCCGCCGGCTTGTCATCCACACGCGCGAGAAAGCACTGGGAGTCCTTCTTCGCAGTGAAGAGTTGCATAACTTCCAGCAACTCAGGCGGGACGGGGAAATGCTCCGCAAAGCCTCGCGTCACCGTTTGCGCCCAAAGGGCACCCTCTTCAGGAGCAATGGCGTGAATTTCGACGCACGGAGAGTTCCCTGAAAACAAATCTCCATTACGTAAAGGTCGGACGAGTACGTTTGTGAATTCGGTGACGCGATAGCCGCGCTTGCCGAGAATTCCAACAAGTGAATCGTCCGCTAGGGGGCACAGCTCGATATTCACCGCGCTTCCGCGACTGCGAAAAAATTCCTCCAGTTGCTCGACCTCCTCGGCCGTTACTGGACCAGAGAGCGCCAGCCCGATTGCCTGCGTCAACGGCGAATCCTTGCCTGCATAGGTTGCAATTCCACCCATGATCTTCAGCGTCGAGACCCTCGAAGCCCAGCTCTGCTCGCCGGGATCATCCGGGCTGAATGTCGCAGCCAGCGATTCGGATTTTTCGATTCGCCGCGCCAATTCCAGATCGGCAAATTGCATTTTCGGCGTCCTCTTGAGAATGTTCAGCGTCCGCAACTACGACCCACAGCGGTGATTTTAAGCACAGTGTCCAGCCCGACTTAGTAGCATGAGTTGGAGGACGCCCCCGTTTCTTTTATTCGAACTAAAGCGAGTCAGGTTAAAATCCGTTCGCAATCTAAGAGGGAACAGTGCCCAATCCTCAAGACCACGAAGAAACCGCTCGGAAGTATATCAAGGCCGTCGAAGAGTGCGCGACCGGCGAAGCTCTGGCGCAATTCCTTTCGCCCGATGTTTCGTTTGTGCTCTTCCCCAATCGGCTCGCTACGCAGGGTAACCGCTGCGGCCTTGCCGGGATGCTCGAAAGCGCGGAGAAAGGTCGCAAGCTCTTGGCGAATCAGCGCTACGAAATCACGAAAGTGGTAGCAATGGGAAACTGTGTCGCCCTGGAACTCTCCTGGGAGTGTACGCTCAAATTGTCGGCTGTTGGCCTTCCGGCCGGAGGGCAGATGCGCGGACATTTTGCGACGTTTCTTGAATTCCGTGACGGCAGAATTGTTTCCCAGCACCAGTACGACTGTCTTGACCCCTGGTAAAACGAGTTTGGATTAATAGAATTCCACGTGTGCTGCAGGGCGGCCTCGCGAATGGTAGAATCATTCGCTTTAATGCACAAGGAACTCAGTATCAGAGGGACATCACCAATCGAGAATCAAGAGGATTGACAGTTGCCAAGCTCCGCCATTCATACAAGCGTTCAGCCCAAGTCTCCTGAATTCCAGAAGAATCACCGGCGTCTGGTGGACCTCCTCACAGAACTGAAGAACGAAGAGGAGAAAATTCGCGAGGGTGGCGGGGCGAAAGCCATCGAGTCACAGCACAAAAAGAATCGGCTAACCGCCCGCGAACGAATCGCCAGGCTCCTTGATCCAGGCAGTGAGTTTTTCGAGCTGGGGCTTTACGCCGCGTACGAAATGTACGAGGAATGGGGCGGCGCTCCTTCGGCGGGAACCGTCACGGGGCTTGGCCACGTGGCCGGGCGGCAGGTTATGGTCATCGCCAACGACGCAACCGTCAAAGCGGGCGCATTTTTCCCCGTGACGGCGAAAAAAGTGATTCGCGCGCAAAATATTTCCATTGAGAACCGCATTCCCACAATCTATCTGGTGGATTCCGCGGGGGTTTTTCTTCCCTTGCAGGAGGACGTCTTCCCCGACACGGACGATTTCGGGCGCGTCTTCCGCAATAACGCAGTGATGAGCGCGATGGGCATTCCGCAAATCACCGCGATCATGGGGATGTGCGTTGCGGGCGGCGCGTACCTGCCGGTAATGTGCGATCACATTCTAATGACGGAAGGTTCCGGACTTTTTCTCGCAGGGCCGGCGCTGGTGCAGGCGGCCATCGGACAGCGCGCTTCCGCCGAAGAGCTCGGCGGGGCGAAAATGCACGCCCAAGTCAGCGGGACGATTGATTTTCGCGAGCCGGACGACGAAAGCTGCATTGTCCGCATTCGCTCGCTCGTGGACAAGATCGGCCATGGGCCGCGTGCGCCATTCGATCACATCGCCGCCGCGGCGCCCGCTTTCTCTTCCGATGAAATCTACGGCCTCTTTTCTTCCGACCCCGCCAAGCAATACGACATGCGCGAGATTATCGCGCGCATCGTGGATGCCGGCCGCTGGGACGAATACCGCGCCGAATATGGCCAGACCGTTCTCTGTGGCTATGCGCGCATCGGGGGATGGGCGGTCGGCATCGTCGCGAATCAGAAAAAACACGTGCAAGTTTCCGTGCCCGGCACGGGCGAGAAGCGCATGGAATTCGGCGGGGTGATCTACACCGAATCGGCGGAGAAAGCGGCGCGGTTCATTCTCGATTGCAATCAGAATCTTGTGCCACTCATCTTTCTCCACGATGTGAACGGCTTCATGGTGGGCAAAGAGGCGGAATGGAGCGGAATCATTCGCGCGGGCGCGAAAATGGTCAACGCCGTCTCCAACAGCGTCGTACCGAAAATCGCGGTGATTTGCGGCGGAAGCTTCGGCGCTGGCCATTACGCGATGTGCGGCAAGGCTTACGATCCGCGATTCATTTTTGCCTGGCCGACCGCGCGCTACGCGGTGATGAGCGGTGATTCGGCCGCCGGCACCCTCGTGGAAATTAAAGTCAAGCAGCTGGAACGCCAGGGAAAGAAACTAAACGATGCAGAGAAGAAGGAGCTTCTGCAATCCATTCGTGCCACCTATGAACATCAGACCGACCCGCGCTACGCCGCGGCGCGGCTGTGGGTGGATGCCATCATTGACCCTGCGCACACGCGCGAGGCTTTGATCGAAGCGCTCAATGCGGCCTCGCTCAATCCGCATGTCCCGGAATTTAAGACCGGAGTGCTGCAGACGTGACCCCACCCGAAACCGTCACGTTGATTGAATGTCCCCGTGACGCTTGGCAGGGACTTCCGCAGGTCATTCCTACCGAAGCGAAAGTCAAATATCTGACTGGCCTGATTCACACAGGATTCCGGCGTCTAGATGCTGTCAGCTTTGTAGCCCCGAAGTACGTCCCACAAATGGCGGATAGCGAAAAAGTGATGGATGCCCTAAGGCAAGTGAATCTGCCCGCGGGTCATGAACTCGAAATCATTGGCATTGTTGTGAATGAAAAAGGACTCGAACGCGCGCTCGCCACGCCCGGAGTAACCACGATCGGCTACCCCTATTCGATCTCGGCCTATTTCCGGCGCGCGAATGCAAACATGTCACGTGAAGAATCTCGGGCGTTAGTAGCCTCCTTGCAGAAAGCCATCCGAGCGGCGGGCCGCAAACTCATCGTCTACATCTCCATGGCCTTCGGCAATCCTTACGATGAGCCCTGGGGACCTGAAATTGTCGAGGACACACTCATTTGGCTTAAGGACACCGGCGTGCGCACGGTGTCGCTGGCGGACACAGTGGGCACGGCTACCGCGCGAGAAGTCAGCGATCTTTACAAGTCGGTGAAGGATTGTGTCGCGGGCATCGAATTGGGCGTGCATTTGCACAGCCGCCCGGAAGCCTCTTCCGAAAAGGTCCTCGCGGCGTTTGAAGCGGGCTGCCGGCGATTCGACAGTGCGCTAACCGGCCTGGGCGGTTGCCCGTTCGCAGGAGATGAATTGGTCGGAAACATTTCCACGGAAGCAGTGATCACCACGCTGGCAGCGCGCGGCGTTTCGACTGGAATTGATACAAAGTCGCTTGCCGTAGCCTGCGCCATGACCCATGAACTCCGCGAGCGCTATACGCACGCGGCCGAAGAGAAATTGCAGTGAAAACCGCTGCCGCTCCGCCGTTTCATACGCTCACACTCGAATTCGATTGCGCCATTGCCACGATCACGCTCAATCGCCCGGAAAAACGCAACGCGATTTCTCCGGAGATGATTCGCGAGCTGTCCGAGGCTCTCGCCCGCGCGGAAAGGGGCGAAGCGCGAACAGTAATTCTGACCGGCACAGGAAAAGCATTCTGCGCGGGAATGGATTTGGACGCACTGCGGTCGCTCGCCTCGCAAACTCCGAAGCAGCACCGGGAAGACGCAATACAGATGGCGGAAATGTTTCGCCGCGTCTATTCGTTTCCAAAGCCGCTGATCGCCGCGGTAAACGGTCCCGCCATTGCCGGAGGTTGCGGCCTGGCCACGCTCGCGGATTTTACCCTCGCCGTGCCGGAAGCAAAATTCGGATACACAGAGACGCGCATCGGCTTTTTGCCCGCCTTCGTCTCTGTCTTCCTTTTGAGGCAGATCGGTGAAAAGCGCACACGCGAGCTGCTTTTGACCGGCCGGATTTTCGGCGCCGAAGAGGCACGGGACCTCGGACTCGTCACCGAGATCGTGCCGCCGGAAAACCTGATATCACGTGCGCGCGAGCTGGCCGCCTCGCTCGCGGCCATGAGCCCCACTTCCTTGTTTGTCACGAAACGCCTTGTTCTAGATTGGAATGCACGCGATATCCGCCGCGATCTGGAGATCGCCATTCGCGAGAGCGCGAAAATTCGCCGCACGTCCGATTTCCGCGAAGGCCTTTCCGCGTTCCTCGAAAAGCGCGAGCCGAGGTGGACAGGCAAGTGACTCCGCACCGTGGGCTTACGCTAGCCTCTGCAGCGCAGCGTCTGTTACACTTTTTCGCCGATGTCGCAATTTTATGAGACTACAATTCGCGTGCGCTACGCGGAGACCGACCGCATGGGCGTCGTTTATTACGCGAATCATTTTGTATGGTTTGAGATTGGCCGAGTGGAGCTTTGCCGCCAGATGGGCTTCGCCTACAAACAGATGGAACTCGAAGACGACAGTTACATCGTCGTCGCCGAAGCTAGATGCCGATACGTCCGCAGGGTCGAATATGACGATGAACTGCGAATTCGCACTTGCGTGGCGGAATCGCAGCGGAGAACAGTGCGCTTTGCTTACGAAATCCTGTATGAAACGACCGGAGAAATTGTTGCGACAGGCGAAACCCTGCATGTTATTTGTGACAAACACGGCCGCCCCAAATCTCTTCCTGAAAAATACCGCAAGTATTTTCCATTGACGCGGCGCGAGCCCGCGGGAAGTGAATCGCGCCAGGAAACTTCGCAGCGATGACCCGCCCCATCGCGCTGACCGGCAACGACCTCAACCTCGAAGAGCTTTACGCCGCAGTTTTCGACGGCGCGACCGTTGAACTCGTACCGGACGCCCGCCGCCGCATGGAAGCTTCACGCGCGGTGATTGACCGCCTGGTGGATTCGAACACCACGGCTTACGGCGTGAATACCGGCTTCGGCGAATTGGCCGAAGTGCGGATATCGCCTGACCGAATTCGCCAGTTGCAGATCAACCTGGTGCGTAGCCACTCCTGCGGCGTCGGAGAGTCGCTCTCCGAAGAGGAAACTCGCGCGATGATGGTGCTGCGGGCGAACACGCTGGCCAAGGGCTTCAGCGGAGCGCGCCCGGTTGTCGTCGAAGTGCTCACAGCGATGCTCAATCGCAGAGTGCACCCAGTGATTCCCTCTCAGGGTTCGGTGGGCGCTTCGGGGGATCTCGCTCCCCTCGCGCATCTTGCGCTGGTCGCTGTCGGAGAAGGCGAGGCACTTTTTCAAGGCGCGCGCATTCCGGGCGGCGAAGCGCTCGCGCGCGCGGGCATCGCGCCGCTTCGTCTGGAGGCCAAGGAAGGCCTCGCGCTACTGAATGGAACGCAGGGAATGCTCGCGCTCGCGGCGCTGGCCCTGCGCGAAGCCGAGATTGCGGTGGACTCTGCCGACGTCGCGGCGGCGCTTTCGCTCGACGCGCTGCGCGGAACGCCCACGGCCTTTGACGCACGGATTTCGCGCGTCCGCCCTCATCCCGGTCAGGCAGCCACAGCGCGGAATCTCGAGCGATTGAATCGCGGCAGTGAAATCCGCGAATCTCACCGCGCGGCTCAGAAAGATCCTCGCGTGCAGGACGCCTACAGTGTGCGCTGCACTCCGCAGGTGCATGGAGCGGTCCGCGACGCGCTGGCGCAGATTCGTGCGACGCTCGAGATTGAGCTCAACAGCGCCACCGATAATCCGCTGGTCTTTGCCGATTCCGGCGAAGTCTTGAGCGGCGGAAATTTTCACGGACAGCCGCTGGCCATGGCCGCCGACCAAATGGCCATCGCTCTGGCAACGCTCGCTGGAATCTCAGAGCGACGCATCGAACACATGACCAATCCGCACACCAGCCTTCTTCCCGCATTTCTCACGCCCGATCCCGGGCTTCATTCCGGGTTCATGATTTTGCAGGTGACCGCCGCAGCGCTGGCGAGCGAGATCAAGGCGTTCTCGGCGCCTCATTCTGTGGATTCCATTCCCACTTCCGGAAATCAGGAAGATTACGTTTCTATGGGGATGAGCGCCGCGCGCCGCCTCCGGCCGATGCTCGAAAATCTGCGGAACATCATCGCCATTGAACTTCTCGCCGCTTGCCAGGGCATCGATTTTCTGGCTCCCCTCCGTACAGGCAAGGAGGTGCAACGCGCGTATGATGCGGTGCGCTCCGTCTCGCCCCGGCTCACGGAGGATCGCTCCCTCGCGCCCGACATCGCGGCTGTGGCCACGCTCGTTTCTGGCGGCGCTTTCGCAAGCCTCTTGCGTTAGAGTTGTGCTGAACCATCCGATTTCTCTGCTGCTATACTTTCGCACGCGAATTTGAGGCAGCTGGAGCCGGGCATGCTGAAACGCACGCTGGTTATTCTAATAATGGTTGTCGTTCTGCTCGCGCTGGGCACTTTCGGCTTTCACGTCATCGAAGGCCGGACATGGTTCGAGTCGTTTTACGCCACAATGATGACCGTTTCGACCATCGGCGGCGAAGCGCAGGAAAAGCTCTCCTATCAAGGCCGCATTTTTAACGTTATCTTGATTTTCGCCGGGCTGCTGGTCATTGGGTTCGCGGTTGGGTCGTTCACGCGCGCGGTGGTAGAATTCCAGCTCGACGAATTCTTCGGACGCCGCCGCCTGGAAAAGGAACTCCTTCGAATGAAAGATCATTTCATTATCTGCGGAGCGGGCCGCGTAGGTCGTCGAATGACGACTGAAATTGTCGCCCGAGGGCTGCCCGTCGTGCTGATCGAAAAGGACCCGCTGCGCGCGAAATGGGCGCAGGAAAAAAACATCCCCGTTATTGTTGGCGATGCCAGTAGCGAAGTCACTCTGCGCCAGGCGCGCATCGAGACGGCCAAAGGACTTGCCAGTGCGGTCACTTCCGACGCGCAGAATGTCTACATCGTGCTCACGGCCAGGAGTCTCCGCCCCGACCTTGCGATTGTCGCGCGTGCCAGCGAAGAGGACGCCGAATCCAAGTTGGCGAAGGCCGGCGCGAATCACGTGGTCTCTCCTTACCACTATGCCGGACAGCGAATGGCCCGCTCGCTGACGCAGCCGCATGTGCAGCGCTTCATTGATGTGGCGCTTTCTTCGCTAGGCGACGAAGAATTGGACCTGCACATGGAAGAAATGCAGGTGGCAGAGAAATCCGCCCTCGCCGATCAGAAAGTGGGCGACGCGAATTTACGCGACAAATTCGGAGTAATCGTTTTGGCCATTCGGCACAATGATGGCCGGCTCCAATTTAATCCGCCGTCTGATGCCGTGATTCACGCCGGGGATCACCTCATCATCATGGGCGATGCTCCGAAGCTCAAGGAAATCGAGCCGCTGCTTGGGCCTCACTGATTCCCGGCTTGAGGGCATCCAGTAAGAACATCCCGAATCGAAATCCAGCAATGTAGCTGAACGGCTTGACGCCCAGCGAATAGTGGCCGCAGGGAAGCTCAAGCGTCTCGAACGCAATCTGATGTTCGCTCATCGCCTGGAACAGCTCCTGTGTAAGCTGCGTCGAGAATGTGGGGTCGTAGCGTCCGCTGATGAGGAGCATTTTCTTATTCGCGCTCCGCAATCGCGAAATGTACGGAAACGGGCTGATCGGCGCCCAGAAGTGCACCAATTCTTCGGGTGTGACGTGAGCGCGAAGTGATTCCCACACGTTCAGCGTGGTCAGCCCGCTTGCCACCACCGTCCCAAAGTAAGTTGAGACGTGAAGAAATGCGCCCGCCCGCAAAGCTGGTTCATGTGCCAGAGTCACGTACGCAAGCGCCGAGCCGATGCTTGTGCCCAAAATCCCGAGGGGTCCATAGCCCTGGGATTCCAGCCAGCGAACCGAGCGCCGCACGTCGCAAACTGCCTGGTGGTTCGCTTGCAGTGTGAGGCCGATGTTCGGCCCAACCAGATGGTCCGCGCGCGGATGCCCGGGGATGGCCCGGCGGTCGTGATACGGCAGGCTCACGCGCAGTGCGGAGATGCCAAGATCGTTCAACCAAAGGCAGACTTCGCGCTGCTCATCCCATTTTGCATTCCATTGCGCGAGCACGACCACCGCCGGCCCGGTCCCCGATGCCTGAAACCATTGCGCATAAACGCGATTGTTTTCAGGCCACGGCGATTGGATTTCGCTCGAGAACGTTAGAATTCCGTCGTGGAGCTCACAATCCTGTGGAGGCGAAGATGCAAACCAATCAGAGCTCGTCGCGAGCGTCTTCTGCACAAACTCTTCCAGGAAGCCGCGCGGGTCTGTTTCGTCGCAGCGGCCCCCTATGTGTTCGATTCCCCACGCAAACGGAAGCATCCGGCGATTCGGCTCGTTCGCCCAGCGCTGATGTTCATACTTCCTCATTCTTTCTTCGAACCAAGACATGAGAATAAGATTCCGAATTTACAGGTGGCGCTCGCGCGATGCAATCCGTGATGGACGATGCGGTAGGCAGTCGAACGATTGGAGGCCTAGAATTGTGCCTACGAGCGAGGAATCGCTCCCAAGTGCTCCATGGCAAAGGTAATTCGTAATGCTCAGTACGCGGGGCGGCGGACGAGCGCAGCGCCAGCGGCTTTTCGCGCAGGCGGCAGAGGAACGGTTGCCATCTTGCGGATCATGGCAAGCACAAGTCTTTTGTCGTCCTCCGAAAGCGTGCCACTGTATTTCTTGATCTCGCCGAGAAAGCGAATTTCCTCCTCGGTAAGTTCGCCCAGAATCTTGCGCGTTTCGCGATCCTGTGGTGAATCAGCGGCCGGGAAAAAATCGGCGAGATTGATTTCCATGGCTTCGGCTATCTTGGCCAATGTTTCGAGCGAAGGGACCGTGTGCCCGTTTTCCACGCGCGAGAGATAGCAGCGCAGCAGCCCGGTGCGCCGCTCGATGTCTCCCTGCGAAAGACCGCGTTCGCCACGGTAGGATCGAATCACTTCGCCAATCTTGACCTGCGGTTTTTCTTTGGGCATGCCAAATCTCCCCGCTCTGAATATTTAACGCCAGTTCGCGCGTATCTTACGCGCAGGGGAACCCGCCCCGCAAGGCCTTTGTGCACATAAAAGTAACAGGGTTACCTGCAAGCAAACAGGCCCCTATTGCGGAACATTGACGCTCACCGGCTGTTCGATGTGGAACTCCAGCAGCGTTTCGCTCGGAATCTTCACTTGCTCGCCATGCGTGGCAATCTGAACCGCAGTCCCCGCTCCCGCGCCAATTCCCGCTCCGATCGCCGCGCCTTTCCCGCCGCCTGCGATGCCTCCTATAATGGCTCCCAGCACTGCTCCTCCGCCAATGCGCTCGGCACTCTGTTTGCCGCGGCCCTTGCCCGCGACGTCGTAGTCGCTTGTCAGGATCGGCTGGATACTGTTTCCGATGCGAATTCCTGTCAATTGTAGCCGCAGGTCCGCTGCCCCTGAGATGTGCCCCGCGGCCTTGGCGTCGATCAACTGCCCGTAAACGTCTGCGCCTTTCGGAGCCACAAGTGTCTCGTTCACGTTGAGATTGTCCTCGAGGCTCGCGTGAAACCGGTCGCCAACGTGATTCTTGGAGGAATCCACCGAATCAATCATGCGCACCAGCAATGAAGTGCCCGCAGGAATCGTGACGCCGATCGTGGCTTGATTGGGCGGTTGAGGATTCTCCGGAACCGCCTCTGCGGGAGTGCTCACAGCAGCTGGTGGCGCTGTCGTGGCCTCCGCCGGAGCTGCAGGTGCCGTCGCGCTGGCGTCCACTGGAGCCGTCGATGCTGCCTCGGGGGCGCTGAAGGCGAGGTTCACGATGTCTTTGACATCGAATGATCCTTCCTTTCCGTCCACAAGGAAGCGCACGTTTGACTCCGTGCCACCCAAGAATTTTCCCTGAATCAGCCTGCCATCGCGCATTTCGAGCGTATCCGCACGGGCGATTGCTGTTGCTGCAAGTACTCCCAAGATTGCTAAAGCTAAGCTGCTTAGAATTCGTGATTTCATTTTAGATCTCCCTCTCGTGCAGACCGCGTTTGATGATACCCCAACCCAGATACTCGGCAAATCCGTGGCCCCACACAAATTGGATGCCCCGCCCCTGAAAGGAGGGTGCACGGGCCGATTTCGATGAAATTTGAAAATAAGTTGTCACAAATCCCCCGGGTATGATTACAATCAGCCCTTTCGTTCCACGTAGTCATTCGACTGTGAGCGCTAAGACAAACCAACCTAACGCCGAACGTCTGCGCTTGAGAGAGGGCCTCTCAGAGATCGTGCCGCCGTGGCATCGCTGGGGCCCGTACTTGAGCGAGCGCGCCTGGGGAACTGTCCGCGAGGATTACAGCCCCGACGGCTCTGCGTGGACCTACTTGCCGCACGACATGGCGCGCAGCAAGGCCTATCGCTGGGGCGAAGACGGCATTGCCGGCATTTGCGACCGCTATCAGATTCTTTGTTTCGCCTTAGCTCTTTGGAACGGCCGCGACCCGATTCTCAAAGAGCGCATGTTCGGCCTGACGCCCATGGAGGCGAACCACGGCGAGGATGTCAAGGAATACTACTTTTATCTCGACAGCACTCCCACTCACAGCTACATGAAGATGCTGTACAAATATCCCCAGCGGGAATACCCCTACGGTTTGCTCGTCGAGGAAAACCGCCGTCGCGGCGGCGGGGGATTCGAATTCGAGCTGCTCGATACGGGAATCTTCGACGACAATCGCTACTTCGACGTGTTTGTCGAATACGCGAAAGCTGCGCCCGACGACATCGCCATTCGCATCGAAGTGTGCAACCGGGGTCCGGAAACCGCGCCGATCGAGCTCATCCCCACTCTCTGGTTCCGCAACATCTGGGGTTGGACGGATCCCCCTGCAAACGAGCCCATAATTCGCACCGGCCCCGCTGGGAAGAAATTTGTCAGTCTGCAGGCCGATGACACCATGGCCTCTCCCCTTCCCAATCTGATTCGCGAGTATCGTCTGGGAGAACGCTGCCTCTATGGCCCGCCGGGCGGCGAGCTGCTCTTCACCGATAACGAGACGAACCTTCAGCGCTTCTGGGGCCCCCACGCGAATAGCCGCAAGCCGCACACCAAAGACGCATTCCACGCTTATATCATTCATGGCGAAGCCAGCCTCAATACCGAGCAGACCGGAACGAAGTCCGCCATGCGCTATCGCGCGAATGTGCCCGCGGGCGGTTCCGTGGTGCTGCGCCTGCGCCTCTCGAACGAAAAACTTGCCGCCCCTATCGATTCGGTCGATGCCATCGTCCGCGAACGCAAATCCGAGGCCGATGAGTTCTACGCCAGCATTCATCCCCCGCGCGCCACAGAGGATGAAAAAATGGTCGAGCGGCAAGCCCTCGCCGGCTTGCTGTGGTCCAAACAGAGCTATTTGTTCGACGTCGAGAAGTGGCTCGACGGCGACAATCCCAACTTTCCTCCCGCGGAAGCGCGCAAACAGATCCGCAATTCACACTGGCGCCATTTGAATTCCATGCGCGTGCTCTCCATGCCGGATAAGTGGGAGTACCCCTGGTTCGCCGCGTGGGATCTGGCGTTTCATTGCATCGCCCTTTCCCTTGTCGATCCGCACTTCGCCAAGGAAAATTTGTGGGTCCTGCTCTTCGAGCAATTTCAGCATACCAACGGGCAAATTCCCGCATATGAATGGGAGTTCTCCGACCTCAATCCCCCGGTACAGGCGTGGGCCTGCTGGCGCGTCTACAACATGGAAAAGCACCGCTGGGGCAACGCCGACCGGATGTTTCTCGAAAAATGCTTCCATAAATTGCTCATCAATTTTGCCTGGTGGGTAAATAAAGTCGATAGCCAGGGCTTAAACGTCTTCGAAGGCGGTTTCCTCGGCTTGGACAACATCACCGTGGTGGACCGCAGCGAAAAGCTACCCGGCGGTGCCATCCTCGAGCAATCCGACGCCACGGGCTGGATGGGCTTCTTCTGTCTCTTTATGATGCGCATCGCCCTGGAGCTCGCCCGCGAGAACAAAGCCTACGAAGGCCTCGCTGTGAAATTCTTCGAACATTATATTTACATCGGCTCGGCCATGAAGAAAATGGGCGGCCGCGATTACCAGCTCTGGGACGATCGCGACGGATTTTTCTACGATACCATGCGCTATCCCGACGGGCAGTTCCATCATTTCCGCGTCCGTTCCCTCGTCGGCCTCATCCCGCTTTATGCCGTAGAAGTGTTGCGCGACGATCCAAAAACTTTTCCGGAATTCATCGCCAGCGTGGATTGGTTCATCCGCAATCGTCCAGACCTCGTCGGCCGCGCTTGCTATTCGGATACGCGCGATGGAGTTCGCCACCACGTCCTTTCCATTGTGGATAAGCACCAGCTCGCGCGCATTCTCCAGTTCATCTGGAATTCGGACGAATTCTTGTCGCCCGCAGGGCTCCGCAGCCTTTCGAAATTTCACGAAGCCAATCCCTTCCAATTCCAGGGGCGCGTCGTCCGCTATGAACCTGCCGAGGCGGACTCCAAAATCAAGGGCGGCAATTCCAACTGGCGTGGCCCGATCTGGTTCCCCACGTCTTTTCTTCTCATCGAATCGCTCGAAAAATTTAGTGAGGCTTTCGGAGAGGATTTCGCCGTGGTCACGCCGGAGAGCGCCGGCAAACCCATCAAACCACGCGAAATGGCCCGAGAAGTGGCCAAGCGGATGATTCGCCTCTTCTGCCGCGATGAACACGGCCGCCGCCCTATCTTCGGCGGCACGGAAAAATTTCAGCAGGATCCCTTCTGGCGTGATTGCTTGCTTTTCAACGAATACTTTCACGGCGATAATGGTGCGGGCCTGGGCGCAAATCACCAGACCGGTTGGACCGGCCTGGTAGCAAATCTCATTGACGAATGGTGCCGCTAACATGGCTGAAACTCGAAATTATGATTTGGTAGTCATTGGTTCGGGACCGGCGGGCGAAAAGGCCGCCGCTCAGGCCGCCTACTTTGGCAAGAAAGTCGCGCTGATCGAGAAGGCCTCCGTGATGGGGGGCGCGTGTGTCGGCACGGGAACGATTCCAAGCAAGACGCTGCGTGAATCAGCGCTGTACTACTCGGGCGTGAATGCCCGCGGCCTTTTCGGAAAGGACTACTCACTCAAAGAAACCCTTTCCGTGAAGGATTTCATGTTCCGCAAGGACTACGTCGTGGCCCTCGAACAGGAGCGCGTCCTGAAGAACATGGAAGCCCACCATGTGGACATCTACTGGGGCACCGGCGGTTTCGTGGATCCGCACACGGTCGTTGCCACGGGTGCGCCGGGAAATCCCGTACTCCGCGGCGAATTCATCCTCATCGCCACCGGGTCGCGTCCCGCGCGCGATCCTTCGGTGCCCTACGACGACAAGTACATCTTTGACTCGGATTCCATTCTCTACATGGACCGCATCCCGAAAAGCATGGCCGTGATCGGCGGCGGCGTAATTGGATCGGAGTACGCTTCCATCTTCACGGCGATCGGCGTGCGCGTTTCGCTCGTGGACGGCCGCGACCGCCTGCTCCCTTTCCTCGACGCGGAAATCTCGGAGCGCCTGCGCTCCCAGCTGGCCAGCCTGGACCTGCAATTCACGTTCAAGGAGCGCATCGCAAAATGCGAGCGCACCTCCGATGGAGTCCGCCTCACCCTGACTTCCGGCAAAACCGTAGAAGCCGAAACCGTGCTCTTTGCGGCCGGCCGCAACGGTGTGGTCAAGGAATTGAATCTCGATAAGATTGGCCTCACGCTCAACAAGCGCGGCCACATCGACATAAATGAGAATTACCAGACCGCCGTTCCGCATATTTATGCCGCGGGTGACGTCATTGGCTTCCCCGCCCTCGCTTCCACCTCAATGGAGCAGGGCCGCATAGCCGCGTGCCATGCCTTTAATATCTCGTATAAGAAGCGGCTCGCACATATGCTGCCCATGGGCATTTACACCATTCCGGAAATTTCCGCCGTCGGAGAGAGCGAGGAGTCCTGTAAGGAAAAGAAAATTGATTACGTCGCCGGCCGCGCGCAATTCAAGAACAACACCCGCGGACAGATTCTCGGCGATACCCACGGCATGTTGAAGCTCATTTTCCGCCGCGACAACAAGGAGCTTCTCGGTGTCCACGTCATTGGTGAAGGTGCCACGGAGCTGATCCATCTAGGCATGGATGTGCTTGAATCCGGCGGCACGATTGACCGATTCATCGAGCTGGTCTTCAACTTTCCGACTCTCTCGGAAACTTACAAATACGCCGCCTACGACGGCCTCGGCAATCTTGCCGGCCACAAACTCCGCGAAGGATAGCGGCTAGCTGATTTCCAGTGTAGTTTTGATTCCCGCGCCGCGCCGCGTGAACCATGTCCTGTACTGCGCCCACGGCAGTCGGTCGGTGATGAGCTTCGCGAGCGCGCCCGGATGCTTCCGCTCGATTGCCGAAAAATCTTTCACGCCCATGGCGTAGTGCCGCGGATTGGCGTTTACGCTCCCGAACACCACGTTGTTGCGCAGCACCAGATTCTGGTTGATCTGGTCCGTGGGCACTGGCTCCGTCTTGTTTCCTCCCGTGACGCTCAGCAGGCACAGGATTCCGTCCGGCGCCAAAATCTGCATCGCCGCGAACACCACGCCGGAATTTCCCGTGGCTTCTATGGCCATATCAATCGGGCCAATTTGTTTCGGCAAATCCCCGAGCGGCATATTTGCGACGGAGACATACTCGCTGCCCAGTTGCGGCACCAGTTTCGCGCGAACGTCGTCCGCGGGCTCGCGCCCGGCCACCACCGTGCGCAACCCGCGCACCGCAAGTATTGCCGCGGCCAGCAAGCCCACCGGCCCCGCACCTAGCACCAGCGCTGTCCGCGGCTTCCAGTGCGTGCGCTGCTGGATTCGAAATGACTGGTCAATTCCCTTCTCGACAATTGAAGTTGGCTCAAGCAGCACGCCGATGTCCTTCACGGCCCGCGGAATTTTGAAGATGTATTGCGGAGACTCCACGTAGTATTGCGCCATGTAGCCGTGGCGCCCCTTGATTCCGCGTTCGGCGTAATCGCCCGAAGTGCACATATCGTTTTCCCCGTGCTTGCAGGCCCAGCATTTTCCGCACGGACGCCGCACCGTGGACACCACAAAATCCCCGGGCTTGAAGCCCTTCACTTTCTTGCCGGTTTCCTCGACCACGCCGAAATTCTCGTGGCCCAGAATCAGGTAATCGAATCCCGGCGGCGCCTGTCCATACAGTCCGGTGTTGATTTCCGCGTCCGTGCCGCACAATCCCGCGCGCAAGACTTTAACGACAACCTCTCCCCGGCCGGGCTTCGGGTCCGGGACATCCTGCATTTGAACGGAGTCTTGCTGGCCGGGATGCACGATGATGGCTTTCATCTTGAGAGCTCCTGATTCCTAGGTTTCCCTGCGGGTTCAGTATTTTAATGCCACTACGGCGTGGATCGCGCCCAGCAGCAGCAAAGCGAATGACAGCGGAATATGGACGAGCAGCCAGCTGTGCAGCAAGACGTGCAAGCGCGCTTCCTGTGTGAATTCGCGTTCCTCTTCGCAGATGTCTTCGAGATCGGTCACCTTTTCGTGCAGCACCGGCGGGAGCAGGATGCGCAAGTGCTCGAAAATCGCCGTCGCCCTGCCCTTATCTCCGAGCGCATGTTGCTTGTCCGCCGGATGCGCAAGAAACGGATGCAATTGATCGTGATAAAACTGCCGCAGGCGGGTCAAGGCTTCTTCGTCGAGTTCCACCGGCTCTGCCACTGCCGCCGCACGAGTCTTCCCCAGCGCCGCAGTATCGAAGAGCGTCGTCGGCCGTGCCTGCACGTCTCCCGATTCCAGCGAGCCGCACGCCGCTTCCACTATTTGCTTGGCTTCCGCCGCCAGTTGGTCGCGCACGTGCCCGATCTGCTCGTAGATCGTTTCCATCGGCACTTCCGTCATCATTTTCCGCGGAACGTAATTCTGCAGGAAGACACCGAGAATTCCGCTGACGACGACAATGATGAATAGCCACATCAGCACGGAGGTCAGCGTCCCGCCGAATTGAAAGCCGGAGTGAAACAGGATCAGCGGCAGCGCCAGCAGCCCCAGCCACACGTGCGCGCGCATCCACCATTGTCCCCGGCCAAGTCTCCACGTCGGGACTTTGCGCCGCGCGCTCAGCAGCCCTTCGAAGAGCATGAGCGCGAAACCCGCGATGCCATACGCGAGTCCCCAGCGGCTCGCCGGCCGTGGCGAAAAGGGATCCCGCAACCGCCAGAAAATGTATGCGGCCAGCGCCACGCCCAAAAATATGAGCGTCCAGATTGCCCAGCTCCGCTGCTTACGGTCGACTCGCATCGCGCGCTATTGGCCCCCGGCAGGCGGCCGCGTTTGACCCAGCAGGGTCGCGAAAAACACGCGCGGATCCACGCGGTGCGCGGCATCGTGCGGGCACGCATATACGCAGCTGGGCTCTTTGTGCTCCGAGCACAGATCGCACGATGTAGCTTTCTGCCGCACCACGGCGTGTTTGTGTCCCGGATTCGCCGGGTCGTCCTCTTCGCGTTTGAAATTCTGCAGCGTGATATTCCCGTAGGGACAATTCCGCGCACACAGCCCGCAACCCACGCACCAGTCCTCGATGATGATTTCCAGGGAATTGCGCCGCCGGATGGAGCCCACCGGGCATCCCACCATGCACAGCGGGTCGCGGCACTGGCGGCAGGACGTGGCCACCAGATAATGATCGAATCGCAGGCCTTCGCGCGTCAGCCGCGTGACTCCGTCATGCGCATCCGCGCAGGCCCGCACGCACGCATCGCAGCGCGTGCAGTTTTCCAGGTCCAGGATCAGCAGGCTCTGCGCTTCCATCAGGCCCTGTCCCAGAAAATCATCCAGGTTGACGCTCCTCTGCGCCGCGAGGCGCAGGCGGTTTTCTTCTTGCCGATCGCGCATCACTTGCTCGAGGTTCTGTCGGATAGCCGGGAACTGCGTGATCATCTTCTTGAAGTCTTCGGATTCGATGCGCACCACTTCTACGTGATCAAGCGCCGCGCACGTGGCCGTCCGGAAACCTCCTCCGAGCAAGCCAATCTCGCCGAAGTACCCGCCCCTTCCGATGTACGCCAGCACCAGCTCACCACCCGGGAAGTGCTCGGACACCTGCACGAAGCCGATGCGCACTAAATAGAAACTGTCCGCCGCTTCACCCTGCCGGCAAATCACCTGGCCGGGAGCGTAACGAATCAGCTCCACACGGTCGCGCAGGTGGTTGATGAATTCATCGGTCATTCCGGCGAATGCCGGCACGCTGCGCACGTGGTTATAAAGTGCGCGCTGCCGGTAATTGCGGTCCACCTGCTCGCGAAAATTCTTGTTTCGTTGCAGGACGTCCAGCACGTTGCGCAACATTTCCAGCATCGTGCAATCCGTGGTTGCTTGCACCGTCGCCGACCGCGGATAAAAACTCATGCACGTCATTTCGCCGAAAAGGTCGCCTGGCCCCAGTTCTCCGACCGGCTTCTCGTAAGGCAAATCCACCGGCGCATCAATCGGAATCGTGCGCCGGAATCCCTCTTCGGATCGTTTGTCTTCCGAGCGGCTCACGACTCGGCTCTTTAGCTTGCTCAAGAATCCCGTCGCGCCGCCCTCCGTTTTCACGTGCCCCACGTTGGAGCGGATAGAAACCTGGCAGTGGCCGTCGAGAATATAATAGGCCGTTGCTCCGCCTTCACCCTCGCGGCAGATGACTTCGCCTGCCTTGTATTTCCTCTCCACCACTGCGCCTTTGTTCAATTGCAGGAACGTGCCGGAAACGCCTTTGAAAATGGGCAACGCCAGCAGCTTCGCCGAGTCCACCGGGTGGCCTTCGGAAAGTTCCGTTCCTGTAATTCGTTTGTTCGTCAGCGCGCCCGTGGGGCAGGAGATCATGCACTCGCCGCATGAAACGCAGCTCGAATTCCCCATCGGCATATTCAGGTCGAATGCGATCCCCGTCTTCCATCCCTTGCCCATCCTGCCCAGCACGTTGTTGTGCTTGGTCTCGTCGCATCCGCGGATGCAGCGGTCGCAGAGAATGCAGGAATCGTGGTCCACCGCGATGGCCACGGAGGAATCGTCGCGCCCGCGAGTCTGCGTTCGTCGCGGAAAACGTGACTCGCCGACCTTGTAAGCGCGCGCCAGCGTCTCCAGCTCGCAGTCTCCCGCATTTTGCTGCCTCGTGCATGGCGAAGGGTGATCGGCCATCAGCAGTTCGAGTAGGATCTTGCGCGACTGCAGCACCTTCGCCGAATTTGTGCTGACCTTCATGCCCGCTTCGGCCTGGCGCACGCACGAAGCCGTCAGCACCCGGCCTCCCGCGTCCACCACGCACATCCGGCATACGCCGACCGGATTTTCGTTCTGCTGATGGCACAGCGTGGGGATCGCAATGCCATTCACGCGCGCCGCGTCGAACACCGTAGTCCCCGCCGGCACGCTCACATTCTTTTCGTCAATTGTCAGCTCGACCATTCCCGGCGTGCTCATCGCGCGCTCCCCTGAAAGCAGACTCCCCCGGGACACCGTTTCTCTTTCAAGTGCGCTTCCACCTCTTCGGGAAAATGTTTCAGCACCGACGCAATCGGTGCCGGCACCACCTGCCCCAGCCCGCAGATGGAGGTCAGCCGCATCGCTTCGGAGAGCTCGTCAATCAATTCTCGGTCTCCGCGGATATCCTGCCCGCGCGTCCAGCGCGCGATCAGCTCCACCATCTTGCTGGAGCCCATCCGGCACGGCACGCACTTCCCGCACGATTCGTTGCGGAAAAATTTCGTCGAGTTCAGCGCCATGTCCAGCATGCACGAGGTGTCGTCGCACACCACCATCGCGCCGGAGCCTAGCATGGACCCGGCCGCCGCTAGCGTCTTGAAATCCATGTGAATGTCCGCCATCGAAGCCGGCAAATATCCCGAAGACGGCCCCGACGGCGCGAAGCCCTTCAGTTTCCGGCCTTCCAGCATTCCCTTTGCGCGGTTGTAAATCAGTTCCGACGCCGGAACGCCCATCGGCACTTCGAACACTCCGGGATTGCGCACCTGTCCGCTCACGCCCACGAACTTCAGTCCCGAAGTCCCATTCTGTCCCTGGGACTTGTACCATTCCACGCCACGCACCAGGATTTGCGGCACGTTCACGAACGTCTCCACGTTGTTGATCACCGTGGGTTTTTGCCACAGCCCGTGCGTGCCGGGGAATGGCGGCTTGTTCCGCGGCTCCGATCGCTTCCCTTCGATGGCCTCGAGCAGCGCGCTTTCTTCGCCGCAGATGTACCCTCCCGGGCTCACGAAAATTTCCAGATCGAATGTCAGGTCCGTGCCCAGCAAGTGCTTCCCCAGGATTCCTTCCTGATAGCACCGCGCGATCTCGTGCTCCATGATTCTTTCCTGTTTCTCATACTCGTGCCGGATGTAAAGAATTCCCTTGAGCGCCCCGGTCACCAGTCCCGCCAGCGCCATCCCCTCCACCAGCAGGTGCGGCATATGCTCGATGATGTAGCGATCCTTAAAAGTACCCGGCTCGCTTTCATCCGCGTTGCACACGATATATTTTTCGTCGCTCGGATAATTGCGCACCAGTTCCCATTTCGCGCCCGTCGGAAATCCCGCCCCTCCCAATCCCCTCAAATCCGCGGCCTTCAGTGCCGCGATCAATCCCAGGTAGTCGCGCGTCTCCGAAAGCTGTCGCAGCGCGCCGTACTGGTGGCCGCCGGGGTACGGATCGGAGTTCAGGTGCACCGAATCGGAATCAAACCGCGGTGGTGGCAGCGCCTCTCCCTTCAAAGGACATTTCACCAAATCTTCCGCCGAAGGCAGCGTCTGGTGAATGTAAATGTGGTCGTTCACGGCAATCGCCGGAGCGCGGTCGCACTGCCCCAGGCACGAAACGTCGCGGATTGAAACATCTCCCTTCGGGCGGCTGGCAAACGATTTCTCCAGTGCCGCCTTCAATTCATCTGCCCCGCGGAGGTGGCAGGTCATGTCCATGCACACCCGCACTTCGGATCGTGCCGGCGGCTGCAGGAAAAAATGCGGATAGAAGCTGGCCAAGCCGTGGATGCGATACAGTGGAAGATTGATCCGCTTCGAGAGCGCCTCGAGTTGGTCGCTCGGCAGGTAGCCGTGTTGCCGCTGAATCGCCTTGAGCTCTTCGAAGATCAACCCAGCCGCTCCCCGGGACAAATTCGGTCGCTCGACAACCGGGCCCAGAGCTTGCGCCGCGTTCCGTCTGCTTCCTTCACGCGCTTGAACCCACCACCCTGGCGCTCAACCCTTGCCCTCTTGCCGGCATCGTGTGACGGCGGACTATAACAAACTCCCGCCAGCCTGTCCACCAACCCGCTTTCAAGCCCCCTCGTCTCGGGATATTCGCGTTTCTGGGCACGCCTTCGCTCCTCCCGATTGACTTCCCGCCGCTCCGACCTTCTAATGTTTTGGAAAATGTTTTCGTCGCTCGACAACCCTGAAATTTCGCCCTGTCCCTCTGACTGGCGGCGGCGTTGACCGACTCAGCCAAAACACCTCCACGCCAGGAGCGCACCCAGCAATTCGCGTTCCTCGTCGCCGCGGGAATTTTTCTCAGTCGCATCGCCGGCCTGATTCGCGACCGCGTCTTCGCTCACTACTTCGGCAATTCCGACGCCGCCGACGCCTTTCGCGCCGCCTTCCGCATCCCCAATTTTCTCCAGAACATGTTTGGCGAAGGAGTCCTCTCCGCCTCGTTCATTCCCGTCTACGCCGCGCTCCTCGCCCGCGAAGAAAAAGAGGAGGCTGACCGCACTGCCGGTGCCGTCGCCGCCTTGCTCGCCATTTCCGTTTCCCTTATCGTGCTTGTCGGCGTTTTGCTCACGCCTTTCTTGATCGAACTCATCGCCCCGGGCTTTTCCGGCGCCAAGCGCGAACTCACCATCCGCCTCGTGCGCATTCTCTTTCCGGGAGCGGGATTGCTCGTCCTTTCGGCGTGGTGTCTCGGCATCTTGAACAGCCATCGAAAATTTTTCCTTTCCTACACCGCCCCGGTCATCTGGAACGTCGCCATCATCGCTTCGCTCATCGCCTTCGGCGCAAAAATGGCGCAATTCCCTCTCGCAATCGTCGTCGCCTGGGGCTCCGTCATCGGCAGCGGCTTGCAAGTGGCCGTGCAATTGCCCACGGTCTTAAAACTCCTCGGCAGATTGCGCCTCGTACTCGAATACCATTCCGAAAATATCCGCACCGTTGTTCGCAACTTTTTTCCTGTATTTATCAGCCGCGGCGTCGTCCAAATCAGCGCCTACGTGGACGCCCTCCTCGCAAGTCTCCTTCCCACCGGCGCTGTCGCGGCCCTCGCCTATGCGCAAACGCTCTACACGCTCCCGGTGAGTCTCTTCGGCATGTCCGTTTCTGCCGCCGAGCTGCCGGTGATGTCCGGCGCCGTGGGCCTTGCCACGGAAGTTGCCGAAGCCCTTCGAAAACGACTCGATGCCGGTCTCCGCCAGATCGCCTACTTCATCGTTCCCTCCGTAGCTGGCTTCCTGGTTCTCGGTGACGTCATTGTCGGCGCGATCTACCAGTCCGGCCGCTTCCAGCGCGCCGACACCCTCTACGTCTGGGGCATTCTCGCCGGTGCCACCGTGGGCCTCCTGGCCTCGACGCTCTCGCGCCTGTACGCTTCCACTTACTACGCCCTGCGCGACACGCGCACGCCATTGAAATTCTCCGTCGTGCGCATCATCCTCACCACCATTCTCGGTTACCTCTCCGCCGTGCCCCTCCCCCCTGCCCTCGGACTCAATCCGCGCTGGGGTGTCGCCGGCCTCACTATTTCCGCCGGAATTTCCGCGTGGGTGGAATTCACGCTTCTTCGCCGCGCCCTGAATCGCCGCATTGGGGCCACCGGCCTTGCTCCCTCATTCCTCGCAAAAATTTGGAGCATCGCTCTCGTTTTTGCCGCACTCGGATGGGGCATCAAGCTCGCCGTAGGCATCCGCCATCCACTCCTCACTGCTGTCGCCGTCCTCGTTCCCTACGGCCTCGGCTACATCGCCACCACTTCCGCAATCGGCCTCTCCGAAGCCCAAGCGTTGTGGCGCATGCTCCTCCGCGCAGGACGCACGGCCAGACCCTGATACAGAGTTGCTTCGCCGCTGCGCCAAGTGTTACCTTTCCCGCGGCCCATAGAAATGCCCGGCAGTCTCACCGACCGAAACACCAAAGCCCTCGCAGGATTGCGCATTTCCGTCGGCCTGCTCTTCGTAATTTTCGGCCAGTACAAGGTCTTCGGCACTGAATTCACCCTGCACGGCGGCTTTCAATATTGGATTCATCGCTTCCTCGACGAAAACGGCACTTACCCCTTCATGATCGGCGTCTTGCAGAATTTTGTTCTCTCGCATGCCACGCCTATCGCATTTCTCGTCGCCTACGGTGAGCTGGCCATTGGCATCGCCCTCGTTCTCGGCATCCTCGTCCGCCCCGCGAGCTTCTTCGGCCTCCTCTTCATGCTTGTGCTTCTCTTTGCATCCGATTATCCGGGAGCCCATGCCCCCTTCTGGCACTATTTCGGAGCCTCGCTCCAGCACAATGTCCTGGCCTTCTGCTTTGTCGCTTTCCTCTTTGGCCAAAGTGACCAGGCTTTCTCCGTCCGCCGCTTCCTCCCGCAGCGTTCTCCTCGTCGCTAGGTTTTCTACCGTTCGGGCTCGTGGCCCAATAAGTTTGCAGGTGAACGTCTTCAAAGAGTGGCGGTCAGAGATTTTCTCTTTTCAGTTATCTCATATGCTATAATATGAAGAATTTCTAATAGGAATTGTCTCTGCTGGAGGCCTTCAATACTAAACACGGCTTTGAAGAAGCTAGGCACTCCGGAAAAGCCCCACAAACCGCCAAATTCTGCCCCAATTCTGCCCGCAACACTCAAGGAACTGGCCACCTCGCAACTCATTGAAAACAAAGGGAGACACTACTTTCTAATCGAGACAAAACACCAAGTTAACTTTTCAATTTTTCGCTCCCAAATCGCTTCAGATCTCGCTCTCGAATCGCGAGCAAAAAGGAGCCCAGGCCGCGCGCCGCATCACCTCGTGCACACAGTAAACCCGAGCGCGGGCCGCCCGAAACGCTTACGAAATTACGAACAGAAGAAAATTGGTGCCGGAGGAGGGAGTCGAACCCACACGGCCTTGCGGCCAACGGATTTTGAGTCCGCCGCGTCTGCCATTCCGCCACTCCGGCGCATCGAGTGCTTCGAGGTTAGCATGCCCGCGCGAAGTTTTGTAGAGGGGCCGATGGAGCGTGTAGAATAAAAGGCTGAGCGTCAGAGCAAAAGGTTCAAACAGAAATGACCACGGTGCGGCACAAAACGGTCGGCGTGAAGGTGGGCAAAATTCAGGTCGGTGGAGGCGCGCCCGTAGTGGTTCAGTCCATGACCAACACGGACACCACCGACATTGCCGCCACGGCGCAGCAGTGCATCGAACTCGCGCAGGCTGGCTCCGAAATGGTCCGCGTCACGGTGAACATCCCCGAAGCCGCCGCCGCGGTGCCGGAAATCAAGCAGCGCATGCTCGACGCCGGATGCGATGCGCCGCTCATCGGAGATTTTCATTACAACGGCCACGTGCTGCTGACGAAATATCCGGCGTGTGCTGCGGCGCTCGATAAATACCGCATCAATCCCGGCAATGTCGGCAAAGGCGATCGCCGCGACGAACAATTTTCCACCATTTGCAAAGTGGCGCGCGACAATTCCAAGCCCGTGCGCATCGGCGTCAACGGCGGCTCGCTCAATCAAGAGCTGGTCATGCGCAAGATGCAGGAAAACACCGATCGCGACCTGGGGCTTTCCTCCGAAGAAATCATCAACGAGTGCATGGTGATTTCCGCGCTCCAATCCACGGAACTCGCGATCGAAAGCGGCCTGCGCAAGGATCAAATCATCATCTCCTGCAAAATTTCCCGGCCCCGCGATTTGATCACCATTTATCGCGACCTCGCGAGCAAGACCGACCAGCCTCTGCACCTCGGCCTCACCGAAGCGGGCATGGGAATGAAGGGAATGATCTGGTCGGCTTCGGCGATGGGCGTGCTCCTCGAAGAAGGAATTGGAGACACCATTCGCGTCTCGCTCACGCCGCGCCCTAACGGCGACCGCACCGAGGAAGTTTATGCCGCGTGCGAGCTTCTCCAGGCGCTGGGAATTCGCTCTTTCGCGCCCAGCGTGACCGCTTGCCCGGGCTGCGGGCGCACCACCAGCACGACGTTTCAGGAGCTCGCCGAGCGCACCCAGCAATACATCCGCGACAAAATGCCTGAATGGAAACGCGAATATTCCGGCGTTGAAGAATTGAAACTCGCGGTGATGGGCTGCATCGTCAACGGCCCCGGCGAATCGAAAGCCGCCAACATCGGCATCAGCCTTCCCGGCACGGGCGAAGAGCCCAGCTGCCCGATTTACATCGACGGGCAACATACCGAAACGCTCAAAGGCAGCTACGAAGAGCTCGCCGTGGCCTTCCGCAAACTCGTGGACGATTATGTATCCGCGAAATATTCTCGGCGCGATTCTGCTGCCGCGCCCGCGCGCCCCGCGTCGCCGAATCTTCGCGTCCTCGCGTAGCGCCACAATTCCCGCCGCGCAAATTATTGTTTCGCGCGGGCCGCGCGAGTAACATGCCGCGCGGCGGCCCGCCCTCTCCATGAGCCACACCGCAACGACAATGGAAGCTCCAGACAAGCGCGGGTGGCAGCGCGGATTCTGGAGCCTGATCGCCACGCAGTTCCAGAACGCCTTCAACGACAACGCCCTGAAATTCCTCGTGATCTACATCATCGTGGCGATGAATTTCACTCCGCATCAGCGAGATTCTCTGGTCTTCGTCGTGAGCGCACTCTTCGCATTGCCGTTCATTTTCTTCTCCATGGCCGGCGGCTACTTCGCCGACCGCTACAGCAAGCGCAGCGTGGTGATTGGCGTGAAGCTGATGGAGCTTGGCGTGATGGCCTTCGCCATCATGGCTTTCAGGTTGCACAACTTGACGCTCGAATGCGCGGGCGTTTTTCTCATCAGCACGCAGGCCGCACTTTTTGGGCCTTCGAAGTACGGATTGCTGCCGGAGCTCCTTCCGGATCGCGAACTTTCGTGGGGCAATGGCGTGCTGGAGCTCGGCACGTTTCTGGGTTCGATCACCGCCGTGATGGCGAGCGGGATTCTGGCGGAGCGCTACCTAGGTCGCGAAGCCATTGCAGGATTCCTTCTGCTGGGGTGCACGTGTGTGGGGCTTGCGACCAGTCTCGGAATCACGCGCGTGCCTGCTGCAGACCCCGCACGCAAATTCCGTTGGAATCCCTTCGGGGATTTCAGCGACCAGCTCAAACTCATCCGCGCAGACCGCGTGCTGGGTTGGGCAGTTCTCGGAAATACGTATCTGTGGTTCCTGGCGGCGCTGCTGCAATTGACGGTAGTAATCTTTGGAAAATTCGTGCTGCGCGTGGACGACACGCACACGAGCTATCTTCAAATCGGATTGTCTATCGGGATCGGATTGGGCAGCTTCGCTGCAGGATATCTTTCCGGCGGAAAAATCGAATACGGACTTATTCCCCTCGGAGCCGTGGGCATGACGGTGGTAGGAGGCCTGCTCTACCCATTCGGTCACGGAATGGGCAGCGCGGAAATTTTGCTGGCGCTGCTGGGATTTTTCGGTGGATTTTTCGCGGTGCCGCTCAACGCTCTGATCCAGCACCGTCCGCGACCGGAACACAAAGGCGGCGTGCTGGCTGCTGCGAATCTGCTTTCGTTTGTGGGGGTGTTGGCAGCAGGAGGAGCGTACTACCTTTTTTCCGGCGTGTTGCACCAGACGGCGCGCGGAATTTTTCTGGATGGAGCGGTGCTGACGCTGCTGGCCACGGCCTATTCGATTTACCTGCTGCCGGATTCTCTCGTGCGCCTGGTGCTGTGGCTTGCGACGCACACGATTTATCGCATCACCGCGGAAGGGCGCGAAAATATCCCGAAAGAAGGCGGGGCGCTCTTCGTTTCAAACCACATGTCGTTTGTGGATGCGCTGCTGCTGATCGCTTCCACCGACCGCCCCATCCGGTTCCTGATCCTCAAAGAGATTTACGATCTTCCGGTCGTGAAGCCGTTCATGAAAATTATCCGCGCGATTCCCATCTCGTCGCAACTGCGTCCGCGCGAGATGATCCGGTCGCTGCGAGAGGCGAGCGACGCAATCCGCGCGGGAGAAATTGTGTGCATCTTCGCGGAAGGTCAAATCACGCGCATCGGGATGCTGCTTCCCTTTCGGCGCGGGATGGAGCGAATCATGAAGGGAGTGGACGCTCCCATCGTTCCGGTGTGCCTCGACGGAGTCTGGGGAAGCATTTTCAGCTTCGAGAAGGGACGGTTCGTGTGGAAGATTCCCCATCGCATACCATATCCGGTGACGGTGGTTTTCGGAAAGGCCATGCCGGCGACGGCGACGCCATTCGAAGTGCGCGCGGCGGTGCAAAAGCTCTCCACGGAGGCGTATCGGCACCGGAAGAAACGCATGAAGCCGATTCACCGCTCGTTCGTTCGCGTGGCGCACCGGCATCCACTCCGCTACGCGATGGGCGACGCGCGATTTCCGCGAATGCGTTTCGGAGCGGTGTTGCTGCGCACGATATTTCTGACCCGACGGCTGAAAAAAGTCTGGGAGGGGCAGGATGCAGCGGGCATCCTGCTGCCGCCTTCGGCTGGAGGAGCACTGGTAAATTTTGCTGCGTTGCTCGCGGGAAAAATTCCTGTGAACTTGAATTACACGGCTTCGCGGGAAACGCTCCAATCGTGCGCCGAGCAATGCAAGCTAGAAACAGTAATCACCAGCAAAATTCTGGTTGAGCGGCTGCAGGTGGAGCCGCCGGGAAAAGTGCTGTTCCTCGAAGACCTGGCGGCGAAGCCGAAGTTCGGCGAGAAGCTCGCGGCGCTGTTGCTATGGCTGCTGCCGGGACGGTGGCTCGAAAGATTCCTGCGGGACGGGCCTCCGGCGCAAATAGACGACCTGGCAACAATTATTTTTTCGAGCGGAAGCACGGGCGAACCCAAGGGCGTGATGCTGACGCACTACAACATCGGATCGAATATCGAGCAACTCGACCAGACATTCATGCTGGATCGCAAAGACTGCCTGCTGGGAGTGCTGCCGTTTTTTCATTCGTTCGGATTCACGGTGACGCTGTGGCTTCCGGCGGTGCTCGGAGTCGGCGTGGTGTTCCATCCCAGCCCGCTGGATCTAGCGGCTATCAGCGAACTGGTGCGCAAATATGAAGTGACGTTTCTGCTTTCGACGCCGACATTTTTGCAATCGTATCTGCGGCGATGTTCACCGGAAGATTTTGGCAGCGTGCAATTCGTGCTGGTGGGCGCGGAAAAATTGCCGGAGCGGCTGGCGCTGGCATTTGAGGATCGGTTCGGAATCAGGCCGCTCGAAGGTTACGGCTGCACGGAATGCTCTCCGGTGGTGGCGGTGAACACGCGTGATTTTCGCGCGCCCGGTTTCCGCCAGATAGGAGGCAAGCGCGGACGGATCGGACATCCGCTTCCGGGAATCAGCGTGCGAATCATTGACCCGGAAACAGGAGAAGCCAGAGAGATGGACCAGCCAGGATTGCTTCTAGTGAGCGGACCAAACGTGATGAAGGGATACCTGGGGAAACCGGAGCGGACTGCGGAGGTGTTGCGCGATGGCTGGTACATGACGGGCGACATCGCTGCGCTCGACGAAGACGGATTTCTGACGATTACGGACCGGCTGAGCCGGTTCAGCAAGATTGGCGGAGAAATGGTGCCGCACATCAAAGTGGAAGAGCATTTGCAGGACATTGCGGGGCTCGCCGAGCAGACATTCGTGGTGACGGGAGTGCCCGACGGCAAAAAGGGCGAGCGCCTAGTTGTGCTGACGACCCTCGAGGAGGATAAATCAAAGGAAGCGATGGCGAAGCTCGCCGAATGCGGCTTGCCCAATCTCTGGATACCGCGGGCGAACCAGGTCTTTCATGTGGAAAAGATTCCCGTGCTGGGCACGGGCAAACTGGATTTGCGTGCGGTGCGCGAGATGGCTATTCGGCTTTCCGGAACGGAGTAAAACGCCATGGCTGATGCGAGACTCGGAATCATCTCCGCGAAAGACCTGGGGGCAATGCGGCTGCCTGATTTTTGCCCGCGTTGTTTCTGGATCAAACGGCACAACGAAAATGATTTCCCTTTTCAGATACCCTTTCCGGGAATCTTCGGTTCCATCGATAAGTACACCAAGGACGCGATCCATCGCTATCTCGACAAAAACGGAAATTTGCCTGGATGGTATCCAGAGATTGGCGGTGTCTGCGGGTACGTCGCATCGAACGAAATCTACTATTCAAAATTCTTCGTGAACGACCCGGCCAGCAATGTGAAATTGCGCGGGAACCCGGACGACGTGCTGGAGCTCGCGAACGGCGGGTATCACATCGTAGATTACAAGACGGCACGCATTACGGGCACACAGGATGGGCTTTTCCCGATGTACGAGGGGCAATTGAACGCCTACGCGTTTATCGCGGAAAAGATGTGGTTCAAGCCGGTCGAAGGACTCTCGCTGATTTACATGGAACCGCGCACCGAACTCGAATACGCGGAAGGCGAGGAAATGATCGGGCGCGGGGAATTCGAACTGCAATTCCGCGCGGTGCGAAAAGTCGTGGCCAACTCGGCGAAGGACATGATTCCGCCCCTGCTGCGCGAGTTTCGGAGGATTTTTGATCTCCCGGAAGCGCCCGCAGGACGCACAGACTGCGCGAATTGCGAGCGGCTATCCGATTTACTCGCGGTGCTGAGAAGAGGAGGAATTCCGCTCGGCGGTGTGTGAAAGAAGGAGCCAGCTCGCTGCAAACTCCATGACAGAAGAAAGCCCCACACTTCGCCCGCGAAAGCGGGGGCACCCGAAAAAGCAAAACGGAATAATCGCAAATCCGCGTGAATCAGAAGATGGAAAATTTCACGTGGAGAAATTTCTTCGGATCCTTGCGGAAATCTGCGATGAGCAGCCGTAGGTCTCCGCTGAGTGCGGTCATATTGTCGTAGAGCTGGGGATCGGCGAAAAACTTTCCGGCCGTGCCTTCGTTGGAATTGAGCTTGGCGGTGGCATCGCGGACGTTGCCGGAAGCGTCGCGAATATTATTGTAGAGCGTGTCGTCCGTGACAAGCTTGCCGAGTGTGCCTTTGCCGGCTTGGACGTCGCTGAAAAATTTGTTGCCGTGTTCGATGAACTCCTTTGATTCCTGATAGACGGCCGGATCGTAGATGAGCTTGCCCATGGTGCCCTTCTGCTCGCGGACCGCGGAGAGCACCGATTCGGCGTGGCCCATCGTGGCGTTCGCTTTGTTGTAAAGCTCGTCGTTGGTGAGCAGCTTGCCGAGAGTGCCCTGCCCCTGCTGCGTGGCCGTGACCACGGCGTCGATTTTCGTCACCGCGCTATCCAGGTGATTGTAGAGCGTCGGGTCTTTGATGAACTTTCCGATGGTGCCCTGGCCTTGTTGCACGGAGTCCACGATTTGGCGGACCTGCACGGAAAGCGCGCCGAGGTTTTGCACCAGGTCGGCGCCGCGCTCGACGATTTGTTTGATGGCAACTTCTTCCTTGCCGGGCACAATACCGTTAGGAGGGATGACCGCTCCGGTGTGGCCGCGTTCGATGGTGACGTAACGGTTTCCGAGCAGACCTTCGGTGATGAGGCTGGCGTTGGAATCGGTGCGAACATACTCGGAGTATTTCTTGTTGATGCGCAGGACGAGCTCGATGTTGTCAGCCGGGCCCGTGGGATGCGGATTGAGCACAATGTCCTGCACGTTGCCGATATCTACGCCGGCGAGAGCGACGGGCGCGCCCACTTGCAAGCCGTCCACCTCCGGAAGATAGGTGTAGACCGTGTATTTGCCCCCAAAAATTCCGGCGCTGCCGGTGACGTAAAAAATCGCCAGCACGACGACGATCATCGCGAAGAGCACAAATAGCCCCACGCGGAGCTCAGTCCAGCTCACTTGCTTGTGTTGCGCCATGGTGATGCCTCCTCAGTGGCTTTGAAATTCATGACCTATGCGACCGAAGCGAGAAAGCCTTTCAGGTACGGATCGGAAGAATCGAGAACCTGTTTGGTGTCGCCTTCAAAATAGTTGCGGCCGTCGCGCAGGACGACAACGTTTGTGGGATGCGCGGGACGGCCCCCGTTCTTGGCGACGGGAACAACGCGATTGGCCGCGGCATCGAAAGAATAGTTGGCCAGCCCGAAAGCATCCTGCAGGCGGTGGGTGGCAAGCAGAGACGTCGCGCCGATGGTGTCGCGCAAGCGCAGAATGAGGGCGATGATGGTCTGCGAAGTGACCGGATCGAGGCCGGCGGTAGGGGAATCATAGAAAAGAATCTTAGGCCGATCCGCAACGGCGCGCGCGATGGCCACGCGGCGACGCATGCCGCCCGACAATTCCTCGGGAAGCTTCTCGAAGGCGTCTTCTAATTCGACAAAGCGGAGGGCTTCGCGGACGCGCGATTCGATTTCTTCCTCGGCAATTTTTTCCTCGGACATACGAAACGAGACGTTTTGGGCGACCGTCATCGAATCGAAGAGCGCGCCTTCCTGAAAAACGAATCCGATGTGGCGGCGAAACTCGAGCAAATCGGATTCGGTCATCTGCGCGAGATTGCGATCCATCACCAGTATCTCGCCGGAATCGGGGCGCAGCAGCCCGGCGGCGAGCTTCATGAGGAGGGTCTTTCCCGCGCCGCCTTCACCGAGGAGTACTTTTGTTTCGCCCGCAGAAACGTCGAATGAGACACCTTTGAGAACTTCTCCTTCCCCGAATCCAATGTGGATATTGCGGAACGAAATGACGGGCCTGCCTGCGACACGTTCGCTCATGAATGCATGCCTGCGCTCCAGAGCGGAACGGGACGTGGCATAGACGGGATTATAAACTCAAATGCAGCTCAACGCAGGGAGATTAGATCCTGTAGATGTATAGCAGAATGCGGCTCATGAAAAAATCCACGATCAAAACGGAAATGCAGGAAATCACGACCGCAGTGGTGGTGGCCCGGCCAACGCCTTGCGTGCCGCCACGCACTTTGAGGCCCTGATAACAGGCGACAGTCGAGAGAATAAATCCAAACACAAGAGGCTTGCTGATGCCTTGAACCAGATCGCCGCCTTCGAGGGCCTGGATGGCGCGGGTCCAGAATTCGGTGACGCCGAGACCCAGTGTCATATGCGCGACAATGAATCCCCCCACCAACCCGATGAAATCGAAAAGAGCGGTAAGCAGCGGCAACATGAGAACCGTGGCGACGATGCGGGGGCCAATGAGTTTGCGAATCGGATCGGTGCCAAGCGCGCGCATGGCGTCCACCTGCTCGGTGACAACCATGGAACCCAGCTCCGACGCGATGCCGGAAGCATTGCGGCCCGAGACGAGCAGCGCCGTAATTACCGGGCCGAGTTCGCGCACCAGGGCAAGCGCTACGGCATCTCCGGTGAGTGCCTTTTCGCCGAAGCGCTCGAATTGCGCGGCGGTCTGCAAAACGGTGACGCCACCGATGAAGATTCCCGCAAGAAGAATGATGGGGAGTGAGCCAACTCCGATGACGTCCATCTGTTCGAAAGTGTCAACGATGTAGCGGGGATGAGTGAAAATCTTACCAATGGATTCGACAACCAGAAGGGAATAATTTTGAAGCGCCAGAACCTGGCTTTTCAGCGCTCCCGCGATCGTGTTCGAAGAAGAAGTTTCGATTGGTTCGGACATCGTCTCCCGGCACGGCTGGCAACACGCAGTCCGCCTGCGAGGAAGCCTAACGTCCGCGCCAGATGGCGTCAAGCTATACGAATCTAGGGCCGTGGTTTGCTTTACGCGGAAAGAAGGCTCCGGTAGAATCGCGTGTTTGCTCGTGTGAACGGAGAGAGAGCCGACAATGTTGCGTTGGTACACGGCCGGGGAGTCGCACGGACAGGCGCTCGTGGCCTGGATCTCGGGGCTACCAGCGGGATTAAGCGTGGACTTTGCATTTATCGACCGAGAATTGCAACGGCGGCAGATGGGATACGGGCGCGGTGGGCGACAGCGAATCGAACACGACCAGGCGGAGTTTCTCTCCGGCGTGCGGCACGGTCAGACGATCGGGGCGCCGATCTCCATCCGCGTTGAAAACAAAGACTGGGCGAATTGGGAGCAGGCTCTGCCGGTAAAAGATTTCACCGGCTCGGAAGCAGCGCGAAAAAAGCTGACCGCGCCGCGCCCGGGCCACGCCGATCTCGCCGGAACGCTCAAGCTCGACCTGCACGACGCGCGCTACGTACTGGAGCGCGCTTCGGCGCGGGAGACAGCAGCGCGCGTGGCGGCGGGAGCGATGGCGAAGATGTTTCTGCGGGAAGCAGGAACGGGCGTGTTGAGCCATACCATCGGCGTCGGCAAAGTGCAGATGAGCCGCGCGGCGCAGTGGGAAGAAATTCAAACCGTCTGCGAAAATTTGCAATCGCCGCTGCGCTGCGTGGATAGCGCGACGGAAGTGAAAATGAAACTGGAAGTGGATCGCGCGCTGCGCGACGGCGACTCGGTGGGAGGAATCTTTGAGGTGGTCGCGCACAACGTGCCGCCGGGACTGGGAAGTCATGCGCAGTGGGATGAAAAACTCGATGGAAGGCTGGCGCGCGGCCTGATGTCCGTGCACGCGGTGAAAGCGGTGGAGATCGGCAGCGGAATCGAGAGCGCAGGTCTTCCTGGCTCGCGAGTGCAGGATGAAATCCGCTATGACGCGAAGAGAAAACGGTTCTCCAGATCATCGAATCGTGCGGGCGGTCTTGAAGGGGGAATCACGAACGGCGAGGACGTGGTGATTCGAGGTTACATGAAACCGATCTCGACGCTGCGTAAGCCGCTGCTGACCGCGGATCTGCAGACCAAGGAAGCGGTGAAGGCGGCGTATGAGCGCTCCGACCTGTGCGTCGTTCCTGCCGGAGGAATCGCCGGGGAGGCCATGGTAGCGCTCGTCCTGGCGGAGGCCTTTCTCGAAAAATTTGGAGGCGACTCGATGCGCGAGACACGCCGAAACATGGACGGATACTTGAAGCAACTGGAAGCGTTCTAAGCACGTCGAGGGAATGCAAAGCAGATGATCCACACCATTGTGAAATACGGAAACCCCGTGCTGGAGACTCCCACAAAGCCGGTGGAGAAATTCGACGAAGATTTCGCGGCGCTCACCGAGGACATGTTCGAGACGATGTATGCGGCGCGGGGAGTGGGACTGGCGGCGCCGCAAATCGGGTTGGGGATGCGGCTGGCGGTGATCGACGTTACCACCGGAAAGAATCCGGAAGCGAAGCTGGTGCTCGCCAATCCACAAATCACCCATGCCGAAGGCGAAGAGCGCGAAGAGGAAGGCTGCCTTTCGCTGCCGGGTTTTCGCGGATACGTGGTGCGTCCGAAATACGTCACGGTGAAAGCACAGGATGCCAGCGGAAAAGAATTTGAGATGCGCGGAGAAGGATTGCTGGCGCGCGCCTTCTGCCACGAGATTGACCATCTGAATGGCGTGCTCTTCATCGCGCATTTGAGCATGCTGAAACGCGATTTGATCCGCCGCAAAATCCGGAAAATGAAAAAAGCCGGGGAGTGGTAAGCGCGGTGGCGTTGCGGCTGGTGTTTTGCGGAACGCCCGAATTCGCGGTTCCTTCTCTCGAGCGGCTGCTCGCGGAGCCGGATTTTCAAATCGCAGCCGTGGTCACGCAGCCGGACCGGCCGCGTGGGCGAGGACGGGAGACCGCGAGTTCGCCCGTGAAGGACGCGGCGCTCGGTGCTAGCGTTCACGTTTACCAGCCGGAAAAAATCAAATCGGATTCGGCATACGAATTTTTCACTCGCGTCGCGCCGGACGTCGTAGTCATCATCGCCTATGGTCAGATCATCCCTGCAAAACTTATCGCTCTTCCGCGCCTGGGATGGATTAACGTCCATGCTTCCCTGCTCCCGAAATATCGCGGCGCGGCGCCGATTCAATGGGCGATTGTTCGCGGCGAGACGCGCACGGGCCTGACCACGATGCAAATTGATGCGGGGCTCGATACCGGGCCCATGCTTTTGCGCTGGGAGACGGAAATTTCGCCGGACGAAACGGCGCCGGAACTCAGCACGCGACTCGCGCAGGCCGGAGGGCCGCTGCTCGTTGAGACGCTGCGAAAACTGAGCCACGGCGAAATCGCGCCGCAGCCGCAGGATTCCTCTCAAGCAACATTAGCCCCTCCCCTCAAGAAAGAAGACGGCAGAATCGACTGGACGAAGAACGCGCGGGATATTTACAACCGCATTCGCGGGCTGGAGCCCTGGCCGGGAGCGTTCACGGAATTTCGCGGAAAGACTTGCCACATTTGGGGCAATCCGCGAGAGTTCTCCGGGCATGACTCGGCGCCGGGAACGATTCTGGCGACGGCCAGCGAACTGACCGCAGTCTGCGGCGAGAGAAGCGCGCTGCGAATCGAAGCTGCCCAAATGGAAGGGCGCAAGAAACTCACGGCACCTGAATTCCTGAATGGAGCTCGAATCAAGCCGGGAGAGCGCTTCGGCGCCTAAATCTCCGCCATGCCCGCAAGCCCGGCGCGCAAAATTGCCTTCGAAATTCTGGAGCGCGTGGAAACCGCAAATGCATTCGCCGCAAATCTGCTGCAAGCACGTCTGACGGACAAAATGAAACGCGCCGATGCGGCCCTGGCGACGGAACTCGTACTCGGGGTGATTCGCCAGCGACGGCTGCTGGATTTTCTCCTCGCGCGGCACATCACGAAATCACAATCGAAGCTCGATACGGCGGTACGCATCGCCCTGCGCATGGGAATTTATCAATTGCGATTCTGCGAGCGAATTCCCGCGCGCGCTGCGGTGGACGAATCGGTAGAGCTGGTGAAGCAGGCGAAAAAGAGCTCGGCCACTTCTCTGGTGAACGCTGTGCTGCGCCGCGCAGCCGGGGAAGGCAAGCAGCCGGCGGAAAAGTTTCTGCCGCAAAATATTTCTCGGGCGGAACGCCTTGGAATCCTTCATTCGCATCCGACCTGGCTCGTGGAAAGATGGCTCGCGCGGTTCGGCGAATCGCGCACCAGGGCGCTGCTCGAAGCCAACAATCGCGCCGCCTCCGCGGCAATTGCCAATCATGCGCCAGAACGCCGCAAGGAAATCGAAGCATCGCTGAGCAAAGTTGGCGCGCATTTTGCGCCGGGACATTTACTGCGAGGCGCGCTGCGAATCCAAGGCGGCAACGCGGCACGCTCGGAAGCGTTTCGGAAAGGATGGATTTCGCTACAGGACGAGGCTTCGCAGGCGATTCCGCTTCTTCTGAGCGTGCGGCCGGGAAATTCCGTCCTGGATCTCTGCGCCGCGCCCGGAGGAAAAACGGCGGCGCTCGCGGGCGCTGGAAGGCTGGTCGTTGCATGCGATATTCGTCTGCACCGGCTTCGCGCGATGCGGAGGCAAATGGCGCGCCTGAACCTCGGCGGAATCCATCTCCTCGCCTGCGATGCGACGAAGCCCCTGCCTATCGCAAGAAAATTCGACCGCATACTTGTGGATGCGCCGTGCACGGGCACCGGCACTCTTGCAGGCAATCCCGAAATTCGCTGGCGCCTTCGGCTGGAGGATTTGGCGGAACTGCGCGAGAAACAGTCCGCGATCCTGAGCTCTGCGCTCGCACACCTGGCGCCCGGCGGGCGGCTTATTTATTCCACCTGTTCGCTCGAGCCGGAGGAGAATGAACAGGTAGTTCTCGAAGCTATCCGGAATTTTCCGGGAGCCCGGATTGTGCAGCGCGAGACTCTGTCGCGCGAACTCGCGCCGCTCTTGGCGGCGGGGCTCGAAGCTGGCGCGTTCTTCGATGAAGCGGACGCATTCCGCACATTGCCCTCGCTGCATCACACCGACGGCTTTTTTGCCGTGGCCATGGAGAACCGGGAAATTGCGGGAGCAGAGACGGAATGTTAATCTGAATTTGCAAGTATGGCGTTTCAAGAAAAAATGCGTGCGTTCGGCAAGATGGTGCTGCTTGCATTCGTGCTGGCGTCCATAGCATTTCTCAGCGCGCTGACGGCCATGCGCATCGCCATCCAAGGACGCGTAGTGGCGATGCCAGATGTTGTGGGGATGACCACGGACCAGGCAACCACCGTTCTGCGCTCAAAAGGCCTGGGCATAAAGGTGGAAGACCGGATGTACAGCGACAAACCGCGTGACGCCGTAGTGCGGCAAAGCCCGCCCGCAGGCTTGCAGGTGAAAGTGGGCCAGCGCGCGCACGTCGTCTTGAGCCTCGGCCCCCGCAGCGTCACGATTCCGTCGTTTGTGGACAAGAGCCAACGCGCCGCGAGAATCGAACTCCTGCGGGGCGGGAGCCTGCAGATCGGCGAAGTTTCGAGCACGTACCTGCCGAGCGTCGACGCGGATACGGTGGTTGGACAAAATCCATCGCCGGGCTCGAGCGGAGTAAGCAGTCCTCGTGTGGACTTGCTGGTGTCGCTGGGGACGCGGCCACCCGCATACATCATGCCGGAACTCGTTGGGCAGTCCCTCGCGGAAGTACAGCAGAGGATTACCACGGCGGGCTTAAAAGTCTCCAAGATCACTTTCGCTCCCATGCCCGGGATCACCAGCGGCGTGATCACAGCGCAGTCGCCGCCGCGTGGCTCGCTCATCGATGCGAGCGGCACCATCGCGCTCCAGGTAGCCGAATAATCAACGCAGGGCCACCATTTCGATTCCGTAGGTGTGTGCTACAATCCGGGCGGTAATGACGAAACAACATCCGATTGAGATCGCGCCATCCATTTTAGCGGCGGATTTTGCGGCGCTGGGCGAAGCCATCCGTGCCATCGAGCGCGGCGGTGCGCCGGTGGTGCACGTGGACGTGATGGACGGCCACTTTGTGCCCAACATATCAATCGGAATCCCGGTGGTGGAGTCTCTTCGCAAGGCAACCAAACTGGTGCTGGATGTGCATCTTATGATTTCGGATCCTGAGAAATACACGGAGGGGTTTGCCAAGGCCGGCTCCGACCGCATTCTGATTCATCAGGAGGCGACGGTACATCTGGACCGAGCGCTTAATTTGATCCGGGAGCACAATTGCGAAGTCGGCGTCGTGATATGCCCGGCTACGCCGGTGGCCACGCTCAAGGAAGTGCTCGATAAAGTGGATACGGTCCTGGTAATGACCGTGAACCCGGGCTTTGGTGGCCAGAAATTCATCGCCTCTACGCTGGACAAAATTCGTGAGCTCAAAGATTTGCGGTCGCGATATAATTACGGCTACCGCATCGAAGTGGACGGGGGAGTAATTCTCGAGAACGTGGGGGAATTGGCACAAGCAGGAGCGGAAACTTTCGTTGCGGGCACATCCGTATTTCACACGCCCGACCCCGCCGCAGCGGTTCGCGAAATGACGCGACGCGCAAGTCAAGCCACAGCCCAGAGGGTATAGCGGAGAGATGCAAAATCACTCGAAACAGAATTCCTTTCTGATTTTCGCGGTCTTGGGCATAACCGTCCTCAGTTCCGGTTGCCTCCTGGGTGGGAAGAAAAAGAAGAATCCCGCCGACGACCCCAACGCCACAGCCGAGCCGGACAAGATTCTCTACGAACGCGCGGAAGCCGACGGCAAGAAAGGGCGCTATACGGAAGAGCGTCTCTCGCTGCAAACCCTCATCAATACTTACCCGGATAGCGAGTACCTGGCCAAAGCCAAACTGTCGATGGGCGATTCCTATTTCAAGGAAGGCGGCACGACGGGGCTGACGGAATCCGTGGCGGAATACAAAGACTTCATCACCTTTTTCCCCTTCCTGGATGAAGCTTCCTACGCGCAGATGCAAGTGGGCATGGCCCACTATCGCATGATGGAAAAGCCGGACCGCGACCGCGCGCAGGCTCTGCTGGCAGAGGATGAATTCCAAACATTTCTGTTGAAGTATCCGCAAAGCCCGCTGGCTCCCAAGGCGGAACAAAAACTGCGCGAGGTGCAGGAGATCATCGCCGAGGGCGATTTCGCGGTGGCGCGCTTTTACTATATCAGGGGTGGCTCCTCCGATGCGGCCGCGGCTTCGCGCTTGCTCGAGCTTACCTCGCGCTATCCGCTCTTCAGCCAGGGCGATCAGGCGCTCTGGATGCTGGGGAATGTTTACTCGCGCCACGAAAAAACCAAGGAACAGGCGGATCAGTTTTACGCGCGCATTGTTCGCGACTACCCTCTCTCCCACCTGGTGGACAATGCCAAGAACCGCCTGACGAAAGACGGCGTGCCAGTCCCGCAAGCGGACCCGACCGCTGTCGCGCGAATGCGCGAGGAACAAAATCTGCCTCGGCATCGTGCGAGTCTCCTTCAAAGGTCGACGAGCATCTTGAGATCCGGGCCCGATGTTTCAGCCGCCGCGCGTACCGGCCAACCCAACCTGAATCCGCCCGCCGACGTCACTTCTGCCACCGAGGTTCTGCAACCGGGCGCCGGAGCTGTTGGATCGATCGGCTCAGGAGGAGGCAGCACAGCCGGGAGCTCTGTGGCCGTCGAGACAGTTCCGTCGGGCTCTGCTCCGGCCGGGACCTCTACTCCTCCGGCGAATGCCAATCCTCCGGGCGCGAGCGGCACTCCGAACGGAACCGGCGATGCCACTGCCGCCCCGAATCCTTCCGTCCCCACCGCGGGTAGGGGCTCGAATACTCCCCCGGCTGCAGGCACGACGGCCGCGAGCGGAAAGCCTGCGGCACCGGATTCCTCCACTAAGAATAAGAAAGAATCCAGCAGCAAGAAGAAAAAGGGACTGCGTAAGATCATTCCCTGGTAACCCTGTACTTTCGGACGTGTGCCGCGTGCGGCACCATGCTCCTCCGTGTACGTTGACTCGCCATCCATCCAATGTTACGAATAGCTGTAGCGACCCACAGGCGTGTCTCCGCGCAGCGGAGAAATCCGAGGGGAGTGAACGTGCCGACCATTCTGGTTGCGGACGATAACAGCAACATCCAAAAGATGGTGACCCTGGCTTTCGGCGAGCAGGGCTATAAAGTTGTCGCCGTAGGCAACGGTGAAGCCGCGGTCCGCAAGCTGGCCGAAGTTCGGCCCGATGTCGTTCTCGCGGACGTTTTCATGCCCGTACGCAGCGGGTATGAGGTATGTGAATTCATCAAGAAAGATGCGACTTTTTTTGCCATTCCGGTGGTCCTGCTGGTCGGGGCCTTCGACCCGCTGGATGAAAAAGAAGCGCGGCGCGTAGGTGCCGACGGCGTCCTGAAGAAACCCTTCGTGCCTCCCGATCCGCTGATTGCCATGGTCACCGCGCTTATTGAAAAGACAGCCAAGCCGCAGGCGGCGGTCGAACAGCCTCCGCAGATCCCCGCGGCAGCGGCGCCGCCGGTTGCTCCCGCGGCTCCCCTTGAATTTCAGGCGCCTTCTGACGAGGAGGAGAGGACGCAGCAGTTTGGAGTGACGCGCGGCCCGTTCAGCCTGCGCGGAGAAGATGGCGGCGACGATGCCACCAACCACGAATTCGCGCGGCCAAACGATCCAACTGAGGATTCAGGCGAACACGAAGACGAAAACGCAACTACGTGGCGCCGGGAAACGGCATTGCACTTCGAAGTTCCGGAGCGCGACTCCGGAATGGTGGTCGAGCCGGATGAACGCAGCCTGCAAACTTCCTCAGCGCAATCCGAAAGCGCGGAAGCATGCGTCGCAGCGGGTCCTTCCACCGACAAGACTGGCGACGAAGAACACAGTCAGGTCGCTCACGATCCCTCACCTGAAACCGGCTCGAAGGAGTGGATGGACTTCATGTCCGGCGGCGAAACGAATCCTGAATCCCGCCGCGAAGAAGCGCCGGTCGAAACCGCCGCCACCTCTGGTCATCCCGAGGAAGAGACTGTGGCGTCGCAATACATTTCCGCCGTGGAACACTCAACGGAGCCGGAAACTCCAGCAGATCCCGAGCCGAGGGACGAACCGTTTCTTTCGCCGCATGGAACCTGGCAACCCGAGCAACCCGGGATCGCGAAGTCGCAAGCTGGCATTCCGGAGGACGCCGCGGTCTTTCAGAGCAATACGCGCGAAGCTCATTCGGAAGAATCGCATCCGTATGCCGGGGAGCCGCCCGAGCAGCCATCCGAAACCGCCGAGGCGTTGCCACAGCCCGCGGAAAAGGAACTCGGCTTTGCCGCGTGGAATTTCGGAATCGATGAGCCCGCTCGCGACGAGGAATCTGATTCCCACGCGACTGCTCCGCACATTCATGAAGAGCTCTCGAAAGAGGCGCTTTCCGCACTTCAGCATGCGGCCTCCGGCGAAAGCGATCTCTCCCATCTGCCTTCTCTCGGCGAAGTGCAATCGTTCCCTGCTCCGCCGCTGGCCGATCCGGCGGCCGTCGAAGCCATCGTCCAGAAAGTGCTGGAGCGCCTTGAGCCCATGCTGCACGACATGCTCGCCAAGGAAATTTTGAAGCCGCTGGTCCAAAACCTCCTCGAACAGGAGCTGCAGCGCAAGTAGCGCCACAGCTCTCCAATATTTGACGTTGCCCAGTTCCCGCCCGTATATTGGTGAATTCGGCGCGCAGCGCGTTTTGCGCCTGCTCCCGAGTTCCTATGGCACAGGAAATCCCCAAGGCTTACGAGCCGCAGAATATCGAAGCACGCTGGGCGCAGTCCTGGTTTGAGCGGAAAATCTTCCGCGCCGAAGCGCGCCCGGGCGACGCGATTTTTTCCATTGCCCTGCCTCCGCCGAACGTTACCGGCTCGATCCATATCGGCCACATGCTGGAGCACACGGAAATTGACATCCTCGCGCGCTGGCATCGCATGAAGGGCGAGCGCACGCTATGGCTCCCGGGAATTGACCACGCGGGAATCGCCACACAGTTTGTTGTCGAGCGCGAACTTGCCAAAGCGGGCCTCACCCGCCAGCAGTTGGGCCGCGAAGAATTCGAGCGCCGCGTGTGGGAATGGAAAGCGCGCAGCGGCGACACTATCAAGAAGCAGATGATCCGTCTCGGCGCCTCGTGCGACTGGACGCGTGAAAAATTTACGCTCGAGCCTGCGCTTTACCGCGCGGTCCTCGAAGCCTTTCTGCGCCTCTTCGCCGATGGCCTCATCTATCGCGGACGCTACATGGTGAATTGGTGTCCGCGCTGCCAGACGGCCATCAGCGATCTCGAAGTCGTGCACGTCGAGCGCGCCGGACATCTCTGGCACATCCGCTATCCGATTGCCGGCACCAAGGAATTCCTCGTCGTCGCCACCACGCGCCCGGAAACTATGCTCGGCGACACGGCCATTGCCGTGCATCCCGACGACGAACGCTACAAGCGCCTCATCGGCAAAAAAGCTGTTCTGCCGCTCATGAACCGCGAAATTCCCGTCATCGCGGATTCCTACGTGGATCGCGAATTCGGCACCGGCGCGCTCAAAATCACTCCCGCGCACGATCCCAATGATTTCGAAGTCGCCCAGCGCCACGCCCTGCCGGAAGTGGACGTTATGACCGATGATGGCCACATGAACGCGGCGGCGGGAAAATATGCTGGCCTCGAACGCTTCGCCGCGCGCGAAAAAATCGTCGAAGATTTGAAATCGAGCGGCCTGCTCGAAAAAGTCACCAACCACGCTCACGCGGTCGGCATATGCGATCGCTGCAAATCCAACGTCGAGCCGCGGGTTTCCACGCAGTGGTTTTGCAAAATGAAGCCGCTCGCCGCGCCGGCGCTCGAAGTCGTGCACAAAGGGGTTATCGAAGTCACGCCCGATAATCAGCGGACCATCCTCATCTACTGGCTCGAGAATATTCGTGATTGGTGTATTTCGCGGCAGCTCTGGTGGGGCCATCGCATTCCTATCTGGCATTGCGGCGCGTGCGGAGCGATGACTCCAGCGCGCGATTCGCGCGTCGAGGTCGTGAACGGACGCGCGCAGGCCGCCAGTCCTCCCGAAAAATGCGGCAAGTGCGGCGGCGCAAATCTCCGGCAGGATTCCGATGTTCTCGACACCTGGTTCAGCTCCGCGCTGTGGCCCTTTTCCACGCTGGGCTGGCCAGACGAGACCGCCGACCTGAAGACGTTCTATCCCACCAGCTTGCTCACCAGCGGCACGGAAATCCTTTTCTTCTGGGACGCGCGCATGATCATGATGGGCCTGCACCTCATGGGCCGCGAAAAAATCGAAGAGAGAATCCCGTTCCGAAAGCTTTACCTGCATGCCATCGTCCGCGACCCGCAAGGCGTGAAGATGTCCAAGACGCGCGGAAATGTGGTGGACCCGCTCGAAGTCACAGAAAAATACGGTACCGACGCTCTGCGTTTCACGCTCGTGAGCATGGCCGCTCCGGGCACGGACATATTGTTGAGCGAGGACAAAATCTTAAGCTCGCGCGCATTCGCCAACAAAATCTGGAATGCCGCGCGGTTTCTCTTCATCAATCTCGAGAAATTTGAGGCCTCCGGCGCGAAAATTGAAAACTTGGCCGCTCCGGCGATTCGCGCGCGCGCGCCATATGCGAATGGAAGAGAGATTGTCCTGGCGGATCGTTGGATATTCTCCCGTTTGCACCGCGTAATCGAAGAAATCGATGAGGCGCTTGCAGTTTTCCATTTCCACCGCGCTTCGCACGCTGTCTATCACTTTTTCTGGGACGAATTTTGCGATTGGTATATCGAGTGGGTGAAGCCGCGTCTCGCGTCCGAAGATTCTGCCGCCACAGCGGCCTGGCGAAATCTCTTCGCTGTTTTCGAATCCGCACTGCGCCTGCTGCATCCCTTTATGCCCTTCCTCACCGAAGAGTTGTGGCGCAAGCTGCCGCAGGAGAAGAACGCAATTTCGATCGCGCTCGCTCAGTTCCCTCTCCCGCATCCGGAGTGGCGCGACGCCGAAGCCGAGCGCGAAACTGGACTCCTTCAGGAAATCATCATCGCCGCACGCAATATCCGCGCGGATTTGAAAGTGGACCAGAAGCGCAAAGTGCCCTTGTATTTTTTTGCCAGCGACGCAGCGACTGGCAGGCTAGTGCGCGACAATACGGACGTTATCGCGCGCCTGGCCACGCTTTCTGAGATTCGCATCGCTCCCCGCAGCGACTTCCCTGCTGACGCCACGCTGCGCTCCACGGCGCAATTCGACATCGCCATCGCGCACGAAGAAACTGTAGATCGCGCCGCGGAACTGACGCGCCTGAAAAAGGAAACCGAGCGGTTAGCGAAGGACATCGAAACCAAGCAGGTTCGTCTTGCCGACCAGACTTTTCGCAGCCGGGCGCCTGCGGAAATCGTGCGCGGTCTGGAATCCACTCTGGCCGAACGCCGCGTGGAACACCAAAAGCTTCTCGATCGCCTCGCCCAACTCGCCGGCTGAGAATCGCCTCTCTCGCTCTCGAATTTCTCCCGTGGGCACTGTCCAAATTTGAAAGCACGGAAGGGCACGGCTTCGGCCGTGCCGTATGCTCGTAGCAGCCGATGGAGTTTTAACCCCTGAGGCCAAGGGTAAAGCCGCCTCCTCGTCATTGTGTGCGGCGCGCTCGAAAACGTGCCCTGGCAGTTTCGACTTTCTGACCTCAAAATTAACAACCTGCCCTCCCATGACGCCGATTGACGCCTCTTTCCCACAGCAGTTACTATCCCAAAGAGTACATGGGATCAACGATGCGCGCGTGCAAGCGATCACTGACAGCTCGTCTCGGAATTGCCGCGGCAGTCGTTTTTTTGTTGGCATGCTTCGCGCCGCTGACCAGAGCTCAGGACGACGCGCAAACCCATTTTGACAATGCCAACGAACTTTACGCGCAAGGAAATTGGAAGGCCGCCATCGCCGAATATCGGCTGGGCTTGCAACTGGATCCCGGCTCGGCGGAAGCCCACCACAATCTCGGGTTGGCGCTGGCTTCTTCGGGAAATCTCGATGCGGCCATCGTCGAATATCGCAAAGCGCTTAAGCTCAAACCCGATTACCCGGAGGCGCATCACGACCTGGGCAACGCCCTCGAAGACAAAGGCCTGCGCAAGGCCGGCATTCTGGAATTTGAGCAGGAGTTGCGCCTCAAGCCCGAATCCGCCGAAGCCCACAACAATCTCGCCATCGAACTCGAATCCAGAGGCGACCGCGCGGGAGCCATCCAACAGTACCGCGACGCCCTGCGCATCAATCCGAAATTTACTGAAGCCCACTACAATTTGGGCCTCGCACTCTACGCGGAAAAGCAGTTCGATGGAGCCATCGCTGAATTCCGCGAGGCATTGAATGAGAAGCCTGTATTCGCGGATGCGCACGCGAGCCTTGGCCTCGCGCTCTTCGCGAAAGGCCAATTTGACGATGCCGTCGCGGAATTCCAGGCGGCGTTGAAGCTGCAACCGAATGACGCCGAAACGCACAACAACTTGGGAAATGCGCTTAAATCAAAAAACGATCTCGATGGAGCTATCGCGGAATACCGGGAGGCGATTCGCATTGATCCTGCGGACGCCCTCGCGCATTACAATCTCGGCCTGGCCTTGCGCTCGAACGGCGACAAACCCGGTGCCGCCGCGGAACTCGCCGAAGCCCGCCGCCTCGAGCAAAAATCCACCGCCAAGCGAGGCAAGTCCGACCATTGAGCCAATGCGACGTCGACGCGAAGTTGGCCTTGAGTGCTGGGCAGAAGCGATTTGCAAAATGTATTTGTATATGTAGAGGACGCGAACGGCCTTGTGGAGCAATGTGCCAATAATTCGTGGCCCCCGCTCGACTCTGCTACAGCGAAACGCGATGAGATTTTCAATCCTGGCTGCATTCCTGGTTCTGTGGACGGCCGGTGGAACTCTGGCGCAGACCACCGTCCAGAACCTTGTGAATCAGGGCAACGCACATTTCACCCGCGGCGAGTACGACCAAGCGATTGATGATTTTCGGCAAGCGCTGCGCGTCAATCCCAATTATCCCGAGGCGCACATCGGTCTTGGTGATGCGCTTCACGCCAAAGGTGATCTCGACGCCGCCATCGGCGAATTGCAAGCGGCTCTGCGCATTGACAATAATCACGCCGACGCGCACAACGAACTGGGAAACGTTTATTGCGAACAGGGGCAGTGGGACAAAGGCATCAGAGAGTACCGCGAGGCGCTCAAACTGATACCCAACTACGCCGAGGCCCACAACAACCTTGGCAGCGCGCTCGATTCCAAAGGCGACCGGGATGGCGCCATTGCCGAATATCGCGCTGCGGTGCGCATTGCGCCGAAATTTGTGGAGGCTCATTACAATCTTGCCCTGGCGTATCAGGCAAAATCCGATCTCCTCTTCGCCATTCCCGAATTCCGCGCGGCGCTGCGCGTGCGGCCTGATTTTCCCGACGCGCATTACGGCCTCGGTCTCGCCCTGGACGCAACGAAAGACCGCGACGGAGCCATCGCCGAATACCGCGAGGCGGCGCGGCTCAAGCCCGATTATTTCGAGCCCCACATCAACCTGGGCGCCGATCTTTATGCCGGTAAGGCCTTCGCCGGAGCCGCTGACGAGTTCCGCAAGGCCGCGCAGTTGAAACCGGCAGACGCCGACGTCCACAAATACTTGGCACAGGCGCTAGATGCCAAAGGAGATCTCGACGGTGCGATCGCTGAATACAAGGAAGCTGTTCGCCTGAAACCCGAAGTTCCCGAAACTCGCAATGCTCTTGGCTCCACGCTCGACGCAAAGGGCGATCACGATTCGGCCATTGCGCAATTTCGCGAAGCGCTTCGGCTCCAACCCGACTTCGCCGAGGCGCACTTCAATCTTGCCGGCGCACTCGCGATGAAGATGGAACTCAACGGAGCGATTGCGGAGTATCAGGAAGCCCTGCGGCTGAATCCCAATGACGCCAAAACCCACTACAACCTGGGCATGCTCTTCGCGAAGAAAGGAAAATCGACCGACGCGCAAAAAGAATTTGTCGAAGCGCACCGCTTGGACCTGACCTTAATCGTTCCCGAGCACAATTCGCACGACTAGGAAACCGCCCTGGTGGAAGCAAACAACTTATGGCCTGCCGCGGCGGCAGTTTCCAGCTTTTCTACAGGTACTAGTTCTTTACTTATCGCCTTAATTGTACTACCATATCTTTTAAGGTTTATATGCCTCATCTAAGATCAGACAGAGCCGAGTCGCTCCAAGATCGGCCCGCAGGCCTCCATGACTTTGTGATCTCCGTGGCCAATTCTCCGCACCGAAATGATGAAAATCAATCGATACACCAAAATATTGATTCGATCTGTAAAACACTAAATATCAGTGACTTGCAAAAAATCAATCGATACAAAAACCTCATTTCCAAAACGGGTTTCAGTACCCCATGTCCCTGCCAATTCCAAGCGCAAGCCGGGACGAGGAGGTGAAAGAGCAGCCCTCGGCGAATGACGACGCGACTTGCCGATAGAGGCGAGGTTCTGTAAGCTGGCACTCCTCTAGCGGCATTCGCCACAAACGGAGCGAAACTTTGGCCTCGCCGGTGGGAACAACGGATAAGCGCATCGACGCGCTGCTGGCGCTGCTCGCGGAAAATTCCACCATCGTCATCAGCGGGGCAAAAATGGCGCGCGAAATCGGCGTGACGCGGCAGACCGTCTGGCGCTGGGTGGATAAATTGCGCAAGCTCGGCGTGAAGGTGCAAGGCCATCCGCGCACGGGATATCACATCGAGCGCATCCCGGATATTCTGGCTCCCAAGCTCGTGGCGCACAGTCTTCGCGGAACGATTTTTTCAAAGCGCATCTATCACTTCTTCAAGGTGGATTCGACGAATACCGCTGCCATGCGGCTGGGAGAACAAGGCGAAGCGCACGGCGCCGTGGTCCTTGCCGAAGAACAGACGGCCGGACGCGGGCGCGCGGGCCGAAAATGGACTTCTGAAAAATCGGCGGGCATTCACGCTACCGTTTTGCTCCGTCCGGAGGTTGCACCCATGCACGCCCCGCTGCTGACGCTCGTTGCCGGCGTCGCGGCTCGTGACGCCGTGGCGGATGAGACCGGCCTGGCGCCCGACATTCGCTGGCCCAATGATTTGCTGCTGAACGGCAAAAAATGCGGTGGCATCCTCACCGAAATGCAGGCCGAGCCCGACCGCATTCACTACGCTGTCGTGGGAATCGGAATCAACGTGAACCAATCGCGCATGCCAGCAGAACTATCGGAGAATGCCACTTCGCTGCGAATTGAAACGGGGAGGATCTGTTCGCGGCTCGAACTGCTGGCGAGGTTGCTGCGCCACTTCGATCGCTACTACAATCAGTTCATCTCTCAGGGAGGCGCGCCGATCCTGAAGAGATTCGCGGAAGTATCGAGCTACCATGAAGGCAAGCGCGTGAAGATCACCACGCCGCGTGAGACTTTCGAGGGCGTGACTGTGGGACTCGAACCTTCGGGGGTGTTGCGCGTGAAGCGCGAAGACGGCCGCACGGAGGCGGTGGTGACAGGCGACGTGGTGGAGGTTCGCTGATGCTTCTGGTGATGGACGTCGGCAACACCAACACCGTGCTCGGCGTATTTCGCGACAAGGAGCTGATCGCTGACTGGCGCTTGACCACCGCTCGCGAACAGACCGTGGATGAATACGGCATCCTGACCCGCAATCTCTTTACGCTTGCCGGCTTGGATCCGCGCAGCATTCATAACGTGATCATCAGCTCCGTGGTTCCCACGTTGAATTCGACTCTCGCGGAAATGTCGCAGCGCTATTTCGGCAAGCCCGCGCTCTTCGTCGAGCCGGGAATCCGAACCGGCATGCCGGTTCATTACGAAAACCCTCAGGAAGTGGGCGCCGACCGGATAGTGAACAGCATCGCGGCATTCGAAAAATACGGTGGGCCGGTGATCGCCGTAGATTTCGGCACGGCCATCAATTTCGACGTCGTTTCGGCGCGCGGAGAATATCTCGGCGGCGTTCTCGTCCCGGGTCTGGGCATTTCCGCGGACGCGCTCTTTGCGCGCGCTGCGCGGCTTTTCCGCGTGGAGATTCGTGATCCGGGAAAAATAATCGGCACCAACACGGCGCAGTCCATGCAGGCAGGCCTCTTTTATGGGTTCACCGATCTGGTGGACGGAATCATAGACCGCATCAAAAAAGTGATCGGCGAAAACGCTCACGTCGTCGCCACGGGAGGCCAGGCAGCGTTGATTGGCCGCGCTTCGCGGCACATTGAGACGATTGATGAACATCTCACACTCGATGGCCTGCGGATTCTCGCGGAACGAAACGCGGCTCCCGTCGCGAAACCCGCGATTGCCGCGCGCAAGCAGCATCCTTAGCCGCACGAATCATGGGGACTTTTAACTACTTCAACTATTTCACCGAAGTGGAGGAGCACTTCTGGCAGAAACGTGGAGCGCACTTGCTGGTCTCGCCGCTCGACTGGGCCATCGTCGAGACCTGGCAGAAATCCGGGATTCCTCTCGAAGCGGTCTTGAAAGGAATAGACCGCGCATTTGAAAGCTACGCGCGGTCGCGGCGCGGTGCGTCGGGGCGTCCGCTGAAAAGCCTTGCGTATTGCACCGATGCCGTGCTCGATGCCGCCTCGGAAGTATCCGAAGCTTCGGCTGGCGCTAATCCGCACGGCACGAGCGCCTTGCAAAGGGTAGAACCGTTTCCTCGTGAGGAACTCCGAGCGTTCTTTAAGAAGAATGCGCAACAGTTGCGCGCGGGAGCAACTCAGCAGAATTCAGTCCATCCTGACCTAGCCAAGATGCTTTCGGACACAGCGAATAGCGTCGAAGAGTTGCTTGCGCTTCTCGATTCGCCGGCCAGACTCGATCTCGAAGATCTGGAGCGGCGGCTCACCGTGCTCGAAGAAAAGCTCAACGCTGCGGCCACCATCTCCGCCAGTGAAGAAGCCATGCTCGATATACGCCGTGAAATGGAGCGCTCTCTCGCTCCGTACCGCCGCAAAATGACGGTTGAGCAGCTATCGCAGCTCGAGAGACGTTTTCAGCAGAAACGGCTTTACGAACTTTTCAGAATTCCCCGGCTGAGCCTTTTTTACCTGGGCTGAACTAGCGCGACATTCCCGCCCCCATGCAAGTAAAAATCGAAAAACTCGTGTATGGCGGAGAGGGGCTGGCCCACTACGACGGCGCGACAGCTTTCGTTCCCTACGTTTTACCCGGTGAAGTTGTCGAAATCGCCCCGCTCGAACAGAAGAAGAAATTCATTCGCGGAGAATTGACAAGACTAATCGAGCCCGCGCCCGAGCGCATCGCGGCGGATTGCCCGCATTTCACCGTTTGCGGAGGCTGCCACTATCAGCACATTCCGTATGAGCAACAACTCTCCTTCAAGACCGAAATCCTCCGCGAAACCTTGCGGCGAATTGGCAAGATAGACTGGCGCGGCGAAATCGCCGTGCGGTCTGCTGAGCCGTGGCAATATCGAAACCGGGCGCAATGGAAAATTCATCCCCCGGAGTCCGTGGGCCAATCGGGAATCGGCTATTTTCGCGCGAGCTCGAATGTGCTGTGCCCAGTCTCACATTGCCCTGTCCTTTCGCCAAAGCTCGAAGCTGTGCTTCTTGGAATCGCAGGCGCGCTTGAGGCTGGAAAACTTCCTGTAAAAATGCGCGAGGTGGAAGCCTTTGTCGACGGAGCCGATGAGAATGTACTCCTAAACGTCACGCTGGATAGCTCGCCCACGCGCGTAAAGGATTTTGAAAGCATTTTGCGCAGTGCGGCGCCAGGCATCGAAAGCATCCTCGCGCAGGATTTGAGCGGCAAACGAATGGAGCTGCTCGGCCCGGGATTTATTCATTACGACGTGGGTGGAGAAAGCATTCGCGTCGGACATCTATCTTTTTTCCAGGTCAATCGCTTTCTCGTGGCGGATCTAGCCGATGAGGTGGCAGCCAGAGCGGGCGTGGGTGATTTGGCGTTCGATCTCTACGCCGGAGTGGGATTGTTTACCTTGCGACTCGTTCGGAACTTCGCAAGAGTCATCGGTGCGGAAGCGAATCCAGCGGCGGCCCGCGATCTCAAGGTAAATTTGGCGAAGACAGGAAGCCGCGCGCGAGTTGCGAATGAAGACGTGGAGTCTTTCCTGGCGCACGCAAAGGGGAAACCGGATGCGATTATCCTGGATCCGCCACGCGAAGGCGTGGAGCGCCACGCTCTCGAAAGAATCATTGCTCTGAAGCCGCGCAAGATTGTTTACGTGTCCTGCAATCCGGCCACACTTGCGCGCGACGCGGCTCACTTGCTGACTTCTTATTCCATAGAGTATTTATGCTTGTTTGATATGTTCCCTCAGACATATCATCTCGAAAGCCTGATGGTGTTCGAGCAAAGAAAATGAAACTTCCGGTTCTCTGGCTTGCTCTTGCCTTCGGCGCAGGAACAGTGCTCGAAGGGCTGCGACAAGCCGGAACGGAGTGGTGGCTCAGCGTAACTCTCCTCTTGATTTTGTCCGCCCTCGTCTTTGCGTGGCGAAAATTTCCAACTGTGGCGTGGAGCATTGCGCTGTGCGCTTGGGTAACGCTGGGCGGCTTAGCCGCTCATCTGGAACGCAACTCAGGCCGAGCAGATAACATTGCGCGGCTCTTCGAATCCGGCAGGCTTGATGCTAGCGAACCCCTACGCTGGCACGGACGCTTGCGAAGCGATCCCGAATCCTTGCCCTGGGGCGTGCGCTACGAGTTTGATCTCGAATCCGTGGAGAGAGAAGGAGCGTGGATAGCCGCCAGCGGCGGCCTGCGCGCCAACTACTATTTCCATGCCAAGAATCGGGAAATTCTGCCGGCTCTGCGTGCTGGCGACCGCGTCGAAGCGCTTATGAAGGCGCGGCTGCCGCGAAATTTTCTGGACCCGGGGGCTTTCGACGAACGCGGTTTCCTCGCTCGCGAGGGAATTCACCTGACCGGGTCGCTGCGCAGCGTCGAATTGCTGCAAAAACTCGAGACTCCCTCGCTTCCCATTGCATACCGGCTGGCGCGCCTGCGCGGGAATCTAATCGCGCGCATAGACAAACTTTTCGTCGAGGATACGGAGACCTCAACGGTGCTCCGCGCGATGCTCCTGGGCGATCGCAGCTTTGCGGATACCGACCTCGCCACAATTTTTCAAAAGACAGCTGCGTATCACGTGCTCGTGCTGGCCGGACTTCATGTGGGCGCACTCTGTGTATTCATCTTCTGGCTCTGTCGGCGTCTGCACGTCTCTCCGGCCACCACCATGCTGATCACGCTGTGCGTGCTGATTTTTTACGTCAGCGTGGTGCAGGAGCGTCCGCCCATACTTCGCGCGGCGCTGATGGCTGCGATCTATCTTGCCGGGCGCGCGATCTTCCGTCGCGTCGAATTGCTCAACACGGTAGGGCTCGCGGCGCTTATCCTTTTAATCTGGCGTCCGCGTTCGCTCACGGACGCAAGCTTTCAACTTTCGTTCCTCGCTGCCGGGGTCATCGCCGGTCTGGCGCTGCCCTGGATGGATCGCACGAGTTCGCCCTATCAGGCCGGCCTCGAACATCTCGGCGATGTCACGCGCGATCGCAATCATCCGGCAAAAGTAATTCAATTTCGCCTGGACTTGCGCGCCATGACGAATTGGCTTCGCGGGAGACTGCCCGCGTCTCTAGCGGATCGCGCCGCGAGCTTCGTTTCCCTTCCCTTGCGCGCCGGTTTGCACCTCTGGAAAATTATTCTGCTATCCGCTGTAATCCAGTGGGGCCTGCTGCCATTGCTGGCGCTCTATTTTCATCGCGTGAGTCTCGTCGGGCCGCTGAGCAATGTTCCTGCAGTCTTGATTACTGGCGTAATCGTCCCACTGGGATTTGCAATGCTTCTGGCGAGTGCACTGTGGTGGCGGCTGGCGGAGGCACTCGCGGGAATTCTGGGAACGCTCGTCAAAATTCTCATCTGGACCGCGAAATGGTTCAGCGGGCTGGGGCATGCCTCCTACCGAATTCCAGGTCCGCCAGCAGGCGTGCTGGTTGCGTTTTTTTTGATCCTGCCAGTGCTCATGATTTTTGCGCGAACTTTGCGGGGCCGGCGCGGACGGATCTTGCGCACTGGAGAATTGATTTCTGCGACCGCACTTGTGGCGGTGACGCTTTTGGCCGCGACGTACCCGTTCAAGCCGAGGCTTTCGCGCGGCCAGATGGAAGTCACAGTGCTGGATGTCGGACAGGGCGATTCACTTTTTGTCGCGCTGCCGGACGGCGCGACGATGCTAATCGACGGCGGCGGGCTGGCTGGTGAATTTCACGAGAAGGGGCGGCGCTCAGGCCGAGACGTCGGCGAGGACGTCGTCTCGGCATACCTCTGGAGCCGCGGCGTGAAGCGGCTTGACGTGGTCGCCCTCACGCACGCGCATCACGATCACCTCGACGGGTTGCACAGCGTTTTAATTAATTTCCGCGTCGGCGAGCTCTGGGTGGGACGTGACGTCAGGTCCACGGCCTACGCGCAATTGCTTTCCGAAGCTGCAGAGAGAGGAATTCCCATGGTGCATCACATTCGCGGAGATGCCTTCGCATCGCAGGGCGTAAACATCAAATTTCTCTGGCCGCCGGATTCCGCGCTCGTGAATGAAGCTTCCAACGACGACTCACTCGTAATTCAGTTCGGAGACGGCCAGGAAAAGTTTCTTCTCACCGGAGATATCGAAAAGAAAACAGAAGGCTACCTCGTGTCTCAGGGGGATGCGCTAACCGCGGACTTCCTGAAGGCGGCGCACCACGGAAGCAAAACTTCCTCCACGCTTCCTTTTATCACAGCAGTCGGGCCGCGCTATGCGGTGATTTCTGTGGGAGCGAATAATTCCTTCGGCCAGCCAAATCCCGAAGTTCTCGCGCACTATACGGAACGCGGCGTTCGTGTGCTCGAAACCGACCGCGACGGCGCAGTCACGGCGTTGACGGATGGCCGCACGCTAACGATCCGATCTTTCCTCACTTCCCTGCCTCGTTAGAAGAGGCATCCGTCTCTTCGATTTCGGAAGCGGAATCCGGCGCTTCGTTCGCGGTGAGAAATTCCGCTATGATCCGGCGAGCCAAATCCGACTGCGATTCGAGAACGATGATTTCCACGCCGTGTGAACCCTGCGGCACATCGCGCAATGGAAAGGGATCGGCCGAAATCGAGCCTGGCGCAGCAATTCCGTTGCTTTCGAGCAGGGCGCGAATCACCATCGCTTCCGAGACGGTACCTGCTGTATGGACGAGGATAGTACGATCGTACTGGGTTTTCTCTCTCATCAAACTGATACCGAAATGAGCCGGAAGTACAGTTGCCGCTCCAAGCCTCCCGCTCCATACTATATCGATGGAAGCTCAACAACCAGTCACGCCCGATCGCGAGAAGCGCATCCCCACCCAGGAAGAAATTGACGAAGAAAGCCGCCGCGGGCGACGGCTGCGCATCCTGGTGAATCTCGCGCTCGAAACGATTGCGGGCGGCGAACTCAACGTCGAAGAAGCCTCCGGCATGGCTGCCGCTACGCGGCGTGTCGCGCTGGAGATGTTTCCCGGCAAAGAGACGGCTTTCGACCTCATCTACCGGCCGAAGTTTCAGCGTCTGCTGAACGCGGTCTATCGCTTGCAGTAATCAATATCCCCGGGCTCGCAGCATCATCCGCAACCACAGCAGCACGATTCCCACGCAGGCTCCCAGCAGAGCCTGATATTCCCGATTCCGGCGGTATTGCACCCACGAAAAGCCTTGGGATGCGACGCTGCCGGATTTCGCGGGCCGCAACGCGGGGAAAAAGAGCGGCACGCGCCTCGCGTACTCCTCAAACTGTTTCCCGTAGCCTGCAAGCAGGTCCGCCTCTTCGCGCTTCATTACCGCCCAATAGAAAAAGACGAAATACACGGCCACCAGCGCCGCAGCAACGGGAGACCACGCGGCAACGATAAATCCTGCGGCCAAAAAACTGCTGCCCAGGTAGAGAGGATTCCGAGTGTAAGCGTAGGGGCCAAAGGTCGCCAAAGCTTGGCCTTTCTTCAAGTGGCCTGCCGCAGCCCCGCGAATCAAAAGACCCAGTGCGGCGATCGCGCCCCCAGCGAGTAGCGACGTTCGCGTGGGCGCGGCCAGAACCAGGAAAACCAGAGCGAGCGGATATCCTAGTCTCACACGCCAGCGCGACCAGAACCGGCTCGGAACCTTCATTCGCAGGGCCCCGGGCATTGCTCCACGGCCGCCTCGACCTGCGCGACAGATATCGAAAGCATGGCGGAAGAATATTTGGACGAGCGTTCGTAGTTCGTCTCTTCGGCCCGAGCATTGCGGAGGACGATGCTCGCGCTGGCGTACGGCCCATTGCGAGCTGGATCCGTGGGGCCATAAAGCCCAACTACTGGCGTGCCCAGCGCCGCGGCAAGGTGCAGCGGGCCGGTGTCGGCCGCGACTACAATTCTTGCTCGCGCCAGCACGGCTATCAATTGCGGCAAATCCATTGGAAGCAGCACCGGCGGGCAGTCGCCCGCGGCGCTCGCCACCTCGTTCGCGAGGTTTTCTTCACCGGGTCCAAAACTTACGATGCCTGACCAACCAGTGCGCTGCGCGATTCGACGATGCAATTCGCCGAAACGCTCCGGCGGCCAGCACTTTGATTTCCAGCCACCACCCGGATTGAGAACAAAGAAATCGCGCAAGCCGCGGTTCGCGAGTTCCGCTGCGGCCCACTCGCGGGCTGCTTCTGAAATGCAAATAGGAAAACGAATGGCTCCCATCTGAGCGCCCGCCGCCTCGGCGAGACTCAGATTGTGCTCCACCTTGTGTTCGCCACGCGGCGCGATTTCGTCCGAATAAAAGAGCGCCGCCACTCCCTCCCGTGCGTACTTGCGTTCAAATCCTAGAATCCGCGGCGCGCCGGAGGCCATAGCCAGCATCGCGGATTTATAGAGCGATTGAAAATCGAGCACGCATTCGTAGCGGCCCGCGCGCAGCCGCCGGATGCATCGCCAGTGATCGCTCAAGGAACCGCGCCTGAGCGGAATCGCCTGATTGATATCGGCATTGCCTTCGAGGAGCGGCAGCCAGGTTCGATCGATCAGCCAATCAATCTGTGCTCGCGGAAACGATTCGCGCAGCGCGCTCGCCGCGGGAAGGGTGTGCACTATATCGCCCAGGGAGCCCAACTTCACAATTAAGAAACGCTCATCGTCCATCAGCGCTCACGCACACGCGCGAGCAGGTCGCGTGTCGAATGATTTTTCGAGTCGCCGACGATGGCAATGCGGACGCCCAGGCGCCGCGCAGTCTCCCGCTCAGGGACCGTCTCCTGCGTATAATCGGTTCCCTTGGCGTGCACGTCCGGGCGCAATTCTTCGAGCAGCCTGCTGACGTCGGATTCCTCGAACACTACCACGGCATCCACTGCGGCAAGAGCGGCCACGAGTTCCGCGCGCGACCGCGACTCGAGAATGGGCCGCCCCGGACCCTTCAGCATACTGACACTCTTGTCCGCGTTCACGGCCACAATCAAAAAATCGCCCTCGCGCTTGGCTGCTTCGAGATAGCGTACGTGCCCGGCATGAAGAATATCGAAGCATCCGTTTGCCAGAACGACGCGCTTGCCCTCGCGGCGGCGCTCTTTCACGACGATTCTGATTTGCTCACGAGTGAAAATCTTCCGGCGAGTGTCCATGCACGGCCTAAGGGTGCGACGTGGCGTCCTGACGGACGGCCGATTCGAGTTCGGCGCGCGTGATGGTGGCCGTGCCGTGTTTCATCACCACAATCCCGCCGGCATAGTTGGCAAGATGCGCCGCCTCGACAAAGTTCGCGCCCGCGGCGAGCGCCAGCGTAAAAACGGCGATCACCGTATCGCCCGCGCCCGTCACATCGGCCGCCTCGTCTGTGCCGAAGATCGGAATCGCATGGGGCGCGCGGCGATGTTCGAATACCGTCATTCCGTCTTTTCCGCGGGTAACGACGAGGGCTTGAGCGCCAAGATGCCTGCGAGTGCGCGACGCCAAATTCTCCAGTTTGGCTCGGTCGTTTCCAATACGCGTGTGATAGAGCGCCTCGAGTTCCGGCTCGTTGGGAGTCGCCGCTGTGATGTGCGCGCCGCGATACTCGAGAAGCGCATAGCGCGAATCTAGCGTCACGATTGGCGCGCGGAGTTTTCGGACCAAGGAAGGATTCACTGCGCCGCAACCATAATCCGATACCAGGACGGCCGAAGCTTTCTTCGTATGCAAAGCAAGTTTTCGCTCGAGCGCCGCGTAAACCGTCGCGGGCAGCAATCCTTCCGGCTGGCGATCCACGCGCAGCACCTGTTGCCCCGACTTATGCGCCCAACCGGCCATGTAGCGCGACTTCGTGGTGGTTGTCGCGTGACGCGTGGAAAGAATTGCGGAGGTGTCAATCTTCTTGCGTCGGAAATAATCCACCAGAAATTTTCCGGGCGCATCTTCGCCCACCACGCCAACTGGCACTACTTTTGCGCCGAGGTCGGCAAGATTATTGGCAGCGTTCGCGCCACCCCCTGGAAGCATTTCGGTGCGTCGATGCTGCAAGATCAGCACCGGCGCCTCTCGCGACACACGAGAGATCTGGCCGGTGACGAATTCATCCACGACCAGGTCGCCCAGGACGACAATCTTCTTGCCCGGAAACGCAGCCAGAATATCGAGCAAGCGCGCTAGATCCGGACTCTCCGATTTATTCTGTGTGCCTCTCACACCGGCTCCTTCAGAATCACGCCAACCGCTTCAGTCAAGTCTTCCGCCAACAGATCCGGCAATCCTGGCCACCGGGAGCGAGACCATTCATATTCGCCCCGGCCATATCCGGTCAACACCAGAATTCCCCGGCAACCCACCGGACGGCCCATCTCGAGGTCCGCGAAGCGATCGCCCACCACCCAAGACTTCGCCAGATCAAGGTCGTGTTCTTGCGCCGCGCGATGAAGCATTCCCGGATTCGGCTTGCGGCATTCGCAATCATCCTCGGTCTTGTGCGGGCAAAAATAGATTGCGTCCACGCGCGCGCCTCCGGAGGCCAGTTGCGCAATCATTTTTTCGTGTACGCGATGCACCAGCTCCGCGGGAAACAGCTCATGCGCTACGCCGGATTGATTTGTCACCACCACGACGGCCAGTCCGGCTTCATTCAATCGCCGGATAGCGGCGGCAGCGAACGGAAATACGTTGAACCTCTCAATGTGATTGACGTATCCAGTCTCATCCGCGATGGTCCCGTAACGATCCAGAAAAACCGCGCGTCGCCGTTTGCGCGCCTCAGACACGCGGAATCTTCTCCAGCCATCCACGCACCGCCGAAATCACGCCGCCCGCTTCGATGCGCGTCATGCAGCGGTGGTCTACAGGACACCGCCGCAAGAAACAGGGACTGCACGAGGGCTGCTCCCGGATTAACGAGCGTCGCGAGGTCACTGGCGCCGTCCCGTGCGGGTCAGTCGAGCCAAAAATGGCTACTACGGGAAGGCCAGCAGCAGCCGCAACATGCATCGCGCCGGAATCGTTTCCGAGAAAACAATCGCAGTTAGCGAAGAACGCCGCAAGCTGGCCGATCGATGTTTCTCCCGTCATGTCAATGGGGCGATGGCGCATTTGAGCAGCGATGCTTTGCGAGATGCCGAGCTCCGAAGGCGCGCCAAAAAGTATAACAGAGGCGCCAAAATCGATCGCGAGCGCGTCCGCCACGGCAGCAAATCGCTCCGGCGGCCAGCATTTCGCGGAGCCGTACGCTGCTCCCGCTGCGAGCGCAATTCGCTTCTTCTCCGCCGGTGCTCCGGAGCGAGTCAACGCCTCTGCAGCAGATTCCAGCGCCGATGGGTCCAGCTTCAGCCGAATCTCCGATGGAGACTCCGCTCCGTCGGCCCATCCCGCGCGGCGCAGCAGCTCCTGATAATAAAAAATCTCGTGCGCAGGTATCTCGCCCTGCCGCGGCGGTGGTATCGCCTTCGTGAGCAGAACGCTTCGCGCATCACGCGCGTACCCGATCCGCTCTGGAATTCCCGCTCGCCAGATGGGCCACGCGGATGCAAATGAATTGGGAAGTATGATCGCGCAATCGAATTTGTCATCGCGCAACTTGCGGACAACATCGCTTTGACCATCCAACACCAGCAAGCGATCCACGAATGGTTGGCCGCGGTAGAGCTCCGCAACCCAGCTGCGCGCCAGAATTGTGATCTCCGCTCCCGGACGGGAGCGGCGAATCGCTTCGAGCGCGGGAATCGAAAGAATCGCATCTCCCACCCAATTCGTCGCGCGCACCGCAATTTTCATTCCGCAATCTCCGGACGCTTGCGCGCAAGAACGCGATCAAATTCCTGCCAGAAGCCTTTTTCGCCCACGGGCCGCATTTTGATTTTGCAGTAAAATACAGGGAATTTTTCAAGCGGAGCGCGCATCAAATTGAGAGCATCCTTCTCCGTGCATACGAGCGCTTCCGCTCCGCAAGCAGCCGCCCGTTTCTCTAGCGTCCGGGCATCCTCTCGCGAGAAAACGTGGTGGTCGCGAAAAACCGCCTTTCCGGCAATCGGTATTCCCCATCGCGCCAGGTCAGAAAAGAATGCGGAGGGATTCCCGATGCCGCAAAACGCAAAACATTTTTTCGCTTTCAATTCCGCGGCTTGCAATCTAAGCGAATCGCTTGAGAGCAGGAATGCTCCCTCGAATTCCGTCTGCGCATGGAAAATTGGCGCAGCCGAATATCGGCGGAGCTCCGCTTCGAGCCCTGCGTCGCCCGAAGACCGCGTGATTACGATCATATCGCTCCGGCCGAGCGCTCCGGGCGGCTCACGAAGGCGACCTCCCGGCAGCAAATGACCTCCATCAAACGGGTTCGTGGCATCCACGAGCACAATGTCGACATCACGCGCGAGTTGTAGACGTTGATATCCATCGTCGAGGATGAACCAGTTCGTACCCAACTTCTCGAGCTCACGAGCATTTTCATAACGCTTCGGCCCGATTGCGAGGCGAAAGTGCGACCCACCGTCCGGACGCGAACTGAGCCGCCGGTGGATCAAGCGCGCTTCCTCGCTCGCTGACGTTGGCAGTTCTTCGCCAGCATCTCCCGAGACGATGTGTCTCGTGTCCGCTCGCTTTAGAAAGCCGGGGTAGCCGCGAGTCAAGACACCCACGTCGCGTCCGGCGGATAGCAAGTGGCCGGCGACGTAAATCACCATGGGAGTTTTTCCTGTGCCGCCAACGGATAGATTTCCAATGCTGATCACCACTCCCGCCAGCCGATTCGTTTGAAACATCCCGCTGCGGTATCCGCGGGCGCGCAAGCGTACGATTCCTGAGTAAAAAATTGAAAGGGGCCGCAGGAGAATTCGGAAGCTCACGCCGGGCTCCCCGTTGCCTCAAAAAAAGGCAGAAGTCTCTCAAGTACCCGCTGTGTGGCGCCTCGATTTTGCCGAACCAATTCGCGCGCCGCCTGCCCCATGCGTTCGCTGTGCTTCGGATCTTGAATGAGCGCCACCCAGGCCTCGCCCAGTTCTTTGCTGCTTGCCACCTGTACACCAGCGCGAGCGGCAAGGAATCGCGCGGCGATTTCCCGGAAGTTCGCCATCGATGACCCGAAAACGGGGGGCTTTGAAAACCACGCGGGTTCGAGAATGTTATGCCCGCCCAAGGGAACCAGCGATCCGCCGATGAAAACTGCATCCGCAAGTCGATAGAGAGAAGCCAGCTCGCCAATGGAATCCAGAAGAAGAACGTCCGCGCTCTCCGGCAGAGTGTCTCCGGTTGTAATCCGGCTGCGTCGCACCACATCCCAGCCGTAATCAGCAGCGATGCGCGCTGCGTCGTCGAATCTTTCCGGCTTGCGCGGCGCGAGGACCAGCAAAGCGTGCCGCCACCGCCGTTGCACCTGGTCAAACGCCGCCAGCACGGGCTCCTCCTCGTCCTGCACCACGCTTCCGGCGACAATGATGGGCCAGCGCTCCTGCTCCTTCGCATTCGCTTCGAGCCAGTTGGACAGTTCGCTATCGCGTGGCGGCTCGACGTCGTACTTCATGTTTCCGGTCACTTCAATGCGGCCGGGGTCCGCGCCGAGTTCCTCCAGCCGGTGCGCGTCCTCCCCGGTTTGTGCAAGGAACGCCGTCACGTCGTCGAGTGCCGCGGCGACAAAATTGTTGTAATAACGATTCACGCGATTGTAGCCGCGCAGCGAACGGTCCGAAATCCTGGCATTAGCGATGACAACGGGAACTTTCCGGCGCCGCGCTTCGCGCAGAAAATTGGGCCACACTTCGGTTTCTAGGATGACTATCAGTGCCGGTTGAATCGCCCGGAAGACGCGCCGCACCGCCCAGGCCCAATCCAGCGGGAAGTAGAAAACTCCTGCCGCGGATGTGATTCGCTCGCGGGCGACGCGTTGCCCAGTCTCGGTCGTAGTAGAGAGAAAAATGGCGCGCTCCGGAAAGCGCTCCTTGAGTTCTCGCACCAAATCCTGCGCCGCCATCACTTCCCCGACCGAAACGGCGTGCAGCCAGATACCTCCAACTGAACTCGCCGCCCGGGCGCGGATCTCAGGCGCAATTCTGCCCAGCCGCTCCGGCAGATTGCGCAGGTATTTCCCCTGGCGCGCTCCCCGCACCAGAAAATACGGCGAGACCAGCACCATTCCCGCCGCAGTTAACAAGCTATATAGAAAATACATAGGTGGGCCACGCCAGCGAAAATCCACCCCTCGCGCAAAACTGGTATTATAGTGGCACTCGGACGTGTTGGGCACGCGCAACTTCAATGCGACCCTGCGCATCCCACTATTCAAAAATATGCGAATGTTTCTCCTCGCAAGCGCGCTGTGGATGTCTGCTGGGGCAGCGTTTGCGCAAGCATCGCCACCGCAGGTTGACCCTGCTTCCCTTACCGCTCGGGATCATCATGAGGGCGTTTTGATTGCCGCGGTTCCCTGCTCGGACCCGGCGCGCGCAAAGGAAATTTTTGGCAGCAAGAACCCCGTGTCAGCAGGCATCCTTCCCGTCGAAGTGTACCTGCGCAATGAAACTGACCAGCTCATCCGCGTGGACCTCGAAACTCTGCGTCTCGATGTCGCCGTGCCCGATGGCCAGCGCGATCACCTGGAGGCTCTGAGCGTCGAGCAAGTGGCAAGGGAAATCCTGCATCCGGCAGGCGCCGGAGATCCTGACTCAGCGCGCAAACACATTCCCCGTCCCATTCCCATGCCGAGCCACGACAAGAGCCAGGACAAGCTGACCGAAAAATTCCGTCCCTTGGCGCTGGAAACCGACATCATTCCGCCGCATGGAACGATTCACGGATATATTTTCTTCGACCTGGGCCACGATTTCTCTCTCCTCGCGGATTCCACACTCTACGTTCCCGACGTCATTGTTGTCCCCACCCATCACGCGCTCACCTATTTTGAGCTGAATCTCGCCAGCGCCGCGCGCTGACGCTCCGCTCAAGCAGAACAAAATCCTGCCCTGAGTTCCCCGTGTTATAATTGAGCTTTAAGAGCGAAGAACAAATGTTCGAGCCCGACTGCCATCCGACAGCGCTTGCGAGAAAACAGTCAGTTGGCTTTCCGAGGGGAGGTGCATGCATTTCGCACCCCGTATGAAGCACACCCGCTGCGACGCCTCCGCCTCACCGGAAAAGTCCAAGAAAAACCCGCTTCCAGGCGCAATTTCTGCCCGCAACACTCCCCGAAACAAGGGTATATCTAACTCATTGAAAACAAAGGGTGGAGGCCAATTCTAATCGAGACAAAACGCCAAGTTAACTTTTCCCATTTTTCGCGCCATCGGCGTGCCGCTCCGCGACTCGTGGCTGCGCCTTGGTCGCAGCATTTGCGCGCGTCGCGCGCGTCGAATAAAATGTTTTGCCCGACCAGTCTAATAAAATGAATCTCCTCGAAGATCTGAATCCGCGACAACGTGAAGCCGTGCTGGCTATCGAGGGACCCGTGCTGGTTCTCGCCGGCGCGGGCACGGGCAAGACGCGGGTCATCACCTACCGGATCGCCTATCTCGTCGAGCAGGGCGTGCGGCCGGGCGCTATTCTTGGCGTCACGTTCACAAATAAAGCTGCCGACGAGATGAAGAACCGTGTTGACCTTTTGCTTCGCGCCGGCGGCCGCGACGCCTCGGACGTCTGGCTCTCGACATTTCACTCCTTTTGCGCGCGCCTCTTGCGCCGCGAAGGCCCGCACATCGGCCTGCCACGGAATTTCACGATCTACGATGACGATGATCAGACTCGCGCCGTAAAACTCGCCCTCGGCAATCTCGATCTTTCCGACAAGGACTTTCCGCCCCGCAGCGTTCGTGAGCTCATCAGCCATGCGAAGAACCATGGCGAGACGTCCCAGAGCTTCGAAGCAGCAGGGTCTGATAGGAATGCAATTTTCCGTCGCGATATTGCGAGGATTTTCGGCGAATACGAACGCATTCTTCACGAAGCCCAGGCCCTCGATTTCGACGATCTCCTGCTGCGCGGCGTCGAATTATTGCGGAAACACGAAGCCGTCCGCGCCCGCTGGAATGAAAAGTTTCACTACATTCTAGTAGACGAATATCAGGACAGCAACGCGGCTCAGGATGAACTTGTCCGTCTCCTCGCAGGCGAAAAGAAAAATGTCTGCGTGGTCGGCGACGAGGATCAGTCCATCTACAGTTGGCGCGGCGCGCTGGCCGGCAATCTCAAAAAATTCGCGGCTGACTTCCAGAATGTGCAAATAATCGCGCTCGAAGAGAATTATCGCTCGACGCAATCCATTCTGGATGCCGCGGGCGCCGTCGTCGCCCACAACAGCACGCGCATCGGAAAAAACTTGCAGGCCACACAGGGCAGCGGCAGCCCGCTACAATACTTCGAATCGCGCGACGCCATGACCGAAGCCGAGTTCGTCGGCTCGCAGATTGACTCGCTCCTGCGCGGCGAGCGAGACGCACACTGCGCCGTGCTGTATCGCACGACGGCGCAATCGCGCTCGTTTGAAGAAGTCCTGCGGCGCCTGGGAATCCGTCATCGCGTGGTCGGCGGATTCAGCTTCTACCATCGCGCCGAAGTGAACGACGCGCTGGCCTACGTGCGGCTGTTGCCTCATCCAGACGATGACGTGGCGCTCTTGCGCGTGATCAACGTCCCGCCGCGCGGCATTGGCAAGACCACCATCGCCGCGTTACAGGAACGCGCCCGCCTGAAAAAATCCTCCCTCTGGTCTGCGATTGAAGACGCGCTCGCTCCCGGCGAGTCGCGAACTTCATCCACACTGAAAGGATTCCTCGAATTGATTCGCGGGTTGGCAGAAACTTGCGGCGAACTGTCTCCGCCGGAAATGCTGCGCGTTGTTCTCGACCGTACCGGCTACCTTGCATGGATCGAGCAGCAGGACAATCTCGAGCACACTTCGCGGGCGGAAAACCTCGCCGAACTGGTCAACGCCGTCGCTGAGGCGGCGGAAGCCGGCCAGTCGCTCGAAGAGATTCTCGATCGCGCCGCACTGCTCAGTGACGCCGACGATTTTGACGCGGATGCTCAGGTCACGTTGATGACGCTGCACAGCGCCAAGGGTCTCGAGTTCGATCACGTTTTTCTGACCGGCATGGAAGAAGGGCTCTTTCCGCACAGCCGCTCTCTGGATAAAAGCGAAGCAATCGAGGAGGAGCGCCGGCTGTGCTACGTGGGCATGACGCGCGCTCGGAAATCCTTGACGCTCACCCGCGCAATTTATCGCCGGAATTATGGCGAGGAGCGCCTGCGCGCTTCGATGCCCTCTCGTTTCCTCACGGAAATCCCGGGCGACCTTTTGGAAACGTCTGAAGGTTCAATGGCCAATGCGGGTGAAACCCGCCGCTACGAGCCAGACTCTGAGTATTCGGGTCACACATCATTCCGGCGCAGCAGCAGCACCGCAGCGCGAGAAAAGACGACCGGCACTGGGAAGAATCCTCTCGTGGGCACGCGCGTTCGGCATCCCACTTTCGGCGTGGGTACGATTCTCGACGTGGAAGGCGATAGCGACGACCGAACTCTCACCATCCGCTTCATGGATTACGGCACGAAAAAAATGCGCGAGATTTACGCGCGGCTCGAATTCGCATGATGATGCGCCTGCGCTCGATTTCCCCCAAGTGTGTTGCGCACTGGGGCGGCACAGGTTAAAGTTTGATGCTTTTCTATTGGATTTGCCTGCGGCGGTCTAGCGGAGACTCGTGGACGCACAATTCTTCCGCACAAAAAATATTGACCAGCTTCTGTCCGATGCCGACCGGCCTGAAAAAAGGCTGAAAAAAACGCTCGGCTGGCTGAGCCTAACGGCGCTCGGGATTGGCGCCATCATCGGCACGGGTATTTTTGTGCTCACGGGCACGGCGGCATCTGGCGAGCTGGTTGCTGTGCCATCGGTGTTGAAAGCCCCTCTGCTCACGGTTCTGATGCATGGCAGTCATACTTCCCTTAATTTCGGTCGTCCGGGCGCAGGGCCGGCCATCGCTCTTTCGTTTTTCCTCGTCGCCATCGTTTGTGGTCTTGCCGGGCTCTGCTACGCGGAGCTTGCCTCGATGATTCCCATCGCCGGCAGCGCCTACACGTACACCTACGCCACGCTCGGCGAGCTCATTGCTTGGATCATCGGCTGGGATTTAATCCTGGAGTACGCCGTTTCGAATATGGCTGTGGCCGTTGGCTTTTCCGCGTATGTGAATAGCCTGCTTTCCACATTCGGCATCCGGATTCCGGATTCTCTCGGCAATCCCGCTTACACGCCGCAGACCGGCTGGTCACTGCACTTCAATGTTGTCGGCTTCCTCATCGTAATGCTTCTCACCGTGCTGCTGGTCGTCGGCGTTCGGGAATCTGCAGGCGCAAACAACGTGATGGTCGGAATAAAACTCCTCGCCATACTTCTGTTTGTGATCTTCGCCAGCCGCTATATCAAGCCGGTGAACTATCACCCGTTCATGCCCAATGGCTGGCAAGGTGTTCTGACCGGCGGCGCCATCGTTTTTTTTGCCTACATCGGATTCGATTCTGTCTCCACCGCGGCGGAGGAGTGCCGCAATCCGAAACATGACCTGCCGATCGGCATTCTTCTCTCCCTTGCCATCTGCACGACGTTTTACGTTGGAGTGGCCGTCGTGCTCACGGGCATTCAACACTGGGATTCCTTCCGCGGACAGGCCGCGCCCGTCGCTGCGGCGTTGCAAGCGATCGGCCTCTACAACATCGAGCGGTGGGTAACCATCGGCGCCCTCATGGGCATGATTTCTTCCCTTCTTGTGTACCAATACGGCCAGGCTCGCGTTTGGTTCGCCATGTCCCGCGACGGGCTCTTGCCCGCGAGATTTTCACGCGTACACCCGCGATTCCGAACTCCGGACGTGGCCACGTGGGTTGCGGGAATTTTTGTGGGGATCCCCGCGGGAATTTTCGACATCGGAACCCTCGCGGACCTTTCCAACATCGGGACGCTCTTTGCTTTCATCCTCGTCTCGCTGGCGGTTTTGATTCTCCGCAAGCGCCAGCCGGATCGCGCGCGAGGCTTCCGTGTGCCATGGTCGCCGGTCGTGCCGATTCTTGCCGTGCTTTTCTGCTTTGTGCTCATGGCCAGTCTAACGGTTGAGAATTGGATTCGATTTTTTGTGTGGCTGCTGATCGGTTTGCAGATTTTCTTCGCGTACGGCGTGCGCCACAGTGAGGCCGCCAAGACTGTCGAGCGGGCTCGGCAGCAAGAGACCCAGATCCGCGCCGATCGCCTGCTGATGGGCCTGAGCGCCGTAATATTCTTTGCCACCCTAGGCGTCGGAATAGCCGTCTGGACGCTTTCGGGCCCGATCGGAGCAGGTGGCATCCTCACATTCTCGGGAATCGGGGTTCTGGAGGTAATTTTCTTCATGTTTGGGTGGGATCACTTCCGGAAGGAAGGATCGTTTGCCTGAAACCATTATGAAGGCGTCAAGCATCCGTGCGGGGGCCTCCGCAATTTGCGCTAATGGTTTCCTGCTCAGGGCCGCGCTCGCGGCCCTGTTGGCGGCAGCGCTGGCGTTGCCGGGAACTGTCTTCGGCTGGAACGCCAATGCCGACCGGCTCATCGCCAATAAGGCGGTGGACACCTTGCCGGACGAGATGCGCCCCTTCTTCGATGCCAATCGCCAGTTCATCGTTCAGCACGTCACCGATCCGGTAGACGCCATGGCGAAGAATCCAACCGACGCGCACAATCGTTTCATCCACTTGGACCATTACGGAGTATTCCCGTTCGTGGCGCTGCCGCACGACTACAAAGCTGCAGTGTCAAAATTCACGCGTCACTCTCTCGAAACACAGGGACTTCTTCCATGGGAGATTGGGTTCTACAGTCAGAAACTAACCGAATCCTTCCGTGCGCAGAATTGGCAAGAGGTTCGCAAGAACGCGGCGACGCTGGCATTTTATGTCGCGGAGGCTCACGACCCATTTAATACGACGAGCAACGAGGACGGCCGCGCTACCGGTCAGAGCGGAGCCGATATTCGGTTCAACGCGAGCCTGGTGGATCGCTATTCACTTTTTTTCTACATCCACCCGAATGAAGCGTCCTACGTCAACGATCCCACCGAACATGCATTCGACATGTGCATGAGCGCTCACGCCTGGCTCGAAAACGTGCTGCTCGCGGATCGCCGCGCGCGGCAAGGCCTCAATGACTACACGGACGAATATTACGACCGATTCTACAGCCAGGCCGGAGCCGTCCTCGTGCGGCAAATTTCCGATGCCGCTACCGACGTCGGCTCCTACTGGATGACCACATGGATGTATGCGGGCAAGCCGCCCTTGCCATCGAGGTAATTTCTTCGCCATGTCATCCCAGAATTTGCTTCCTTCTTTCGCGGAATTGCCAAAAGCCGAGCTCCATCTCCATCTGGAAGGCTCGCTCGCGCCCTCCACCGTATGCGAACTCGCAGCGCGTCATGGCGTCGCGCTCGTGCCGGCCGAAGTTGCGGCGCGCTACGACTACAAGGATTTCCAGGGATTTCTGGACGCTTTTAAGTGGGTCAGTTCGTTTCTTCGAACTCCGCAAGACTACGCACTGACTCTCGAGCGCCTCGCACAAGATCTTCTCCGCCAGAATGTCGTCTATGCCGAAGTAACTATCGCTCTGGGCGTCATGCTTTTGCGCAAGCAGGATGCCGAAGCCAACATGCTTGCGATTCAGGAAGCTGCCCTTCGCATGCGCTCAGAGGGCCGCGGCATTCGCTTCGCATGGATTCCCGATGCCACGCGCCAATTTGGCGGCGATGCCGCCGTGGAGGTGGCGCGGATTTCCGCGCGACTGCGCTCGGCCGGAGTGGTGGCGTTCGGCCTGGGCGGCGATGAACTTTCGTTTCCCACTCAAGAATTTCGCGGGGCATACGACATCGCGCGCAATGCGGGGCTGCACCTTGTCGCGCATGCCGGTGAAGTGGGCGGCCCCGAAAGCATTCGCGAGGCCATCTCCCTGCTTGGCGCAGAACGCATTGGCCATGGCATCGCCGCGATGCACGATCCCGACCTCATGGATTTGCTTGCCGAAGACGATATCGCGCTCGAAAACTGTCCGTCCAGCAATCTTCGGACGGGCGCCCTCGCAAAGCAACTCGGCAAAAATGATGCGGCTCTCGAAGAGCATCCTATAAGAAAATTCTTTGAGCGCGATCTGTGTGTAACCCTTTCGACCGACGATCCCGCCATGTTTCACACCGACCTGCATCATGAATACTCTCAAGCGGCTTCGCTCGGGTTTTCACCGCTGGAACTTCTGGCGCTAGTCGAGAACAGCTTTCAGGCAGCTTTTTTGCCAAAAGAAGAGAAACGGCAATTCCTTTCCGGACTTCGCCGCGAAGCCGAGGGCCTGAGTCTGTTAGAATCGAAGCGATGACAGCCCACATCTGGGTCATGCCAAAGCCGAAGGTCCTCGATCCTCAGGGTCAGACCATTCACCACGCGCTTGCATCGCTCGGTTACGAAACCGTGCAGGAAGTGCGCCAGGGAAAGTTTTTTGTTCTTCATCTCAAGGGCATGGGCCGCGCCGATGCCGAAAAACAAGCGGAGCGGATCGCGCGTGAAGTCCTCACGAATCCCGTCATTGAGGAATTCCGTTTCGAAGTTGTCGAATGATGCTCCGGAGAGCCATCTAGCATGTGCGGGATTGTGGGTTACATCGGGCCCAAGAAGGTTGTGCCGCTGATCCTCGACGGCCTGAAGCGACTTGAATATCGCGGATACGATTCAGCGGGAATCGCGGTTGTGGGTCAGGACGGCAAGCTCGAGGTCCGTCGCGCTTCCGGCAAGCTTCGCAACCTCGAAGAGGCCGTGCGGCTCTCTCCGCTCGAAGGCGCTTATGGAATCGGCCACACGCGGTGGGCCACGCATGGGCGACCAACCGAAGAAAACGCCCATCCGCACCGCGACTGCACCGGCGAAATCGTCGTGGTGCACAATGGAATCATCGAGAATTATGTCGAGCTGAAAAATCAGCTCCTCGCCGAAGGCCACAAGTTCTCCACCGAGACCGACACAGAAATCGTGGCGCATCTACTCGAAAGATATTCCAAGAACGCTCCGCTGGAAGAAGCGATGTTGAGCACCGTCAAATTGCTCAGCGGAGTCTTTGCCCTCGTGGCGATCTCCGCGCGAGATCCCAATAAAATTGTCGTGGCTCGCCTGGGGCCGCCCGTAGTGATTGGCCTGGGCCAGAGCGAGTTCTTTGTCGCGAGTGACATTCCTCCCATTCTTCATCATACGCGCGAGATTTTTTTCCTTTCCGACAACGATATTGCCGTGCTCACGCCCCAGGGCGTGCGGGTGATGGATTTTGATGGCGCTCCCGTCGAGCGTCCCGTCCAGCACATTACCTGGGACCCCATCATGGCGGAAAAGGGCGGCTTCAAGCATTTCATGCAGAAGGAAATCTTCGAGCAGCCCCGCGCGGTCCGCGACACGTTGCTCGGCCGCATATCGCTCGACAGCGGAAAAGTATTTCTCGACGAAATGGAGATCACCGAACAGGAGTTCCGCAATTTTTCCAGCATCAAGATCGTTGCCTGCGGTACCAGCTGGCACTCTGCGCTTGCGGGAAAGTTTATGCTCGAGCGTCTGGCCCAAATCCCCGTCGAGGTGGATTACGGCAGCGAATATCGCTACCGCGATCCGATTCTCGACGAGCACAGCCTGGTCATTGTCATCAGCCAGTCGGGAGAAACTGCGGACACTATAGCGGCCCAGCGCGAGGCGCGGCAGAAAGGCGCCAAGACGCTGGCCATTTGCAACGTGGTCGGCTCCATGATCACTCGCGAAGCCAATGGCACGCTCTACACGCACGCTGGCCCCGAGATTGGTGTGGCTTCCACGAAAGCGTTCACCGGCCAGTTGATCGCCTTGGTGCTCTTCTCGCTTTATCTCGGTGAGCTTCGCGGCCAAACTTCGCCGGAAGCGGCCAAGGTGCTCTTGCATGAGCTGACCAAGCTGCCGCACAAGCTGGAGGCGATTCTCCAGCGCGACGCCGAAAACGAGGAGTTGGCAAGACAATTATTCCGCTACACCGATTTTCTGTATCTTGGCCGCGGAATCCATTACCCCATCGCTCTCGAAGGCGCGCTAAAACTGAAGGAAATTTCCTACATCCATGCGGAAGGTTACCCCGCGGGCGAAATGAAGCACGGCCCGAACGCCCTGATCGACGAAAATCTCCCCGTCGTCATTCTCGCCACACGCGACGAATCCGACCGCGCTTCGATGACGCGGTACGAAAAGACCATTTCCAATTTGAAGGAAGTGCAAGCCCGCGATGGGATCGTCCTCTCGGTCGTCACGGAGGGCGATCATCTGGCCCGCGAAGCATCCAGCCACATCATCGAAATCCCCCCGGCTCCGGAGATCCTGGCGCCCATTCTCGAGATTGTTCCGCTGCAGCTACTCGCTTACCACATCGCCGTCCGTCGCGGCTGCGACGTGGATCAGCCCCGCAACCTCGCCAAATCTGTCACCGTAGAGTAGGATTTCGTTTTCCTTGGCGAAAGTCTTAAGATATTGGATGTGCGAACTTTGCGCCTCGAAATAACGGGCACTTTCCTTTTACTCGTCTTCATCTTTGCCTCAACGCAACTAGCGCAGGCACAGTCCGCCGGCGAACCGGGCACGGGCAAGCTTGAATCTCTTTCGGTGACAGGATCAAAACGATTCACGGAGGATCAACTCCGCGCTGCTTCGGGACTGCACATCGGCGATGCCGTGGGACGCGCCGACCTTCAGGCTGCGGCCGACCGGCTGACGGCAACAGGTTATTTTTCGAATGTGCAGTATCGCTTCAGCAGCGCCGCAGCGGACGTCTCGCTCCAGATTCAGGTTGCGGACGGCCCCGAGGTGCCGATATTTTTCGACAATTTCCCCTGGTTTACTGACGACGAGCTTCTCAAAGCCCTGCGCAACTCGCTGCCGATTTTTGACGGAGCCACGCCGCCCGCGGGGCAACTCCTCGATCAAATGGACCAGATTCTCGCGAACCTGCTGCCCTCGCGCGGAATTCATGCCGCCGTCGTGCACGACCTCATAGATTCGCCGGGTTCTGAAACATTGGTTGCGCGCTTCCAAGTGAACGGCGCGAGCCTCGCTGTAAGCGCCGTCGAATTCAGCAATTCTCTGGCCTCCCAGGATGCGCGCGTGCAGGCGCGGTTTTCCGACGTTGTGGGAAAACCATTTTCGCGATTTGCCGCGGAGTTGTTCGTGTTTGAATCCGTGCGTCCCGTTTATCTCGAAAAAGGTTTCCTCCGCGCCGCATTCGGCCCGCCGCAGGCGATGTTTCGAGGGGATCCCAATAAACCTTTGCCCAGCACGGTCGTGGTTCAAATTCCGATTGATCCGGGTCCTGTGTTCACCTGGGGTAGCGCCTCTTGGTCGGGAAATCACGCGATTTCATCGAGCGAACTCGATGCGCTCCTCGGCCTCAAAAAGGGCGACATCGCTGACGGGATGAAAATTCAGGCTGCCTGGAACCGCGTGGCCCAGGAATACGGCAAGAATGGCTACCTCGAAGCTAAAGTTGAACCACAAGAAAACTTGGATGAGGCCGCGCATCGCTGTTCGCCGGTCGTTCACATCACCGAAGGCGTGCAATATCGCATGGGCGATCTCGTGCTCACCAATCTTTCGCTGGAATCCGAAAAGCGCGCCCGCGCTGCATGGAAAATTCCCAAGGGTGAGGTCTTCGATGAAGGCTACTTTGATCTTTTTATCTCCAAAGGCATTAAGGATGCTCTCAGCGGTTTGCCCGTAAGCCTTGGGCACATCGAGCATTTTCTGCGCACGAATCCGCAGACCGCCACGGTGGACGTGCTCATTAATTTTGATTGACGCATTCTGCGATATAATTCCAGCGATGATGGAACACGAACCTTCTGCGGCAGCTCGCTCGATGGACGTTTCCGATCCTGAACTCGCCTCGGCGATTGCAAAGCAATCGCAGCTATTCTCGATCCTTGGCGCATTCGACGGCATGCTCATAGCCTTCTCCGGAGGCGCGGATTCGGCTTATCTGGCATGGGCCGCGCACAAAACCATCGGCTCGCGCGCCATCGCCGTCACGGCTCTTTCCCCGAGCTTCGCTGAATTTGACCGCCGTGAGGCGGAATCGTTTGCGCGTTTTGCCGGCTTGCGCCACGAATGGATGGAAACACGCGAGTTCGAGAATCCTTCCTATGTCGCGAATCAGGCGGACCGCTGCTATTTCTGCAAGGATGAGCTTTTCGAGGAGATGGAAAAAATCGCGACGGCGCGTGGCATTTCGGCGATCGCTTACGGGATCAACGTGGATGATACGCGCGATTTTCGGCCGGGCCACCGCGCCGCCTCCGAACATCGCATCCTCGCGCCGCTGCTCGACGCGGGCCTCACCAAGACGGAGATTCGCCTCCTCTCGCGCGTCGCACAGCTCCCCACCTGGGATCGCCCGGCCTCGGCCTGCCTCTCTTCGCGCGTACCCTATGGGACTCCCGTAACACGGGAAATTCTCGTGCGCATCGAGAAAAGCGAAGCGGCGCTTCGCGATCTCGGGTTCCGACAGTTCCGCGTCCGCGCGCATGGCGACCTCGCACGCATCGAAGTCGGTCGCGATGAAATCGCGCACGCGCTGTCCCCGGAGATCTCGCAGCAGCTCGCCGCGCGCATCAAGCAGGCCGGCTTCACTTTCGTCACGCTGGATCTGGAAGGCTATCGGCAGGGCTCTCTCAACGTCCTGCTCGGGAAAAAGTAGCCCCGCCGTCTGGCCCGCGAGATTCCTCGCATCCGGGATAGAATAAGAGCGTGACTTTTCGCCGACTCATAGTCCCGCTTCTGTTTCTAGCCGTCGCGCTCCTCTTTGGGCGGCCGGCTTTCGCTTCGGCATTTGTTTCACCTCAGGCCTCGCAAGGCTCACCGCAGAAAAAGTCGCAGACCGCCAAATCTCCGCCCAGCGATGAATCCCAAAGCGCTGACCCTGAAGTCGAGCTCGAACACGCCATTGATGATGCCGGAAACGACCGCGCCGCCGTGGTCCGCAATCTCGAAGATTATCTCAAGCGATTCCCCAACGCCCCGCGCCAAGTCGCCGTGTTTCGCGCCCTGGTTGAAGCCTGCGAGCAAATTCACGACGATGCGAAGGCCCTCGACTATGCGGAGCGATTGATCGCCATTTCACCCAACGACACGGACATGCTGCTCCATGCCGCGGGCCTCCTGGAAACGAGCGGCGACGATCCGAGCCTCACTCGGGGCGAAGGATATTTGACGCGCGTGATTGACCGCGTGGAGAAAACTCCAGCGACGGAGAAGCCTCCGCGCCTCTCCGAATCCGAATGGAAGGATCAGCAGGCGCATACACTGATGGCGCTCTATCTAATGCGCGGGCGCATCGCATCGAAGTTGCACGACGTGCAGGCCGCGCGCAAGAACTTTGAAACCAGCTTCGAATTGGTGCCCAACGCCCCCGCCGCGGAACGCCTGGGAGAAATCGCGGAGGACCGCCACGATCTTTCCGGCGCGCTCGAGAACTATTTACAGGCCTTTATACTTCCCGAATCCGTCCCCGGTGGCTCTGTGGATCGAGCGGAGGTGCGCAAGAAGCTCGGAAACGTTTGGAGACTGCTGCACAACGGCTCCGAAACCGGCCTCGGGGATGCCGTGCTGGCCGCCTACGATCACAACCAGCAAAATCGGAAGCCGGAGGAGCCATCCGGCCGAAATAAGGACGCCAAAGCTCCGCTCGAATTCGTCGTGCGCGGGCTGGACAATTCAGCAGTCCCGATGAGTTCCTACGCAGGAAAAATTGTGGTCATTGATTTCTGGGCCACTTGGTGCGGCCCCTGCCGCGAGCTCGAACCGCTGATCGCCGGCGTCGCGAAGGCATTTGGCGAGCAAAAAGACGTCGTTTTTCTTGCCGTCAATACGGATGAAGATCAGGATCGCGTCCCGCCGTTCGTGAAGCGCGAAAAAATCGCGTTTCCCGTTCTCTATGCCGATGGCCTCGACGATTTTCTGGGAGTCCGCTCACTGCCCACGGTCGTAATTTTGGACCGCAACGGTAAAATTGCTTCGAAGATGGAGGGATTCGATCCTTCCACGTTTGCCAGCCAGCTGACCGACGCGGTCAACAAAGTTTTGACGCCTGTTGCCGTCTCTCCTGCCTCTTCTCCCTAATTCTTCAACGCTTGGTGGCCCTTTCTCCCAGTGCGGCATCGCGCGCCGCGAGTATTGTTCCCGTGTGAATCGTAACTGTATCCGCGACGCGACGGGCGTACCCGCCTGCGAGCGTCACCGCAACCGGGACGCCTTGGCGCCGCGCGTGCTCGAATACCAGTGCGTCGCGCCGTCGCAAGCCCTCGATCGAAAGCGCCAGCCCTCCCAGCTGGTCTTCACGATACGGGTCGGCGCCCGCTACGTAGAAAAGCAGGTCCGCATGAAAATCCTCAAACGCCCGTATCAAGTGCTTTTCTAGAATTGCGAGGTAGTCTTCGTCTCCGATTCCGTCTGCAAGATTGACGTCAATCGTGGAAGGCGGCTTGGGGTAGGGATAGTTGTTCTCCTGATGCATCGATAGCGTGAAAACTGTAGCGTCGCCGCCAAATATGGCCGCGGTTCCGTTGCCTTGGTGCACATCCGTATCCACGACCATGGCCGTCTGGATGGAGTCATCCGATTGTAGCCGCCGGATCGCGATCGCAACGTCGTTCAGGACGCAGAAGCCTTCTCCGTGGTCCGGATAGGCATGATGGAATCCGCCGCCGATATTGCAGGCGAATCCATCCCCGATGGCTCGTCGCCCGGCCAGAATCGAACCTCCCGCAGCAAGCCAGCACGCTTCGATCAATTCCTTGGAGTACGGGATTTCCAGCCGCAGAATTTCCATCGGCGTGAGGGTTCCGGTCTTCAGCTTGCGCACATATTCCTGCGCGTGGACGCGCAAGACGTCTTCATCCGTCGCAGGAGATGGCTCCAGAAAATCGTTCTTCTCGGCGACGCGCTCGGCAAGCAAGTGCTCCTGCACGAATCGATATTTTTGCGACGGAAATACGTGGGCGCCCAGGTTCAGGTCGTATCGCTCGTGATAAATAAGCTTGAACGGCAGCATTTCAATGGCAGACTACTTCCAAATCGCACGCCCTGCAATTCGAATCCCTCGCCGCCTTGGCGCAGAGAATGAATTGGTGCTAGGCTATCGAAATGCGGCGGGCCAACTGCATCCTCGCTCTTCTCGCCCTTCTTGCGGCGCCACTGGCGTTGCTGGCGCGCAACCAGGCCTGCGAGCAGGATGACTGCACGATGACCTGCTGCCGGCCGCATTCTCAGACTCATCAAACGCGCGTTCCGGACGCCACACAAACCAAGGGACACTGCCAGCACCAGGCTTCCGATGATGAATGTTGCTGCCAAATGCGATCCGCGGGAAATCACGGCCCCAATCTTGGGATTGCCGCTCCGCTGCCCCCGACACTCCCGGAATCTGTTCATTCAATCCCCGCGCCGCCCTATTCGAGGAATCTCGGCATAGTCCGTTACATCTGCGCCCCCGATGGAATCGCTCTCGATCTGCTGAAACCTCCGCGCGCTTAACTGCTTTCTCCTGGCGTCCATAAAAAACAATCTAAGGAGAAGTGCATGCGGAGTTTCAGGATTCTACTTTTGTTTTTGTTCGTCTTCGCGGGAATTGTCACTGCCCGCGCAACCGTCTTCGGCACCGTGCGCGGCATCGTCCACGACCAGCAGCATCACCCCATCGAAGGCGCGAGTGTCGTGCTTCACTCGCGAACATCGGACTTCCAAATCACCACGGTCACGAACGACAACGGCGAATTCGAATTTCAAGCCGTGCCGCTCGGCGAATATACGCTCACCGTTTCGCACGACGCCTTCGATACGCTCTCGCAATCCATCACGTTGCTCTCCGGCAGCGCGCCGATTCTTCATTTTCCGTTGCAAATTGCGGCCCATCACGAGTCCGTCACGGTCTCCGCTGAAGCGCCCTCCGCGCAAACCGAATCCGTCACACCGACGACGACGGTGGACCTCGTGCAAATCGCCCGCACTCCGGGCGCGGATCAAACCAATAGTCTGGCGATGATCACGAATTTCGTTCCCGGAGCCTACCTCACGCACGATCAGCTCCACGTTCGCGGCGGACACCAGGTGACCTGGCTGGTGGATGGCGTGCCCATTCCCAATACGAATATCGCCAGCAACCTGGGGCCGCAGATTGATCCGAAGGACATCGACGTCCTCGAAATGCAGCGCGGCAGCTATTCCGCGGATTTCGGCGACCGCACCTATGGAGTGTTCGACGCTACTCCGCGCACCGGCTTCGATCGCAGTAATCAGGCCGAGCTCATCGCCAGCTTCGGAAATCTTAATCACACCGACGACCAATTGAGCTTCGGCAGCCACACCGATCGCTTCGCCTATTACGCGAGTCTGAATGGCAATCGCACCGATCTCGGCTTGCAAACGCCCACCTCCGCGGTCTTACGCGATGCTGCCAACGGTTTCGGCGGCTTCGGCACGCTTATCTTCAACGCCGATCCCCAGGATCAGTTGCGGCTGGTCGCCTCTCTACGCCGCGATTTTTATCAGATCCCTAATACGCCGCAGCTGCAATCGCTTGGCATTCATGACGGGGAGCACGAAACCGATTCGTTCGTGGATTTTTCCTGGGTGCGAACCTTCAGCCCCCGCTGGCTTCTGACTGTCTCGCCTTTTTTCCATCACAATCGCGCAGCATTTGAAAGCAATCCCACCGACTTCCCCATCGCTACCACGGATGATCGTTCGTCCGACTACGCCGGCGGCCAGGCCACGCTGGCGCTGGTGACGCACAAGCACAACGCGCGCGCCGGTATCTACGCCTTCGGCCAGCGGGATCAGGAATTCTTCGGTCTGATTTTCAATAACGGAAGCAATCCCAACTTTCACGATACCGAGAATATTAAGGGAAGCGTGATCGCCGCATTTGTCGAGGATCAGTACCGCCTCACTTCCTGGCTCACGCTGAATGCCGGATTGCGGCAAACACATTTTTCCGGTGGCGTCACCGAAAATTCTTCCGACCCGCGCGTCGGCGTCGCCTTGCGAATTCCGGTTATCAACTGGGTCTTTCGCGGTTTTTACGGCCATTTTTATCAGGCGCCGCCTTTGATTACCGCTTCAGGGCCGCTCCTGAATTTCGTGAATAGCCAAAACCTGGGATTTCTCCCGCTCCATGGTGAACGCGATGAGGAATTTCAGTACGGCGTCACCATTCCTTGGAAGGGCTGGGCACTGGATGCCGATACATTTCGCACGCGCGCCGACAATTTCTTCGACCACAATAGCCTCGGCAATTCCGATATTTTTTTCCCCATCACAATTGATGGAGCCTTGATTCGCGGCTGGGAATTCACTCTGCATTCGCCGCGCATCGCGCGCCGCGGAAATCTCTATCTCACCTATTCCAATCAAATTGCCAAAGGCCGCGGCGCCATCAATGGCGGCCTGACAAATTTTTCTCCGCCTGCCGGATTTTTCCTCCTCGACCACGATCAACGCAACACCTTGAATCTTGGCGGCACATTCAATCTGCCTTGGCGCGCCTGGGCATCCTCCAATGTTTATTACGGCTCCGGCTTTTCCAACGGAAATCTACCGCTGTCTCATCTCCCGGGCCACACGACGTTCGATCTTTCACTCGGCAAGGATTTCGGAGAGAACTTCTCAATCTCGCTCAGTGCCTTGAATGTCGCCAACCGGCGCGTGCTTCTCGACAATAGCTTGACCTTCGGCGGAACCCATTTCATCCATCCGAGGGAAATGTCCATTCAACTTCGCTACCGCTTTCACTATTGACCCCTCACTCGAATTGGTTCCGAAAGGATATAATGTCCGCCGCACATGCCTCTCGCTCCGGGAACCCGCCTTGGCCCTTATGAAATCACGTCGCCGCTCGGCGCCGGAGGAATGGGCGAAGTGTATCGCGCGCGCGATACGCGACTGGATCGCACCGTCGCCGTCAAAATTCTCCCGCAAGGGCTCGCAGCCACTCCGGACGCTCGCCAGCGTTTCGAACGTGAAGCCCGCGCCGTTTCCAGCCTGAATCATCCACACATCTGCGCGCTTTACGATGTCGGCCATCAGGACGGAATTGATTATCTGGTGATGGAATGTCTCGAAGGAGAGACTCTGGCAGCGCGCATCGAAAAAGGCCCGCTTTCCACTGCTGATCTCTTGCGATACGCCTCACAGGTTGCCGACGCTCTCGATAAAGCGCACCGTCAAGGCATCGTCCATCGCGACCTGAAACCCGGGAATGTGATGCTCACGAAGACGGGCGCCAAACTGCTCGACTTCGGTCTGGCGAAGAGCGAAGAGTTTTTGCAGGGAGATATCGGCTCTTCGCTGACAGTCAGCCGCGCGCTCACCGCACAGGGAACGATTGTCGGCACCATTCAATACATCTCCCCGGAACAACTCGAAGGCAAACCGACCGACGCGCGCAGCGACATTTTCTCCTTCGGCGCCATGCTTTACGAAATGGCCACCGGGAAGAAGGCGTTTGAGGCCAAGAGTCAGGCAAGCCTGATCGCTGCGATTTTGAGAGAAGAACCGCGGCCGATGCGGGAATTGCAGCCCCTGACGCCGCTGCTGCTGGAGCAAATTGTCAAGACTTGTCTCGCAAAGGATCCCGATGACCGTCCGCAAAGCGCGCATGACTTGAAGCTGCAGCTTGACTGGATTCGCGAATCGAGCGGGATTTCGGAAGTCCTGAAAGCGGGAGCCGAAAAACCTCCGGCGCGCAGCAAAGTGCCACGCATCGCTTTGGCCGCCGGGTTGCTGGTTCTCTTGATGATCGGTGTAATTGCATTTCTGTATTGGCCACAAAACCCCCGTGCCGAACGCCTCGAGTTTTCCATTCCCCTCCATGAAGACGTTAGCCATCTGGCACTTTCTGCCGACGGCCGCATGCTGGCGTTCGTATCACCGGATCAAGCCTCCGGCGCGCACATGCTGAGCGTCGAGCGCGTCGGCTCCTCGGCAGTATCCGTCCTGCCGGGCACAGAAGGTGCGAGTTATCCGTTCTGGTCTCCCGATGATGCCTACGTGGCGTTTTTTGCAAATGCCAAACTGAAGAAGGTCGCAGCCTCCGGCGGCGTGCCGCAAGTTATTGCCAGCGCTACAATTGGGCGGGGCGGCAGCTGGGGAAGCCGCGGCGTCATCATCTTCTCACCCGAAGCCGGCGGGTGGCTATGGAAACTGAACGCAGACGGTAGTGAGCTTGCTCCGCTCACCGACAAGATTTTCGACAGCGCAAAAGAAGCTTCGCACCGCTGGCCCTTATTTCTGCCCGACGGCGAGCACTTTCTGTTTTATGCGGGAAATTTCTCGAACGCCCCTGATGACCGGACCAGTGGCGTCTATCTCAGCTCGCTGACTGGAAAGGAAAAGAGGTTGCTTGTCTCAGCCCCCTCGAACCCGGGATACGCGAATGGCTACTTGTTTTATGTAGATGAGAAGAAATCATTGCGGGCGATTCACCTGGACGCTTCCACGGGAGCAACGTCTGGCGAGTCAGAAGTCGTCGCTGATCAGGTCGGTTTCCTGCCCGCTACCTTCTGGGCCGCATTTTCCGTGGCGGAGAACGGGACCGTTGTTTACAACCCGACTGTGGGGGCCACCCTTTCTTTGCTGACCTGGTATGGCCGTGCCGGCAAAGAGCTCGGCCACGTGGGCGATGTCGGAGTGCTCTCCAATCCGACACTTTCACCGGACAACACCCGCGTAGCCGTGGACATCGCGGATGTGAAAGCGAACACCGTCAATATCTGGCTCGGCGACATCAAGAACGGCACCAATTCGCGCTTTACTTTCGATCCGACCGAAGACAGCGCGGGTATCTGGTCGCGCGATGGAACCTTGATCGCCTACCGCACGTACGCCACACAAACAGCCTTGTTCTTGAAGCAGGCTCAAGGCTTGCAGTCGGCGAAATCAATTTTCTCCTTCGAGCCGGGCCGGCAAGCCAATGACGACATCATTGCAAACTCATGGTCACTCGACGATAAAGAAATTCTTTGCACCTGGCAGCTCGGCGCAGGCGGCTCTAATATCGTTCTCGCACCGGCATCGGGTGGGAAGTTTGTGCCGTTCCTCAGCACCAAGGCCAACGCGACCAACGGACAGATTTCCCCGGACGGCAAGTGGGTGGCCTACGCGTCGGATGAATCCGGCGATTGGGAGATTTACGTGACGACGTTTCCCACCGCCGCCGGCAAATGGCAAGTCTCCCGCGGCGGCGGGAGCGAACCTCGCTGGCGCGGAGACGGAAAAGAGATCTTCTACATCGGCCCCAAGAGCACACTGACGGCCGTATCCGTCAGTACTGAGGGAACCTTTTCCGCCGGCAACCCCGCGCCGCTGTTCCAGACTCAGTTCCGTGCCCCGGTTTCTTCAACTGACCTGTTCTCTTACGATGTGACCAAGGACGGCCAGCGATTCCTGGTGAATCGCTACGCCAAGCCGCAGCAGATTGCTCCCCTGCACATCGTCCTCAACGCCACCGCCGGCCTGCGAAAATAATCGCCTCTTTCTACCTGCGGAGGTATCGGTGGTTTTATGCGCACCGAGGTATGGACTGAGAGGCAAACTACTGGGCCGCAAACCGCTCCATAAGAATGGGACGGATGATGGATCGCCACAGGGCATAGCACTGCACACTGGGATGCAAACCATCCTAGTTAAAGAGCTCGCGGCGAGGTTTGCCTCTGGAATCCAGCATTGCCTTACTTACATCCACAAATTGCACCTGCGGTCTCGTTCTGCAGAATTCCTCGATGAGTTGGTTCGTCCGGCGCTGTTTCTCCCACTGCTTCCATCGGATTGGAGTCGGCTTGATCGAGATAAAGTAAATCCAAGTGGTGGGGAGATGTCCCTGCACCAATTCCACGAAATCCTGAAAATTGTGAAAAATTGTTTCGGGCGCCTTGCGCCACGGCCACGCGATGTCGTTCTCGCCCGCATAGACTACGATGGCGCGGGGGGAATAAGGCAGAACGATTTTCTCCGCGTAGTATGTCACATGCGCCATTTGCGACCCGCCAAACCCGCGATTAACTACATGTAGCGGCGCCATGTCTTGAGCCAGATTTTTCCAGAAATTGATGCTGGAGCTACCCGTGAAAACAATCACTCCGCGCGGGGGTAGCGCTCTTCGATCGGCCTCTTCAAATCGGCGTATGGCCCTTTTCCAGAACCACGCCTTCCCCATCGCCCAGAAGATGCATCCGGCTATGGCTGAGGAAACCAGAAGGACGATGAACAACGCCGCAAGTGATCCGTGCATAGCGTGCTAGTCGCGAGAATTCAGCAGCCATTCTATCTTCGAGCTCCGATAAGCCAAACCGCGAACAATTCAAGCCCTCGGATTCACGTTCCTCGATTGATGATGCCGGCCATAGGTCTGGTCATCCTGATCACTTTCGTCTTTTTGCTCTCCGAGTCCGTGCCCGTTTTCTCTTAGCAGAAGCCTTCTTGCCTCCCGTTCGCCCGGTCACGCTCATCTTGATCGCCATCGGGTGCCTCGGCTCGTAGAGGCCGAGCGTCTCGCCGTCGGGTAGTTTGAGTTGCGTCAGCAACCCCCAGCGTTCGGTAGTGATCGGCATGGTGAACTCGACGCCCATTGCCTCGAGCCTCGCGACCTCGGCCTTGATATCCGCGCACATCAGGAAGAGCTCGTGGCGGGCTCGCTCTTCGGCGGGATGTATCGCGATTTCGCCGGGAGGCGCTGCGAAGATCAGCCACCCGTGTCCCGCATCCACGGATGGAAACTTAAGCACGTCGCGGAAAAACGCTCGCAACGCGTCGGCATTCTTGCTGTAAAAAATTGTGTGTACACCGCCTATCATTTTTCGCCCTCCTCTCGGCAGCCGGCAAGATACCACTCCAGCACAGAACGCAGCATTCGGAATCTGGCGGTAGCCCGATGCCCTGTCCCGTGCCAAATATCTCCCGCAATCGTACAATACCCAAGGCGGCTACCCGTTTAGAGCCTCCTGCGTCTACACAACTCATGGGGTGGCCTGAGCGGAACCTCTAAACAATGTCAGCGCCTGGTTCAGCGGATTTTCGGGGGTAACCATGCAAAAGCTTTGGCAGGACTTGCGCTATGGATTGCGAATGTTGGCGAAGGCGCCGGGGTTCACCGCTGTCGCCGTGCTGACTCTGGCGCTGGGCATTGGCGCGAACACCGCGATTTTCAGCCTCATTGACGCGGTCATGTTGCGTTCTCTGCCGGTCGAGAATCCCAGCCAATTGGTCGTCTTGAAATGGAGCGCGCGCAATGCCCCGAAAATCCACGGCTACATGTCTTCGGGCGATTGTCCGTCGAATCTCCGTTTCGGCGAGGCGAATCCCTCCGGCTGCTCGTTTTCCGAGCCCGTCTTCCGCGAGATCGCGCAATCCAATACGTTCTCGGGAGTCACCGCGTTCGCCGGCTCCGGTCGTCTCGATTTGACCGGCAACGGCCCCGCAACCGTCATCAACGGCCAGCTAGTCTCCGGAGATTTCTTCCGCACTCTGGGCGTAAAAACTGCGGCCGGCCGCCTGTTCGAGCCCAGCGACGATTCGCCCGCGGCGGCGCCTGTCGCCGTGCTCAATTATGGCTATTGGCAAAGCGCCTTTGGCGGCTCTCGCGATGTGCTCGGCCGCACCATCCAATTGAATAGCGTCCCTTTCACCATCATTGGCGTCGCCGAATCGCGATTCACCGGAATTACTCCAGGCAGCGATTATGACGTTTGGCTGCCTCTCTCCGCTGGGCAGCGGATTACCGAACAGCGCCACTGGCACAACCGCCAGGCCGACGTCACATTCTGGTGGCTGACGGTTATCGGCCGCCTCAAACCCGGCACGCCCTTGGCACAGGCGCAAGCGGCCGCGAGCGGCCTTTTCCGCAACGAAATGCTGCATGGCGAGGTGCCGCTCTTCAATGCCGGCGCTGGAATGCCCTCGCCCGGCGGGCCAGCGCCTGGTGGTGGCCCGGCCCGCTCGCAAGTGATTGTGGGAGGCCCCATGCCCGCGCCCCCGGGCGCAAGATCGGCAAATCCAGCACCCGGCAGCCGCCCGGCAGGCCCTAACATGGCTTTCGGCCCGATGCCTGTCCCTGCCGGGGGCAAGGGCCCGGTGAAAATGGCCCCACCGCCGCCCGGGGCGCCCGCCCTGTCAGCGAACGCCGCTCCCGGCCAGCCGCCGGCCGCTCCACCGAGCGGACCACAGACATTGTCCAAGCCGGACGATGAGCCCGCCATCACTCTTGTTCCCGCGCAAACCGGCCTGACCGGCTCGCGCGGGCGGTACTCCAATCCGCTTTACGTCCTGATGCTCGCCGTCGGAATTATTTTGCTGATCGCCTGCGCCAATGTCGCGGGCCTGATGCTCGCGCGCTCCGCAGCGCGACGCAAGGAAATGGCTGTGCGTTTGGCGCTGGGAGCGGGCCGCGCGCGCATCACGCGTCAGCTCTTGACCGAAAGCGTCCTCCTCTCGGTCCTCGGCGGAGTGCTCGGAATCTTTTTCGCCTACTGGGGCGCGCACGCCATCATTTCATTCGTTTCGAGCAATCAGACGCGCCCGCTCGGATTCGCCACCGGTGTAGACCTCCGCGTCCTCGGATTTACGGTCGCGGTATCGCTCCTCACTGGAATTCTTTTTGGCATCGCGCCGGCATTTCGCAGCGCGCTCGTCGATCTGACGCCGGTGCTCAAGGAGGGCGAAGGCATGTCCGCGAGTTCCGGGCACTCTGGCGGAAAATGGTTCAGCATCGGCAATGCGCTCGTGGTAGCGCAAGTAGCGCTTGCCATCGTTGTGCTCGTGGGCGCCGGGCTGCTGGTGCGCACGCTCGCGAATCTGCGCAGCGTTGACGCCGGCTTCGATTCCCACAACATCCTCATTTTCGGAATCGATCCCACTCTCGCCGGCTATAAAGACGCGCAGATTGACAGCTTCTATCGCGATTTGCAGGGCCGCTTGTCCGAAACGCCGGGCGTGAAATCGGCGAGCTACTCGATGATGCCGCTTCTGAGCGGCGGCCTGATGATCACCGGCTTCCACTGGCCGGGCACGCCGCAGGATCAGGAGTCCGATGCAGACGTTCTTGACGTCGGGCCGAATTTTTTTGAGACCCTGCACATTCCGTTTCTCGCTGGCCGCGGCTTCAACGCCTCCGATTTTGCGATCGCCACGTCCAATCGCGGGCCCTCGCCTAGCGCAGCGCCCACTCCCGTGATTGTGAACCAGGCCTTCGTCGAGAAATACCTCGGCAAGGAAAATCCTCTCGGAAAGCTGTTCGGCCAAGGGCCCGCGGATGAAAATGGCCCTGCAAGCGCGGGCTACGAAATCGTCGGCGTCGTGCGCGATGCGAAATATAACGACCTGCGCCGCGAAATCCACGCCACGATGTACGCGCCGCAGGGCGGCGGCGGAGCCTCGTTCGAATTGCGCACCGCCGCCGATCCTCAAGCCATTCTTCCCGCCATTCGCCAGGTCGTGGCGCAAGTAAACGCGAATTTGCCGCTCTTCGACGTGCAAACCGAGTCGCAGCAAATCGATCGCCTCCTGTTTCAAGAACGCCTCGTCGCACGGCTCTCCGGGTTTTTTGGCGCGCTCGCGCTGCTCCTCGCGTGCGTGGGATTGTACGGCTTGCTTTCCTACGAAGTTTCGCGCCGCACGCGCGAAATCGGCATTCGCATGGCCCTTGGAGCACAGCCGGCGAGCGTCCTGAAGCTGGTCCTGCTTCAGGGAGTTGTGCTCGCGCTGGTCGGAGCCGCCGTCGGCGTCGGCGTGGCGCTTGGAGTAACGCGCTATTTGGCCGATATGCTCTACGGAGTCCACGCCAACGATCCCGCGACCATCGTCGCCGTCGCCGTGCTCTTGACTCTCGTCGCTTTCGCCGCGTGTTACATTCCCGCGCGCCGCGCCACCCGCGTAGATCCCATGGTCGCCCTCCGCTACGAGTGAAATTTGAGCGCCGAATTCTAACGTGCCCTCATCGGCATATCTCTGTTTTTCAGCGACGACAGAGGCTGGACAACCGAAATGCCATTTAGATAATCTATTTACCTCGAGTACGAAGACCTTTTCCACGCGCCTCTTTGTAGATCCCGATTCCATTCTTCCTGCCAAAACCTTCCTATCTTGCTAAAAGAAAGACATATACGTCGTGGCCACGATCCCCCTGCGATTGATGTGGCGGCCAAATTGCTCCGCTCTCCGCGGGAGCTCAGCCTATAACTGCCCTATCGCATATTAATTGTTTGCGCAGAGAATGCTTGACGCTCCCCGGCGCAAAGCGCAGACTCGCCGCCGGGGTCGGCTCCTGCTTCATGTCCCGTCCCATCTTTCCAGACCTCAATTTGACGAGCAGAGCATCAAGGTCCTAAAACGAAACAGCAATGGCTAGGCTCGAGTGTAACCAGCCCGCCCTTGCTCATAGGAGAGTCTCATGCCCCTTCGCCGCCCGAACGCCCTCTTAAATTACATTTCATCGCTGCGCCGCCGCGCTCGGCTCCTGCGACGAGTGTGCACGGTAGCCGCGCTGTTCTGCGCCGGGCTGCTGACCGTGGTATGCGCGCCCGCGCACGCGCAGACCGTCGCCGCAACCGTGACGGCGGGGACAAACCCGCTCGGGGTTGGTGTGAACCCGGTGACGAATATGATGTATGTCGCCAACAGCGGCAGCGCCAACGTGACCGTGATAAACGGGGCGACCAACGCTACCACAACCGTGGCGACGGGCAACTCGCCGCACGCGGCTGCCGTCAACCTGCTGACGAACCAGATTTACGTAGCCAATAGCGGCGACAACACCGTTTCCGTGATTGACGGAGCCACAAATACTGTGGTCGCGACCGTGCCTGTAGGTACATTCCCGAGCTGGATCGCCGTGAACCCCGCGACCAACCAAATTTATGTGACCAATAATGGCACCAACACCGTGAGCGTAATCGACGGGGTCACAAATACCGTGGCGGCGACGGTGACTGTGGGCACCACGCCCAATTCGGTGGTCGTGAACTCGGTAACCAACAAAATTTTTGAGGCGGATCAGAACAGCAATACTGTGACCGTGATTGATGGGGCGACGAACACCGTAACTGCAACCGTCACTGTCGGGACGACCCCCGTTTCCGTTGCCGTGAACCCGGTCACAAACAAGATTTACGTGGGCAATCAGGCTAGTAATACTGTCTCTGTGATTGACGGGGCGACGAACACCGTCGTCGCGACCGTTCCCGTGGGTGCAGTATCGGCATTGTTGGACGTGAACCCGGTCACAAACAAGGTTTATGTCCCCAACAATGGCGGCAACACCGTAAGCGTGATCGACGGCGCCACAAATACTGTAGTGGCGACCGTGCCTGTGGGTGCGAGCCCGAATGCAGTTGCCGTGAACCGGCTGACCAACCTGATCTACGTGGCCAATGAAAACGGTGGCAGCGTAACCGTGATTGACGGGTCGGCGAACGCCGTGACGGCTACAGTCGCCGTGGGTTCGGGGCCCACAACGCTCAACTTGAACCCGGTGACGAACAAGATTTATGTACCCAACCAAAATACCAACAACGTGACCGTGATTGACGGCGCCACCAACGCCACCAACACTGTGGCCGTGGGCACGAATCCCATCGTGCTGGCCGTAAACCCGGTCGCCAACCAGATTTACGTGCCCAATCAGAGCGATAACACCGTGACCGTGATTGACGGGACGGGCGTAAATTCACCCATGAATGTGACCGTGGGCGCGGCTCCTTCTATGGCTGCCGTGAACCCACTCACCGACCGGATCTTCGTCATCAATCAGAACGACAATACTGTCTCTGTTGTGGATGGGGCCACCAACACTGTGACCGCGACCGTGCCTGTGGGCGCGAACCCGGCTTGGGTAGTTGTGAACCCGGTGACCAACGAGATCTACGTCGCAAGTGTCAGCAGCAACAATGTGACCGTGATTGATGGGGCGACAAACACCGTAACTGCAACAGTCGCTGTCGGGACCACCCCGGTTTCCGCTGCCGTGAACCCGGTCACAAACAAGGTTTACGTGGACAATCAGGCTAGCAATACTGTCTCTGTGATTGACGGGGCGACGAACACCGTCATCGCCACCGTTCCTGCGGGTTCAGTGTTGGCATTGTTAGCCTTGAACCCGGTCACAAACAAGATCTATGTTCCGAATTTCAACAGCAACACCGTGACCGTGATTGACGGTGCCACTAACACTGCAGTGGCGACCGTGCCTGTTGGCACGAACCCGAATATGGTTGCTGTGAATTCGCTGACCAATAAGATCTACGTGGCCAATGCAAACGGCGGCACCGTGAGCGTGATTGACGGGGCGTCAGATACCGTCACTGCGACCCTCGCTGTGGGCACGGGGCCGACTTCGCTAGCCGTGAACCTCGTGACGAACAAGATTTACGTGGCCAATGCAAATGCAGCCAGCAATTCCGTGACCGTGATTGACGGCACGACTAACACAACCACCACCGTGGCTGCGGGCGGGCACCCGCTTTTCCCCGCCGTGAACCCGGTGACCAACCAGATCTATGTCGCAAATCATGACAGCGCCAACGTGACCGTGCTGACCGAACAGCAGGTGCAAACGATTCCCCTGACCACAACGATCACACCCCTGTCAAACAATGAGACCGCCAACACCACGCCCACATTTACCTTCACGGCCACTAGCACGTTCGCTCCCACGGCGCCCCCTCCCGATGCCGTGTTCTTTCAGGTGGACACCTGGCAGGGGCCGTGGGCTCCGGCCACAGCCACGAACACACCCGGGAGCTTTACGGGCACGCTTTCAACACTTCTCGTTGGCACTCACATCCTCTACGCCTATGCCACTGACGGGCAGGATTCCATCGCAGGGTCGAATAGTAATGGCAGCCCGATAATCGGCAATATCGCAGCATACCTCTTTCTTGTGATCCCGCCCCAGCCGCCAACGATTACCAGCGCCGCGAGCACCACGTTCACCACCGGCGTGTTCGGATCCTTCACCGTCACCACCACCGGCACCCCCACACCCAGCCTCACCAAGACGGGATTCCTGCCGAATGGCGTGACGTTCACCGATAATGGCGACGGCACCGCCACGCTTTCTGGCACATCGACTTTGGCGGGCAGTTTTCCGCTGACCATTACCGCCACCAATATCGTGACCTCCGTGAACCAGGCCTTCACGCTGAAAGTGACCGGCCCCTTCGGCGTCGTTTCTCCCTCCGGCGTGGATTTCGGCACCGTTTTTCTGGGCGATGAACCGGCGCAGAAATTGACACTGAAAAATACCGGCGATGTGACGCTCACGGGAATTCACGTCACGCTCGTTCCCGGTCCGGGAGTGGCTTTCCGCGACTATCAGCTCGATGGCGAGTGCCCCGCATCGCTCGCGCCGGGGAAGAGCTGCACGCTCCGGCTTTCCTTGCACTCGGATGAAAACGGAAATCCCACCGCCACCGTCCAGTTTGCCGATAACGCTCCGGGATCTCCCGTGCAGGTACATGTGACCGCCACGGTCATCGATCCCCACGCCGAATTCGATCCTTCGAGCCTCCAGTTCGGCGCCGTGACCGTGCACGCCAGCGTCGCGAAAACCGTCACGCTGCAAAACGAAGGAACCACCCCGCTGATCATTCCCGTTAACGGCGTCTCCATCACCGGTGCGAATTCCGGAGACTTCACGCAGAGCAATAATTGTCCGGGTTCCCTCGCCCCGGGGCACCAGTGCAAGTTCAATGTGACGTTCACTCCTACGGCGACGGGCGCGCGCTCCGCACACTTGACGGTTATGGACAATGAGCGCGGCGGTAAACAAAACGTGCACCTTTCCGGCCGCGGTAAATAGCGCCGCTTCTCCGCCGCGGCGCAGACAGAACAATCTGCCTGCGCGTGGAAGTGTGCCTCGCCGCGGCCGACTGAAATGCAGCCTCGCGGTCCGCGCCGCGTCGATCCCATGGTCGCCCTCCGCTACGAATGATTCGCCCGCAGCTTGGCATTCACCGCGCCATTTTGGAGTGCGGCGGCTGGACGCCGCTTTTCTTTTCGGTAGCCTTGGAAGTGCGGCGCGTTGTTTGCGTCCCGGATGGTTTCACGGGACGGCTCGACGCCGCTTTGCCTGACTATCGCCGTCTGCACCCCGACGCTTCTCCTCGCGGTGGCGTTGTCGCGCCGCCTTCTTTGACTGTCATTCTGAGTCCGCCTGGGCGGACGAAGAATCTCTCCCCCTAATAACGCCCAGCGGGCGTGCCTCTCTGTTTAGGCTAAAAGTCGAAAAGTTAACTTGGCGTTTTGTCTCGATTAGAATTGGCCTCCGTCCTTTGTTTTCAATAGGTTAGGTGGTGCGTTGTTTCGGTGTGTGTTGCGGGTAGAAATCGGGCCTGGAAGCGGGTTTTTCTTGGAGTTTTCAGGTGCTGCTGAAGCGTCGCGGCGGTTGTGCTCTACGGATGTTGCGCGGTCCATGCACCTCCTCCGAAAAAGTTGGAGCTAGCAACCAGTCTTAATAGTAACACGCAGGTAATGAAGGGCGAAGAGGAATGGGTGCGCCGTTTGTGTCTGCGCAGTCTGCAACCCGACGCCTCTCGTCGGGGCGGCGTTGTCGCGCCGCCTTCTCTGACTGTCATTCTGAGCCCCGATGACTCGTATCGGGGCGAAGAATCTCTCCCCCTATAGCGCCCAGCGGGACGTGCCTTTCTGTTTTCCATTATTGACGCACGCCTCTTACGCGTTTTATAGCGGCCACCCGGAGTTTACCCCGACGCTGCTTGTCGGGGCGCCCGTTTCGAGTCTGCCTCCGAGGACGAGGGGCGCGCCCTTTGGGGCGCTTCGTGCCCCGAAAATCACATCGCCAGCCCCGGCGGAGCGGGCGTGCCGTTGTCCTTTCATCCCTCGCCTGCCGAAATCAAATCTTCAATTGAGTGAATCGGCTATAATCCCGCGTGATGCCCTTCAAAGAGTACCTCGCTGAAATCCAGCGCAATTTGGCTTCCGACATTTCGAGGGAACAGACCCACCGCCACGCACTCCAAGACCTACTCGAATCCCTCGATCCCACCATCCAGGCATTTAACGACCCTGCTCACATTGAGGTCGGCGCACCAGATTTCACCGTTCGCCGAAAGGGAAACGCCATGAGCTTCCCTGTCGGGTGGGTCGAAACGAAGGATGTCGGCGAAGCCCTCGACCCTGTTGAGAAATCGGAACAAATGGAACGCTACTTCGGTCTTCCAAATCTCGTCCTATCGGACTACCTCGAATTCCGCTGGTACACAGACGGCAAGCGCAGGATGACGGCACGAATAGCAACCGTCGGCCGTGGACGAAAACTTCTGCGTGACCGCGAAGGCGAGGAAGCCGCCCTGTCACTCCTCACTGAGTTCCTCGGGCATAGCATAGCCTCCGCCGTCACGCCCAAGGAGTTGGCCGAACGCATGGCTCGGCTTGCTCACATCATAAGAGGAATACTCCTGGGCACCTTCAGGGCTGAGGGCGATTCCGGATGGCTCCACAACCAGTTTCAAGCCTTTCGGGAAACTCTCATCCCCGATCTCGAGCCAGACGCATTTGCAGATATGTATGCGCAGACTATCGCCTATGGCCTGTTCGCGGCCCGCTGCCAACCTCGAACCACTCCCGAAAAATTCACACGCGCCACCGCAGCCGAACTGATACCTCGAACAAATCCTTTTTTGCGCCGGCTCTTCCGAGAGATCGCATTCGATCTTGACGCGCGCGTAATGCCGTTTGTGGACGACCTCGTCGCCCTGTTGTGCGATGCCGACATTGGCTCCATCATGGCTGACTTCGGGAAGCGCACAGCCAAAGAGGATCCAGTGGTACATTTCTATGAGGATTTCCTGCAGGAATACGACCCGAAACTCCGGGAACTCCGCGGTGTTTACTATACTCCCGAGCCGGTCGTCTCATACATCGTCCGTTCAGTAGATCGCATCCTCAAGACGGAGTTCAATAAGCCGCTTGGCCTTGCCGATAGAGACGTTTTGGTTCTCGACCCAGCCTGCGGCACTGGGACGTTTCTCTACTACGTCATTCGGCACATCCATGAAGCTTTGGTCCAAGAAGGCCAAAAGGGTCAGTGGAACAGCTACGTCTCCGAAAATCTCCTTAAGCGTGTCTTCGGATTCGAGCTCCTCATGGCGCCCTACGCCGTCGCACATTTGAAACTAGGACTTCAGCTGCAAGACCTCGGCTACAAATTCGAATCGGACGAACGCCTCGGCGTATACCTCACTAACACCCTCGAAGAAGCGGCGAGGAAATCAGAAATTATCTTTGCGCAGTGGATCGCTGACGAAGCCAACGCTGCCAGCGAAATCAAACGCGACAAGCCGATCATGGTCGTTCTCGGCAACCCACCCTACTCAGGTCATTCGGCGAATCGAAGCTGGGAGATGAAAAACGGAAAGAAGGTCCCAACATTCATCGGGGGGCTCCTGCAGGATTATTACCACGTGGATGGCAAACCCCTAGGCGAGAAGACCTCGAAATGGCTCCAAGACGATTACGTAAAGTTCATCCGCTTCGGTCAATGGCGAATCCAGCGCACTGGATACGGGATCCTCGCATTCATCACCAATCACGGTTACCTCGACAACCCCACATTCCGCGGCATGCGCCAGCAACTTATGAATGCGTTCTCAGAAATAGCCACTCTCGATCTGCACGGTAATTCGAAGAAAAAAGAAACCGCCCCCGACGGGGGGAAGGACAAAAACGTCTTTGACATTCAACAGGGTGTTGCGATCGGGCTATTTGCCAAGCAAACTCAGACAGCCTCCAAAGCCAAACTCCGACACGGGAATCTCTTCGGATTGAGAGAGTCAAAGTATAAGACTTTGGAGGAAACAGACATCAGTGACACGCAGTGGGTCCCCCTAAACCCCTCCGCGCCCAACTTTCTATTCGTGCCACATTCCGACAAGCTCTGGGCCGAGTACGAAAAAGGCTGGAGACTCACAGAGATAATGGCCGTCAAGGGACCTGGCATGACCACAGCCCGAGATCATGTCGTGATTGACTACGAAGAAAAGCCTCTACTTCAGCGTGTCACGCTTTTTCGGGACTCTACAGATCCACTCAATGAGATTTGCAGAGCTCTCGATATACCTGAAAAGAAGGGATGGAACGCCTCTAGAGCCCGAGAAATGATCCAGAAGGAAAGGAACCTGAAGTCATTGATTTTCCCCGTCGGCTACCGGCCGTTCGACACGCGATTGATCTTCTACCACGACTCTCTCGTCTGGCGAACAGTTAAACCCGTAATGAGGCCCATGCAACACAAGGGAAACATCGGCCTACTCGCCACAAGACAGACCAAAGACAAGTGGGACGTATTCGTGGTACGACATATGGTCACCCACAAGTCACTATCCGCCTACGACATTACGACCATTTTCCCCCTCTACCTTCTCCAGGAAAACGGAAAGTCAAGAAGCCTCTTTGATCAATCCACCAAGCGAAAACCAAATATTTTCTCTAAGGTCGCCAGCGAACTCGCTGGAAACATGAAGCTGAAACTCGAGCACGACGGACAGGGAGACCTCCAAACCACTCTTGGACCGGAGGACATTCTTCATTACATCTACGCCGTGCTTTACTCGCCTTCCTATCGCAAACGCTACGCGGAATTCCTAAAAAGCGATTTCCCTCGCGTTCCCCTCACATCTGACAAATCGCTCTTTGTTTCGCTCGCGGCAAAAGGCGCCGAACTTGTCACACTTCATCTGCTTGAATCGTTGAGCCTCAGCAAACTCATCACGAGATATGAACAGCCGGGAGAGCATCGCATTTCAAAAGCCCGCTACGCCGAGCCGAATTCGAAAGCAGGCATCAATGCAGGCCGCGTTTATATCAACGACGCGCAATACTTTGAAGGCGTGCCGAAGGAGGCCTGGGAATTCCAAATCGGCGGCTATCAGGTCTGCGAAAAATGGCTGAAAGATCGGAAGGACCGGAAGCTCTCCTCCGACGACATTGAGCACTACCAGAGAATCGTTGTAGCCCTGAACGAAACCATTCGCATCATCCACGAAATTGACACCATCATCCCCGGCTGGCCCCTTCCCTGAATCCCCACCTATTTAAGTCCCGGTACTTGACTTTATACTTAATCTATGCTATACTTAGGCTATTGAAATCAAACAATTTAGCAGGAGAGGAGGCAAGGCTAATCGGGCCATTTTTCATGTTCCGCGCGAGGCCAAACCTACCTGTGGATCGGAAGCGGATGGCTCCAGCCTCCAGCCTTGAGCATCGAGCATCCAGAATTCTAATCGGGACACCCTTACGAATAGAAACACATGCAACTCATTGAAAACAAACAACGGGAGATCAGTCTAATCGGGACAAATGCGCGGTTTGCGCGTCTGCGCTTTTTGCACGCCGACGCAATGTGTCGAGGCCGACTCGATCCGTTCCAAATCGGGAAGGGACCCTCCAACCAATTTCTAATCGAGACACACCCAGAAACAAGAATGGAGTCAAGTCATTGAAAATAAAGGGAAATCGCAAATTCTAATCGAGACACAAATGCGAGTTAAGAATTGCAACCTTACAAGTCGCGCCTCGCACACAAGGGCTACGGAAGAACTTCAGGACCGAGGGAGGTGCTTCTAGAGCCGCGCCGGAAAACTAACAATCGCGTTCGAGGATGAAATCGGGAACGGACATCAGCGCTCGACCATATTCCGAATCGCTGAAACCATTGAGAGACGATTTCGCTCTCGCCGCGTAATCCCGCGCCAGATGCCGGGTTCGTTCGAGCGCGCCCGATTCCTGCACCAGCGCTGTGATCTGTTCCGGCCGCACGCTCTCAAAACCTCTTTCTTCCAAAACTTTTTTCACCAGGCGCCGGCCCTCCGCGTGGCCATTCTCCATCGCGTAAATCAGCGGCAGCGTGACTTTGCCCTCTTTGAGGTCGCTCAGCACGGGCTTCCCGAGCCGCTCGGCCGAAGCGGTGAAGTCGAGCAAGTCGTCGACAAGCTGGAATGCGAGTCCCGCGTTGCGCCCGTATTCGGCGAGAGAATTTTCCATCTCTGCGCCTCGCTGCCCCAGCACGGCACCCAGTCGCGCGCAGCCGGTGAAAAGGCAAGCCGTCTTGCGGTACGAAAGATCCGCGGCTTCTGCTTCGGTGATGTCCATCTTGCCGATCTTCGTGAGCTGCAGGAGCTCGCCCTCCACCATGTTTTGGGTGAGGTCGATCAAGATGTCGAGCACCGCGAAATTCCGCTCCGCCAGCGCAATTCGGAAAGACTCCATGTACAGCCAATCGCCCGCGAGCACGCTCATATGATTTCCCCAGCGCGCATTCGCCGATGGACGTCCTCGCCGCGTATTGGCGCCATCGATCACATCGTCGTGGATGAGCGTGGCGCTGTGAATCAGCTCCACAACCGCGCCCAACTGGATCGCGCTTGGGCCGCGGTATCCGCAATACCCCGCTGCCAACAGCAAGAGCGCCGGACGCAGCCGCTTCCCGCCGCCTTCCTGGAGATAGCTCGAAATTTCAGCGATTGGCTCGATCGCCGCGCCATTTTGAGCGGCAATCTCTCGCTCGACCTGCAGCAGGTCGTCGCGCACGAGATCGAAAATCTCCTTCACGGTCAAAGTGGAGATGGCCATCCTCAGTTTTGCATCAAGACTCAAGCGTCTTGCGTTGATCCGGCTTGCACGGCGAGGCCGAAAAATCGGCGGAAATTCGCCGAAGTGGCCAAGGCAACCTCTTCCGACCGTAAGTCTCTCACATTCGCCAAGCACCGCGCTACCTCAACCACACGCGCCGGCTCGTTTCGCTTGCCCCGGAAGCCTTGGGGCGCCAGAAAGGGGGAATCGGTCTCGACAAGTATATGTTCGAGGGATAAATCCCGCGCGACTTCGCGGAGCGGCGCGTTTTTCGGATACGTCAAGTTCCCCGCGAACGAAATGAGAAATCCCATATCGATTCCTTGCCTTGCTTCGTCAACTGTCCCGGTGAAGCAGTGAAGAATTCCTCCAATTCCGGAACTCCGCCAATCCTCGTCGAGAATTCCAAGGCAATCCTGCCACGCATCGCGGCAATGGATAATAATGGGAAGCTGCGCCGCGCGCGCCTGCTTGAGCTGACGCCGAAAAACTTTTTCCTGCACGTCCCTCGGCGAATGATCGTAGAAATAATCGAGGCCGATTTCGCCCCAAGCAATCACTCGCGGGTTGTGTGCCAAGCGATCCAGCTCTGCAAAATGCATTTCCTCCGCAAGCTTCGCCTCGTGCGGATGAATTCCCACGCTTGCGAAAATCCAATCGTGCTGCTCCGCGAATGGAATCGCCGCATCCAGCCGAGCGGGCCCCGTCCCGCTGCCTATCGCCAGCAGGGTCGCAACGCCGGCCGCACGCGCGCGTTCCAACATTTCGGCGCGGTCGTTCTCGAATTGTGGAAACTCCAGATGCGCGTGCGAATCGATGATTTCCATCTGCGTCTGCGGAAAGATTTTCGCCGTTTATTTCAGTCGGGCTCCCGCCGGCACTTCTTCCGTGAAGGTGCACAACACGGGCTGCCCCTCCGGCCCTACCGACGCCGCCAGGATCATCCCGTTCGATTCCACTCCCCGCAGTTTCCGTGGCGCGAGGTTCGCCACCACAGCAACTTTCTTACCTATCAGCTGTTCGGGCGTGTACGACAGGGCAATACCCGCCACCACCTGGCGCACTTCTTCTCCAATGTCCACCATCAGCTTGAGCAACCTGTCCGCGCCCGCCACTTTTTCCGCCGACTGCACCACACCCACGCGCATTTCAATTTTCGCGAAATCCTCGATTCCGATTTTGCCGCCAGCCGTTGCAGGTGCGGCCGCAGCGCCTGCCGGCGTCGCGAGGCTTCCCGAAGTTGTCTGCGCTTTTTGCAAACTTGGAGCGCCTACTGCTGGCGTCTTTGCTCCCGTTCCCTGATTTCTTATTTCTTCTTCCATCGCTTCTATCCTCTCCGAAATTTCTTTCTTCTCCACACGCGGAAACACGGCCTCCGGCTTTCCGATTCTTGTCCCGGGTTTCAGTCCCCCCCAGGTCAATTGGTCAAAACCTCGGTCCTGAACCAAACCAGTTTGCCCAAGTTGCTCCCAAACTTTCTGCGTAGCTAACGGCAGCACCGGATGGGCGAGGATTGCTACTATCCTCAGTCCTTCGGCCGCATCAAAGAGGACCCTTGAGAGCTCGTCCTTCCTTGCGGCATCTTCAGCCAAGACCCAGGGCTTTGCCTCCGTCACAAATTTATCGATGACGGAGATGAATCCCCAAATCAACTCCAGAGCTCGACTAAATTCAAATTTGTCCAGAAGCTCGGGAGCAATTCCGAGAATGCTGGACGATGCTTCAAGCACTTCCTGAGCAGGCAAACCAGTTTCGTGCGGGGCAGGAACCACACTTCCGCAATAGCGCTCAATCATTGTCAGGACGCGACTGGCCAAATTTCCCAGCCCATTTGCAAGGTCAGCGTTGTAGCGCGTAATCAGCGCATCGCGGCTGAAGTTTCCGTCCTGCCCAAAAACCGCGTCCCGCATCAAGTAATACCGCAGCGCATCGTTGCCCAAGACTTTCACAATCGGTTCGGGATACGCGACGTTGCCCTTCGACTTGCTCATCTTTTCTTGCTCGAAGAGCAGCCACCCGTGCGCAAACACTTGCTTGGGCAGCGGAAGTTCCGCCGCTTTCAAGAAGGCCGGCCAGTACACCGCGTGGAAACGGATGATTTCTTTTCCGATCATGTGCACATCGGCCGGCCAGAATTTCTGAAAATCCGCGCTGCCGCGCTCGCCTTCTCCAAATCCGATGCCGCTCATGTAACTGGTCAGCGCGTCGTACCAGACGTAAAAAACGTGCTCTTCATCGTCCGGCCAGGGTATTCCCCACTTGATGGCCTTGCGGCTGATGGAAATATCCCGCAACCCACTGGCGACGAAACTTCGCACCTCATTCATGCGAAAATCCGGCTGCACGAATTTCGGATTCTCTTCGTAGAGCTTCAACAGATAATTCTGAAACGCCGACAGTTTGAAAAAATAATTTTCCTCGGAGACAAGCTCCGCGGGTCTACTGCATGTGGGACAATCGGCGGGCTCTGGAGAATCGCTCACGTACAAATTGTCGTAAACGCAGTAGCGGCCTTCATATTTACCTTTATAAATGATTCCGGGCGAACGGCGCATGGTGCGGCGCACCAGAGTTTGTACGGCCCGCGCGTGTTCGATTGAAGTGGTGCGGATAAAATGCGTGTAGCGGATGTCGAGCAGCTTCCACAAATCGAGAAAGATGCGGTGATTGCGGTCCACCAGTTCCTGTGGTGTGACTCCCAGTTTTTCGGCCGCGCGCTCGATATTCACTCCGTGTTCGTCCGTGCCCGTCAAGTAGGCGACGTCGTATCCGCGCATTTTTTTGTAACGCGCGATCGCATCGCACACAATCGTCGTGTAGGCGGAGCCAACGTGGGGCCGCGAATTCGCATAGTAGATCGGCGTGGTCAGATAAAACTTGGGCTTGGCCATGAATTATTTTTGTTTTTCGCGCTGTTTTTCAAAATGAAAATTTGCCGCCGCCAGCACCTGTTTGAGCGGCACGCCTTTTTCCACTGCGATTTTCTGACAGTCCTCAAACTCCGGCGCGGCATTCAGCACAGTTCCATTCATGCGCGAAATCTTCATCCGCACAGTTCCCAGAGGCGTTTCAACGGGCAGAATTTCTCGCGCCAGGCACCGGCGCTGCACTTCGTACGTCCGAATGCCTATGGAGGTCGTCTCACGGAATAAGAGGTCGGCCAGGCGATCCGCCACACCCGGCTCGCACAGCAGCGTGACCAACTGTCCCGGCCGGTTTTTCTTCATCTGCACAGGAGTGGAAAAAACGTCCAGGGCACCCGCCGCCAGCGCCCTTTCCACGAAGTATCCGTATATCTGCGGGCTCATATCGTCGACGTTCGCTTCCATCACGGTTATCGTCTGTTCCGCCCGCTCTCCAGTCCGCGCCGAAATTGCTTCGCCGATGAAAAACCTCAGCACGTTCGGTTGTTCAGCGAGATCCGCCGAACCCGCGCCGTATCCCACGGCACTGACGCGCATCTCCGGCATGCGGCCGAATTGAGTGGCGAGTGTCGTCGCGATCGCCGCGCCCGTCGGCGTCACCAATTCCCTCTCGACTCCGCTCGAAAATGCCGGCGCTCCTCGCAGCAGTTCCGCCGTTGCCGGCGCAGGCACGGGAAGGATTCCGTGTTCCGTTTTCACGCGCCCGCCGCCCACGTCCATACGCGAGCAAGCAAATTCATCAATTCCCGCCAGTTCGAATCCGACAGCCGCTCCGACGATATCAATGATCGAATCCACCGCGCCCACTTCGTGGAAGTGCACGTTTTCGACGTCAATGCGATGGACTTTTGCTTCCGCTTCGCCGAGTCGCCGGAAAATCCTCTCCGCGCGCTCGGCAGCCCGCGGCGCCAATTTCGCTGATTCAATCATCCGCAATATTTCAGCGAGCGAACGATGAGGGTGGTGCTCGTGATGCGCTTCGTGCGCGTGAGGCGCATGATCGCCGCTGCGCTCATGTTCGCGGCCCACCTTGACATGCACTTTGGTCGCACCAATTGCCTGGCGTTGCACTTTCTCCGCTGAAATTTGCCAGCCAGTCAACGGCAAACGGCGCAGCTGCGCCTCCAGGCGCTCAATTTCAACGCCGCAATCCACCAGCGCACCCAGAACCATGTCGCCGCTGATTCCGGAAAAACAATCGAAGTATGCTATTTTCATCGGCTGAGGACGCAGGGGCATTGCCCGCGCATTTACCCGAAGAAACGATACTATTCTCGCCTCAGTGCAGTGTCAAATCACCTCGAATTGATTGCAGGCCAGCTAAAACCACGCGCGCTCGCGATACGCCCGGTATCCCTCGCCGAACTTTGCTTCAAGTACCCGCGCTTCCTGGCGCATGCGCAAAAATTGCATCGGCAAAATTATGACGAACACAAGGAAGAAGATGGGGCGTCCAAAGGCAAGGATGAGTCCGGCGATAAGAATTGATCCGAACAGATAGATTGGACTGGTGAACTTTGAATAGAGTCCCGTGGTCACGAGCGACCTCGCCTCGGCCTGGATGGAGAACGAAGTCCCCAGCTGGATTCTCGCCACGAGCCAGAGCGCCAGGGCAGGCAAGGCGATGGCCGTCCCGGCAATGCGCACGGCGCTCCAATGGCGGGGAAAAAGAACAAAGAGAGCGTAAAGCGCGGCAAGGAAAACGACGACTGCCGAAATGCGGTTGCCCGCTGCCTGCATGATTTCCAGTGTACACCCGCGCGGACGTATCCATTGAATTGACCGATACGCGGGCACGCCGATTGCCAATTTTTGACGCGGCCATCGTAAAATCCCTATAATCGCGGGATTCAATTTCGTTACGAGGAACCGTGTACAAGGGCATCGAAGAAAAAATCCGCGAATCGCTCCGCAAGCACATTCGCAAGCATTACCAGCTCGAAATCGAAGTGGTGACCGAGCGACCGCCGCGGGTAGCCATGGGCGAGGTCGCCTCGCCGGTCTGCTTCGAGCTCGCCAAGCGCCTGAAGCGAGCTCCGCGCTTGCTTGCCCAGGAGATTTCCAGCGCCATTCGCCTACCGGAAGGCGTTTTGCGCATTGAAGTCGCCGGCGGCGGCTATCTAAACGCTTACCTCGACCGCGCAGAATTTTTTCACGCTGCGTGCGCCGAGGTGGCTGCCGCACCCGCGCCCGTCGTCGTAACCAGCTCCAAAGTCATCGTCGAGCACACCAACATCAATCCCAACAAGGCCGCTCATATCGGGCATCTCCGCAATGCCGTGCTGGGAGACGCGTTCGTCCGTTTGCTGCGACACACCGGACACATCGTGGAGGTACAGAACTATCAGGACAACACGGGTGTCCAAGTAGCCGACGTGGTGATCGGTTTTCGCTACCTCGAAAAGAAAACGCCCGTTGAAGTTCGCGCGCTCGCCGAGCAGCCGCGATTCGATTATTACTGCTGGGACCTTTACGCCCGCGTCACGCACTACCTGGAAGAAAATCGGGAACGGGGCGCACTGCGCGGTGAGGTGTTGAAGGGCATCGAATCGGGCGAGGGGCCCGATGCGGAGATCGCCGAAATTGTTTCGAGCGCGATTGTGCGTTGCCACCTGCGCACCATGGACCGCCTCGGGATTGAATACGACTTATTGCCGCGCGAAAGCGATATTCTCCATCTGAAATTTTGGGACGCCGCTTTCGAGCAGCTCAAGAAACTCAAAGCGATCTCGCTGGCTTCCAGCGGGAAAAACAAGGGATGTTGGGTGATGCAAGTATCGAGCGACGAAGAATCCGAAGACGAGGACGACGCCAAGATCATCGTGCGCTCGAACGGCACGGTTACTTACGTGGGAAAGGACATCGCCTATCACCTTTGGAAATTCGGCCTGCTCGGTAAGGATTTCCATTATCGCCGGTTTCACAAGCATCCGAGCGGGCACGAGGCGTGGATTACTTCGTCAGAAAAAGGTGATAAAGGCGCGCCTTCGTTCGGTCACGGCACGGAAGTCTTGAACGTAATCGATTCGCGCCAAGCGTATCCGCAGAGAGTTGTTGCTGCGGGACTGCGCGCGCTGGGTTACGGCGCCGAGGCAGACCGCTCCGTGCATTTCTCTTATGAGATGGTGGCGCTCTCGCGCCGTTGCGCGGCGGAGATGGGATACGAAATTCCTCCGGAAGATGCGGCCAAGCCGTACGTAGAAGTCAGCGGCCGCAAAGGACACGGTGTCAAGGCCGATGACCTCCTCGACCGGCTGGAAGCAAATGCGCGGCACGAGGTGGATGCACGCCATCCGGAAATGCCGGAGACACAGCGAGCGGAAAATGCTCATCGCATCGCGACCGGCGCACTGCGATATTTTCTGCTGAAATTCGCGCGCGGCACGATCATCGCCTTCGATTTCAACGATGCGCTGAGCTTCGACGGCGAAACTGGCCCATATTGCCTTTATGCCGTGGTCCGCGCCCGCAGCATTTTTCGAAAACTCGAAGCAGAGCAAGGCGCCGCCAGCACACGCGGCCTCGAAAACGCTGCTGCATTGCCCGGAAAAATATCAACTGAAGTTTTAACGCGATTTCTCGAAGGCGCAGAGGGAAGCGATTTTTGGGAGCTAATTCTTTTGGCAGGCTCGCTCGATGCGCGCATCGATGCCGCGCTCGCCGCGCAGGAGCCGGCCTTCATCGCGAAATATGCGTTCGAACTCGCGCAGCAATTCAATCTTTTCTATCACAAGCATCACATTCTTTCCGAAAAGGATCCCGCGAAGAAATCCTTTCTTCTCTGCCTCACGTGGTTGGTCGAGAAAAATCTTGTCGGCGCGCTGCGGTTGCTGAGCATTGAATCCCCGGACGAAATGTAGTCGTTTTCTGCAGTGAATTCCCCGAGGAATCCGAACTATCGCCGATGCAGAACAACGCGAATGCCGTTCTTGGGCCGCAGGGTTACAGTTGGGAAAACCTCCACCGCGTGACTGGGGACAAGCGCCAGGTGAAACTTCTGCTCGATCATGGCCAGCAAAAGGGTCGCTTCCAGCATCGCAAAGCCCGCACCCACACAGACGCGCGGCCCTCCTCCAAACGGAAAATAGGCAAAGCGCGGAATTTTACCTGTGCGGACAGGATCTTCGCGCCAGCGCTCAGGATGGAATCGTTCCGGTTCGGGAAAAAACCGCGCGTCGCGCTGCGTGAGCCATTGCAAGATGAAAATGTTCGTGCCCGCGCGCACGCGGTAGCCGCCAATCTGGCAATCGGCAATCGCTCGCCGGCCAATCCCCCAGGCGGGTGGGTAGAGCCGCATCGCTTCCTTCAGGGCCATTTCCGTATAACGCAATCGCGGCAAATCTTCAACTGCGGGAATGCGGCCGCCCAGGACCGCTCTTAACTCCTCCGTCAGTTTCGCTTCCACGTGCGGGTTCTGAGCCACCAGATAACACGCCCAAGAAAGTGCGATCGCCGTAGTTTCGTGCCCGGCGAGGAATAGAGTCATCATCTCGTCGCGCAACTGCGCGTCGCTCATCGGGCGGCCTTCCGCATCACGCATGCGAAGAAGCATGTCGAGCAAATCGTTTCGCGATTCCGGTGAGCTTCGTCTCTCGGCAATAATTCCTTGGATGATGCCGTTCAATTCGCGGACTGCGCGCGCTATACGCCACGTAAACGCCTCGGGAAGGTCAAAGGGAATCAGCAGCGCGAGACTGGCCGCGTTCATGAACTCGCCTGTGACAACCTCCATGGCCTCGCCAACTCGCTCAGCGGCGCCGGAGACTTGGGCCCCATAGAGGCACTGCGCCACGATTTCAAGCGTCACGCGCATCAGGTCTTCGTGGATGTTGTGTTCTTCTTTGTCGCGCCACGAGTCGAGCATGCGGCCAGCGGCTCCCGTCATCACGGGCACGTAGGACAGAATGTTTTCGTGGCGGAAGGCCGGCTGGATCAATCCGCGTTGCTTCCTCCAGAAATCACCTTCGCTCGTCAGCAAGCCATGGCCCAGCACGCGAGCCAGGGCGCGATAGTCCGCTGACTTCGTGAAATTTCCCGGATTCGTCACCAGCACGTATTCGATGTCTCGAGGATTCACGAGCAAGCAGACGGGAAGATAAGCAATCCGGAAAAGGACTACGTCTCCAAACTCCCTTGCGCACCGCGAATAGAATTCCAGCGCGTCGCGGGACAAATCCATTAGACTGCCCAGCGGAAATCGGCGCTTCGGCCCGGGCGGAAGCGGCAAAGTCATTTTTACCGTAGGTGCGCTAGTCATCACCATGTGCGATTCATTTTAACCCTGGTGGCAGGTCGGTATCGCAAGATAGCCGCGACGCGCAGAGATTCTTCTCAGCACGGTCCAGCGAGCACAATTCTACATCTTCATAGCAAAATCAATGATAGTGCGGATAGCAATGCCTGTGGGCCCTTTCGCCGACCACGGGCGGCCTTCGTCGTGCCAGCAAGTCGAGGCAATATCGAGATGCACCCACGGAGTATCTTCGACAAATTCCTTGAGAAACCACGCCGCCGTGATTGCGCCTCCGCCTTTTCCACTGCCGGTATTACGAATGTCAGCGATCGAGCTCTTGATCATCTCTTCGTACTCGTCGTCGATGGGCATCGGCCACATTTTTTCGCCCACAGCTCGCGCGCTTTCAAGGAAACGGTCCAGGTATTCGCGCGGAGTTCCGAATGCACCCACATGCACGTTGGCGAGAGCGACCTCAATCGCGCCAGTGAGCGTGGCCGCATCAACCAAATGAGTGCATCCCAGCTTTTTCGCGTACCAGATTCCGTCCGCGAGGACCAATCGTCCCTCCGCGTCGGTGTTTATTACCTCTATGGATTTTCCCGAAGCAGCGAATTGCACGTCTCCGGGCTTCTGCGCTTTTCCTCCGGGCATATTTTCCGAGGAAGGAACAACGGCGATTACCGGCACGCACGGCTTGAGCTGGGCAATGGCGCGCATCGCTCCAAGCATCGTTCCTCCGCCGCCCATGTCATATTTCATTTTTTCCATATTGTTGGCGGGCTTGATGGAGATTCCGCCAGTGTCGAACGTGATCGCTTTGCCCACCAGGCCCAGCACCGGGCCGCCGCGCTTCGCCTCCGCGGGGGTGTATTGAAGCACGATCAGGCGCGGCGGCTCAGCGCTGCCCTGCGCCACGCCCAGCAACGCGCCCATTTTCAATTCCGCCATGCGCCGCTCGTCGAGAATGTCCACGGCCAGGCCGGTTTCTTTGGCCATTGCTTCCGCGCGACCGGCCAGAATTCGCGGAGTCAAATAGTTCGAAGGCTCATTGATCAGGTCGCGCGCCCAATTCTCCGATTCTCCAATGATTCGTCCGCGCTCCATCGCGCTTTTCACATCCATCTGCGGCGCGCCTTGCCAGCCAGCTAGCAGCACGGATTCCGTCTCGCGATGATTCTTCTTCTCCGAACGATACTTATCCGATTCGTAGTCCGCTTCGTAAAGCCCTTCCACAACGGCTTGTGCCGAAGCGGCGTCGAGTTCGTTTTCCCTCGCCAGGAATGCTAGGCTTTTGACGCTGCGCGATTTCAGGTACCGCAGCCCAGCCCCGGCCACGCGGCGCAGTTCGGTGCGCGAGAATTTCTCCGGCTTCCCGGCCCCGACGAAAAGCAACTTCTGCGCCGCAAGCCCCGCGGGAAAATGAATCAGCACCATCTCAAATGCCTTGCCCGTCAATTCTCCGGAAGCCGCAAGCTGCGCGAGCTTCCCTCCCATCGCCCGATCGATCTCCGCGAGGACCCCTTCGATGCGGCTCTCCTTTTCGAAGACATAGGTTGCCAGGGCTTCCGTTTCGAGAGAGGAGTACGGCTGGTTTTCTAATTGAATTTTCATGTCGTCTAGTATTCTCCGTTTTTATTCTTCGAGATGATTTATCTGTGGCGATATTTGTACATCGCTTCTTTCACTTCGTGTTTGGCCTCCTTTTCTCGTTCGGCCAGACGACGGTCGTGAAATTTTTTCCCGCGCGCCAGTGCCAGTTCGCACTTGATGCGCCCGTTCAGCAGATAAATCCGCAGCGGCACCAGCGTCAGCCCTTTTTGCGCGATCTGGCCGGCGAGCCGGTCGATTTCCCGGCGGTGAAACAGCAACTTGCGAGTCCGCAACGGGGCGTGATTGTAGGGGCCCCCCGGCTGATATTCCGGGATGTGCAAATTCACCAGCCAGAGTTCTCCGCGGCGGAATTCTGCGTAAGCCTCCCGCAGCGACGCTTTCCCTTCGCGCAAGGATTTTACTTCCGTTCCTTGCAACACCAAGCCTGCTTCAAACATCTCAAGCAAATGGTAGTTATAGGAAGCGGCGCGATTCTGCGCGATCAGTTTGGCAGCGGGTTCCTGTTTTTTCGATGCTGGTTTCACCGCCGCTTATCATATCCGCCCGTTGCTTGATGGAGCAAGCGAACGCGCTTGCTCCCGTTCCGTGGAGATGTTAGACTTTTGCAGTTCAGCCCTAGCCTTCGGAGGCCCATATTGCGCCGGTTTTTGGGTTTGTCTCTCCTTTCCGCATCCGTTCTGCTCCTGACGGGATGCCCCAAAGGCAATCAAGACTACAACCTCGCGAAGAAGGCTGAGAACGTACAGGACTACGATTCGGCCCTCGAGTACTACACCAAAGCCCTTAAGCAAGATCCCACGAACATCGAATACAGGCTCCGCGCCGAACATCTACGCTTTGTAGCCGGCCAATATCATGCCGAGGAGGGCGAGAAAGCGTTGAAATCAGGTGACTTACAGCTAGCCGTCGCGGAATTCCAAAAAGCCCGCGCGATCGATCCTTCCAACGCCATGGCCGATCAGGAAGGACAGAAGGCCATGGATGCCCTGGCGGCTCAGCAATCTCCCGGGCAACCCAAGCCTGAACCGACGGTTCCGCCAGGATCCTCGGAGCTCGAAACGGGCCCGCCCGAGCTCAAACCTCTCTCGCGCGAGCCCATCAACATCAAAATGATAAACGATGCAAAAATTGTTTATCAGACCATCGCGCAGCTCGCCGGCCTGAGCGTGATTTTCGACCCGGATTTTACTTCGCGGCGCATCAGCATCGAATTGCCGAATGTCACCCTCGAACAGGCTCTTGACGCTGTTTCCATCGAGAGCAAAGCGTTCTGGAAGCCGGTTACCAGCGGCATCATCCTCGTTGCCCCGGACCAAACTCAGAAGCGCAAGGACCTCGAGGATGAAGTCGTGAAGACTTTCTATCTTTCCAACACGCTTACCGCTCAGGATTTGACCGAAATCGTTAGCGGCCTGCGACAGGTGCTCAACTTGACGCACCTTCAGCAGGTGAACGCGCAGAACGCCATCATCATCCGCGATACTCCCGACAAAATCGCGCTCTGCGGAAGAGTTATCTCCGCCTTGGACAAAGCTAAACCTGAGGTGCTTTTGCACGTGCAGGTTCTCGAAGTCAGCACGGATCGCGCCCGCCAGTTGGGCATCCAGCCGGGAACCAGCGCCGTCGTGCAGTTTACTCCGCGCACGGCACTACAGCCCAGCACAAGTGGCTCTTCGAGCTCAAGCTCCAGCTCGACGACCACCACTTCCACGCCGCAGGTGACCCTGAATAATTTGAAGCACCTGCGACTCTCCGACTACAGCATTACGCTTCCTGGCGCGGCGGTGACCGCCCTGCTCACCGACAGCGCCACCAGAATCATTCAGGATCCAGAACTCCGCGTCAGCGATGGCGTGGCTGCCAAGCTGCGCATCGGTGACCGTATTCCCATCGCCACAGGCAGCTTTCAAGCCGGCGTCGGCGTCGGCGCCGTGGGCACCGCCGGGCTGGTGAACCCCCTTGTCAACACTCAATTCACCTATCAAGATATCGGCGTGAACATCGACGTCACTCCCCGCGTGCACCCCGAAGGCGACGTCAGCCTCAAATTGAAGGTTGAGATCTCTTCCCTCAATGGTACGCGCAACATCGGTGGCATCGATCAGCCCGTTTTTGCGCAGCGCACGGAGGACGGCGAAATTCGCCTTAAGGATGGTGAAATCAGCATTCTTGGCGGCCTCATGCAGCGCACGGAAACAAATTCCGTCAACGGCTGGCCCGGACTCGCTCAAATTCCTTTTTTCCGTTATTTCTTCTCCAAAGACGACAAGGAAATTCAGGAAGATGAAGTCCTGATTGTCATCACACCGCATGTCTTGCGCATGCCCGGATTCACTGCGGAAGATTTGCGCAGCATTGCTGCGGGCACGGACACAGACATTCGCGTCTTCCGCGAGGAAAATGGCGCCGCAGCTCCACCCCCGCCCCTACCGCCGGCGCAACAGCCGGCTCCTTCACAGCCGCCGTCGAATGAATCCGCTGGACAGCCGTCCGCTGTCGCACCCGTTGTATCCGCGCCCGCGACCACTCCGCCTGCTACTTCGCCTCAACAGCAACCAGGCTCCGTGTCCCAGGCGATTGTCGCCGGGAGCCAGCCCTCCGTTCCTGCGCAAAGCCCCGCCGCCGCGGGGCCGGATTTGCGCTTCGATCCCGCGAGCCTAACGATGAGTGCCGGCGAAACGAAAACCATCGGCTTGTCGGCGGAAAATGTTCAGGATCTTTTTTCCATCCCAATCCTTCTGCAGTACAACCCCGCTGTGATCCAAATCGAAGAGGTGCGCAACGGGGGGTTCCTCTCCGGCGGCACGCAGGAAATCGCCATCGTCCAGCGCGTGGATCAACAGCACGGTCAGGCCATCATTTCCGCCACGCGACAACCGAACACGCCCGGAATTAATGGCACCGGCACACTCTTTGGCCTCATCGTTCGAGCCGTGGGACCGGGTGTGAGCACGATTCAGATTCTTCAGGTGAATGCCCGAAGCTCGCAGCAGAAACCCATTCCCCTTGCCGCTGGGACAGTTACGATTCAGGTGCAGTAGCCCATGAGTTCTCACCGCAATTCCATCATTCCCGTCCGCTCAGGGGATTTGCGCCACACGGGGATGACGCTGCTTGAGTTGATCATCGCCGTGAGCATCATAATGATTCTGGCGAGCGTGGCGCTTCCCGCGGCGCGCTTCTCGGTAAAACGAAAAAAAGAAGCGCAACTGCGCGCCGACTTAATCGAAATCCGCACGGCTATTGATCGTTACAAGGACGCCGCAGACAAAAATCAAATTCAGGTGCAGGCCGGCACCGAAGGATATCCGCCCGACTTGCAAACCCTGGTGAACGGTGTGCAACTCGCGGGCGCTCCCGATCGTCACGTACGCTTCTTGCGCCGCCTTCCCATTGACCCCTTCACCGGAGCGGCCGATTGGGGAATGCGCTCCGTTCAGGATGATCCGGATGCTCGCTCGTGGGGAGGCCAGGATGTCTTCGATGTGTATTCGAATTCCCAGGGCGCCGCGCTCGACGGAACGAAATACTGGGACTGGTGAAATCATGCCGAGCATGAACAGGTTCGGAAATCTTCAACGTATGTGCGCTAGTGCCTTTCGCGCCTATCGCGCTCAGCGTTCCCGCTTTTCTCTTGCGGAGCGTGGCTTCACCCTGCTCGAATTGATGATCGTCATCACCATCATCATGATTCTCCTGGCCATCGCAGGCGGCCGCTACGAGAAATCAGTCACCAACGCCAAGGAAGCGGCCCTAAGGCAGGATCTTTCCGTCATGCGCAACGCCATCGATCAATTTACCCTTGATAAACAGGCTGCCCCGCAATCCCTTGAGGATCTTACGAGCGCTGGATATCTCCGCGCGATTCCTGTGGATCCCATCACCAAGCAGGCCGACTGGACAACCGACAGCTGTGACACGCTCAGCAGTCCTGATCAGACCATCACCGGAATCTGCGATGTTCACAGCCCTTCTCCGCTCACGGGCCTCGACGGCACTCAGTACAGCTCGTGGTAGTGCTCCTTCCCCTGTATTTTTGAGGTCGCTCGTGGCGGACGAGGAATCTCCAACCGATGAACACCTTTCGCGCTGCCTCGCTCTCTTATTGGCCGCTCCCCGCGTTTGATTAATCGCTTCGCTTCCGCTATCATGTTTCCGCGGGGTGGAGCAGCCTGGTAGCTCGTCGGGCTCATAACCCGGAGGTCGTTGGTTCAAATCCAACCCCCGCAACCACTCTTTCCTTTGATGTCCCTCATCTCGAATAAGCCATGCGCCAACTATGGCCTATCGGCCGCTGGGGCATGCAGTACAAACGCACTCTTAGTCGGCCAGAGCAGACCACCGCTGCTGCCGGTTTAGTGCAGCGCGGCGGAAACGGAATAGACGGGCGGCAGATGCGGAGTCAAAACCTGCCAGGAATCGCCTACGTCCCGAGTGTAGAACAAGCTGCCTGAGGAAGTTCCGAAGTACACTCCAGCGGGATCGCGATCGTCGGAAGTCATGCCTTCGCGCAGGACCAGCACGAACGCGTTTGACTGCGGCAATCCCTTCGTGAGGAGTTTCCAGCTTCGGCCACCGTCTCGGCTCCGTCCGACGCGGAGTTTTCCCTCCGGGACAAAACGCGCTTCCGCGGAACCCACGGGGATGGTGAAGAGTGTTTGCTTTTCGGCCGCCGGTACAGCAAGGGCAAATCCAAACCGTGAGGGCAGACCGCTTGAGATGTCCGTCCATTTGTCGCTTGTAAAACTGGCGCGATAGATGCCGCAGTGATTCTGCTGGTAAAGCGCTTCGGAATTCCGAGGGTGGGCTTTTAATTTGTGGACGCACTGGCCGACCTCTGGATATTTATCGGGCGCAAAATCGCAGCGGACGTTTCCGTTGAAAGCCTCCCAGTTCTTGCCGGAGTCGCTGGATCGAAATGCGCCTGCGGCCGAAATCCCCACGATCAGGCGACCTTTGCCCAAACATTCAATCGAATGAACCATCATTCCACCGGCGCCGGGAGTCCACTTCGCGCGCGTGGCATGATTGTTCAGGCCCGGGACCATCTCCCAATTCGCGCCATTGTCGCCGCTGTGGAAGAGCACGCCCGGATCACCACCGAGGTAAACCACGCCCGGTTCGTCGGCCGCGCCGGGTGCGATTTGCCAGATACGCTTGAGCGTGGCATCGGGGAGGTCCTTAAGCTCCATTCCTTTTTCCGTCACCTGCCACGTTTTGCCGGTGATGCCTTTCGCTTCAAGCCCCTTTTCGGAGATCTGCCAAGTTTTCCCGCCGTCCGTGCTGGCGTGAAGATGCGGACCGAACCAGGCGTTTCCGACTGCGGCGTAGAGCCGCTTGGGATCGCGAGGATCTTGCGTAACGTGGTGCACCTCTTGGCCCCCGAAGAAGGGACCGTGCGCGTCCCACTTCTTGCGATCCTTCGAACTGAAAACGAAAGCGCCTTTCCGCGTGCCGGCCCAGATTCGCACAGGCTTTTTGCTTGGCATGACCGTCCTCCCTTTCGTGTCCTGCAATTCGGTCGAGGCTAATTCCAGTAACGCGGATTCTACAACAGCTGCCGCGGCGGCGTCATCCGTCACTCTACCTGGGCGTCGAGATTAACTTCAATCCTGTAGGCTCCCTTCCGCACCTGACGAGCGGGATTGTAGAGAACAACCCGCTGCTCGTGTGATATTTTGGGTCGCGTTGTGTTTCAGGCGCTTTCAATTACTCCGCGCCGGAAAGATGAATTGAATCGGATGCTCGGAAAGCGACCTCGAGTTTTCTGGCTACTGGTGATTCTCGGAATCGCTTTGCGCGCAGGATTCGTACTGGCTGCCGGCACTCACGAACTCACCTTTCTGAGCGGGGGAAGTGACGCCCCCGTTTACGCCCTGCTGGCAAACAATCTGTTGACGCAACAAGGATTCAGTTATGCCGGCCAGCCGTCGGCGTTTCGCCCGCCCGGTTATCCGCTGCTACTCGCGGGATTCATACGCGTTTTTGGCGCGCGCTACCTCCTCATTCTTCGCTGGCTGCAATTCATACTCGGGTTGCTCACCATCGGCATTTGCGCGGCGGTCGCATCACGCCTGTTCCACAAGCAAGCGGCCCGGGCGACATTGGTTTTCGGTTTATTTCTGCCCACGTTGATTTTCTCCACGGCTCAAGTACTGACGGAATGTATCGCGGCGTTGCTGACCGCGCTGTTTCTGCTTTCACTCGTAAGACAATTTGAAAATGCCGATGTGCGTTCCGCCGGTGGAATGGGTTTGGCTGCCGGACTTGAATCGCTCATCCGTTTCAACGCGGCAGCTCTCCCTCTCGTGGCGGGCTGGACCGTATTCGCCACGCGTAGCAAGCGGTCGCCGCTCTTGCGGGGAGCAGTGGTCTTGCTGCTGCCAGTATTGATTGTGCTGCCGTGGTTCGTTCGCAATGAGTTGGTCTTTCATGGCCACGTGCTCTATTCCACGCACACCGGACCAAACGCCGTACAGGGAGTGGTCAACACGCAGGGCCGAACGCAGCTCGGAGACACGCCAAAGCTCATCGCGGCGATGGGCTGGTGTTTGCAAGATCTCGAAACGAACGATCCTTCCCGGCTTGAATTGCCTTCCGAAGTCGAACTCAATCGAAACGCGCTGCGAGTTCTCCCGCGGCTGTGGAGAGAGGAAGGCTGGCATGCCATTCCGCTCCTGGGAAAAAAGGTTGCTGACTTTTGGCTCAGTACCGATCAAGTTGTGGACACCCATTCTTTGCCCCTTGACGAGCGGTTACTTCGGGCTGCAGGCGTTTTGGCCTATTGGATCGTGCTCGCGTTTGCTGTTGCCGGGTGGTTTCATCTTCGCCGGTTGCGTCCCGGCCTTGCCTCCATTCTTCTTGTCTATGCAATCGGTCTGACCGTTCTGCATCTGCCGCTGGTGATGAACACGCGGCTGAGAATTCCGCTGATGGAGCCGCTCGTCGTTATGCTTTCCGGCGCGGGCTGGGTCCAGCTGGTCGCTCGGATGCAGCACAAGAAGTCCTCCTTCCAATAATCAAGAATCACAGTCACTCCAGGTGGCGGAGCAACTTTCGGCTGCGAGCTTTCATCGCTGCGGTGCCATTTCGAGTGGCGGCGCGCAATATCTCGATCACTTGGGGTCTTATGCCCGGATCGTCCTGCGCCAAATCCGCAAGCCCTTGCAGCGCGAACGTCTTTACCAGAGAGCTGCGATCTTTCAGGTAGCCGTTCAGCAAACTTGCCGCCGATTGGCGCTCCCGGGCATTGAGCGGAAGCCGCGGAACCATGACCGCAAGGTGCCAGCGCATCTCTGGTTCAGTTGTTTCGGCCATCAAACCCAGCAGTTCCCTCTCATAGCGCTTGAGCAACTCGGGCTTTTTCCTAGTAATTTTTTCGGCCGCATCCGCAGCCCGCATCCGCACTAAGGAATTCACGGACCACAAGCCCTCCATCAGCTCCGGAAACAATTTCGGATTCTTGGAGACAATTGCAGCAACTTCGTCTGAACGGCCGATGGAGCGCCGATCGCTTCCAGTGAGAAGAGCAAGTATGTTTTTTGGCGCCATTGCGATTCGCCGAGCGGAGCATCATACGCCGCCCGAAGCTTCTACGGACAGCTGCTCAAGCAGCGCGGCTCCAAGAATGACAGGCTTCGCTATCGCTTTTCTCCTCCTTTTCGCGGCCAAGCTGAGGGCGTTTTGAGGGTTCCAGTACCCGATTTGAAAATGATGTTTTTGTGGCGATTGATTTTTTGGATGTTATTGATTTTTAGCGACTTAGCAATGCAATCAATATTTTGGTGTATCGATTGATTTTTGCCTGCTGGCAGCGGCGGATTGGCCGCAGAGAACACAAAGTCACGGATAATTGTGGGGTGTTTTCGTGGCGATTGTCTCGGGATGGTCTTAGACGAGACATATAAACCTCAAAGGCGACGGTAGCACGAATCGGGAGACTTGGGGAGAGGACCAGTACTGTGGAAAAGCCGGTCTGGGGGAGATCATTACAGCGGTGCAAAACGGAAGCAATGAGCTTTAAGAGAGATTCTTCGCCCGCCGCGGCGGGCTCAGAATGACAACGTTCCTCTTTCGCGCGAGGTGCTGTCGAATGGTAAGCGGCGCAGAGGGAGGGATAAACTCTGGGGCAGCAGAAAGGATGAAGTATTTGAGGTGAGTTTCCCGCCACACCGCTGGCGAGCCTTCGGCTTCGGACCAAGAGGCGGCCGGCGTGGCACACCGGTGGTAAGCACGCCACACTACTGGCGGGCAGGCGCCGGGGCTCAGAATGACAACGTTGGTCATTCACACGCGAAGAGCAGGCAGTTCGCGGAGCGGAGAAAGCGCGTGAGGCGCAGAGGAAAAGTCAAAGGCCCCACCCTTTGGGAAGCAAAGGGTGGGCCACCCGAAAACCTAGAAGCACTAGCGTGTAGCGAGAAAGCCCCGCTACAGAAGAAGCGGACCGATTACGCCGCGGGTTTGGGCGCTGATTTTGCGGCTGGCTTTGCGGCAGGCCTTGGGGCTGCCCTGCCCTTCAGCTCAACGAGAATCCCCTCGGTCGGTTGGTCGGAAAGATTCTCTACAAGATGAGTCTCCGCCGGCATCCAGATTGTCTCCCCGGCTTTCCCGGAGCGCTCGACCGACTTGCCATCGGGCATGGTGAACTTGCTGTGCATATCTGTGAGCTGGATCAGTGCCAAGTTAGGGTGCGAATGCATGACCGACTTCTCATGCGGTCCATAATGAAACCGCAAAACGCGTACCTGGGAATTCTCGAACTCGACTTTGTAATGCGCCGGATCGACTTTGACTGGATCCTGCGCCATAGCCGCCGTCGCCGCAAAACACACTACCACCGCCGCAAGTAACATTCGATGCATCGTCATCTCCTCGATTCAATTGTGATTTTAATTATGGTCTTAATTTTGGTTTCCGAGACCGCGCGCAAGATACGACTAACGGCGTCGAAAGGCAATGCCCCGAGCAGTCTTCAATACTTCGGCGCGCCTAACTTTCAGGTGGCAGGCGCGGCGTGATGCCACACCGCATTCTGCCAAAAAGCCGCGGCTTCTTGCAGCTCTCAAGCTCGAGGGCGCGAAAAGAACGAAGAGGAATCTGCGGCGGAGCAAGAGTGAAAGGCGTATAATTAATTTTAGAAGCACATCTCCCCTAATGGAAGAGCCGCAAGGGCGGCAACGTATGGCAACGCTCCGAGAGACGCTGGAACAGCACGTAATTGAAGGCGAGCTTCACGAAAAGCTCGAGAAGGGATTTGTGCGCTGCTACGCTTGCGGACATTGCTGCCCGATTCCCGAGGGCCAGGCCGGGGTTTGCAAGGTGCGATTCAATCGCGGAGGGCGGCTATACGTCCCGTGGGGCTATGCGGGAGCTCTGCAATGCGATCCCATCGAGAAGAAACCGTTCTTCCACGCGTATCCCGGGGCGCTGGCGTACAGCATGGGAATGCTGGGCTGCGATCTGCACTGCGGCTATTGCCAGAACTGGGTGACGTCGCAGGCGATTCGCGATCCGGCGGCGGTTTCGCGTCCTTTGAACATCTCGCCGGAAGAATTAGTCGCGGAGGCGCTCGGGCAGAAGGCGCAAGTGGTGGTGAGCACGTACAACGAGCCGCTGATCACGAGCGAATGGGGCGTGGCAATTTTCAAGCGAGCTCGCGCGGCGGGACTGAAGACGGCTTATGTTTCAAACGGCAACGGAACGCCGCAGGTGCTCGAATACATTCGGCCGTGGGTGGACCTTTACAAAGTGGATTTGAAGAGTTTCGACGACCGGCATTACCGGCAACTGGGCGGGCGGCTTGAGCCGATTCTGTGGACGATCCGGCGGCTCAAGGAAATGGAATTCTGGCTCGAAATAGTGACGCTGGTGATTCCCGGGTTCAACGATTCGGAAGACGAGCTGCGACGCCTGGCGGAATTCATTGCCGGGGTTTCAACGGAAATTCCGTGGCACGTGACGGCGTTTCATCAAGACTACAAAATGACCGATCCGGAAAATACGCCCGCGGAAAGTTTGCTGCGCGCGGCGGAAATCGGCAAGCGCGCGGGATTGCAATTCGTGTATGCGGGAAATTTGCCCGGGTGCGTGGGGGACCTCGAAAATACGCGGTGTCCGAATTGCCGCGAGTTGCTCATCGAGCGGCATGGCTACCTGATCCTCAAATACAATCTGACGCCCGCGGGCGGCTGCCCGGCGTGCGACACGAAAATTCCCGGACGGTGGGCTCCGCGATATCAGGGACAGATTGCTTCGCTGCCTATAGTGCCGCGGATGCGGCGACGGGAAAATCCACTCTCCATTTTGTCCTGAACGAAAATCATCAGGTCTTTTGGTTCTGACAACCCACGCAGCCACGCGGGGGAGCGAAGGTTGCGAAGCAAACAGTCGAGGGGACTCGCGACTAGAATTCGCGGCGGGGTTTGGTTTGTTCGGGGCCCACGCGGCCGGCGGAAATTTCCGCAGCAGCATAATTTTCGGCGCGCACAGGCGCTTCCGCAAGCCGCCGCAAGAGCGCAAGCTGGCCCGTGTGAGTGAGCGCATCGGCGACCGGGCCTTGAAAAAGTTTTTGGACGGAGGAGCCCAACGGCTCAGCGGAGGCGAGAAAACCATCGAAGGCTTTAAGCGCGGCGAAAAATCGCGCGGACTCCTGCGGCCACGGCAGGGGATGAGAATCGTGCCAATCCTTCTTCCCTTTGGCCATGGCGAGAGCCCAATCGAATAAGTCTCCCATGTGCGCGAGGATTTGCGCGGGAGTGCGCGAAGAATTGCCCGCCTGGAAATCGGCGAAGCCGGCGGGCGCTTCACGAAGAGTTTTCGCCGCGCGATATGCGAGCGTGGCCAGCGTGTGGCGCAAGAATTCGCGCAGCGGATCAGGATTCGCAGCCATGGGTCGTTCCTCCTCGCGCAAAAATTGAATTTCGGCAGTATACAACGCGGCGGCAGCGGATTGCTCGACGGGGCGACAATTGTCAGGAGGCAGTCTTCGTGTCCAATTCGACGGTGTTTGCTGCCTTAACGATCCCAATTCTAGCGCTCATGCGTGATTTCTTCATGTGGCGATGGGATGCGCATCCGAGTGAGATGGAGTCGCGGCAGTGTCTTGCACGGAGGTCCCGCCCAAGATTTCGCGGATTTTGCGGGCCAGGGCTTTCGGCCGATACGGCTTCGGAATGAAAGCGACGCCGGGATCGACGATGCCCTGGCGAGCGATAGCATCGTCGGTGTAGCCAGAGGTGAATATGATTTTGATGCCCGGGCGAAGGGAGGCCATCTGCTGGGCCAGCTCGGGCCCACTCATTTCAGGCATCACAACATCGGTCAGAAGAAGATGAATCGGCCCATCGAATTCCTTTGACCGCTGGAGCGCATCTTTGCCGGAAACGGCTTCGATGACGGTATAGCCGACGCTTTCCAGATACTCCCGGGCCATTTCTCGAAGAGACTCGGAATCCTCGGCAAGCAGAATCGTTTCGGAGCCCTTGAACGCGGCGGTTTGCGGCTCTTCCGGCTCGGGTAGCTCGACAGCTTGGTCGACACGCGGGAGGTAAATCTTGAAGGCAGTTCCCTGGCCCACTTCGCTATACACCCAAATATATCCGCCGCTTTGCTTGACGATACCATAAACGGTGGCGAGGCCAAGTCCCGTGCCCTTGCCGAGTTCCTTAGTAGTGAAAAACTGGTCAAATATGCGTGCCTGGGTCTCCCGATCCATTCCACTCCCTGTATCCTCCACAACGAACATTACGTAAGGACCAGGAATGACCGGCTGGTGGTCATCCTTGTAAGATTCGTCCAACTCAACATTTTGCGCTTGGATTTTGAGCCGCCCGCCCTTCGGCATCGCATCGCGCGCATTGACGGCCAGATTGATCAGCACCTGTTCGATTTGGCCAGGGTCGGCTTTAATTCTGCCAAGCGAAGGCTCGATGGAAAGTGAGAGTTCGATATTCTCGCCAAGCAGGCGGCCGAGCAAAGCGCGGGTTCGCTCCACAATTTCGCGGAGATCCAGCACGCGCGGTTGAAGCATTTGCTGACGGCTAAACGCCAGGAGTTGGCGGGTGAGATCGGCAGCCGAAGAACCTGCCTTCCTGATCATCTCGATCGTCTTGACGCTGGGGTGGCCCGGTGGGAGCGCGTCCAAGACAATTTCCGTGCCGCCGAGGATGACTCCCAAGAGATTATTGAAGTCGTGCGCCACTCCGCCCGCCAGCTGACCAATCGCTTCCATTCGCTGCGACAGGCGCAATTGATGCTCCATTTTCTTTCGCGCGGTGATGTCCACGATGGTGGCCGATACCAAGAAACCTTCCCTAGTGGCGAGCGGCCCCAGGCTGATTTCCACGGGAAACTCTGTGCCATCTTTTCGCCGTGCGAACAACTCCATGCCGAGTCCCATGGGGCGCGCGTGAGGATTGCCAACAAAACCTACACGGGAACCTTCATGAGCGTGCCGATTGCGCTCCGGCAAAAGCATCTCAATCTGTTGGCCGGCCAGCTCATCCCGCTCATATCCAAACATTCGCAAGGCCTGAGCGTTCACCTCGTTGATGCGCCCTGAGTCATCGGCGATAACGATTCCAGTGGGGGCCGTTTCCACCAACATGCGGAAGCGGTTTTCCGCGCGCTTGCGTTCCTCGATCTCAGCTTCAAGTCTTGAGGCGTGCTCTGCGATGGTGTGTAAACGCAGGGCATTCTCGTATGCCAAGCTAACTTTGGCTGCCAATGCCATCAGGATCCGGCCATCCTGTTCGGTGAATTCCAAGGCACCAACCTTGTTGGCCGCGTAAATCCAGCCATACACCTGATTCCCGGTTTCCAATGGAGCGCCAACAAAACTGTGAATCGGAGGGTGGTCAACAGAAAGATCCAGCCTTGCCGGCTCGCCGAATGCATTAAACGCCAGCTTTGGCTTTCTTTCATGGACCATCTCGCTGAAAATCGGGCCTTCAAAAATCGCATTAGCAAGCTTGGCGGCGATTTCGTGGCTGACTCCAAACAACGAAAAGGATCGAAGTTGCGGGCCGTCACCTGCCAAGATGCCGATCCCGGAATAATCTGCTCCGATGATATTTCTCGCCGCACCTCCCGCTTTCTCGAGCAGACCTTTCAGACTGGAGGCTCGCGCAAGGTCCAGACCGAGTTCCAAAAGCGCAGCGAGGCGAAGACTGACCGCATCAAGCTGTTTGCCTTTTTCGAAGAAGGCGTCGATCAAGAGCGGAATTGGATCTGCGCCAGCAGGCACTGGAATAGGCAAAGCCGGCTTGGTGATGTTCATCCCCAACGCTTCCTGAATGGTCGCGAGGGCATTTTCAGGCTCGCAGGGCTTCAGGATGAAAAGAGAAACACCACAAGCTGCGCCCAGGGAGCGAGTTTCGCGGTCCAAATAGCTCGCGCTGTGAAAAATGATCGGGATATGCTCCAGCGAAGGGCATTTGCGCAAGTTGGAAACAAACTCATAGCCATTCATCGTGGGCATCAATATGTCCGAGATGATGAGATCCGGCGTTTTCTGCTGCGCTTGCTCCAAACCCTGCTTTCCGTCTCGCGCTTCAATGACCTGATGCCCAAAGGGTCTCAGCAAAGACGTAAAAAGCTGGCGAGTCCCCTGATCGTCATCGACAATAAGAATCAGCGCCATGACTACTCCTTCCTCTCGGGGATGCAGTCCCTGAGCTGCTCCAGAAGCTGTTGGGGTTCGATGGGCCGGGAAATGAATTTTTTGGCCCCTTGCATTAGGGCGTGTTCCTTTTCCCGGGCGGACCAAACGGAAGAGGAAAGAAACACGAAGGGAATATTGGATAACTGGGGATCGGCCTGTACCATGCGCATGAACTCATAGCCATCCTGGTGAGGCATGTGGACATCGGAGAGGATTAGATCCGGCTTCATTCGGTGGGCGAGGTCGATCCCCTCCCCTGCGGAAAGGGCGGCAACAACCTCATAGCCAGAAGGCTCAAGCGTGCTGCGCACCAGATCAATATTTGTTTGCATGTTGTCCACGAAGAGCACAACGGCGATCTTCTTGTGAGGCGCCGCGGGAGAAGTGCTCCCTGCGGGCGCAGGTCGGCGGGCGTTTTCCTGAGCGCGAACTCCCAGAAAGGCATTGACCTGTCCTGGAAAAGCTTCCGGATCGAGAGGTTTGGCGATATATCCATTGAAGCCGGAGGCAAGAATTTTCTCGCGGTCGCCCACCATGGCCAGAGCGGTCACGGCCACGAGGGGAATCCGGTTACATCGATAATTCCCGCGCAAACGGCGCGCCACTTCGTAGCCGTCCATCTGGGGCATGTGAATATCCAGGAGAATGAGGTCGGGATGTTCCCGCTGCGCGACCTCGATCCCTTCGGCGCCATCGAGCACCTGCAGCGTTTCGTGCCCGAAGGCTTCAAGGAGATACACCATGAGCTGCAGGTTGGTGGGATTGTCTTCGATTATGAGAATACGAGCCGTGAAACCTCCTCTGCGACCGGCACGGAGATGGTGAACCGACTCCCCTTTCCATATTCGCTTTCGAAGGAAACGCGCCCGCCGATCATGGTGGCGAGCTTCTGGCTAACATGAAGCCCCAACCCCGTGCCTTCGTAGGCGCGGGTGGAAGAGCTATCGACTTGCATGAAGGCCTGGAAAAGCCGCGACTGGTCCTCCTTGCGGATTCCGATGCCGGTGTCCAAGACCGTGATTTCTGCGAGCGTGTTGCCATTGTCCCGGCGGCTCTGTAATTCGATTCGCACCATGCCCTTGTCCGTGAACTTGATGGCATTGTTGGTGAGATTGATAAGAATTTGCGTGAGCGACCGGCGGTCCGTACGGATCATCAGTTCAGGGTCTGGCATGGATACTTCGAATTTAAGTTTCTTTCCTTCTGCGAGGGTGCGCAGCGTGGTGCTGACCTCTTCAATGATGGACTGGCAGTTGACAGTTTCCATGTTGAGTTCGACCTTGCCAGATTCAATCTTGGCAAGATCGAGAAGGTCATTGATGAGCGAGAGCAGGTGGCGGCTGCTCGCTTGAATGGTGCGCAGCTGCTTTTCCTGGTCGGAGGTGAGCGGCCCGGGGAGCTTCATGAGCAGCGTGCCGGTGAATCCGATGATGGCGTTCAAAGGCGTGCGCAGCTCGTGGCTCATGCTGGCCAGGAAGCGATCCTTTGCTAGACTTGCGTTTTCGAGTTCGATGTTCTTCTCCTGAAGTGTTTGCTCAAAGCGCTTACGCTCGGTGACATCCCGCGCTGCGGCGAAAACGCCTTGAAGTTTGCCCGCCTGGTCGTTAAAGGTTGTGGCGTTATAGCTGACGACGATCTCGCGGCCGATCTTCGACCGTGCCGTAAGCTCATAGTTGGTTACGCGGCTTTCGCGCAACACAAGTCGGATACCTTCTTCAGCGCGCTTCGGATCCGTGAAGTAATTCTTGAAGGGGGTGCCGATCAACTCTTCGCGCGTGCCGCCCGTCAGCGCCTCCATCTGCTGGTTCACGTCGGTGATGATGCCGAGGGGGTCCGTGGTCATAAGCGCATCGATGTTCGATTCGATTAGTGAGCGCGTGTAGAACTGCGAATCGCGCAGCTGTTTCTCCATTCCCTTTTGCGCGGTAATATCGCGGGCCGCGGCAAGAATGCCGAGCGCCATCCCGGAAGTGTCCGTGAATACACCCGCGTTGAAGCTGACCGGGATTCTCCGGCCGTAACGGGTGATGAGAATCAATTCGTAGCTGATGACGCGTTTCTCGGCGAGAGTTTGCTGGACGCCCGCACGCGCGCGTTCCGGCTCCGTGAAATATTCCGAAAAGCGAGAGTTGATCAAATGCTTTCTTGAATAGCCGGTGAGCCGGGTGGCTTCTTCGTTCACGTCGGTAATCGTGCCGTCCGGCGCGATGGCAAACAGCGCATCTGCCGATGCTTCGATCAAGGAGCGGTTGTAGGCTTGCTGTTCCGCGAGTTGCAACCCGAGGCGCGCCTGTTCGGAAATGTCGCGGGCGGAAGCAAAAATGCCCTGAACCTGGCCGTCGGGCGTGCGGAAAATAGAGGCGTTGAAGGAGACGGTGGCCTTGCTCCCCGACTTCGAACGAAGAACCAATTCGTAGTTCGTAACGGTTGATTCTGTCAGGGTCCGTTTGACTCCCAAATCCGCGCGGTCCGGTTCGGTGAAATACTGTTTGAAGATAGAGCCGACGAGTTCGTCGCGGGTGTACCCCGTCATGCGGCACATCTGCTCGTTCACGTCCGTGATGAAGCCGGTGGGATCAACGGTAATCAGGCCGTCCACTGAACTTTCGATGAGGCCGCGAAGATAGATTTGCTGTTCACGAAGGCGCTCTTCCAGGCGCACGCGGTCCGTGATATCGCGGGCAGAAGCGAAAATCCCGCGGACATTGCCAAGTGGGTCCCGAAAAACAGAAGCATTGAATGAAACCTGCAGCAGACGCCGCGTCCGGGATATTAGGGTGAGCGCATATTCCGTGACCACGCCGGTGTCAAAAGTCTGTTTGACGCCCGCGGTCGCGCGTTCCGGCTCCGTAAAGTAACCGGCGAACGGGCTGCCGATGAGTCCGGCGCGGGCATAGCCCGTCATCCGGCACATCTGCTCGTTCACATCCGAAATGATTCCCGCGGGATCGACCGTGATCAGTCCGTCCACAGAACTTTCGATCAGGCCACGGTTATAGGCTTGTTGCTCGCGAAGCTGTTGCTCGAGCTTCTTTTGCTCAGTGATATCACGAGCTGCTGCGAATACACCCTGAAGCTTGCCCGACTGGTCATAAAAGGTTGTCGCGTTGTAGCTGACGACAGTTTCCTTGCCTTTCTTGGAGCGCGCGGTGAGTTCGTAGTTTGTGACTTTGCTTTTCTCAAGAACCAGGCGGATGCCATCCTCCGCGCGAGCGGGATCCGTGAAATGGGTCTTGAATGGAGTTCCAATCAGTTCATCCCGAGTGCAGCCGGTGAGCGACTCCATCTGCTGGTTTACGTCGGTGATGATTCCGAGCGAATCCGTGGTCATCAGCGCGTCAATGTTCGATTCAATGAGAGAACGGGTGTAGAACTGTGAGGCCTGCAACTGGCCTTCGAGCTGCTTTTGGGCGGTGATGTCACGGGCAGAAGCAAAAATTCCGCGAACATTGCCCTTGGGATCACGGAACACCGCCGCGTTAAAGGACACGGGAATCTGCTGTCCGCCGGCGGCCTGAAGAGTCAAAACGTAGTTTGTAACAGAGCCCTCCTTAAAGGTTATCCGTACGCCCTCTGCCGCCCGTTCTCTTTCGAGGAAATAATCAGGAAACGATGAACCAACGAGTTGGCCCCGCGATTTGCCCGCCATTTGGCTCATCGTTTCGTTTACGTCGGTGATCTCCATTTGCTCGTTCACTGTCACGAGGCCGTCAACGGATGCTTCAATCAGGCCCCGGTTGTACGCGCGTTCTTCGGCCAGTTGGCCCTGAAGACGGGCCTGATCGGTAATGTCGCGTGCGGACGCGAATATCCCGCGCACCTTGTCGGATTCATCTTTGAAGATCGCGGCATTGAAGGAAACCAGCAATTCTTGGCCGTCTTTTCGCCGCAAGGTCAGTTCGTAGTTTGTGACCGCTCCCTTGTCGAGCGTTTGGCGCACTCCGTCGGCAGCACGCTTGGCGTCCGTGAAATATTGCTGGAATGCGGTACCGATCAGTTCCGTGCGCGAATATCCGGACATCCGGCACATCGTCTCGTTGACGTCTGTAACGCTAAGAACCGGATCAACGGTGACGAGGCCGTCGAGCGAGGCTTCAATCAGTCCCCGGTTATAGCCGCGTTCTTCGGCCAGCTGGGATTGCAGGCGGGCTTGCTCGGTGATGTCGCGTGCAGAGGCAAAAATTCCCTTGACGTCCCCCGAAGGATCGCGAAAAACCGAAGCGTTGAAGGAAACGCGCAACGGCGATCCAGAGCGCCGCGCAAGCGTCAGGACATATTCGGTGACGACGCCCTTATCGAAGGTCTCTTTTATTCCTGCGGTGGCGCGGCCGGAATCTTGGAAATAATCAGCAAACGGTGTGCCAATTAATTCTTCGCGAGAGAAGCCCGACATGCGGCACATTTGTTCGTTGACGTCGGAAATCGTGCCGGAGGGGTCCACGGTGATCAATCCGTCGACGGAAGCTTCAATCAAGCCGCGGTTGTAAGCTTCGGAGTCCCGGAGTTGTTGCTCAAGTTTCTTTTGTTCGGTGATGTCGCGGGCGGCGGCAAACACGCCCTGGAGTTTTCCCGCAGCATCGCGGAAAGTGGAAGCGTTATAGGAGACTACGGTGGCGCGCCCGTCTTTGGACTTGGCCGTCAGTTCGTAGTTCGTAACACGACCTTCCCGCAGCACGAGCCGGATGCCTTCTTCCGCGCGGCCCGGGTCGGTGAAAAAGTCCTTGAAGGGAGTGCCAATCAGCTCTTCACGAGAATAGCCCGTCAAGCCCACCATTTGCTGATTCACGTCGGTGATGATGCCCAAGGGATCGGTCGTCATCAGGGCGTCTATATTGGATTCGATCAGCGAACGCGTATAAAACTGCGTCGCTTTGACTTCTTCAGTGAGGCGGATTTCGTCCGAAATATCCTTGGAAATCAGCAGGAACCCGATGGCCTTCCGCGAAGAATCAAGACGAGGTGTAATAACCACGCGCGCGGTGAATTGCTGGCCGTTTTTCCGCCGACGATGAAGAGTGCCCTCCCACTTTCCGTCCCGCAGAGCGACTTCGAGGAGCTCACGAGGTTTGCCAGCGGCAACGTCCTCGGGCACGTGCAGAATTGAGGAGTTCGCCTTACCGACTACCTCTTCGGGTTCGTAACCATAGAGCCTTCGTGCCCCTTCGTTCCACAGCAGGATTTTTCCGTCGAGATCCTTGCCAATAATCGAATACTCGGTCGAAGACTCCAGAATGTTGGCGATGAAATCGACGGCTTCCTGCGCATTGCCAACAATGGCGTTGTCGAAAAGCTTGGTTTTTCGAATCTCCTCGGCAAATCTCAGCTCGTGGGAAATATCCTTCGAGATGAGAAGGAAGCCGACCGGCCTCCCCTCACTGTTTCGGCGTGGAGTTATAACGACGCGAGCGTTGATGCGCCGGCCATCCTTGCGCACACGCCCGATCACACCTTCCCACTTGCCGTTTCGCAGGGCAGCCTCCATGATTTCGCGCGGCTTGCCACTTGCGACGTCCTCCGGAGTGTGCAAGACATCCGAATTCAGTTTGCCCACGACTTCCTCAGCTTCGTAGCCGTACATTCGACGGGCACCCTCATTCCAAAGCAGGATTTTTCCCTCGAGATCTTTGCCGATCACCGAGTATTCCGTCGAGGACTCAAGAATGTTGCTGATGAACTCGACCGCTTGCTGCGCCGTCGCAAGAATGGAACTGTCGAACAATCTGGATTTCATTTGGCTCCCTTTCCTTTCATCCGGAGAAGAACCACGTGCGCCGCCAGTCGACAGCCTGGCGCTGAGAAAGCGTGGCTGCCGAGACGTCGCTCGGTATCTCGCCAGACAAACGCCAATTCGGCCTCGTAGGCCGTGCACGTCAGTGGAAGGGAAAGAAATCTGCGAACCCCGCGGCCATCTCCCACCGCTTTGCCGGGCGCGGGTTCACAGACACATGGAAGGGTTTAATACCAATACTCCGAAGGTCCCCTCGTGACAAGACCCCATTGAGGTTGGTGTCCAATGAGTTCAGGCTGACCACGCAAATCGTAAAAGCTGAAAACTGCCGCGATTGCCGTCACCCGCATTTTCTGCCGCAGAATTTCCTAAGAGTTGAGTGCAGTGCTGCCCGCTGAGACTGGTCGCGCCGTGTGGCTAAAATTAGGCCTTCAAACGGAGGCAATTTGGGCAGGAAACCCCGTGCAGCCATCTCGGGCTCCTGTAGGTAGGATCTTAAGAGCGGGAGAGGGAGAATAGATAACCCATTGATGTATCCGCAGCTCAGATGGCGCGCCCGACAGGAGTCGAACCTGCGACCTTCTGGTTCGTAGCCAGACGCTCTATCCAACTGAGCTACGGGCGCGCCGATAAGAAAAGTTTAGCACAAGCCGCGTGGCAGCCGAAAGGCGCAGTCATCCGCGAGCGCGAGCTAAGGATCCTGTTCGCGTCAGCGTCCTGTAAAGTAGAACGGCGCAAATGGCGAACAGGAGCAGGAATACAATCCCAGAGATCCAGTCCTCCAAGAGCAATTTTCCGAGGCCAAAAAGCGCGGAATAAATCGTCGCGCAGCCGAGCAGCCAATCGCGCAAGTTACCTCCCAGATCGGCCGTGGCGGGAATTTCGGCGGCGAGCCGAGCGATGGGTTGCCATCCGCGCGCATCCGGGCGGACGCGACGATAGAATTGCAAAAGCGTCTCCTGGGGCTCCGGCCGAGTTAGAAACGTCACGCCCAGCCACACAATCGTGGTGAATGCTGCGGTTGCGAGCGCGCTCTTCGCGAACACGATGAGTTCGGCTCCGGCGAAGGGCTTCAGCCAATGAATCGCGACAGAAGAAGCAAGCGCGGCGGCCATGGCTGAGATTTCGCTCCACGCATTGATGCGCCACCAGTACCATCGCAGCAGATAGACGCCCCCCGTCCCCGCGCCGATTTCGAGGACGATTTCCCATCCCGCGCGAATCGTCACGAGCTCCCACGAAACCCAGGCCGCAAGCGCCACCAGTAGAAGCGTCAGCCAGCGGGAGACGGCGACGTAATGCGATTCCGTCGCGCCGCGACGAAGAAACCGGCGGTAGAGATCCGAGACCAGATACGAAGTCCCCCAATTCAAGTGCGTGGCAATCGTGGACATGAATGCAGCAAGAAATCCGGCGATCAGCAAACCGCGAACGGCGCGAGGAAGGTAGTCCGTTGCCAGCAGAATGTAACCCGATTCCGGACTGGCAAGATTGGGATACAAAACCACCACGGCGAGCGCCGCCAGTATCCATGGCCAAGAACGAAGTACGTAATGGGCGAAATTAAACCAAAGGACGCTGAGGAGGCCCTCCCTCTCATCGCGCGCCGCCAGAATGCGCTGTGCCACGTAGCCGCCCCCGCCCGGCTCCGCGCCCGGATACCAGAATGCCCACCATTGCACGCACAGATAGACACAAAACGTCAGCACGGGAATTGTCCAGAGCGCGTCGCTCGTAAATCCTTGCGAGAAATCGGGCAGCAGCGCGGTGATGTTTCCCGTTGGGGTGCCCGCGGACGCGCGTAGAATCGCGAGCTTCGCGAGCAGCGAGTGCATTCCACCCGCGGCCTTCACGCCATACCACGCAACCGCGATTACGACGCCCATCTTCAGCACGAATTGGAATAGGTCGGTCCAGAGCACGCCCCAAAGCCCGCCGAGCGAAACGTATACGCCGGTGAAAGGAATTAAGAACAGGATGCAAATGAAGAGGGCTTTGGTGTCTGATATTCCGAGGATTACTCCGGTGACCGTGGTCATGGCCTTCGTCACCCAGCCGAGGATCAGGCAATTCATCAGCAACCCGAGATACAAGGCGCGAAAGCCGCGGAGAAATGCAGCCGGTTTTCCGGAATAGCGCAGTTCGGCGAATTCAACGTCGGTGAGCAGCTTCGCGCGCACCCACAGCCGTGCGAATAGAAAAACAGTCATCATCCCCGAGGGAAGCAGCGCCCACCACAGCCAGTTTCCCGCCACCCCGTGCGAGTAAACCAGACCGGTGACGAGCAACGGCGTATCGGCAGAAAACGTGGTCGCCACCATGGAGGTCCCCGCGAGCCACCAGCTCACTTTCCGTCCGGAGAGGAAGTAATCCGAGGTGCTGCGGCCGGAGCGCCGCCGAAAATAAATTCCCAGGATCAGCGTGATGATCAGATACGCTGCAACGGCGAGCCAGTCAGAAAGGCTGAGCCTCATGGCGGTGACGCCCGCTAAGTCTCACGGCGCGCCTCGCGCTGTCAATTGAAAACACCTCGCGCGAAAAGAAAAACCCCGGGTCTGAGGGGTGGCAGACCCGGGGCCGGGGGTGAGGTGCTACGTGGGCCGGAGGAAGATCGTTCACGCGTCAGTAATTGCAGATACGGCGCGCCAGCAGCAGAATCCTTAGAAATATGTTGAACCCGTAGATGAGAATCGCGCTGGCAATGTTCCAGCGAATATCACGAAACGTCCGGGAAAAACTTGCGCGCCGAAAATTCCGCGAAGACGAGAACGCGGGCTGCAGTTGTGCTCCCATATGCCGGTGGCGTGCGGTGTACTCCATAAAGTGTTCTCGCCTTCAGTTCACAACATGAGCCGGGATATCCTGCTCCACTGCAACGATCATGGACTTGAATATGTCCACGTCCCAGCTTTCCGCGATGCGCAGCCGGAGGACCTCGCCGGTCTCCGATACCAGCCGCCCGCGCAATGGCACCCTCAGATTCCCGGCGACAACCCTGAGAATCACCGGTTGGCCCATCCAGATTGCATATCTGCCTTCCATCTGTGCACTCCCGGATATCGAGATTTTTTCCCCTGCACATGAAGGTTCGCCGATAGGCCAGTTTTCAGAAATGGTACAGAGGACTCTTTTCACTGTGAGCGGAGTACTAGACAGTTCGTACCGGCGAATCTGCCCGCGCTGCTAAAGCCCGATTCTGCTATCGTAGAATTTGCGGCGGAATGCACGGGCCAGCTGCGCCGCTCGGGACACGCCTGAAGGGAGTCCGGTGGTAAACGCGATACTCAATCTGTTGCACCGCCTCTATGACGTGCAGAACCTGATCCGCTCGGGCGGAACGCTTCTCGTTTGCGTCATCATCTTTATGGAGACGGGAATGTTTGTGGGTTTCTTTTTGCCTGGCGATTCCCTGCTGGTGACGGCAGGAATTTTGGCGGCGGCGGGTCAATTGAAACTGATCTGGCTGCTTCCGCTCGTCACTCTATGCGCCATTGTCGGCGACCAGGTGGGTTACTGGATTGGACGCCGCGCAGGAGCTGGCCTCTATCGCCGGCCCGATTCGCGGTTCTTCAAGCGCAAGCATCTGGAGCAGGCGCACGAGTTTTACGAAAAATACGGCGGAAAGACCATCATAATCGCGCGCTTCGTTCCCATCATTCGGACTTTTTGTCCGCCGGTAGCGGGCGCCGCGCGGATGAGCTATCCGCGATATCTCACCCGAGATGTTTTCGGCGGATTCATCTGGGTCTGGACCATGACTCTCGGAGGTTACCTGCTCGGCAGCGTCGTCCCCAACATTGACAAGCGCCTCCACTGGGTCATCGCCATCGTGATCGTGCTTTCACTCATTCCTGTCGTTGTCCAGGCCTGGAAATCCCGCCGAAGCGAATCTTCGCGCCCCGCTCGCGTCATTCAAGCTGAAGACAAGTAGGAATATGGCTGCGCCGAAAAGCAAAGCGGAGAACCGGGCGGCTCTCCGCTTGCCGATTTCGAGTCCGCCGTGGACTTGCCACGCGCGGTCCACACCGCAAGAGCGGTGTCTCTCGATTTAATCTGATTCTAGGTCCGGTGGAGTCATACCTCCCTCAGTGCACTTGCACTACTTTCCTTTTACTCCCAAGCAGTGTTCCGGACAAGTGAAAAAATCCATGGCAGCGCAGCCCTGATTCATTCTGAAATGGCAAGAAATTGCGGAGGAAAGTTTTGTTATTTGAGGAAGAGGCCTTCGCGGAGCTGATCGCGCCCCACAAACGTTTTGGACGAGCGGAACTGGCTGAATGAAGTGAGGATCTCGCTGTTCTTGAAAATGCGCTCCTGCGCAAAGAGCTGCGGGCCTGGAAGCATCTCGATGGACTGGTAATCCGCGATGCGATAGCGATGGAATCGCTCCGCCGGCTTGCTGTGGAAAATCGTCAGCATAGCGCCGCGGGGCGCAAGCAGTTCATACAGCCGGCGGATCACCCGGCTCATCAATTCGCCGTCCAAATAGTCGAAGATGTCCCAAGCGAGCACGGCATCGAAATTCTCGGGGGGGTAAGCAAGGGCATATTCCAAAAAATGACCGGCGAGCGCTTCAGGTTTCATAGCCGCGGAAAGGTCCGTTGCGCCCGCTTCGCGCGCTTCCCGCTCCTTCTGCGCGCGAAAATCCTTCCACGCACGGAGTAAGTCTTCGGAGTAGATTCGAAACCTGCGCTGCGCGAAAAAGCCGACGGTGGACTGCCAGATGGGCCCGAGATCCAGCAGATGTCCCTTCTGGACATCGCTGAGAAGCCAGAGAAATTCCTTCAGACCATTCGAGACGCGCACGTTCAACTCCGCAGGCTTCGGCGCCGCAGCGACAGGCGCGGAGGATCCGGAACTTGCGTTGGCCGCCATAGCCTGCCGAGTTTTCCCCATCCAGTTCATTCTTGCTCCAAATCTATCGCTGCGGGGGCCGCCACGGGCTGCAGCTCGTCCGTGGGGGCGTCCACCTGGGCCCTTTCCGCGGCCGGCTTCTCCGGCGCGCGAATCATCTCAATCTTGCCTTTGAATCTGGCTCCATCTTCAATCACGATGCGCTTTGCCGTGACGCTCCCCGACACTTGGGAGGACTTTTCCAGACGAACCATGTCAGCCGCATCGAGTTTGCCTTGCACTTGGCCCTGCACAACAATTTGCCGCGCATTGAGATCCGCGGTTACGTGACCCTTGGAACCGATGGTAATAACGGAGTGCGGCAGTTGAATCTTGCCTTCCAGTTCGCCGTCAATGTAAATATCGGACTTGCCGTGCACATCCCCCTTGACTCGGAGTCCTGCAGAGATCCGGGTAGTTTCGCCCGAAAAATTCCCGGTCGAGGGTGAGCAATTCGGCGTTGCGCCGGGCGTTATAGTAGTACTGGACGTGGGACGCGCTAAATCAGTAGCCGGGGATGAAGACGGCTTTCCTTCCGAATCTTTCCGCCACATGGGAACCTCCCGAAAGGCCAGTTCCCGCCCGCCAGGCTGGTAGCGCGCGGAATCAGTAGCTGGGCAACTATAACGCAGCCAAGGGCTGATGTAAACGCTCGGGGCGCTCCCAAGCCCTCATCTGGGCAACAAGACCGATTCCGAGCCCCGGAGTCCTCAGCCCCTCTCTGGACGGGGATAACGCAGATTCACTGGTCTGCTCCGAACGGTGCCGCAGCTCCCAAATCGCCACGACGAGGCCGAGACATTCATGAAAAAATATTTTGATTCCCTGCCGCGTCTCCCACCAGGCATCCGCGTTGAAATCGGAATCCTTGGCGGCGATGACGCGCAGGTCGGTTCCCGGCGGCAATACCCTCTCGCAGATATACCGCGCGCGTCGGGTATGGAAGTTGGAGGTGACCAGCAGAACTTTCCGCCAATTATTCTTACTGAGCAGGTCGCCGAGACCGCTGCACTCCTCTAGCGTGTCATTGGCGCGATGCGAGAAAACCACAATCGTCCCTTGCGGAACGCCGAGCTGCTCGAGGTCTCTTTCTTCGAGCTCCGCTATGCCTGCGTACGGCCGCAGCTGTCTTCCGCTCGCCACCACTCGCGGCGCCCAGCCTGCGTGATACAGCTCTGCGGCTCGCGCCGCACGTTCGCCCGCGAAATTGTCATCCCCCAGCATCACAATCACATCCGCGTGCTCCGGCGCGTCTTCCACTATCCAAAAATTCCCGGCAGCGCGCATCAGGGGATGCCGCGCCAGGTAAACGACCCCGACGAACAAAACAAATCCGAGCAGAAAGATCAGCCGCGAAACGATGCCGCCGCGCTGGCTTCTGCGCAAACTGCCGTTCGCATCTCGCGCGAATCCGATTTTCATCTTTCAGGATCCGATTGCCGGAGCATTTCGGCCGCCTTTTCCGGTAGCAGCCCATTGATGTACACCTCTTTGAGGCTGTAGGACTTGGCGCGCGCCGGCAAGATCGGCATCACTTCGATGTGCCAGTGGTAATCGTCCGCCAGAGTCTTCCAGTATTCCCCGAGCGAGGATTTCCCCTGCAGAGTATTGGGCGCCGTGTGTACCACCAGGTGGTAATTCCCGCTGAGTTTTAACAACCGCCGCAGAGTCCTGCCCAGCAGCGCTGCAAGGTGGCGCCGATTCGAGCCCGGCAGCGGTGATTCAAAGCGATGGTTGTGCCGGCGCGAAACAATCCAAGTTTCGAACGGCACACGCGAAGCATACGGACAAAATGCAATGTAATCCCCCTGCGTATCCACGACGCGCTTCTTCTGTTTTTCTTCCTGCCGAATGATGTCACAAAAAACGCAGCGCTCTTTTTCCCGGTGCCATTCTTTTGCGGCGCGCAGTTCATACAAACATCGCCGCGGCACAAAAGTCGTGGCCGTCAACTGCGAATGGGGATGCGACCATTCCTGTCCTGCGTGCGGCCCTGCGTTCTTGAACACGGTCACATATTTGAAGCGACGGTCGCCCTTGAGATCTGAAATCCGCTGTCCGTATGCTTCCAGCACTCGCAGAATTTCGTCGTTTCCCAGGTGTGAGAATACGGCATCGTGCTGCGGCGTCTCGACAATGATTTCGTGCGCACCCACTAGGTTCATACGGTCGTACATTCCCTCGGCCGATCTGCCTGTCTCGCCCTCAATGCGGTAGAGCGGATGAAAGTGCGGAAAGACCCGCACCTGCCACGGTCCTGCGCTCGGCAGGGCCAGGAGAGTCCGAGTTTCCCCTTCATTTCCCGGACAGAGCGGGCACGCTTCCGGTTTTTCTCCTTCGGTTTCTGGCGCACCTACTACCACCCAGCTGCGCGTGATGGGATCTTTGCGGAGTTCCATGATGGAGACTTATTCTTGCTCCTTGAAAGTTTCCTGGATGAAGTTGTCTTTATATGCTAGCGAAGGCGGCAGGGCAAGGAGTCCCGTAATGGAAGGTTCTTTCTCAAGCAACGAGTTGTGCGGCCTTTCAGCGAGTGAAATGCGACGGCGTGGGACCAACTTCGAGGCGATGGCGATCCCAGATGGCCCCCTCGCGGCTGTACTGCGCCATCTCGAAATCCTGCGTCAGCTCCAGGCAATCCGTCGGGCAGGCATCCTCGCAAAGTCCGCAAAACATGCACCGCGAAGTGTCATACGTGAAATTCGTCAGCACCTTTCGCCGTGTCGCCTCGTCCCGCTGCCAGCCCACCACGATCAGGTTTTCCGGACACGCCAGCGCGCAAAGATTGCATGCGATACACAGCGATTCGCCCGTTTCGGGATTGATATTCAGCCGCGGCGCTCCCCGGTACCTCTCGGCCACCATCGGCCTCTCAAGCGGATACTGTTCGGTGTAGATGTATTTTGGGGACTGATAACGAAATGTAAGCATCATTCCCTTGATCAGGTCCCAGAGAAAAATACGTTTCAAAAGTTCCTTCATCGCAATCCAGTTTGACCGTAGAGCCCTTCGAAGTCAAGCCGCGGGCTTCCCGATTGTCGCGCTCAATCGGATGATGGAAGCAGCTGCCATCAGCCGCACCGGCTCTTTATCGTCCATGAGCAGCGGTGCCAGCTTCGCAATCATTTCGCGACGCTCACAATTTCCAAGGGCGCGTGCCGCCGCAGCTCGTACCACCCAGCTCTTGTCCGTCAGGGCTTCTGCAAGCTGCTCCTCAGTCGCGGGGTTGCGGTCGCTCGAGAGAATCTGGGCGACGATTACGCGGGCGGGCGACGAATTGTCCTTTGAGAGCGCCTCAGCGACGGTAATCCCCATCGCGAAGGGTCCCAAAAAGGCTCCTGCTCCCTGATTGATGCCGATCATGGCCAGGGCTTTCGGGTCGTGCAGCTTTTTCCTCGCATCGGCCATTTCACTTCCCACAACTCCCGGGGATACTTTCCTGTCTCCGGCAAGAATTTCGAAAAAGAGATCCTTCCCGCTCGCATCGCCCATGCTCCAGAGCGCTTTGGCGGCCTCGAAATCAACAGCTGGCGAACGATCGCCGAGCATTTCTCGCAGTCGAGGTATGGCCTGTCGCGCTTTCATTTCTCCGAGCGCCCTCACAGCCGCGCCACGCAGTGCGGAATCCTTATTATCGAGGCTGAACTCCACCAGTTCGATCGCCCGATCATTTGGTCCCATCGTCGCCAGCGCGGAAAGCGCGTCGGTGCGCTCGGAAGCCTTGTGCGAATGGGCTGCGGTGGTCAAGAGTTGCCACGCCGTGGTCACTGGATCTTCTTTTTGCTCCGCGGCTTTATCTAGGGGTTTGGCGCGAGCGGCAGCTGGTCTCTTTGTTTGCTGTGCACCCAAAATCGCAACCAGTGCGCACAGAAGGGATGCCGCTCGCCAATGGCTGGGAATCATGAAATCCTCCGGAACGGCTCAAGAGAGCTTAGAACTGCGCGACGCTTACGAGCAAGCGAATTGAAAATCTCTCCGGCAGCCATAATCCATCTCCCAATTTCGCGCAGACCCACGCGCACTAGGCTAAAAACTTAGCGCCATGTTATTCTGGCCCGATGTCTGTTGAATTGAGCCGCGATTCCGAGTTCATGTCGGTCGCGCTCGCAGAGGCTCGTTCCGCCGCGCTCGCCGGAGAGGTGCCAGTCGGCACCGTGGCCGTGTTCGAGGGTCGAATTATCGCGCGCGCCGGAAACCGCACGCTTGCCGACGGCGATCCAACGGCGCATGCTGAGATGGCCACCCTTCGCGCCGCAGCTCGCGAACTTCGCAACCACCGCTTGCCCGGCGTCACTCTGTACGTCACGTTGGAACCCTGCGCGATGTGCGCCGGAGCCATGATCCACGCTCGCATCGCGCGACTGGTCTATGCCGCCGACGATCCCAAAGCTGGCGCCGTGCGCACATTCTTCGGCGTACTCGAACATCCTGCGCTGAACCATCGCGTCGAAGTTACATCCGGAGTTATGGCCGAAGACTCCGCAGTTCTTCTGCAATCCTTTTTCGCCGCTCGTCGTTGATTTGCAGCTACCACAATCCCTGGCGGCGCTGCGGTTGGCGGAAACGAGCGCCTCTGCTACCCTTTTCTTGCCGCCGCGGAGAGGTGTCTGAGCGGTTGAAAGAGCCCGCCTCGAAAGCGGGTGTCGGGGAAACTCGACCGTGGGTTCGAATCCCACCCTCTCCGCCATCCAGTCTGCCAAATTGATTTTCCCGGCGAAACGAACGCAAGAATGTGCATATTCTCACTGGATTCCGCACCCCATCGCTAGGAAGAGCGGCAGTTTTGGACACTTTCGATTGTCGATATGTTCGCTAGAGAAGGTTCAGCGGTCGAGCTGTGGCCAGCGTTAACGGCGTGGATGAAGTGAGGGGCTAAATCAAGTTCGTGTCGCGTGCAAAGCAGGGAGAATACTTTTCTGAGACAACTTGCCAAAGTTCAGAGATCAGATTTCCAAACTGGAATCTTGATCTCATCGTCTCTCTGTGATTCGCAAAACAATCACAGTCACGTTGTCTTCTCCCCCGCGCTGTTTCGCCTGTTCAACTAACCGGTCAGCAGCATCCTGCGGGCGTGGTGAATTAAGAACGGTGCTGGCGATCGCCGGATCTGGAACCATACGAGTCAGCCCATCGGTGCACAGCAGCAAAACGTCTTCGGAGATCAGCATGAATTCATTGGCATCCACTTCAACTTGCTCCCGAGTCCCCAAGGCGCGGAGGAGCACACTCTGCAAAATGCTGGAATCGGCCTGCTCCGGCGTTAGAGTCCCCGTGCGCACTTGCTCGGCAACCAGCGAGTGATCCGTGGTGAGGTGTTCCAAGGCGCCCGAACGAAACAAATAGGCACGGCTATCCCCCACGTGCACCAAGCTGAGCCGCGAACCTTCGATCCAAGCGGCTAGCACAGTGGATCCCATCCCGCGCAGGTCAGGATTACTTACGGCGAAATCGAAAATCCTGCGGTTGGCAAGATGCACAGCGCTGACGAGGCGGTTCGATCTTTCGGAGAGGTTGGGGCGAAATTCCGCGAAGAAGCTAGTCGAAGCGTTGCTCGACGCCTCCAAGCAATGCGCGGAGATGGTCTCGACGGTCATGGCACTGGCCAGTTCGCCGTGAGTTTCGCCTCCCATGCCGTCGGACACGACAAACAGGTTGAGTTCCGGCACCAAGCAGTAGCTGTCTTCGTTGTTGGCGCGCACGAGCCCAACATCGGTGTTCGATCCAACTTCAATGTGGAGCGATCCGTTATCGCTCATCGCAATTGGATTACCTGGACTTCTAAGGTGCTCTCGAATCGGTCCGGCGGCTGGGATCTACTCTTGAAACATCTCCCTTTGCTATTGCTCCCAAACATTCTTGTCGCTGCTACCCGGCTGGAGTCCGTGCAAATTGCCGGGAGCTAGAAAGAAAACTTGAGCGCGAGCTGAACCTCCCGCGGAGGCCGCGCCTGCAAGATCTGACCAAAAAATGGGTCGAAAGCTGTAAGCAATGAACCTTGAAATCCAGGGCAGTTTCCAAATGGATTGCAGTTTACTAGCTCTCCGGCTTGGCTGTAAGGCTGCCGGAAATTCGCTCTGTTAAACAGATTGAAAAATTCTACTCGGAACTCCAGATTCTTGCGCTCGCTCCCAAGGTGAGTATTCTTCAACACCGAAAAGTCGAAATTCACCAGTCCCGGGCCACTAAAGGTGTTACGGCCCAAGTTGCCCGGCAGGAAGCTGCCTGAGTTGGGGTCGAATTTCACCGCGAGCGTGGTGCTGCAATTCCCGGGCGGAGGCCCGCCAAAACACGGGAAATTACCGCCATCGATCGCTGCATTTGGATTGGCGTTGTTGATGACGGGCGTTCCGATGAGGTTGGGCCGAAGGGGAGTCCCGAAGAAGTTTTCAAATACCGTGAATGGCTGGCCCGATTGCAGTGTCGTGATTCCCGCCAACTCCCAACCGGAGCCAATTCCCGGGGCCCACTTGGGCACATCATAGATGTAGTTAATGACAAACCGACTGCGAACATCGAAGTCGGAGAGGCCCCGCTCCCCGGGCAGATTGCTCGAATCCTGCGGCAGGTTCAGCCGAGTTGTGATGATGGGAAAACCCGGCTGCAGGCTCAGTGCAGGACTTATGCTGTTAAGTCCACCAATCTCCTGCGGTTTGATTCCACGCAAATTTGACTGGAAATCGGCGAGGGCCGGCTGTATCAGAAACACCGGGGGCTGAAGAGTTGAAGCGTCGTCGATCGATTTTGACCATTGGTAGAACGCCTGCAATTGCATGCGGTGAAAACTCCGCGTTTCAAACCGCAGTTGCAGTGAGTGATAGCGCGAATTGGCGGTTGTTTCCTGGTTCAAAATGGAGGGGAACAGGAACGACGGATCCGTCTGCGGGTTTGTGATCGTGGGGATGCACACCGAACCGTCGAAAGTTGACTGGGCTTTCAGCACTTGATTGCAAGGGCTAACATCACGCAATGTAGGCAGCTTGTGGCCCACCGAACCGACATACGCAATCTCGAACACGGCCTTGTTTCCTAACTGCCGTTCGATTCCCAAGTTGAACTGCTGCACGTAAGGTGTGCGAGTGTTCGGGTCACGCGCCGTGATGGAGTACGGCAACCGAAACCAGCCGTTGGATGTGAAGAATCCAGGTGCCCCGAATTGAAACGTGGGGTTCGTGGAGTCCAGCGTAAAAAGCCCGAAAAGAGATTGATCCTGCATCACGAAGGGCGGATTAGTCAGCATATCGACGGAAGGCTCAAGGGGCTGCTGGTCGAAGAAAATCGCATAGCCGCCGCGCACGACAGTCTGGCCGTTCTTCCAGGGATCCCAGGCAAAGCCAAAGCGCGGCCCCCAGCCGTTGTAGTCGGTATTGAAGCCCGCGCGAGGAGCCGGGCTGGGAGCTGTGCCTAGGACGTTGCCAAAGGGATCGAGGATTGCGGTCGAATTTGCGCGCATGAGTCCGCCCTGTCCTCCTCGGAGGCCCGGATAGAAGTTGACCAGGCGATCGCGCCGTTCCACAGGTGCTGTGTTCACTTCATATCGGAGCCCATAATTCACCGTGAAGCCTTGCCACGGGCGCCACTGGTCTTGCACATACGCAGCATAAGATTGGGTAGAGAAGGAGCGGTCAAATCCACCACCGAATTCGGGACTCACACGGGCGATCGAAGCTATGTCCGGTGCCCCAGTCGCAGCTACAAATGCGCCGGAGGAAAAGCCGATGAACCCGCGCCCCAGAGCGTCATTGGTCGTATTCAGGCGGATGTGACGAAATTCGCCGCCAAACTTCCACGTATGCCGCCCGCGAACCAGGTTAAGGCCGTCTGCCAAGGACCAAACATTGTCGGCCCGGTTGCTCGGTGTTCCGAAACTAGATCCTAGCGTGCTGAAAAGACTGCCGGCACCTAGGAATCCTGAGCCGATGGTAATTGTAGGCAAGCCTCGGTTTGTGAAATCTAAGTTCTGGAAGCCCAGCGATGCTGGATTGATGCTGGCGTCCAGGGGCATGGTGGTGAGCCGAAAACGATTCCAGCCAAATCGCAATTCATTCGTTTTGTGCGACGTGAAACGCTGTACGTAGTTGTAGCTGAAGTTCTGATTGCGCCCGTTGACATTTGTGCCGCTTCCGGGATACGCGGAACTCCCCGGGACTGCGCCTCCCTGAACCTCATTGATCCTCTGAATGTTATGCTTGAAGCTCATGCTGGAATTTGAGCTCGTAATCCAATCAATTCGTCCGAGGAAGTTGTCGCTCGAGGTGCTATTCACGGATTGGCCCACGTTAAACGCAGAAAAATTTGGGTCGGTAAAGGCCGTTCTAGGTACGTTGGGAGCGGGATAAAGGTTGTAGAGCGCAAGAGCCGCCGGGTCGCAGGCACTTTCAAAGAAAGACGAACAAGTTGATTGAGAGCGAATGAAATTGCCGGGCACCTGCTCGAATACGGGCAGCGGATCCGCCACGCGAAAGCTCTCCCAGTTGAAGAAGCCAAACAATTTGTCCTTCTCCAAGGGCCCGCCGACATTCCCGCCGAACTGATTCTGCACGAGGTGGGGGTTGTGGACGTTGTAAAGTGCCGCCAGGGTTGGATCACTCAGTGGGTTTCTTTGAAAAAAGCGAGCATCGGCAAGAGCAAGAGTGTCAAATGAGCCGCCATTGAAAGCGGAGAAGAAATTATTGGCACTCAAGGCGTTGACACGGTTGAATTCGAAAAGCGACCCATGAATACTGTCGGTTCCTCTGCGACTAATGGTGTTGATTTGCGCGCCGCCATTTCGGCCATATTCCGCGGGCGACGTGGAAGCCTGCACACGGAATTCCTGCATTGCTTCCACGATCTGAAACGGAAGGGATTGATTGTTTGTGTAGTCGTTGTTGTCGGTACCGTCGAGCAGGTAATTATTCATATTCGCGCGGGTGCCATTCACCACCAACGAGGCTCCTTGCAAAGCCGCGCCCTGTTGAATCGGAGATGTGCCCGGAACAAGCAGAGCCAAGTCAATGAAGTCGCGGTTCAACAAGGGCAGAGTGTGAACAGTTCTGCTGTCGACGACGCCACCAACTGTCGTGCTGACGAGGTCCAGTGAGACCGATGGTGAGCTTGCCGCTCGCTTAGCGCCTGGCCGGGAGACTTCGGCGGGAGCTAGCGCGGGAGCTTGCGTAGGTGGTTGCGAGGGAGCTTGCGCAGGAGCCTGCGTGGGAGCTCGCGACGGAGCTGGTTGAGCGGCGGGGGGTTGCGCCTCGACCGCCAATTCGAGACGAATCGGTGGACGCACGAGCCGCGTCTCGGATACATGAACGCTGAAGGGTTCAGGGCTGATATAAGTTTTGAAACCTACCTTCTCGATCGTAAAACGGTAGTCATCTGCCGGAGGGACGTCCTCGAACGTGTAAGCCCCGTCAGCGTCCGTCGTTTGGCTCAAAGAGAAACCAATCTCGGAGTTAACCAAACGCACCGTGGCTCCAGCAACAGGCGCGCCGGACTGATCGAAAATCTCGCCGGTCACAAGTGCATTTTGCGATCCTGCCCAGCTCAACACACTAGACAGTGCAATGAGTAAAAAGAGCACGAGGATTGCGGTCCGAGTTATCCCTTGCATGGTCTCCCCCTTCCAAAATGTGTCGAAGGTAGTCTTAGTTCGGCGTCAATTATCGTAGATTAGCGGAGGCTGTCAACATTTTCTCTGTATTGCTATGGCTAGGGCGCACTGGTTTGCAGAGCCTTGGAATAGATCGCAAAGATCTTCGGGGAGACATATTTCTCCGGTGGACGGAATTGGGGCGCAGCCTTTCGTGACGCACGAAAATCGGCAGCGGCAAGCTCTGCCTGCTTAGAATCCTTCAGGCCTGAGAGGAAGTAACGAGAGCTGTAAACCGCTCCGCGGAAAAAGTAGGCTAAGGCACGCTTGCGACCATTGTTAACTACGTAATCGGTCAGATTGCGCTCTGCGTCGTCATACTTGCCCTCGAAATATGCCTCAAGCCCCGCCCGCAGGGGCTCCTCTACAGCCAGACCTTGTGCTTCACTCCGAAGGGGGTTGATATCACGATTCGCGGGGTCCAGACTTTCCGCCACCTTGAGCTTGTCAAGCGCGTCCTGATAGTGCCGATTGGCCATGGCCGCTCGGGCATCTGCAATCCACTGCATAGCGACCTGCTTAGGATCTTGTCCCGCCTGCGCAGCCTTTTGCTTCGCTTGGTCACTCTGGGCCTGAAGGGTCTCCTGCTGCTGCTTCAGAGCGCTGTCAATTTTCTGCAGATACGACTGCGCATCGTTCGAGTGAACACTTCCGTTGGCTACCAGTTTATGAAAGAGCCCGCTCGCCTCTGTATAGCGCTTTTCGTTAAACGCGCGCACAGCGGCATCGAAAACCCCTTGATCAGCTTGAGCGGCATCAATCTTGCTAAGATAGCCTTTCGCCTCAGATGCATGTGTTCCACCTGACTGGATCACTTCGCCAAATTTGTGGCGGGCGTTGGCGAAATCCCCACTCTTAAACAGATTCACGGCGTCATTCCAGGCGGAATCCTCTCGCGACAAAGTGTCGATCTTACTGAGATAGAGTTCGATCTGGGCGCGGTACTTCGGACGATTTAGAGGGAGTTTGCCGGCCTGTGTGAATTTCTGTTTGGCGTCGTCGAATTGTTTCTGCTGGTAGAACTGCTCCCCTTCCTTATAAAGCTTTTCTTCCAAATCGTACAGGTGTTGGGCATCTTTGCAGGCAGGACCCAGATACCTGCTAGTTTCCTTGTAACCTGGACTCTCCTCATCGATCTTGGTGAAGAGATCACAAGCATCTTCAGACTTGCCGGCGTCGAACAGCTGTCTTGCCTTCTCATATCGTTGGTCGAGGGTTTGTTGGGCGGTGGTCAGAGGAGGGCAGAGCAATAGCGCGGCCACCGCCCCGAGCAGAGCCGGGCCCCGCGACCTTCTACTTCGAGACGAGTTCTTGCACAAGGTCATCTATCTTCACCTCGGGAAAGCTGTAATTCACTACGGTCGGCTTCCCCGCCCCGACCTCTACTTTCAATTCGCCCTTCGCCTGGCCATTTTTCAGTTCGATTACATATTGTCCTGCCGGTAGCGAGAGCAGCATCGGTGTCTCACCGGTGATATTCATGTTCTGGCCGCTCGCTGTCTTGACACTCACCACTTCCGCCCATGGTGCCGCGGTAAGCTGGAGATCGCCAGGTGCCCCTCCGCCACCAGCAAAGTAGCGCCACGCTCCAATAACAGCCAACACAAAAATCACTGCTCCTGCGCCCACCCACAAGATGGTTCGCGATTTCTTGGCAGCGATGGGGGCAAAAACTGCTTCACTCTTTGCTCCGGCAGCAGGTCCTCGCAGGGCTGCGCGCAAATCTAGCTGTGGCACCCCAGCTTCGCGCCCTCGCCGCTCTGCCTCTTGCTGCAGAAACTTGGCTTGCTTTGCCAATTCCGGAATGTCCGCTGATTCCTGCAGCACGGGAGCAAGCAATTCAATCGTGCGCTTGTAATCCATGCGACCCAAAGCAACTTGGGCTTCTCCGAGCCGTTCGCTCAGGTGATACCGGCGCAAGCGCAGACTCTCTTCTTGTACGCGCTTCTTGAGTGTGAGCAGCGTGGGCTCGTCGGCATAGACTTTCAGCGCCTGCTCCAGCACGGACTCGGCCGAGGCGATATCTTCCTTCGCCAGACTCTTTTCGACTTCTTCTTCTGCGTTACGAATGGAGCTTGCGCGCTCCAGGTTTTGGCGGCACTGAGAATAGGCGCGCTGAAATTCTTCGTTCTTGAAGTAGACCTTCCGAGCAGACTCAAATAGCGCTACGGCTCTGGCTGCTTCTCCTGTTTGGAGCAGGTGTAGAGCGCTCGCGATTATTTCTCCTCGCCGACGCTCAAACAGCTGCAGCTCATTGCGGGCTGACGTCAGAGCGTCAGTAATCTGCTCTCCTTTTAGTTCACCTTGGGCCTGCTCGAGAACTTGCACAGCTTCTTCGAAGTGCTCATCCTGAAGGAGAGTCTGCGCCCGGCTGAGCACGTTGTGAATCAGGTCATCGCGTTGAAGCTCGGTAGCCCGCTCGCGTGCGAATTGGAGAAGTTCTTTGAGTTCTGGAGACTCGCCAACACGCACCTTGGCCTTCTCTAGAATCTCGATCGCAGCAATGTACTTCTGCGCGCGGATTTGCTC
>JBOGNO010000005.1:0-256122 GCA_050747245.1 Candidatus Acidiferrales bacterium
CACGGCCACCGCCGCCCCCGCCGCCACCCCTTTGCATCTCAGCGACGGGTGAGCCAAACAGCAATTGCATGAGCGCAACGGGATTAGAAACCGGTCCGCCGGAGTAGCTAGCGGAAGCATTCATCACATGCGGCGCACCTGAGCCGCCCGGAGGTATGAGTTGCATGATGGGGCCAGTCAGGCCGCGGACATCGAGAGGGTACACGGCGACGTTCGCCAAGTTGCAGGAGTCGATCACGGCGGTCACATCCGATTCGCGCTCCGGCGTGACGGGAAAACCCTCCGTGAAAAGAATGAGCGTCTTGCGGCCGGGAATCGCACGCAGACTGGTGGCCAGATTGCGCAACGAGAGCAGCATCGTGTAGGCGCCAAAATCGGCTTCTGCGCCCAGCATGGAAGAAAGGTCGGGCGCTCCCACTGCCTGCGCGGCCTGGGAATTAGAAATGTCATCGGAGGAAGGATTGCTCTGAATCGCGGAAGTCTTCGTGTGCGAAACGGCGGCCTCCAGGCGTTTCGCATCCGCGGTAAAATTTTGCGTAATTTGCAAGGTGCCGCCGAATTCCACGACGGCCATGATGCGATCGCTCGAAGCCGTCTTTTCGATAAAATCTGCGGCGGCCTTGCGCGCGCGGACCTGGTCGGAAACATCCATCGAGGCATTGTCGAAGAACAGCACGATATAGCGGCGTTCGCGAGGCCCATTGGGGCTGGCCGCGTTCCCGGCGCTGACAAACTTGGCGATGGGCACCTCCTTGCCGTCTTCGTAGACGCGAAAATCCTTCGCGGACAGATCGGTGACGTAGTCGCCTTTCTTGTCGGTCACCACGGTATCCACGGAAACGAGGTTGGTGGTGTTCTTGATGACTGTGCCGACTTTCGGAGGTTGGGGAGGAGACGGCTTCGCCTGCGAATCTTGAGGAGCGGAACTCTGCGGAGGCGCGGGCTGTTGCTGCGCGAGAGCCGGCCAGGTGAGCAGGAAGAATCCCACGAGGATCGCAGCGCTATGCAGGAAAGGCCTCTCGAAGGAATTCATGGGCTCCTCCTCATTCAGGGAATCTCCACCGACTGGTTAACGGTGGCGAAGTGGCCGGCATCTTCCTCGCGGAGAACCGCGCGGACGACGTAATTCCCCACCTTTACGTCAAATGTGTTCTGGATCGCAATGCCGGTCTTATCGAGCGCTTGCAGCGTGGCGTCCTTCAGGCGGAGATTCACGGTCTTCTGCTGGCCGATGACGTAGTTACCGTTGGGATCGAAGAGCGCGGTCACGAGGACGAAATCTTCCACGTTGCGGTCCGCGTCCTTGTGAAAATGCAAGGAGTTTGCGTCCACCTTGGTAACCACGGTCAATTTCGCGTCCAGGGCGCCGGACTTGTAGTATTGAGTGTGCACGTCAATCCCAAGTTCGTGCATTTCTTCGTTGGAGTAGACCGCGTCTTCAATTTCGCGCGCTTCTAATTCCTTGGGATCCTGCGATTTCGTCGGGGCGTAATAGCCGCGGCGCGCCTGCACGTCGAAGTGGCCCTTGGCGAGCAATTTCACCTTGAGCGTATGAAACTTTCCGTCGGTCTTTACGATGCCCGGAGAAAACCCGAGGATGTACACCATCTCCGGCAGCGTGCCCACAATGCGAAAGCCGGATTCCAAATCATTACTGCCCTCAAAAAATCTGCCGCCCGTGCCCCAGGCGATATCGGAGAGCACGTCACGATTGTGCTCGATGCCCTCGACACGATACATCGTGCGCGGCCCTTCGGTAACCGTGACGCTGCTGGGATTGGCGATGTCTCCGGCGGGATCCACAGTATAGAGCTCCCGCGCGTCCAAGGTGTTGATCACCACGCCCTGCGTGAGGGCCTGCGCAATCATTTCGTCCACGAACTGCTGTTCATCTACGGAGAAGAAACCCGGCGAAACCATCACCACGCTACGCTGCCCCGGAAGAACGGACATGCGCTTAACCAGTTCTTCCAATCCGCGAATGGAATACTGCACGGCAAAGTTTTCGCCTTGAAGAACAGTCTGCGCCTCGGCGAGCCCGGAAGCCATCGCGGCCGCTTGCATGCGTGGATCATCCTGAAATTGGCAGTGCAGCGCCTTATCCTGAAGCACAGCCTCGGCAACGGTATCGTGCAACCAAATGGCCTGATACGCCAGATAGCCATCAACCCCCATGCACGGGTCGGCTACAGTGGCGCCCACGGGGCTAACGCGCAGCTTCCACAAGGCGGCGTGCAATTTTTCGAGGTCGTTCGTGAAATCCTGCATCGTCAGGCCGGAAGAAGTAAAAATTCCCGCGCGATCATCGGGCCCGAGTGCCGTCTTCAAATACTTGTCGGCTGCGTCGCGGCTGCTGACGAGGTCGCTCACGCTGGTGTGGACATCGTCGAAATAAAGCCCGACATATCGTTCGGGCAGCTTGCTGACCACCGGAGTCTCGGAAGCAGGAGCAGCTGACCCCTTGGCAGAGTCTTTTTCGCCAGCAGCAGGCCGCGCGGGAAATTCCACGGAGAAATAACCGATGGCCTCCCGTTTCCCGTTATCCGTGAGGGAAAAATCCTCCCTGCGCAGCCCTGGCACGGTGTGGCCCTGCGCGTCACGAACCACCACGCCGAGAAGCACCATTTCGCGGCGGGCGCGAAGGCGAAAAGAAGGGTTGGTGTCGTGAGCGGAAAGCTCGGGGGGCTGCGGCGGCGCGGCCGTGGTGGTCTGAGCGCAGAGGGGCGCGGAAATGCTCGCTGCGCAGAGAATGCAACCTGCACGCACTGCCAGCCGCACAAGATAGGAGGCAAACCCGAAGAGTCGGTGGCTGGAAAGCATTCAAGAGCCTATGGCCGGATGGGCGGAAATCGGGTTCGTCCCGCCGTTCTCCAACCTAACTCGCGTTCTCGTAGTATCCGTTCGTGTATGTTGATTGTCAATGGAATCGCGCGGCAGCGGCCGGAGGTCGTTTGAATCGGCTGCCATTGCTTGGTAAGTCTGTCTGGCGCACGCTCTGAGCTGCACTTTGGGAACGGGTTCTGAGCGGGCTATTATGCGGCGATTTTTATTCGGCGGCACACCTTGACATTCTACTAGAAGCGCGGTATCTTCACCTAGGATGTCTACCAAAGAACAAAGAGAGCGCATCGAATTGCTGCAGGGCACCCTGGACCTGCTGATTCTCCGCACGCTTTTGCTCGGGCCTGTGCACGGCCACGCGATTGCCAAGGCCATCGAATTCAGATCCGACGAAGTATTGCAGGTCGAACAGGGGTCGCTGTACCCGGCGCTGCACCGGCTTATCAAGCGCGGATGGATTTCGGTCGAAGAAGGCACGTCAGAAAATAATCGCCGGGCGAAATTCTACAAGCTGACGTCCAAGGGCCGCAGACAACTGGCCGTCGAGACCGGTAAATGGGACAAGCTGGCGGGAGCGATTGCGCGGATTCTCCGGCCGGCAGAGCAGGAGGGCGAATCATGAAACGGCGCAAGCGCATGCTCGAGGATCTCGATCAGGACATCCGCGAGCATATCGAGAGGGAGACGCAGGACAACATCGCGCGCGGCATGCAGCCGGGAGAAGCGCGTTATGCGGCGGTGCGAAAATTTGGCAACGTGACGCGGGTGAAGGAAGAGACGCGCGAGTTGTGGACTCTGGTGTGGCTGGAACAGTTAGTGCAGGACATTCGGTACGGGCTGCGCACGCTGCTCAGATCACCCGGTTTCACAGCCGTTGCTGTTCTTACGCTGGCGCTGGGGATTGGCGCCAACACGGCCATGTTTTCGGTGGTAAACGGCGTGCTGCTCAAGCCGCTGCCGTATCCAAATCCAAACCGATTGGTGGCCCTGGCTGAAAGTTGGCCGCCGTTCTCGGAAGCTTCAATTTCGTATCCGAATTTTCTCGACTGGGCGAGTATGAACCACACGTTTGAGGCGATGGCAGCCTACCGTCCTGCCGACTTCAATTTGACGGGATCGGGAGAAGCGCAACGCCTCAAAGTGAAAGAGGTATCGGCGAGTTTTTTTTCGATCTTCGGCGTAAAGCCGGTTGTTGGACGAGATTTCTCACCCGAGGATGATAAACGAGGCGCCGCACCGACGGTGATACTCAGCGCGGGACTCTGGAGGAACAAGTTCGGGTCTTCGCCAGATGTTCTGGGCAGGACACTGACGCTCGACGGAACTCCCTACACGGTGATTGGTGTCGTACCGGAGGACTTCTACCTCTGCTGCGAGTCAATGAATTTTGAACTCAAGGACATTTATGTCCCCATCGGCACGCCGACGTTTCCATGGCAGCTGGAGCGCGGGGACCATCCGGGAACCCGCGCCGTCGGACGGTTGAAACCGGGAGTGACGCTCGAGCAAGCGCGCGCAGATATGGCGGGCATCGCACTAGGACTTGCCGCTACTTATCCGGATTCAAACAAAAACTCAGGGGTTGTGCTCACCCCACTCGAAGAGAGCGTGGCGCGCGGCGTGAAACCTACTCTGCTCGTGCTGCTGGCCGCGGTCGGGTTCGTATTGCTTATCGCCTGCGCGAATGTGGCCAACCTGCTCTCGGCGCGCGCGACGCGACGCGCGAGGGAGTTCGCGATCCGGGCGGCCCTTGGCGCAACGCAGCGGCGCGTAGTGCGACAACTGCTGACCGAAAGCTTGTTGCTGGCAATTGCGGGCGGGGGCCTCGGAGTCCTGTTGGCGTCCTGGGGGACACAGGCCGCGCTGAAAGCCTTGCCAGAGGCGTTGCCGCGAGCAAATGACGTGCACCTGGATCTGCGCGTTCTGCTTTTCACAATGCTGGTAACTATTCTCGGGAGTGTTCTGTTTGGCCTAGCCCCGGCGCTCAAGAGTTCGCGTCCCGATCCGAACGAAGCGCTGAAAGGAGGAGGGCGCGGCGCAAGCGGCTCACGCCATCGAACGACGCAAGGAGTATTTGTTGTATTGGAATTGGCTCTCGGCGTTGTGCTTCTGATCGGGGCAGGATTGACCATTCGGAGCCTGACGCGCCTTTGGAGAGTCGATCCAGGATTTGATCCGCGCGATGTTCTTACGTTTTATCTTTCGCGCGCGCCATCGATGGCCAAGGAAACTCCCGATCAGGTCCGCACGATGCTTCGCCAGTTGCCAGACGCTATGGCGAAAATCCCTGGAGTAAAAGCTGCCTCGCTGGCGGACGGCGCTCACCCGATGAACTACGATAACGAAACAGAGTTTTGGATCGAAGCGCAACCCAAACCACAGACGGTAAATGAAATGCCTGAGACGCTCTCCTACATGGTCAGTCCCGATTATTTGAAGGTGATGGGAATTCCCCTTCTGCGCGGGCGCTTTCTCGCGGACAACGACCAGGCGCATTCTTCGTTCGTCGGAGTGATTGACGACAATTTCGCGCGAACTTACTTTCCCAACGAGGATCCCATTGGGAAGCGCATTCGGCTGGGATATAGAGATTTTCCCATCACCATCGTGGGTGTGGTGGGGCACGTAAAGCAGTGGGGACTCGACGAAGACGCCCACAGTCCCGTCAAAGTCCAGCTCTACACGCTTGCCGAACAGATGCCTGATCAATGGATGTCCTGGCTGGGAACCAACGCCAGCGTGGTTGTGCACACCGAATCACCGAGCTATGCGAGCGCGGACGCAATTCGCGCCGCCATCGGGAAAATGAACAGCGAGCAGGTCGCCTATGATTTTGAATCGGAGGATCAGCTCATCTCGGAGTCGCTGGCGTCGCGGCAATTTGTTGTGATTCTGCTGGGGGTTTTTGCGGCCAGCGCGCTTTTGCTCGCAAGCATCGGGATTTACGGCGTGATGTCCTACGCCGTGGGGCAGCGCACGCACGAGATTGGCGTGCGTATCGCTCTCGGGGCGCGGCGCGGAGATGTGCTGCAGATGGTTCTCGGCGAGGGCGCGAAGATGGCTGCGGTTGGCATTCTTCTGGGAGTCAGCGCCGCTTTCGGTTTAACTCGACTGATGGGCAGCCTGCTTTTTGGCGTGACGGCGCGCGACCCCTTGACGTTTTTGGGCGTTGCAATACTGCTAACGCTCGTCGCGCTGCTGGCCTGCTACATCCCCGCGCGGCGGGCGATGCGCGTCGACCCCATGGTGGCGCTGCGCTATGAGTAAAGCTGAGACCAGCAAGTGGGACAAGCTGGCGGGAGCGATTGCGCGGATTCTCCGGCCGGCAGAGCAGGAGGGCGAATCATGAAACGCCGCAAGCGCATGCTCGAGGAACTCGATCAGGACATTCGCGAGCATATCGAGAGAGAGACGCAGGACAACATCGAGCTCGGCATGCAGCCGGGAGAAGCGCGTTATGCGGCTTTGCGGAAATTTGGCAACGTGACGCGGGTGAAGGAAGAGACGCGCGAGCTGTGGAACTTCGTTTGGCTCGAGCAGCTAGTGCAGGACATTCGATACGGGCTGCGCAGCCTGCTCAGGGCACCTGGCTTCACCGCCGTCGCCGTGCTTACGCTGGCCCTGGGGATTGGCGCCAACACCGCCATCTTCAGCATCGTGGATGCGGTGCTTTTGCGATCGCTTCCGTATTCTGATCCCAATCAACTCGTCCTGATGTTCGGTGTCCCGCTGCAACAGCCAGACGCCCTAGCGGGTATTTCCTACAGGGACTTCACCGAGTGCCGCGAACAGAACCGCGTGTTTAGCGAGATGGCAGGAAATTCATTTCACGATCTCACCTTAACCGGGGCCGGCGAGCCATCCATTGTGAACACCGCGGATGTGACGCCGGAGATATTTCCTCTGCTGAGCGCGAAGCCTCTGGCGGGCCGCACATTGCTGCCCGACGATGGCAAGCAAGGCGCGGCGCCCGTCGCTGTTCTGAGCGAAAATCTCTGGCGCAGCCGCTTCGGTTCCAATCCGGCTATCATCGGTCAATCCGTCACTCTGGACATGCGTTCCTTCACCGTTGTCGGAATCCTGCCAGCAAGCTTTCACTATCCTGACGGCGCTCCCCCTCAGGACGTGTGGATTTCTGTCGCGCAGGACCCGCTGTTCGGACCTCTGCTTTCGCGGCCGGGTGAGCGTGTGCTGGGCGGGATTGGCCGGCTCAAGCCCGGCGTTTCTCTGGAGCAAGCTCAGGCCGAGATGAACACCCTGGGCGCGCGGCTCGGGAAGGAGTTTCCCACTGAAGATTCAGGGTTGACCATCCGGATTGAGCCGTATCGGCAGTTTGTGGTCGGGGACGTGAAATCCGCGCTGCTTATTTTGCTGGGCGCGGTTGGCCTGGTCCTATTGATCGCTTGCGCCAATATTGCGAACCTGCTTCTGTCGCGGGCCACTTCTCGCGGGAAAGAAATTGCCGTGCGAATCGCGCTTGGGGCGGGGCGCGCCCGCATTATCCGCCAATTGCTGACCGAGAGCGCTCTGCTGGGATTGCTCGGCGGATTTGCCGGTGTGCTTCTTGCGGCCTGGGGTGTCTGGATTCTCCGGCCTTTTTTGCCGTCCGGCGTGATCCAACTCAGTTCAATTCGTGTTGGAGGCCCGGTCTTGGCGTTCGCGCTGTTGTTGTCTCTTGCTGCCGCGCTGGCGTTTGGACTGGCGCCCGCGCTTCTTGCAACTCCGTCCAATTTGCAGACGAGCATCAAAGAGGGCGGTGGGCGTACTGGCCAGCGTAGCGGCCAGAATGTGCGGAGTTTCTTGGCGATCGCGGAAATTTCGCTGGCCATGGTGCTTTTGGTTGCGGGCGGCCTCCTGATGCGCAGCTTTGCGCTGGTCACGTCGGTCAATCCGGGATTCGATCCGAAAAACGTCATAGAAGCCGAGGTTTCGCTTCCTCAATTTCAATATTCAACGCCGCAACAATGGACGATTTTTTCCAACGAGTTGCTGGCGCGCCTTCACGCGGAGCCTGGTTTGCAAGATTCCGCTCTGGCGGCCCCGCTGCCGATGGACCGCCAAGGCGAAGCCACGTTCGGGTTCAGCATTGTAGGAAATCCTCCGCTCCCGCCGGGCAAATCCACCACCGCCGATTACGCCACGGTGAGTCCCGATTATTTTCGCGTGATGAGAATTGCGCTGCTGCGGGGCCGTTTTTTCTCCGAAGAAGACTCGCCGTCCAATCCGAACGTGGCGATCATTAGCGAAACTCTGGCGCGGCGTTATTTCCCCAACGAGGACCCCATCGGCAGGCAAATGAGATTTGGATTTCCGCCAAACAGCAACGTGTCGCGCGAAATCGTCGGCGTCGTCGGCGACGTGCGGGATGCGGCGCTTAGCCGGAACCCCGGCCCGATGATGTATGTGCCCTTCGCTCAGGCGCCTCTTTATGGAGGGGAGGTCGTGGTAAGAAGTTCATTGAGCGCATCGAGCGTGGCTGCCGGCATTCGCCAGGCGGTTCACTCCATTGACAAGGACCTGCCCGTAACAGACGTCGAATCTTTTCCGGACGCGCTCGGCGCTTCGGTTGCGCAGGAACGATTCCGAGCTTTGCTGCTGAGCTCATTCAGCGGAATGGCCCTGATCCTCGCCGCTGTTGGAATCTTCGGAGTGATTTCGTACTCGGCGTCGCAACGCACGCACGAGATTGGCGTGCGGATGGCTCTCGGGGCGCAGCGCGGAGATGTGCTGCAAATGGTGCTCGGCGAGGGCGCGAAGATGGCTGCGGTGGGCATTCTTCTAGGAACTTGCGCCGCTCTCGGATTAACCCGGCTGATGGCCAGCCTGCTTTTTGGCGTGACGGCGCACGATCCCCTGACGTTTGTGGGCGTTGCCATACTGCTGACGCTCGTCGCGCTGCTGGCCTGCTACATCCCCGCGCGGCGGGCGATGCGCGTCGACCCCATAGTGGCGCTGCGCTACGAATAGTCCCCTTTCATTAATCCGCACTACGCTCAATTCCGGCCGCTGCTGTTTGCCGCCGACTGCTGATGGATGTCGACGTACTCGGAAACCTGGAGTATGGCCGCTTTGCGGCGCGATTTTGGGCTGGGCAGCAGTGATGGTATCCTCTGAAATTCTGCGGGAGGCTCCCGATGCTGCTCGAGAATAAACGTGCAATTGTCACCGGCGCGGGTCGCGGAATCGGCCGCGCGATCGCGCGGCGATTTGCCCGGGAGGGAGCGTCAGTCTTCCTTGGGGCGCGAACGCAAGCGCAGCTCGATGAGGCGGTGCGAGAAATTCGCTCCGCGGGCGGAAACGCGGCAGCCCTAGCCGGGGACGTCTCGAACCCCGCCGATTGCGAATCCATGGTGCGGGCCGCGCGGGAGAAATTCGGCGGTACGGATATCCTGGTCAACAATGCCGGAATCTACGGCCCGGTGAAGCCAGTGGAGGAAATATCACCTGACGAATGGGATGCAGTAATTGCCGCAAATCTTCGGGGGCCATTTCTTCTCACGCGGTTGGTGCTGCCGGAAATGTACGCGCGCGGCTCGGGAGCAATCCTGAACATCACCAGCATCGCGGGCAAAGCGGCGTTCCCCTGGAACAGCCCGTATGCAGCTTCCAAGGCGGGACTCGCCGGCTTCACGCGCACACTCGCCGCCGAAGCCGGGCGCAAGGGGGTGCGCGTCAATGCCATCAGCCCCGGGCCAGTGCCGGAAACGCAGATGTCTCGCGAGCTGGGGGCGGCGCTAGCGGAGAGCGTAGGCGGAAATGCGGATGAGATGCTTCAGAAAATGCTGGGAGGAATCCTGCAGGGAAGGCCGCAAACCACAGAGGAAATTGCAGCCGCGGCTGTGTTCCTGGTCTCGGACCAGGCCAGCGCGATTACTGGACAGATTCTGAATGTGGATGGTGGAATGGCTTTTTACTGACCTCTTCTTCCACGGGCTGCACCCGACGCCATGCGGCCGGCAAAACCGCGCGGAGCATCCAATCCACGCCATCGAGAAACTTTTCGCCGAATTCCGCCACCAGGTAGAGAATGCCGCCGACCACAAGAGCCATGCCGAAGATGAGCATGAAAATCAGCTCGGCCGCGAGCAATTCGCGAACGAAATACATGGGAAGTGCCACGGCAATCGCGATGGCAACCCAGACCCATTCCTTGATGCGAGCCTTACTCATAGCGAGGCAATCCTCCACTTATCATGGATGCAACTCGAAGCCCAAACGGTGCACCGCAAAACCCTTCCCTATCAAATATTTGTAGGAAACAGCCTGTCCGGCAGTACAGGCATATGTAAAATGGCATCCCAAAAGAGTAAAACACCGCTGCACGATAAAAAGTTTCTCGCAATCGCGATTTATTTTTTCGAGGCAATGGATTTGCGCAAGCGGACAAATTTTGTCTGCGGGGTTTCAGCTGAGTCAAAAAACTTGCGTACAAGGCCGCTGCGCACCAGCCAGGCAAGCGTCTCGACAAAAAAATTGCGTGAAAAGTGCTGGTATTTTTCCACAGGCCAGTCTTTCATGGAGACATGGCGCGTCATGGCAGCGACCGCGTCGGGGTGAAACACGAAACGCGGGGGCCGGTGCGTAAGCCAGCGGATGTACTCAAATGTCTTGCGGACCAGTGAATCGGAGCTGGCAACAAGCTTTTCATGCGAAGGGCCACCCACGGGGAGCGCAAACGCGAAAATCAAGCACTCCGGCAATTCGGGATGGAGAAAATCGAAATCGGCGGCGCCCGTCAAATAACCCACAAAAAAGCCGCGCGACACGCAGCCCTTTCGCGGGCCGGATTTTGGCTCGATAGGACGCCGCGAAGAAGGCGCAAGAAACCAGTAACCCTTGAGCGCACCCTGGGTTTGCGGGACGCCGCGATAGCCGCGCAAATACGGCGCCGCCAGCGCGCGAATCCAGCCTATTGCAATTGAGGCGCGCCTCACGCGGGATTATCGGCCTTCGAACGGATAGCGATCCTGGGCGAGCACCGCTTGAGCCACTTTGCGGCGAATCGCGATGGTATTGAGAGGTTCATGCTTGACGAAGCGGCGCAGCATAGCCAGTTGCGTGCGAAGCATGTCGCCTTCAGCCGTGGCCGCCAGCGCCCGCCGCGCTTCCCTCTCGACGCGATCCATCGAATCGTGGATCAGCGATCGCACGGCATCCGCCATGGCCGCAGTCGAGGCTTCGCCCGCGCGCGCCGCAGCTTTCTGCGTGCGCAGCAGGGAGGATTCCATGGCGTAAATTTCCATCACCACGTTGGCAAGAGCGGCGACGATTTCCTGCTCGTCCGCAAGTTTTTCGCGGAACTTCTGTACCGCCGCGCCTGCCGCGAGCAAAAACGCTTTCTTCGCCTGCGCCACCAGGCGCTCTTCCTCGCCCAGAAAATGATCCGGCGCTTCTTCCGCTTGCGGAAGGGACATGGCCTCCTCGGCGAGCTTCATGGCCGCGGGAATCAGCGGAAGCACGCCGCCCATGGCCCGCTTCATCAGCATCTGGATGATGAGCATGCGGTTGATTTCATTCGTGCCTTCGAAGATGCGGTTGATGCGGCTGTCCCGGTAGGCGCGCGCCACGGGGTAATCCTCGTGATAACCGTAGCCGCCGAAAATCTGCACAGCCTCGTCCACCACGTAATCCAGGACTTCGCTTGCGAACACCTTGCAGATGGAGCTTTCAATGGCGTATTCCTCGAGCACTTGCATGGCCTGCTGCGCCTTGTCCGACCCCGCGCCTGATTCCACAGCGGCGTTCACGGTCCCAGCAGTGCGGAAGATCATCGAATCCAGAGCGAAAATGCGGATTACCATTTCGCCCAGCTTTTCTTCAATCAGCCCGAATTCGCGGAGCTGCTTGCCGAAAGCCGTGCGCTCCTTGGAATATTTCGAAGCGGCCTCGAGCGTCTTCTTCGAACCCCCCAGGCAGTACGCTCCCAGGCTGAATCGCCCGGCATTAAGCGTGTTGAACGCCACGATGTGCCCGCGGCCGATTTCGTGGAGCAGATTCTCCCTCGGCACAGGGCAATTCTCGAAAAAGATGGGCACGGTGGAGCTGCCCTTGATGCCGATCTTTTTCTCTTCCGCGCCGGACGAAAATCCCGGATAGCTGCGCTCCACCAGAAAGCAGGAAAATTTCTCGCCATCCACTTTCGCAAACACCACGAAGACGTCGGCGAATCCGCCATTGGTGATCCACATCTTCTGCCCGTTCAGGATCCAGTGTTTTCCGTCGGGCGAAAGCGTGGCGCGCGTCCGCGCCGCAAGCGCGTCCGAGCCCGCCTGCGGCTCGGAAAGGCAGTAGCAGGAAATCCATTCGCCCGTGGCGATTTTCGGAAGATATTTTTTCTTTTGCTCTTCCGTGCCGAAATAAACGATGGGAACAGTCCCGATTCCCGCGTGCCCTCCATGCGTGACCGCAAACGAGGCGTAAGAGGAGAGTTTTTCCGCGAGCAGCGTCGTGGATACTTTGTCGAGTCCCGTCCCGCCATACGCCTCGGGAATCCCACCACCCAGGAGTCCCAGCTCGCCCGCTTTTTTGAGCACCTCGGACATCAGACCGTGCTTGTGCTGCTCGAGCTCCGGAACTAGGGGAATCACTTCCTTGGCCATGAATTCTTCGGCCGTTTGGCCAATGAGTTTCTGGTCGTCGCTCAATTCCGCGGGCGTGAATACGTCTTCCGGGCGGCTGCTGGTCACCAGAAAGCCTCCGCCCCGCGTCATCGTGTGCGCTGTTGGTGTGGTCGCCATCGTCGCTCCTTCGAAAATCCCCGCCGCTTCCGAAGTGTGGAGAAATCTCATTGTACCGGGAAGCTAAAAAGGGAGCAATGTAACTCGCATGTCCTTGAGACAGGTTCCTCGGATCCAAAAACGAAGCGATCTCGGAAGCAATTTCGGAGAAACTTTCGCGCGAAACAGAGCGTACCAATAACATGAAGCGAGCATGGCTATTCGCGCTGGTATTGGCGCTTTGCGCCACACCCTCCGGATTCTGCCAGAACGTCAAGGCATCTCCGCCGGCTGCTGCACCCGTCGCAGGCGACGATCCGCGCGAAATCATCCGCCGCGCCGCTGAAAATGATTTTGCGAATGAACTAAAGACGCACGAATACACCTATGTCGAGCGCGACGAGACCCGCCGTTTGAATTCGAAGGGGGGAACGAAGTCCACGGAGTCCAAAACTTACGATGTGCTGTTTCTTGCTGGAGAACAGACACAACGCCTCACGGCAAAGAATGACAAGCCCCTTCCGGCGAAAGAAGCCGCGAAGGAAGATGAGCGGCTTGAAAAAATTATCCGAAAACGCGAGCAGGAATCTCCAGAAAAAAAGCAGAAGCGGCTCGCGGAAGAGGAGAAAGAGCGCGCCGAATCTCGTAAATTCGTTCTCGAAATCGCGGAGGCGTACAACTTCACCATGGAGCAGCCAGAAACTCTCAACGGCCGGGAAACTTACGTCATTGCCGCCGAACCTCGCCCCGGTTTTCAGCCGCATATGAAATATGCCAACTATCTCCCCAAGTTTCGATTTCACATCTGGATCGACAAGGCCGAGCTGCAGTGGGTCAAGCTCCATGTCGACGTCCTCGATACCGTTTCGTGGGGGCTTTTCCTCCTGCGCTTGCACAAGGGATCGCAAATCGAACTCGAGCAGACACGAGTGAACGACGAAGTCTGGCTGCCCGAACACGTGCACGCCCGCCTTGACGCTCGCGTGGGTTTGCTCATGCAATTTAACATCGAAGTCGATCAAACTTACCGGGACTACCGCGAGTTTCAGTCGGGCGTGCGCATTCTATCTTCCGCTCCCGCGCCAAAGCCATAAGAGGCCATCTGAGCGAGCGCGGGTTTCCGCGGCACGATGCTTAGCTCTGGCTTTTAGCTTACGATCGGCCCCACAATGCCATGTCTGAATTTAGAATCAGCTGGCTTCGGATTTTTGCGAGATCTATTTCCGCAGAACGAAGCGCCAGCATTCAAGGCAACCTGACTTAGCGAAAAAGGAGCAGATCATGGTGAGTCGGAAAATTACCGCAGCTCTGGCCGCAGTAGCCGCAGTGATCTCTATCGCCGGCTGGTTTTTCCCTGTGCCCCTACCTGCACAAGAGAAACAAGCGCAGCCTGCCGCGATGCAGGAGCCTAAGCCCGGGCCAGAGATGGACCGCTTGAAATTCCTCGTTGGTGACTGGAATGACGCGGGTGATTACATGAAATCCGCGATGCTGCCGGAAGGAGGAAAATATTCGGGAACGTACAGAGCGCGCCTCGGCCCCGGCGGATTCTCTCTGATCGCGGATTTCGAGGGCGAGGGGCCGGGCGGCGCCGAAATTGGCCACGACGTTTTCACCTGGGATCCGAAAGCGAACGCATACAAGACCTATTCGTTTACGAATGTCCTTCCCGGAGCCATCGCCGGCACGGCTCACTGGGAGGGCGCAAATCTCATTCTGGAAAGTGAATTCGAGATGGGCGGTGTGAAAGTGGGCAGCCGCAGGATGTACACGGACATTCAGCCAAAGTCCGTCACCATTGAAGAATGGTTTCGGATGGGTGACGCGCCGTATCAACAAGTGACGAAGTACACGGAAACAAAAAAATAGCGGCGCTCAGGCAGCACGCTCGAAGATTCCAGCAGCGCCCATGCCCCCGCCAACGCACATGGTCACCAGGCCGTAGCGCGCGTTGCGCCGTTCGAGTTCGCGCAAAATCGTTGCGGTCAGCTTGGCTCCCGTGCATCCCAGCGGATGCCCCAGAGCAATCGCACCCCCATTCGGATTCACCTTTGCCGGGTCCAGATCAGCAAGTTTGATCACCGAGAGCGCCTGCGTCGCGAACGCTTCGTTCAGCTCGACGACGTCAATTTGTTCCAGCTTCAAACCCGCTTGCCGAAGCGCTTTCGGAATCGCGAAGACTGGCCCCACACCCATTTCCTCGGGAAGGCACCCGGTCGTTGCGAACGCCACGTAACGCGCGAGCGGCTTCACGCCCAGCGCCCGGGCGCGCTCCGCGCTCATCACGATTGTTGCCGCCGCGCCATCGCTCATCTGCGAGCTGTTTCCCGCCGTCACAACGCCGCGCGCGTGAAACGCAGGCTTCAGTTTTCCGAGCGCTTCCATCGAAGTATCCCCGCGCGGGCCTTCATCGGTATCGAACTTGGAATTGGAGGTTTTTGCCCGGCCGTTATCGAGCGCCGTGAACGCGACGTCCACGGGAACCACTTCGTCCTTGAATTTTCCCGCGGCGATGGCCGCAATCGCTTTTTTGTGGCTGGCGAGAGAAAATTCGTCGGCATGCTCGCGCGTGATTCCATATTTGCGCGCCAGGTTTTCCGCCGTCAGTCCCATGCCCAGATACGAGTCGGGGTAATGATCCATCAACCATGGATTCGGCGAGATTTTGTTTCCGCCCATCGGCACCAGGCTCATGGACTCCGTTCCGCCAGCCAGGATGACTTCCGCATGGCCGCACATGATTCTTTCCGCGCCGATGGCTATGGCTTGCAGTCCCGAGGAGCAAAACCGGTTGACGGTCATTGCCGAAGTTTCCACCGGCAGGCCCGCGCGCAGCGCAGCAATCCGCGCCACATTCATTCCCTGTTCACCTTCCGGCATGGCGCAGCCCAGAATGACGTCTTCGATTTCTTTCGGGTCAAGTCCGGGAACGCGCGCAATCGCCTCGCGCATCGCCATGGCCGCCAGATCGTCCGGGCGAAAAGCGCGCAGCGCGCCCTTATACGCCTTGCCCACCGCCGTCCGCACCGAGCTGACTATCACCGCTTCGCGCATTCTCTGTCTCCTCAATCGCAACGCGCAGTCTCTGCGGCCGCATTGTAGTTATTGGATGCTATTCAGGTTCAAAAAGCAACACAGCGCAGAAATACGCGGCTTCCCAGCACGCAATTTATTTGTAAGGCCGGGAAATAGAGAGCAGTGCCCGCCCGGATCGAATTCCACCGCTTATTTTGTGACGCTCGCGGGTTTCGGCCGTTTGCGATATTTCTCGTACAGCTCGTGGTGTTTGTTTTCGAGGCTGGTGAGCTGTCCCGCAATGAATAGGTATCGCACTTCAGTGCTCAGTTCGAGCAAGTCGCCGTTGGTCACCACGATGTTGGCCATCTTTCCGGGCTCGATCGTGCCCAGCTCGCTATCCACACTCAGCATCTTCGCGGCATTCACAGTAACGGCCTTGAGCGCTTCCTCATATGGCAGTCCATAGGCGACGGCTGTCCCTGCCTGCTGCGGCAGGCGCCGCGAGAACGCCACGTCGAAACTCGCAAACGCGATGGGAATGCCCGCGGCGGCAAGCTCGCCGGGCGCAGTGTACGATTTGTCGTAAGGATCGTCTTCTTCCTCAGGCACTCGCAACGTCGGCGCCAGAATCACCGGAATGTTTTTCTCTTTGAGCAGGTCCTTCACTTTCCAGGCTTCCGTCCCGCCTCCGAGAATCATTTTCAGTTTTTGATCTTCACAGAATTTCACGGCGTTGCGGATATCGCGTTCGCGGCCGGCGATGACGATGACTGGCATCTTGCCATCGACCACCGGAACGAGCGCTTCGAGCTTCAGATCCCGTTCGAAATTTGCGGGTGAACCCTTCTCCACCGCTTGTGCGTAGTGTTTCGCACGGCTGATCCAGTCGGAGAGCGTGTCCATCCGCTTGCGGTATTCTTCTTCGACCTCCTTGTACGGCCGCGACTTTACAGTAAAAGTTTCGAAATCAAATGTCCGCGTCGCCACCGTGGGCCAGATCAAAATCATCGCGCCCTTCCGGCGCACGAGCATTCCGTCCTCGGTCCACCCCGCCAGGTTGATGAGCGAAGCCTGTCCGGGCATGACGCTTCCGCCCCCTCCCCCGCCGAATCCAAATCCGCCCTGTCCGGGCGCGGTGAGCGTGTGTGTGATGCCCGCGGCTCGCGTCACGGGAATGTGCTCGCTCGCGGGATTCACCGCATCGCCGGCCACCAGTTCCGGATTGAATTCGCCGAGCTCGGAAATATCCACCGTCGCCGATACCGCGCCTACTTCTTCAAGTCCAATATGCGAGAGCGGATCGAACATCCCCGGATAAACGCTGAGGCCGTTGGCGTCAATCACCTGCGCGTCGGCGGGGACCGCAACGTCCGCGCCGACCGCCGCGATCTTGCCATCGCGAATAACCACAGTTCCCTTTTCAATCGGCGCGCCCGCGAGCGTATAAATTTTCGCGTTCTCGATCGCGTAAACACTTGAAGTTTTGTCTTGCGCCTGCCCGGGCGCTGCGCTCAGCGCCAGGGCCAACAGAATTGCGCTTGCGAAAATTGCCTTCCTCATCGCGCACCTCCGTTGCTCGAGGTGTCTGTTTCCGCTGGTTTCTTTCTCTCCGGTTTTTTCTCTCCGGGCTTGCCTTGCTCCTTTTTCTCAGGCTCCGCGGCCTTTTTTTCTTTCTCGAGTAGGTCCTTCTTCTCTTTTTCAAGCGCTGGGCGCTGCGCGATGTCCTGCGCGCGGTCGAAATACACGCGGCCGTCAATAATGGCCTTCTGCACGACGGCATACACGCTCAGCGGATCGTGGTTGTAAATCACCAGGTCTGCGTCCTTGCCGACCTCAATCGAGCCCACGCGCTGGTCAATTCCCAGCTGAATCGCGGGATTTAGCGTCACCAGCTTCAGCGCCTCATTCTCCGATAGTCCGCCGTACTTCATGGATTTCGCCGCTTCCTGGTTCAGGTGCGTGGCTTCTTCCGCGTCATCGGAGTTGACGGAAACAATCACGCCCCGTTCGGTCATCAACGCTGAGTTGTACGGAATCGCCTCATAGGCTTCCATCTTGTAAGACCACCAGTCGGAGAAAGTGGATCCGCCCGCTCCCGCGGCGGCCATTTCGTCCGCCACGCGGTAGCCTTCCAACACGTGCTGGAATGTCCGCACTTTGAATCCGAATTCCTTCGCCACGCGCAGCAGCATCAGGATTTCGCTCGCCACGTAGGAGTGGCAGTGCAAGTAGCGTTTGCCTTCGAGCACCTCCACCAGTGGATCGAGTTTCAAATCGCGCCGCGGCGGAATCAGATTCATCTCTCCGGCTGCTTTGCGTTTGTTGTAGTCGTCCCACTGCTTCTTGTATTCCTGCGCTTCGGTGAACGCCTCGCGAATCGTTTCTTCCACTCCCATGCGCGTCGCCGGATACCGTCGGGGAATTCCCGGCGGCGGAGTGAAATTCGAGCGCTTCGGATTTTCGCCCAGCGCGAATTTGATTCCCGGCAGCGCGCCTTCGAATGGCAATTCGCTGGCCGGCTTGCCCCAGCGCAGCTTGATGACGATCGTCTGCCCGCCGATAGGGTTTGCCGAGCCGTGCAGAATGTTTGCCGTGGTCACGCCGCCTGCGAGATCCCTGTAAATATCAATGTCCTCGGGATTGAGCACGTCCGCGATATTGGCCATCGAAGAAACGGAAATCGATCCCTCATTCACATCGCCATCAATCGCGATGTGCGAGTGACAATCAATAATTCCAGGCATCACGTACAGGCCCGTACCATCAATTACTGTCGCGTCTTTCGGCGCCGAAAGATCCGTCCCCACCGCGGCGATCTTGCCATCGCGGATCAGCACAGAGCCGTGCTCGATTTTTCCGTGTGTGATAGTGATGACCGTCGCGTTCTTGATGAGCGTCGTCTGTGAATCCTGCGCCCCCGCTCCACATGCGACAAACGTCAGCGCCGCCAGCAGGCCGCCCAACCGAAGCATTCGCGTTTTCATCGGCTGCCTCCTTGCCCCGCACCCTGCGGCGCGAGCATCCCCGGCTTTCCCGGAGGCCCGCCCTCATGCTTCTCTCCCGGAGGCGCTTCGTGAACTTCAAACCGCTTGCCGTCCACGAATACGATCTTCACCTTTGTTTTTTCGCCGAAGATGTCTCCGTCCGCCACCACCAGGTTGGCAATTTTCCCGCGCTCAATGCTCCCCAGCCGGTCGCTCACCCCCAAAATCGTTGCCGGATCAATCGTCAACGCGCGCAGCGCCGCTTCGGGCGAAAGTCCCGCGTCAACGGCCTTCTTCAAATTTTTGCGAATTCCCTCGGTCGAATCGAGGCCGCCGGAATAGAACCCGAATTTCACGCCCGCCTTCACGAGCGCCGCGGGAGTTCCGGGCGCACGATCGCGGAACCGCAGCTCCTTGAGCGACGGCACATCGGCCGGATCGGCGTCCTTCGGCGGTTCGGGCCACTTCAAATTCACCAGCACGGGAATTTTTTTCGCCGCGATTTCATTGGCCACGTCATAGCTCTGTTGCACGCCGTAAAGCGCCGCGTTCTCGAGCTTCCACTCATCCACCAACCGCAGCGCGCGCCTGATTTGAATGTCCGAATTCGCCGAAACGAGCACGAGTTCCCCAGTCGCCAGCGCGCGTCCCACCACGCGCTCCGTGCGGTCGTACATCGGCCGCTCCTGCCCCTGCGGATGCGCGGCATAAGCCTTCTCCGCATCTTTATACCAGCGCGTATCAATGAACACTTGCCGCGCATACGCCACCGTGCCCATCAGCGATCCGGGAAAACTCCAGAATCCGCCGACCGGTTGCAGCGAAACTTCCAGCGTCGCCGGAGCCTTCACTACCATTTTCCCCGGCCGCTCTCCGGCAAGATCAATCACCGCTCCTTGCCCGGGAAAAATTCCACCCTTGGGCGTCGAAAGCACGGTCGTGAACCCCGCGTCGCGCCAAGTCTCGATTCGCTTGTCATTCGTGTTGAGGTCGTCGGCTGCGTCATTCCACGGCGTCGTGCCCGGACGGTCCTCCGGCCCCATGGCAATCTGCGCGGGAACCGCGGCGCGCCTTCCGCCACCGCCTCCGGCCATCTGCGGCGGCGCTCCCGGCGGCGCAGGCGCTTGCAGCCCAATGTCCGTTCCGGCGTCAATGAAACCGGGATAGACGGTCATTCCTTTGCCGTCAATCACCATCGCTTCGGGCGGCACTTCGACCGACGTGCCCACCGCGGCGATCACGCCCTTCTCGACGAGCACCGTGGCATCGTCCAGCGTCGCTCCCGAAACCGTCACCACACGCGCGTGTTCGATCGCGAAATAATCCGGCTCATCCGCCTGCGTGCTTCGCAAATGTGCGAGCGCACCCGCCGCGACAAGAATGCCCGTCAGGAGAGACACCATCACGCTTCGCGCCGTAAGATTTCGTTTCATCTCACACCCCTTAGAATAGGCCCGCGACCTTTTCGAGCCTCGAGCCCGCCCTCGCGGACTTCCAGCCTCAAACTTCTACCACGGACGGCAGATGCTATCGGCAGGTTTCCACAGTGTCAAGAATCTTGGCGCGATGCGAAGGTGTGGATTTTCCAGCGGCGCTCGTGATAGGCGATGGCTGTAACTTTTCGCCCTCTGGCGCATACCCTATTCGGAACGAACTTAGCTGGAAATGAGGATGATCTATGGCGACAAACGCCGCGGTACAACTGAACCCCCCAGGCCCCAAATTAATCGCGCCCGTATGGCACACTGTGCTTTTGGCGGCTCTATTCCTTTCGCTGACCGTGATGGGAGCCATTTTCCAGCACATCGCCCAGACCCATCCCGGACAATTACAGCAGCACCAACACGTCGTGCCGCTTTATCTCTCTCTCATCGCTATGGAGTGGGGGCTGGTCTGCTACGTCCGGGCCGGGCTGCGCAAGACCGGCACGCGTATGAGCGAGCTCGTCGGCGAAAGATGGACCAGCGCGAAATACATCATCAGAGACGTTGCTCTCGGTGTCGGCTTGTGGGCCCTCTGGGGAAGTCTGGAGATGGTTGGGTCAAGATGGTTTGCGCCGAGCCATGCGGCCTCGATCCAGCCGCTGCTGCCGAAAAGCCTCGTTGAATTGCTGCTGTGGATCGCGCTTTCCGCCAGCGCGGGAATCTGCGAGGAAATAGTTTTCCGGGGCTACTTCCAGGAACAATTCAAACGCCTCACGGGCAGCGCGCTCGCCGGAGTGGCACTGCAGGCGGTATTGTTCGGCGTTGGCCACGGCTACCAGGGGACACAGGCAACCATAAAGATTGCGGCCCTCGGAGCATTGTATGGGCTCCTGGCAATGTGGCGGAAGAGCTTGCGCCCCTGCATGATCGCGCACGCCTGGACGGACATTTTCAGCGGCCTCATCACCAGATAAACTTATGCGTCGCGAGAGAGAGTGTGTGTGACCACGGATTTCAGCGCGCTCTACCAAAAATATGCCCCCGACGTGCTGCATTTTGCGCTCTTTCTTTCCGGCAATCGCGCGGAGGCCGAGGACATCACTTCAGAAACCTTTGTTCGCGCCTGGACTTCGCCGGAACCAATTCGCGCGGCCACCGTGAAGGGCTATCTCTTCACCATCTCTCGCAACCTTTATTTGCAGGGGCTGCGCAAGATAGGCCGCCACGTGGACCTTGACAATGAAATCCGCGATCCCCAGCCGAGCGCGTACAAACACGCGGAGCAAAAAGCCGAGTTCCAGGCCGTGATGGAGAAACTGCAGGAGCTTCCCGAAGCGGATCGTTCCGCGCTCCTCATGCGTGCCTACGAAGGATTGCCCTATGAAGAAATCGCTCAAGTGCTCGGGATTTCGCTCGCCGCCGTGAAGGTGAAAATCCATCGCGCGCGCCTGCGTCTCGCCGGAATTCGCAATGTCTAGGAGGAGGAATTCATGAACGTGACCCGTGAAGTGATTCTCGATTTACTGCCGGTCTATTTTTCGGGCGAAGCCAGCCCGGCCACCAAGGCCCTGGTCGAAGAATTTTTGAAACAGGACGCGGAACTCGCGGGGCGCATCCGCAGCGAGTGGATGGAAAATCTGACCAAGGCCGCGCCCTCTGCCCTGCCGCCCGAACTGGAGCTCCGCGCCTTCCGCCGCACCAAGCGCCTGTTGGGTTGGCAGAAATGGCTCCTGGGCTTTGGCATCTTTTTCACTGCGATTTTGGCGAGCTTCGAGTTCCACACCACCAGTAACGGCGGTTTCGAATTCCATCTCCTGCTGAGCACGGCTCCAGTCGAATTCGCCGTGTGCATCGCTCTCGCCGTCGCTTGCTGGGGTGCCTACATTGCGATTCGACGCCGCCTTCGCACTACGGCTTTCTAATTTGCTGGCAGACTGATTGTGAAGCGGCTCACGTATCATGGGCGTGTCCCGATGCTATCGGCAGGTTTCCACACTGTCAAGAAACTGAGCGCTCGCGGGAAACCAACCACCGTGAGGGCAGCAATGCCGATGCGCAATCGACAGAATTAATGATCGTGCAGTAGAATTGCCGGCCTAGAGGAATCATGTCCACTCGTTTGCGAATCCCGAGTTACATATTGGCGGTATTTGCCTTTCTACTGCTCCCATTTGAGTTTCTCGCGCTGTGCCAGAACGTTGAGCGCTACAACGAGCGGCCACCGGCCTGCGACGCTTATGACAGCGCGCAAGTGCCCGTGGCCGACCTGCCGACACCAGAGGATCGCAAATCTCTGGAATCATGCAATTCAGAAGACCTCTACTTCGGCTTCGATCATCCCGCCGAGCCTCTGAAGGCCCGAAGGTGCGCCTACATCGAAAGAGAGAATCACAACAATGATCCCGAGCACGTATTCGGTGGCTCGGGTCTGCTCACTATGATCTATGCAAACGGCAATGGAGCAACCCGGAACTTCCATCTGGCACTTAAATTTTCTTGCGAGGTCGATGGGGCACAGGCAGAGAACTACTCCCGGTTCGACCATCTTTTGAAGCTACAGAGGGAACACTGGACTGGACACAATTTCAATCTATGTGACGACGCCACCAGCGGATTCATGGAGGGCTGGTGCGCAGATTTGCAGGAGAAGTTCGACCGCGTCGCGCGGGCCAAGAAGCTCGATGAAATCATCGCGAACTGGAGTCCTACAGACAGAGTAGCTTTCCGCAACCTGCAACAAGCAGCAAATGCGTTTTTTGAAGCCAGTTCGCGAAACGAGGTGGATTTCAGTGGTACGGGTGGAGCTGCATTCGAGATTGAAGCAGGGGCCTCTCTCAAGGGCGGTTTTGTCGCAGCCTTGGCGAGGTTTGAGCGGGGGCAGCTGCCCAGGTTTTCGCGTGCGGAGTTTAGCAAGGCTGACGCGAAGCTAAATTCCATATACTCGAAGATCCAGTCAGAGAAACCAGATCCCCTCACGATGGTAACTGTCACTCCGGAAGGTGTAAGAAAGGCTGAGCTCGCATGGCTTGATTATCGCGAAGCTTGGGTACAGTTTGGACGTATCAAGTATCCGAGTGTGACACCCGAGAGCTGGATGACTTGGCTCACAGAAGGGCGGATAAAAATGCTGCAGGACCTGAGCTACTGATCCCATAAAGGGCGAACCGAGGGATCGCCCAGCCCTCGAGAGCCGTCCTTAGCGCCAGCGGTCGAACATGCAGGCATCAGTTGCGGAGCGGCTTGCCCGTCTTGAGCGTGTGCGCGATGCGTTCCTGCGTCTTGCGTTCGCCGCAGAGGCTGACAAACGCTTCGCGTTCGAGGTCGAGAATGTACTGCTCGGAAACCTTCTGCGGAGCCGAGAGCGCGCCGCCCGCCAGAATATTCGCGAGCTTGCGGCCCACGACCGCGTCGTACTCGGAAATATATTCGCCGCGAAGCATCATGTGAATCGCGAGCTTCGCGCCCGCAAGGAATTCCTCTCCCAGCACTCCAATTTCCGCCGGAGCGGGCGGGTGATACCCGGCGTGCGCCATCGCGAGCGCCGTTTCCTTTGCATCGGCGACGAGGCGGTCGCGATTCATCGCCACCAAGTCCGCGCGCCGCAGATACCCCAGCTGCCGCGCTTCTTCAGCGCTCGTCGAAACTTTCGCCATGGCGATATTTTCGAACACCGGCTTGAGCGCGTGAAACAAATCCAGGTCCTCGCCGCCCGCCGCGCGCTCATTCGCGCGGATGAGCATCTCTTTCGTTCCCCCGCCGCCCGGAATCAGCCCCACGCCCGTCTCCACCAGCCCGATATACGCTTCCGCCGCAGCATGAATTCGCGCGGCGTGCAAACTAATCTCGCATCCGCCGCCGAGCGCCATTCCCTGCGGCGCCGCCACCACCGGACGCGGCGCGTATTTGATGGCCATGTTGACGCCCTGAAATTGCCGCACCGCCAGATGAATGTCGTCCCATTCCTGTTCTTGCGCGCCGATTAAAATCATCATCAAGTTCGCGCCCACGGAAAAATTGACCGCCTGATTGGCGATGACCATGGCGTCGAAATCGGACTGCAGCCGCTTCAGACCCGCGTGCAACATCGCGACCAGGTCTCCGCCGATGGCGTTCATCTTCGCGTGGAATTCGCAGCAAACCACTCCGTCGCCAAGGTCAACCAGGCTCGCGCCCGCGTTTTTCTGAATTTCCTTCGTTTGCTCCTTCAGCGATTTCAGGATGATGATTCCCGCCGCCTCTTCCGCAGGCTGGTAGCTCGCTGAAGCGAGATCGAAATACTTCGTGCGCCCCTGCGCCGTTTCGTAGAACGATTTCTTCCCCGAGGAAAGCAGCTTCGCGACCAGAGGCGGCAGCGCCTTACCTTCGCGCTCAAGCGCCTGCGCCATCGCCTCGACTCCGATGGTGTCCCAGATTTCAAATGGCCCCAGCTCCCACGCGAATCCCCAGCGCATGGCGCGGTCCGCTTCCAGCACGCGGTCGGAAATTTCCGGAATCCGCCGCGCTGCGTAGAGGCACATCTCCGAGAGGCTGCCCCACAAGAACTTTGTCGCCTTGTCGCCCTCTTTTCCCGCCAGCGCCGGCCCCGCGAGCATGCGCAGCCGCTCGCGAGTATCCTCGATGGCCTTCCCCGCTTCAATCGAACCGAACCGCGCCTTCTGCCTCGGTCGGTACTCCATCTTCTGCCAGTCGAGAGTGAGGATTTCGCTTTCGCCTCCGCGTTTCACGCGCTTGTAAAATCCCGAACCGGTTTTTTCTCCCAGCCATCCGCGCTTCATCATCTCTTCGATCAGCGCGGGGAGCCGGTAGATTTCGCGCGATTCATCTTCGGGAACATTCTCGTAAATGTTCCGCACCACGTGCGCCAGCACGTCGAGGCCGACCAGATCCGTCGTGCGAAACGTCGCCGATTTCGGCCAGCCCACCGCCGGGCCTGTACATGCGTCCACTTCTTCGATGGTCATTCCCAGCGCCGTCATCTGCCGCAGCGCGTTGAGCATCGAAAAAGTCCCGATGCGGTTGGCGATGAAATTGGGCGTGTCTTTGGCGATCACCACGCCCTTGCCCAGCCGCCGGTCGCAAATCTCCTCGAGAGACGCGATCACTTCCCGGCGAGTTCCCGGCCCGGGAATAATTTCCACCAGCTTCATGTACCGCGGCGGATTGAAGAAATGCGTTCCCGCCCAGTGCTCCTGAAATTCCGCGGGAAATCCTTGCGCAATCAAGTGGATGGGCAGCCCGGAAGTATTCGTGGTCACGATCGCGCCGGGCTTGCGCTGCGCGGCAACTTTTTCGAGCAGCGCGCGCTTGATCTCCAAATTTTCCGCCACCGCTTCGATGATCCAGTCCGCCTGCGCGCACCACGCGAGGTTATCTTCGAAATTTCCGGGCGTGATGAGCCGCGCCGTATCCTGAGTAAAGAATGCCGCCGGCCGCGATTTCCTCGCCGCTTCGAAGCCCGCGTACACGATGCGATTCCGCACGCGCGGATCCGTCAGCGCCAACCCCTTTGCTATTTCGTCCGCCGTCAGCTCCCGCGGCACGATGTCCAGCAGGAAACACGGCACTCCGGCATTCGCCAGGTGCGCCGCGATGCGTGCTCCCATCGTTCCTGCTCCCAGAACGGCCGCTTTTTCGATGCGATGCTTCATAATTTTTGCTCGCTTGGCATGGCAGGTTACAGAACCGGCAAGTCAGGGTCAACCCGAAAGCCCTGCAACCCACGATTGCGATACAGTGTCTTATTAACAGGAGCTAGCCCGCAGCACCATGAGCACTGTCTTGAATTGGCTTGGGAAGGGAGTTCGCCGCCTGCGCAGCTTTGCGTACGGCAACGAAGAAGGCCGCCCGAAAATCGGTCTGGCGCTCGGCGGAGGATTTGCTCGCGGCATCGCGCACATCGGAGTTCTGCGCGTCCTCGAGCAGAACGGCATTCCCATTGATTTCATCGCCGGCACCAGCGTGGGCTCGCTCATCGCTGCGGCCTACGCCAGCGGCACTTCGCTCGAAAAAATGGAGCAGGAAGGAATCATCACCCGCTTTCGTGATTTCGGCCGCTGGACCCTCTCCAAGTACGGCATGGCTTCCAACGCCCGCCTCGAGGATTTTCTCCATCGCTTTACCGCCGCCCGCACGTTTGAGGAATTGCGCATCCCCCTCTGCATCGTCGCTACCGATTTGGTGAGCGGCGACTCCGTCTATTTCACCGCCGGCGAAATTTCCCCGGCCCTGCGCGCCTCGTGCGCCTATCCCGGACTTTTCCTGCCCATTGAGCACGACGGTCGCTTCCTCGTCGATGGTTTCCTCACCGAAGCCGTCCCCTCGGCCGCGGTGCGCCACATGGGTGCGCACTTCGTCATCGCCGTGCATCTAGAGCCGGGCCTGTTGCGCGAAAAGCCGCGCAACACCATTGAGATTATTGGCCGCTCGTTCTCTATCATTCAAGCGCATCTTGGCCAGCCCTGGCGCAAGGATGCGGATATCATCCTTGAGCCCGAAGTTCACGAAGTGCTCTGGGACGGCTTTGAGAAAACTCCGGAGCTCGTCGCCGCCGGCGAGGAATCCGCCACGCGCGCCCTCCCGCAGATTCGCGCCGCTCTTGCGCGCCATGCGCCCATTTCGTCTTCCGCGCCGCTCACGAGCCGCTCCCCTCAACGCCCGGGACACTTCCAATAACTCCGCTCACGTGCGCCCTCTCGCTGCGTCCAAAGTCAGTGGGAGCCGGGCTCCCAGGATGACAATCGCTGCGCCACCCCAGTCATCCTTCCGCCGGGTCCGGCTCTTCTCTATTTTCCCCTGGGATTTTTCTCGCGGATACGCACTTCGACCGCCCGTCCGTTTCCCTTCCCGCGCTTGGTGAGCCATTCTTCGAGCGCACGCGCCAGCCGCTCCGGCTCGACGCGAAGTCCTGCTTCCAATTCGCCCTCGCCCGTGGGCAGCGTGTCGTCGAACTCCGCCGCTCCCGTGAAATTCCTCATGCAGAATGCGTCCAGCCATTCGAGCGGGCAGGCCCTCGCCTTGCCTTCCGTGACGATTTCCACTTCGAGTTTTCGCGCGAACATCCGCGCAGTATAGCACTGCGCGTGAATTCTTCTCCGCGCGCCGCAATGGCAGCTTGGAAACGCGCGCTCCCGCCTCTTTCTTGCAATTCCACCATCCTGCGTTAGACTCTGCGAGGAAGTTATGCTGTTGGTTTTTCGCGGCGCAATTTCCCGCCCGGCCCGGTTTTCGGGCGTTTTCTCCGCTCCGCATTCATGGAGGTAGGTTGTCCACGCCGCTCGAAACTTGGGTCGATGAATCCGCCCGCCTCACCAAGCCCGCGAAAACTCTCGTTTGCGACGGCTCCGATGCCGAAGCCTCCCGCCTCACTGAAGAAATGCTGCGCGACGGGTCGTTCATCGCGCTCGCTCAAAATTCTTATCCGAACTGTTTTCTCCACCGTAGCAATCCCAACGACGTCGCGCGCACCGAAGGTGTCACCTTCATTTGCACGCGCGAAAAATCGGATGCCGGCCCTACCAACAACTGGATGTCTCCCGCCGAAGCCAGGGAAAAAGTCCGCCCGATCTTCGACGGCGCCATGCGCGGCCGCACCATGTACGTTGTGCCGTACATTCTCGGTCCCGCCGCATCGCCCTACGCCAAAGTCGGCGTCGAAATTACCGACAGCCCTTACGTCGTTCTGAGCATGCGCATCATGTCGCGCATGGGACGTGCCGCGCTCGAACGCCTCGGCAGCTCCGCCGATTTTGTTCCTGGACTCCATTCCCTCGCCGATCTCGATCCCTCCCGCCGCTTCATTCTGCATTTCCCCGAAGAAAAACTTATCTGGAGCGTCGGCTCGGGCTATGGCGGCAACGCCCTGCTGGGGAAAAAATGCTTCGCGCTGCGCATCGCCAGTTGGATGGCCCGCGAACAGGGCTGGATGGCGGAGCACATGCTCATCCTCGGCCTCGAAGCGCCCTCCGGCAAAGTCACCTACATGGCCGCCGCGTTCCCGAGTGCCTGCGGCAAGACCAACATGGCCATGATGGTTTCAGCCCTCCGCGACGAGGGCTATCGCGTCTGGACCGTCGGCGACGACATCTCCTGGATGCACGTCGCTTCCGACGGCTATCTTCACGCCATCAATCCCGAAGCGGGCTTTTTCGGCGTCGCTCCGGGCACCAACTCGCAAACCAATTCCAACGTCATGGACGCCCTGCGCAAAAATTCCATTTTCACCAACGTCGCGCTCACTCCGGGAAATACTCCGTGGTGGGAAGGCATGTCCGATCCGCCCGCAGGACTCATCAACTGGAAAGGCGAGCGGTGGTCTCCCGATCAAGGCCCGGCCGCGCATCCCAATTCGCGTTACACCGTTCCCGCGCGGCAAACGCCTTCCATCTCCGCACAATGGGAAGACCCCGCCGGCCTGCCCATCTCCGCATTCATCTTCGGCGGACGCCGCGCGCGTCTCGCTCCGCTCGTATACGAAGCCCGCGATTGGCAGCACGGCGTGTACGTCGCGGCCACCATGGCTTCCGAAACCACGGCCGCGGCCACCGGCGCCGTCGGAGTCACCCGCCGCGACCCCATGGCCATGCTTCCCTTCTGCGGCTACAACATGGCCGATTATTTCCAGCACTGGCTCGACATGGGGAAGAAGATTCCGCATCCCCCGCGCATCTTTCACGTCAATTGGTTCCGCAAGGATGACAACGGAAAATTTCTCTGGCCGGGCTTCGGCGAAAACGTCCGCGTCTTGAAATGGATGCTCGAACGCATCGAAGGCATAGCTCAGGCCGCCGAGACGCCCATCGGCTTCGTCCCCACTCCGCAATCGCTCACTCTCGAAGGGTTGAATATCTCTCGCGAAGCGCTCTCCGAACTCCTCCGCGTCGAGCCGCGCGCTTGGCTTGAGGAAACCGAAGCCACCGGCAAATTCTTCGAAAAATTTGGCGATCGCCTCCCCGCCGAAATCCGCAGTGAACACAAAAAACTCATCGAACGCCTCCAGCACGTCGCCTCCGCCGCCCCCAAATAATTTCCTTCGTTTTGCTCCAACAAATCCAATGTTCGAATCAAGCCGTCAGTGTCGTTCCGGCTGGTTCAACGGGGCAATTCCGATCGCCTCCCTTCGATTCAGGTAAAATTTATATGGTGACCCCGAATCCTTCGGACTAAAACTACCCTGTCTCTGGCCTTTCATTTTAATTTCGTCCCAGATTTTTCAATGCTTTACGCTGCGAAGTAATTTGGCATCTCACATGCCCTTTAGTGTCTGGTTGTCGGCCCTGAGGTTAGGCCGGATCGCACGCCACTAAATTGAAACCCCCTCGGGCGGCGAGCGGCCTCGTTCCCTAAGTAATTAAATCTTTGGCAGAAGACTGCCTTGAAAAAAGGAGAAGGATAGATGTGTAAGAACGCGATCCTCATAGTGCTCGGCATCATCGCACTAACGGCTTCAGTCCTGGCAGCGACATTTAGCGGTACGCTCAGCACCTCCACCACTACCTTGACATGGACCGGCACGCAAACGGGCGTCATCGGTCAGACTCAGACCGGCACGGGCGTTGCCAATCCGCCGTGCGACTCGACTATTTGCGACCTCTACAATCTGACTGTAAATGTGCCGGCAACTTACTACTCGAACCATCCCAACTACGCCATACACGTGAAGGCCACGTGGTCTTCCAATCTCGACGAGCTCGATATTTACGTCTACGACGCGAGCAACAATTTGGTCGGCATGGCCACGCAAAGCGGCACGAATTACAACGACGCCGACCTCGGCCAGCTACCCGCGGGCGCCTACCAGATTCAAATTGTGCCGGTCACGGCCGCCAACACCGCATACACGGCGACGATCACTTTGGCTGCGGAGCCTAGCGTGCACACCGGCAGAGCGCGCTACAAGATCGGCAATGCTACCTTCACCGCTCAGATGCTGACGCGGCCTCCGAGCGTCTACAACACCACTCCCGCAGGCGGCCTGTTCTTTGAGCAGGATGCCGAACCGCGCGTCGTGCATGACCCGCTCGGCAATATCTACGTCGCTGCCATTCAAGCGATCCCGGCGGGAACGGACATGTGGAAGTCCCTGGACGGCGGCAACACATTCACCTTCATTGGTGAACCCGATGGCGCGCAGGCTGCCGGATCCGGTCTAGGTCTGGTCGGCGTGGGCGCGGGCGGCGGTGACGAAGATGAGCTGGCTCTCCCCAATGGCCGCGTGGACATGACTTCCCTTTGGCTGGGCGGCAATTCCACCTGCACTTCTAGCAATGGTGGCGCCTACTGGCTCTGCGATCCCGAGGGCTCCACTTTGCCTGCCGATGATCGCCAGTGGCTCGCCAATTTCGGATCGAACATTGTTTACATCACCACCAAACAACTCGGCGCCGATCTTAACGGCACCGTTTCTCTCTATTGCGCCAAGTCCACCGACGGCGGCATCACCTACCCCTACGTTTCCCAGATGACCACGCCCGAGCTGGGCATTCAGCCCGGCGATCAGGGCAATCTCGTGGTGGACGCCAACAATGGCAACGTGTACAACGCGTTTTTTGGCGCAATTCCAAATCAGTTGTACCTTGCCAAGTCAGTTGACTCCGGCCAGACCTGGATTCTCAAGCTGGTTTACCAGGCCCCCGCTAACGTTTCCCTGGCGCACGTCTTTCCGTCCATCGCCGTGGATCCCGCAGGTAATCTGTACATCGCCTTCAGTGATGGTGTCGGCAGTTTCCTCACCTCCTCGACCGATGGCGGCGAAGACTGGTCCACGCCAGTGCGCGTCAATGCCGGTGCCAATGCCAAAACTTCCGTGGAGCCTTGGGTCGTCACCGGTGACCCTGGAAAAGTGAACGTCTTTTTCTACGGCACCTCAGATCCCAACTTTAATTCCACTTCTGCGCAGTGGCGGATCTACATGGCCCAGAGCCGCAATGCTCTGGCTTCCGTTCCGGTCTTTGCCATCACCGCCGCAACGCCAGTCATGCACAAGGGAGCCATCTGCAATAGCGGTACGGCATGCGCCAACGGTACTCGCAACCTCCTTGAGTACTTCTATCCGGATACTTATCCGGATGGCAACGCCCTGGCCGCATATCCCGATGATTTGCACGTGGACCCTGCAACCACGCTCACAAACACATGGTTCCTCAAGCAGACCGGTGGTTCGAAAATCATCGGCCACTAAACTCACCCCTCACCACTCCTCAGCGCCCGGAGACGGCGGCCTCACCTCCCGCCGTCTCCTCCTCTCTTACCCCGCCTCCCGCCCCAAGTAATTTCAGCGCATTTGCCTCTGTAGCGGCCGCCTGGAATTTACCCCGATGTTCGTCATCGGGGCGCTTTTTGTGTCTCCGGTTTCGGGAGTCCGATGGACTCCCCCCGAGTCCCGTCATCGGACCCGATGACCTTTGTCGGGAAGGCGGGCAGCTTTGAACGGCGCGTGTTCGCCCACCAAACACGCGTCATCTCCGTATCTCAAATGCGTCTGAACGAGCCCTTCCTCAATGACGCTCGACGCGCGCTTTCTTCGTCCCGATGCCTTTAATCGGGAGGCGTGCCGTTCTGTTTCACAACTCCGGAACTACCACACGAATCCCGACAAGCCGGACGGGATCGAGGCGCACGTGCGCCGCAAAACAACCGGCTGACCGCCCTTCCGAACAACGCCAAACCGTGCTGTTCCATTCCGATCTCTGCCAATCTCCCAAGCGCGGCCACATTTGGCCATCTAATGGCCTTGACATGTAGAACCATTATTGCTATCATGTAAGTGCATTAAGAACTCTGAGCTACACAGAACTCTTGCTAATGCATATCAAAACCATTAGCGAGGCGCCAGGCCCGAAGATGGGCAATTGGCACAGAAAGGAATGGAATGGCACAGGAATTTCAAATTCGGCTGGACGCAAAGCTTGATCGGATGCTCTGCCTGCTCGGAGCGCTTGCAGTGAGGGGCCTTTCGCAGACTGAAAAGATCGAAACCCTGAGCAGGTTCGGATTCGCTCCTAAAGAGATTGCCAAAACGCTCGGCACCACACCGAATACAGTGCGGGTTGCACTAGTCGGCATCCGTCGAGCTGAAAAACAAGGGAGAAGAAGACCCGCTGCTAATAGGGAGGAGCAGGATCATGAATAAGGAAACAAGCATGGACTACGCCAAGATAGTGGATCTTTTGCGGGATCTGCTCATCACATCGCTCGGCGCTGCTGGAGTGAAACAAACGGAGATCCGCAAGATTCTTGGCTGCGACATGAACCGTGTGAACAGAATCGTTAAGCACATCGAACAGAAGCACAAACAAAACGATAAAAAGGAATAGAAATAGGAGTTTCATACGAAACTCTTGAGTCTATGATTCCTCTCATTGAAAACCCTTTTACCCCGAAAGATGTCAGGTCGGGAGATCGCCTGGACGTGAGCTCCACGACGCTTCGCAGACACCGTGTGCGCATTACCAAGTTCAAGATCGGCCTGAAACGGACAAAATGACATGCCGAAAAGGAAGCTCGACCCTGCGCTGCTCAAAAAGATGGCCGAAAGGACTAGGAAATCTGAGCAATATATCCGTGAACAAGTAAGCCGCCGTGCAAACCGTCACGTGGTGACATCCCTAGCTGCTCAAATCTTGTGGGCCAAAGAACTTGGACTGAGCATCACCTCTCCGCTCAATCGAGCGGATCCAACTGTCGTGGAAGAAGTTCGAACGAGGTCAATTGTGATGACACCCTCGACAAGCCCTTCCCCGAAAATTGACACCCACGCACGCTCGCAGAGCAGGAAGCCCAACGTAGGAGCCGCAATTGCTCTTTTGCTCTCAGACTCAGAACTGCGTGATCGCTGTAAGGACTTACTCCTTGCGAGGAAGCACTATGATCGCGTCGTAAGAGAAGGCACGACTATCCTTGATGACAGGCTAAAGAAAGTAACAGGAATTTTCAACTTGAACCCGAGCGACCTTGTCGGCAAGGCGCTTGCTCCCGATCCAGCCAGAGCGGTCATTGTAGTCAGCCGCAAGAAAGATGAACAAGAAGGATTCTTCTATATCTGCAAGGGGGTCATGCAAACTTTTCGCAATCCGGCCCACCACGCCCTGACCAACGCATTCACTCAAGCCGAAGCCCTGAAATTCTGCGGCTTCATCGACACGATCCTAGCGGTGGTCGACAAAAGCGAAATTCATCCCGAACGTATCTAGGAGGCTTATGGACGCGAAGCTGATGAAGGAATTGCGGCAAATTCGAAATCTGTTGATCTTATTGGCACTCAAGTCGGATGCAACGACTGAGGAGGTTGGCAAGGTTACTGGTATTGGGGCCTCCAATATCAGTGCATTAGTTCCTCAGCGGCCCCGGAAAAAAACCAAGAAGGAGCGGCGAAGGAATAACCAATGAGCTTGCAGGTCTCGGATAGCGCTTCCCATCGAAGGGACCAGATCGCGAACTTCGCCGAGATTCTCAAAAATGCTCCCTCGCGCCAGACAATATTTGAGGCCGTTTACTACGGCAAGAAAAGAACTAAGTCAGCAGGTGAAATTGCCACCGCAACTGGATTTTCGCAAAAAAGAGTCACCATGATCGCGAAACGGCTCTCTCGCGAACGATTGTTTGACCAGTCACGAGAACGAATTGAGGAATCGAATCAAACGGTATATCGAAAGCTGGACTTCGTCGAATCAAATAAGCACAAGATTATGAGTTTGGCCCGCAGCAAGAAGCAACGGGAGGGCTACCACACTAAAACCAATCCTCGCGTAGGCGTCGTGACGTCAGTGAAGCTTCGCGTCCCGTTTCTTCCGCAAACGCGCTTCATTTCAATTGACGATGTCGATCAGTTCGCGAAGGCCAAGAAGATCCGAACAGTTCCAAATAAGCTCACGCCCGAGCGTCTGCCTGAGCGGACGGTAAAGTTCGGGATTTTGCGTCTGCTGAGGGAACTGAAGTTTCCAAAAGACTGGGGTGGCGAGACAAATGACATTTTCTCTGTCAAATTGAGAATTCACGGGCGTGCAAGACGTGCTGCATTCGCCTTAAAAGGACCATCAAAGAAGGGCACCCTATCTCCTGGGATGATGGGGAAAAATGGCGATCAGATTCAGCGTCTCTTCAATAGCCCGGCGGACGTATTTTTCGTCCAATATGAGGGTGAGATAGCACAAAGTGTAATTGAGCTGATGGAGGAGCTAGCCAAGGCAAGAGCTCTCCTCAGCGGAAAAGTACATTTTGGGGTCATCAACAGAGATGATACCTATCGACTTCGACTTGCTTTCCCCAAAGCCTTCCAGCCATAAGAGTCGCCACCCCTTACTTATTCGAGCCGATATAACTTTACTTCTCCGGTATTCCGTGGTATCCTTTGCTTTGGCTGGTCATCGTACCAGCCCCGAAAAAACGTAGCCTTTGAGCTGTGCGAAGGGCGGGGACGCCATCCCCGCCTTTCGGATTTCATGGGGGGATGAAAATCCTAATCGAGACACACCCAGAAACAAGATATGGGCTAACTTATTGAAAACAAAGGGAGGAGCCAATTTCTAATCGAGACACAAAGCGCATTTGGGAATCTCGGTCAGCATGGCGAAACTGGGCCTGCAAGCCCCGGTCGCGGGTACCGGCGGGGGCCCCTAGTGGCCCACAAATTCAGAGCACGGACTCGATTTCCGGGTCGAGCGAGACGTGGGTTTGCGGGAAGCCGTTGATGTCGTACCGCGTGCCTTCTGCGAGCGTGAAATGAAAGAACCGGCTCAGATGGTAGTCCTCGTCAAACATGCTGAAGAGCCGCGCCGTTTCCTCGGCTGCGAGCCCGAACGCGCCCAGCGCCACGGGCTTGCCGAATCCCCCCGCAACCTGCCGGTATTTTTCCACCACCTCAGAGAGCTGCATTTCCGTTCCCGCTTCCGCAGGTTGTTTGCAAAGTCGCGGCTCTCAGGGAGTCGGAGCTTCAGCTCCGACAAAAGCTGCGCCTTTACATCAGGGGTTTTAACCCCTGAGCAAAAGTTTCACACTTTCCTGCAACCTGTCAGATCCAAAGATACGCGCCCGATTCGCCGTATGGCGCGTTCATGTAATAGACATTCGCTTCCGGAATTTTTTCCAGTGCGCGGCAGAATTCCTTCGCTCCGTGCGCCGCGCAAAGATTTTTTCCGCGCGACAATTGTATGCGCCCCGCTTCGTCGAGGCTTCCCACTTCTTCGCGCGGAAACCACAGCCATCCGGCGCGCGCGCTGCACTTCTCGCAATCTTGCGGAGCTTGGCCGAGCCGCTTCGCGATCGCCGCGGAAATTTCCGGCAGCAGTCCTGCAGCCTCGAAATCCTCGCGCGCCACAAAAAAATATTGCGAAAAACTTTCCGCGTCCGGCTCGAACGCAACCACGCGCCCGGAAAATTGCGCCAGTTCCTCGCGCAGCAGCCCCAGCAAGCATTCGCGGCACAGCGAAACTTCCGGCCGCACCGCTTCTCGTTGCGCCCGCGATTTGCCCCGGAGGTACAGCGTGTCCGGAATGAACGTCGCCATCCACGCGGCGCCGGAATCCAGGTGCTCGCATTCCGCGGGAACGCCCTTCAGCCACGCCCACCAGTTGCGGCTGCGCGGCAGAAACCGGATTTGCGGATACGCTTCGTTGAGCGCCACGCGACTCATGCCGTCCCCCGGAAACTTGCTTATGTTAGCAGAAATTTCTCGCGAATTTCCCTGCGCGCGGCTGCTGCGGGCGTTTGTAACCCTCGGCGCGTTTCGCTATGATAAATGGCCGCAGAGAATCGAATTCGAAACTTTCCGGATTTATCGGAAAACATTCTTCAGGAGGAAAAATGACCATCGCAACCGGAACCGCCGCGCCGGAATTCACGCTGAAAGATCAGAATCAAAAAGAAATCAAGCTGAGCGACCTGCGCGGGAAAAACGTCGTCCTCATGTTCTACCCTCTCGATTGGAGCCCGGTGTGCACCAACGAGCACGTCTGCTTCGTGAACGACATGAAACGCTTCGAGCAGCTCGACGCCACCGTCCTGGGAATTTCCGTGGATAGCGTCTGGTCGCACAAAGCCTTCGCCGACAAAATGGGAATTCACTATTCGCTGCTTGCGGATTTTCAGCCGCGCGGCGCCGTCGCGGAAAAATTCGGAGTGTATCTCGCCGACAAGGGCATCACCGGCCGCGCCGTGGCCATCGTCGATCGCGGCGGAAAAATCGCCTGGTTCAAGCAGTACGACATTCCCGTCGTGCCGGACATTCAGGAGATTGTCGCCGCGCTTTCGAACGTGAAGGCCGCTGCCGCGCACTAGCGCGCGAATAATTCTTCGCCGCGCGAAGAATGTTTCGCGCTACGGCGCGCTGGCCGACGGCGTTTTCGAAAATGTGCGCAAGTAATTCACGAGCGCCCAGCGCTGCTCTTCCGCCAGCCGGGTTTTGAACGCCGGCATCGACCCATGCCCCTCGCTGATCTTCCAGAAAATTTCTCCGTCCGTCATCGCGTTCATCTGCGCGGTCTTCGTAAAATCGGTGGGACGCGACCAGGTGTTCTTGGACTTCGGCCCGTCGCCTCTTCCAGAATCGCCGTGGCACCGCGCGCAACGATCCTCATAATCCAGGCGCGCCTGCGCGAGCGTCGCCTCCGTCGCCGGAACGGGATTGGCGAGTTTCATCGCCGAAGCGGGAACGCTCCATCCCCCGGTCCACTGCATCACCGCCCAGCCGATGACCACGGCCGTGAGCAGCAAAATCAAAACGGGTTTCCAGGCAATTTTCTTCAAGAGGAAAAATTCCTCAGCAATCAAAGACGCAATTATTTTACACGTGTTAGCGAGCGGCCTGGAGAGCGCGAATCACAGAAATCAAGACCAGCAGCATCATAATCACGACATAAACGCGAAGCCCCCACAGCAGGAGGCGAGCTCGCAGTGAGATCGTTCGCCGTCCAAAATACGTTTGCCTCTTGGCCGCAACTACCTGGTCCGCTTCCAGCAACGAAAGCACGACGCGCGGGTCCTTTAAATCCGGATGTCGCGCGGCTACGCTCGAAGCTTCGTCCGGGTTTTGCACCTGGTCGTCCCGATTGGGATTTGTTCCATCCTTCATCGGCGCCATTCCGTTTTTATCTTTTCTTGCACCTAGCGCAATTTTTCACGCGAACAGGCGGGTAATTCACCGCCACGCCCTGAGATTCTCATCGAGGCTAGCCGCCCAGCCATTTCGGGAAAACGGTCGCCAGGCCGAAACCGATTCCCGCAAGGACCAAAAGCACCGTGACCGTTATTCCCGCCACATTCGCCCAGAAACCGTTCACGTGCTCCGCCATCACCTCGCGGTCGTTTACCAGCAAGAGTAAAAAGGCCAGCGCCGGCGGCATCGCCAGCACCGCAATCACGTTCACCGTCAGCACCACGAGCTCGAGCGGAAAAGTGGGAACCAGCACGAGAGCTGCAGCCGCGCTCGCCGAGCCCGCGAGGATCAGGTAAAACGGCCACGCCTCGCGCAACGGCCGATTGAGACTGTGCCCTGTCTCGAGGACTTCTCCAAATGCGTAGGCCGATGAAGTGGAAATCGTAATCGCCGCAACGATTCCCGCTTCGAAGATGCCAAGAGCGAAAAGTGCTGCGCCCACGTGGCCGATCCATGGCTCAAGCGCCTGCGCGAACTGAGCCCCCTGGAAATCTGTGGCGTTGATCCCGTGCCGGGAGAGCGGCGCCGTCGCAAGAATCGCAGCGATGGCAAAAACCGCGGCGAACACGGCTCCTAGAAGCGTATCCAATCGCCCGGCGTTGATGTCGCGCGGCTGCATTCCCTTATCGACCACGGCGCTCTGCTGAAAGAAAACCATCCACGGCGTCACGGTCGCGCCGACGGTCGCGAGGAGAAGCACGAGAATCTCATACGGGTTCCCCCTGGGCAGCGGCGACCACGTCGCGAACGCCCGCCCCGCGGCATGCCAGTCCGGACGCGCCAGGATCGCTGCGGGAATAAACAAGGCGTTGAAGACGGCGAGGTTCAGCGTGATTCGCTCCCAAGTCCAATAGCGTCCCGTCGTAATCGTGGCCAGAACTATGACGAGCGCTCCGCCCACGGCGACCGCCGGACGGATCCCGAAAAAGCCGAGCCCCGCGCGGACGCCGATAAATTCCGTGACGAGCGTCAGAAAATTCCCCAATACCAAATCGCCCATGGAGAAGAAGCCCCAGAATTTTCCGAACCGGTCGAAGATCAATTCCGCGTGCCCGCGATGCGTCACGGCTCCCAGCCGTACCGTCATTTCTTGCACGATAAAGCCCATCGCGAACGTCAGCAGAATAAAGGGCAGGAAGAATCCGACGCCAAAGCGGGCACCGTCTGCCGAGTAGGAAAGCATGCTCGGCGCGTCATTCTCGCCCAGAAACACGAGGATGCCCGGCCCGACAAGCAGCCAAAGCAAGCGAAAGCCGCCGAAGGCCTTTGCATCGCGGCCTTGCCCTCGAGCCCGCGCGACTCGCCAGCGATCGCCCGCGCGGTCCACATCCTCATGCGTCAAAAGTCCCATCAATTCGGGCGCGGCTGCCGAAGCGGCGGCGGTTTGGGTGGTGGGATGCGCGGCGTGGGGCAGGGGAGCGGAATTATCCAGGAAGGGATCAGACTCCATGGTTTACCGGGATAAACATCCTATATAAACTACGCTTAACTAAAAATATCGTCAAGGCGTTTGCGGCGTATTTTTTCCAGATCCGAATCAGCATCGTCTCCGCGCAAAGGCACGGCTCAAGCGCTGAGATTCCCCGCCCGGATTTGCTATAGTGGAGTTTGCAGAACGAAACCGGGAGGCATTCATGGCCGAAGCGGCAAAACCACAGCAGAACGTGCAGATCAAAGCGGATGAGAAAGAGCTGCAGGGGCACTATTCGAATCTGGTGATGATTCATCACAATGCCGAAGAGTTCACGCTCAATTTCATCTACGTTTTCCCCACTGTGCCGCAGGGCAAGCTGCTTTCGAGTTGCATTGTGAGCCCCGGCCACGCCAAGCGCTTGTCTCGCGCGCTCCTGGAAAACATCAGCCGGTACGAAGCGCAGTTCGGCACTATCGCGGAAACAGGTCCGGTCCCCGAGCCGACCGTGGGGTTTGTGCAGTAGCAGCGCTGCCTCGAGCGCGCGCCCGCAGCCAATCCGGAAGCGCGGTCTGGCCGGCCAACCTCCCGCACCGGCCAAAGTCGCACTCTTAACAAAAAGAAACAGCGCCGGCAGGGGGTTGCTGCCGGCGCTGCGCGGGAATGTTAAGAGCGCGCCAGTTCCTGCTCTTTCCATTCCCTTCCGGGGGAAACCGTTATCTTTCAGAGCCTCCGTTGACCACCCAATCGCCCGCTGGCTCCAGGAACTCCAGCCCAATGGCATAGCCCGAGCCGGGCATCGATTGGCAATAGGCCACCCGCGCGACGGAACGGAACGCTCCGGTCAGCGTATTCAGGAACAGCCGGTCGTTGGGAAACCATTTGCGCAGGCTGACAACCCGTGCGCCGCGGCTGCTCACATCCTGCGTGAACGTCGTTTCCAGCCCCGGCAGATGGGCATGACCCGAAATTTGCACGCCGACCTCCATCGGTACGCGCGTTTCGATTCGAGGGACCGCGAATGTATTCGAGACTCCCAAGTTTCTCGGCACGTCACTTCCCCCAGTTAAATTCTGAATCTCTTCTACAAACACGCCGCGATGCTGGGCAGCCGCGAGAGGTGAGGCCGCTTCGCCTTCATGCCATACAGATCCCGGTCCGCTGAACCCAGCAACTTTTCGATCGTCGTGCCATCCTTCGGAAAAACAGCCACGCCTATGCTCACGGAAATCGGCGGCTCCTGGCCATCATTTGCCAGGCGCTCTTCGATGCGCCCCGCTACCTGCATGGCAGCTTCGGCACCGGCTTCGGGCAGAACCAGCGCGAATTCATCGCCGCCGTAGCGCGCGCCGGTATCCACACAACGCGAATGCGCGCGCAAAACATACCCGAGGCGTTTCAGTGCGCGGCTACCCACAAGATGTCCATGGCGATCGTTTACCTGTTTCAGGCCGTCGAGATCCATCAGCAGCACGGCAAAAGGACGCCCCGACCTCCGCGAGCGGCGTATCTCAGTATCCATGGCATCTAGCAACCGGCGATAATTTCCCAATCCGGTCAGGTGATCAATCATGGCCATCTGGCTCACCTGCTCGAAGAGCCGCGAATTATCGAGCAGCGCTCCGCCGAGCACCACGGCGTAGCTGGCCACCTTCAACAAATGGCCAAGAGCGAACGGCGCATCGAGGGCGTGCGCCGATTCCGCCATGGCCACATGGCAGGCCACGTTCATCGCCGCGGCTACCACCAGCGCCCGGTCGAGCGCGCTGTGCGCTCCCGTGAGCCGCCACCAATAGCCCACCGCCGCGCCCAGAAAGATCACCGCCGGCAAAAGATCCCACAGGCGCGGGACAAACGACGCCGGATGAATCCGCGGCGTGAAGGGAACCGCAAAGAAAATCACGCTGGTGAAGTATCCGACCCCAGCTACCAGCACGATGGCTGCGACAATTTCCTTTGCCGGTTCGCGCGAAACAGGTATGCGTTTTTCCACCACAATTGCGGCAACCAGCAAGACCGCGAGCAAAGTCCGGCTCACCATCCATGCCAGCGGAACCGTATAGGAGCCGCTGCCTTCCGTGAATGCGAAACGGTAACTTGCGAAGCTCGACCCGGTTTCGATCAGCGCGGTCAGCACGAAGCCCAGCGCCAGTGTGAGCGACAGCCGGTCGTGCGCCCCGCGAAAACGAATCAGGGAATTCGCGGCGTACGTGAATGCAAAGAGACTCCCGGCCATTTCGAGAAAGCTGATAAGCAGCGGATCAGCGACGTAGGGCGTCTGGCGGAGACGCCAAACCATCAGGAAAAAGCCCGCGAACAAAATGCTCCAAACGAAAGCCCAGCGGAGATGGCGATTGCGAGGATTAAATTGGACGCGCGGAAGCACTTCTTCCCCCAGACGTGCAGGTACTAGTCCCCGCACGTTACGTGCATGCAAGAGGCCTAATTCAGGAAACAGTTCACCGCAATAAGGCATTTATTTGCAATCATTTGGCTGACGCTTGATTCCCCAGGACCTGAAGGTCACAACCAGCTTGAAACAGGGTGAGTCATAACGTAACAGTCGAGGTCCATCTCTTCCTAGTACTAAAAGGGGAGAAAACTCATCTCGGCGTACCGCTTTATCTTCAAACCTTGGGCTTCGGAGGCGGCAATTCGCAGGCGACGACGGAACTCTCAAAGGGGAGCGTTTTGTGCGTGCCATCGCAGAATGGCTTATTGGCCGAATGGCCGCAACGGCAAAGGGAAATGGCTGTGCGCCCGGCGAGTCCGAACGCCCTTTCCTGAGCGTCACATATTTCAAACTCTCCCGTGACGAGCAGCGAACCGTTGTCTTTCACCAAAATTCTCGTCGTCATATTTATCCCTCCGGATTCTTCGCAGAATTGTGAAGCTGCCGGCCCAGTCAGTATTTCGGGACCGCGGGATCCACTTCATCCGACCAAGCCAGGATTCCGCCCTTGAGGTTCCAGATTTTGCGGAAGCCGGCCTTGCGCAGAAACTCGGCCGCTTCGGCGGAGCGTTTTCCGCTGCGGCAGTGCGCGACGATCTCGCGGGAACTGTCGAGCTCGCTCACGCGCCTCGGCAAATCACCGAGCGGGATGAGATAGCCCTTCAGATTGCAGATTTGATATTCGTGCGGCTCGCGAACGTCCAGGATGAAGAGATCGTCATGGCAATCCAGACGCGCTTTCAATTCGCGCGGCGTCATTTCCGGGACGGTCGCGGCCGGCGCCGGAGCTTCCTCGCCGCGAATGCCGCAGAATTGCTCGTAGTCAATCAGTTTTGTGAGCGTGCGCTTTTCGCCGCACAGCGGGCATTCGGGGTTCTTGCGCAATTTCAATTCGCGGAAGCGCATCTTGAGCGCGTCAAAAAGCAGCAACCGCCCGACGAGCGGCTCGCCCGTGCCCAGAATCAGCTTGATGACTTCCATCGCCTGAAGCGCGCCGACGATGCCCGGCAAAACGCCCAGTACGCCGCCTTCGGCGCACGAGGGCACCAGTCCCGGCGGAGGCGGTTCGGTGAAGAGGCAGCGATAGCAGGGCCCGCCCGGAAATCCGAAAACGCTTACCTGCCCTTCGAAGCGGAAAATCGAGCCGTACACATTCGGCTTGCCGCTCAAGACGCAGGCGTCGTTCACCAGGTAGCGCGTGGGGAAATTGTCCGTGCCATCCGCCACCAGGTCGTAGTCCTTCAGAATCTCGAGAGCATTTTCGCTGGTGAGTCGCGTCTCGTATCTCTCGAAATCAATCTCCGGATTCAAATTGGAGAGGCGCTCTGCCGCCGCATCCAGCTTCGGCCGACCGACGTCGCTCGTGCCGAACATCACTTGCCTCTGCAAATTCGTGAAATCTACCACGTCGAAATCCACCAGCCCGATTTTCCCGATGCCCGCCGCGGCAAGATAGAGTCCGAGCGGCGCGCCCAGCCCGCCCGTGCCGACAAGCAGCACTTTCGCGCGCTTCAGCTTTAGCTGACCCTCCATGCCCACTTCCGGCATGATCAGGTGGCGGCTGTAGCGCAGGATTTCCTCATTGGAGAGCGTCGGTTCGCCGGCTTTCGCCGTTGATGCATTCCCGCTCACAGGTTTTGTAGCCATGTTCACAATCTTCCTGCGGCCGAAGCGCCCGCTCCGCCCGCAATTGAAGGAATGATGCTGATGGTATCGCCTTCGCGCGTGGCCGTCTTTTCTTTTTGCAAAAACCGGATGTCTTCGTCGTTCAGGTACACGTTCACGAAGCTACGCAAGCGGCCGTCTTCCGAGTAGAGATGCTTGCGCAGCTCTTCGAATTGCGAAGAGAGCGCCTGCAGCGCTTCCCCCACCGTTCCCGCTTGCAGTTCGACGCTCTCGCGCCGGCCGGCATACGGCCGCAGAGGCGTCGGGATAATTACTTTCACCGCCATGCTTCTTCCTCCTCGAACTCGGCGCCTTGATGGGTCGCCGGTCAAAATGTTGCGCCGCTCGCGAGCGAAATTTCTTCTGGCGCAAACGCCGAACGGTCCTCAGACAGACGCCAGGAAAATATTTCGCGCGCTTCGCGATTCACGACGCTCACAATAATGTAGCTGAACCACGGCCAGGCATGCTCGCGATCGTATTCGCTCGGCCGCGCCGGCGAATCGGGATGCGAATGGTACCAGCCAATGAGATCCCATCCCTTCTCCCGCGCCGCGTTTTCCGCGCCGCGCACGTCTTCCGGCGTCAGCGAAAAACGATTTTGCGGCGAATCCGCGCGGCGGTTGATGAGCGGCAGCAGTCCCAAAACTTCGCGGCCCTCCGCATCTTCGCGCCCCAGCAGCGCGCCGCAACATTCGTTCGGATACGTCTCCGCGCCGTGCGCGCGAATGCCCCGCGCGATCTCCTCGGAAATTTTCAGCGGCGCCACTTATTCTTCCCAGAAACGCTCGCTCAAGTAGCGCTCGCCCGAATCCGGAAACACGGTGACGATAATTGCGCGTTCGCTGCGCGGCATTTTTTTCGCCACTTCGAAACACGCCACCAGCGCGGCCCCCGAGCTCGGCCCCACGAGCAAACCCTCTTCGCGCGCCAAGCGCTTCGCCATGGCCTGCGCGTCCTCGGTCTTCACTCCGAGATCCTCGTCCGCGAGCGTGGCGTCATAGATTTTCGGCACGATCGCCGTGCCCATGTGCTTCAAACCTTCCAGGCCGTGAAAAGCGGCGTCCGGCTGGACGCTGATGGCGCGAATCCCGGGGCGAAAATTTTTCAGCCGCCGCGCCGCGCCGATAAACGTTCCGCTTGTTCCCAATCCCGCCACGAAATGCGTCACCAATCCACGCGTTTGCTTCCAGATTTCGACGCCGGTTGTTTCGAAGTGCGCGCGCCAGTTGGCGTCATTGCTGTACTGGTCGGGATAAAAATATTTTTCCGGCTCGCGCTCAAAAAGCTCGCGCACGCGGCGAATCGCTCCGTCGGATCCCTCTTCCGCGGGAGTTAGCACCAGCTCCGCTCCCAGCGATCGCAAAATCTTTTTTCGTTCCTCCGAAGCGCTCGCTGGCAGAAAAAGTTTCGTCGCATAACCGCGCGCCGCTCCAATCCAAGCGTAAGCGATTCCCGTGTTTCCGCTCGTCGCGTCGAGAATCGTCTTCCCCGCCACCAGTTCCCCGCTGCGCTCGCCCTCGCGAATCATCTCGAGCGCCGCGCGATCCTTCACAGACCCGCCCGGATTGAACCACTCCGCCTTGGCATAAAATTCCGCGTTCGCGAATTCCCGTCCCACGCGCTCTAGGCGCAGCAGCGGAGTGTTCCCGATGCGCGAAAGCAAACTTTCGCCCAGTGGGGGAGACAACACGTCCGAAAATTCCTCGAGTACGTGCTTTTGAATCGCGTTCACTTTCCCTCAGACCCCTCAAGGGGACACGCCATTGGATTCGATCCGCGCGGCCCCGGATTCCTGGCCGAACCGGCTGGAGGTCATCGCTGCCCCCATGGTAGCAGATAATCCAAGCCCCGTACATCGAATGGAACTCTTTACGGGTCAAACGGTTAGAAGGAATGGTTGAAGTGGTCTTTGGATATGCGACCAAATAGGTCGCATTTTCGCGCGGCAGCGCTGTCCGGCCCGCCTCAGCACGAGTGTGTCACCCCGAGGCCGCCGCGGCGGCGGGGGTCTGCTTTCTCTTTGCTCTTCCACCAAAACGCGCAGCCGAAATTTTTTGCCTTTTCATTTTGCCGCGAACTCCGTACTCTTGACCGCGCAAGCCATGTGGTACGTCGATCAAAAATTTTCATCCGCGCAAGTCGAATCCCTCGGCGCAGCGGGCTTCACGGTGCGCAGCTCCGGCGGAGTGGTGCGCATCGAAAAACACGGCTGCGGCGCGGAGCTGCGTAAGACTCCCGACGGAAAATATCAAATGACCGAGCTGCCCACCATCATGATGGACGGGCAATTCGCGAAACTCTGGGATGCCGGCTACCAGAAATTTCTGCTCACGCACGCCGGGCGCAAAGTTCCCGCCACCGCCGCCGAGTTGACCAGCCTGCGAAAATTCAATGAAGACCTGCGCACCGCCCTCGACATTCCCACCTATTACAATGAAGCCCTCGGCTCCACCTGCCAGGTCAGCGTCTACGACCGCGTCAAAGGCCGCCCGGGCGACGTCCCCGACGATACTGTCGGCGTCAAACCCGCGCGCGACGATTAGCTTGGCCGCCCCTGCTGCTGTCGCCTCCGTGTTTTCGCTTCGAAACTCCACGGGATGATCCTTCCTACTGACGCCCAGCGGCTGCGTCCGATGCAGCCCTTCCTTTAGGACGCACAGCGGGCGTGCCTCTCTGTTTTCCATAAAAGGTGAAAAGTTAACTTGGCGTTTTGTCTCGATTAGAATTGGCCTCCGTCCTTTGTTTTCAATGAGTTAGGTGGTGCGTTGTTTCGGTGTGTGTTGCGGGTAGAAATTGGGCCTAGGAGCGGGTTTTTCTTGGCGTTTTCCCGTGCTGCGGAGGCGTCGCGGAGGTTGTGATTTATGTGGGTTGCGCGGTACATCCACCTCCTCCGGAAAAATTTAGGCCTGCGACGAGATTCAATTATAACACAGCTAATCGGGCGCAGGGTGGCTGTTCGCCGCAGTCTAGACGCTAGGCCAAAGCTGTCTAGCAACCAGCGGGTTATGGGACTGCATGAAGCGTCACCGCTCTCGGGTAGTAGGTTACTCTGTGATATATTTCCGCTTGGTTGGACTCTGAAGCTCTTGCCACGAGGCGGGACATTTGGATATCAGCACACAAAGAAGAGAAGCCGTCGAGAGGGCACGCCAGTCCTGGATTAAGAAACTTATCGATCTTTCACGCCGCAACAATCTTCTTTATCACCGACCACTTAAGTGGGGGACATTGAGCTTGTCCCTTGAGCAGGCTGAACGCCGATCTGCTCTTTTAGGCGGTGAAGCAGTTCCCCTTAGGTCACTCGTCATGAACATTTCGGAAGAAGAGTTGAGGTCAAAAGCACTGAGCATTTGGAGAAGAGCCCAAGCAAATCAGGAAGAAAAAGGGTTGGCGACCCTCTTCGTAGCCCTTGGTATGGCGAGCTGGAAGGCCTCTGATGGAGGGCGAGATTCAGAATCACCTATTCTTCTCCTGCCCGTTGGGCTCGAATTGAAGGGGCACGCGGGAACGTCACTTTCCATTCATCGCGTCGGTCCGGTGCAACTTAACCTTGTCCTCCTGCATGTCTTGCCCACGGAGTTTGGTATTTCAATCCCATCCGAAAAGGTGCTTTCTCTTTTGCAGGGCCACGAGGCGGAAGACGTCTTCGATCCGTCCCCTGTTTACAAGCTGTTTGGGGAGGCGTGCGCGTCTATTCCGGATTTCGGAATTAAGGATGTGGCCGTCCTTGGCAATTTTGCCTTCCAAAAAATGGCCATGGTGCGAGACTTGCAAGAGAACTCGGAGCACTTCTTATCTAGCGACATTGTTGCAGCACTCGCAGGAGACAGCGGAGCGAAGCAGTCGATTGGAGCTAAGACGGAGAATCCAGATCCCAAAGAATTCGACAGAATTCCACCACAGTCGGAGTTCTTGGTGCTGGATGCTGATTCGAGCCAACAGTCTGCTGTAGCCGCGGTTCTAGCGGGGCAAAGCGTGGTCATTCACGGACCCCCTGGAACGGGGAAGAGCCAAACCATTGCGAACTTAGTGGCCAGTCTGGCGGCTGCGGGAAAGCGTGTGCTATTCGTCGCCGAGAAGCGGGCCGCTCTGCAGGTAGTGCTCAAGCGACTCCAGCAAGTTGGTTTAGATAAAATCGCTATCGATCTGCATGGGGCCGATGTGTCTCCAAAGCGTGTGATGGAGCAGGTTGCGGCTGCTTTGGGAGCTGTGCGGCAAGCCGTTCACGTTGCTTGTGATAGCTTGCATCATCAATACGTGGAGCGTCGCGAGCGGCTAAACCGGCACGTCGAAATCTTGCATAGAAAACGCAAACCAAGCGACATGTCTGTTTACGATCTGCAAGGGACGTTGCTTAGACTCCAGGCGGTAGTCCATGCCGAGACGCGCTGGCGAGCACCGGAACTCGCCAAGCTAGAAAGTGCTGGTCCGGCGAGGGTTCGCGACTTATTGAGAGAGGCGGGAGGTCTCGCTTCACTTTTTCTCCGGTGCGATCCATCTCCGTGGAATGACGTTAGTCTCCAAGACGGCGCGACTGCGCAGCGTGCCGTGGACTTAGTCACACGCATATCTTCGAAGAGGTGGCCCGATTTAATGGCTTCTCTGACGGAAGTGGTCAATACAGTGAGCTTCCGAACTCCAAAAACATTGAAAGAGGCAAACCAGATGTATTTGCTTCTTGCAAATGTGCGGAATACGGTCGAATTCTACTCTCCCGAAGTTTTCGCGCAGGACCTCCAGGGAATGATGCGCGCGTTGGCGCCCGGTAGGACCGGAGGGCTAAGGGCTATCTGGTGCTGGTTCACAAGAAGCGAATATCGCCGTGCGCGGAGGCAAGCCCTCAAATGGCGTACTGCCGGCAAGACGCGGAGTGCAGATTTAATCGTTGAGTTGAGCGCAGCTGAGGACCAGCGGATCAAATGGGCCGACTGGAGTAGCCGCGCGTCATTGCCTCAGACGTTGCCGGACTATTCGTCCTTCTTGAAAATGGAATTCGTCGTTGGTGATCTCTCGAAGCTGGCTTCCCTCCTCCCGAAGAAACAATTTGAATTGATGCTGATGGCCGACCTTGCGAGTTACATCGATGGACTTGCCAAGGATCGGCTCACACCGATGAAACTTCCAAAATTGTACGAAGTCGAGCAGGGCCTTGAGGAATCTGGCGCGGGGAGATTGGTCGAGGAGCTGCGTGTGAGCAGTATCGTGCCAGAAAAGTGGGTCGCTGCGTTTGATCAGTGCTGGTATTCATCATGTCTGGAAGCAGCGCAGGTTGAAGACCCCGAAATCGCCGGTTTCAATGGGAGAACGCATGATGGTTTTGTGCGGGAATTCAAGGAGCTTGATAAGGAGCGGATTCGAGTCGCCGCTGCGCGGGTGCAGCGAGCGTATGCCGAGCGGGCTGTAGCTCTTATGAATGAGCATAAAGTTGAAGAATACATCATTCGCTCTGAGGCAGAGAAAAAACGTCGGCACCGCCCCCTTAGGACACTCTTTTCTGAGGCCCGAAACGTGCTAACTGCCGTTTGTCCTTGTTGGATGGCTAGCCCGCTCTCGGTGAGTCAGCTCCTGGATACGACGCCTTGTTTCGATTTTGTGATTTTCGACGAGGCAAGCCAAGTTTTGCCGGAGGACGCAATTCCTGCGGTCATGCGTGGTGCAAATCTTGTTGTCGCGGGTGACAGCTGGCAGTTGCCCCCAACAACGTTCTTCGCTACTGCAGACGATGATGAACTGGCCGAAGATGAATCCAGTACCGCAACGGAAGGATATGAGAGCCTTCTCGACACGACAAACGCTTTCATGCCGTCGTGGTACCTTGACTGGCACTATCGAAGCCGGGACGAGACGCTAATCAGTTTTTCTAACCACCATATTTACAAGGATCGCCTAGTGACATTCCCGGGGCCTGGGGGATCGCCTGTAATCCAGCATGTCTTGGTTCAACAGCCGCCAGGTGTAGACGGACAAGAAGAGAGTTCCTCGGTAGAGGTCAACAAAGTTGTCGATCTCGTGTTGGAGCATGCAGAAAAGAGGCCACGTGAATCCTTGGGCGTCATCGCGATGGGAATTCGCCATGCCGACCGCGTGCAACGAGCTATTGATGAGGCGCTTTCGCAAAGGCCGGATTTGGGTCAGTTTTTTGACGCGAACGTCGAGGAGCGTTTCTTTGTTAAGAATTTGGAGCGTGTTCAGGGAGACGAGCGAGATGCGATCATCCTGACAGTTGGTTACGGAAAAGACCGAGGCGGAAATCTGCCATTTAGATTTGGTCCTCTCTTATCTTTTGGGGGACAGAGGCGGCTCAATGTAGCCGTAACGCGTGCCCGTCAGCGCATGACGCTTGTTTCGTCTTTCAGCCACTTGGATATGGACATAGGAAAAGTCAGACCAGGTACGGGAGTGGAGTTACTTCGCCACTATCTGGAGTATGCCGCGAGTGGAGGTAGGAGGCTTGGGGATTTGGCTTCGACCGACTTTCCGATGAACTCCTTCGAAGCGGAGGTTTTTGACGTGCTCCAGGCAAAGGGCATCCCTCTCTTGTCCCAGGTTGGTGCTTCCAGTTACCGCATTGACCTAGTTGCACAGCATCCGAAAGAGCGGGGCAGATGCGTTTTGGCGATCGAGTGCGACGGTGCTTCCTATCATTCGAGTCCGACGGCGCGCGATCGAGACCGCTTGCGACAGCAGCAGCTTGAGAACCTTGGCTGGAAATTCCATCGAATATGGTCGACAGATTGGTTTATGCGTAAGGACGAGGAAGTTAACCGCGCGTTGGCTGCTTATGAAAACGCAGTCACCGCCCTCGAGAACTCCAATGATTCTGTGGAAGTCTCGGTTTCTGTCCCCTCTCCGATGAGTGAGCCTGCGGCTATCAGCAAAGCGCGGGGGCGCGGAATGCGTCCTAATATTGACCACCACGAGGCAATCACGGGATATTCGGAGCGGGAACTTATGGCGATGTTCGACTGGATCGAATCGGATGGCCGTTTGCGGACTGACGAAGAGATCATCGAGGAATTGCTGCCCGAGCTCGGATTTCATCGGCGTGGTGCTCGAATTGAGGGGGTGCTCGAATCCGCGCTCAAAAGGCATAGGATTCGACGGGAAGCTGGCCGATAAACTGAGGTACCGCTCGGCGCTCGCTGTGTAGTGTACGTGCCGGGTGGTTTCGAGCGGCGGGTCAGAGGCTTTTGGCGTGGGCGAGCTGGCGGCGGAGTTGTAGAAGATCCACGCGGTGCTTGGCGACTTTGCGCGCAGCGAGAAAAAGGACGGGCACGTCGTTCGTGTATCGCTCGACGAGCGCCGGATCGGAATCAATTTCCACAACGCGGAGCGAGGCGCCAAATTCGCCGAGCAGCGGCTCGATGGCGCGTTTCATTTCGTCGCACAGGAGGCAGCCCTGACGGGAATAGAGCGTGAGCGCGAGCGGGCCCGCGGCGGCGAGCCTGCCATCTTCGGTGCGCGAATAAAAATCTCCGGGCTGGCCTTCGAGCATCTGCTGGCGCACCAGAGCGGCGAGCGAATCGAGCACCGCTTCGCGCTCCGCCGGTTTTTTTCCACCGGCCATTTCGAGAATGGTGTGCAGGTCGAGCGATGGGCGTTCGAGTTCGTCGTAAAGCCAGAGAATGCGTTGCCCCAGGGGATCCATCGCGAGCCTCGCCGCGCTACGGAGAGATTTTGTAGTATTTCTGGAACGCGCCCATGCGCGGATAAAAAGCGCGCGAGCGCAGCAGCTCCGCAATCTGGCGAATATGGCCGAGATCATGAAAAGCCCATTCGTTCATCAGCTCGCCCACGGTGGTCTTGCCGTGCTCGGCGTGCATGCCGGTGCGCGAAGCCGCCGTGGCCGGAATGTAGCGGAGGAAGGAAAGGCTGCGGTCGCGCTCATGGCAGAACTGCTTCAAATATTCGCGCGGCTTTTCATTGGAATATTTTCCCGCGGCGTAGGAGGCGTTCTGGTCGTAGGATTCGAGGAACGGCGCATCGCGCTCCACCATCATCTGCACGCGCTGGCGGAAGCCGGAGATCTCCACGTCCGCAAGATGGCCCATGACTTCGCGGATAGACCAGCGCTCCATCGAAGGCTTCCAAAACATTTGCTCTTCGGTGGCGCCGATCAGAATTTTTTCGATGATGATGGGTGCTTGCTCCAGAACTACAATTCCGGGCAACTCTTCCGCGCGCGCAGCCTGCATGAATTCTCCCTCCCGATGAGCAAACATTCTTTATACCTCAGCGGAGGGCGAATGTCGAAACGCTGAATCGCTGCGTGAAGAATTGGGGAGGCTTTAACGAAGAAGCGGACTACGGCTCTTGCACCAGACTGATGGAGCCGACGCCGCCTGTAATTTCCAGAGTAATCGTGGGGCCGGACTTGCCGCAGGCGTGGTTGACATATTCGTCGCCGTCACGGTCCATGTCGCCGGCGCTGACGGACCCGATGCCGCCCGAGGCTTGCGCGCGCACGCAAATATTTCGCGGCAGATGAATCGTCGCGGAGCCGACTCCGCCCTGAATCTCCGCGCTCAGATCGGCCTTGCGGTCTCCGGTGAGATCCAGATTCATCTGGCCGGCGCCGATGTTCACTTCCAAGTGAGTGAGCTGCAATCCGCGCAAGCGCAGTTCGCTATCCCCGGCGCCCTGGTTGATGCTCATGGCGAGGGGAACATCTTCGGTGAAATGCAATTTCCAATCGTTGTGCGAAGTGCCGAAGTAAGTGTTGTCGTGATCTTCTTCGTGCCCCTGCGTCACCTCGAGGTGGCCCTGTGTTCCGCTCACGGAGTATTCGACGCGCGGCTTTCCCTGGCTCTCACGATAGTCAAAGTCCGCATCGAGCAGCGCGTGGGAGCCTCCGCTCACTTCAAGCGAGCCGGCGGGGATTTCTATATTTGCGGAGACGGATTGCGCGCCCTGACGATCGACGCTCTGCGACATGTGCACGCTGGCGCTGACTTTGCGCACGCGCCAGAAAGCGATGCTGAAGAAAACCAGAAGCGCCAGCAAGGCAATCAGAGTGCCCGAAATAAATTTTCTAGTTTCTCCGGGCTGCAACTGCCCGCGGCGGTAGTGGTCCCACAACATTCCCGCGCCGATAAAAATCAAAATGAGCGGCCAATAGCGCGCGAGCACGGGCCAGGGATCGAAATCAGGCCAAATATTTGCCATGAGGAAGATGACGCCGATGGCAATCAGAATGATGGCGCCGACCATCGAGCCACGTCTTGAAGAGCCGGGTGCTCCCATCACACACCTCGCATAACATTAGATACGCAGGGCGGCAGAGAAAGTTCCCGCCAAATCATAGCGCAAGAAGGGCGCAAATCGACATGCGCCGCTGCGCCGGGATTCCTGTGCTACCCTTTGAAGGCGATCCGCGAGGAATTGACGATGGCTGAAGTTTTGGCGCTGGTGGACGATATTTTCTTTCAAGCTAAGATTGCGGAAGCGGCGCGGCACGCGGGCGTCATAGTGCGCACGGTTGCAAACGGCGAAGCGTTGCTCGCCGAGGCTCAGCGCGAAGCGCCGCGGCTGATTTTGGTGGACCTGAACGCGCGGCCTTCGCCACGCTCGCCCGTGGAAGCTATCGCGGATTTGCGGGCGGCTGGCTTGACAGCTCCGCTGATTGCGTTTCTCTCACACGTGCAGGTGGAGCTGGCTGAGCGCGCGCGAAACGCCGGCTCGACGCAGGTGCTGCCGCGCTCGCAATTTTCGCAGAACCTTGCAACCATACTGGCGCAGGCGAAATCCTAGCGAGGGAAATGACGGTGACCTGCCACCGCGCGCTTCGCTCGTATCTGTCGCTCCTTACATTCGTGTTGCTTGCCGCTTCTCCGGCGGCGAAGGCGCAAGAAGGTCACGAACTGGATCCTTCCGCGGCACTTACATCCGCGCTGTCCGCTGCGTGCAAACAAAATGATGCGCAGTTCTCCTACTATCTGACGGCTGACAATTCGGAAGCCTTTCGCGCGCTGCCTACTTCCGAGCGCATTCAAGTTCTAAAGCGAATTTCACTCGCCGAGGATGCGGGACACGCACTGCTCTCCTCCGATCCGCAGGGACGCCCGATTCTGCGCTGTGAAACGCCTGCGGCGACGATCGAATTCCACTTCGGCGAAGCCAAGCTGCGCGAGAATCTTGCGTTCATTCCGCTCCAAGTGACCGGCGGCGAAGCGACGGAAATCGGGATGGTTCGCGAGCGCTCAAGCTGGCGGATTCTTTCGGTCGGACTACTGTTGTTCAATATTCCGGCGCTTTCGCGGCAATGGCATGAGCAGGATCTGGCCGCGCGCGATGATGCGGCGGCGAAAACCGTGAGCGGCCTTGCGCGCGCCATCGAGACTTATCGCAAGGCGTTCGGCGCCCTCCCGGAAGCGCTCGCACAGCTGGGCCCGCCTCCCAAAGCAGGCCGCTCGCCCGACGCGGCAGATTTGATTGGCTCCGACCTCGCGGCAGGAGAGCGGGCGGGGTTTCACTATCGCTACAGGTTGGTTTCCGCTTCTGACGGCGGTACCGTTGGATTTGAACTCGCCGCGACACCGGCTACCTACGCCAAGACCGGCAAGCGATCCTATTTCCTCGACACAAGCGGGAAATTTCACGCCGCCGACCACGCCGGCGCTTTTGCCACCGCCGACGACCCAACTATTCCGTTGCCAGACCTCAATTCCTCATCAGGGGGCTCTCGCCCTTAGCGACAGGTAACAGCCAACAACTAAGCGCCTTGGAATGAAAGACTGGAGTCCGGTGTGAGCTTTGCTCCACCAAAGTTTGAATGTTGACTGTGAAGCGCTTACCCTGGGTATAATGCCTCGGAAGAAATCCATGGATGCCGCCAGAAGGGCGGAGATAAGGAACTCATGGCTACAGCACCCATGAATTACCAGCTTTTGGCGGACCGCATAATCCCCGCCGAAGGCATCGGAGCCAATATAGTTCGCATCGCCGCTGCCAATGTGTTGTTGATTATGTGCGCCTGGCTGGCTGTTCCGCTCTCCTGGACTCCGGTTCCGATTACCGGACAAACATTTGGGGTGCTGCTCGTCGCAGTTCTCCTGGGCTCGCGGCGCGGCGCGTTGACGCTTGCGCTGTATCTATTCGAAGGATTTGCGGGCCTACCAGTGTTCGCGCCCATCGGCCTTCCGGGAGCGGCACGGCTTGCGGGACCCACTGCGGGTTACCTGCTTGCCTACCCGCTCGCCGCATTCGCAGTGGGATGGCTGGTCGAGCGCGGCGCGGGCAAGTCCGCCACGCACCTTGCGAACGCGCTCTTCGCAGGTGAGATGGCCATATTTGCGGGCGGATGCGCTTGGCTGGCGCTGTGGATGCATGCAGGCTGGCACCAGGCTCTGTCGGCTGGGCTGATTCCATTCATTCCCGGCGAGATCATCAAGCTGGCGCTGGTAGTCGCTGCCGTAAGGGGCGCCGAGCTAGCGCGCATAAGAAGTCAGCCACAAGGCTGAAGGTTTATCGGCGTTGTGCAACCGCCTGCAGGCTTGCGAGCGCTATTGAGCAATCTCCATGACCGCAGAAGCCGCCCCACAGCGTGACCTGAGCGAACAGGCCGTACTGGAAGTTTTCAGCCGCTTCTACGCGGCATTCGAAGGACTCAATCTCGATACGATGGACGCGGTCTGGCTCCCGGAAGACTGGGTCGAGTGCGTCCATCCCGGCTGGGATCTGCTCCACGGCTGGGAAGAAGTGCGGGAAAGCTGGAAACGTATATTCGCGAACGCGCGGCGCGTGCACATTGCCCTCGGATCTGTTCACGTGCACATTGAAGGAGGGGTGGCCTGGGTGGCGTGCACGGAGAAAGTCACCACCACTTACGCCGATGGATTCGATGAGGCTCTCGTACAGGCCACCAACGTGTTCGTACTGCGCGAGGGCGCCTGGCGCCTGGTGGTCCATCACGGCTCTCCGCTTCCTGCCGCGACGAAAACCCCCGTGCAATAGCCCATCGCTGGTGATTCGGCTCAACCTCCATTAGAATTTTGTGCGATGACGCACTTCTCAGTTCGCCAACGAAACAGTAGCTGGCTGCATCTCGGCGCTCTCTTGCTCGGGAGTCTCGGCGCTGCCGCCACGGCCTCGGGTCAACTTCCGCTTCCGGGGCAAGGCTCCTCGGTCCCGCAGAATGAGCAGCCGCGCAAAGCGGAATTCGGCCGGCCGATTTTTGAGTTTCACAGCGGCTTCTGGATCAATCTGCATCACTTTCTTTACGAGCAGGCGCGCTTGAGCACGGGCGCCTCCGCGGATTCCCGGCAATCGGTGGATTGGTCCGCGGCGTTGCACTACTATGCGACAGAGATGTCGAGCCGGGACCTGCTCTTCGATAGCCGCATGGTGCTCATCAACAATCGCCTGGCGCAAATGGAGCCTTGCCCCGATCTTTCCGGTACGAGTTCGCCTACATGCGCCTCTGGGCTCCGCCCGGAACTGATTGCCACGCTCGAGCGCGCCGCTCCCGTTTATCGCGCGCGCTGGTGGCCGCAGCAGGATCGCGCGAATCGCGCATGGATTGCAGCGGTCGCTCCGATGGTCCTGCAGATGGGACTGCCGCTGGCCCGGCAATTGAGCCGGGTTTATCACTCGGACTGGCCCGGCGACCCGATTCCTGTAGACGTCACGGCGTACGGTGGACCCTTCGGCGCCTACACATCGCTCGATCCCATTCACATCACGGTCTCGAGCGCCGATTCACGCAATCAAGGCCTGGCCGCGTTTGAGATTCTTTTTCACGAAGCTTCGCACGCGCTTGCCGGAGGAGTCGAGGACGCCATCGTGCGCGATTGCCGCGCGCGGGAGATTCCCGTGCCGCGCGACCTCTGGCATGCTCTGCTTTTCTATACCACGGGCGAAATGGTGAAGCGTGCGCTCGATCAGCAGAGCCACGCCGCACCCAGCCCGGAAAAGCAGTATGAACCGTACGCCTATCGCAATGGACTGTACGAGCGTGGCTGGCAGGGTTACGAGCGCGTGCTGCGCGCCTACTGGCAGCCCTATCTGGATGGGAAAGTGGGATTCGACCGCGCCGTGGATCAGATGGTCGCTTCGCTCTAGGTTGCGGGCAAAAACCCTTGACATGCTTGAAGCCGTGAATGTACATTGTACATGGACAATGTACAATGAAAATACCACCCCTCTTGCGAATTGACGCGGCCTCGCCGATTCCCCTCTACCGGCAGATCGTCTCCGAGCTTCGCGCGCTGCTTGTCTCTGGCGAGCTGGCCCCGGGAGATTCCCTGCCCCCCGTGCGCCAGCTGGCCATGGATCTGAACGTCCACCACAATACCGTGGCACTCGCTTACCGCCATCTGGCGGAGGAAGGCTGGCTCGATTTGCGCCGCGGCCGGGGCGCTAACGTCTTGCCGCGCTCAGGCCCGCGTTCGAATCCCGCGGCAAAGCAAACATTTTTCCGCAATCTTCGCCGCCTCGTTGCTGAGGCAGCTTCCCAGGGAGTACCTGCTTATGCCATCGCGGAAGTCCTCGGCTCGCAGGCGCGGCGAATGCCGCCGCAGATTGCAAAGAAAGGATCACGCCGATGAAAACTCGAACCGCACTTTCCATTAGCTTCTTGTGGATATTTTCTTCGCTGGCAGCGATTGCCGCGCAGACTCCCTCGCCGGATTTCGATGCGCTCGGCCGCGCGTTTGTGCTGGAGCTTTCGCAGAAGCAATTCGACAAAGCCGTCGCGCGATTCGACGCGCCCATGGTGCAGGCGCTTCCTGCGCCAAAGGTCGCCGAAACTTGGACGGGACTACTCGGAAAGGTCGGAGAGTTCAAGTCCATTAAAGAGACGCGCGTCGAGGCCATACAGAGATATCACCGCGTTCATGTGATTTGCGATTTCGAGAAGTCGCCCCTCGACGTGCAGGTGGTCTTCAATTCCGATGGAAAAGTGAGCGGCTTGCATTTCGCTCCTGTAACTGCGGCGTGGTCCGCACCTGCGTATGCTGACCTGAAATCATTCCAAGAAAGGACCGTCTCCATTCACGATGGAAAGTGGGAGCTGCCCGGAACTCTCACAGTGCCGGTGAAGAGCGGCCGGTACCCTGCCGTCGTGCTCGTTCACGGCTCAGGCCCGAATGATGAGGATGAAACGATCCTCGGAAATAAGCCGTTCAAAGACCTTGCCTGGGGCCTGGCCAGCCAAGGAATCGTCGTGCTGCGTTACGAGAAGCGCACGCGAATCTACGGAGCTAAATTTGGCGACGATCCCGATAAGGTGACGGTGAAAGAAGAAACCATTGACGACGCGCAGGCGGCCGTGGCGATTGCCGCACAGCAGCCCGAAGTCGATCCCAAACATGTGTACGTGATCGGCCACAGCCTCGGCGGAATGTTGGGGCCGCGCATCGCGGAGAATGATCCGCAGATCGCCGGATTGATTCTCATGGCGGGCACCACGCGCCCGCTCGAGCAGGTGATCGTCGAGCAAATTCACTATCTGACGAGCCTTCCGGATGTCACTCCCGAAGACGCGAAGAAGCAGATCGCCGACGCGGAGGATTCCGCGCGGCAGATTGAAAGCCCCAGCCTGAAGGTGGGGATGCACGTGAAAGTTCTCGGCGCGGACACACCTGCGTCTTACTGGCTCGATTTGCGCGATTATCATCCGGGCGAAACTGCCGCAAAGCTCACGATTCCAATTCTCGTCCTTCAGGGCGGCCGCGATTATCAGGTGCGCACGGCCGATTTCGAAGGTTGGCAGAAGGCGCTCGCGGGCCGCGCGAATGTGACTCTTAAGCTGTATCCGGCCCTCAATCACCTCTTTGCCGAAGGAACCGGGCCTTCCACTCCGCAGGAATATGACAAGCCGAGCCACGTTTCGGCCGAGGTGATCAAAGACATCGCCTCGTGGATTCAAGCGGGAGGTACATTCAAATGAGCCAAATCTCGCTTCCAGGTTTGGATTGGTTCTATCTCGCGGACATTGTCGCGATGGGTGGATTTTTCTATTGCCTCCCGAACCTCACGCGGCGCGATGTTTTCTTCGCTGTCACCGTTCCATCGGGCTTTCGAAGCACCCCAGAAGGGCGTTCCGCGCTTCGAATCTTCCGCGTGTGGATGTTTTTTCACACGCTCATTGCTCTTGCCATTCTAGGGAGCGGTATTTGGCGCGGCAGTCTCCTGATTACGATGGCCGCCATTTACTGGCAGATATTTGGCGCGCTTCTGGCTTTTTTGCGCGCGCGGAAGCAGGTCATGCCGTACGCCGTCGCTCCTTCCACCGCGCGCGAAGCTTCGCTTGGTCCTCGCGCACCAGGATTGCTAAGCCGGCGTCTTCTCCAGATTGGACCATTCGTTATCCTCGCCGTGGCTGCCGTGATTCTCGCTCTGCACTGGCAGCAGATTCCCGCGCGCTTTCCCGATCACTGGGGACTCGACGGCCGGCCGAACGGCTGGGCCACAAGAACTTTCATGGGCGTTTTTGGAATTTTGATATCAGGGGCTGCGGTTTGCGTTGGAATTGCCTTGCTCGCTTATGCCGTCGTTCACTGGTCGCGTCACATAAACGCCAGCGGCGGGGAGGCCGCGCACGAAGACCACTTTCGCCAGGTCCAGCTCGCCATCATTTTGACTTCGGAGTATTTCATTGCGCTGATGTTCTCCTGGGGCGCGCTGCTCCCATTGCGCCGCCTTCCCGAATCGATGCCCGGCGGGTTCGGCTACATCCTGGCGGGCACGCTCGTTTACGTCATTGCGATTCTGGCAGTAGCCGTGCGCACTGGGCAGGGTGGTTCGAATTTGGGCGCTGGAGTGATGCGTGCTGAAGCCTCCGCAGCGCCTGCGTCTACGGGCGCTGCCCCAATCGGAGATCGCACGCCCGATGCTTGTTGGAAGCTCGGCGTCTTCTACATCAATCGCGACGATCCTGCCGTGCTGGTTGAAAAGTGTTTCGGATTCGGATACACCCTCAACTTTGGCAATCCGCGCTCGTGGGCACTGCTGGCCGCGTTCATCTTGGTGCCGCTGGCCGTTTCGCTACTCATTGTTCACAAGCACTAACCTCGCTTGCTGCATCGGCACATTTTTATTCTGCGCTCTTCCGCATAAGCCGGAGGATTCAGCGCCCCCGGCTTCCCTACCGTTGCGCGCCTCGAAAAAAACCTTGCATTCAGATTGGTACTATGGTACATTTCTACCAGATAAGGAGCAAAGCCAATGACGGCTGACAGAAAACATATCGTGGAGCGCGTGCAAACGGGGGTGCGCATGGAAAAGCGCCTCCTCAAGGTGCTCAAATCCTTCGCCGACTATCACGATCTCACACTCGGCGATCTGCTCGAAGGCATCGTCCTGCACGCCTTCGATGGAAAGTGCCTCTTCCAAAAATCGAATCTCCAGCGCATTAAGGAATTGAAAAAGTTTTACGGTCTGGACCTGGATTTCCGCGACAGCCATCGCTTGATTGAGTCCCGCGCGATGCGCTCGTCAAAAAGGGAGAACCGCGGAAGATGAATCCAAATCTCAAGAAATTCGCCATTCCTGGATTGCGCTGGACCCTCTGCCTGGTAGTCTTGCTGAAATCCATCCAATTCGCTTTCTCGTCCTCGGAGATTCATCACTTCGCCCGGATGGGATTTCCGCAGTGGATTCGCTTGACGCTTGCCGGGGGCGAAATTGTAGCCGCGCTGCTTTTTCTCGTGCCTGCCGCTAGCGTCGCGGGAGGTTACCTGCTACTGATTATTTTCGCGCTCGCTGCACTGATTCACGTATTGCACGGCGACTACGACGTGGGCGCCCTCTTGATCTATTTCATGGCCGTCATCGTCTGCATGGCCTATGGCGGACAAAAAACTTCGGAGGCGAAACATGAGCGATGAAGAGCTGATCGCGCAATTCGAGAACGGCGCCGTGCCCGGCGAGTCCTTTCATCACCACGATCACGTGCGAATGGCCTTCCTCTACCTGTGCCACTACCCGCCGCTAGAAGCCATCGGACGATTTTCCGGCGCACTTGCAAGGATCGCGACCGCCAACGGCAAGCCCGGCCTCTACAACGAGACCGTCACGTGGGGATTCCTGCTTCTCGTCCGGGAGCGCATGATTCGCGCGGGAAATCGGCAGAGCTGGGATGAATTCGCGGCCGGCAATGCGGACCTTTTGAACTGGAAGGATAATGTTCTCAGAAGGTACTACCGCGACGAAACGCTCTTTTCGGAGCTTGCGAAGAAAACTTTTCTTCTTCCAGATCGAGCCCTCACGGCCCGCGATTGAAAATCAGGAAACATTGCGGGCGCTCTGCATTTGTTCCCCTTTTCAGCCTGTGGTAATCTCGATTGTTCACCGGCGATAGAAAACGCCGCGCGGCAGCCATTCCTTTTCAAAGATTTCTACCGCAATGGGCAGATATTTTGGATGCATCGCAAGCCCAGCCCACAAGCGGTGAATGGAAGTCGCGTCGCGGCCGCCGAACCAGGAGCGCAGGTGGCCACACAACCAGCCCCACGGGTACAGGAAATCTCGCTTGCGCATTCGCCCGATTCGGATGATGCGTTCATGTTTTACGCGCTGGCGACGGGCAAGGTGCGCACGCCCGCGCTGAAGTTCCATCACACGCTTTCCGATATCGAAACGCTGAATCAATCGGCGCGGCAGGAAGTCTATGACGTCACCGCCGTGAGTTTTCATGCCTACGCCTATCTGAGCGACAAATATATTTTGCTGGATTGCGGCGCAAGCTTTGGCGAAGGCTACGGCCCGATCGTGGTCTCCTCGCGCCCCATCAGGAAGGACAGCCTTGCCGGATGCACCGTCGCGGTCCCCGGCATGCTCACGACTTCCTATCTAGCCCTGAAACTCTTCGAACCCAAGGTCGAAACCGTTACGCTTCCCTTCGACAAGATTCTCGACGCGGTCGCGCGCAAGGAAGTCGAAGCGGGGCTCCTTATCCACGAAGGCCAGCTACTGTACTCAGATGCCGGCTTGCAGAAGGTAGTGGATCTCGGCCTGTGGTGGCAGGAGGAAACCCACTTGCCTTTGCCGCTCGGAGCGAACGTCATCCGCCGCGCACTGGGGCCGGTTTTGGGAGCGCGAGTGGCGCGCGCCATCCGCGAAAGCGTCGCCTACGCGCTCGAGCACCGTGAGGCTGCGCTCAACTACGCTTTGCAGTTTGCTCGCGACATGGAGCCGGAAATGGCCGATAAATTTGTGGGCATGTACGTGAACCGTTGGACGCTCAATTACGGCGAAGAGGGCCGCGCGGCCGTGCGCGAATTGCTGGGCCGCGGCGCGGCAGCCGGAATTATTCCCTCCGGTGTGCAGATAGAATTTATTTCCGAGGAGTCCGAATGAATTCATCTTCTTCATCCGCGGGGCTGAGCCTGGCGACTACGGGAAGCTATCCGCGCATCGGCGACAGCGCCGATTTGCAGGTTCTGCGCCGCACGATCGGCGCTCTCGATCGCGGCGAACGAACTTCCGCCGATCAGATGGACGCGGAGAACGATATGACGCGCCGCGCTATCGCCGACCAGGTCCGCGGCGGACTCGATTGGATCACCGACGGCTTGATTCGCTGGTACGATCCCATCTCGCATTTGGCGGGAAAGTTGCAGGGCGTGCAAATCAAGGGGCTGCTCCGCTTCTTCGATACCAACACATATTTTCGCCAGCCGGTACTTACGGCGCGGCCGGTGCGCACTGCCCCGCTAATCGTGGACGAATACAATTTCGCGCGCAACGCCCTCGGGCATCTCCCCACGCCCCCGGAAAAGGCGGGCCGCCTCGCGGTGAAACCCGTCCTGACCGGGCCGTACACGCTCGCCAAGTTTTCACTCGCCACAAACGCCGCAGTCAGCACTCTCGAACAGCGCGCCGCGGCCTATGCCGAAGCCCTGGCTGCGGAAATTCTTGCGCTGGCCGAAGCGGGCGCCGCGTTGATACAGATTGACGAGCCCGCGATCGTTAAATATCCCGGCGACTGGAACGCTTTCGAGCAGTCGCTTGCGCCGCTGTGGGACGCGCGCAAGAAAGCCCGCGAAGGCGGCCGGAAAATCGAGCTGGCGTTGTACGCGTACTATCACGATTGCGTACCTCTCTACGAAAAACTTGCCGCTTTGCCGGCCGACGTTCTGGGCCTCGATTTCACGTACAATCCGCGCCTCGTGGACGTTGTCGCCGCAGCGGGCTCGCCAAAGCCTCTCGGCCTCGGCTTGATTGATGCCCGCAACACCAAGCTCGAAGACCCCGCCGTGCTGGCGCGCCAAATCGAAAAAATGTTGCCGAAAATTTCCGGCGAGCACGCGTTTCTGGGCCCTTCGGCCGGATTGGAAACCCTGCCGCGCGATCGCGCACTTGCCAAACTCGAATTGCTTGGAAAAGTTCGCGCTGCCTTTTCGGCTGCGGGGAGCTACGCATGAGCCGCCAAAAACTTGAAAAACTGGGAGTGCAGCTCCCGCTTTTTCCCACCACTTCTGTCGGCAGTTTTCCCAAGCCCGATTATCTGGTGAAGGCTCGCACGGAGTTCAATAAGGGAAAAATCTCCGCGCAGGAGCTGCTGGAGCTCGAGCAACGCGCCACTCGTTTCTGGATCGAGACGCAAGAACAACTGGGCGTGGATGTGCTGGTGGACGGCGAGATGTATCGCGGCGACATGGTTGCTTTTTTTGCCGAAAAAATGCCAGGGTTCACGGAAGGCGGCCTGGTTCGCAGCTACGGCAATCGCTATTATCACAAGCCGATTATCACCGCCGAAGTGAAGTGGCCCGGTCCGGTCACGGTGGATTGGTGGAAATACGCGCAGTCGCTCACCAAGCGGCCCGTCAAAGGCATGCTCACCGGCCCGTACACGATCATGGATTGGAGCTTCAACGAACACTACGCTGATCGACGCGCCACTGCTATGGCGCTTGCGGCGGTGATCCGCAAGGAAGTGGAAGCCCTCATCACCGCGGGCTGCAAGATTATTCAAATTGACGAACCCGCGCTCTCCGTTCGTCCCGACGAGCTACCAATCGCCATTGAATCCATGCAGGCGGTTACGCAGGGACTCAGCGCTTATTTCATCACGCACGCCTGCTACGGGGCGTTCGAGTACATCTATCCGGGAATGCTCAACATGCCTGTGGATAATTTCGATCTCGAAATGTCCAACAGCGATCTGCACCTGCTGGAACTTTTCCGCCGCCATCCATTCAGCAAGGACATCAGCTTCGGCGTCGTGGACGTGCACTCGCATCAACTCGAGGATTCCAGCGCCGTCCGGCGCCGCGTCGAAGAGGCGCTCAGCATCATCCCGAAAGAAAATGTTTGGGTGGATCCGGATTGCGGACTGAAAACGCGCAGCGTGGAAGAGGCTATCGGAAAACTGCGCCTCTGCGTCGAAGCCGCCCGCGCTTTTCGCAACTAGCGATTTCGATAGGCCGCGCATGCCCCACGAATTCACGCCCAACGAAGAAGAGCCGCAAACGCAGGCCGCGGGCCAGCGAGGCAAACTCCCGCCCGGCAAAAAAATCGGCGCCGGCACGCTCGACCCCAATCTCACTCCGCTCGTGAATCCGATTCTCGACGCGTTCCCTCCTCGAATGCGGCGCGGGATCGCGCTGGTTCTGCTGATTTTCGTAGTTGCCGGATTTCTCATCTGGCTTTTCAGAATTTTGCCACACTTTATTTGAGCTCCTCTGCGCGCCGCACAGGCGAATGGCTCTGGACATCTCTCGCCGTGGTATCATCATCCTTATAGGCTGAGGTTGGCGCATCGCAATGAAGACCTTCCGCGTAATGGCTCTCTTTCTTGCGCGGGCCGGGCTTGCCGCTTCGATTTTTTTCCTGGCTCCTTCCGCGCAATGCCAAACTGCTTCGCCGCCGCCCACCGCAGATGTCCCTGCTACTGTCAAGCTGGTTGTGCCCAAGGAAACTCCCCTGCGCGTGCAGCTCGAATCGAAAGTGCGCGTGAAGAGCGTTGGCGCGCCGGTGAAGGCTCGCCTGGTCGAGCCCATTTATTCGTTCGACCGTATCGTAATTCCCGCGGGGAGCGAGCTGCTCGGCAAGATTTCCAAGATCACGCCTGCTTCGCGCGGCAAACACATTCGCGCAGCGCTGGATGGCGATTTCAGCCCGCCTTCGCAGGTGGAGGTTTCGTTCGAGACGCTCGTCCTCGCGGATGGAAAGCAAATCCCAATCGAGACGGTTGTATCGCCCGGAATTCCGGACGTGGTGCGGCTCGTCAGTCCGGTAGCGCAAAAAAACTCCAAAGCCAGCGAAGCGCTCGACCAGGCCACGGCGAATACGAAGAAGCAAATTCACGATACGATCCAGGAAATGAAATCTCCGGGCAAGATGCATCGCGTGAAGGAGATGTTGATCGCGCAGTTGCCATACCGGCACCAATGGATTCCCGAAGGAACAACGTATATCGCGGAGCTGCAGGGGCCGCTGAATTTCGGTACGGAGCCTCTTGTTGCCGACGAGCTGGCACCTCCCGGCACGTTGCCTCCCGCGGATAGCGAAGTGAAGGCGCGGCTCGTCACGGCGCTCGATTCTTCCAAGACGCCGAAGGATGCCCCGGTCGAAGTCTTGATCACGCAGCCGCTCTTCGGCGAAGACAAGAAGTTGATTCTGCCCGAAGGCAGCCACATTGTGGGACATGTTTCCCGCGTGAGCGCGGCCACGGGATTGCATCACAACGGGCAATTGCAAATCGTGTTCGATCGCATTGACTGGCCATCGGGAGTTACGCGGCCGGTTGAAGCAAGTTTGGATAGCGTCAGCGTGAGCCGCGACGCGCATCTGCGGCTCGATTCGGAGGGCGGCACGGCGGTGACGGATTCCAAGACGCGCTACCTGAGCACCGGTCTGGCGATAGCGCTGGCGGCAAATGTGGCGCGTCCCGACGCGGGAGAAAATTCCGGCGACGTTTGGAAGGGCGGCGCGGCGGGCGGCTCCGGATTCCGCGTGGTCGGGATGGTGGCCGGGCTGGCAGCTCCTTCGAGCCCCTTGACCATCGCGCTGGGAGCGTACGGCGCTGCGTCTGCAATCTATGGTCACTTCCTCTCGCATGGCCAGAATGTGGTTCTCCAGAAGCACACTCCGCTCGAAATTGGATTCGGCGCTCACGAGCACCCGGCCCCTCCCCCAGCTGCCCCTTCGAAGGCAAATTGATCTGCTTCCAGAATTAATCTGCTCGTTTGGGATGGGGCGAACATCGCTCGCTGGGTAGTTCCAGTACCCATTTTGAAAATGACTGTTTTGTAGCGATTCATTTTCGAGATTATTTACTTGATGCAGGTATCGGGGGTGGCGTATGATTCGTATGCTGCTCTCAAATTTTCCAGAGCCAAGGGGAGCGGATTGGGGATGGAAAATGAGTGTATGTATAGCCGTTCTTTGCAACAACTCCAAGAACCTAGTTACCGTATCTGATTTTAAGGTCGGATTTGGTGATTTCGCCGCAGACAATCTAGCTATCAAGGAAACCCTAATTGATGTGGAATGGGTGGCCCTGTTTGCTGGCAATGACATAGAACACGCACAGCCCATTGTCATCAGAGCACGCGAAATTGTTCGCACGTCCTTTCTTCAATCGTTTCTTGATAAGAAGAAAAAATTGGAGCTATCTCTACCCGAGGATGCGAAGAAGGCAGTTGAGAACACCCTCGGTCATGAATATCCATCCCCGGAAGATGTTGCGAATGCTGTAGATCAAGCGTACAGCGAGAGGCTGCACTCCGAGATTGAAAAGAAAGTACTGCGAAAGCGCGGATTCGATACGAAGACCTTTCTAGATATGGGGAAGCAAAAATGCACTCCAGCCGCATACTTAAGTCTTTGCAGCCGAATTGACCAAATAAAAATTTCATTGAAATTTCTAGTGTGTGGATTCGGGAGTAATGGCGACGGGCACATCTATTTGGTGGACGGAGAGAGTGCGCCTAAATGTTATGACCCTATTGGAATGTGGGCTATTGGGACTGGTGCTCACGCGGCCTTGAGTTCTCTGGCATTTCATGCAGAAAAGGGAGCACTCAGTATTTTTAGCCCTGCGGGAAGGGCGGTCTATTTTGCAACGGCTGCAAAATTCATGGCGGAATCATCCGCAGAAGTAGGCAAGGGAACGACAACTGTTTCGACCAAAGAAAAGGGTAAGGAATGGGTGTATGTCCCGTTTCCAAGAGTGGAAAAAATTAGAGCGCTTTGGGAGAAACAAGGCGCACCGCAGGTTCCCAACAATCTCGACGAGGAAATGAAGGACATAGAGAGAATGCAGGACATGTCATGACGCATGTCGAAGCTGCTTTATGCAAGGGCAAAAGGAGGACAGATGTCCACAACGGCTCATTTGAATCTTGCGGAAGTAAAAAGTCGTCTGGAGAAATATCCCGCCGAGAACACAGGAATCACGGATGAGCTGTATTCATTCGGCGAAGTGCTCATCAAGGATGCCAGCGATAGACTCTCTCAATTGGATACTAAGGCTTTTGCCACTGCTGCTTACGCTGGTGGAATGATTTCTGTGATTCTCACAATGCTTGCTCTGTGGAAAGGATCGCTTGACACGCTGTCTCAGATTGTGATTTTTTTTGGCATCATCGGACTTATGATTTCCGCAGGACTAGCAATCCACTCAGCCCGCGCCCTCTCTGTGGATTGGTTCTCTGACAACGATTGGCTGCGCTCTGAATGCTTCGAGAGCAGAGATTGGCTGAGGCGCTACCGCATAGCGACAATGTGGCAGATTGTGAAATCCCACCAAGTCGCATCGCAGAAAAAGGCAGCGTGGATTGAGCTTGCCCAAAACGTAATGCTTTTTTCGTTTAGCTTACTCGCTCTGGCGCTTTTCGATGTCGCCATCTGGCACACTGCGCTTAAGTGGATATGGGTCTGGGTCAGGTAATATCTTGTTCGGGTCGGGTGGTTCTGGCTGTGTTTTTTCGTCGTCGCCCATGTCAACCTCTCTTCTAAGCAGTCAGTTTTTGAAACGTTAGCACGGGAGCCGTAATCATATGACGCAGGGTATCAACAAACAAATCAGAACGCTTCCGGCGATTGAATCGGAAAGTCATTTCTTCGAGGTAAGCTTGCAGATGCTTGGCGCTCAATTTATGCCACGTTCCCCGAAGCCCGCGCTTGAAAAGAGAGAAGGCGGATTCAACGGTGTTGGTGTGAGCGTTCCCGCGCACATATTCCTTGGTGCTGTGCTGGACAACTTTGTGCTGCGCTTTGAGTCCCACTCTCTTGGCCACGCCACGATAGACGCTGAATTCATCCGTGAAGAAAAAGTCCACGTCCTTTCCGACGTTCTCGCGGAGGAACTTTTCAAGCGAACGGCCCGTGACATCCTTGGAATGGAAAAGTCGGAGTTCGCCATTGCGTTGGCGGATTCCGATAACTGGGCGCTTCTTAGTTCCGCGCCCGCGATTGCCAGTGCCGCGACTTTTTCCGCCGACATAGGTTTCATCCATTTCGATCTCACCACTGAGCATGGGCTTGTCCACTTCGGCCATCGCTGCGCGGATTCTGTGGCACAGATACCATGCTGTCTTGTAGCTGATTCCGAGCGTGCGCTGGACTTGGCAGGCCGACATGCCTTTCTTGGCTTCGCACAGCAGCAGGGTTGCGGCAAACCACTTTTCAAAAGGCAGATGCGTATCATTGAAGATTGTGCCAGTCATAACGGAGAACTGATAGCTGCATGAGGCACACTCGAATTGTTTGCGGTCTTGGAGATAACAGACCTTGCGTTCCTTGCAGCGCGGGCAAGTTACGCCCTCGGGCCAGCGGAGCTTGGTCAGAATCTCGCGGCACTTTTCATCGGTTCCATACTTTTGAAGCATCTCTAGGAGAGCCATGACAACTCCTCGCAAGAAGAAACGGCGCAAGACTGGAAGGCCACTTGAAAACGTCCCGCTTCGTAAACTGGTGCGCGACGTGAAGCGCGATATGGAAGATAAACTACGCCTTGCGTTCTCAGATTCTGATAAGTCAAAGCCAGATTGAGGTTTGTCTTCATGCAAGAAAAGCATAGCAAATTGCCTTACCTGTGTCAAGTAAATAATCTCGTTCATTTTTTGGATGTTACAGATTCTTGGTGGCTTAACAATGCAATCAGTATTTTGGTGTAGCGATTGATTTTTGCCATTTCGCTGCCTGGGGTTGGCCACTGCGGCCACTGAATCTCAGAGCCTGGGGGAGTGTTTTCCGGACGAGTCCACTCTGTGGGCCGTCGAGTGATATATATAAACTTTAAGTACATGATAGCACATCTGAGGGGCTCTGTAAGGAGGACTAGTACTGTGGAAATCTGTGGAAAACTTTCACGGTCGCTCGAAAATGCCTGAATCGCCTAACGAAAGATGGAGCTTTTGGCTCTTGCTCTTGCCATGCTTCTGGAGTCTAGACCGCCGCCGGGGTTTGCCGGTCAGATTTCTTGCCGCAAGATCTACCAGCAGTCTGTTTTGAACGCCTTCTTCGGAATGGACTGCTGTAAGGCCTGATCGTCGAGCATAAATCCAGGCGTCGGCAGAATATCTTTGAGGCTCGCATCGGCACTTACCATTCTCAGGTAATAAGTTTGATTCGCCGCGACGTCGAGTTCAAACTGCTCCTTCGCGGCTTGCAATGTGTGGTGGCCAGCCGCGACTGCGAAGCACGCCCACTCCCCAGGGCCCAAATCGTCCACCTTCTTGGCATCAATCTTGAGTGTCAGGTAAGGCCACGGCGGTCTGGAATCGCCGCCGCTCAGCATGTATACGAACACTTTCGCGGGACTTCCGCTTGAGGTCTTTTCTCTCTCGCCTAGCAGTGCGGCATACGCGGAGCGAGCCTCTACAGCAGGGATTTCTGTGCGCTCCGCAACATAAGCTCCTATCAACGTGCCTGCTGGGATCGTTGCGTGAGGGCCTTTAACCCAAGGAGCAAGAAGTACGAATGCGCAGCCTAGATCTGCGCAACCTGGCCCGGCATCGAGTTTCAATTCCCGAATCAGTGGAATCTCAGTTCCAATCAATGTGGGCACAGCCTCAATGTATAGCTTCAGCACAGCGCCGACGCTCAACGATCTAGGTTTAGCCACCGCCAGATTGAGCAGCACTTTTTCTCCTCTGCGGATGATCACTACGCCTTGGACAATCACATCCGAAGCGACGAGACCCTCGGCGTCTGTTGAGTGCTTGCTGCTAATGCTTTCCGGCACAACAACGGCTACCTGGGTGTTCTTCTCAATAACGATATGGTCGTCTTGCGGATGCAGGAGAACCAGATCGGAGGGTTGCTGGTCTCTCCAGAATTGTTGGGTCCCAAGCGGCGAGGCCAAAAGGCCGACCACGATAGACGATCCCATTGCAAGAGGGAACAACGCCTTCACGTGCCTGCAAGAATTGGCATTCATTATTTACCTCCGTTCCGCATGTGAGGAAAGCGAGAGCGGCCCACTATGCGAGTCAGGGTTTCTGAACTGTGATGAGTGGAGCGCCTGTGATTGGGGGTTTGCATCCAGGAACCTGTCCATATTGCTGCCCCGCGATCTGCACGCGGAGCAGGCCTACGGAATCGATAGGTTTCCGAATATAGGCAGGATCGGATTGTGCGGAACAAAGTAAGTACGTGAGGTAATCTCCTCATTCGCCACCCAAGCGGCCATACTTTACGCTCCGTTACGTATATTGTGAATTACTCGACTCTATCTCTCCGGGCTGCGAACGTGGGGGCTGCTACAATGCTGGCTTCCCCTGGTAGACCATTTCTTGCAAATTGAACTTGGTTTGAACAAGCGTCGTATCGATCTGGAACCAGAAAGTAACTTCTTTGTCTTCCGGTTGAATCGATTTGTTCCGAGGGAAGAAAAACCGTACGATCACGGTGTCTTCACTCGCAGTGACATGGACGTCCGCAGGTTCGATTCTGCCCTTCCCTTTCCGAACAAGTGCTGCCGATTCCAAGATCCATTCCCTAGTGCGGGCCGACGCAGCCTGGCCCTCACTGTTCATAAGCATGAAGGGATAGCCGATTATGCTGACGACGATGTAGGCAGCGACTTGATCCTTCACCACGTCCCGCATTCCAAGCTTCGCTTTCGCTTCCTGTATGGGAAGCGCGCTTTCCCAAAGAACAACCACCGCATCTCTCGGGATTGGTACTCCCCCGAGCTCTGTCGGAAGGGTGGTATCGCTGGGAGGGCTTAGTGGGGCCCCACTCTCTAACAAGGCAATCAGGTCTCTATTGGACTCCCCAACCTTTTCGGCGTGCTGCACCAATACCTGTGGTAACCCTCCCGCGTCGACAGTAGTCGAGGGTGCGACGTCCCGATTTCCTGCCGGGATTGCCGACGGCGTGCCTTTTGTTTGCAGTTTAGTTGGCCTTGCCCACGGCGACTGGGAGACCATGACTTTCGCTTCCGTTGAAGTCCATTCGGAGGATTTCCGATCTCTCCAGAATTGTTGGGCGCCAGCGGACGAGGTCAACAGGCCGAGCGCTATCGGCAATCCCATTACAAGTGGGGACAGGGCCTTCACATGCCTGCAAGGCTTGGTGTTCATTGGCTACCTCCCTTCACCATTTGAGAAAACCGAGCGCGGCGCACTGTAGCAATCAGGGTTTGTGAGCAGTCGAAGGTGGCGCCTTTGTGAATTGGGCTTCGCTTGAAGGATTCTTTGCATAGTGCTGTCCCACGATCCGCATGAGGAGCGAACCCGGGGGATCGATAAGCTTCCAAATTTATGCAGACTTGGATTCTGCCCAACGGAATAACCAGTTGAGGCGATTTCCTCATTCACCACCACGTGGTCAGAGTTTGCGCGCCGTCACTTAAGTTGTCAATTAATCCGTTCTCTGGCTCTGGGGCGAAGAGAAGAGTGCCCACCTGAAGGTGTCCGCTACATATGAACGGGCCTGTGTAGCAGGGGATCGCGAATCTGGAATCTCATTTCAGAGGGAAATGCAGAATTCGCAAGTCAGAAATCACAAATCGGAAAGCAGAAAATAAGGGACAGCTCCCCTGAAACCACCAAGAGAATCAAAAGCGGACGACGACTTCGTTCGGCGCGGAGGGCAGGCTGAAGTTTGCGCCTCGCTCGGCATTGAGTTTCAGGCTTGCGGGGAGATCCAAGTCTGCCATAGGGATTTTTCTGGTCCACGAGCCAGTCTTCCAGTAATCCGCAGGCGTGTAGAGGGCGTCGCCCTGGATCATGTACTTTGCAACTTCTTCCTGGTGTCCATCACGAAATACGAGCATGGCAGGAGGCAACTCGAGCGGCTGAGCCGCTTCTTTAGTTACGGCGATGCCACGCCGTGACCTGGAAGCTCGCGGCGAACCCGGTTGCGGCGATTGCGCGGCAACCGACATTTGACTCCCATTCGGAATGCGCACCCACTGACCATCATGCTCTTCCAGAATGACTGGCTCGACGGGGGCTGCTGCGACGGGCGGAGGAGGAGGTGGTGTGACAACCGCCTGGGGAGGAGGCAGCTCTGCCATAACCGGCTCGTACTCGTAGTCGGAATCGTAGTAAGGATAAAAGCCGGAGCCATAGAAAAAACCGCGCTGGCCCCGATGGGCGAATCTGTTTCTCCCGCTGAACCTAAATGAGGCGCGCGTTCCACGAGCCCGCCCAGATCCACGCATGCCGCGAACTTGAGCGGACGCGGACGTTGCAAAGAGCGCCGCTCCCAGCAGAGCAACCGACAGTGCAAAAGTTAGTCGAGAAATCATAAGTTACTCCGCGTGTGGCTCCGTGCTGCTGACGTCCCGGAGGGCAGGCCGTCAATTTCCGTTTGGTCTCACTGACCGGTAGGTTACACTCGGCCGGCGTGGCGCGCAATGGCCTGTGCCGGCAGACGAAGGGTCAATGCTTGCCGCGCAATTTTCGGGCATGCCATTCGGCGGCGGTGATTTCCCAAGTTTCGGAGGGCAAGCGGCCGGAGACGTAATCCTTCTCTCCGGTAGCGACGATGCGCATGCCCTGCGCTTCGGAAATGCGGCGGGATGCCGTATTGGCAATCGCTTTGGGAGCGCGCAGGACGGGAAACTTCAGAGTTTCGAACCAAAAGTCCGTAACCGCTTCACAGGCTTCGGTTATCAGCCCCTGCCCCTGCCAAGGCAGGCCGATCCAGAATCCGCGATTCTCATTTTCGCCCTTCATCAAGCCGATGCTTCCAATCATGTGAGCGGGCGCGCTCTTGAGGCGCAGGGTCCAATACCACTGGTCTCCCTTCTCGACAGCGGGAAGAGCCAGGTCGCGAATATACTGCAGAGCTCCGTCGGGCGGGTAAGGCCACGGAACGCGATTCGCGAGGTGTTTGACGATCTCCCAATGCGGGAAAAGGATTTGCGCCTCGGCGGCGTCGGCAAGCTCGAGCGGACGCAGTATCAGGCGCGGCGTTTGAAGAAGCGGCGTCATAGGCATAGTTTAGCGAATCGTTGCTGCGTGTGAAGTTTCATTTTTCTCGCTCTGCTGTGCTTGACGGAGAGGACGGGGAAGAATAAATTCACCGTAGACCATGACATCGCGATCCGCGCCTCTCATCGCTCTGATTCTTCTTGTCGTCCCCTGTATTGGCTCGCCACCGCTACAAAATGCGCGAAGGGCACAGTCCTGCGAACAAAGCTCCTTTAGCGCCGAGGAGGATTTTACCCACCCAGTATCCCTAAACGAATGGGCCAAGCAGACAATCGCTAACGAGCAAAGCATCGCGGACTTACTGAAGAATGAGAAACTCTCAGTCGAGAGCATGCCCGAAGATTGGTTTACTGCGTCGGACGTCCATCTGAGTGGGAACCCGCGCGAGGTTGACCTCGTGGTGATGGGCGACCACATCGCGCGAGGGCCTAATTCGAGTGCTTTCTGGGTTCTGCGCCAATCCTCGGGAGGGTACAAGCTAGTATTTCGCACCGATGCGCATGACCTCATGCTTCTCAAAACGAAGACTAATGAACTGCGAGATATCCGCACTGCCTTTAGCTCATTGCTTTACAACTCCACCGCAGAATTCAGGTTTACCGGAAATGTCTACCAGGTTGCAAAACGCACACTACAGCCTAACGGCTATAAAGCTCACCGCGACATGTCTCAATACGAATTTCGCAAGACTTTGGTCCAGTTGACCGGCCAAGACCCGACGCCCATTCTTGCAGAGGCCAGAGCGTGGCTTTGGCAACACTGGCAAGCGCACAAGCGTTCGTACCTCAGAGTTTCCACACACGACGACGACGGAGAAAGGCAAGATTGTTCGTACTTCTTCGACGACGAATCTGAGGTTGGCCAGTGGCAGGTAACTATAGAAGCGCATCGGGTTGTCTCGCACAAAGACTCCCCTTCTGGACCGCCCTACCTTGTCGCGGAAGATGAAATCCTGATCGCCAGCCAGGTTCAAAGGACTGAACCAAAGGTGGATGATTCCCACATGCCTCGCATTCTTCATGACGTCGAAGAATTGCCGGCCACGGCTTATAGGCTCAGGTTCATCGACTACCGAAACATCTCTCTCGACACGCTTTGATTCCTACGATTTGACATCCGAATTGGTTCCGAGTTTACGGTCGCTCGCTGAGAAATTCATAGCTGTCAGCAGACATATTTAGCAACAGGCCATCACGTGCTACTCCTTGAGCGAGAGATGCGAAATCCGCAACTGCAGGCGAGCAAACTCGAGTCGGGCCTGGTTCCAGAATCGACAGATATCCCATCCTGCGGCACGAAATACACTGCGGTGCTGCTGCCACAGCACCAAAGCCGTGCAGTGGAACAGTATCGAATGACAGAGAAAGCGAATCACACGAGCTTTTTCACCGAGCGGCCGGCGAACCAACCCGAGCGTCAAAGCCTGGTAATTCAGGTGGGCGGCCTCGTCACACAGGATGCGCATGCAAATCGAACGGAGCAGTTGGGAGCGCGTTGCATCTCGGAGCGCCTGGTAGAAAGGTACAGCAAGCACCTCGGCGGTAACCAGCACCATCGCGCAGGTCTCCAGGCCGGCCAGCTTTCGCAGGCGACGAAATGTGCCATCGACCCACTGGCTGCTGAGCCTCGGAATGATCTGACGATCCAGGAAGCGTCCCAGTATGCCGCTGTGGCGCTGCTCTTCGGCAATAAAGAGCTCCAGCGACGGCAGAAACCATGGGTCGATGGAAAGGCGCCGGTGCGACGAGGCCCTGCGCAAGAACCCGCGGCCGCGCGCCCATTCGCCTAATTGAAACTGCTGAATGGACCGAGCAACGAGCCGGCGCTCGGCGGGGGAGAGCATGTAAGAGTCGTGCCACGGCAAAAGACACGGACTGTCGCGGTTCTCGAGAAAATGCCCATACCAGCGTCGGTAGAGCGAACGAACCGAAGCAGGGATACCCATCGCGCTGGGGGTCATACTCGCAAGTATAAAGTACTTTAAATTACAAAGTCAAGACCACAACTGCCATTCCCTGGTGGTCGGCAATTCGGAGACTGATGTCCGGACGCTAGCTCCGGTGCGGTGGACAGGGGACACAACGAGTTCCTATTGTGGATGCACTTCCCAGCGCCGCCACGAAACACGCCGGTCTCGACTATAATCGCGCGAGTGGAACTCGTTAGGAGAGGGTGAAAATGAATGGACGACGAATTTCCGGCAGGTTTTTGGGCATCGCGTGCGCGCTTGGCGTCGTCGCCATTCTCTTGAGTTACGCATTCTTGCCGTCCGCTGCCGCGCAGTCTTGCGGAGCCCAAGGAGTCGCGGTGCAGGTGCTGGGGTCAGGCGGGCCGGAATTGCAAGACAAGCGCGCTTCGAGCAGCTATCTGGTGTGGGAAGACGGGCGAGCGCGAGCGCTCGTGGATGCGGGAGGAGGCAGCGCTCTGCGATTCGGAGAGAGCGGCGCGCAAATGTCGGACCTCGATGTGATTCTATTTACGCACTTTCACGTCGATCATAGCGCCGACTTCTCCGCTCTGATCAAATCGTCCTGGTTTGAAGATCGCAAGCGTCCCCTGCCAATCTACGGCCCGGAGGGAAATGATTTCATGCCCTCTACGACCGAATTTGTGTCTGATTTCTTCGGAGAGGAGCGCGGCGCGTATCGCTATCTCAGCGAGCTGCTGGTACCCCGAGAGGAAGGCAGCTACAAAATGCAGCCGCACAACGTGGCGGGCAGCGCAAGCCCTGTAGCCGTATTTCGCAGCGGCGATCTGGCCGCGTATTCGGTGCGCGTTGTTCATGGAGGAGTTCCGGCTTTGGCGTGGCGGGTAGAAGTGGGCGGGAAACGAATCGTGTTTAGCGGAGATACGAACGGCGAAGGAGAAGGCCTCACACAATTGGCAACGAACGCAGATTTGTTCGTCGCGCACAATTCTGTGCCGGAAGGCGCCGCAGGAATTGAGAGGAACCTGCACATGCCTCCGTCGGTGATTGGGAGAATCGCCGGAGACGCCCATGTCAAGCACCTGGTTTTGTCTCATCGCATGCTGCGGACTTTGGGAAAGGAGAAGCAGGCCGAAACGGAAATCAAAAAACGGTTTTCCCGCCCCATGGATTTCGCAAACGACCTGGATTGCTTCCCCGTGAAATAGCGCGCGGAAATTCGCTGCATGGGCCTCTTGAAGCCGTGCCTGCTGGGCAGGGGGCGTTTCTGCTGGTGGCTGCTCGGATTGAGGGTCAAACGCTCGCAGACTTTCAAAAGAATTGAGTGCCAGATTTCATTCCAGAAGGTCTCGCGCTAGTACTTAAACGCGTGTCCGCGACGTAGCAGCGGCTCCTCGAAAAATCTCCAGGACAGACTGGCAATCAAAAAAGTGAGACCGGCGGAGAGCAACGTGACCATGCCGCCCTTCCAATTTGTGAACTGCGGCATAGCGTGCAGGAGAGCGCGATGGCACGCCAGGTTTACAGTCTGGTGGATGATGTAAATGCAATAGGAGAGCCGCCCCATCTGAATCAGGAGGGGCCATCGGCACACTGACGCGAAAAACCCTTTTGGCCAAAAAAGAACGATGGCAAGCAGGCACGCGAAGAAAATATCGATGCTCGAAAATCCAAATAAGCTCATAGAGAAAGAAGAGGCCGACGGATCTGTGCAAACCAGATAAATCGTTATGGCGAGCGTCAGAAGGGTTACGCCAACGAATGGAATTCGGAAATGAGAGAATCGCGCTTTCCATCGTTCGTCTCTCCAGAAAACGGCCAGGAGAACACCCATAGCAAGTGCGTCCGCACGACAGGGTGTAAGCATGTATTGCACGACGTGGGTAGCCGACAAATAGTGAAAGACAATGGTTCTAGCAATTGGAGCGGCGACGACAATTCCGGACAAAAGCCCGACGAGGCTTTTTCGAGGCAGAAAACGCACCGCGAGAGGCACGAGCAAATAGAATTGCTCTTCAACCGCCAGAGACCACAGGTGACCGAGCCATGCGGTCCCGAAAGTGGAATGCAAGTTCTTCGTCATGTTTTGCAGGAAGAGCAAATAGGTGGGAACAGTGCTCCATGCTTCCCGGATGTCGCCGAGTGGTTTGAGGAAGACGTTCAGAGGCGTGAGCACGAGCACGAAATACACGGCGATCCAGAGGTAGTACAACGGGATGATCCGAAAAAAACGCCGGGCATAGAAGGTCTTAAAATATTGTCGAGAGGCGCGAGCATCTAGCAGAAGGCCTCCAATGAGAAACCCCGACAGGACAAAAAACAGATCCACGCCCGCCCAGCCCAATCCAAAACTTCTCTGCAACCGAACGAGAATGCCGGCCGACGCTGCAGGCGGGCCCAAATAAACGTAGTGATAAAGAAGAACAAGCAAAATGGCAATCCCACGGAGACCGTCAAGCTCGGGGATACGGGGCGAGGAAGTGCGACGCTCGGCGGATCCTCTGGTGGCGGGATCCGTTGTGGAGACGCTTTGCGTTCCGCTCGATCCTGGTTCGCCGTGGAGATGGTGTGCCGTCTTGATGCCTAGCGTCGCCTTTCACACTGCGAGGAGGAATCTATCAGGCAAGTGTGCGGTGTACAAGACGAACGCGAGCTCATTCCTTTGAGTGCGCGCGCTTGACGGGGCGGGCGAGGGAGCATAAATTCGCCACTGACAATGACATCGCGATTCGCGTCTTTCATCGCTGCAATTTTTCTTGTCATCGCGGGGTGGCCCGCCACGGCGGGCAGGCCCTCCCAAGAAACTGCGGCGGGCAGGCAAAGCGCCTCACAGGACAAAAAGCCAGCGCCGCGAGAATTTTCCTCTGCCGGAGAAATTTCTCAACCGGACTGGCCCTCGGCGCCCGTGCGCGCGGCACACGCCATGGTGGTGAGCGATGAGCTGCTCGCTTCGCAAGCCGGAGTAGAAATTCTGAAGCGGGGCGGAAACGCCGTAGATGCGGCGGTGGCCGTGGCGTTTGCGCTGGCGGTAGTCGAGCCCGAAGCGGGGAACATCGGCGGCGGAGGGTTCATGCTGGTGCGCATGGCGGATGGCCGCGCGGGGTTTGTGGACTACCGCGAAGTGGCGCCGGCGAAAGCATCGCGCGAGATGTATCGCCGCCCCGACGGTACGTTCGACCCGGAAGCGTCGCTCATCGGCATGCACTCGGTGGCCGTCCCCGGGACGGTGGCGGGGATGGAGCTGGCGCTGCGCACTTTCGGAACAAAATCGCTTGCGGAGGTGATGGCGCCGGCGATTCGATTGGCGGAAAGCGGTTTTCCGGTGAGCCCGCGGCTGGCGGCAACTTTTCGCGGGAATGCGAAGACGCTTTTGCAGTTCCCGCAAAGCAAGCGAATTTTCCTGAAGGGCGGCGCATTCTACAGCGCGGGCGAAACTTTTCGCCAGCCGGAGCTGGCGGCGACTTTTCATCGCATCGCAAAAAATGGCGCGGCGGAATTCTACAGCGGAGAGACGGCGCAGATTCTGACGAAAGACATGTCGGAGCAGGGCGGGCTCATCAGCCTCGAGGACCTCAACGACTACAAAGCAAAAATCCGCGAGCCATTGCGCGCGAGCTACGATGCGCGCGGGTCGCAATGGGAGCTGATTACTTCGCCGCCGCCAAGTTCCGGCGGGATCGCGACAATCGAAGCGCTGAACATTCTTGCGCCGATTCCGTTGAAGGGCTGGGACGACGCGGAATCGGTGCACTGGGTGGCGGAAGCGATGCGGCGGGTCTTCGCCGACCGCGCCGTATATCTTTCCGATTCCGATTTTGCATACGTGCCGGTGCGCGGGCTGACGGACCCGAATTATGCGGCGCAGCTTCGCGCGACGATCGATCGCGAGCGCGCTTCTTCGAGCCAAACCATCGGCGCGGGGAATCCCGCTCCCTATGACGGCAAGCCTGCGACGACGGGCAGCGGCTCCGCGCTCTGGCCAATTACACCGGCGATGCGCAACGAGGCGGAAGCGCTGATGCGGCGCGAAGCGGCGCGCTCCGGCCACACGACGCATTTTTCCGTGGTGGATGCAGCGGGCAACGCCGTGGCGAACACGTACACGCTTAATGACAGCTTTGGCTCGGGCGTCACTTCATCCGCGGGATTCTTGCTGAATGACGAAATGGACGATTTCACGGCGCATCCCGGTCAACCGAATCTTTTCGGCCTGGTGCAATCGGAAGCCAACACGATTGCGCCCGGAAAACGGCCGCTGAGTTCGATGATGCCGACGATTGTGCTGCGCGACGGGAAGCTCAGCTTCGTGACCGGCTCGCCGGGCGGGCCGCAGATTATCTCCGCAACGCTTCTCAGTATTTTGAACTGGATGCGGCTGGATATGGACGCGCAGGCGGCCATCAACGCGCCACGATTTCATCATCAATGGATGCCCGATAAGCTGGTGCTCGAAGGGAATTTCCCGGATGGCGAGGCGCAGGAGCTGCAGTCGCGCGGGTACACGCTGGTGAAACGCGGATGGATCGGCGAAGTGGAAGCGATCGGAATCGATCCGGAAAACCGCGAGCGCCTGGGCGCGCCCGACCCGCGCCGCCAAGGAGCTGCCGCCGGGTATTGACGCCGCAGACTTTTCCAAAGACCATAGACGTTTCGCGCGGAGCCGTTTGCAATTCTATTTCCCGGGCGGGCGAAAATTCGTGCTGCGAGTTCTTTCCACATATCGCTATGTCGACGAAGCGCTCAGCTTCGACGTGCTCGCGGCCATTGCGCGCGCGGGAATATCGCGCATCGAAATTTTCTGCGTGCAACGGCATTGGAACTATCGCAATCCCGAAACGGTGCGGACGCTGGCCGATTGGCTCGAAGAAAACCGGCTCACGCTGCAATCGCTTCATTCACCGACGGAGCGCGACCTGGCCCCCGGACGCGAAAGCGGCGTGCCGCTGGCGATTTCCGAGCCCGAGCGCGTGCGGCGCATTGACGCCGTGGATGAAATCAAGCGCGTGCTAGAAGTCGCCGAGCACATCCCCTTTCGCTTTCTCATCCAGCACATGGGCCACGGGCGGCTGGCGGCGGATCAGCGTCGGCGGGACGCGGCGTTTAGCTCGCTCGAGCACCTCTCGATTTTTGCGCGGGAGCGCGGGGTGACCATCGCGCTCGAAAACACGCCAGGCGAATTCACTTCGCCCGCGAGCCTCGTGCACTTTCTCGAGGAGACGCACCTGCGCGACGTGAAGCTGTGCTTCGACGCGGGGCATGCGCACATGGAGGACGGCGTCGCGGCCGGCTTCGAGGTTATGCGCAGCCGCATCGTTTCCGCACATCTACACGACAATCACGGACTGCGCGACGAGCATCTGCTGCCCTTCGAGGGCGATATTGACTGGCAGAATTTCCTCCCCGAGCTCGCTGCGCTGGGCGGCGAATTCCCGGCAATGCTGGAATTGAAACGGCAGGCTTCGGGGGCGCCTTCGCTCGAACAGATTTTCGCCGCGTTCGGGAGGGTCGAAGAGCATTTCGTCCCGAAAGGCGCCACGGCCGCGGGAGACTGATTTCAAACTATGTCACAAAAAGCACAGCCTTCGGCTCCGGTGGTAAGCATCGAATCGGTCAGCGCGCACGAAGGACGCAGCGTCACTTTGCGCGGCTGGCTCTATAACCTGCGCGAGTCCGGGAAGCTGCTCTTCCCCATTTTTCGCGACGGCACGGGAATCATTCAGGGAGTGGTGGCGCAGAAGGAACAGCCTGCGGCGTTCGACGCGATCAGAGGCCTCACTCAGGAATCCAGCGTGATTGTTACCGGCACGATTCATCGCGAGGCGCGCGCTCCCGGCGGATACGAAATTCGCCTCACCGCCATCGAAATCGTGGAGCGCGTGCCGGACGACACGCCCTATCCCCTTCAGCTGAAAGAGCACGGCGTGGATTTCCTGCTCGACCAGCGACACCTGTGGATCCGCACACCGCGACAGGCCGCGATCCTGCGCGTTCGCGCGCAGGCCATTCGCGCCGCACGCGATTTCATGGATAACAGCGGCTACACGCTGACCGATGCTCCCATTTTCACTCCGGCAGCCTGCGAGGGCACGACCACACTTTTCGGCGTGGATTATATTGACGACCAGAAGGCGTATCTCACCCAATCGGGGCAGCTGTACATGGAAGCAACGGCCGCGGCGCTCGGAAAGGTCTATTGTTTCGGGCCCACGTTTCGCGCGGAAAAATCGAAGACGCGGCGACACCTGACGGAATTCTGGATGCTCGAACCCGAGGCCGCTTTCGCGCACCTCGAGGACATGATGGAGCTCGGCGAAGGTCTGGTGTGCGCGATGGTGCAATCGGCGCTGAAAAATCGCGCGCGCGAGCTGGCCACGCTCGAGCGCGATACCGCGCAGCTGGAAAAAATCGCGCTACCGTTTCCGCGCATCTCCTACGACGAGGCCATCAGCGTCCTTCAAAAAAACGGCAACGCCGCAAAATGGGGCGACGATTTTGGCGGGGACGAGGAGACCATTCTCTCCAAGCAATTCGACCGGCCGGTGATGATTCATCGCTATCCGGCGGCGATTAAGGCTTTTTACATGGCCACCGATGCCGCGCGCCCGGAACTTTCGCTCAGCTTCGACATGATCGCGCCGCATGGCTACGGCGAAATCATCGGCGGCGGCGAGCGCCTTTCAAATTACGAGACTCTGTTGCGCCGGCTGCACGAACACAACTTGCCCGAGGAATCGTTCCAGTGGTATCTCGACCTGCGGCGCTACGGCGGCGTCCCGCACGCCGGATTCGGCCTGGGCCTCGAACGCACGGTCGCGTGGATTTGCGGGGCGGAGCACATTCGCGAGGTCATCCCCTTCCCCCGCATGCTGTATCGCGTTTATCCTTAATGTTCATCTCCCATCGCCGGGGGGCGCCAAGGGGAGACATCCCATGTCAGGGAAAATTCGCATCATCGGTGTGCCAATGGACCTGGGCGCCAGCCGTCGAGGCGTGGACATGGGGCCGTCGGCCCTGCGCGTCGCGGGACTCCAGGCGCGGCTGAAGCAGCTGGGCCATCAGGTCGAGGATATCGGCAACATCGTCGTGAAACAAGCCGAAGAGATGCACTACGGCGACAAGAAGGCCAAATATCTCGCCGAAATTGCGGAAACTTGCCGCGGCCTGATGGACATCACCCGCCGCACGCTCGATGAGGGCCTGATGCCGCTCGTGCTGGGTGGAGATCATTCCATCGCCGCGGGCAGCCTGGCGGGCGTGGCCGCTCATTTCCACGCGCAGTCCAAACGGGCGGGACTCGTGTGGCTCGACGCGCATGGCGACATGAATACTCCCGATTCATCTCCTTCCGGCAATGTGCACGGTATGCCGCTTGCTTCGGTGATCGGCCACGGGCCGCCCGAACTCACCGAGCTGGCCGGGTTCAAGCCCATGCTCGACGCGCACAGCGTGTGCCTGGTGGGAGTGCGCGACCTCGATTCGCGGGAGCGCCGCCTGATCAAAGAATCCGGCGTGCACGTCTTCACCATGCGCGATATTGACGAGCGCGGCATGCGCGAAGTGATGACCGAGGCGCTGCGCTTCGCGATGGACGACACCGCGGGCATCGCCGTCAGCCTGGACATGGATTTCGTCGAGCCTTCGGACGCGCCCGGCGTGGGCACGCCCGTCCGCGGGGGAGTCACGTACCGCGAAGCGCATCTCGCGCTCGAAATGATAGCCGATACGAAAGCCATGGCTTCTTTCGAGGTGGTGGAAATCAATCCGGTGATTGACCTTCACAACAAGACTGCCACGCTGGGAGTCGAACTGGTTCTCTCCGGTCTGGGGAAAAAGATTCTCTAAATGAACACACAGAAACGATTGCGCGTGGGGGTGCTCTTTGGAGGCCGCTCTGGAGAGCACGAAGTTTCGCTGGCATCCGCCGCGACGGTGATCCGCGCGCTCGACCCCGAAAAATATGAAGCTGTGCCCATCGGCATCAGCAAGGACGGTCGCTGGCTGGTCGGCTCGGGCGCGCAGAAAATGCTGCCGGAAATTCTGAAGAGCGGCGAGCGCGTCGTTCTACCTTCTGACCCGAGCGCCGCGGCGCTGGTTCCCCTCGCGCCTTCGGCTTCGGTTCCTACCGTCCGCGTGGACGTGATTTTTCCTGTCCTGCACGGCACGTTCGGCGAGGACGGCACGGTGCAGGGATTGCTCGAACTTGCCGGCTTACCTTACGTCGGCGCGGGAGTGCTGGCGTCCGCTGTGGGCATGGACAAAGACGTCCAGAAACGCCTATTCGAGCAGGCCAAGCTGCCCATCGTGCCGTTTCTGGCCGTCCCGCGCGCGCAATGGGAGCGCGCTCCCGCGGAAGTTCTTTCCGCGGTGAAAAAGAAATTCCAATTCCCGGTTTTCGTTAAGCCCGCCACGCTCGGCTCCTCTGTGGGCATGAGCAAGGTGCACGACGCGCCGGAACTTTCGAGCGCGCTCAATCTGGCCGCAGAGTTCGCGCTGAAAATCATCGTGGAGCGGGCCATCAGCGGCCGCGAAATCGAGGTCTCCGTACTCGGAAATGACGACCCGCAGGCTTCCGTTCCCGGAGAGATTCTCTCACATCGCGAATTTTACGATTACACGGCTAAATATCTCGAAGAAGGCACCGAGCTGGTGATCCCCGCGAAGCTCACCAAGGAACAGACCGCCGTTTTTCAGGATTACGCGATCCGCGCTTTCCGGGCGATTGAGTGCACAGGAATGGCGCGATGCGATTTCTTCCTCGAAAATAAGACTTCCAAGATATACGTCAACGAACTCAACACCATTCCCGGCTTCACGTCCATCAGCATGTATCCCAAGATGTGGGAAGCCAGCGGCGTTTCCTATACCGAGCTGATTAACCGGCTGATCGAGCTGGCGCTCGAAGTGCACCGCGAAAAGTCCCGCACAAAATATTCCATCGAGCTTCCATCCGGCCCCGGCGGCGCGCTGGAATCCTGACGGCTGCGCTTTGCATCCGATTCAATGGCCTCCAATCCAGCAGGGGTAGAGTCTCTTTTCCTGGTTGACAAGTCCAGCGAGCACGAATAAACTAAACAGTTGGTTAAATAAACCACGCCCGGCACAGGAGGCACTCATGGAATACCGGCGGCTTGGCCGCAGCGCCCTTATTACTCCCGCACTGGGACTCGGATGCATGGGCATGTCCGACTTCTACGGCCCTCGTGATGAAAAGGAGTCCCTCGCCACCCTGCACCGCTCCCTCGAACTTGGCTTCAACTTTCTAGATACCGCCGACGTCTACGGCCTGGGCCACAATGAGGAACTGCTCGGCCGTTTCCTCCAGGGGCGGCGACACGAGGTCATCCTCGCTACCAAATTCGGCATTGTCCGCAAACCCGACGGAACGTTTGTCGGCGTCAACGGCCATCCCGAATACGTGCGGTCGGCTTGTGAAGCAAGCCTGCGCCGCCTGAAAGTCTCCTCGATTGATCTGTACTATCTGCACCGCGTGGATCCGAATGTTGCGATCGAAGAAACCGTCGGCGCCATGGCGCAGCTCGTCACGGAAGGCAAGGTTCGTTTTCTCGGCCTTTCAGAAACCTCGGCGGCGACTCTTCGCCGCGCCCATCGCACGCATCCGATCGCCGCTCTGCAGTCCGAGTACTCGCTGTGGTCGCGCGATCCTGAGGACGAGATTCTTCCGGTATGCCGCGAGCTGGGCGTTGGTTTCGTCGCCTACAGCCCGCTGGGCCGCGGGTTTCTCACCGGCCAGATCCGGCGGTTCGAGGATTTCGCGCCGGATGATTATCGCCGCAATTCACCGCGATTTCAGGGCGAGAATTTTCATCGCAACCTGCAACTGGTCGAACGCATCGTGGGGCTGGCGCGCGAAAAAAATTGCCGGCCTTCGCAACTGGCGCTCGCATGGCTGCTCGCTCAGGGAGAGGACATCGTGCCCATTCCCGGCACCAAGCGGCGCTCTTATCTCGAGGAAAATGCCGCCGCGCTCGGCGTGAAGCTGTCGGCATCGGACCTGGCGCGCATCGCGGAGGTGGCTTCCAAGGGCGCCGTGGCGGGCGCGCGCTACACCGAAGCCATGATGGCGCGCGTGAATCTCTAGCGATTAAACCATGCCACGCGGCCGCAAGAAAATCGCGCATCCCGAAGCCGCCCGCCGCATTCTGGCCGCGGCCGAGCGCATCTTCGCAGCCGAAGGGCTGGCCGGCGCGCGCACCGATGAAATCGCCGCCGCCGCCCGCGTGAATAAGGCCATGCTCTATTATTATTTCGGCGACAAGGAGCGCCTGTACCGCGCCGTCCTCGAAAATTTGATCCTCCAGCTTAGCGCCTCCGTTGAAGCAGCCTCCACGCACGTCGATTCTCCGCGCGGGCAACTTCTTGCATTTCTCGATGCATATTTCGAATTCCTTGCCGGCCATCCCGCCTATCCTCGGCTTATCCAGCGTGAAACGATGCGCTCCGGCGGACATCTCGACTGGATTGTCCGCGATTTCTTTCGCCCTTCTCACCAGCGCATGGTGCGGCTCATCGAACGAGGCATCCGAAAACGCGAATTCCGCCGCGTGGACGCCCACCACGCCGTCTTCACCATTATTTCCATGTGCGTCTTTTATTTTTCTGCGGCCCCGGTGCTGAGCCGTGTCATGCGCCGCGACACGCTGCGACCGGAATCCGTGGCGGCGCGCCGGCGCGCGGTGCTCGATTTCATTTCTCACGGCCTTTTCGTGAACCACGCGAGGAGCGCATGAGCGGCAAGAAATTTTTCACATTTCTCGGCATCGTCTTTCTGATCGTGCTGGTGATCTACCTTTTTACGACGCCACGCGGCAAGGAGATCCCGCTTATTGGCGTTGTGGATGGCAACGAGGTGGTGGTCAGTCCGCAGATTACGGGCCGCATGATTCGCCTCTATGTGGATGAGGGCGACTCCGTCCACCAGGGACAGCTTATTGCCCAGCTCGATCCCGCCGAACTGCAGGCTGCGGTGGCCTCCGACGACGCCAACATCCACAGCTTTGAAGCCAAGATTGCCGAGGAACTGCACACTCGTACTTTCACAGATGACCAGACTGGCGCGGCTCTCTCGCAGGCCCGCGCCATGCTAGTTTCCACGCACGCGCAACTGGATATGGCGCGGGCCACGCTCTGGCGCGACCAGCAAAATACCGCGCGCACAATTGGCCTCTTCGAAAGCGGCATCGCTTCGGCCCAGGATCGCGATACGGCAAAAGCCACGCTCCAGGCCAGCGAGGCCAATGTGAAGTCCCTCGAAGAGCAGGTGCGCGCGCAGGAAGCCGCCGTAGGCGTCTCGGAAGCAAATCGCAAACAGATTGACGTGGTTTCGAGCGAAGTTGTTTCTCTTCGAGCGCAGCTCGCTCAGGCCCTGGCGCAAAAGCAGCAAATCGAAACGCAGCTCGGCTACACGCAAATTTATTCGCCGCTCGACGGCGTGGTCTCCGTCCGCGCTTCGAAACAAGGCGAAGTGGTGCAGCAGGGCGCGCCCATCGTCGTCATCGTGGATGTGGATCATCTCTGGGTCCACGCCGAGGTCGAGGAGAGCTACGTGGACTCCATCACATTCGGCCAAAAGCTTCGCGTGCAGCTTCCCTCAGGCGACGCGCTCGAAGGGACAGTGTTCTTCAAAGGCGTCGAGAGCGATTTTGCCACGCAGCGCGACGTCAGCCGCACCAAGCGCGACATCAAGACTTTTGCCATCAAGGTCGCACTCCCCAATTCCGGCCATCGTCTTTTTACCGGCATGACCGCTACCGTGCTCCTACCACCTCCGCCATCGCATTCGCACTGGTGGAATCTAGGCTCCTCGTGAGGATTCGGGTGCGTGATGAACGCGATTGAAGTAGATCACCTCACGAAACAATTCGGCGACCTCATCGCCGTCAATGACGTCAGCTTCAGTGTTTCCGACGGCGAGCTCTTCGGGCTCCTCGGCCCGAATGGCGCAGGCAAGACCACACTCATCCGCATGCTGACCACGCTCACGCCGCCGACTTCCGGCGACGCCCGGATCGCCGGGCACGACATCGTGTCCGACGCCAATGGAGTCCGCCATGCCATCGGCGTCATCCCGCAGGCGCTTACGTCCGACCCGGAAATGACCGCCGAAGAAAATATGGTGATTCACGCGCGACTGTATGGCGTGCCCTCCGCCGGCCGCGACCGTCTGATTTCCGAACTTCTGGAATCCGTGGACCTCACGAAATTTCGCCGCACGCTGGTGCGCAATTTTTCCGGCGGAATGCGTCGCCGCCTGGAAATCGCCCGCGGCCTGGTCCATTCGCCCAAAATTCTATTCCTCGACGAGCCCACCACGGGCCTCGACCCGGTTTCCCGCGCCAACGTCTGGGAGATGATTCGACGCCTGCAGGAATCCGCGGGGCTCACCATTCTTCTTACGACGCATTACATGGACGAAGCCGACAGGCTGTGCTCACGCATCGCCATCGTGGACCACGGGCGCCTCGTCGCTCTGGATTCCCCCGCGCGGCTGAAAGACAGCGTTCCGGGCAACGACGTGGTGGAAGCAGAATTCGAGCGCGCGCCGGCGGACTGGCTCGACCAACTCAAAGCGCTGCCGCAGGCGGCCAGCGTTTCGCGGCGTGACGGCGTCGTGCACATCACCTCGCACGATGGACCGGCCACGGTCGCCGGTTTGATGGAGCTCGCCCGCGCGCGCAACGTTTCCGTCCGCAAAGTCATCGTGCAGAGCACCACGCTCGACGACGTCTTTTTGCACTACACGGGCAACCAGCTTCGCGATACCGAACATGCGGCAAATACTTATGACGTCAGCCACCTTTATCGCTGAGGCGCGCCCGTGACCTTCGGCAGGATCGCGGCGCTCATCGAGCGCGACATGCGCAAATTCTTCCGCAGCCCCGCGCTGATGATGAGCTCCATGGTGTTTCCCCTCATGCAGCTGGTTGTGCTGGGCTACGCCTTCGGCGGAAAAATCAAGAACGTCACCGTCGCCGTCGTGGACCGCGACCATTCTGTCGAGTCCCGGCAAGTGCGCGAAATGATTGCCGGCATCGAGCAGGGGCCGCACACTTTCCGCGTCGAGGAGTACTCTTCTCTTCCCGACGCGCTCCAGGATCTCCGCACCGGACTGGTACGCGCTGTGATTGATATACCCCAGGATTTTTCACGCCGCGTTTACCATCAAAATCACCCGCGCATCGCCTTCACCGAGGACAATACGGACCAGTTCATTTCCAGTTCTCTGCTCGAGCGCGTGCAGCAAATGGTGGACCAGATGAACGCTCCGGTCGTCACGCCGCGCCTCCCCACGCAGGTTGAGCTTGACGTCGTCGAGATGTATCCCTACATCGAATACATCAAATATCTCCTTGCCGGCTCCATCTCGCTCGCGATTTTCGTCGTCGCCATGATTGGCGGCGGCATCACTTTCATTGACGACAAGGCTCGCGGACTCCACGAAGGCTATCTCATCACGCCGATCGGAAAGACAGAACTGGTGATGGGACTTGTCGGCTCCGGGGCCATCAAAGGACTGATGGCCGGAATGGTCCTCACGCTTTTGGGTGGCTTGATCGCCGGAATTCCCGACCTCTGGAATCCCCTGCGGCTGTTGTATCTGGCCCTGGTCGTCACCGTTGGCTCGGTGGCCATGATCAGCTTCATGTTTTTGCTGATGGTGCGCGTGGATGATCCGCTCGTGCCGCGCGCCATTTTTGGCGTACTCAATACCCTGCTTTTTTTTCCTTCCGGCGCAATTTATCCCGTGGAGGCCTTTCCGGTCTGGCTGCGCTGGATTTCTATCGTGGACCCCTTCACTTATACGGTCCACGCCCTGCGAAACCTCACACTCAAGAGCACCGGCATTGAAGGCATCTACAAAGACGTGATAGTTTTGACGTTGTTCTCGTTGCTGATGATCTCGGGCTGCATCGCGCTGTTTAAGCGCCAGCTCTGAAGGAGATTTGCTTGGGGCTGTTCGATTCGAGCGAGGAGCATCCGCCGCACAAGGTTCGCCGCTACGTCATCACCGCCCTGGCGCTTCTCGTGCTCGCGCTCATCGCTGTCCGGTGGTTCACACGCTATCGCACCGAGCAGCAGACCATCGAGCGATTCATGAACGCCCTCGTCGCCGGGCAGGCCGAGCAGGCCTATCACATCTGGAAACCCACTTCGGGCTATGCCTACGAGGATTTCATGCACGATTGGGGACCCTCAGGCGGGTACGGCCCGGTGAGAAGCTTTCGCATCGAAGACACCCAGCGCAGGGGTTCGTGTGTCGTGATTACCGTGGATGTGAGTCCGGACCAGCCGTTCCCCGATGATAACGACGGAGCAAAGCAGAACAAAATTCAGCAGGTGCAAATCTGTGTTCTGGGGGATCAAACGATGAGCTTCGCGCCCTAGCGCTGCGCGCTCATCCTCTCGCGCCCGCCGCCATCGCCTTTACGTTTGCCTCTCCCAGCGCGCCGAGCAGTTCTTGAGGCGAAACGGTTGCCGTCCCCAATTTTCCCACCACGATTCCCGCCGCGACGTTTGCCAGGATCGCTACCTCTTTCATAGAAGCCCCGGCCGCAGAAGCAAGCGCCAGCGTCGCCAGCACCGTGTCGCCCGCTCCGGTGAGATCGAACACCTGCCGGCCCAATGCGCCGCGGTGAGGTCCCGGCGCACCCAATTTTCCGTAGGGTATCTCCCGGCTCGTCGCCCCCACATGAAACCCTTTGGGAGCATCGTGCTCGAAAACATTCATCCCTTCCTCCCCGCGCGTAATCACCACAGCCGGACATCCGAAATGTGCCAGCAGCGCTCTACCCGCTTCGCCCACCGACTCCTCATCGTCTAGCGCTCGCGTCACCAGGAATCCTGCCTCGCCGCGGTTGCAAACGATAGCCGTCGCTCCCGGATACGTCGGCAGCCGCGACCATTTCGGCTTTACGAACGCCGGAACTCCAAGCTTCTTACAAACGCCCAGCACGCGTCCCGCGAATTCATCCGTCACGGCGCCCTTGTCGTAGTCGGAAATTACCAGCGCATCCGCTTGGCGCAGCCCCGCGAGCACCCGCCGGATGAGAATCTCTTCAATTTCCTTCGCAACTGACGCTCGGCTCTCGCGATCTACGCGGACCACATGCTGATGCCGCGCCATGATGCGCGTTTTCACCGTCGTCGGCCTAGTACGGTCCGTCACCAGCCCCTTATCGGAGAGTCCGAGCGCCCTCGCGCACGCTCGCAACGATTCAGCTGCCTCATCCTCTCCCGTCACGCCGAACGCTTGCACTTTGGCGCCCAGCGCCACGAGGTTTGCCGCCACGTTTCCCGCTCCGCCCGGGCAGCTCGTCTCATTCGTGAAATCCACCACCGGCACGGCCGCTTCCGGAGATAGCTTCGTCGCAGTTCCCCACACATAGCGGTCCAGCATCCAGTCGCCCGCGACCGCCAGGCGCTTCCCGCGGAAGGATTTCACCAGCCGCATCATCCGTGCTTCGGAAATCTTCATTTCCTCTGCTCCCTCGCCACTTCCGCCATCACTTCATCGCACGCACGGCACACCTGCTCTACTGCAATCGAGAGTATGCACTGCGGGGCATCGAACGCGTAGCACCGATCGCCCGGACAGGGATTGCACGCAAACTCATTCTGCACCACGCGGTGCCTCACGCCCCACGGCCGCCACTGCACCGAGTTGCTCGAGCCGAAAATCACCACCGCCGGCACGCCCGCTGCCGCCGCCACGTGCGCCGGGCCCGCATCATTTCCGAGGAAAAGCCGCGCGCCCGCGACGAGCGCAATCAGTTCGCGCAATTCCAGCGACTCGAGCACCGCGAATTCCTTCGCCACGCGCTCCTGCACCGCGTCGCGAATCTCTTCTTCTCCAGGCCCAAGGCAGAATACCGGCGCAAGATTGTGCCGCGCGAGCACGTGCTTCGCCGCCGCCGAGAATTCTTCCGTCGCCCAGCGCTTCGTAAACGTGCTGGCGCCCGGAAAAATGACGGCATAGTTCGCGCCCCGCGGAATTCCCCGCCCCGCGAGCCTGCTTGCCACGGCCTCCAGTGCGTCGGGCTGCGGAAAAACTTCCGCGCACGGAATCGGCTGCCGGGGCAAGCCCGCCCAATAAAACTGCGCCATGCGGTGCTCCACGGCGTGAATCGCGCCGTGGCCGTAAATTTCCTGCGGCTCGAGCGCGCGGTAATTGTAAAGCCGCGCAAACTGCTTCGTCCGCCAGCCCACGCGCACGGGTGCGCCCGTCGCCCACGTCAGCAGCGCGCTGCGCGGCCCGGCGTGCTGGTTGAATACCGCTGCAAATTTTCTTCGCCTCAGCAACCGCGCCGTCGCCGCCATCCCGCGAAACTCGATCACCTCGGCGACCGCGGGATTTCCTTCGAGCACCGCGGCGAATGCCGACTCCACGAGCACGTTCAGCCGTAGATCCGGCCTCCACGCATGCAGTGCTGCAATCGCCGGCGTTTCGAGCACGATATCTCCCAGCGAACGCAGCCGCACAATCAGGATTTCCGCGCCTGCGGGAAGTCCGGGCAGAAGGGATGATGGATCACTCCGGCTCAATGCGCGCTTCGTCCACGAGCATCACCGGGATATCGTCCCGGATGGCATACACGCGCCGGCACGTCGCGCACTTCAGGCCCTGCTGGTCGGCCGTGAGTTTGACGGGCGTCTTGCAAAGAGGACAAACCAGTATTTCCAGAAGCTCTTGCGATACAGCCATGATTGCTTCCTCCGCGAAAACTCTAGCAGACGCCCCTCCCCCATTCAACCCCGTGCCCATATGAGCTCTGAACTATTTCTGCTGCCCGCCATCGCCGTCGCAAGAGTAGGTCGTATGACATTTCTTGGGAGTTTTCTCATCTTCCCTCAGCCAAATCGAAGCGCCAGCACAAGCAGCAGATTGATTACAAACAAAACATGAAAGCAAACGTGCAGGAGGTTTGGCCGCGGATTGTCACTTCGCGGCGGAAGCACCTGCTTAGTCCCCGCATACATTTTCGCGAACTCTCGCTTTTTCTCTTCGCCCGCGCCGAAAAAGTACGGTACGTACCACATCCAGATCGCCGATGCCATCGTCACCGAGCAGTACACCACCCAATAGTCCAGCACGAATCCCGGCTTCGGCCGGTTCCAATAATAAATTGCGAATCCTGCTGCCACGCCGGGGAAAATTGAGTTGACCAGCGTTACCAGCCACAATTTGCGGCGCCCTACAACCGCGCGAACTTGTGAGGAGTTGGTCCAGCCGGGAACTTCCACCAAATCATGCAGCGCCACCACCACAAACTGCACGGTGATGAGGTATGTGAAGAGCGTTTGAATCCTGCTGCCCGTATGCATGGCCAGTGGATTCTGCCACAAGTGCGCGAGAAGTGGTCGCTTGGCGGGCCAATTCACCTGCTCTGAGCGACGGGGCTGCCTCCCTGCATGGACTTGCGGATTTCACGCAGAGGTAGCCGGATCGGCAAAGGGAAGTTCCGTCCTCGTGTAAGCCTACGGCAACGCCTGCACGCGCAAAACAAGCCGGCCCTTGCACGGTTTGCCTGAAGAAATTTCCGCCGGCCACACTGCCAGAATTTGCGAGCCCTGGTACACGCGCTCAAAACCCTCTTCCGATTCCGAAATCGTTTCGATCGGCGCAATCCAGAAACTCTCCGCGTCCGGCGCTTCCAGCGTCACCGCAATTTTCTGCCATTCATCCACGATCCGCAGGTGGGAAGCCGGCGTAGCAGCCGACCATCGCAGCGCGTGCCTCTTCCCGCCTGCTTCGAAATAGCGGTCGGCCGCTTCTGGCGCCAGCAGATTGATCACCGTCTCCATCCCAATCTTCGCCTGCCGGGTTCCTGCCGCGCTGGTGGTGACCGCAAAATCGCATTGGACGTCGAACCCGTTTCTCCGCTCCGCAAACGTGAACGTTTTTTCCGCGCGCAGCGCCCCCTGGAGCGCCGCGGCATTCGAATCCGCCAGCCTTACGCGCACTCGCTTTGCTCGCGCATCTACGGCTTCATAATCTCCGCCGGCCAGAAGTGCGTCTTCTTCGAGGCGCAGCATCTCGTAGTCCTGTTGTGTTTTTGCCGCGTCGAAGACCAGCAGCCGAAAGGCGTGCCGCTGCCAGCGGTCATAGCGCAGGAATCGTTCCAGGTTGGCTTCCTTTGCCACCACCTGGTCATGTATGGAAACGGCTCCCGCGTCGCCGCTCCCCAGCACCGTGGCGCGGTGCACTTTGTCGTGATAGGTCTCCTTGCGCCGCATCAGTGAGTTCACCAGCGCCACCGAGTTTTTCCGCATATCCAGCGCGGCAATCGTTCCGCCATCCGCCGTCGAAATCAGCGCTGCGTACTCTTTCGCCGTGACGTAGATTTCCTCTCGCCCGTCCGCGTCGTAATCCCCTCTTTCGATTTCTCCTTCTTTTCCTCCTGGCCCGCTTGCCGCATCCGCGATCGTCTCCGCTCCAATCGCCGACCTCCAGAGTGCCGTGCGCAGGTGCGGCGAATAGAGCCCGCCGAAAATCCCGTGCCAGAAGGCGTCGTTGCACTGCGCTCGCAGCAGCAGGCGCTGCGCTGCCTCCTTCTTCGCCTCGAATCCTCTCGCGCCCCGCTTCGAGTTCGCGAGGCGCCTCACCTTCGCCGACACGTGCAGCATTTTCTTGTGCAGCAGATTTGATTCCGTGTATTTCGCGAAAAAATTCCGCCAGATCCCGCCGTGAAGAAACTGCATCACGTCGCCGCGCGCCGCGAATTCGCCGAGCAGGCCCTCGAACCGTTTCCGGCTCTCCGTCGGCAGCGCCCATTCCGTCATTTCCAGGTACGAAGTCGTCGGCAAGTACGCCCGCCCCAGCGGGTGCCGCGCGGCAAGCGCCTTTCCGGGCGTGGTCGTCTCCAGCCACTCCGCGTTCGCCTCGATGGCGATAAAAAATCGTTCCAGCCATTTGTCCACGTAGCAATGTTGGTACGATTTCGGCCACACTCCGAATTTCTCGCAGTCATCGCCCATCGCCGCGAATCCATCTGGATGTGCCTGCGAAGCCGCGCGCAGGAATTCAATGGTCTCTTCCGGATTGCGATACGGAATCAGGTAGCGCAGCGCTTTCAGCCCGGGAATGACCTCCACCGTTTCGCCCTGATCTTCCGCCAAGTACGATCCGTAGAGCTGCTGCGGCTCAAACCCCGCTCCGAGGAAGTGGTTGTCGTCCGTCAGCGTGTATTTCACTCCCGCGCGCGCCAGCGTCGAAGCTAGCTCCGGCTCCCACACGCGTTCCGTCAGCCAAGCGCCCTGCGGCCTTTGCCCAAAATGTTTTTCGATGTAATCCGCGAGTCGATGGATTTGTTCCGTGCGGTCCTCGGGCGGGAGCGAAATCAGGATCGGCTCGTAGAACCCTCCACCCGCGATTTCCACTTGTTCACGCTTCACCAGTTCCCGTACCTGCTTGAAATATTCCGGATGCGCGCGCTCGATCCATTCGAGCAGCACTCCCGAATAGTGCATTCCCACGCGGATCGCCGGATGCTTCTCAAGAAGCCCCACGAATGGAAGGTACGACTGCTGGTAAGCGCGCTCAAACACGTCTTCGAAATTCCCCACCGGTTGGTGAGCGTGGATGAGCAGTACGAGATGAAATTTGGGCACGGGCCGGCCCCCCAGTCGAGGCAGCAGCATACCGCCGCACAGCCTTGCGCGCCAAAATTTTTACTGCTCGCGCGGCCTAGGCGATGATTTCCGTCCGCGTCGCCGCTGCTCCCGCGTAAACCTCCAGCCGCTTCGCAAATTTCCCCAGCGCCTCGCGCAACGCCGCCTCGCTCGTCCGCTGTGGCGCAAAGATCACGCTCAAAATGTCCCGCGCTTTATCCGTCACCATGCTGCGCGTCGAATCGCTGATGGGGCTCCCGAACGCTCCCGCCACATCCGCCAGCACGGGGCGCCCCTCAAGGTGCCAGGTCTGTTTCCCGATTCCCTGGTACGTTTCGCCCGCCGCGCCGGCCCGTAGAGTCACCGGCGGCGTAATCGCCCCGCGGTCGTACGTGCCGTACGGCCAGCCCGTTTCGATGGATCCCAAATTCGAAGCGTCCACCACATTCGAAATCCGGTAGAGACCCTTCCCCTGCGCCACACGCCGCAGCAGCGCTTCCCCCGAAGGGCGGTATCGCGCCGGGTCCACTTCCCACGCGCGAAACATCGCCCGGACATCTCGGATGGCTTCCAGTTCCATCACTTGTTCCACGCTGATTTCCTTCCGCCGCCGTTCGCAGTATTCCGCCATCTCCCGAGCCAGTTCCGCCGTCGCGGCCTCTACCTTCACGGCGTCCGCTTCAAGCACTCCCAGTTTCACTCCCGGAAGCTCTACGCGAATTTCCATCGCTCCCTCGCAATCCTTGTCAGTTTGCTATGATTTCGTTCTCGTGGAAAGAGAATCGCCCGCGCTCCACTCGCACCTGGACGAAGAAGAAAAGTTCGCGCGCGGAATCGCGCAGTTCAACTCGCGGAAATTTTTCGAGGCTCACGAAACCTGGGAAGAAATCTGGCTTGTCGCGCCGCCCGAAGAAAAACTCTTTCTCCAGGGACTGATTCAAGTCTCCGCGGCGTTTCATCATTACCGCCGCAAGAACTGGAATGGCGCGCGCTCACTCCTCGCCGCGGGGTTGCAAAAACTCGCAGCGTTTCCCGCTGTCCACCGGGAAGTGGATCTGCAATCTTTTCGCGACGCCGCGGAAAATTGGTCGCGATCCCTCGCTGCCGACGCGGATCCCGGAGAAGACGAACTTCCGCAGATCACCCGCGCCTCGCGCGCCTGACGCGCCTCACGGATCTACGATTAGCTGCCCTTTCATGCTTCCGTGTTCCAGCCCGCAGTGCACGCAGCACTTGAACGAGTAAGTTCCCGGGGTATTGGCCGTGAATTCGACTGTCACCTGCTGGCCCTGCTCCAGCCGGTAGCAATCGTTTGGCGCCGGCGAAGTGAGCACCAGCCCGGGCGCCGCGCTCTTCGGAGCCCCGTCCGGAGTCGTCGAAAGTTTGAATCCGTGCACGCGGTCCGTCGCCGTTATCTTGAGCTGCACTTTTGTGCCCGCCTTCACATGCACGGGAGACGGACTATACTCATATTTCTTCGCGGTCATCTCGATGACTTGCGGGCTTTGATCTTGCGCCCGCGTCACGCGCGCCTCAAACGAAGGCCACGCGCACGCGAGAACCATCACCGCTGTCGTCAGCATGGAAATTCGCACTCCGCTTCTCACTGTCTTCCCTCCTCTATTTTATTTTTGCCCTGCCCCAATCTTCACCCTAAGATGCGCCGTCCGCCTCGCTGGATGCAATCCCTTTCCCGCGCCTCTTTTCCCCCGCCTTTCTCTCTGTCCGCGCGTCTCTCTAGTGAGCAACTTCCTCTTTGCATCCACAAAAAAAGCGGCAAGCCATATCGCCTGCCGCCTTCCCTGTTACGAGTTCCTCCGAAGCTTATGCCTGCTTGGACTTGTACCAGTCCGCGTTAACCGGCGTAAAACTCGCCCACTTCTCCGGCAAATCCTCTAGCGCGAAGATGGCCGTCACCGGGCATACCGGAACGCACGCCCCGCAATCAATGCACTCGTCCGGATGGATGTACAGTTGCTTTTCCGCCTCAAATGTTGGCTCATCCTTCCGCGGGTGGATGCAGTCCACCGGGCAAACGTCCACGCATGCAGTGTCCTTCGTGCCGATGCACGGCTCTGCAATGACATAGGCCATGTAACTTTCTCCTCCGAATAGCTACTACTAGGACTTTACCGCCCCGCGCGCTCCCCACGCAAACGAAATTTTATATCACCCTCCCCCGCCCCCTTCCAACCATCTGCTGGACCTTCTAGATGGAAAGCTCGCAGCAGAGCCGCCAAAAAAATCTCCCACTAGAACCAGACTTTTTGCTACTATGGGTTCAGTTAATCCTCGGCATATTAATCAAACGGCGAATTGTCCTGTTTTTTGAGAAGGTGAGTATTGGAGGCCGGCATGCCCGCCAGAAAGCTCGTGCCATTGCTCGTTATTTGTTCCTTAGTTTTCGTGCTCGCATTCACTTCATTAGCCCAGCAAGCGAGCAACACTTCTGGAGCAAGCTTCAAAAAGAAGGTTGAACGCGGCGCCAGGGTCTACGTGGCGCCGATGGAGGGTGGCTTCGACACTTCTCTCATTGCCGCCATTGTCAAAAAAAAGGTGCCTCTCACGGTGGTAACCGACAGGACCAAGGCAGACTACGAGATCTCTGGAATTTCGGAGTCAGACAAAGCAGGCTGGGCGAAGATGTTCTTCTTGGGTTCCGACGCCTCGCGAGAACAAGCAAGCATCAAAATCGTAGATCTGAAATCTGGGGACGTGGTTTTCGCCTACAACGTCCATAAAGATAACTCCGCTCGGGGGCGACAGAGCGCGGCGGAGGCCTGTGCGAAGCACTTGAAGGAGAACATCGAAGGCAACTAAGAGCGAGACCGCGCCCTGCAATGGCAGCGCCAACATAACAACAATCCTCGGAGGCCGTCATGTCGCAAAAAAGACGATGCGTTTTCGGCACACTTTTGATAGCGCTATTCTGCGCTTTCGTTCCCGCGTGGAGCCAACAAACCAAATCGATCCCTGCCGGATCAAAAGTGTTTATCGAACCCATGGGCGGGTTCGAGACCTACTTGGCAGCGGCCTTCACTAAGAAGAAAGTGCCTCTGCAGGTCGTTCAGGATAAGGCCCAGGCGGATTTCGTGATCACTGGGCACTCAGAAAGCGTAAAGGCAAGTACCGCGAAGAAAGCTATCATGTGGAATTGGCATTCCGACGAAGACGCAACAATCAACGTCGCAGACGCCAAGACAGGTGAGATCGCTTTTGCGTACGAGGCCCACAAGCAAAGCTCCGCCCACGGACAGCAAAGCTCCGCAGAAGCTTGCGCCAAACACCTGAAGGACTACATCGAGAAAAAATAGGCACTGCAAGCGCGGCTTCAGCATTCAACACTCCTACCTCCGTCCAAGCGAAACAATCGTCTTGTAGAGGTCAAACATGTCAAAGAATCGTAAGCATAAAGTCCAAGAAATGCTCGGCCGCACCCGCAGGCTGGCTCTTCTCCAATTTGGCTTTCGCCTTTCGATCTCACATCGCTTCTCTGACTCTTGCATTCCGCATTCTTGCTGCCTTTTTCCTAATTCTTATTTCTCATTTCGGATTTCTGACTTCTGCTTTTCTTCCCCGCGCCTTCGTGCTAACGTAAGTTTGTGGAGTCTGAGGGATGAATTGGCCGTATCAGGAGCGTCCGCTGCAGGCGGCAAGCGCCGCCACCTCCGTGCTCTCTTTGCCCACCGGGGCCAAGACGCTTCCTCAAGCTAGGGCTACTCTCATCGGCATCCGAACCGAACCAAGATACCTGGCTCCAGCCGAGTCCTGGTACCAGCCCCTCAGCTCAATTCTAATCGAGACACTCCCCGAAACAAGATTGGATTCAAGTTGCTTTTTTTCAACAACTTATGATTTTCTAATCGAGACACAAACATCATATTGGAGAATCTGCGACCACCTCTCGCAAGGCGCAAAATCGGCATGATCAACCTTCAGAAAGCTGGCTCCACCCGCGAATTGCCGGCTCTTGCCGCCGCGGTCGCACTCGCGCTCGCTCTCGCCGCTCCCGCGTCGGGAGGCGGCGCTTTTACGAACTCCTTCCCAGCGCAAGAAAAATCTGTACCCGGAAAATCATCCGCTGTCGCTGCGCTTCCCGTGATTGATCTAAGCGGGTATAAAAAACTCCTCGCCAAATATCAGGGCAAGCCGCTGGTGGTAAATTTCTGGGCCACCTGGTGCGAACCCTGCCGAGCCGAATATCCCATGCTCGTTGAGCTTCAGCACCAATACGCTCCCAAGGGACTCGCCGTCCTCGGCGTCAGCTTCGACCAGGATGCGGATCGGAACGTCGCCCGGCACTTTCTCATACGCTATCATCCGGCTTTCCCGAATTATCGCGAGAAATCCGGCGACGAAGACGCTTTCGTCCGCGGCGTCAGTCCCGTCTGGACCGGAACGATTCCCAGCACGATTTTTTATGCGCCCGATGGCCGCATCAGCGAGCAATTCATTGGCACGCGGCCCCGCGCAGAATTCGAGCGCGCCATGAACACGATCCTCTCCACGAGCGCGGAAACCTCTCATTCGCGATCTTCATCCGGGAGAAAAGAACCACATGCTTCGCCTTCTGGGAAATAAAATCACGTGGCTCGGCCACGCTACATTTCAAATCGCCACGCCATCGGGAAAAGTGATCCTGATTGATCCCTGGATCGAATCGAATCCGAAATGCCCCGACGCGAACAAGAAATTCGATCGCGTGGACGTGATCCTTCTCACGCACGGCCACGGAGATCACATGGCTGACGTGATACCCCTCGCAAAAAAACATGGCTCGCAAGTCGCCGCCATCTACGAGACCGCCACGTGGCTGGAGTCCAAGGGAGTCTCGAACGTCATCGGCATGGGCAAAGGTGGCACGCAAAAAATCGGAGAGATCGAGGTCACTCTGGTCCATGCCATCCACTCCAACAGCATTCAGGACGACGGCAAAATGATTTACGGTGGCGAACCGGCTGGATTCATCGTGCGCTTGCCCGGCGGATTCACTCTCTATCACGCGGGAGACACCTGTGTTTTCGGCGACATGAAAATTATCGGCCAGCTCTACGCCCCCGAGCTCGCCATGCTTCCCATTGGCGATCATTACACCATGGGCCCGCGCGAAGCCGCGCTCGCCATTCGCCTTCTCAACGTGCGCCACGTTGTGCCCATGCACTACGGCACTTTTCCCGTGCTGACGGGTACGCCCGAAGTCTTGCGCGAGCTCACGCGCGACGTCGCCGGCCTAGAAATCCATGCGCTGCATCCGGGCGAATCGCTCGGCTGAGCGAAGGAGAAAAATCACATGCCGGGAATCACAGTTCCTAGCGTAGAGAAATACATTTACGACATTCTTCCTCGCCGCGATAAGGTGCTGCGCGAAATCGAAAAATACGCGAAAGCCCATGACGTCCCCATCATCGGCCCCGCCGTGGGGCGCCTGCTCTTCGAGATCATCCGCATTTCCGGCGCGAGGCGGATTTTCGAAATGGGCTCGGCCATCGGCTACTCGATTATCTGGATGGCGCGCGCCGTCGGCCCCGCGGGAGAAGTTTTTTATACCGAAGGCGATCCCAAAAACGCGCGCCGCGCGAAAACCTACATCAGCCGCGCGGGAATCGGCCTCCGCGTGAAAATGATGACCGGCAACGCGCTCCAGCTTATTGATCGCGTGCGCGGAGATTTTGACCTCATCTTCATTGACGTGGACAAACATCAATACCCCGCGGCGCTGCGCAAAGCTTTGCCGCGCTTGCGCCACGGCGGCTTGCTCATCACCGACAATGTTCTGTGGTCCGGCCGCGTCGTCAAGAAATCGGCGGACGCGAATACGCGCGCCATCCAGAAGTTCAATCACATGATTTATACATCAAGGATTCTTTTTCCCGTCATCGTGCCGCTGCGCGACGGCGTCGCCATCTGCCGCAAGAATTGATCGTGCGGCGATTGACCGCGCAATACGAGCAAGCTAATCTGCCGAATTCAAAATCCAATCGCGGACGCAAGAATGGCACAGGCAGCACAACCACATGTCCCAACAGGAATCTGGAAGGATGGAAGCACGCTGATCGTCGGACGCATGGCGCAAATGCCGCCGCAATGCATCCGTTGCGGCGCGCCGGCAACGCAAACTCTCCCCATCAAGTACGGCTGGCTCAAGCCGTTTCATTACGTTTGGATTCTTTTCGGTGCGCTTCCGTTCGTGATTGTCGCGATGATCGTGATGAAGCGCATGACCATCGCACTGCCGCTCTGCGACGCTCATCGCCAGCAGCGAAAAAGCCGGCTCACGCTGGGCTGGGTGCTTGCCCTGTTAGGTTTTGTCTTCATGTTCTTGCCGCTCGCCCTTGCAGATAGCAATCCCGGCCTCGCCGGATTGGGATTTCTCCTCGGACTTGCTGCATTTTTTGCGGGCATCATCATCGTCAGCCTGGCGTCGAAACTAATTCGCCCTTCATTCATCGGCAAGGATTACGGCGCGTTCATAAAAGTTTCACCGCAATTTTTGGCGGCGGTGGCGGCGCTGCCGCCGGGGTCGAGTTACCGCTATTGATTTCGGTTTCGCGGTCTTAGCGGAAGAGATTGCGAAGGAAGAAAAACAAATTGGCGGGCCGTTCGGCAAGGCGCCGCATGAAATACGGAAACCAGTCCTGGCCGAAAGGAATGTACACGCGAAAACGGTAACCTTCGCGAATCAATTGTTCCTGCAGATCGGTGCGGATTCCGTAGAGCATTTGAAATTCGAATTTTTCGCGGCCGATGGAATTTTTCTCCGCAAAATCTTTGGTGGCCTGGATCATGCGCGGGTCGTGCGTGGCGATTGCGTGATAAATTCCGCTCGCAAGCAAGAGCTCCATGACGCGCACAAAATTCGCATCCACGTCGCTCTTTTTCGGAAATGCAATCTCCGGTGGCTCCTGGTACGCGCCCTTCACCAGGCGCACGCGGCAGCCGGCAGCGATCAAATCCTGCGCGTCCTTTTCCGTGCGAAGAAGATAGGACTGCAGCACGGTGCCAACCGCGGACACGCGCTCGTGAACGCGTTTGCAAATTGCGATGGTGCGCTCCGTGTACGCTGAACCTTCCATGTCGATGCGCACGAAATTGCCGTGCTGCGCGGCACGCTGGACAATTTTTTCCAGCAGCTCTTCGCAGAGAGATTCGCTTAGATCCAGACCGAGCTGCGTCAGTTTGAGAGAGATGTTGGTGTCGAGCTTTTCGGCGGCAATGCGATCGAACATGGCGAGATACAGCTCGCCCGCGCGGCGCGCTTCCGACTCGCTGCCGACGCTTTCACCCAAAAAATCGAGAGTGGCCAGGCGGCCTGCTTCGTTGAGTGCGCGGCAGGCGACAAGCGCCTCGTCCAATTCTTCTCCCGCCACGAAACGCCGCGCCATGCGGCGGCTAGGGCCATTGTGCGTCACCCACCGCTTCAGGCGCGGGCTGGCCGAGAGACGCAGAAGGAGCGAACGCAGCATCAGGGATTTTTCCGCAATCGCACGGAATGGAAAACGGACATGAAGCTCAAATTATGCCCTGCCTGGCAGCGTGATGCCAGAGGCGGATAATAATTATTTCTACTAGGAGAGAGGGCGCGTTTCAGGTCTTGTGTGCCTGGAGAAACTTTTCGGCGTCCATGGCGCTCATGCATCCGGTACCGGCCGCGGTAATCGCCTGGCGGTAGTGATGGTCCTGCACATCGCCAGCGGCAAAAACGCCCTCGACGCTGGTGCGGCTTCCGTCGTGAGTAATGAGGTAGCCCGCTTCGTCCATGTCGAGCTGGCCGCGAAATATTTTTGTGTTGGGCTCATGGCCGATACCGAAAAACAGTCCGTCCACGGCAAAGGTCGAAATCTGGTTCGTTTCGGCATTGCGGAGCTTCACACTTTCGACGGTCTTTTTTTCGGGATCGAGGATTTCCTCCACGATGACTGGCGTAAGAAACTGAATCTTGGGATTGGACTTTGCACGGTCGAGCATGATTTTGGAGGCGCGAAATTCGCGGCGACGGTGAAGGATGGTGACTTTGCTCGCGAATTTGGAAAGAAAAATCGATTCCTCCATGGCGGTATCGCCGCCGCCGACAACGGCAACTTCTTTGTCGCGGAAAAAGAAGCCATCACAAGTGGCGCAAGTGGAAAGCCCGTGGCCCAATAGGTGTTTTTCCGAATGAAGGCCCAGCATGCGAGCGGATGCTCCCGCTGCGATGATCAGCGTTTCACATTCGTAGCTTTCTTTTCCAGCGGCGAGATGGAAGGGGCGCTTGCTCAAATCCACAGCGGAAATGGCGCCAGATTTGAATTCGGCGCCGAAGCGCTGCGCCTGCTTGCGCATATTTTCGATGAGGTCCGGGCCGAGAATGCCCTCGGGAAATCCCGGAAAATTTTCAACCATGGTAGTGAGGCTGAGCTGGCCGCCCGGCTCATAGCCGTCGAGCACCAGCGGCTTCAGATCCGCGCGTGCTGCGTAGATTGCAGCCGTCAACCCCGCGCATCCGCTGCCGATGACTATGACTTTATGCACGTTTCCCCTCTCAAAGATTAGATTCTCGCAGACAGCGCGGCGATGCAGCTCCCCGGGGACGGTATTTTAGCATCCTGCCTTGCGGAATCTTTCGTGTTTTCGTCGGAGGAACTTTCTTTCGGCCCTCAAGACTGGACCACGATGCCGCTCTCAGGGCGAGAGGAAAAAGGTCCAAGATTTTGATCGCAATCAGCCATCGCGTATCCTGGGGGAGTGGTTTAACTGGGAAATGCTTTACGGATCGAGGTAAATGACAGGAATCAAGCGACTGCGCGCCATTGCAATTCTTGCGCTCGGCATGGGAGTGGCAGCAAGCGTGGGATTGCCGCGGGGAGAGAGCTCGACGAATCCCGCGTCCAGCGTCGCGGATGCCGAGCAAAAGCAAACACCCACAGGCACTGCGGCTCCTCAACAAAATGCGACCGCAGTACCTCCGCAGAGAATTCTCTCCGTGACGACGCGGCTTGTACGCATCGCAGTGCTTGTCCAGGACAAGTCCGGGAAGCCGATCACTGGCCTGACACAGAAAGACTTCAACCTCTTCGATGACAAGAAACCGCAAGCCATTCAGTTTTTCGCCGTGGAGACGAGCCAAGCTTTGCCAGCGGGCGGGCAGCTCCAGATCCGCGATACGTACACGAATGAGATGGCGGAGCAAAACGGCGTTCCATCGAACCTCACAGTGATACTGCTCGATTCATTCAATACAGGATTTCTGGACCAAGCAACCGTGCGGAATCAAGTGGTGAAGTTCCTGCTCACCATCCAGCCGCAGGATCGCGTCGCACTGTATGCACTGGGCTCGCACCTCCGCGTGCTACATGATTTCACGAGCGACGCAACGAGCCTGTTGGAGGCACTCAAGAAATATCAGGGAGAGAGCACGCAAGACGTGGACGCGCCGCAGTCCGGCCCGACGAATCAATACAACCGGGCGCTTGTGGAGCTCTTTGAGGAATCCGGAGAGAGCGAAACGCAGGCACTCTCCCTGGATCATGTGCACTTCACGGCAGAGGCGCTGCGCATGATCGCGAATCACGTGGGGTCGCTGCCGGGCAGAAAGAATCTGGTGTGGGTCGCGGGCAGCTTTCCACTCAATTTCGAATCAAGCGCACTGGGACGCACGGCGGACGGCCGAAAAATTCCCTTCGCGACGGATTCAGAGCTGACGATGCAGGCGCTCAACAACGCGAACATGGCAATTTATCCGGTGGATGCGCGCGGACTTATTGACCCTGGGCCCAACGGGGAGGGTGTAAGAGTCACCAAGGAAGTGGACATATCGAGTCTGGGGGCCATGCAAAATCTGGCGCGGCGAACGGGAGGGCGCGCCTACTTTAATTCGAACGATATTATGGGATCGGTTCGCAAGACCATCGACGATTCCCGAGTGACCTATGAGCTCGGTTTTTATCCCGCGGAGGTTAAATGGGACGGAAGTTTCCACGCGATTCGCGTGAAAGTGAATCGGCCCGGCGTGCAGGTGCAGACTCGCGATGGATATTATGCCCTGGCGAAACCCGATGAAGCGTTACCCACGCAATCACAATTGATTTCCGAGGCAGCGGTCAGTCCCGTCGAGGCAACGGGAATCCGCGTAAGCGTTCGCGTGCATTCCTTGAGCGAGGAGGGCCAGCGGAAGCTAGGGGTGTCCGTATTCGTTCCTGCGGAACAGCTCGAGTTGGAACAGGGAAACGGCAAATGGAGCGACAGCGTTGACATCACGTTCTTCCAGTTGGACAACCGAAAGCTGGTCCTTCAGTCACGCTTCAAAGCCCTTCCACTTTCGCTCGACACGGAGGCATACGGACGGATGATGCAGGAAGGACTCTCCCTGACGGGTGAATTGGAAATCCAGCCAAATGCGAGTGAGTTGCGCGTGATTGTGCTCGATGCAGGCAACGGAAAAATTGGATCTGTGGATGTTCCGCTCGACTCCTATTTCCCCAACAAGCCAAACTAGAAGTTTCCGAGAGGCGTGCAGCGCCCGCGCCCCATCCATTCAAATGAACGCCTCAGCAGCACACGGCAATCCTAGAACGCCCACGGAGGATAGCGAAGACCGAATCATTTGCCGAATGAAGAGAGCTTATGCATAATGCAGCGCGAATGGAGGCAGCGATTTCTCGCAAATCTCCGATTCCGTGCGTGTCCTACCTCCCGTGAATAGTTCTGAGATTATTTGGGGCTGCCAGCTGTCATCTTCCGTGCCGCTGCCTGCATGGAGTTCATCGAGCTTATGGACCATCTGACGCCACACGACGTCATGACTATGTTCTTGGCGCTGGCCGCCCTGCTGGGGTGCGCCAAATTCTGCGGCGAATTGATGCACAAGCTCAAACAGCCGGCGGTGATCGGGGAAATCCTTGCCGGAGTTCTCCTAGGCCCGACGGTGCTGGGCCACTTCAAGCCGTGGATGTATGCAGCGCTTTTTCCGAGCACGGGAGCGATGCCCGTAGTGCTCGACGCCGTGGCAACCATCGGTGTTGTTTTCTTTCTCTTAACCGCGGGCATGGAGATTGATCTGCGAAGCATCTTCCGGCAGGGCAAGAGCGCCCTGCTGGTCAGTTTTTTCGGAGTGATTATTCCTTTCATCCTGGGTTTTGGGGCCGCAGGGATATTTCCGCACTTTTTGGGAGCGGAGGACGGCTCTGACCGCATCATTTTCGCGCTTTTCGTCGGCACGGCACTCTCCATCTCCGCGCTGCCAGTGATCGCAAAAATTTTAATCGATCTCAAACTACTGCGAAGCGAGATGGGAACGGTCATCATGTCTGCAGCGATGTTCAACGACCTGGTGGGATGGATACTTTTCTCACTGGTTCTGGGCCTGATGAACGCGGACAGCCACTCTCTTTTTAAGATTCGGCACACGGTCCTGCTGGTATTTCTGTTTGTAGGCTTGACGCTGACAGTGGGGCGGTGGTTGATTGACAAACTTTTGCCACGCATTCAAGCCCACACGACCTGGCCGGGCGGCGTATTGGGTTTCATTTTCACGCTGACGCTGGGCGCAGCAGCCTTCACGCAATATGCAGGAATCCACGCCATTTTTGGCGCCTTCATTATCGGGATCGCCGTCGGCGAATCGGGCCATCTAAGAAAGAGAACCTCAGAGCACATCCATCAGATTGTGACGAACGTATTCGCGCCGTTCTTTTTCGCCAGCATCGGCCTGCGAACTGACTTCGTGAGCCATTTCCGACTGGGGATTACGGTGACAGTGATCGCGGTCGCGTGTCTAGGAAAGCTGCTGGGGGCAGGGTGGGGGGCACAGTTGGGCGGCATGGACCGCCGCACGGCATGGTCCGTGGGCCTGGCAATGAATGCCCGGGGAGCGATGGAAATCATTCTGGGCATCCTGGCCCTCCAAGCGGGATTGATCCGCGAGACCATGTTCGTGGCGTTGGTGGTGATGGCGCTGTTTACATCACTCCTCTCCGGGCCGGCAATCCACCTCCTGGTCCGGCGACGGCGCACTCTGACGTTGAAGGAAACTGTATCGAGCAAACTTTTCCTGCCAAAGCTGGATGGGGGGACAAGGCGCGAAGTGCTGCAAAAAATGTGCGAGGTAGCGGCGGACACGGTGAGCAATGCGCCCGAACGCTTCCTGCGGCTGGTGTGGGAACGCGAGCAAATCTCACCGAGCGGGTGGGAGAATGGCCTGGCCGTCCCGCACGCGCGAGTGAACGGACTGCCGCAGCCCCTGGTGGTGGTTGGGAAGCCGGATTCCGCAGTTGATTTCGACGCGCGAGACGGAAAACCCGCGCGGCTCATCATCTTGATTCTGACAGGCGACAATCAGTCGCAGAACGATTTACTCAGCGACGCGGGTGAACTGTTCAGCCGCAAAGAAGCGATTGAACAGGTGTTCGCAGCCACGAGTTTCGTGGAGTTGACCGCAGCGCTGAATGCGCCCGTAAAGTAAAGCCTAAACAATCGTTCAGAGAAGCCTTCACGGAGAGGCCGTTAGTCCCCGCCGGCAGAAAAGCCATTATAATGCGGCGCGAATCAGGGAGCGGGGCCCTCGGGATATCGCGGGCCGCCCGCGGGGCAGACAATCCACAACTTTGCCTAAGAGGAGCGAGACGATGCTCAAAGAATTCAAGGAATTCGCGATGAAGGGAAGCGTGCTGGACATGGCCATCGGGATCATCATCGGAGCGGCGTTCGGCAAGATCATCACCTCATTCGTGAGCGACATTTTAATGCCGCCGATCGGCCTGCTACTCGGGAAAATCGATTTCTCGAATCTGTACTGGAACATTTCCGGTACGCCATTTCCGACTCTGGCCGCGGCGAAGACGGCCGGCGCGGCCACAATCAATTACGGGATCTTTCTGAATGCAGTGATTGATTTCCTCATCGTGGCATTCGTGATTTTCCTGCTGGTGCGGCAGGTGAACCGCATGCAGAGGCCGGCGCCGGCAACGGCGCCCGCAACGAAGGAATGTCCCTACTGTTTGGCGAGCGTTCCCATCAAGGCCATTCGCTGCGGGCATTGCACATCGGAATTGAAGAGCTAGGAGCGTTTAGCCGCGAACTGGAAATCTCTCTGTGGCAGCCGCCTCCGCGTCACTGGTATCAGGGCGGAAAGTCAACCCAATGACTTAGCAAGCGAAGAGAATCAGGTTAAACAGCGGCGGAGCGAAAGTCGCGAGCACACTCAGAACAGGGGCAGATTTCGCGGAGATGCTCAAAGCTGTAGATGCCCGTAGAGTGCCCGTCCGAGAAATCAATCTGAATGGCATAGTTTCCCACAGCGGTGGCCTTTCGCGCCGTGGCGCGAGGCTTGAAAATCGGGAGCGTTGCAAGCGAGCCGGCGGATTGAGGGGCATGCGATTTTTTTGCGCGCTCATCGTTGCAAATGGCGCAGGGACACTGGTCGCGGAGATAGACAAAATCGTAGTGGCTTGCGTGGCCATCGGACCAGACGATGTCCACGCCAGCGCCCGTCGAGACGTGCACTTTCACTTCCAAGGGCTTTTTTCTCGTGTCAATGGGAATCGGCATGGAATCGGCGGCAACTACCGCGAGTGCTTTCCGCAGCACGGGCCCGGTGGAATCGGATTGCCGTGTGGACACGTGGAGGGATGTCCGAGAAACGTGCAGATTTTTTCGTCGAGCTCGGGGGTGATAATGTGCTCGAATTTGCAGGCTTGCGAATCGGCTTCGGAATCCTCGATAGAAAACGTGTCGGTAAAGAGCCGCTCGGCTAGACGGCGGCGGCGGACAACATCGCGGGCGCGATTGCGGCCGCGCGGAGTCAGGAAAAGCTGTGTTTCACGAAGTTCAAGCAATCCGCGCGAGGTGAGCTCCTGGGCGACGGATTGCGGGTCGCTCATGGTGTTCGGGCTGATGCGCTCGAGACTGGGCGGATTTCCCTCTTCGAGGAGGATCCAAATTTCTTCGAGCATGTGATCCATGTCGCGCTCTTCTTCGGAAGCGTACACGGTAATCTGCGCGAGCCTGCCGTGAACTAGCTCGATGCGCCGGTCGGCCATGCGGCCTATGACCGGATTGTGCGTGACCATGAGGATGGTGTGACCTTCGGCGTGTAATTCGCGAAATAGATTCAACACGATGCGCTCGTTTGCATCGTCGAGATTGCCGGTAGGCTCATCGGCAAGAATCAGCTTGGGATGATTGATGAGCGCGCGGGCCACGGCAATGCGCTGCTGTTCGCCGCCGGAGAGCTGCGAGGGAAGATGATCGAGGCGTTCGCCCAGTCCGGCGCGGCGCAGCGCTTCGCGGGCTTCCGGCTCATCGGTGATGCTGTGAAAATATTGCGCGAGCATTACGTTTTCAACCGCAGTGAGATACGGCACGAGGTGAAATTGCTGGAACACAAAGCCGATCTTGCGGGCCCGAAAATCGGTGAGGCCTGTTTCGTCGAGACGGCCCACGTCCATGCCATCCACAAGCACTTTTCCGGAGGAGGGCGCGTCGAGGCCGCCAAGAATATTGATGAGCGTGGTCTTGCCCGAACCTGATGGTCCCATGATGGCAATCCATTCGCCCTCTTCGATGGTGAAGGAAACATCGTCGAGCGCACGCACGCCGCCATAGGATTTCCGCAATTGGTCCACTTCGACCAGAATCTTGCGGTCGAGATTTTGCGCCACGCTCATTGCTCTCCTCGCAGAATCACGGCGGGGCGAACCTTGCCGAGCCAACGCAGCGGCAAGGCGCCGGCAAATGCCACGCTGACCATCAGCGCCACAGTGAGCGGCAGAACTTCGAGACGCGGGGAAATGGACGCGTCAAAGACTCTTCTCCCCATCCAGGCCGAAAGAAGAATCCCCGCGAAATATCCGAGGACACCTCCCGCGGCGCCCAGGACTCCCACTTCGGCGAGAAAGACTCCGAAGACGCGCGTAGTGGAGCCGCCAAGTGCTTTCATTAAGCCGACGTCAGCGCGACGTTCCATGGCCAGGGCTGCCATGGTCGCGAGGACGCAGAGAGCCGTGAGCGAAAGAATCAGAACAACCATGGCAAGAATCAGCGATCGGATGCGGAGGAGCAGCGCGCCTTCCGCTTCCGCAATCTGCCGGACAGGGCGGACGTCCAGCGAAGGCAGCGCTGCGGCCAGCCGAGCTTGATATCCGCGGATCGCGTCCTGCGAGGCTTCGACGCTGAGTTCAACAAGCTCCACCTTCCCGGAGAGTCCGGCCAGTTCTTGGGCAACCGCAAGATTCACGAAAACTTGATTATCTTCCGTGCCGCCGGCATCCACGATTCCCGCGACCGTCAGTTGAGTTTTTCCAGCGCCGTAGCGCAGCATGAGGGGCGCGCCTACCGTGAGCCCGAGTTGCCGCGCGGCATTTCTCCCCACGAGACAGTGCACGTGATCCTCGCGCGAACTGATCGCGGAGCCTTCGATCTTCCTCCACGGCGCAAGGCTGGGTGATTTATCGAGCCACGTGCCAGCCACAACGACCGGCGCGCTTCCGGAGGCGCGCGCGATGATATAGAGAAAGGGCGCGGCGGCGACGGCGCCGGGAGGCGGGGATGCTTGAACAGAGCGCATCACGGAAGTTTCATCAAAGAGCGTGGAGGCTGCGGGAATGTCTCCAGGAGCAGCCGTGGCGCCGGAAGGCGCGATTATTAGGTTTGCCCCCAGCGAGCGAAATTCGCGCGCGAGCTTGGACTCTGCATCCAGCTCGAGGTTGAGGAGCGCAGAGGCCACCGCTGCTCCGCTTACCAGTGCGACCAGCGCTACCGTCAGGCGGCCACGGTTGGCGATGAGTAGTTTTCCGAGGAGACGAAAAAACATCTCACTCACCCCTCAGAACGACCGCGGGCTCGAATCGGGCCGCGCGATTCAGAGGAATCAAGCTGCCGATCAGGGCCACAAGCACCGCAAAACCCAGCACAATTGGTAACAGAAGCAGACGCGGCGCAGGGGGAACTCCAAAAACGCTTCGGCCGAGCCAGTGCGCGAGACCCAGGCCGACGACGTAGCCCGCGAGGCCTCCGGCGAGGGCCAGAATCAATTGTTCTCCAAGAAAAATCGCTATTACCAAAAAATTCGTCGCGCCGAGGGCCTTCATCAGGCCCACTTCCGTGCGGCGTTCAATGACCGTGGCAGCCGAGGTAGCGGCAACGCCCAGAGCGGCCGTGACCAGCGCCGCGATTGTGACGATCCACAGCAGCAATCCGACGCGCGAAAGGATGCGGCCTTCGGTGTCTGCCACCTGGCGCAGCGGACGAACGTCCGTGTCCGGAAGCACCTGCTCGATTTGAGAGCTGATAGAAGAAATATATGGCGAGCAGGACCAGCGCTCCTTATCCGCCGGAGACAGCGAGTCAAAATTGCGCTGCGCGCGCTGCGCGAGCGCGTCTTCCGGCTTGGTGAGCGCGCTAACAAATAGCTGGCGAAATTTTCCCGGATTGCCGGAGAGATCCTGTGCGATCGCGAGCGGGGCCAATACCGAGTTGTCTTCGGAGCCCCCAGTAGAGACGACTCCTGTGATTACAACGGGAATCGCGGAATCGGCCGAACTGGAAGTTGCTCCGCGCGCCAGAAGAAAAACCGTCGCGCCCGGCGCGAGCCGCGGATTCCGAGCCGCCAGCGCCGCGCCTACCACCGCTTCCTTCGAACCGTCCGAAAACCAGCGCCCGCGAATCTTCCACCAAGGATGCGTGACGCTCGCGCCGGTATTGAATGAAGTGCCATCGGGCACACGCACGTCGTGGCTGTACCACGTGCCGACCAGCGTAACCGGGAGCGCTGCGGAGTCCGAGGGAGCGGCGCGCAACTCTACAGGCACATCCAGAAACGGCGTAAACCCCAGGATGTTGTGCCGCCAGAAAATCATTTTGAGCTGCCCGAGGTCGGATTCGGAGAGATACGCTCCTTCATCCACAGGGCGATAGTCCACGCCGCCGATTTCCAGAGGAAGCGTATCGGACTTGGGCGTTACCAAAAGGTTGGCGCCGAGACTGCGGAACTCGCGCGCCAGGCGGTCGCCTACGTCGAGCGCCACACCGAGTGTCGAAGTCGCAACGGCCATCCCGAGCACGAGCGCCAGCACCGTCAGCGACTGGCGGCGAGGATTCCGCGCGAAGGATTCTCCGATGAGGCGAAGGAACATGGCGCTAGTGTTGAATGGTGGAAGCCGCGCCGGTGAGCGCGCTCAAGTCCACAACCAACTCGCCTCCTTCGACTTGAGAATTCACGGGAATCGGATTGCATCCGCCTTCCTGGCCGACGGACGGAGCATAGATGGATGCGCCACAATTCTGGCAGACGATGTTCTGGCCCTCCTGCCGATAACCTACGGGTCCGCAAATCTGGCATGCGTCGAGCGCCACCGCGTAATCGCCGTTCGCCTTATGAATGACCAGGAATCGAAGCTCGGTATCGTTCGCTTCCACGGAATAAAAATGGAGATTCTGATCCATCAAATTCGAAAGTGGAACACGCACGGATGATCCGATGGAAGTCAGACGCGTCGCATCGGGAGGAGCGGCCGCGGCTCGCCCATAGACGTACTCCGCGGCAAACGCGAGAACTACCGCAAAACAAAGCGCCGCCGCACCGATACTCCACCGGCGCTGCCGGCGGCGTTCCCATTCGAGGCGCCGCCGCTCCGCCGGATTTTCAGCGGGGGCGGAATCCTGCCCGGGCCTCGCGAACCATTCACGGAGCACGACCAGCCCGGCCACGCCAAGTATGACTACGAAGAAAAAGAACTCGTTGCGGACCACCGGGCCGACAATAGCCATCTCGCGGCGGCCGGAAGGTAGCCAGGTCGCCTCGCTCAACTCGTGAAGGCCCGTAAGGAAAAGCTGGAAGGCGACAACCATGAGAATCGTAGTGGTGGCGGCGAAAAAACTCTTGATAGGAATCCGCAACGTGCCCTGAAAGAAGAACAGACCCACGGCAACGGCGAGGGCCAGCCCCAGAGCTGTGCCAATCCATACTTGTAGGCCCGCGGTGGAAAACTCGACGGCGCGAAGAATGAGCACAAGCTCGGCGCCCTCCCGCACGACCATCAGAAAAACGAAAAGGCCGATGCCGAAGGCGGCGGCGCGCGTAGTCTTCTGGGCGTAGGATTCCACGCGTGACTCGATTTCCTTGCGCAGCGTCCGCGCCACGCGATTCATCCAAATAATCATGGTGACAACCAAGGCGCCGGCTGCCAGCATCAGAAGTCCTTCGAAGCCATCCTCGCTGATTTTCCAGTGCTGCAGGAGAATGGCAATGGCCACGCTTGAAGCGGCAGCAAGAAAAACACCAGCCCAAACCGCGCGAGCAAGGGCGCGCCGGCCGGTGCGACCGAGATAGACCAGGACGATGCCGACAACCAGAGCGGCCTCGACGCCTTCGCGGAGCGCAATGAGAAGAGCGGAAAGCATTTGCAGTTCAGTTGTAACTCATTAACAACTGGAAATTTGAGTTTACCGCAAGCCGCCGCGAGCGTCAAGGAAATAAGCTGCCACATTCGGCATCGAACAGTAAAATAGCTGATTAAATGCTGGGCGCCCATCACTTCCGATTTGTTCCCTACCTCTGCTGCCTCGCCCTGTTAGCAGGAGCGAATGGCCGGGGCCAGTCCCCTGCCGGGCAACTGCCAAAACAGCTGGCCAGCCCGCAACCGGCCGACGTGAAGGAGGCGCTCCGCAAATATGAGAAGGGTCTGCAGGAGGAAAAAAGAGGAAATTTGGAAGAAGCATTGAATGCATTCGGAGATGCGGCCAAGCTCGCTCCGACGAACCGGGAGTACCTGGTGCGGCGCGACGTGGTGCGAGGCCGGATCGTGCGCGACCACGTGGAAAAGGCCGAGCGCCTTGCCGTCATGGGTCTGCTTGAAAACGCGCGCGAGGAGTTGCGGCAAGCCATCGCGCTCGATCCTGGCGACGATGTGGCGCAGCAACGCCTGCAACAGGTGGGCGAAATGGAAGCGGGAGAAATCCGCGAACTTCCTCCCGTGCTTGCCGGAGAAGTGCGCGTAGTGCCGCAAGGCGGCGTGCTGCCTTTCAATTATCGCGGAGACACTATCGGCGCCTATACGGAGGTCGCCAAAGCGTTCGGGCTTTCCGCGGCTTTCGACGTGGATCTGCGGTCGCGTCCGGTGAAATTTCAATTCGACAATTTGGATTTCGAAACCGCAATGAAGCTGCTCGGAGACATGACCGGAACATTTTGGCGGCCGCTGACATCGCGTATGTTCTTCGTCGCCGAGGACAGCCCCCAAAAGAGGCGCGACTATGATCAAGCAGTAGTGCGCACGTTTCTGCTGCCCGCTTCGGTGACGGCCGACGACATGGAAGAGGTTTTCCGCGTAGTCAGGGAAATCGCCGGGGTGACGCGCTCAACGCTTGATACCAGTAGCCGGACCATCACCATGCGGGATTCTCCGGAGAAGATTGCCGTTGCGGAAAAACTTCTGGATTCGATCGAGAACCCACGCGGTGAACTGATTCTTGAAATTGAAATCTTGGAAGTGGATCGGGACAAGGCGCGGACGCTCGGAATCACGCCCCCCGAATCAGGAACCGTGGTGACGGTGAGCTCGCAGCAGTTGGCCCTCGCGGAACAATCAGTACAGGGGCTCATCAGTGTGCTGACGCAACTCTTCGGCTCGCCCGCGGCTCTCGCCGGGCTTTCCAATTCTCAAATCGGCTCACTTGTCGGCGGCGGCCAGGTGGGCCTGGGCACATTGATTCCGCCATTGCTTGCCTTCGGCGGCGGCAAGACCACGTTTTTCGCTACCATGCCGGGGGCTGCCGCGAATTTTTCCGACACGCTCACGCTGGTGCGGAGCGGCCAGCGCATCCTGCTGCGGGCTCAGGATGGCCATCCTGCTTCCTTCTTCGTCGGCAATCGCGTGCCGATCACGCTGGCGGAATTCTCTTCGAGCCTCTCCGGGCAATTCGTGCCCGGCGTCTCTCAACAGGCATTCGCGACCGCCAGTTTTGCGACCGGTAAGGGCCCGCGCGGGGTTGCCGCCGCCGATTTCAACGGTGATAAGAAACCGGACCTTGCAGTCGTCAATCAAACCGACAACACGGTTTCCATTCTCCTCGGAAATGGCGATGGCACATTTGGAGCGAAGACCGATTTCCCGACCGGCAAAACGCCCGTGGCCATCGCCACCGGAGATTTCAACGCCGATGGGAAGATCGACCTGGCAATCGTCAATCATGCTGACAACACGGTTTCCATTCTCCTCGGAAATGGCGATGGCACATTTGGTCCAAAGAAAGATTTCCCCACCGGCGCTGGCCCCAGCGCCATCGTGACCGGTGACTTTAACGGCGACGGCAAAACGGATCTGGCGATCACGAATCAAACGGACAACACGGTTTCCATTCTTCTGGGCAACGGCGACGGAACTTTTCAGCCGAAAAAGGATTTTCCAACCGGGACGTCTCCCGTTGCGGTGGCAGCTGCCGATTTTAACGGTGACGGCCACGTGGATCTCGCCGTGGCCAACCAATCGGCCAATACTGTGTCCATTCTCCTCGGGAAAGGCGACGGTACATTCGGAGCGAAAACGGATTTCCCGACTGGGGCTGGCCCGGATGCCGTGTCGGCTACGGACTTGAATGGCGACGGCTTCATTGATCTCGTGGTCGCGAACGGTACAGACAACACGATTTCATCCTTGCTCGGCCATGGAGACGGCACGTTTGCGACGCAGCTCACCTTTGCAACAGGCAATGATCCCGACGCGATCATCGTCGGGGATTTCAATATTGACGGGCGGCCGGACGTAGTGACTGCTAATTTCACCGACAACACAATCTCAATTCTGCTGGGAGTGGGAGACGGAACATTTGTGCCGCACTTTGATATTCAGGCAGGCACCGGCCCCGTGGCTTTGACGACAGCGGATTTCAACGGTGATTCCCGTCCGGACGTGGCCATCGCGGATCAGACAGCCGACACCGTCACGGTGATCCTTAACAACTCAACTTTTACACAAGCCGCCGCGAACGCCGCGGAGACGCCATTTCCGGGCTCGCAATACGAGGACGTGGGCCTCAAGCTTAAGGCCACACCTCGAATTCATCCGGACGATGAAGTGAGTTTGAAGCTCGAGTTTGAAATTCGCAGCCTCATCGCACAAAATATCAACGGCATTCCGGTAATCTCGAACCGCACCATCGAGCAGACCGTGCGCGTTCGCCAGGACGAAACCAGCGTTCTCGCGGGGATCCTCGATGAGACGACTACCCGCGCCATCAGCGGCTCGCCGGGCCTCGCCGATCTTCCGATCTCGAACTATTTATTCGGCAAGCATACGGAGGACACCCAAAGGACGGAACTCCTGATCCTGGTGACGCCTCGGCTGGTGCGCATCGCGCCCCATAGCGCGCGAACCATCTACGCAGGGACGGGACGCCTGAACAACTCAGCCGGAGTTGGCGAGCAGTTTGGCCCGGTAGATTCGCCTATCCAGCCGACGCCTCCGCAGCGCCCGCCGAACCCACCGTAAAATCCGGGCGCATCTGGGCAGAAAACTCGCTTCATCAATGCGCGGATTCCAACACCACGATTGGCTGATACGTCCGCGGCACCACGGCTTCGGCAATGGCGATAAGCATTCCACTTTGGTTGAAGACCCGCAGACGGGGCGGATTCGAGACGCCCGAATCGAGTTCGGCCGTAGCGCCTTGCGCAGCAGTATTTTTTCCAGGGTGAATTTGAGCGAGCGATATGTTGAACTTCACGCCGTGCGCAACGCGGCGCTCGACGACGGGAAGTACAGTTACACTTGGGATCTCAGCGAGCAAACCTTCCATGCGAATGCTGCGTTCGGCCAGGCGACCGGCCTGGGTTGTTTCTTCCAGTTCCGCCAGAGTCATAGCTTGGTCCAGCGTGAACTCGCCCACAGCGGTGCGGACAATCTCCGCAAGATGCGCGCCAGAGCCTTCGAGCTTGCCCAGGTCGTTTGCCAGCGCTCGGATGTAAGTTCCCGATCCGCATTCGATCACAAACCGGGCGAGCGAGCCTTCCACTTCCGTCAGACGAAACTCATACACGTCAATCTCCACCGGAGCAAGCTCCACGGGCTGCCCCTTGCGAGCTAGCTCGTGGGCGGGCTTGCCGTGAATTTTCTTGGCTGAAAAGGGCGGCGGAACTTGCTGGATCTTGCCAACGAATCGCGCCGCGAGATCTTCGAGCTTCGCGCGGTCCAACGCCGGCAATGAGTCCGGGCCCCGGGCTTCCCCCTCGGCGTCGTAGGTGTCAGTGGCATAGCCGAAACGCATAGCGCACGTATAGCGCTTGCGGCGACCCGTGTAGAAGCGCGCCAGGCGCGTGGCCCGGCCAAGCAGCAGAACCAGTACGCCTGTGGCGAGCGGATCGAGCGTGCCCAGATGTCCGATCTGGCGGAAGCCCGCGATGCGGCGTACCAATTCGACCATATCGTGTGACGTCTTCCCGCGAGGCTTATCAATTACAAGCGCGCCGTCGAGCGGCGGGGGCTGGCGTGAGCGGTTCATGAAATTTTGGATTCAAAGACTTCCGGTTGCAGTCACGGCTCTCCGGAACTCTTCGACTTGCGGAGCAGATCCTCTATGTGTTTGCTGTATTCTTCCGAGTCATCAAGGCGGAAGTGAATTTCCGGAGCGCGGCGAAGTTTCAAGCGCTCGACCAGCTCGTGGCGAATGTATCCCGCGGCGGCGCTCATTCCCCTCAGAGCGCGGTCGCGACCTTTGGGTTCCCCGGGCACCAGGACAAATACATTCACGCTGCGCAAGTCCGGAGACACGCGCACTTCGGTAATATCAATCTCCACCGCGAGACGCGGATCCCGAAGCTCACCGGCCAGCATCAGGCTTACTTCATTCCGGATTTCTTCCGTAATCCGCTCCAGACGATGCCCCGGCGAGGTCATCACCCATCCTCAAAAGTATTCGAGCTCATGGGAAACCAGATCGCGTCCGAGCATGCGCTCTGATTCCGCGAAAACGGCTTCCATGGACTGTTCAAGATAACCGGCATCGGCGGCAATCCCCACGACCCCCACCACCGATCTCTGCCACAGCTCCTGGTGCTCCAGTTCGGCGACGGCCACATTAAAATGTGCTTTGAGGCGGTCTTTCAAGCTGCGCACAATTTGGCGCTTGTCTTTCAATGAACGCGAATCGGGAATGTAGATGTCCAGGGTGAGCAGGCCAACTGGCATGTCCGCTCTCCTCGCCACGTGCCGCCGGGTTCGTGACCGGCGCGCCGGGTTATGCTGAGGCCACTGCGGGAGCGACGCGCTCGATGTTGAAGCATTCGAGGATGTCGCCCACCTTGACGTCGCTGAAATTCGAAACGCCGATACCGCATTCGAAGCCGGACCGGACTTCCGTGGCGTCTTCCTTGAAACGCCGCAACGATTGAATCCGGCCCGTGTAAATGACCACATTGTCGCGGAGCACGCGAACCTGTGCGTCGCGTTTCACGATGCCGTCCTGCACGGAACAGCCCGCGATCATTCCCACGCCCTTGATGCGGAATGTGTCCCGCACTTCGGCGCGGCCCAGGTACTGTTCCTTGACGACCGGGCTGAGCAATCCCTCCATGGCCTTTTTGATTTCGTCCACGACTTCGTAAATGATGGTGTGGAGGCGGATATCCACGTTTTCCTGCTGCGCCAGATCGGTGGCCTTCCGCTCCGGCCGCACGTTGAACGCTACGATGATCGCGTTGGATGCCGAGGCGAGCAACACATCGGTCTCGGAGACAGCTCCAACGCTTGCGTGGATAATCTTCAGTTTCACCTTATCGTTGGAAAGCTTCGGCAACATTTCGCTCAACACTTCCACCGAGCCCTGCACGTCCGCTTTTATCAGTAGCGGCAGTTCCTTCACTTCCCCGGCCAGCAGTTGCTCGTGCAATTGATCTAGGGTGAGCCGCGAGGTGGCAGACTTGGCGAGCGATTGCTCGCGCAGCTTCGACTGGCGGTACTCCACGATGTGACGAGCTTTCGCTTCGTCGGCCACCTGGAGGGGATCGCCTGCCTCCGGCACGCCCTGCAGCCCAAGAACTTCGACGGGAGTGGCCGGCCCGGCCTTCGTTACCGGATGCCCGCGGTCGTCGAACATCGCGCGAACTTTTCCGAAAACCGCGCCGCAAAGAAATGTATCGCCGACATGAAGCGTGCCGTTCTGGACCAGCACCGTGGCTACCGGTCCGCGGCCTTTGTCCACTCGGGATTCGAGAACTGAGCCGCTCGCGGGAGATTCCGGATTGGCTTTAAGGTCGCGCAAGTCGCCCACCAGAAGGATCATTTCCAGCAAATGATCGATCCCCTTTTTCGTGCGGGCGGATACTTCCGCCATAACCGTGTCGCCGCCCCACTCCTCGGGCATCAGCCCGCGGTCGGCAAGCTGGCGCTTTACGCGCTCGGCCTGCGCTTCCGGCTTATCCATTTTGTTGATCGCGACGATGATGGGCACTCCCGCAGCGCGGGCGTGGTCGATGGCTTCCTCGGTCTGCGGCATGACACCGTCATCCGCCGCGACCACCAGTACAACCAAATCCGTAACCTTTGCGCCACGCGCGCGCATGCGCGTAAATGCTTCGTGGCCCGGCGTGTCGATAAAAACGATGCGCCGCCCGTTCACCTGCACCGTGGATGCGCCGATATGCTGCGTGATGCCTCCCGATTCGCCTGCGGCGACTTCTGTCTCCCGGATGACATCCAGCAGGCTTGTCTTGCCGTGATCGACGTGGCCCATCACCGTGACCACCGGCGCGCGCGTCTCCGCTTGGCCTTTGTGCTCGACCTTGCCCAGGTCTTCCTGCGCCAGCGTCTCTTCGAATGATGCGACTTTGACGATGCCGCTGAAGGCTTCGGCAAGGCTGGTGGCCGTCTGAATATCGAGGGCCTGGTTGATGCTCGCGAAAACACCGCGATCGAGAAGAGTTTTCAGCAAATCCTTGGCGCGAACGTCCAGTTTTTCCGCAAGCTCGCGAATCGTGACCCCTTCGGTGATGGTAATTTCGCGCGCCTCGCGGACGACCGGCGCGGCGTGTTCGGCTTGCGCCACGCCTCCGCGACGCTCTCCCACGCCCGCGCGCGTGCGGACGGGATGAAGTTTGCGCTCGCCCTCGGCAAAGCGTTTTTCGATGAGCGGTCTTCCAGGCCGCGGCGCGGGCTTGCGCGCATAAATCGGTTTGCCAGGCTCCGGCTTGGCGGGTGCTGCGGGCGCTGATCCGCGAGGCCCGCCCGCTCCACCTGTACGCTGAGGAAATCCTGTCCGTTGCGGAGCGCGCCCGGCCGGCACGCCAGGCCGGGAAGGAACGCTCGACGGGCGCGAGCTCGGCGCCGCCGAAGTAGCGGGACGCATCGTGCTGGGCCGGGGCGCGGACGGCATAGGAGCTCGTGGAATCGGCGGCAGAGGTGGTGTTGCGCGCTTGGGCGTGGCAGCGCCAGCAGCGGGTCGGGCCATGGTCGGCGGCGAAGTGGGAATCACTTGCTGTCCCGGCGCGGGTGGTTTCGGAGCCGCTGACCTTACCGGCGCTTTTGGCGCCAGCGAGGCGGTCGCCGGCGCGACGGGAGCGGCTGCAGCCGGCGAGGCAAGTGCAGGTTTCAAGGGCCCTGCTACAGGTCGAACGGCGCGAGGCGCTGCTGGCGCCGCTGAAATCTCTGGACGCGCTTCCGCTGCGGGACGCGAAGAAACCGCTGGCGGAGTCACCGCGGGCTTTGCAACCGGCGCAGCAGGTCTTGCAGACTTCGCTGCTTTGGCCTCTGCCTCCTTCGCGGCTTTGGCTCGTTCGGCTGCGGCTTCACTTTCCGCTAGTTCGCGAAAATGCTTCCGTACTAGGTCTGCATGCGAGTTGTCGAGGGAACTCGAGTGCGTCTTCTTTTCGGTGATGCCGAGCTCCGGAAGAAACTCGATTAAGGCCTTGGCCTTTATCTCGAGCTCCCGCGCCAGCTCATTGATGCGAATTTGCCCCGCTTCGGTCATCGCTTACTGTTTTTCATCCGTCTCCGTTGGTTTCGGAGTTCCTTCTTCCTCGGATTGTTCTGTCTTGGGCTCCGCGACAGATTCTTCCACCGGCGCCGCTTCCGCCTCTTGCGCCTGAGATTCTTCCGCTGCAGGCTCCGCAGAACTCGCTTCGGCAGCTGTGTCGAGTCCTTCCCCTACCACGGGAGTAGCGGCGGGATGGGATTCCGCTTCGACTGCCGCGGCTTGTTGCTCCTCGATGGCCTTGAAATGGCCGCCGACAGCTTGAAATATCTTTTCCACCATTTTCTCGCCGATGCCGGGAATTTCCAGCAACTGCTCGGGAGTCATATCCGCGAGTTTTTCGATGGTCGTGACGCCGTGCGCTTCGAGTTTCTCCACCGTCTTCGGCCCGATGCCCTTGAGCTCCGCAAGCGGCGTGCCCGGAGAAGTGAGCGCGGTCATCTGGTCCTCGATTTCCCGGCGCTTCTCTTCTTCACTCTTAATGTCGATGTTCCAGCCGATCAGCTTGCTCGCCAGGCGTACGTTCTGCCCTCGCTTGCCGATGGCCAGGGAAAGCTGCATGTCTTCCACGATTACTTCGAGGCGCTTCTCCTCGGGATCGACAATTTGCACGCGCGTCACCTTGGCCGGACTGAGCGCTTTTTGCGCAAACGTGACGGTCTCCTCGTTGTACGGGATGATGTCAATTTTTTCTCCGCGGAGTTCGCGGATGATGGACTGCACGCGCATGCCCTTCATGCCTACGCAAGCGCCCACGGGATCCACGTCCTTGTCGCGGCTCTCGACGGCGATCTTCGTGCGCTCGCCCGCTTCTCGGGCCACCGCGCGAATTTGCACGGTGCCGTCGTAGATTTCTGGCACTTCCATCTCGAAAAGGCGTTGCACCAGAACGGGGTCCGCGCGAGAGACCACTACTTGAGGCCCCTTGGCCGCACGCTCCACGGCGCGAATTGTCACGCGCAGGCGTTCGCCGACGTTGTACGTCTCCAACCTTGATTGTTCGCGCTTGGGCAGGCGTGCTTCCGTTCGGCCCATGTCCACGATGATCTCGGGGCCTTCCAGACGCTTCACGATGCAGTTCACCAGCTCTCCCACACGCGTGTGGTATTCGCTGTAGATCGTGTCGCGCTCGGCCTCGCGAACCTTCTGCATGATCACTTGCTTGGCCGTCTGCGCCGCGATACGGCCGAGCACGTTGGTCGGCTTGTCCTGGATGACTTCCCCGCCGATTTCGATTTCTGGCCGTAGCTTGCGCGCTTCGGCGAGCGACATTTCCTTCAGCGGGTCGGCCACTTCTTCCACCACCATATGCACGGAGTAAACATCTACCTGGCCGGATTCTGGATTGAACTTCGCGCGCAAATCCTCCTCGCTCTTGTAAAACTTCCGCGCCGCGACGATCATCGCGTCCTCGATGGCCGCGACGATCACCTCCGGTTCGATGTGTTTCTCCCGGCTGATCTGCTCGATTGTTTGGTACAGCAGACTCGCCATCCAAATCTCCTAAAATTCCACGATCAAATTTGCCTTGCGGATAACCGCAAATGGCACTGCGACCTCATGGTCACGCAGCGCAAGCCTTACCACTCCGTCCGAATAACCAGCCAGGCGCCCCTCAAGATATTTCAGATTCTCCACCGGCTCATTGGTCCAGATCTTTGCTTTGCGCCCCGTGAATCGCTCGTAGTCGGCGGGCTTCAGCAGCTTGCGGTCGAGGCCGGGCGAGCTGATCTCCAGAATGTACCGCGGCCCGGGCACCAGGTCCTCGACGTCAAGAATGGCGCTCAGTTGGTGGCTGACCACTTCGCAGTCGTGGTGGCTGATTCCTTCCGGCTTGTCGAGATACACCCGGAGAAGTCGGTCTCTGCCAACCTTCCATTCCACATCCACCACTTCCATTCCCTCCGACCGGGCCACTCGCTCGGCTGCTTCACGAATCTTTTCCAGGTCCATTTCCCTGCCGCCGACTGCCTCTCATCGCAGCGCGATGCCCTGCCCCGCGCTTCCTGCTGCAGACCGGAGAACAAAAAAGTGGGCTCGCGCCCACTCGAAAGTTCGACCCGTACTATGAGCAAAGTGAGTATATCGAGGCAAGCAATGAAAGGCAAGAGTGACGGCTCATCCCCCTGTTTGCCTCTGGTATTAGCCCCCTAGCGGCCGTCAGATGCCTGAAATTCTTGCGCCTGCATGATCATCCCGGGCATGGGGCGGTCCATCCCGGGAGCGGAAGCCGAAAGTTCAAGCCCGTCGGTAAGGAGCAGGCCCTGAATCGCGGCCGCGTTGGTCCACAAGTCGCGCAGCGCGGCGATGTAGCTCGCCTGGAGCTGAAAAAAAGTTCTTTGCGCGATGAGTACCTGAGGGTAGGCTGCCGCGCCCTCATGGTACTTGTGAAGGTAGAGTTCGTAGGCCCTCTTTGCATTCGGAAGCGTTTGCGCCCGATAGCGCTCGACCGTGGCGCGCGCCGTTGCGTAATTCTGAAAGAACGGCGCTGCCTGCTGGCGGAGTCCTAGTTTCACTCGATCTACTTCCAGACGCGCGCGCTCGAGATTAGCGTCAACAGTTTCGATATTGCCTTGGTTGCGATCGAAGATCCGGAGGTGCACGCCCGCTTCGACAAACGCTTCGCCCCCAACCGCGTGCCCTGCGGGATCGATTGCTTCACGATTATTCATGTACCCTGCGCGCAGTGTCAGGTCCGGAACATTTTCACGCTTTTCTCGCGTGAGCGAAGCTTGCGCCCGCTCCAAACCGAGTTGCGAGATTTTAACCGCCGGGCTTTCCGTCAGAATTTTTTCCAGCATCTCCGCCAGATTAAGATCCGGCGGCGATTCCAGACTTCCCTCCAGCAGCGTGAGCGGCATCTCCGGACGGCCCACTACAGCCGCTAAAATTCTCCAATCTCTCTGCCACTTTTGCTCGGCGGTCACCAGAGCGAGATCCGCATTGTCGGCCTCGACCTGTGCTTCGAGCAGATCCGGCTCGTCGGATTGGCCCACGTTTGCAAGAAGGTCGGAAGTCTTCACCGCCTGTTGCGCTTCGTCGCGCAATTCTCGGCAAACCTCCACCAGCTCCTGAGCGGCTAGCGTTCGATAGAACGCCACGCGGACTCCGTTTTCCACCCGCATGCGCTGTTCTTCTACTTCTGCTTCGGCCTGCTTGCCTTCGGCCTGGAAAATTTTTTGAGAAAGGCCAAGCTTCCCGCCGAGCACAATATCCTGCTGGATAAAGAATCCATGCTGGCCGCCGCCGAACGAGCCTCCGCGAATTTCTTCGCCCGCGTATCCCACTGTGGGATTCGGCCACAATCCGGCCTGTCGGGATTTTCCCGCTGCCGCGCGAACTCCCGCGCTCGCCTGTTTCAGCGTGGGATTTCCTGCCGCGGCCATTTGCTCGAGCTGATCAAGCGTCACTGCGGGCGTGGCAGCCTGCGCCGGATTGCCTTGCGCGGCGCTTTCTTGCGCGCGAATTGCCGGCGAGAGAATTGTGATCGTCCCCACACACGCCAAAACCAGAATGATTTTCCAATATGATTTCACGATTGATCTCCTCGTCTTCTCGAATTTCGCTTACTCTTGCGAATGCGAATCCATCCCCGGCATTTTTTCCATCGGCTTCGCCTGCTTGTTTCGCAACTCCATGATCCGGTCATACTGCTCGGGCGGAAGCACGCGCACGAGCGTCATCATTCCCTGCATGAATCCGCTCCAACCGGGCCGCAGGCCGAGCGTCTCCGGCTTCGCGACGTCTTCATCCATGGCCATCATCGGTCCTTCCATAAAAGCATCCTGGGGAAAGCCCGGCACGGAGTTCGCGTCTTTGCTCGCCTGCACTTCTTCCGGGTTCATTGCATGGCCGTGCTGCATTCCCTCCATGCCTTGTTGCATGTCTGTCGTCGAGAGCGGCCCGTTTGTGACGCGCTGCTCGCTTGTCGCTCCAGCTCCCATGCCGCGCCCGAGGCTTGGGCCGTTCTCGGGCGAAGTCGCATTTCCCTGCCGCATAATTCCCATTCCTTCCTCCATGCCCCGGCCGGCAGGCATTCCGAATCCCGAACTCATCGGCCCAACCATGGAGGACATTTGGTTCATCATGTGGTGCGGAAGATGGCAATGCAGCATCCAGTCGCCCGGATTGCTGGCGACGAATTCGATGTCGCGCGCCTGCGCCACCGCCACCAGCACCGTGTTGCCCGGGCACCAGGCCGATTGCGGCTGTCGGCCCGCTTCGCTTCCTGTAACGTAGAACGTGTTGCCGTGCAGATGAATCGGATGGTGGTCCATCCCCAGATTGATCAGCCGAATTTTCACGCGATCGCCCACGCGCACCACCAGTGGCGTCGTCGCCGGACCTGATTTCCCATTGAACGTCAGCCAGTTGAATTCCATGTTCATGGAGTTCGGCGTCGCATTGTTTGGCAGGATGGCGTATTCCTGGAGAATGACCGCGAAATCCTGGTCCACGGAAGGTGCGTACGGCTCCTGCGGATGCAGAATGAACGCGCCGATTAAGCCCATCATTTCCTGCATGGCCATGTGCGAGTGGTAGAAGTACGTGCCTTCCTGATGTAGGGTGAATTCATAGACGAATTTGCCGCCGGGAGGAATCGCGTCCTGGCTGATTCCCGGAATGCCGTCCATGGCGATGGGAATTTCGAGTCCGTGCCAATGCATCGCCGTAATTTCGGGCAGGTGATTCTCCACAATGAGGCGAACTCGGTCTCCCTGCATCGCCTGAATCGTCGGGCCCGGAGCTGAGCCGTTGTAGCCCCAGAGATTGATGATTTTTCCGGGAAGTATTTCCTGCTTCACGGGCTCCGCGACAAGATGGAAAACCTTCACGCTCCCATCGAGTTCGTATGGCAAGTCCGGGACGTCCGTCGTGACGACCGGCAAGTAACCACGATTCGTGCCTCGCTTTCCTGCGGGAATCCCGCGCGGCGCAGGCCGGGGAGCGTGTTCCGCACGATGCTCGTGCTGCGCTCCTGAGGCCGCCGCCTCCGCGAAAATCCCCGCTCCCGCAAGCGCTGCACCCTGAAGAAATCTTCGTCGTGTTTCGTTCATCTCTCCTCCTGTTGTGATCCGCGATTGAGAAGGCAGTCATCGCCGGCGCGGATGCAGCGCCGACGCGAAAAAAATTTTGGCGGAGAAAAAATTCAGAGGCTAAATGCGCAGAACACTTGGGAAGTTACCGGCAGAAGGTAAGATGGCTTGCGCCTGAAACGGAAGATCGCGATGGGAGAAAATCACATTCGATTCGCGCAGTGGAAATGACACCACAATAGCTGGAGAAGATTGCACGGGAGAAATTTTCAACTCGCGCGCGGAGAAAATCATGTGCAGTGCGCTGTGCGGATGCGCGCCGCAATCGCGGCGTGGCAATTGCGATTGCGCCGGATGTTCCGCGGGAATGGTCGAATGACAAGAATCGCCGCTCGCAACCGGCTCCGCGCGATTCTCGACGGAAGCGCCTGACGCGAGATCGCAATTCAATTCGCACGCGAGCGAAAGTGCGCCGGAAAAAAATAGAAGCAAAGCAAGATGTCCCGCGAGAGCACGCATCACGCTCATTAGACTGCCGCATGCGGCCAAATGTTGCAAGGAAGTTTCTTTCTCGCGCCACGATTCGCCCGTCCATGCGGCCCTTTCCGTCGTTTGCATCGTCCTGTTTTTCGACGGGACGGGGATGGTCAAGGGCTATCTCACCCTGCGCAGCGGCAGCGCCCGGGTGCATCTCTGAGGCTTCCACGTTTTCTGGCCGCACGTCTCCGGCGATACACCCCTTTTCATGAAGATTTTCAGACTCCACTAGCCCACCTTCGCAACTCGCGCGCTGGTTCCCAATTCGCATTTGTGTCTCGATTAGAATTTGTGATTTCCCTTTATTTTCAATAACTTAACTCCATTCTTGTTTCTGGGTGTGTCTCGATTAGAATTTTGGATCCTGGGGGCTCGAGGCTGGATAGAGAATGGGCTGGAGCCCAGGTGCTCCCATTTGCGGGGGGCAAACTCTTTCCGCGCGCGAATCGTGCATTTGTCCCGATTAGACTGATCTCCCGTTGTTTGTTTTCAATGAGTTGCATGCGTTTCTATTCGTAAGGGTGTCCCGATTAGAAATTGCCTCCCCGCTGGAACTAGGAATGGCGGAATTTAACCCCCGTCTTGCTAAATTATTTGATTTCAGTAGGGTAAGTATAGCACAGATTAAGTATCAAGTCAAGTACCAAAACTAAGGATATTTGGAGAGATCCCTACATTCAGGATAAAAAGACGGAAGCGGGTCGGGATCATCCGTCCAACAGGCAGCTGAAGGGCGATGAATGAAGTTCCGGAGCGAGCCCAAACAAAACCCTCTCGCATGTTCGGCAGAGCATTGGGGACTCAAGAAAATTCTAGATCCCCGCATGCAAGACTTGCAAGTGGGTACCCAGCGCGATATTTCATAAGCTAGCTCAAATAATATAAAGGCCAAAGTCAATTAAGGATTAGCATAACGGACTCCGATTGACACTTGAGAGTCGAAGGCATATCCTCTCGCTCAAGGGTGGTGGTGAAATCGGGAATTCGAACCTAATGTCGTTTCCCGTTTATCTACGCGTTGGTTCGCTGCGAATACATCCTCATTGGGTGTTCGAGACTCTGGCCTATCTAATCGCGTTTAGGGTTTATCTGTGGTTTCGGAGACGCAGAGGTGATGCGCTTGATGGTGCGCACCGCTGGTGGGTAATCGCGGCAGCTGCCGTGGGAGCAGCAGCCGGCAGCAAATTCCTGTACTGGCTCGAAGATCCGCAGCTGACGCTGCACCATTTGGGCGACCCAGCGTTCTTGCTTGGTGGAAAAACCATCGTCGGCGCGTTGATTGGGGGGCTCGTGGCAGTGGAGTGGACGAAGCAGCGACTGGGAATTACGCGGCGCACCGGAGATTTATTTGCGTTGCCGTTGTGCGTGGGGATCGCGATCGGGCGAATCGGATGCTTTCTAACAGGGACCGAGGATCATACGGCGGGCGTTGCGACGAGACTGCCGTGGGGCGTCAATTTCGGCGACGGAGTGACTCGGCATCCCACGCAACTGTATGAAATCGTGTTTGTCCTGATGCTCGGCGGATTGATCTGGTGGGTCTCGCACAAAACACACAGCGAAGGCGATCTGTTTAAGTTGTTTATGGTTGGGTATTTTGCATTTCGTCTAGGCATCGATTTTCTCAAGCCGGACGTGCGGGTCTTTGCAAAGATGTCTTCCATCCAATGGGCATGCGTGCTGATGCTCTTGTACTACGCTCAAGACATTTTGCGCTGGCTTAGGATTGCGAAACGCGCCACTGCCCAAGAAACACCTGTTGCCAAGAAAGATTTGCGACTTCATCCCGATGATGGTTTCACGGCCGTCGACGGAGCGTCAGATCATTAAGCGGTCTGCGTTCGAGAGTATTGGGGCCCACAAAATCGAATGGAGAAAACGCCACTCACGTTGTTTTCCACTACGCCTCAAGGGAAGAACTCGAGCCAAAAGCCGATCCTTATCACGGTGGTTTGCGGACTTCTGCTGGCAGTCGGCTCGTGCTACGGCTTTCTTAACACCGCTGGCGACAGCAGTATGGATCCGGTAACTGGGACATTTTCGGTGCTTTTCGTATTGGGCGTTGTCTGTTTTCTTGGGGGCCTTCTCTATTTGTTCTTGCGTAACATTGGTTCGTGGGAAGGTTTCTAACGAGTTCATTTAGCCGAACTGCTGGGGGGTCGAAGAGCAACTGTGGAGAACGCCATCCTATTCCCGACCACGCCACAGCGCAGGAACTCGGTCTTAAAGCCGATCCTCATCACTGTGGGTGGCGGGTTCCTGCTGGCGATCGGCTCGTGCTTCGGAGCCCTGACCACGGCGAGCGTGAACGGTTTGATGGTGGTGAGCGTGGCGTTTGGAGTGCTGTTCGTTGTGGGCATGGTCTGTTTTCTTGGAGGCATTTTCTGTCTTCTTGTATGCATCATCTGGCTCGGTTTGAGGTCTCTGGTAAATTTATTTAGCGGAACAAAGGCAGCGTGATGACGGAACGCGTGCGGCCGTATCTGTTTTATGACGTGGCGGTGACGATCTGCTCGACGTGTTTCCAAAAGCTCGAAGGGAAGATCGTCTTTCAAGACGACAAGGTGTATCTGCTGAAGAGATGCCCCACACACGGGGCAGAGCGCGTGCTGGTGGCCGACGACGTGGACTACTACCGGCGGTGCCGCGAGATATTCATCAAACCGCCGGAGATGCCGGTGGTCTACAACACTCCGGTGAAGTGGGGATGTCCGTACGATTGCGGTTTGTGCACGGACCACGAGCAGCATTCCTGTTTGACGCTGGTGGAGGTGACGGACTCCTGCAATTTGCGCTGCCCGGTGTGCTACGCGGCAAGCGGGCCAGAAGGCGCGCACCGGCCATTGGCGCTGATCGAGAAAATGTTAGACGCGGTGGTACGGAATGAAGGAAGGCCGGACGTTGTGCAGATCTCCGGGGGCGAGCCAACGTTGCATCCGGATTTCTTCAAGATTATCGAGATGGCCAAAGCGCGCCCCATTCGGCACTTGATGGTGAATACGAACGGCGTGCGGATCGCGCAAGATGAAGAGTTCGTGAGACGTTTGGCGGAGATCGAGGGCTTTGAGGTGTACTTGCAATTCGATTCGTTCCAACGCGATGCACTGGTGGAATTGCGCGGGGTGGACTTGCGCAGCGTGCGCGAGCGGGCCCTGGAGAGGCTAAATCGTCACGGAGTCTCCACAACGCTGGTGCTGACTTTGAAGAAGGGTTTGAATGACGGTGAGATCGGTAAGGTCATCGATTTTGCGATTACGCAGCCCTGCGTGCGCGGTGTGACGCTACAGCCGATTCAAGACGCGGGGCGGCTGGAGAAATTCGATCCGGCGACGGACCGGCTGACGCTCACAGAGGTCCGGCGAAGAATATTGGAGCAGACGGACTTATTCCGGCCCGAGGATGTGATTCCGGTGCCGTGTCATCCGGACTCGCTGGCGATGGCTTACGCGCTGAAGCTTGACGGCAAAGTGGTGCCACTGACGGGCTTGATCGAGCCGGAGGTGTTGATCAACGGAGCGAGAAATACAATCGTGTATGAGGAAGAGCACGGGATACGCGAATCCTTGTTCAAGCTGTTTTCCACGAACCACTCGCCACAATCGGGCGCCACTTCGCTGCGCGACCTGTTGTGCTGCTTGCCGCGAGTTGCAGCTCCTGCCGAACTTAGTTACAAGAATATCTTTCGCGTGCTGATCGTGCAGTTCCTGGATGCGCACGCGTTCGATGTCCGGTCGGTGAAAAAGACTTGCATCCATATCGTGCATCCCGATGGACGGCTGATTCCCTTCGACACATACAACTTGTTCTATCGCGATGACCTCGAGCAGACGCGACTCGCTTCACTGCGGAGTGCCACCAGACATGCGAAGCCGATTTTCCCGGCGGCACCCGGGCCGATGTAACCGAGGCTTACGATGAGATGGAAAGAAGGGCTGGCGTCTTGCAAGCGGTGGACAACGGGTGGACGCGCGCGCGACGCGCAAATATACCCAAGCTTGGGCCAGACCATGGTGATCTTTTTTTCAGTTGTCTTGCTTATTTGGGTTGGTCTCGGATGTGGCTCGGGCTCCGGAGCTCCGCCATCGCATCCCTGGCCAACGCCAACTCCGCCTGCCATGCCACCCGGCCAAGATTCTCCGGATAAGATTTTTCTTGGTCATCTCGGCGGGGTCTTGGCGGTGGCCTTCAGTCCGGACAGCAAGTGGATCGCTTCGGGTGGCGCGGACAAAACGGCGAGAGTTTGGGATGTCTCATCCGGGAAAGAAACGCAAACTTTGAGTGGGCATACGGAGGCAGTCACGGCCATCGTTTTCACTCAGAAAGGAGATTCACTGCTCTCAGCCAGTGCCGACAAGACAATCCGGCTCTGGGATATCGCCAGCGCTAAAGAATTGCGTAGCTTTGTTGGACACGAAGGTAGCCTCACCTCCCTTGCTATCAGTCCCGACGGTCGCTGGTTGGCCTCCGGAGATACGGAAGGAGCTGTCAAATTCTGGGTGATAGAAACGGGTCATGAATTGCGCAGTTTGAGCGGCCACGAGGGTAAAGTGACGGCGGTGGCATTTAGTCCCGGCGGAGAGCTGGTTGCGTCCAGCAGTGTCGACGGAACAGTGAAACTGTGGGACGTCTCAACTGGAGCTCTAGTCCGAACCATGATAAGCGCAAGCGAGCCTGTGCTCTGTGTCGCATTCAGCCCGGACGGCAAGCTCCTGGCATCATCGACAGTGGGGAGAATCACACTCTGGGATGTGACGACCGGCCAAGAAGTGCGCACATTTACAGCAAGCATCGGAAGGATTACGGCAATAATGTTTGACCACGAAGGATCCCGACTTGGAGCGGCTGGCGGCGAGTATGAGACGTTCATGCTGGGTGCAGTTGAGCTCTTCAATTTGCCTAAAGGAGATCGCCCGGTCCTAATAAATGCCCACCATGAGGACATTACAGCGTTTGCGTTCAGTCCTAACGGAAGGTGGTTTGCGACCGGAGCAACAGATAGGACGATTAAACTCTGGGACTATGACAGGTTCAAATTCTGGGAGTAGCAAGCGTTTGCTTGTCAAACTCTGAATTGATGAGATGGTGCTTCGAGTGCGTTCAGGATGGGGCGCAAGCAAAGAGTGGGGCTGGCAGGGGCCAGCCCCTATGAGAGAAGGCGACGTCGGAATTAATTTTGCGGCACGGGACGCTGACCGCGCAGGCCAAATCGCCGCCCGATTCGATTGCGCAACAGATTTTTCTGCGCGACATTCATCTGGGCGTGTGGATTGTTCGTCCGGATAATCGGACTAGCATCACCCGCTGCGTCTGCGTCCACAAGGCTGTAGTCGCAACTCTCGATGTAAAGTCTCCAGATCGATGAGCTTGTAGTGATGGTGACCAGCCGACTGCTTTGACGCATTCTCCTGGGCGGCGAGCCCAACAGGGATCGCTAGCGCAGCAAAAAGCCCAATTATTGCAATGGACGTCAATGTTCTGGATTCCATGTTGCCTCCTCTTCGGCCTTTTCGTTGTTTTGCTTTCTAATTCTCCTGTGTGCTACTCAACCAGCCACGGGATTCCCGGCTGTGGAGCGCCCGTACATCTACTTGCGCGCGCAGGCGGTAGAGCAGAGCGCGCAGGCCGAACACGCTGCGGTTGAAGTACACGTAGGTCGGGTGGGACCGCGTGTAGCGATGGCGGGAAAGACCAACGAACCAGTGGATGCCACGCTGCAAGTGCTCGATGTTCCCGAAATCGAAGGGCCCCTCGTGTTTGATGGGCTCACAGGTCCAGGCGTGCGACTCCTTCATGAGATTAAGGCGCTCTTCGTTGGCAAAGTCTTCGTCGGTCATGTAGGCGCCGCGTCGGAACACCTCCCGGATCGTTTCGGGGCCGCCCCAGGTGCTCTGCTCAGACAGTCGGATGAGCTCGCACTCTTCCTCGCTGTAATTTTGAACGCAGCCAAAATCAATCAACCCCAGCCGGCCGTCGCTCATGAACAGATAATTGCCCGAATGCGGGTCCGCGTAGTTCATGCGCGCGTAATAGAGGCGAAATATCGACAGATACATCTTCGTGCCGAACTGGTTGCGAAGTTCCTGCGAAGGATTGGTAGCCAGGAAATCATCAAGATGCGCTCCGGGGATGTATTCCGTCGTCAGCACACGCTTGGTGGAGTATTCCTTGTAGACCTGCGGGACAACGATGCCTTCTTCCGGTTTGAATAGATCCCTGGCGCGGCGAAGGGATTCCGCTTCGCGCTCGTAGTCGGTTTCCTGTTGCAGCATGCGATGGATTTCTTCGAATTGCCGCTTCAGGAATTCCCAGTCTTTCCCCAAACGCAGGGGAAAGAGCAGCGCGCCCAGGTTTCGGAAGTCCGCGTCAATGGTTCGCGCAATTCCCGGGTACTGAATCTTTACGGCAACCTGCTCGCCGGATTTCAGCCGCGCCAAGTGCACCTGCCCCAGCGACGCCGCGGCGAAGGCTTTGGTATCGAATGTGGCGAAAAGTTCTTCCGGGTCATTTCCCAGTTCGTTGCGCACCAACTCGCGCAGCAGCGAGAAATGCATCGGCGGAGCTTCAAAATGGAGCTTGTCCAGGGTTTCCGCAAATTGTGCGGGCACGATATCAGGGAAGTTTCCGAACGTCTGGCCTACCTTCATAATTGCGCCGCGAAGGTACCCCAGCCGATGAAACATCTTCAGTGCGACGCGCAGGGTTGTTTCGCTGGCGGCGCGCTTCCCGGCTTCAGCGCTTGCGAACCACTGGCGCATCCACAAAGCGAAATAGGCCAGCGCAACTTGCGCCGAGAGTTCTCCCAGGGACCACAACCGATGGAGCGAGCCCAGAGGGACGGGCCGCCGAGAGAGTTCGGCCAGTAGTTCCTTTAGGTTTTCTTGGGAAAGTTCGCCCGCACTCGAAACTGTACTTCCCTCTTCGGAAAGCGCTGAGATGAGGTCACTCACCCTGGGTGTCATTGGTTGTCTCCTTTTCATTCCGCGAATCGGCGGTCTGCGACGATTCATTGCTCAGCGACGCGACGAATAGCTTCAGCGATTGATCGAGGAGCGCCAGCGTGTCTTCCTGCTTCGGAGAGGCGTCCGCGGTCCAGTAAGCAAGAACGCCCAGATAGAGAGTCCAGTAAAGTTGCATCGTCACGGCGGATAAAGGCCCAGGAATTCCGTGGCTGACGATCAACTGTTCGACAATCTCCAGATGTTCGGTGCGGATGGAATCCCCGGCGTGGTCGGGCGAAAACCGGGCGAGAGGGCTCAAGAGAGTTTCAAGGGCAGGGCCCAAAAACTTCCTCGATAGCTCGAGGCGCTTGAGGCCGGTCCAGATGAAGGAAAAAAGATCTTCCTCCAACGATTCTTCACCGCGCCGGCGCTCCGCGAACTCCTCCCTCGCTTCCGTCAGGGCTAAGGAGATGAGGCTCGCGACAATGGCCTCTTTGGAAGGAAAATAATTGAACAGCGTGCCGGTGGCAATGTTGGCGTCAGCCGCTATGTCGCGGGTGGTGGTGTGCTCCCAGCCGCCTGCGGCGAAGAGCCGTGCCGCGACGTCTAGGATTCGCTGCCGCGTTGCAACCTTGGTTTCAAGACTGACCCTCATCCGAAGATCCTTTTAGTAATATGAGCGTGCTCATAAAATATCGCACAGTCAGAAAGGCTTGTCAAGTTAAAAATGAGCACGCTCATAATATTTTTTGAGGGGCCTTTGGCGGGCGGTAAGAATAGGTGAGGGCGTTCGGATTCGAGGCCGAGCCAGCCGGCAGCAGGGCCGGGTCGCTTGCGAAGAAACTTGATGGAAGGTAAGTTGCTTTTCGCAATCCTGGTATGCGACTTCGCAACGATCGCGGCGTGCAACGTCTCCTTCTGGCGCTCGTCGGGATTGCGCTTTGCGCGGGGACGCTGCTTGCCGCGCAGAAAGGGGCAAGCGGATTTCCGACAAGCAGTTACACTGCCCCAAGCGCGCTTCCCGCCGCAGGGTTGCCTCCCACGATGCTGTGGGCCTGGGAGCGGCCGGAGATCCTCAGCTCGATTGACCCTGCCCGAGTAGGCGTGGCGTTCCTTGCGGAGGCGCGTATCTCATTGAGGTGTCAACGCGGGAGGGAAATGGGGGTGTCGCGCCGGCAGGTTAATCCCTGATCGGGTATCCGATGGTTAGATTGGATACTTTGGTGACAACGTCGTCGGGTGAAAAAAGGTGGCCGACGGAACCGGTGGCGGTGAATTCGACTTCTAACTTGATGTAGTCGCATTTCGGATAAACATAGCGTGTGTTGCCGGGGACTTGCAACCCTCCGTCCCGCTGGAAGTATTTTTCGACTTGTTTCCGAGTGATCCCGATTTTTATTTGCTGGGCATCGTTGAGCGCTTGTTGGACGACGGCGCAGGGGGAGGAGTCCCCTGCTGTGCTCTGCGGCGAGATCGTCCCCAGGGAACTACCCAAAATACAGGCGGCAGCCAAAATCATTGCTCCGGCTTTCATCTAGCACCCCCTGACTTTCTCATGCGTGCGTAGGTCGTTCTTGTGATTCCGCATTCATTGATTTGGTAGCTTTACTGTGTTCGTAAATCCTGACTTATTGATTTGGTATTTCCAGAAGCTATCGGTGTCCTTAAAGATCTTCCTTGTGATTGGGATGTCTGATTCAAAATTGTTCACACCCCCATTGTTGTAGTAGGGACACGACCACCAGAATCTCTGCGTTGCCTGAAAGTTCGTGGCGGAATAGGGCTGAGCATACCTGGTCGGTGGACCGTTTGTATCAGTCGCAGCGGAGTAGTTTCCAGTGACATTAATGGTCGTGGGGTTTGGTGTGCTCTGTACCATGGGGAACGGCCATATGTAGGTCGCGCCACTTCCCGGGTAGAAAATGGTCTCTCCGACTGTGCAAGAGGACAGATCGGATTGGTTCCCGCTGCTGGAGGACCATGTGTATGTGAAAAACAAGGAGCCGTCGTTTAGATTAGCCTCGGATTCTTGAGTGAAGTTTATCGGGATCGCTTGCGGTGGCGGAGGGGGTGGCGGCGGGCAGCCGCCATCGCAGCCGTTGCAGCTTCCGTCTGGGGGGATAGGGCATTGCATACAACAATTGCTGCTGGCGTATTCAGGAGGAATAAAGAAAAGGTTTGTGGGCGCCTGAAAAGCGCCTCTGCGGAGATACAGCGGCGTGCCGTCGGCTATCAACTGCAGTTTCCTGAGTGGCAGAATGGGGTCTTGGAAGGTGTCCACAATGTCGGAGCCATCGGCACTTGAGAGTTGGAGGCGTCCGAGGGCGGGTGAGAATCTAACCGAACTGCGAGACTTCAGTGCGTGTCGCATACACCTCGCCGTAAGATGCAAACGTAAGCCCCGTATCGCGCCGGGTGCTGGGCACGACGCCGGTCCTTAAGTCGGCCTGGGTGACGAGAGAAGGCTCGCCGGGGGCGTACTGATATTCCAGCCGCTGGCCGTCCGGAGTGACAGCGGCTGTAATCCTGTCGAGTGCGTCGTACTCGAAGCGGGTTGTCTTCGAGTTGTGGGTCTCGGAGATGAGGTTTCCATTCAGGTCATAATCGAACAGGACCACCAGCCCGCTGGCGAGAACCTGTTTGCGGACGTGATAGTCCTCGTCGGTCTCGATGGTCTGGCCGCCTTTCGTCCCGTTTTTATTCGCGATCTGGATGCGGAGCAGGTTGCCGGAGGATTCGTAGGAGTACTGCACGTTATCGTCCGCCATGTACTGAATGTCCTGCCTGAAACCGAGGGCGTCATAGGTGGTTGGGGAGGCCATCCCGTCGGAGAAGGTCGTCTGAGTCAGTCGGCCGGTCTGGTCGTACTGAAATATTGTGATTAATCCCTGAGGCTCGGAAAGCCTCGAGATCAGACCGGAGTCGTAGTAGCCGATCTCGAGCGGCGAAGGAGTGCCCGCGCCGCTTACCGCCGTGAGGTCCCCAGAAGCCGAGTAGCTGTATGTTTGCGAGGCGTTGGAGATCGTATCTGCTGTGAGGTTGCCGTGCTGGTCGTAAGAAAAGTCGCGCTTGGTGCCGTCCGAATACTCTACCCGGGTTAATTGTCCAGTGGGGTGATCGTAGGAATAGGATGCGGCGATAGCGCCGGAGTCCGTGACGGCCTGCCTGGAAAGCAATCGGTGTTGTCTGTCGTAGGTCATGCTTTGTTTGAGGACTCCGTTATCGAAGAGCTTGGAAACATTTCTGGCCCCGTCGAGGCTGATGGATGTCTCGTCTCCGAGCGGATTCAAGACACGGACAGTTATTCCTTCTTGGTTCTGGCGGTAACGGCTTGTCAGGCCTTTCCGATCCGTCGCTATCGTAGTTCGGGCACTGTCGTTGTATTGAAACTGGATGTGGCCCGAGGGCGAATTTGAGGCCACCACTCTGCCGTCCGCCTGATAGCTGAGTCTTAGGATGGTTCTCCCCTGGGGATCGGTTACGTTAGTGAGTTGACCCTGTCCGGCATATGCGTAATTCCAGGCGTTCCCGCCTGCGTCGGTGAATGTGGAGAGATTGCCTTTGGCATCATACGTATAGAGCACCTGGCGGCCTTGGTCGTCATGGGCTTGAGTGACACGTCCTTGAGCGTCAGGCACAAGGTTAACGGCGTGGGAGTCGTTTTCGATACGAACGAGGGCTTGCGCTCGGTAGGTGAGGCGAAGCTGGTTGCCATTGCGGTCGATCACGCGCACGAGCCTATAGGCTCGCCCGATTCGCAGAAATTGCTTGGCTGTGCCGTTGCGCATGGGGACGAAAAGCATGTCCGAGGCAGCCGTCTGAATTTGACTGTAGTCGGAAGGGAAATCTCTGGCAAGGGCGAATCCTCCAGGGCTTGCCACGAAGTCTATTCTCGTTCCTGATTCAGTGAAGAGACTTGCCGAGCCACCGCTTACTTCAATTCGCTCCGCCGCAGAGAGCATCCAACCGGGGCCGAAATCGCCGCTGGCTTGACTCCCAGAATCATAAACGCGGCTCAATACGACGGGCATCCTGCCCGGCAGCACCAAGTCGCGTCGCACGAATGTTGCGTTGCCGCGCCCCACATTCACGAAGTTTACCTGCACGCCGTCAAAAATGGACTGCGTGTTGATGAAAAAGGTGTTGGGCTTACGCCGCTTGCTGAATTCTTGAAGATACTGGATGTATTGCTGGAGTTGAGGGCTAACGCCTGTGCTAGCGGAGGCAGAACTCGCCCGCTGGACTCTTGGCAGCCAAAAGAGCAGCGCGATCACGGCGGCAAGCGTGCCGAAGGAGAGAAGCCTTCGAACTAGATTACCATGTGTCATTGGGGTACCTCCGCGAAGTGAGAAGCGCAGTGACACTGCGCTCGCGGCGGATTGTTGTCAAAAACTATTTACCCGGACATTAAGAATATGTCTGCAAATGAGGACGCTCGGCACACAAACGATTCCCGCGGAGCGTGTGGGCGAAGAAAACGAAGTATTGGTTCGGCAACGACGTGCGCTGAAGATTCAACGCCAGATGCGAAAAAAAAGGCCCTGCACGCTGGAGCGCACAGGGCCGAAGAACGAAAGCCGTCAATCCTGCGGCGGCGGGTTTGAAGATGCCGGCTTCGTGGGCGCGGGCTTGGATGGCGCGGGCCTCGTTGCGCCTCCAGATGGACGCGAAGTGGCCGGGGCGGAACCCTTCACGGGATATGCTTCGTCGTACAATTTAATAAGCTCCTGCGTGATGTCCACCTGGTTCGCGGCGAACACAACCGTGTTCTGCGATGAGGTATCGAGCACCACGCTGTAGCCATTGTCCTTGGCGTATTTGTCCACCAGATCCACGAGCTTCCGGCCGATGCGGTTGACGACGTCCTGCTGGGCGCTTTGCAGGTCGTCCTGAAGATCCTGCTGCTTGCGTTGGAGGCTGCGCGCCATCGTCTCCCCTTCGCGCTGCAGGCGAGCCTTTTCGTCGTCGCTGAGCGTGGAGGAGCCGTTGCGCAGGCGGTTCTGGATATCCTGAATCTGCTTCTGCAGAGTATCCAGTTCGTTCTGCCGCGGAGTGAACTGCGATTGCAGCTCGGCCGCGGCCTGTTTGCCTTCCGCGGAGCCCCCGATCGCCACTTGGAAATTCATGACGCCGATTTTATTCGATGGGGCCCCGGCGGCGGAGCCGTTCGTCTGCGCCCAGGCCGCGGGCACGCATGCCAGCGCCACGAGGGCGATCCCTACGTTTCGAATCTTCATGCTATCTCCTTGTCAATTTCCCTGAGGATGGCAAACATGAATTATAGCCGCGCCATTCGGCGCGGGTCAATCGCGTACGCCTGCTGCCTGCGACCGATTTTTCTTGGAACGCCCTTACCGCCGGGAGATCCCGTGTCATCGCGGCAGCGGAACTAAGAGGACCCGGTTATTGGCCTGGTCCGCAATGACCGCGACGTTCGTGACGGGATTGATTCCCACGGAAGACTGGGATGACGCGGCAATACTCAGCACCGCACGAACCTTTCCCAGCTGCACTTGGAGTCCCGCCATACCCTTCGTGGCGAGGAACCCGAGCACAGAGACCGTGTTACTCGCCGTGTTGACGGTCACCATCGTGCTCGACTGGAAATTGTAGTCGAGCGAAGTCGGATTGATCCCCACTCCCGCCTGGTTCGTCGTCTGGGTAACTGGATCTACGGCGACTACGTTGTTCTGCAGACTGTTGGCCACCAAGAAAACATCGTTTGTCGGATCGAGAGCCACGCCCGTGGGGACTTGAAAACCGGGAATACGAGCCTGGAGAGAAGCGTTGGCCAGATTTACGATATCCAGCGTGCCGCTATTCGAAGTGGCCACGCCAGCCACGTCGAGGGCGGGATCCACAGCTACGGCAACCGGCTGAGTATCTACAAGAACCGTGCCGAGAATCGTGCCGGTATCGAGCGAAACGAGGCTAACGGAATTAGACCCTTCGTTCGCAATCACGGCAAGATCCGTATCGAGATCCAAGGCCACGCCGCGCGGCAAAGAGCCATTCGGCAGCGGAACGGTTGCCACCGTGCGAGCCACCAGGTCCACGATCGAGGCGGTATTGCTCACGTTATTCGTCACGATGGCGCGCTGCAACCGCGGGATCACCGCCACGCCAAGCGGATCACTCCCCACGGCGATGGGTGGGCTGGCATTTCCCGTGGCGAGATTCACGACGGATATCGTTCCATCGCCAGAATTCGTGACCACCGCCTGGTTATGCGGAGAATCTACGGCAACCGCGACCGGCGCCTTGCCCACCGGCACGGACTCGATCACCGTGAGGTCCGAAGCGTTCGAAACCGTGCCGTCGGGATTCTGGACGTCCAAGATATACCTGTGCGGCACATTCGGCTCGCTGAGTAGGTTGGCGGGAATCGTCGCCGTCAACTTGCGCGCGCTTACCAGCACAGTCGCGATCCCTACGGTCGATTCATCCAGGCGCACATTGGAACCCGCGACGAAGCCGTTGCCAATCACCGTCACCTGCAGCGGATTCGAGGAATTGAGCGTCACCGGCGGATTCGTTTCCACCACTTGCAGCGAACGAACCGCGCCGAGCTGCAAAATCGAAACCGTTCCGTTGCCCTTGTCGGCCACCACGGCCAGGCTCGAAACCGGATCGACCGCGACCGCCGCCGGAATGGCGTTGGCGCCGAGAGGCACGGTGACAATCGTGAGTTGAGTCCGCAGGTCAATCACGCTGGCTGTATTCGCAGTAGCGTTCACAACCACGCCAAGATCGCTCAATTGATCTGCCGCGGCGGCAACCAGCCCAGGATTGTTCAAGGAAATCGGAGAAACGGTTTGGTCGAGCACGCTGAAAAGCTCCGCGAAACTCGAATTCGGATCAGTCAAGATGGCCTGCTCCGTCTCCGGGTTAATTGCCACGCCTTCCAAGCTGGTGCTGATGGTGAGATTGGCGAAAGGATTCGGTATGCGGGCCACATCCGTGGCTGTCGCCGGCTTGCCGAGATCCACGACCGTGATCGTGCCGGCACCGCCGGGGGTCACCACGGCCCAATTGAGCCGCTCCTCAATCGCAATCTGTGGTGTGAGACCGGTGCTGACTGGTTGCGTGACGTTCATGGCGCCCAGGCAACTGTCTTTCTGCACGTTGAGGGGGTCGCCTCCCACGGTGCACACGTTCGTGGGCGGATTCGCGGAATCGTCGAGAATGTCCGCGATGTTGGTTTGCTGGTTAGCCACGATCACGCGATGTGTGAGCGGATTGACGCCCACAGAAAAGGGGATGAGTGCAGCATCCATGGGAGCCAGAGTCACAGTCGCGGTCACTGTCCCCGCGCCCATATCTATCACCGAGAGGGTTTTGTCCTTGCTGTTCACTACCAACGCTTCATTGAGCGAATTATCTACGGCGATTCCTGTCGGCACGTTTCCGACGGTAATCGCCGCACCCACTGTGGGCGGTGTTGTTTTCAGGTCAACCAGATTCACCGTTCCCGGCGAGCCGGAAGCGCCCTGATTGAGAACCGCGGCGACTCCCGTGGCCGTATTAATGGCGACTCCCACGGGCGCCGTGCCCACGGCCAGCGTAAACGCGGGTGATGAAAGCACGGCGGCCGCCGGCGGCGTCACCGCGAGGTTGACGGCGGAGATAGCGGGCGTACCCGCGGTGTGCAGCGCCAGTTCGAAGAGCCCGGGATTAGCAAGGTCGGATGCGCTCAGCCCGACGGTCAACTGGCGGGGATTCACCACCGTCGCCGTTTTCGGCGCGCCATTGAACTCCGCTGTGGTGCTCGCCGAGTAGTATCCCCCAGTGATTCCGACGGTAGCGCTGCCGCCCGCACCGCCATTGGCCGGCGCGCTATCCGGCGTCGAAGCGATGATCGCCGAGCGCTCCGGCGCCACGGTGACATTGATGGCGTTGGAGTTGGTGCCGTGCTGCGGCTTGACGAGCACGGAGAGAGTCCCCGCCGTGGCCAGAAGGCTCGCGGGGATTCGTCCGCGGAGGAACGTTTGCGAAAGAAATGCCGTGGACACCGCAGTTCCATTGACCATCAGCGCGCTTGTCGAAAGAAAATTCGTTCCGCTGGCGTAAAAGTCCTGCTGAATTTCCCCTTGAGAAACCGTGTTGATGTCGAGGAGGCCGAGAATCGGATTGGCCCCCACAACGACGGCCGCTTGCGTTGAGCCGCTCTTGCTTGTATCCGATCCTGAAGTGGCCGTGATGGTCACGGACTCGGCAGTGGAAGGTGCAGTGAATAGCCCCGTAGCGCTGATGGTGCCGATAGTCGAATTTCCGCCCGCAATATTGTTCACCGACCAGTTTACCGAGGTGTTCTGAGTGCCATTCACGGTTGCCGCGAACTGGACAGTATCTCCGGTCGCCATGATCGGGTTCGGCGGCGTCACCTGCACGCGGATTCCGGAATCGACTGTCACCGTTCCCGTGCCGGTGGTCTTCTTGTCGGCATCGGCGGTCGCAGTGATTATCAAAGTAGCGGGGTTCGGCAGCGTCGCTGGCGCGGTATAGAGGCCGTTGCCGCCGCTGTTCACGGTTCCAGTGCTGGACGTTGTGCAACTCGAGTTGGTGATCGTCCCGAGCATGGCGTTGCCGCCGACAACGGGAGTTCCCGTGCCCTGGCTTACCGACCAGGAAATACACTGGTCGTTGGAGCCCCCCACTTGCGCTAGAAACTGCTGCGTGCCCACGCCCAGAACCACGGTGCTACTCCCCGGTGACACCGTCACCGAAAGCGCGGTCTTGTTGCCGCCGCCGCACGCGGCCAGCACACCTGTCAGAAACAGGGCCGCACTCCATTTCAGCCGTCTCATGCACTCTCCTCCCATCCGTTCCACTCGCTTTATTCTTGAAGGTCGAATCATAGCCTTTTCGCCTCGTTCCTTCCTCAGAATGTCCGGCTCACCGTGAACCGGAAAGTATTTCGCGGTTCGAAAAGGCTGTTGGGAATCCGGATTTGCTGCTCATCCAAAATCGTGTTCAATTGCGGGGCAATCAGCGCCTTAAAAACATTCGGGGGAAGCGCCTCTTGCTGGGCCGGGGTCAGGAAGAACGCTCCGCGCGGCTGCGTGATCACCGAAGAAAGCCGCATGGCGTTGTAGGCATAATAAACTCGGAATGGCGCATGGACCACCGGTATGTTCACGACAAATTCAATCCCCACAGAGCTTCGCGGGTGAAAATTCGTCCCCGGAACTACCTGCAGGTGCTGGCTGAGCTTCACGTTTGGGAAGTTCTTCTCGAGTTGCGAGAATCCGCTCGAGCTGAGCTGCAATTGCGAGGGGAACAAGATGCTGTCGATCCCCATGTCTCCAAACAGGCTCATGCTCACCGGCCCCGCGATGGGGATACGGTATTCAACGTTTGCAACCGTCTGAAAATCTCCGCCAGGACGAACGGCCGCAAACTGCAGAACCGGAACTGTGATGGCCTGTACCGTGGGGCGCCCCCCGGCATCGAGTTTCGTCGGGTCAAGATAGAAAAGCTGCTGGTTGTTCTGCTCCGGGATAAACGTAAATGGAGAAATGGTGAAGAAATCGAATCCACGTACGTCATTTTCGCCGCCCAAAAAGAAGCGTTCGTAGGGAGGCAGTGCCAGCCCCCCATATCCCGACTCCACGGCCGTTTGCACACGGAACCCTACAGCATTTCGGTTCTTGTTGACCGGATGAAAATACTCCATCGAAAACGTGTTCGACAGTGTCTTGACGGCACCGCCCAGCGGCCCGCCCTCGATTCCCAGCCCGTAAAAAAAGCTCTTCCCGGAAGTGGGGTTCACCGGACTGTTGATCGTGCTGTAGCTGATGGTCGGCTGTATCTTGCTGGATTTTATTCCGCTCAATTGTGAGGGCCCTCCCAGCGAATCGAACTGCAGGGTATTGAAGAGAAGCTGCGAAGCTGGACTGAATGCGTTGATGCTGCTGTCCGTGTAAGCGTAGGTGACTCCGAGGCGTGCGAACGAGAATTTCCTCAGAGGATAACTCGCGAACACGGTGAAGCCCTTCTGATTCTGGGCATAGTTCTGGGCCAGCGCGGGATTGATGGCCACGTTTTGGCCCACCAACAGCGAAGTCTCGCGCGCCTGATTGAAATCGAAGCGGTTATCGAACACGGTGAAGCCCGTCGAAATCGGCCGGTCGAGGAGATAAGGTTCCGTAAAACCGAAGAGGATTCCTCGCTGCCGGTCCCCGACGTTTACTGAAAGCGTGAGGGTTTCACCCAGTCCCAGAAAATTATTGGTCTGATAGGCGAAACCAACAAAGCTTCCCGCCAGGCCACTGACTCCGCCGGTGAGGCTGATGGACTGTTTGCCTTTTTCTTTCACCTTTAGATTAATGTCCACCGTGCCTTCTTTGAGGTTGCGTTTGATCTCCGCGTTTTCCGGCTTGATGGGATCGAAATAGTCCAGCTGGTTGAGCCGCAAAAGACTGAGCTCCCACAGCCGGTTGTTGAAAACGCTTCCTTCATCGAGAAGGACTTCGCGCCGAATCACTTTGTCACGCGTCGTGGTATTTCCGGTGAAATCGATGCGCCGCACGAAAAATTGCTTCTGCTGGTCGAGCTTGAGCGTCACATTGATGATTTTGTGAACGTCGTCAAAGTCCAGATCCGGCTCGGCGGTGAAATCAATGTAGCCGAATGTTCCGTAAAGTTTCTTGTAATCTTCCAGGGCCTTGCGAATTTTGTCGGCCGCGAAAACATCGCCTTGTTTTAAGGGAAACGCTCTTTCGAGAAATTCCTGTTTGAATTGCAGCGGCTGGTCCGGGTCCAAGCTGCGCACGGTAATCTTGCCCATGCGATAGCGGTCGCCTTCCTCGATGGGGATGACGATGTTGGTCTGCTTGCCGTGAACCTTGCCCACCACCGGAATCGGCAACGGCCCGGGAATCCCCGAGCGGTTCACGTCCACGGTTTTCAAGATGGGGTCGCGAACGACTACCTTGAAATAGCCGTGGTCTTGATACAGGCCGCGGATTCCGACTTCCAGGTCTTCGTCCAGTTTTCGGCGGTCGTACGTCTTGCTCCACAGATCAAAGGATCCCAGCGGGCCCAGGGGCACGCCCACCGGCCGAGAATGGCGCATGGCGCGGATGATCCGGCGGCTCGAGAAAACATGATTTCCCTGAATGATGATCCGCCCGACTTTGACCTTGGGTCCTTCGTCAATCACAAAAGTCAGTTTCACTGCGTTGGTGGCCGCGATGCGTTCGTATTTGGCGTCCACTCTCGCGAATTGGTGGCCGTGCTCTCCCAGCAGGTCTTTGATCACCACCTGAGCGTGTTTAACCCTAGTGGGGTCAAACCGGCCCTCCACGCTCAGCCCGACCTTGGCTTCCTTGAAGCGGTCGAGAATATCCGACTCGCTGACGGACTTGTTTCCCTTGTATTCAATTCGGCGGATGATGGGACGTTCGCTGACGTAGAAAATCAGGATCTTGCCGTCCGGCACCTTGGGGTCATCTTCCACTTCCAGGCGAATATCCTCGAAGTACTGCGAATTCCACAGCGCCTGAAAATCCCGCTTCGCCGAATCTTCGTTGTAGGGATCCCCTTCGCGTTCGAAGAGCTGCGCGAGCAGCGCGTCGCGTTGACGGAGACGATTCCCTTGAAAATAGATGTGTGTGATGACGCCCTGACTGCTCTGTCCCTGTGCGGGTTGGATATTTTCCTGCTGGCCAAACGAAGGAATTACGAAACCGAGGAGGGACACCACTAGGGCGATTAGAATTTGCAGATAGGCTCGCCCTCTCGCAGCGGCCACAACCCTCAAGGCCGCTTACCCCCGACCAATTTGATCTCCCCAGCTAGGCCGCCCCTGGCCTGGCTTGCCCGACTAGGATTCTTCAGTGGGCGACTGGGGTTGCTTCGGCAACCGGCCGGAATGCTAGACCGCCTTCGGCCACGTACACTTCCAGCGTAGCCGGCCGCTGCAACCCGCCTTGGATCAAGGTTTCAGATAGTGGGTCTTCGATGTATTTCTGCAGCGCGCGCCGCAAGGGCCGTGCGCCGTAACTCCGGTCCGTACAGGTCTTCTCGAGAATCCAGTGGCGTGCTTCCGTCGTCAACGAAATCTGCACCTGGCGGTGCACCAGCGTTTCGTTCGTCTGCGCCACCAGCAAATCGATAATCTTCATCAAATCTTCGTCTCCCAGCGGACTGAACAGGATTACTTCATCCAGCCGGTTCACGAATTCCGGATTGAAAAGCCGCTTCACTTCCTGCATCACCAGATCTTCCACGCTCTTGGCCATTGTGCCTTCGGCCGTGGACTGGAAGCCCAGCGACGATTGCTTCTGCAACTGCCGCGCCCCGATATTCGAAGTGAGAATAATGATCGTGTTCCGGAAATCAACTGTATTCCCCAGCCCGTCGGTTAACTGGCCGTCTTCGAAGACCTGGAGGAGGATATTGTACACGTCCGGATGCGCTTTCTCGATCTCATCGAGAAGAATTACCGAGTAGGGCGTCCGCCGCACGCGCTCCGTTAATTGCCCGCCTTCTTCGTAGCCGACGTATCCCGGAGGCGCGCCGATCAGCTTGGACACCGAGTGCTTTTCCATGTACTCCGACATATCGAAGCGAATCAGCGATTTTTCGCTGCCGAACAAAAACTCGGCGAGGCGTCGCGCCACTTCCGTCTTTCCTACGCCAGTAGGCCCGAGGAACAGGAAGCATCCCACCGGCCGGCCCGGGGCCTTCAAGCCTGCGCGGCTGCGCCGGATGGCCCGCGCCAGCGCCGTAATGGCGCGATCCTGGCTGATGATCCGATGGTGCAGCTCTTCTTCGATGCGCAGTAATTTCTGCTGTTCGTCTTCCTTGATCGAAGTGACCGCGATGCCCGTCCAGCGCGCCACCACCTCTTCGATGTCTTCGCGCGTTACCACTCCGGTTGAAGAATCGTCAATCTTCAGCCGCTCGCGCAACTGCCGCATGTGCTCTTTTTCTTTGCGCTCCTCTTCGGAGTAGAACCGCGCCTTCTCGAACTCGTGATTGGTGATGGCGGTTTCCATGCGGTGGGTGATGAATTTCACGCGCTTCTGCACTTCGTTCAAATCGTCCGGCAGCATGGCCTGGCGCAGTTTCACCCGCGAACCCGCTTCGTCGATCAGGTCAATCGCCTTGTCCGGGAGAAAACGGTCCGGGATGTACCGGTTCGAAAGATAGACCGCATACTGTACGGCCTCTTCCGTGTAGCCCACGGCGTGGAATTTTTCGTAGCGGTCGCGCACGCCCTGCAGCACGCGAATGGCTTCCTCTTCGTTCGGCGGCGAAACCTTCACGGACTGGAAGCGGCGTTCCAGCGAGCGGTCACGTTCCACCGATTTGCGGTATTCGCTCGGCGTGGTCGCGCCGATGCACTGAATCTCTCCGCGCGAGAGCGCCGGTTTCAGGATGTTCGCGGCGTCCAGCGATCCTTCTGCGGATCCCGCGCCCACCAGCGTGTGCAATTCATCGATGAAGACAATCGCGTTCTGCGCCTCCATCAACTCCTTCATGATGGTTTTCAGGCGCTCCTCGAATTGTCCGCGGTATTTTGTTCCCGCCACGATCAGCGAGAGGTCCAGCGAGAGGATTCTCTTATCCGCCAGAAATGGCGGCACGTCTCCGTCGGCGATGCGCTGCGCCAACCCTTCGACGATCGCCGTCTTGCCCACCCCGGGCTCGCCGATGAGCACCGGATTGTTTTTCGTGCGGCGGCAAAGGATTTGAATCGCGCGCTCCAGCTCTTTTTCCCGGCCCACCAGCGGGTCGAGTTGCCCTTCCAGGGCCGATTGCGTCAAGTCGCGGCTGAATTCCGCGAGCAGCGAAGTTTCCTTCGGACGGTTTACTGGCACTTTTTCACCTGCCGTGCGCCCCATTTCCTCGCGCACGCCTGATAGCCGCAGACCGCGCTCCTGCAGAATTTCCGCGCCGAAGCTTTTCTCTTCGCGCAGGATTCCCAGCAGCAGGTGCTCCGTGCCGACGTGTTTGTGTCCAAGGCGCTCCGCCTCCTCGGCCGCGAAGTTCAGGATGCGCTTGCATTCCTGGCTCAGCGGTACTTCCACGGATGTTGAGATGCGCTCGCGAACCGTGATGCGCGATTCAATCTCTTTGCGGATGGACTCGATCGAACCGTGCGCGCGTAGAAACTTGTTGGCCAGGGCCTTGTCCTCGCGCAGCAACCCCAGCAGCAGGTGCTCGGTCTCGATGTACGGGCTGCCATACTGGGCGGCCTCGTACCGAGCGAAAAAAATGACGCGTCGCGCCTTCTCTGTATAGCGTTCGAACAAGGGTCACCCGCTCTTGTGCATGGCATTCGCCCCGCCTCCCGGCGATTTCGCGGCGGTGGCCGCGCTACCTCCGGGGACGTCTTCCGCTGCCCGGATACTGCCATGCTCGAGGACCAGGATGCGGTCCGCGCGCCGGGCCAGCGCTTGGTTGTGAGTCGCTAGTATCGAAGTTAACTGGTAAGACCGGTGCAGGCTTTGGAGAAGCTGAAAGACGAGCTCGGAATTCCCTTCGTCTAAATCTCCGGTAGGTTCATCAGCCAGCACCAGCGCCGGCTGGTTCACGAGTGCACGGGCGATAGCCACCCGCTGTTGTTCTCCCCCAGAGAGCTCCCCAGCCCGGTGTTCCTTGCGGCCGGTCAACCCCACTTCGTCCAGCCACTTCCCTGCCGCCTCTGCCGCTTTTCCCCGCGGCATCCCCTGCAACAGCAAGGGCATGGCGACATTTTCCTCGGCCGTGAAATCCGGCAGTAAGTGGTGCCGCTGCCAGATAAACCCAACCGATCGGCGGCGAAACTCAACGAGTTCCGCCTCCGAAAGCGACTCGAGCGAATTCCCGTCGAAGTATACTGTACCGCTTGTCGGCCTGTCCAGCGCGGCCAGTAAGTGCAATAGCGTGCTCTTTCCGGCACCGGATGGCCCAGTCACGGCAACCATCTCCCCGCGCTTGATTTCCGCATTAACGTCTGCCAGCGCAATAAGCTCCGAGTCCCCGGAAGGAAAGGCCTTCCGCAGCCCTTCGGTGCGAACCAGCGTCTCTCCGGGAGCCGCTTTCGGCCCCGTCGCGCTGCGCGTTTCGGTCATGAGTTCCGCTGGCATCGGGTTCTCGCTACCATCGTCATACTCACTTTAGATGCCGAACACCCTCGCTTGTAACCCCTTATTTTCCTTTGCGCGCCATCGAAGCACCGTTAGACGCGACGCCAACCGCTTGCACACTTTTGCCAAATCGCCCTCCACTAGTGCCCGAAGCAATCGGCCTGTGCTCTAGCGTTCCAAATTGCGCCAGATATGGAACTTGCGCTTCCGCTTCGCGTTGGAGAGTTCTCCGGCCCGTCAAATTTCTCCTGAGCTACTCATATCGCAAAATCTCCACCGGCAGAATTCGCGCGGCAGCCCGCGCTGGAAGCAAAGTGGCTCCCACAGTTATCGCCAGCGCCGCAGCCGCGATCCACACTGCATCCATGGGATTCGAACGAAACGGCACGAACGGTACGGAATAGATGGCCGGATCCAGCGGAATGATTTTCCAGTGGTCCGCCACTCCCGCAAATGTGTAACCCAGCCCAAGCCCCGCGGTCGTGCCTACGATTCCCACGATGAGTCCTTGCAGTATAAAGACGTTGCGCACCTGCGCCCGCCGCGCGCCCATGGCCACCAGGATGGCTATGTCCCGCGCCTTGTCCGTCACCGTCATCGTAAGCACTACCAAAATGTTGAGCCCCGCCACAAACGTGATCAGCCCGATGAAGATCGCCGTCACCAGTTTTTCCAGGCTGAGCGCCCGGAAGAGTGCGCGATTTTCCTCCATCCACGTGGTCGTCTCGAAACCTTTCCCCGCGCGGCTCAAAATCGCCTGCGCCACCGCCGGCGCGTCCTCGAGCTTCTCCACACGGATTTCCAGCAAACTCGCCACGTCGCCCACGCCTGCCAGGTCCTGCGCCGAAGCCAGCGTGACGAAGCACCAGTTCGCGTCGTAGTCGTAGAACCCCGAATCAAATATCCCCGCCACGCGAAATCTTTTTGACCGCGGCAGCATTCCGAATGGCGTCAGGCTTCCCTGCGGGCTGGTCAGTGTGATGTAGTCGCCCGGGCGGACTTGAATTTCTTCCGCCAGCAGCTTCCCGACGACAATCTCCGGAATCCGGTCGGCGTCGGGTGAAAAATCCAGCGTTCCAGAAACGATGTGATGCAGGGCGTCGTCGGAGCGCTCTTCGAGCGCGGGGTCAATTCCCTTCAGCACAATTCCCCGCGCCCTGCCTCCGCTCGAAAGCAGCACCGTGTCGTAAAGCGCCGGAGTAATGCTGCGCACTCCAGGAGTGCTCGCCAGTTGTTCCGTCAGTTCGCGGTAATTGCTGATTCCCTCGAGCGATCGCGGCTTCAAGTTGACGTGCGCTGTCACGCCCAGCAGCCGGTCGCGCATCACCTGCCGGAATCCCGAATTCATCGCCAGCGCCACCACCAGCGTCGTGACCCCCGCTCCCACGCCCAGCACCGAAAGCGCGGTGATCAGCCGCAATACCGCAGGCCGGTGTTTCGACCGCAGGTAGCGCAGCGCGACCAGCAATTCGAGCGTCATTTAGCTTCGGCGGACTTCCCTTCTTCCGGTGGGTGGGTGCCTTCGCCGCGCGACTCCGGCCGCAGCAGCGGGAAGAGGATCACTTCGCGGATGGAATGTGAATCTGTGAGAAGCATGGTCAGCCGGTCAATTCCCAGACCCTCGCCCGCCGTGGGCGGCAGGCCGTGGCAGAGCGCGCGGATGTAATCTTCGTCAAGTTGTTTGGGAGCTTCCTCGCCTCCGCGCGCGATCTGTTCACGGAAGCGCCGCTCCTGCTCTTCTGGATCGTTCAACTCCGAGAAGCCGTTCGCGATTTCCATCCCCGCGACGAAGAGTTCAAATCGTTCAGTGACTGTGGGATCGTCCGGCCGGCATTTCGAAAGTGGCGAAATATCGGTTGGAAAATCATAAATAAATGTCGGCTGCATCAGATGTTTCTCCGCCGTCGCTTCGAACAGCAGCCCCGTCAGCACGCCGTCGGAATCCGTCGACTTCGCCGCAATCGGCTCCGCGTGCCCGTGGCGGGCCCACTCGTTAAACCGTTCCTTTGCGGCGCACGCGCCCCCCGGCGCCGCCAGCTCCGCAGGAGTGGGTGCGGCTCCAGCACCGTTCGGCCAGTGCCGCACGAGCGCTTCGCGCATGGAGAGCTGCTCCACGCGCCCGAAATTGAGCGTGTGCTCGCCGAATTTCACTTCCGCCGTGCCGCACACCTTCCGCGCCAGCTCCTCAAGCAATTCCGCCGTGAGCTTCATAAATGCGCGGTAATCGCTGTAGGCCTCATAGAATTCCAGCATCGTGAATTCGGGATTGTGCTGCGTCGAAATACCCTCATTCCGGAAGTTACGGTTGATTTCATACACGCGTTCGAGCCCGCCGACCACCAGCCGCTTCAGATATAGTTCCGGCGCAATGCGCAGATATAAATCAATGTCCAGCGTGTTGTGGTGCGTGATGAAGGGCCGCGCCGTCGCCCCTCCGGGGATTGGGTGCATCATCGGCGTCTCGACTTCGATGTACCCCCGCGCGTCGAAAAACCGCCGCACCTCGCGCACAATCTGGGCGCGCTTCTGGAAAATCTCACGCGTCCTCTCGTTGCTCAGCAGGTCCAGGTAGCGCTGCCGGTAGCGCAGCTCCACGTCCGCAAGTCCGTGCCATTTTTCCGGCAGCGGCAGCAGGGCTTTCGTGAGCGGCTCAATCTGCGTCACCCCCACGGTCAGCTCATTCGTCTTTGTGCGGAAAAGATGTCCCGAGACGCCGATGATGTCTCCCAAGTCCAGCAGCCGGTAGAGTTCGAATCCGCGCTCTCCCACTACGTCCAGCTTCACGTAGATTTGCAGACGCTCGCCTCCCGCCTCCAGGTGCGCGAATCCCGCCTTCCCGTGCGGCCGCAGGGAGACGATTCGTCCCGCCACGCGCACTTCCACGCGCTGGTTCTCCAGCTCTTGCGCGCTCTTGGCGTCTTGCGCCGCGCGCACCTCTGCAATCGTCGCCGTTGCGTCGAACCGCTGCGGATACGCTGGAACTCCCAGCGCTTGCATGTCGCCGAGCTTTTTACGTCGCTGTAAATATTGGTCGAGCGGCTCGAAAGGCAAACCAGAGACCCCTTTGCAAGAGACGTCCGGCAGTATAACGGTGCGTAACTGTGAGCGCAAGAAAGCGGGTGGGCTTTTCCTTCCCTTGCATTGTGCTTCCGGATTGGGGGGTGTATATTCCTCAGGCTCGGAGGCTTATTTGGACTTCCAACCCTTCTGGAAGCGTAAGGGGAGGCGTCGCTCAATTCTTCAGGAATGGTTCGGTTTACTCCCGGACCCGAAGAATGCCCTGTTCGAAGAGCTCCGCCGCGACTGGGACGCGCTGCGCTGGATGTCCGCCGCGGCGCTGGATGAGTCCCTGCAACTGTGCCATGCCGGGAATTTTGCTTGTGCCCGCTCCCAGGCGTATAACTCCGCGGAGTTACTCGGTCGTCTGGCAGCCTCGAAGGTCGCCGCCTGCCACGCCCTCCGCAATCAAGGCCGCCAATTCGGGGATCTCCCCGATGTTAACCCGCTGAATCCGGATGACTATATAACCGGTCACGCTCACAACTCCGCTCTAATGAGCCAGATTCTTTACCGCGCGGTTTTTACTCGCCGCTCCCGCCTGTTCTACAAGCTCGACACTCTTTCCTCGCTCATTGAAGATCTCTCCGGTGAATACAATCAGGTTGCCGCTGAAATGCAGTTGAACTCCATGGGCGGTCCCGAAGCCTCCTTGGCGCTCCTGGCGCTCCTGGAACACGACATCAACTCCTGCTTTGCGGAGTCGCAGGTTGTCTTCAAGTCCTTTCTCTGGGCTCTTCCTCCGGATCAGATTCCCGCTCTCCGGAGAAATCTCGATCCCGCATGGCTCACAATGCATCGCAAGTTTGCGGCGAAACCCATCTTCCCCGCCCGCTAGAAGCTGCTCCGGACGCTCGTTCCTTTGCGCAACGCCACTGGACGCCGCAACACTTTCCGACGACAATAAAAGCGCGTTTGTGGTGAATCCGGCACGATGCTACAGCATCTGGAATCCGGACGGCGCGTCCGCCGCGCTGTAGGGATACGCGCCGGAGCAACGTCCACGGATGCTAAATACAACTTCGGGAGCAGCGGACGCATCGGAGATTAATGACGCGTCCCGACGGGACCAGTGGCCCGAGCGAGACGACCTGAGAGCGGGGAATTAACGGAATCCGAAGCGATTCGGCTTGCGCAGCAGGGGGACGCCGCCGCTTTCGAGTTCCTTTACCGTTTGCACAGCCGGCGGGTTTACTCGCTCTGTTTGCGTATGGTGAGCAATACGGCGGAAGCGGAAGATCTCACGCAGGAAGCTTTTCTGCAGCTCTTTCGCAAGATCAGCACGTTTCGCGGCGAATCCGCCTTTTCCACTTGGCTGCATCGCATGGCCGTCAACGTTGTGCTGATGCGACTGAGGAGAAAAACCGGTTCGGAAAGTTCCCTCGAGGAACTCACCGAGCCGGACGAGGAGTCCGGCGGTCCGCGAAAGGATTTCGGCGCTCCGGACCTGCGGCTTTCCGGTTCGATTGACCGGGTGAATCTGGACCGCGCCGTTGAGCAGTTGCCCCCGGGTTATCGCGCCGTGTTTGTTTTGCACGATGTGCAGGGATATGAGCACAACGAGATTGCCGAAATCATGGGCTGTTCGATCGGCAATTCGAAATCGCAGTTGCACAAGGCGCGCATGAGGCTCCGCGAAATGCTCCACGAAACGTTGCGCCAGCAAGCGCGCGACAAACGCGAAGCCGCGAAGTCCGATGCCGCGGGATGAACGCAGCAAGACGCCGTGAAGGAAGAGAAACATGATGGCCTGTAATGCATTTCTGGAATTTCTCGAGCCGTGGATGGAGGGAGAACGCCGGCCGGATGCCGCTGCGCACCTCGCTTCCTGCGATCGCTGCCGTTCGCTCGTCGCCGACCTCGCGGCAATTCGCTCCTCGGGCCTCGCCCTTGGGAATGAAATCATTGAACCTCCCGATCGCATTTGGGCTTCGCTGCGCGCCCAGCTTCAGGAAGAGCGATTGATTCACCCGCACGGCTGGCGCGCTTGGCTGCGGGAGTTCTCGCCTGCGTTTCCCACTCCGGCTCTCGTCGGCGTGTACGCCGCGGTTTTGCTGATCGCCGGATTCCTCGCCGCTTCGCAGCAGAGTCGTCTGAACGAAGCCTTTTGGCGCAGTGGCACGCAGTCGAATGTGGCCTCGCTCGATTCGCGATTGCAGAGCGTCTCCTTGAGCGTCCAGCCTTCGGCCGTCGCCGACCCCGATGTTGCCAGGTCGCTCCGCAAAAGCCTCGTGCAGGTTGACAACTACATCGCTCTGTGTAAGAAAAGTGTGGAAAGCGAGCCGCAGAGCGAGATGGCCCGCGATTTTCTCTTTGATGCCTATCAGCAGAAAGCTCAGCTTCTGGCTTCTATGTCAGAGCACGGAGTCATGACTCAATGAAAGCCCAGCCCCATCCCCAAGCCCGGTCTCTTGTTCCTTTGGCAGTTATGCTCGCCGTCTGCATTGTTTTTTTCGGCGCAGCCGGCGCGTTGCAGGCGCACACGATCGATAAACATTTTCCGGTGCAGCCGCATCCGGTGATCAGCGTTCACAATCTCCGCGGCACTATTGTCGTGAAGGCCTGGGACAAGCCCGAAGTCTACGTCACTGCCAATCATCCCAGCCCCAAAGTGGAAGTGGAAGCCGAGCAAAACGCCAATCGCATCGAGCTCACCACGCATATCCTTTCCGAAGACACCGCGCCGGAAGAGCTGCAGGCCGACTACGAAGTGATGGTCCCCGAAGAAACCGAACTGCAAATCCACGATGACTCCGGCCTGGTGACCATCGTCCGCGTCATCGGCGATCTCACCGTGGAGACCATCGGCGCCGGCATCAGCATCGTGGACACCGGCGGCTCGCTCACCGTGCGCACCGTGGATGGCGCTTTCGATTGCCTCCGCTGCGGCGGAAGGATTGAAATTTTCTCCATTGGCGGCGATATGAAGCTGCTGGAAAATCGCAGCTCCGCCGTGTACCTGCAGACCACCAGCGGAAGCATTTTGTTCGACGGCGATTTCCTCACCAACGGCACTTACACGCTGAAGAACGCCACCGGCAATACCGACGTGCGCTTCCTGCCCAGCGATTCCATCGATCTCACCGCCATTTCGCTGCAGGGCAAAGTCAACAGCGAGTTTAATCTGACTCCCCCGGCGCATCCGACGCACAACGCGCCGCGCCGCGCCAGCAGCCTTTTCGGAAAGGTCAACTCCGGCATGGCCCGAGTCGAACTCACCTCCTTGAGTGGTACAATCAATATCCGTAAGCGTGAATAAACTCTCAGTTCCGTGGCTCTGGCTCATTTGAATCGCGCAGACCCGCCCGTCGTGAAGCGTCTGTACCGCCTCATTGCGCTGACCGGTTTCATGGGTTGCGGCAAATCCACCGTCGCGCGGCTGCTGGCGCGGCAGATTGCCTGGCACTATGCCGATCTCGACCGCCACATCACCGAGCACGCGCACATGACCATCCCGGAAATTTTCGCGCATCGCGGCGAAGCCGGCTTCCGCGAAGTCGAGCACCAGGAGCTTCGCCGCATTCTCGGCGAGGCCGCCGCGTTCGATAAGCCCATGATCATCTCGCTCGGAGGCGGCACCACCTCGCAGCCGCGCAATCTCGCTCTGCTCCGCGAAGCCGCCTGCCCCATCGTCTATCTCCACTGCCCGGTCGAAGAATTGTTGCGCCGCTGCTCGCGCATCACCAATCGCCCGCTTTTCCGCGATGAAGCGAGTTTCCGCAAGCTGCACGCGGAGCGCCTGCCCTCCTATGAGCTGGCCGATTTTCGCGTGAATAGTTCCATCGAGCCTCTTGGCGTCGTCCAGCAAATTCTAAATCTCGGAATTTTGGAGGGAGTGCCGGTATGAATCTTCCGCGCGTTTCAGCAGTTCGTTCCGCCCGAATTATTTTCTGCGTCGGGTGCCCCATCGTTCGTACGGCGTTGCGGACGAAGCGTGGGGAATTTGACTCGCTTCACGATCTCGCTGGAATTTTTCCTCGCGAGCGATCAATCGTTCGCAGGGCCGGCAAAATAATTCTTTGCCTCGTAGCTCTCTGCGCCGCGGCGTTTCTCTCCACCGCCAGCGCCCGCGCGCAATCCGCTCCCCTCGTCGCCGAAAAAGGCAAATTCCACATCCTTCTCGGCGGCCAGGAACTCGGTAAAGAAGATTTCGAAATCTCGCGCGACGGAGATTTCTGGGTCGCGCGCGGAGAGACCACCGTCCCCGACGAAAACGGCCAGGCCATCAAAGTCAAAGGCACGCTGCGCCTGAAAGCCGATGGCTCTCCCGCGCACTACGAATGGTCCACGCACGGCCCCAAGAACGCTTCCTCGACCGTGGAATTCGAAGGCCAGACCGTCAACGTGCAATTGAATGTCGAAGGCGCCTCGAGACCCGTGGTCAACAAATTCGTCTTCAACGCCGGCGCCATCGTGGTCCTCGACAATAATATGTTCAACCAGTACGCCATCCTCGCGCGCCTCTACGACTGGACGAAAAAAGGCTCGCAAACTTTCTCCGTGCTCATTCCCCAGGAAATGACTCCCGGCTCCATCACCGTCGAATCCCTCGGCCCGCAGATGTCCGGCAACGACAAGCTCGAAACGCTGCGCGTCAAGACCGAAGACGCCGAAATCTTTCTCTACGTGGACGATTCCCACCGCCTTGTGAAGATCTCCGTCCCCAGCTCCAACGCCGAAGTCACCCGCGAATAACCCGCGCCTCACCCAACTAACCGGCCGCGCGCCCCTCGGCGCGGCCCCAAACCATTGCAATCAGATTTTCCAGAAGGCGCCCCTCTTTGAAGTTTCGGGAGGACTATACGAGAGTATAATTCCCGCTTAGAGGCTTGCGAATATCCGTCCATCCGCTTCACGGAGAGAAGACCAATGAAAAAACGTGAAGGTATTTTTCTTCCAGCGGCCTTCTTGGTTCTGGGCTTCTATTGCACTGCTCTTCCCCAAATCACCCCGAAGCAGAACACTCCCAAAGAGGTAAGTCAGCCTCACCCGGCAGGTTCGCCAATCGCTGTTGCGACGCAGCGGATTTCGAGGAACAGGCAGACAATTGAGATTTCCCAAGGAAGACAGAGTGTGCCGCTTGGCTACTGCACAGAGATGCTGATCGTCACCATGACCGGCGAAAGAGCTCATCCTGAGAAATTATTCGGAGAAACAGTTGCGGTTGCCCGGCAATCAAATCAACAAGACAGGTGGAATGTGTTCATGGGAGGCGTCGCAGGCACCGGTGGCATCAAGGCATATCCGATGTCAAGCGCCGCCCTGGTTGATAATGTCTTCCAGGTTAAAAACGTGCTCTCCTCAACTACGAGAAACCCGGTTGACCTGAAAATAGACGGCCAGATTCACCGGCTTCGCCCCGGCCAGCTCCTGCTCCTCCTCCGCTAAGCCCGCTGGATGAGCTAGTCAGTCGCCAGGAATTTCCCGGTTCCCCTCGGGGTGCCCCATCCTTCGCGCCGCGCGGTGTTTGCATCCCAGACGCTTCTGCGGGACGAAGGGTCGGGCCTTTGCCTCTCCACCCCCGCGCAGTCGGTGTTCAGGTCTTTGGGTGCCCCATCCTTCGCGCAGCGAAGGGTGGGGTCTTTGATTTTTGACTTTTGACGCTTTACGTCCGTGCAAACATTCGCGTCAGAAATCTCACGTGGAACAATTCCTAGCAAGCCGGGTGCCCCATCCTTCGCGGAGCGAAGGGTGGGGATTTTGACTCTCGACGTCCGTGGACAAAGTCGGAGCAGAAAGTTCATACAGGATCAATGCGAATCAATCCGACATCTCCACTCTCGTAAAAAGAATACGAGCTCCACGCCCAATCTTTCGGAGAAGTCACAAGCCCGCGTTTCACCGGATTCATGTGCATGTATTCGAGCTTCTCGGTCTTCTTCTTTTGACTCCACACGTTCAAATCATAGAATCGCCGATGCCAGAACTGCGGCAGAATGTCCTTCGAGCGATCCAGATGTCGGCCGCATTCCGGTTCTCTGTTGCGCTCGACGCGGCGCAGTTCTAGCGACACCCGCTGTTTCAAAACCTGAAGTACGGACGAAGGCGTTCCCACGGGCGGCTCGGTGATTAATAGATGGAAATGCTCGGGCATCACCACGTAACCAACCAGAGCGAATCCCCGCTTGTCACGCACTTTACGAAGAACTTCCACGAAAGTATTTCTTGCGCGCGCAGAGCCGAGCAGCGGCAAGCGACGGTAGCAACTGCAGGTTATGAAATGCAGTTCGTCCTTGCCGTAATATCGTTTGAGATTCTTCGGCATACGACTCTGCGTAAATCCCCACCCTCGCCGCAGCGAGGATGGGGCACCCAGGTCTCGCCGCATCTTACTCCGAGATTGATTACGTCACTGGTATAATCTGGACGATCGGAAATGCTCGGACTGCTCGCAAAAACGCTTCACCTGCCAAATCACACCCGACCCTAAATGTCAGAACTCCGACTGATCCTCGAATATATTGGTACTTGGTTCCAGAAAGGAATCCTCATCAAGAGGCTGAGAGCCAGAGAAGTGACCGGCCCAGACGCTTGGAAACGTGCGCTTTCCTCATTCTCTGTCGGATCATTCATCGCCGCCCTCATTAATAGTCTGGTGGTTTTGCTCTTCCAAAAGCAGCATTCATTCGTCGACGTTCTCGGTTTCCCGGTGCTGATTGTCACGGTGTTACTCGCCTCCGGATCCTTTCTCGGCTTGCTTATCATCCTCCTGAAGGTGTTCCAACTAAGACTGAAGCTTGCTGTGGTGGCCTCCTCAACTTGGTATGTCTTGTCCGGAGCCATCCCGATTCTCTCCCTCTTGCTGCACGAGCAAATGAGCGAAGCGATCCGTCTTTTCATCAAGTTCCAGGATCCCTCTCTCCCCTATTTGGCATCCGCCACTCAACGGCTGCTGAATCCGGAACAGGTAAGCATCAGCGTAGTCAGACGCACGTGGATATTCGTCGCCCTAGAGCTAGCGACTGGGATCTGGTACATCATCTGGAGCTTAGGGCGACTCTTGGTTGAAAGCGCGACCGGCAGAGGAAAAATTGTTAAGGTAGCACTCTCGCTCGCAATTGCTCTCGTGCTGAATGACCTTTTTTCAGAGAGTATGCGGGGCGATTGTTCTGGCAAATTCTCGGGTGGCTGTTCTCATGAGAGGTGTAATGCGCTTGTCATCGGCCCAAAGTCGCGCGATCGCCATCCTCATGGTCTTCTGCCTCATGCCCATTGATTCGCATGCCCAATTCCAGCCGTCGGTCAACTTGGAGCCCGCGACAGTACTCACAGACTCGAAAGGGAACCCCAAGGCAATTCACTTGGAATTCAAGATTACTACCCAAGATGTAGTAGATCGAGCCAAGCTCTCCCTGCGAAAGTTCGGCACACTAAAATACGAGGAATCAAAACTCAGACTGAGCCCTGACCTGCTCTACGAAGCGTTTGTCCCTTACACGGGCAAGATTGAATACTTTTTGACCATCACGCCTGAGAGAGGTACTGCCTTCACGTTTGGATCAAGCGCGAACCCGCACACGCTTTCCGCCGAGGATCTGTCGCGCGTGAAAGATGACCGTCATCCGAAATACACGAAAGTGAGCGTAATTGTCGGTATAATCGTAGCTGGGCTGGGCATTTTTGGAATTGGAGCGGTCTTAAGAGGGAAAAAGAATAAACGCTCACCAAAATAAGTATCGCCTGAATAAATGAGTTTCCAATGAGCTTTCTGAGTACTATCCCTTTACTTTTCATTTGAGGTATGCTATTCTTTGTTTTGCGACTCGGGAGACCGAAGTCGTCCGAGGGCGGAACCCGCCGAGGCGGGTCCGCCTTTCGCACTTTAAGCAGAGGAGGCCATTTCTAATCGGGACACCCTCACGAATAGAAACGCATGCAACTCTCTGAAAACAAACGAGGGGAGGTACTTCTAATCGGGACAAATAAACAGTTCTCGACAACTGGAATTCAACTAGTCCCAAATCGGGAAACGGTCCCCCAACAACTTTCTAATCGAGACACTGTCAGAAACAAGATCTCGCCTAAATCATTGAAAACAAAGGGTCGAGCTCAATTCTAATCGAGACACAAATGCGAATTAGGAACCAGCGCAGGGGTCAAGGAAGCGGGCTAGCGGAGGCCGAAAATCTTTACGAAAATCGGCGTATCGCCGGAGACGTGCGGCCAGAAAACGTGGAAGCCCCAGAGATGCACCCAAGCGTTGCCAGTGCGCAAGGTGAGATAGCCCTTGACCATTCCCGGGCCGCCGAAAAACAGGACGATGCAAACGACGGAAAGGGCCGCATGGGCGGGCGAGTCGTAGCGCGTCCAATATTCGGCGAGATGCAGCGAAGCGTAAGTGAGGCCGCTCAGAACGCAAGCGGCCGCAGGGGAGCCGGTGAGCCGGAAGTAGCGCGGCACCAAAATGCAGGTGAGAAAAATCATGATGGGCAGGGCCGTGCCGAAAAATGAAAGCACGAATGCAAGCGCGGCTCCCGCGGCAAGCTGGTGTGCATTAAGCCGCCAAATCGCGGCGCCCGGCAAGTCTACGGCCAACCCGATTGCAAGGATGATCGCGACGAGCAGCGTATCGTTTAGCAGGTTCGAGGATTTCAGGCAAAGCTGCTCCGCGGAATATCCGCGGCGGCGGAAAAACCAGTACGGCAGAAGGCCGTAGAAAACGAAATTGTAGAGCGACCAGCAAATGGCTTCGCGCGGCGTGACAGTATCGGAGAGGCCGAACATGCTTCCCGCAAGATGCAATCCGATGCCGTGCGTGCCGACAGCGTGGCCAACGAACTGTCCGGCAATCAGCACGGCGGCTCCATACGCGAGCAGGCCGAGCGTTTCGCGCATGGCCATGCCGGGATTGGGAGCGCGTCCGGCGATGTTGAGTTTGCGGCGGCGCGTCACGAGACCCGTCACGACAATGAAGATGAAAGAAATTGCCGGGCCGAGGATGAAGCTCCCCACGCGCACGGCGTAGGGCGCTTTGGGCATCACCTGGTCGAAGGGAAAGACTCCCTGCGCGAGAAAAGGAATCGCCACGGAGAACAGAATCCACACGGCGATGCCCAGCAGCACGACGGGCTGGCGCAACGCGGCTATGAACCAGTTGCGCGGGGCGGGCGAGGCCGCGGTGGCGTTCATTATTCTCCTCCTGCGCGCAGGCGCCGGGACTTCGGATTTCGAGTTGCGGGATTATACAGGAGGGTCACAAAAAAAAGCGAAAGGGCGAGGCAAAAAACAAGGCCCGGAAAAAATCCGGGCCTTGGGTGAGATGAGTTACGGAAACGGTTAGAGCGTCATGCGGCGCGAAACCTTCTCGCGCTCGCGCGGCTTGGGCTGCTCGAGCGTGACGGTCAGATTCATGGCCGAGCCGTGGCGCAGGATTCCGAGAGTGACGCTTTTCGCGTCGCCTTTCGGCTCCAAGCGCTCCATCAATTGCTCGAGGTTGTGAACGTCCGTGGAATTTACCTTGGTGATGACGTCGCCGGCCTTGAGGCCCGCTTTTTCGGCGGGCGTGCCCTTCATCACTTCGCGGACGAGGACGCCCTCTCCGCCGGGCGCTCCGAAGAATTCGCCGAGCTGGCCATTCAGATCCTCGGCGCTGATGCCCAGGCGCGGCGAGCGATCAAACATGTAGAAAGCGCCGGGCGAATTGAAATTGAAATCAAACGCGTGGGGAATGGAGACTTCGCCATTGGGGAAAACCATCTGGCGCTCGAGAACGTTCGAGCGGTTGCCCACTTCGATGGAAACGGTTTGCGCCGCGCCATCGCGCCACACGGAAAGTGAAACGCTGCGGCCCGGAGGCGTTTCGCGGACCAGGCGGCGGAACTGCACAGCGCCTTCGACATTCTGCTGCTCGAAGCCGATGATGACGTCGTTTTCCTTGAGGCCCGCTTTGGAGGCCGGGCTGTCTTCATCCACGCTTGCGACCAGCACGCCGCGCACGGGAGAGAGATTCAACTCCTTGGCTTTTTCGGCGGTGACTTCGTTGATTTCAATGCCCAGCCAGCCGGATTCCTCGTCGTCTTCGAAGACTTGCGGAGCGCGCTCGAGAATCTGCCGGGAGCGCTTCTGGAGCGCGGCGAGTTGCGCGCGGAGCTCCGCCTGCGCGCCCATCATTTCGTTTTGGATTTCCGGGCCGATTTCCGCCTGCAGTTGGGAGCGCTCCGACTCGAGCGTAGCGAGCTGCGCACGGAGTTCGGCCTGCATGCGGTCCATCTCCGCTCGCGAGGGAATCTTCCACACGGCGGAATCGTCCGAGCAGCCCTGCTGCGCCGAGTGCGGCGCGGGCTTGGATTTTTCCTGCGACCTCGCGGCGGGCAACGCCGCAAGGCCCAGCAAGAATAAGGCTGCGACACTCCAAGTTACAATTCTCTTCGTCTGCATTTTTCTTTCTCCTTGGCCACCCGTCAGGTGCTGGGCTGTTCCGCCACCAGCCGGATTCCCCCATTGATGGTGCGCAATTCAATCACTCCGCCTCCCGCGCCCAACCGCGCGCGAAAAGAAAGTGCGTGGAGCGAACTCTTCGTGGACAGCGGCAAATCGGAACGGAAATTGCCGTTCAGGCTGCGCACTTGCAGGTCCGCATCCGAGCCCGGCGGCAGCGCGAGCACTACGGCGCCATTCACCGTGGAAAGAAGCAGCGGCGCGCCATCATCGAGGCGCCGCAAATCGAGACGTACGTTGCCGTTGGTGGTTTGCACGCTGAGGCGGCCGGCGCTATCGAGCACTTCGGCATCGCCATTGACGCTGCGCACTTGACCCGTGGCGTCCACGCCGCGGACATGAACGTTCCCGTTCACAGTCGAAACCAGCGCGAGAACCACGTGGTACGGCACGCGGACGCGGTATTGCACGACGACTTCCACGCCGTCACCCTGCGGATAGCGCGTATGCACGGAGACGCTCGAGGGATCGGCTTCGATTTCGATATTCACGAGCGCGAGATCGGAAGCGCGGCGGCGCGCGACCTTGATGGCGTGGATTTCGACGGCCTGCTGCTCCCAGCCTTCGACTTCGACCGAGCCGTTCACGTTGTCAATCGAGAAGCGGCCGCCTTCGCGCAGCGGCACAGTGCGATCAAAAGTCTGCGTGCCCGCGCGCGCGGGCAGGGTGAGAAAAGCGGCGGCAGCGAGACCAAGAATCGTGAACCTGGCGGCCCGTAGAAGGTTCCGGCGCATCGGCGCTCCTCCGGATCAGTCCTGATCCTTTTCCTGCTTTTCGGCCTGCAGCATGCGCTCGCGCAATTGCTGTTCGAGCTGCGCAAGCTGCTCGCGAACGTTTTGGATTTGTTTGCTGACATCGCAAAGTTCGAGGCGAATGTTTCCGGCGGTGGTGCGCAAACGCAGCACCTCGCCGCCTCCGTTCAAGGAGCCCGTGGCGTGCAGGTTTCCCGTACCGCGCTCGCCTTCAAAAGAAACCTTTATGGGGAAAGCGGGGTCGGCGCTGAAGTGGTTCTGGTCGCCCAAAGAAATCGCCGCGTCGATCGTGATGGGAAGTTCGCGCGGAAGATAGACCACGATGTCGCCCTGTCCGGATTGCAATATGCAGGGCTTCAGGATCTTCGCCTGCGGCCCGAACCAGGCGGTGATCGCGCCAGCGCCGGTCATGGCACGCACCGGGCTTTCCACATTTGTCAGGTAAATACTGCCGGCGCCGGTTTGCAGATCCGTGGGGCCGTTCATCTTCACCACGCGAATTCCCCCGCCGCCGTTGCGAGCGTGCACGATTCCCGATGCCTGGCCCACAACGATCTGGCCGCCACCGGTTTCGGCAACCAGCGCAACGCCGGAATTCTCCAGGGAAATATTTCCTCCGCCGGTGTCCAGGCGCGCAACTCCTTCAATCGAAGCAACCCGAATATGCCCGCCGCTGGTGTGCAGCGTGGCCGCCCCTTTGATGATCCCGCCGGTGATGTGGCCGCCGCCGGTTTCGGCGTTGAGTTCGCCGCCCACGTTTCCGAAGGTGATGTGGCCTCCGGCAGTCTGAATGCGCCCGGGCCCGGCGATGTCCCCGGTGCGAATGTTGCCGCCGGCGCTGGAGAGGACGACGCGTCCGCGGAGTTCGCCTGCGTTGATGTTGCCTCCGCCGGTGTTCACGTCCACGTTGTAGTCGCGCGGGATGGTCACGTCGAAAGTGATCCACAGGCGGCCGCTGCATTCGTTGCCGACAGTGTGGCCTTCGAGCAGCACGCCATCAGGCACGCTGCGCGCGGAAAAATAGAAATTCTTCAGCAGTTGCTGCGCATCGGGCTCATCGGAATCGGTGAAGACCGAAACGCGGTAGTCCACGCGTTCGGCGTCCTGAGCGTGCAGGACTACGCTGCCGAGCGTGGCCGTGAGGCGCAGGTGCATGCCGCGGTGCGTTTCGAGCGAGCCGGTTTTCTCCGAGTGGAGCTGGGCGTGCGCGTTGTTTTTCCTCTGATGCGCGCCGGCGGACGCTCCGGGAGCCGCCACGGCGGCCACCATCAAGCCGATCCACCATCCACCGCGGATTATTTTCGTGTATCCCATGATTTGCTCAGTACTTCGCTCGCGAAGCCGCTTGCTCGAGCAGGGCTGCGCTTTGCAGGCGGATGAAAGCGTTGGAATCCCCCGATTGCCGCTGGCGCAGCGCGGCGATCACCTTGGGATCATTCAGAACCGGCCCTTTTTCAGACATGCGCTCGAGAACGTTCATGGCTTCGACGCGCACGCCGGTATTGGTATCGCCCGAAAGCGAAGTCACCACGGTATCGCGCACACTTTCCTGCTGCGGATCGGCGGAGAGCAGGGCTTCGAGAGCCTTCAGCCGCACCGCGGGATTCGGATCGCTCCGGGCAATCTGGCAAAGCACATCGCGAACATCGGAGTCATTCGACCGAGGCTGCAGCAGCTCGACGGAATTCATGCGCATATCGGGGGCGTAGCGTTGGTTATTCTGGAGAAGAAAAATGAGGACGTGCTTCACATTGGAATCGTTTACAGTGCCGCGCACTGTGACCGGATGGACGGACTGCAAATCCACCTGCACTTCGGGGGCGGAATTATCGCCCGCAGGAGTCCAATTGATGTCCGAGACATTCGCGCTGCGCAATTGTTGATCGTCGAGGAGAGAAGCATTGGTAGTCGTAACTGGATTGGAGGAAGGCGCAACCGGATGAGTCATCCACTTTTGCGACGTCGTGCCGACAGAGAAACCGGCAAGAATCAGGACGGCCGCGCTCACGGCGGGATGCTGCGCGATCCAACTCCCCAGCGCAAGCGTGTGCGTCCAGCGGCGGAAGGCGCTCTGGTGCGCTTCGGTTTGGTCGAGAGCGTCGGAAAGTCCCGAGCGGCACAGCGCCAGCAGCCGCGCGTCGGGATCATCGCTCGCCGACCCGGCTACCGCATCCGTAAACTGGCGCTCGCCTTCGAGCGCAGCGGCGCAGGAAGCGCAGCCCTTTACGTGCTCTTCCACATCCTGCCGCGTGCCGCGGCCCAGTTCGTCGGCGGCGTAGAGAAAAAGCCTCTCTTCAAATTCCGCGCACGGCGGAGCAACTGTTTTTTCGTTTTCTTCTCGCATGGCCATTCCCTCGCCTAGAGCATCCCATTGAGGCTGGCGCGCAATTTCCGCGTCGCCCGAAACAAAGAATTCTTCACCGTTTCTTCCGATGTTCCCAACATGTCGCCTATGACGCGCAGCTTCAGCCCCTGATAGTGTTTCATCTCAAAGACCATCCGTTCCCGCGGAGAAAGTTGCAGCAGCGCGGATTGAATTTGGTAGCCGATTTCCTTTCCGAGAAGGGTACGCTCGGGATTGGAAGCCGGATGGGTTTGCTGCTGGCGGTCAAAGAAATCATGAGCCGGGGCATCTGCCTCCGCCATTGGTTCGGGCGCCTGATCTTCGGGGCGCACGGAGCGGCGGCGGAGATGATCCAGACAAACATTCGTCACGATCCGGTAGATCCAGGTATAAAAGCTGCACTCAAAACGAAATTGGCCGAGATTGCGGTACGCCTTCAAAAAACTTTCTTGATAAATGTCCCGGGCATCTTCGGGCCGGCGCACCAGATTGGAAGCTAGGCGCAAGACTTCGCGATCGTAGCGGCGCACCAATTCCTCGAAGGCCGCGCGATCCCCTTTCTGGGCCTCCAGGACCAGCGTCTTCTCGTCCGCCGCTTTCACCGTAAAGTGGTGCGCTTCCCTTTCGAGTGCCACGCCCATCCCGAAAATGTCCACGACTGGATTCAATTCACCTGTCTTCTCCGCCCCCCACGTCTTCCGCAAGGCGACTCCCAAACGCCTGTTTCGAGTCTTGCGGCTGCCTAAGCTCATAGACGCGGCCGATATCGGATAGTAAGCACCCCTGGGAATCCCAGTTTCGGACGCTCAATCGCCGCCGCTGCCCGAAGGGACTCCGTACCTTGCGCCGAGGCGAATTAGGCCGTAAACAAGGCAGCAAACTAAGAAATCAATGAGCGTTCCGGCGTCGGGAACGAACTCCCGATGACGCAGCCCTCTCGGCAAATACGGAACAAGTGCGAGGAAATAGATGCCGTTGCCCAGCAGGATGGCCGCCAGGTATTCGAGCCACCTGCGCAGCGTCATCCCCGGAAACACGCGCGCCATTTTTACGCCCATGGGGCCGCTCCAACCCCTCCACTATAGGACACTCCAGCTGCGCCTCGCAATTGCGGCGCGACGTGGTATATCTTGAAAAACGCCGGAAAGGCCGTGACCGCCACCCTCGACAAATCGGTGCAGTATCTACGCGGCGTGGGCGCGCAGAGGGCGCAGATTCTCGCCGGGCGGGGCATCACTACTGTAGGCGACCTGCTGAATTACCTGCCATTTCGCTATGAAGACCGCGTCCGCTTCACGCCAATCGGTTCACTGCAGCCCGGAGGCGTGTACACAGTGATGGCCCATGTGCGCATGGGCAGCGTGGTGAGTTTCCGCCGCGGGCGCAGCGCCATGTTTCATCTCACGGTATACGACGAAAACGGGACGCTCTATGCGCGATTTTTTCATGGCGCGTATCTCGAAGGCCGCTTCAAGGAAGGGCAAAGCGTGGTGCTGCACGGAAAGGTGGATGTGGATCCCTATCGCCCCACGCGGCTGGAGATGATCAATCCGGAATTCGAGCTCCTCGGCGGCGACGCGGCGCCCGATTCGACGGAAGTGGGCCGGATTGTTCCCATCTACGAAGCGATGGGCGGCATTTCCTCGCGGATGCTGCGACGTATCATCTATGGAGTGCTCAACCAGCTCGATGGCCAGGTGCCGGATCCCCTGCCCGCTGCCATCCTGGAGCGATACCGGTTCCCTTCGCGGCGCGAAGCGCTCCTCTACATTCATTTTCCGCCAGCGGGGGAATCGCTCGAAACGCTCAACAATTTCCGCAGCCCGGCGCACCAGCGGCTGATTTTCGAAGAGTTCTTCTTTTACCAACTCGGCCTGGCGGCGCGCCGCAAACAAGCCCTGGGAGTAAAAGGTATCCCCATGCACGTACGCGAGGACCACATACGCGCCGCGCTGAAGCGCATTCTGCCGTTCAAGCCCACCGCAGCGCAGAAGCGCGTGCTCGCGGAAATCGCCGCGGATCTGGAGCGCCCCACGCCCATGCACCGCCTGCTCGAAGGCGACGTCGGCTCGGGAAAAACCATCGTGGCACTCGAAGCCGCGGCCATCGTCATCGAGAACGGCTACCAGGTGGCGCTCATGGCGCCGACGGAAATACTCGCCGTGCAACATTATTTTTCCGCGCGGCAGGTGTTCGCGAAGGCCGGATATGGCGTCGAATTAATGGTGAGCGGAATCAAGCGCGCGCAGAAGCAAGCGGCGCTCGAACGGATTCGCGCAGGCGAGTCACAATTCGTCGTGGGTACGCACGCACTGATCGAGGACCCTGTGGCGTTTGCGCGCCTGGGAATGGTCATAGTGGATGAGCAACACCGCTTCGGAGTGATGCAGCGCAAGCGGCTGATGGAAAAAGGCGCCTCGCCGCACTTGCTGGTGATGACCGCGACGCCCATTCCGCGCACTCTGGCGCTGACGGTTTACGGCGATCTCGATCTTTCCGTCATTGATGAAATGCCGCCGGGACGCCGCCCTCCGGAAACGCGCTGGGCCGATGAGCGCGAACTTCCGGGGGTGTGGGAATTCGTGCGCCGCGAAATTACCGCCTGCCGGCAGGCTTACGTAATCTATCCGGTCATCGAGGAATCCAAGCAGGAGTTGAAAGCCGCGACGGCGGAATACGAGCGGCTGGCGAAATTGGTGTTTCCGCGGATGCGCGTCGGCTTGCTGCACGGGCGGCTCCCCAGCGAAGAAAAAGAAGGCGTGATGGAGCGCTTCCGCCGCGGCGAGATCCAAGTGCTGGTCTCGACGACGGTGATCGAGGTCGGCGTGGACGTGCCCAACGCAACGGTGATGGTGATCGAACATGCCGATCGTTTTGGCATGGCGCAATTGCATCAGTTGCGTGGCCGCATCGGGCGCGGCACGGAGAAATCGTATTGTGTGATGGTTGCGCCGAAGACGGTCACCGGCGAGCCGCGAGAACGGCTGGAAACGCTGGTCGAAACCTCCAACGGATTTGAAATCGCGGAAAAGGACCTGAAGCTGCGCGGTCCGGGGGAATTTTTCGGCACGCGGCAGCATGGCGACGTGGCGTTTCACGCCGCGCATCCGCTGCGCGACCACGAAATCCTCGACTGGGCGCGCCGTGAAGCTTTCGCGCTCGCCGAAGACTCCGCGCGAACGGGCGAATTCGAACAGCTCGCCGGTTATTTGGGCCCGGCGTGGAAGCAACGCTACCTGCTCGCGGGAGTCGGGTAGCGGCTGAAGAGGGAATGTATGCGCGTCATCGCTGGAAAACACGGCGGCCGCAAACTGCGCACGCTGCGCGGCTTGGCGCTGCGCCCGACCAGCGACGCGCTGCGCGAAACGCTCTTCAATATTCTCGGAAGCATGGCCGTTGAGTCCATTTTCATTGATGTATTCGCCGGGAGCGGCGCCGTGGGCCTCGAAGCACTCAGCCGCGGCGCGAGCGAAGTCTTCTTCATCGAAAAGCACGCGCCCGCAGCCGAAGTGATCCGCCAGAATCTGAGTTCGCTGGGCATCGCTTCAGGCGCGGAAGTGATTTCTGCCGATGCGCTGCGCGGCCTGGAGATTCTCGCCGCGCGACACCTGCTGGCCGATCTGATTTATTTAGATCCGCCGTATGAAAAGGAGGGCGAATACCTTCGCGTGCTGGAATTTCTGGACGCCTCGCGGTTGGTGGCTCCGCGAGGCTGGGTGATCGCCGAGCACACCCGCCGCCGCGAGTTGCCGGATCGCTTCGAGCACCTCGAGCGCGTGCGGCTGCATGAACAAGGGGATGCCTCGCTGAGCTTCTACCACCTGGCGCTGGCCGCATAGGCGCTCTCCGGGGATGGCGGCGCCAGGGTGTTCCGCGACGAAATCGTCCTAGTCCTTTAGTTTGTGAATATCGGTACCGCGGCGTGATAGGAAAGCCACTTTCGCGCGTCTAAATTTTATGCTGTATGGGTCTGCCCCAGAGGAATCCCCGGTCGCGCTTCGACGAGGCGTATAATAAGACATTCATGCTCTTCACGCTCACATCACCCGTAACCGCGAAGCCGCGCGAGCCGCGGTTCCTGGTCGAGTGGGAGCCTCGCTGGCACCAGTTTCGCTCGAGTTGGAGTGCATACTTCTTCGGCCCCAAAGCTCCCAAGAAATTCGATGCGAGATACTTTCGGGATAGCTGGGTCAGCCGGCGAGTGGCGCAGCGCGAGATCTATTTATCGATTTTGTTGCACGCCGTAATCATCGCCATCGTTTCGTTGCCGATCTGGCAGAAGATTTTTCAAGTCACATCGCACGCCGCCAACGCTCCCGCGGTCGATGTGACGTGGTATCAGCCGCCGCGGGATCTTCCTCCGCTGATTATGCCCGGGCCTCCGGCGGCGCCGAGCCCCGCAGGCCAGCCGTCGAAACCGCTGCCACATCGTGGCGCGAGCGCTCTTCATGCGCGGCAGACAATTCTCTCAGAACCGCTGCGAATCACGCACCCGCGCCAAACTTTGATTCAGCCCCGCGCCCCGGCTGAGCCGCCGAAGATCATCCCGCAGCTTCCCAACATCGTGGAATGGAGCGGCTCGGCGGCGCAGCCCCTGCGGCCGCAGTACGGCAGTTCCAAGGGGACACCCCGCGCGCGCGCGCGCACTTTCGCGCAGACGCCCGCGCCGGAGGTGTCCGCGCCACAGCAAAATGCCTCTGGACTTAATCTGCCCGCAGGACCCGCGAGCCAGGAGCCACTTGTGCCCGCGTCCTCAGCTTCCTCTGCGCATCCGGAGCTTAACAAGGCGGCTGGGGATGCCGGACCTGCTCCGGCGATGTCCGCGCAACAGCAGAATTCCAACGGCCTCAATTTATCGCCAGCTCCCACGACGCAGGAGCCACGAATGCCGCTTGCGGTGGCATCCTCTGCCCATCCTCAGCTTGATAAGAGGATCGCGAATGCGGGAACCGCTCCGGAAGTTGGTGAAACGGCGAATGGCCGGATGGATTCCGGCGGTATCCCCGCGGATTCCTCTTCGAACGCGCAGCCGCCCGTTCCTGCTATCCCTGGTTCTTCTGCGCATCCGGGATTGAACAAGCAAGCCGCGAATGCGGGACCTCCTCCCGAAATCGACGCGGGAGCCGACACGAGCGGCCGGCGCATTATCGCGCTCTCCGAGACGCCGGGCCCCGTGCAGCCGAAGGTCGTTGTGCCGCAGGGAAATCTTTCCGCAAGAATCTCGATCTCGCCCGAAGGCACGCAGCCCGGAACTCCTAGTGGCTCCACTGCGGGTCAGCCGGACGCGAAGGGAGGCTCGGGCGGAGGCTCGGAAGCGCCCGGAGGAAACAGCGGCTCCGGCGGCAGCAAACCTGCCTCCGGAGGCGGCGGAAAAGGCGCCACCAGCCAGCCGGGAGTCACTATCAGCGCCGGGAATCCCGCCAATACGGCTCCGGTTACAGGGCCCGCGGTGCCCGCCGACTCACTTCCCGCTTCGCCGACGCCGCACATCGTCACAACACTGCCCGCGATTTCCGCGACGAGCGCGCCTTCTTCACCTTCAAATTCGCCGGCTTCCGGGCCCGCCCCCGTGAATCCGATGAAAAAGCCATCCGCGGGAATGGACGAATTGGGCATGGCCTCTTCGCCGGAACAAATTCTTGGCGACAAACGCATTTATACGGTCTACATCAATATGCCCAATCTCACCAGCGCTGCCGGAAGCTGGGTATTGAATTTCGCCGAACTGAGCGAGGATCCCTCCGCCGTTGCCGGCGATCTGGCCGGGCCGGTGCCCGTTCGCAAGGTGGATCCGCGCTACCCGACTTCCCTCATCAAGTCGCATGTCGAGGGCGAAGTGGTTCTCTACGCCATCATCCGCAGCGACGGCTCGGTAGACAGCATCCAGCTCCTCCGCGGCCTGGATCCTGACCTGGACCAGAACGCCATGGAAGCCTTCACACACTGGAAATTCCGGCCCGGCACACGCAGCGGCGTTCCCGTCGACCTTGAAGCCGTGGTGCACATTCCCTTTCGCAGCAGCACGGATTACTGACGCTGTAAGTCCCCGCTGATTTCGGAATTTCGCAAGCGGCTGCCCGCATTCATGAGGATGAGTTCGGCCCGCTGGGCTCAAGGAGCTTCACGAGCGCCCAGAGGGCTTGATTCACAGGAGTGGGCACGCCCATTTCCCGCCCGCGCCGGACGATGTAGCCATTCAGCGAATCAATTTCCGTGCGTCTTCCATGAGCCAGGTCCTGCTCGGTTGAAGATGTCGCTTCACCGAGCTGCTCGACGAGCTTCAGGCCCATGGCGATCAGGTCCGTCTGCGGCAACCGCACGCCCGCGGCGCGCGCCACGGCCATTGCTTCTTCCGCCGCCGCGCGGATCAGCTCACGTGCTTCCGCCGATCGTGCCGCGCGCCCGTAGGTGCACCTGCCCAACGCGCTCACCGCGTTTCCTGCGGAATTGAAAATCAATTTCGTCCACAGTTCCGATTCGATATTTTCAGAAATTCGGCAGGGCACGCCCGCGCGCTCAAAAATTCCGGCGATCCACGCGAACTTTTCCGCGGGCGCGGGAGAAATCGCCGAAGGGCCGATGATCAGGTCGCCGCGACCGTTGTGTTTCACGCGCCCGGGCCCGCGCATTTCCGCGGCCACGTACACCGCCGCGGGAAAAGCCGCGAAGCCTCCAGCGGCGCGGATTCGCTCCACGTTGTCCACGCCGTTTTGCAGCGAAAGCACCATCGCCCCGGCATCGAGATGGGGGGCGATCGCGCGCGCCGCCTTTTCGGTAGAAATCGTCTTCACGGAAAACAGCACCAGAGCGGCGCCGCGCACGGCGCTTGGCTCGGTGGATGCGCCTACGGTCACGTGCTCCTGAAATTTCGCGCTGTCTATGAACAATCCCTCGCGCGCAAACGCTTCCACGTGCTTGCGCCGCCCGATAAGCGCCACCGGCGCGCCCGCGCGCGCCAGCATCCCGCCGAAGTAGCAGCCCACCGCCCCGGCGCCCATCACCGCGATTTTCGGCCAGGCCGGTTTTTCACCGTGGTTCAAATCGTTTCCCCGCAAGCGCGCATCAGAAGTGGGCACGCAGCTCGCGAAAGCTAGCGAGCACCAGCAGTTTTCCCGTGCCGATTTCGATTTCCGTTTTTTCGAGCTCCCAGGTGGCGTGATGGGGAATGAACGCGGCGTTCAAGCCGATGCGCAACGCGGGATTGATGTCGCTGCGCGGGCTATTGCCGATCATCCAGCCGTGGGTCTTCACAATGCGGAACCGGCCGATAATCTTTTCGTAGGTGGGATGATCCTTCTCGGCCGCGATCTCCACCGCATCGAAAAAGCGCTGCAGGCCGGAGCGCTCGACCTTCCCGGCCTGCTCCGCCTCTTCGCCCTTGGTCAGCAGGATCAGGCGGTGGCGCTTCGCCAGATACGCCAGCGTTTCCGGCACGCCATCCAGAATTTTCGGCGGCGTGCGCTCCAGCTCGCCGGCCATGTCTTCGATTTCCTTCACGATTTCGCGCCGCGCCAGGTTCCCCGAAAGTTTCAAGTATGTTTCTTCGAGAGACCTGCGAAAGCTGCGCACGCCGTAGCCGTGCTGCCGGATGTTCCGCCGCTCCGTTTCGTTCAGGATGTGCCGGACATATTCGCGAGTGAATCCCAGGGGCTCGAGGCGCGTTAAGAACGTCTCGACCGTCTGCTCGAAGAAAATGTTGTTTTCCCAGAGCGTGTCGTCGGCGTCGATGAGCAATGTCTGACGTGCCATTCGGGAAACCTGCTCAGTGAGAGTTGCCGCAAAGGGCCGATGCGGGGCAAAATTTGGCCGCGCCCGCGCCGCGCAAGCAGCGCCGCGAAAGCCTCCGCGCGTTCAGGAGGCCCGCGCGGCTTTCGGTGTTCCGCCCAGGAGCCTTTCGAGGATTCCGCCCGCGGTCTTCTGCGCGTCGCCGAATTCCGTCAAGTAATTTTGAAATTCGCGCTGCAGTTCGAGCGCATCTTCCGCGCCAAGCTGCGTGCGCAACATCATGTCGCGCAGGTGCACGGGATGCGGCAGCACAGCTTCCTCGCGCAATTCTTCGAGCGCCGCTCTCGGGTCGTAATGGTACATGTCAGCCCGCCTTTTCCATCTTTCAATGGATGCATTCCATTCTACTCCGCTTCAGTTTTTTCGCGCGCGCATTCAGAGCCTGGCAATGGCCGGAGAAACCCTCGGAGACCCGTTTGATCTCATTCGGCAAGAACTGTTCCGCTGTGCTATAACCTGCGGGATGCCCGCGAGCGATGTTGCTGCCAAAGACGACAAGCTCACGGTGATTGCCATCTCGGCGCTGGTCTGCATTCTCGGGGACATTCTTCACGAGGGCTTGGGCCACGGCGTAACCGCGTGGCTGAGCGGGGCCCATCGCGTGACCATGAGCACCGTCGCGCTGCAGAGCGATATCGATACGCGATGGATTTCCGCGAATGGCACGCTTGTCAATCTACTCTTCGCGGCGATTTTCTGGCTCCTTCTGCTGCGGCCACAGCGTTACAGGCCCGCGACGCGCTACTTCCTCGTGCTTGCGATGGCGGGCAATCTGTTTGCGGGAACCGGCTACTTTCTCTTTTCCGGCGTCTTAAACTTCGGCGATTGGGCGGCTGTGATCCGGGGATGGCAACCGCACTGGATGTGGCAGGTCGGTCTCGTTGTGCTAGGTGTGACTTCGTATTTTGCGTCCATGCTGCTGGTGGCCGCCAAGCTGAAACAGTTCCATGGCCCGGAGGCGCGTTCGCCAAGGATTCGCGTGCTGTGCTGGACGCCATATATCACAGAAGGGATTCTGGCGGGAGTTGCGGGCGTGCTCAATCCTGCGGGATTGTTCTATGTCATCGCCTCGGCGCTGCCATCAACCCTGGGAGCGAATGCCGGCCTGCTCAGCCTGCCGAGCATGATGCGGAGTCCCCGATACCGCGGAAATTCCGAAGTTGCGCCGATCCGCCGTAGCGCGGCGTGGATCGCCACGTCCGCGGTCGCGTGCCTGCTGTTTATCTTCGTGCTTGGCCGCGGACTCACCTGGTCGCGCTGACGTTGGCTTGTTCTCTCTACAGGAGGACCTCCCCGCAACTCGTCCGCGACAAAGCAGCGTAAACCAGAGAGCATGCGATCGCAGTCAAATCCGGTGGCGGCGGAGCTTCATTGACTTGGTTCGCTCTCCACACTAAGATGAGCACGACAATGGCGGATCTCCAGTCGCTCCTCGGGCAAACCGTTTCGCACTACCGCATCCTCGAAAAAATCGGAGGCGGTGGCATGGGCGTCGTTTACAAGGCCCAGGACACCCGTCTCGACCGCTTTGTAGCTCTCAAGTTCCTCCCTGAGAACGTAGCCCAAGACCGCCAAACCTTAGATCGCTTCCGGCGCGAAGCCAAGGCTGCTTCCGCCCTGAACCATCCGAACATCTGCACGATTTATGACGTTGGTGAAGATGTTGGCAGAACCTTCATGGCCATGGAGTACCTGGATGGCGTGACTTTGAAGCACAAGATTTCCGGGCGCCCTCTTGATTTCGTGACTCTCTTCACGCTGGCCATCGACATCGCCGACGCACTCGACGCCGCCCACGCCAGGGGCATCGTTCATCGCGACATCAAGCCCGCCAACATTTTTGTTACGGGCAGGGGGCGCGCGAAGATCCTCGATTTTGGTCTTGCCAAAGTGGAGGCGGCGCCGCGTTTTGCGGATGGCGCAACACGTGGCGCCAGCGTGTCGCCCAGGTTGAGCGCGGGTGTTTCCTCTGCGGATCTGACCAGTCCCGGGACTTCCCTCGGCACGGTGGCGTATATGTCGCCCGAGCAGGCGCGCGGAGAAGAATTGGATGCGCGCACGGATTTGTTCTCCTTTGGTGTGGTGCTCTACGAGATGGCCACGGGCGTGCTCCCATTTCAGGGAAACACCACGGCGGTCGTTTTTGACCGCGTCCTGAACGAAGCTCCCGAGCCGATCTCCAAGAAAAACCCCAAAGCGCCACCGGAGTTGGTTCGCCTTGTCTCCAAGGCTCTTGAAAAGGATCGTGATTTCCGCTGCCAGACCGCGGCCGAACTTCGCGCCGACCTGAAGAGAGTGAAGCGCGATGTAGAATCCTCTGGCCGGATCGAATCCGCGCCACGAACTGCGGAGCCGGCCCGAAGCCACGCCACACCAGCGGTCGCATCAGGCCCCAAGAAGAAGACCGTGGCTGTGCTCTACTTCGAAAATTTGGGCGGCGCCAAAGAAGATGAATATTTCCGCGATGGCATGACCGAAGACATCATCACGGAGCTATCGAAAATCGCGCGCCTGGAAATTTATCCACGCTCGGAGATGCTCCCATTCCGGGATAAGCCAGCCACAGCGCCGCAGGTGGGTGAAAAACTGGGGGCCATGTACGTACTGGAAGGCTCGATTCGCCGGGCGGGCAGCCGTTTGCGAATCACAACGCAACTTGTGGAGGTCAACACACGCCATTCCGTTTGGGCGGAGCGCTACGATCGCCAGATGGAAGACGTTTTCGCCATCCAGGAAGAGATTTCTCTGAGCATCGCCAAGGCGCTGGAGATCACGCTTTCGCCGCATGAAGAAAAAGTCATCGCCAAGAAGCCGACCGCCAACCCGCAGGCCTACGACTTCTACCTGCGCGGCCGGAATTACCTGCGCCAGAGACAGTTCGAATACGCCCTGGCAATGTATCAGGAGGCGGTGAAGTTGGACCAGAAGTTCGCGCTGGCCTACGCTGGAATCGCGCACGTCTGGGGCGGGATACAGGAATTCCGCGGTGAAAACCCGGAGAATATCGAGAAGGGCCTGGAAGCGTGTGGCAAAGCGGAGGCGCTGGCGCCCGACTTGCCTGAAGTGCTCTCCGCGCGGGCACGCTTGCATTACGTGCAGTTGCACTACGACGAAGCGATTCAACTTGCGCTGCGGGCTGTCGCGCTAGAGGCCGAATGCGAAGGAGCGCATGACGTTTTGGGAAGGGCCTATTTTGCTTCAGGCCAGTACGAGCAAGCGGCAAGACTCGCCGAAAGCGCTTTGGAGATCGTCAGTAACGACTATAACGCTCTGATCCCGCTGATCAATTCGTGTGAGCGCCTGGGACGCATGGCGGATGCCGAACGCTTGCGCCGGCGGGAGATGGAGGTGCTTCAAGAGCAACTCCAGCACTTTCCTGACGATGTCCGGGCCAGAATTCTGCTGGCGGCTGATTTGGCCATCTTCGGCGACGCCGAAGGCGCGGCCATGCATGTCAAAATCGCCGTGGCTATGGGTCCCACGGACGCAAATATTCTCTACAATGCTGCTTGCACATATGGATTGTTGGGGATGAAGCCGGAGGCGCTGGATGCGTTCCGGCGATCCGTTGATGCGGGCTACCACAATACCGATTGGTGCACGCAAGACCCTGACCTGAAAATCCTGCATGAGGACCCTGAATTCAAGAAGATAGTTGCAGAACAGTCTCAGAAGGCGACCGGAGCGCAGTAACCACAGTCAATAGGAATTGGCCTTGCGCGGACTCCAAGACCGGGTTCAGGCCGGGCCGGGAAGAAATTCGTAACGCTCGATGCGCGCGGCGATGCCGTGGCCGGCGACTTGTTCTTCACAGCGCAGGATGCGCGCGAAGCAGCGGATGTGCACGTTCCCCGCTTGCGTGATTTGTTGCGGCAGCGTCAGCACGCACTCAATCGAGTGTCCCAGCGCCATCGGCGATTCGCTCATAAAATACATTCCGCGAAAGCTGACGTCGCGCGTTTGCGCCGCTTTTTCGAAGAGTGAGCCTTCCGATTCGTAGCGGAGTTGCAGCGGCAGGTTTAGCGTGAAACGGCGGGCCGCTCGGCGTTCCATTCCAGTTTCCATCCTGCCCTCGAACTGCCCCAAGGTTGCCGTCACCCTAGCACCGAAAAATGCGACACGCAACCGCGATTGTGGATTATTGCAGAACTAGAACGCACAGTACCCCTTCTTTCACCCCTTCAAAAAGCCGTGCCGCATTTGACCGCATTGGCGCTAGGATGGGCGCGATGCCTGCGCAGTTGGGAATCTCCGATCGTCGCCGCTATGGTCGCGCCCAAGTTCATTTGCCCGTTCGCTTGCGGTGGCTCGGCCCATTTCGCTCGGAAATCGAAATCACGCGCACGCTCGATGCCGGGCGCGATGGCTTCCGTTTTCGTCGCGATGAAATCTGCACTCCCGGCAGCCGCGTCTGGACTACCCTGCCCTTTCACGCCGAAACTGCCGAGCCGCTTCCGGAAATTCCCTCGAGAATTATTTGGGTCCGCCAGTCGCTGACCGGCGGCTTCGAAGTGGCCGTGCGGTTCGACGAGGCCGCGCCGCAAGTGTCCGCCTTCACGGGTCCCGACCGGCGCTCGTCGCGCCGCGTGGCGCTGGCCATGCCCCTCCGCGTGCTCTGCGAGGACGCGCCGTGGCCCGAAGACACCATCACGCTCGACGTTGCCGAATCCAGCCTTGCGTTCGTTTCCGCGCGCGTCCACCATGCGGGCGACGCCGTGCGCCTGGAAATGTCCTGGGGCCGCTGGATGCGCCATGGCCCCGTGCCCGGCCGGATCGAGCGCATCGCCGGCATGTCCGGGTCGTCCTATTTCATCGTCGCCGTTTCGCTCTCTCCCGCGCCCCAGTTCTCGAATCCGCGATTTGCCTCCGCGCGTCGCGTTCGCTAGACTCTTTCGCTCGCGTCGCAATGGCCGATGTCTTCCACCGCAGTTTTTTTCTCCAGGGCCCGGCGGGCCGCCTCGAAGCCGGCCTGTGGACCGTCGCGCCAGCCTCGACCGGCCCCGCGCGCGCCGCCGTGGTCTGTCATCCGCATCCTCTCTTCGGCGGAACGATGCACAACAAGGTCGTCTTTCAAACCGCCCGGGCGCTGCACGCGCGCGGAATTCCCGTCCTGCGTTTCAATTTCCGCGGCGCGGCTTTAAGCGAAGGCAAATTCGACGGTGGCGTGGGCGAACAAGAAGATGTTCGTGCGGCGCTCGACTACCTCGCCGTGGAGTTTCCCGCCGTGCCGATTCTGCTTGCCGGTTTCAGTTTTGGCTCGTGGGTAGGTCTTCGCGTGGGCTGCGCCGATGCACGCGTGCGCGAACTGATCGGCCTGGGGCTCCCGGTGAACGATTCGGATTTCTCTTATCTCGAAACCTGCCGCAAGCCGAAACTGATTCTGCAGGATGAGAAAGATCCCTATGGCTCGCGCAGCAGCTTTGAGGCCCTCTTCCTAAAAATGCCGGAGCCGAAAAAACTCGTCTTCATTCCCGGCGGGGATCATTTCTTTGCAGGGAAGCTCGCCGAAGTCGGCGCCGCGATTGATTCCTGGCTCGCCGAGCGCCCCGCCGCCGCATAACGCCCGCCTGTGAAGTTTTTCGTGGAGGAGCGCCGCCCTATTTGCGCGCAAACATCTTCAAAAATTCCTCGCGCGAAGCTGGCGGAATCGCGATCAGTTCTAAATTGGCGCGCACGTGTTCGACTCGACTCATGCCCACGAGCGCCGCGGTGACGCCCGGCGCGGAGCGCGCGAACTGCAGCGCGCGTTCGGCATCGCTCGCGAGTCCCAGCGCCTCGCTCACAAACGCTGGCAGATGCTGCGTGAGTTGCCCCTGCACCAGCGGTGCGCTGGCGACCAGCGTCACGCCCAGCGCCCGCGCCGCCTGCACCGCAGCCATGGTTTTTTCGCCGACGGTTTGATTGGCGCGCATCAGCGCCTCGCTCATCGCCAAGCTGAAGGGAAGCTGCACGAATCGAAAATGATGCCCTTCGCCTCCCGAAGTACGCGCCCACCCCGCTACTTCTTCGAGCGAAATATAATCCCGCGCCGTAGTCTCTTGTCTCAGTGCGTTCCACGTGGCGATGCCGTACATCCGAATCTTCCCTTGAGCCGCCGCGGTCTCTAGAAATTCAAACGCCGCCGTCATGCGTTTGCGAAATTCCTCCCGCGAAATCTCGCCCAGTTGCGTTTCCGGATTGTGCAAATAAAAAACGTCCACGCACGCGAGCCCCAGATTGCGCAAGCTGCGCTCCAATTGATCGGCAAGATACGCGGGCGCAAGGCAGTGGCAGCCGGCTGTGACTTCCTCCACGCGAAAAATATTTTTCTTGATGAATTCTTCGAGGAAGTACTCGCTCGGGTCCGCCGGCAGCGTGCCGTCCGTGGTGAGAAACCCGGCCTTCGTGCACACCACGAACTCTTCGCGCGCGAATCCCGCTTTTGCCAGTTCGCGCAACGCCGCGCCCACCGATCGCTCGCTGCGTTGCAAGCGGTAATTGATGGCCGTGTCGATGACGTTGATGCCGCCCTGCGCCGCGGCGACAATCGCTTCCGTGTACGCACGGTCCGTCGCCGCGTCGAGCTCGCCGAGGTACGTTCCGATTCCCAACGAAGAAATCTGCAGCTCCTGTTGTGTGCGGAAATGGCCGGCCGCCGCCTTTCCGGCGAACCGCGCCGCATAGCGCAGCGTTCCTTCCGGCGTAGCGTGTCCTGGAGTTCTTTCAGGCTGGCTTACGGGCATCGCGGTCTTTCCGCATCTCTCAAAAAACTGGCGCGCGAGTATAACAGAAGTATCTAATCACGCACGCGCGGCAGCATTGGCTCCGCGAACTCTCCCCCGGCGATTCCCTGCGCGAGGAGCAATTCGCGCGCTTCGACGCGCATCTTTGGCAGCGCGCGCCAGAATACCGCGGCGCCCGCAATTCCCGCCACGCCTCCGATCGCCACCGTCCACGGCGCTCCAATGGGTTTGGCGAGCGCGCCCGCCAGCAGCGATCCCACGGGAGCCATGCCCATGAACATCATCGAGTACACGGCCATCACACGCCCGCGCAGCCGGTCCGGAACCATCGCCTGAATCAGCGTATTCGAGCTCGACATCTGCAGCATCATCGCGAACCCCACCGGCACCAACAGCGCCACGGAAACCCAGAACCATCGCGAAGCGGAGAAAAGCACCAGCGAAATTCCGAAGCCTGCCGCCGCGATGCCCACCCAGCTCCCCAGCCCGCGCACTCCCCGCTTCGACGCCAGCGTGAGCGCGCCGAGCAGCGCTCCGATTCCCGTCGCCGCCATCAGGATTCCCAGTCCGCGCGCGCCGCCGTGCAGGATCTTGTCCGCAAAGATGGGCATCAGCACCGTATACGGCATGGCCGCCAGGCTCACCAATCCGATGAGGAAGAGCAGCGCGCGAATCGGCCGCGTCCTGCGCACGAAGCGAAATCCCTCCGCCATGTGCTCAAAGACCGTCGCATCGGATGCCTCCTGGTGCAGCGGGCCCAAGCGCATCAGCAGCAGTCCGATGATGACGGCGATGTAGCTCACTGCGTTGGCGAAGAAGCACCAGCCCTCCCCGATCCACGCCACCAGCACGCCCGCGATCGCCGGGCCAATCACGCGCGCTCCGTTGAACATCGAGGAGTTCAGCGCGATCGCGTTCATCAAATCTTCTTTTCCTACCATGTCCACCAGGAACGCCTGCCGCCCAGGAATGTCGAAGGCGTTCACCACTCCCAGTCCCGCCGCCAGCACTATGATTTCCCAAACGCGCACGCGCCCCGAGAGCGTCAGCCACGCCAGCAGAAACGCCAGAATCATGGACGAAGCCTGCGTGGCGATGACCACGCGATGGCGGTTCCAGCGATCCGCCGCCATTCCTCCCAGCGGTGCCAGCAGAAAAATCGGTATCTGGCCGGCAAATCCCACCGTTCCCAGCAGCACCGGGGAGCCCGTCAACCGATACACCAGCCAGGCCTGCGCGATGTTCTGCATCCACGTGCCGATGAGCGAGATCAATTGTCCGCTGAAGAAAAGCTGAAAATTACGGTGCTTCAGTGCGCGCAGTATGAGCGCCGCGCGCGAAGTGCGCTGGCGCTCCGCTGCCGCCGTGGCTTCCGGTGAAACGGCCATGCTTACATTGTAATGATGCGCACGCTTGTCGCGGGAGTGCCGATTTGGCTACGCGGTGCCGGGCGCCAGCAGCCGCGAACACGCGCGAACGATTCTCCGGTAGGGCCACGCCGGAGCGGGAAAGAAAATCTCGCCTTCGCGAGGCTTCGAGTAATACCACCGCGCCAGCAGCCACAGGTGCTCTTCGAGCGTCCCCGCCGCGGGAGCTGCGATCGCGTACCGGGCGCGATAGTTTCCCTCCGTCTCCGGCGCGCGAGCCTCCTCGCTCTGCAAATTTTCTCTCACCATTTCTTCCACCGACCTCGGCTGCGCCGAAAGCTCCGCGAACCGCAGCACGAAGGGGTCCGCGATGATTCCGCCGCGCACCACGAACACGGCCACCGCGTCTTCCTCCGCTGCGCGCTGCAGGATCACCGCCTCCAGGCGATCCGCCCGGCGCGCAATTTCCGGAAGCCCGCGCAGCACCCCTCGCGCCTTCTCCAGTTTCCTGTGAATCGCCGAAGCCCGCTCGAAATCCAGCCCCGCGCTGGCCGCCTCACGTTCCCGCTCCAATTCCTCTTCCACCGAAGCTGCCGCCGAATCGAGCGCCCGCACGGCGCGTTCCGCTTCCGCGTCGTATTCCTCGCGCGTGCAGCCCGCAAAACACGGCCCGGGACACATCTTCATCTCTGAATAAATGCACCCGGGAAAAGTGGGATCCCTGCGAATCTTGATCTGGCAACGCCGCATGTGAAAGAGGTCCAGAAATTCGTTGGCGAAACTTTCCGCCGCCTTTCGCGAGTGAAACGGCCCGACGTAAAATCCGCCGTCGGAAAGAATCCGCCGCGTGATATAGCAACGCGGGTACTCGTTCCGCAAATTCACCTTGAGCAGCGCCGCGGGCCGCAGCCGCAGGAATCCACGGTAATGCCGTGGAGAAAGTTTGCGCGCCGTCTGGTAAAGCGTGAGCGATTGCTCGAATCGCGAGCCCGCGATGCGGTAGCGGATGCGCGCCGCCACGGCGCGCAGGTTCAGCCGCTTCGTCGCTGCTTCGGGTGCGCGCAGCAGGCGCTCCGCCGAACGCCGCAAATCCGCCGTGCGCGATAGAAATGGCTGGCCGCGCTCATCCCGCGGCTCGATCGTGTACACCGCCGGCCGCGCCGGAAGCGCCGCGAAAAATTCTTCCTCGCGCGCCGCGTCGAATTCCGCTCCGCAATCAAGCTCCAGCATCCCCGCAGCATACCGCGAAGCAAGGTGAATCAAGAAAATGCAAATCGAAAGGCTGCGCAGAGCTTGTCGGCGAGAACTCTAACAAAAGGAGCAAGAAGTCACCGTGTCCTGTAGACCTTTTTATGTAGATAAATGCAAAACGGTTCGACGATCAGCGAAGCGTGCGCAGTAGGGGCTCAATCTCCCCGATTCTTCTGGATTGCCTGCCATTCGCTCCATGACACCGGTCCCGCGTCAGGCCGCCGTGGATCAGGAAGCATGGAAATGTATTCAAGAATATTTCCATCCGGGTCACCGAAGAATACGGATGCTGCGGGCATCCAGGGGAAAACAATTGGCTCGTCAATCGGCTCTCCTCGGCCACCGAACGGAGTGATGCCTGCAGAACGGAGTTTTAGCGGAGCCGCGAGAACGTCTGCCAGTTTTACTTGAAAAGCTACGTGATGTTGCTTCGTGAGAGGGCTGGATCCCACGGAAAAAATGCCCATCATGGACCTGCCGCGCCCGCCGACCCAGAAGAATGCCGCGGGACGCTCCGGTTGCGCGATCCCCAATTCCAGCCCAACCACATCGCGGTAGAACGTGACCGAGCGCTCAAGATCACGAACGGAAATATGAGCCTCGAAGAGACCTTCAATGTGTATCATCTGCGTTCACCCTTCAAATCGACGCTCTGGGGCACAACCTGCGCGCAGGGCGATGTATATCCGGCGATGCAGAGCGACTCCTGGAAAGCGCTCAAGCCCTAATGCAGGCATTCTCAATGATGGAAGGTGTTTGGCCACCTTCCCTCGGTCCATTCTTGCTCCGCCGCAAAATGGTACCCTTTTTCTCGCAAAATGGCACTTGCGCGGGCGCGAGCCGAAAGCCTGGAGTCCTCCTGCAGCATGCCTCGCAAGAAGGAGGAACCATGGCCGTTGTTACAATCATTGTCACGAACATGGATCGCGCTGTCCGTTTCTATACCGAAATTCTTGGAATGAAACTGACGCATCGCTTCGGTGATCATTGGGCGACGCTCAAGACCGACGATGGCATGACTGTCGGTTTGCATCCCGCTTCGAAAGATTCCCCCGCAGGAAGATCGGGCTCGATCACCATTGGGTTCGAGGTCTCGGAAGCCATCGAGAAAGCCGTCGCAAGCATGATGGATAAAGGGGTGAAGTTCGTAGGCCCCATTGCTGATGACAAGGAGGTCAAGGCGGCATATTTCGAAGATCTCGACGGCAACCAGATGTATGTCGTCGAAGTCCAAAAGCAATGGCAGTCCTGAGGGCCAACCAGGCTCGCATAAGAATCTCGAAAAACCGAAGCGCTGCTTGCGGCGTGGCCCGCGCAGGCTACGCCTTCCTGCCGATTCGTTTCTCCCACGCTTCTTGTTCGGCTTTTCCCCAATGATTCACAAATACGATGTTTCCATCCGGATCGTGGAGCGTCATTTCGCCGCTGCGCATGTATTCGGGGTATTTGATTGGCGGCACTTTGAGGCCGCTTGCAAAAAGTTGTTCGCGCAGCGCGGCCAGGTCCGGCGTGTACATGCACAGCATCACGGGATGGCCGGGATCCACGGGCTCCTCGGCCCTTAGAAACATCAGCGCCCCGCCGTCGCAATGCATGCGCGCCCATCCAATGGGTGTGCAGCGATCCGTGTCGATCGTCTCAAATCCAAGCAGCTCATAAAATTGAATCGATTTCTCAATCTCCGCTACGTGCAGCATCGGCGTCGAATACCCAGCCTTAACGCTCATGGACTTTTTCTCCGTGCCGCGTCGAATTCCGCTCCGCAGTCGAGCTCCAGCATCTCCGCAGCATACCGCATCCGCTCCTTGACGCGCCCGCTGCGACACGTCGTCGGCCCGCGAACTGGCGTTGACACACGCAGCGCGACCCGGTTAGGCTTCCGCGCATCCAATGCGCTGCTCTGCAGCCGCGCGCGGCCAGCGCGCCAATGAATGAAGGAGGCCCCATGAACGGAATCCATCCAGTGACCCGCCGCAACTTTCTTGCCTCTACGTCGTGCCTGGGAGCCGCCCTGGCTCTGCGGGAATATTTTCGCCTGCCCGCGCTCGCGGAAGGCATCGCGCAGGATCAGCGCGTAGCGGCACAGCCGTTGGCAGACAAAGGATTTGCCACTATACGGAAGGTTGGCGACGGGGTGTACGCCACAATTTCCGATTTCACCAAGGGATTTACGACGACGTGCAATGGGGGCTTCCTCGTTGGGCGCGAGGCCGCGCTCCTCATCGAGGGCTTCCTTTCTCCCCCGGGCGCCGGGTTTCAAATGGAAACGCTGCGCTCCGTCAGCCAGGTTCCTGTGCGCGCCGCCCTGGACACGCACTACCACTTTGACCATTCGATGGGAAACGCATTCTACGGCTCAAGCGGCATTCCCATCTGGGCGCACGCGAAAGCCGCGCCGCTGATGGTGCAGAATTATTCGAACCTGCAGGGGCAGGACAAGTCTCCTCAGCTCGCGTCCCTCAAGAAACGCGTGAGCGATGCGGCCAACGACACGGAGCGCCAGCACGCGCAAGCCGACCTGGACGCCTACACGCTGATTTTTCAAACCATCGACTCCTCCGTCGTGGCCCTGCCCAATCACCCGCTCGATCCCGCCAAACTTCCTCTCACCGTGGACCTCGGCGGCCTCAAGGCGGTGATTGAACCCTATCCAGGCCATTCGGCGACCGACCTCATCATTCGCCTCCCGGAACAGAACATCATTTTCACCGGCGACTTGTTGTTCAATGGCTTTTACCCCGTCAGTTTTGACGCCGATATCGCCGGCTGGCGCTCGACGCTCGGGAAATTCGCGGGCTTTGGCAAAGACACGCTGTTCGTCCCGGGGCACGGCCAGATATGCGGCCAGGAAGGCATCGCCACGATGCGCGCGGTTTTCGATGATCTCGCCGAGCATGCCAGCAAGATGTACAAGGCCGGAGTCCCGGCGGAAGAAGCGATCCGCCGCTACGTGGTCCCCGAAGCGTACAAAAATTACTTCATATTCGGATGGTCGCTCACGGTCGGCACCACCATCACAAAACTGTACGCGGAATACAAGGCTGGAAATTCCTGATTGGAAATCAATAGCTGCGCAGCACCCACGCGGCGATCACCAGCCGCTGAATTTCGCTCGTCCCTTCGTAAATCTCGGTGATGCGCGCGTCGCGATAAGCGCGTTCCACGGGATATTCCCGGCTGTATCCGTAGCCGCCATGAATCTGGATGGCCTTGTGCGCCACGCGCGTGGACATCTCGCTCGCGAAAAGTTTCGCGATGGCCGCCTCCATCGAAAACCTCCCGCCCGTCTCCTGCTTCCAAGCCGCCTTGCGCGCGAGCAGCCGCGCCGCGTCAATTTCCATGGCCATGTCCGCGAGCATGAATTGAATGGCCTGAAAATCCGCGATGGGATGTCCGAAGGCCTGCCGCTCCTGCGCGTACGCTAGCGCCGCTTCGAAAGCCCCGCGCGCTATCCCCACGGCCTGCGACGCAATCCCGATTCTCCCGCCGTCGAGCGTTCCCAGCGCCACTTTGTATCCTTCGCCTTCTTCCCCGATGCGGTTCCCCACCGGAACTTCGCAATCCGTGAACGCCAGTTCGGTGCACGCCGTCGCGTTGATTCCCAGCTTCTTTTCTTCCTTTCCCACCGCGAATCCCGGAGTGCCCTTCTCCACCACCAGCGCCGTAATTCCCTTTTCGCCTTTTTCGGGAGCCGTATTCACGTACACGATGGCAGCGTCCGCCGCTCCGCCGTTGGTGATCCACGCCTTCGTGCCGTTGACCACGTACTTGTCGCCCTTCCGCACGGCCTTCGTTTTCAGCGCCGCCGCGTTCGAGCCCGCCTGCGGCTCCGTAAGCGCGTAACACCCGATGCGCTCGCCCTTCAGGTACGGCACCAGGAATTTTTTCTTTTGTTCTTCTGTCCCGAATTTGAAAATGGGATCGCAGTACAGCGAATTCTGCACGCTCAGAATCACGCCCGTCGAAGCGCAGCACCGCGAAATCTCTTCAATCACGATGGTGTAGCTCACGTGGTCGAACCCCGCGCCGCCGTATTCCTCCGGAAACGCCACGCCCGTAAGCCCCAGCTCGGCGGCCTTGCGGAAGATCTCCAGCGGGAAATGTCCCGTCTCGTCGTTTTCCCGCGCCCGCGGCTTCACTTCCGCTTCCGCGAATTCCCGCACCGTGCGCTCCAGCAGCTTCTGTTCTTCCGTCAACTCCAGATTCACGCGCGTTCTCCTCGCTTCATCCGCCCCGTCCCCGCCCGCAAGCCTCCACGACTCCCATACCTTCCCTGCGAGATGAAAATAGTAGGCTCTCGCCCGCCTTTCACAAAATAGATTTTCCGCCCCCGGAAAATTTGAGAGCCCGCGCCTGATAACAGCCGGGAGGCCGTCGGCGCGGGCTCAATGCCAACTACTGTGAAAACTGGGAACCTTTTAATCCAAGTCCGGCTTTTATGCAAGCATTTCTATGAGCAATTCGCTCCGCGGCCTACGCGAGCGCCCGCCTTACCTTTTCGTATGTCGCCGCCAAGTCTTCCGGCTCGACGCGCGTTTCCCCCACCACGGTCATGAAGTTCGTATCGCCCGCCCACCGCGGAAGCACGTGCAAGTGCAGGTGCCCTTCGACTCCCGCCCCGGCCGCACGCCCCAGGTTCATACCCAGGTTGAACCCCTGCGGTTTGTAGGCGCTGCCGAGCGCCCGTTCGACGCGCTGCGCCAGCCGCATCATTTCTTCGAGTGTCTCCGCCGGCGATGCGCCCAGCTCCGCCACATGCGCGTACGGCACCACCATCACGTGTCCTGTCGTGTAGGGAAAGCGGTTCAGGATGACGAAATTCTCTTTGCCCCGCAGCACGATGAGCGCCTTCGCATCATCCTTCATCCCCAGCGCGTCGCAGAAAATGCAGCGGTCGCTTTTCGCGGCTTCGGCGATGTACCGGTAGCGCCAGGGAGTCCAGAGGTAATCCATCAGGTGGTCCGGCGGGCCGTCGTTTAACTGTGCGGCGGCGCAGCGGAAGCCGACGCCGAGCCCGCGGCGCCGGTGTGCGGCGTATTAACGAAGTCCTTCAATTCCTTGCTCGGCTTGAAGAACGGAATCCGCTTCGGCGGCACTTCCACTTTCGCGCCCGTCTTCGGGTTCCGGCCGATGCGCCCGCGACGCTGCCGCGTGCGGAAGCTCCCGAACCCGCGGATCTCGATTTTGTCGTTCTCCTGCAGCGACTGGATGATGCTCTCGAAAATCGTCTCGACGACGTGTTCGGATTCCTTGCGAGGCAGTGCCGTCGACTTGATCACTTCTTCCACCAGGTCCGCTTTCGTCATCGTCCGTTCGCTCATTTCCGATCTCTCCGCACTTGAGGTAACTCCGCTCCAACGGGCGGCCTTCGCCGCATCTGCATATCACCAAATGGCCTTTAATGGAAATAAATATTAACGCGCAGCCGGCCGGGAGGGGTTCGCCCGCCGCGCCTGTCTCTTCCCGCCGCTCAGGAACTCGATTCCGAAGCCTGCCGCTTCGCCAGGATCGCATCCCCGATCGTCGCCGTAGGCGAGGATTTCGGCGTGCGAGTCGTGCCGCGAAACGTCTCGATTTCCTGTTTCTCCGCCTGTTTTTGCGCCGCGCGGTAGCTCAGGCTGATTTTGTGCTGCGCCGTATCTGCCTTGATCAATTTGAATTCGTACTCATTCCCCGGATGCAGCACCGCCGCGGCCCGGTCGCTGCGCGACCCGCGCGCCTCTTGCCGCTCGCCCTTCGCTCGCCGGTCCTCGATCTCCGAGATGTGGCATAACCCCTCGATCCCGTCCCCCAGCTCCACGAATACGCCGAAGTCCACCGCCCGCGCCACTCTCCCGCGCACCAACTCGCCCGTCTTGTGCTCCCCGAACCACTTCTCCCAGATGTCGTTCACTTGCTTGATCCCCAGCGACAGCCGCCTCTGTGCCGCGTCCATCTTCAAAACTTTTGCTTCCAACGTATCGCCCTTCTTGAATTTTTCGCTGGGATGCTTCACGCGCTCCGTCCAGCTGATGTCGCTCACGTGAACGAGTCCTTCGATTCCTTCCTCGATCTCCACGAACGCGCCGAAATCCATTACGTTGCGCACCCGCCCGGTCACCACCGTTCCCACCGGATATTTTTTCGCCACTTCTTCCCACGGATCGGCCTGCGTCTGTTTGAGCCCCAGCGATATCCTCCGCTGATCCGGCTTCACCTCCAGCACCACCACTTCCGCTTCGTCTCCCACCTTTACCACTTTCGAGGGATGCTTTACGCGCCGCGACCAGCTCATCTCGCTGACGTGTACGAGGCCCTCCACTCCGGGCTCGAGCTGCAGGAACGCTCCGTAGTCCGTCACGCCTACGATTTTTCCCTTCACTCGCGCGCCCACCGTGTATCTCTCCGGCACCGTCGCCCACGGGTCGGGCAGCAATTGCTTCCGCCCCAGTGAGATTCGCAGCTTTTCCTTGTCGAATTTCAAAATCTTTACGTCAATTTCGTCGCCGGACTTCACCAATTCTCCGGGATGCGTGATCCGTCCCCACGTCAGGTCGCTCACGTGCAGCAGCCCGTCGAGCCCGCCAAGGTCCACGAAAACTCCATAGTCCGTGATGTTTTTCACTCGCCCGTGAACCGTCGCTCCCTCTTCGAGCGCCTCCACCAGCGCGTCGCGGTGCGTCTTCTGCTCTTCTTCGAGGATCACCCTGCGACTCACCACCACGTTACCGCGCTTGCGGTTCAGCTTGATTACCCGCAGTTCCAGCTCGCGGTCCTTCCATGCTTCCAGGTCATGTACCGGCCGCATCTCGATCTGTGAAGCCGGCAAAAATGCCCGCACCCCCAGATCCACCACCAGCCCGCCCTTGATCCGCTCCATGACTTTTCCGGTGACGTTCTTCTTCTCGCGGTAGGAGTTCTCGATGTTCTGCCAGATCCGCCGCCGCCGCGCCCGCAGGTGCGAAAGAAGAATGTAGCCTTCCTTCCTCTCGCCCGTGCGTTCGACGTCGATCGCTTGGCCCGCGGTGAACGCCACGCTCGGCATCTCCATCACTTCCTGCGCCGGCACCAGCCCTTCCGATTTCCCTCCAATGTCCACCACCACGCCCAGTTCCGTCACCGCGATCACGCGGCCCTCGATCATCTTGCTTTCGGAATCCGCCGTCGTGGATTCACCCGGCGTGGCGTACTGCTCCATCAACTGCTCCATCTCCGCCGCGGTTGCCTCTCCCTCGCTCCCCGCTTCCGTTGTGGTCGGCTCCGCGTCCCCCGTCGTCTTGCTCTCCGCGGTTCCCGCCGTCGCGTCCAATTCGGCGCTCTTCGGCGTAGACGGCTCCTCCGTCGTAGCCTCGTTCGCCACCGCCATTTCTTCTTCAGCTTCGCTGGAGGCTTCTTCGCCGTGTGAGGACGAGGATGTCCCGTTGTCCGTCGAACTGGCGTCTGCGTGTCCTTCGATTGCCTCTAACTGCTCGGGGTCAGACGCGCGCTCCGGCGCGGGCGTCGCGGCTTCGGTTGTCAACGCGGGAGCGGTTGCTGTGGCGCTGGATTCATTCATGGCATGTTGAGCGTTTTGATTTTCCGGTTCGTCCGGCATACCGGTGACCTCCGTGGCAGGAATCCTGCCCTCGTCGCTGATTTCTTCTCCTAAGACACTCCTTCCAGTGGGAGGAGAACCAACAAGGGGACGCAGCGTCGGCTAGGCCCGCTGTATCGCAGAAATGATACCCGCCGCCCCTCTCCCTTGTCAATCCAACGACTCCCGCGCGCCGCGACTCGAAATCGTTCTGCGTGCAGCTGGCGGGATACCCCGCGCCCGGGACTCGAAACACTTCTCAGTCGATCTGGTAATTCGTTCTGGATTTTCTCGCGCCCCTCCTCTCAGTTTGTCATTCTGAGGGCCGCCCTTTGGCCCGAAGAATCTCTCAAAAGATCAGCGCCTTCCTTATGACACTGTTCGCCTCGTGCCGCGTCCTTTTCGCTTCTGTTGCGACCGCCTTTAGGCGGGTGCCTTTGCCGAGGAATCAGAACACGAGAGGCAGGCCCGCGCGCGAAATGCAACCGAGCCGGACAGCTCAAGCTTGAGCGCGGGCACTCTTTTCGTCGGCCTCTAAATTCAAAATTCCCTGCCCCGCGAAAACACGTTTCAGCAACCCATCACTCACGCCGTAACGCTCATCAAATTGCCCGCAAAACAAGTCAGTCGTGAGCGCCTTCCTTGCAAATGGATTTTCATGCACAACCACCCGCAATTGTCGCAACGAGGCGTCAAGCGGCGTCCCCCGGGCCTCCCCACAGATCTTCCAAACTTCCTCAATCGTCAGATCCCGTCCAGATGCGGCTTTGACTTTGTCTACATGCATTGAAAGACGCCTCATCCCCAAAGGAAAATGGTGTAAGGCAATTATGGCGCTGATCGTTGTGTTCTGGGGAGCAACAGCTTCACCGTTTGCATATCGCAACATTTTCCCGCCGCCGAAGAAGCCTCGCCTCGCCCTCTCTGGATCGCCTCGTCCCGTCTCCATGTCTACCGGAAACTGAATCCCAAGATTCCCTAGCATCGCCCCGTAGACAATTTCCCAGGATGAGAGGGAAACAAATGGATGGCCGAAATTACAAAGCACCAGGCTACATGCCAATTGCTCTAAGTCCTTGAACTTTTTCCTGGCCGCCTCAATTTTTCCTCTTATCAGGTGATACGGATCGTAGCACCCCCCGGTCAGGTTCAGAAACAGCGCAGGATCAGGTCGGAATTCTTTTACCTCAAATAAAACCGGGCTGTCGCCTATCCTGAGCAGGTAATCCGGCTTTGTGGAGGAACCACTTATCTCCGGCTCAAATTCGTAAAATCCGAGCGCATTGGACTTCAGATACTCCTCGAACAATAGCTCTGACTCAGTTTTCGCGGGCTTGGGCCTCTCTCCAGCTCGATCGACCTCGAACCCTACACTTCGAAGAATTCGCGCCGCATCAGTCGAGATGAATCTATCCGTAGATACGCCCGTCGCTGCCGCCAAAGCCTGCTTCACCGGATATCGCCGCCCGTGGACAGCCACGCAATACTTCCGGACTTCCTCCGGAGCGACATGCTCCAATGCTCCCTCAACATCACCCTTGGAAAGTTCTAATTCCTTGCCGGCCAATCTGAAGCGATGCTTGCCCACTTCTTCCTCCTCCTACCCAACAACTATTGTACAACTACAACTGGAGCCTGTCAAGGCTAGGTTTCAGTGGCCCTGCCTGCACGCCGATTTTGCCCTCGATTTTCTTGGTTCTGGTACTTTACTTTCGTTACATCATATGCTATCATAGGACGTGGAATCAGGAATCTTAAAGCGGCTGAAAAATCTGAGTTAAACGAAGGGCGGCTCCCGCCGACGCGGGTCCCGCCTTTCGCGCTTTTTGCCGGGGAGGCCATTTCTAATCGGGACACCTTCACGAATAGAAACGCATGCAACTCATTGAAAACAAACGGGGGGACCCCAGTCTAATCGGGACAAATAAAATGCCCCACACAGCTCAAATCCGTCGCGTTTCAAATTGGGAATCGGTCGCCTGCCTCGAGCCTCAAAATCCTAATCGAGACACACCCGGAAACAAGATTGGGCTTAAGTCACTGAAAACAAACGGGCGAACCAAATTCTAATCGAGACACAAATGCGGATTAGGAAAACTCAACCAGCGAAACCCAGAGCCGCCACGGTTAAGTCGCCAGCCCCAACTCCGAGGCTCCTAAGCCCGAGAGCGCCCCGCGTGGCGAACCTCTTTCCGGTAATCGGGAGCGGCGATTTCAATCGTGCGGCACATCTCGTACAACCGCGAACGAATCCGCGCCCCTATGCGGTCCGAAAGAGAATCCTCAACCACCGATGGCCGCGCCCCGCCGCGCGCCGCTTGGGCCGCGATCGCATCCACGGAACGCTCCTGCGGAGCAGCCATCAATTCGGAGTCAAAATAATTTGTGGTCAGCAGCGTGGTTCGTTTTTCGTTGTATCGCGAATTCAAAATGTGCCCGATTGTTTCGAGCGCCCACAGCGAAGGCTTGCTCGCGCCCACGTCGTCGAGCAGCAGCAGCTCGCACTTCAGCACCGGTTCGAGCACACCCAGCTCTGTCGCCTGATTTTCCGGGTTGTAACTATTCTGAATTTGTTTCAGCAACTCGCGGTAATCGTAAAAAAGTCCGAAGTGGCCGCGCAGCACGATTTCTTTCAGCGCCGCCACCGCCAGGTGCGTCTTCCCCACTCCGCACGCGCCCATCAGCAGCAAACCGTGCTCGGTGCCCGCGGGAAAATCCCGCGCGAAACCCTTCACCAGCAATTTCGCCTGCTCCAGGCTGCGGTTCCACGCGTGCACTTCCGCCGTCGCGCCTTCGTACTCGAGATCGCTCTCGAAATTTTCAAAATCGCAATGCAGATATCTTTCCGGAATTCGTGCGCGTTCGAGAGCGTGTTGCGGCCGCTCCGCCGCCGCGCAATCGCACAGCACCGCTTCACGCCGCGCCAGTTGCGCGGAAACTCCCGCGCCCGGAGCGGTCTCCGCGCCTCCGCTCTCCACAATTCTCCAGCCCGTGCCGCTGCAAAGGGGACAATCTGCGCGCGCCATACCAACAGCATACGGTTTGCATTCTCGCCGCGCAAGGCGCTGCGCCTGTTGAAATTTCGGAAACTGTGGAAAGCGGAGAGGAATTATTTCTCGACGCGGATTACTTTCGGCGGAGCGGCGCGCACGATGGCGTGGCGCGAGCGGCTCTCGGCGGCGGGGAAGCCGCGGGAGAACTCGCCGCGTACGAACTCCATGAATTCTTCCATCTGCGATTGCATTTGGTTCATCTTGTCGCGCATGTTGAGGATCACTTCGATGCCGGCGAGGTTCACGCCCAGATCGCGCGTGAGCGTCAGGATCACTTCCAGGCGTTCGAGGTCTTCATCCGTGTACAGCCGCGTGTTGCCCTGCGAGCGCGAAGGCTTCAGCAGCCCCACGCGCTCGTACAGCCGCAGCGTCTGCGGATGCAGTTTGTATAGCGTGGAGACCGCGCTGATCATGTAGCCCGCGCGGGCCTTTTTCTTTTTTGCCGTCGTGCGCATTTTCATCCGCATTTTTCGTTAGAAGCTGGCGCGCTCGAAAATTTCCGCCCGGGGATCTTCCGGCGCGGCCGTGGCCAGATCGCGAAGCAGTTGCCGCACTTTCTCGTCCTCCGGACGCGGCACCACGACCTGCACTTCCACCAGTTGGTCGCCGCGTTTGCCCGCCCGCCGCACCGAGGGCGCGCCTTTTTCCCGTAGCCGCAGAATTGTTCCGCTGTCCGTGCCCGGAGGAATGCGCACCATGGCGCGGCCGTCGATCGTCGGCACTTCCACTTTTGCGCCGAGCGCCGCTTCGCTGACCGTCACCGGCACGCGCGTGAAGAGGTCGTCGCCGCGCCGCTCGAAAAACGGATGCGGCTCGACGCGCGTGATGATGTACAAGTCGCCCGGAGGGCCTCCGGCGGTTCCCGCGTTTCCGCGTCCCGCCACGCGCACCCGCGAACCTGTCTGCGCGCCCGGCGGAATGCGAACTTCGAGCGTATCCGACCGCCGCACGCGCCCCTCGCCGCCACAGGTGCGGCAGACCGAGCGCAGACGCCCCGAGCCGCCGCACTGCGAGCACGCCATTTGGAAGCGCATCTTTCCGCTCACCTGCGTCACCTGTCCCGTGCCACCACACGCAGGGCAAACCTGCTGCGCTCCTCCTGTCGCACCTGTGCCGCGGCACGCCGCACACGCGTCGAGCCGCGTGAAGTTGAGTTTCTTCACCACTCCGCGCATCGCCTCGCCAAACGTGATGTCGATCTGATATTCAAGATCGCTGCCCGGCTCCCGCTCCGCCCGTTCGTGCGCCACCGCGCCACCGCGGAAAAACTGGCTGAATATATCGCGAAAGCTCGCTCCGCCCGCGCCGCCCTGGCCAAAATCGAATCCGTCGAAATCGACATGCATGTCTTGCGTGCCGGGGCCGGCGCCCGGAGCGCCCCCGCCCGGCGCATTGAATCCAAACTGGTCGTACATTTGCCGCTTTTTGGGATCGGAGAGGACTTCGTAGGCTTCCTGAATCTGTTTGAATTTTTCTTCCGCGGATTTGTCGTTGGGATTCAAGTCCGGATGATACTTCCGCGCGAGCTTGCGGTATGCCTGGCGGATTTCTTTGACTGCCGCTTTGCGTGGCACGCCCAGGAGTTCGTAGTAATCCTGTTTTGTCGCTGTCGGCATACTTTTGAGAGGGCCGCTGGATTACATCTTCGCCCAGCGAGCGTTCAGTTCTTCGAGCTCGGCTGTATCGCGCGCCTGCTCCTCCTGCCTGCGCTTCAGATCCTCAGAGCGCCCACCCATCGATGCTTCCTTCTGGTTGGCCTTTTCCATCCAGGCGGCGATCTGCGCGAGCTTTTCCTCGACCGTTGCCGGATCGGAACGGAAGCGCAGAAGTGTGCCGCTGATTTCAATCGAGCGCGGCCGGAAATCCGCCGTGGGGTCGTGCTTCGCTTCGTAAAAAAGCCGGCGCCAATTCGCCGACGGCGATTCCGAGACAGCCACCTGTATAAGGTAGTAGTTGTCCCGGACCTTTTGCACGGCCTGGGGAGGTCCGGTCCGCCGGATGCCGTTGCTGCTCAATCGGCCCCCTCTGCGCTCCGCGTTCCGCGAAACTTAGTTCGGCTTCTTCGATTCGTCCACGTCAACGAACTCGGCGTCCACGACGTTGCCGGGCTGGCCCGCGCCCGATCCCGCTCCGGCGCTTCCGCCGTCTTGCGCGGCATCGCCAGCGGACGCACCCGTGCCTGCCGCCGCTGCTCCCGCTTTGTACATGGCTTCGGCAAGGGCGTGCGATGCGCGAGTCAATTTCTCCGTGGCGGCGTTGATTTTCTCCGCACCGCCTTCGTTCATGGCGCGGCGCGCCTCTTCGATGGCCTCTTCCGCCGCCTTGGCGTCGGCTTCGGAGAGCTTCTCGCGATTTTCCTTCACTACTTTTTCCGTCTGATAGATCAGATTATCGCAGCGGTTGCGAGCTTCGACTTCGTTGAGCCGCTTGCGGTCTTCATCCGCATGCGCCTCGCCCTCCTTGCGCATTTTCTCCGCTTCCTCCTTGCTCAAGCCGGTCGAAGCTGTGATGGTGATCTTCTGTTCTTTGTTGGTGGCCTTGTCTTTTGCAGTGACATTGAGGATGCCGTTGGCGTCGATGTCGAACGTCACTTCAATCTGCGGCATGCCGCGGGGCGCGGGCGGAATCCCCAGCAACTGAAAATTTCCCAGCGAGCGATTTCCGCTGGCCACCGGACGTTCGCCCTGCAACACGTGGATCTCCACCTGCGTCTGATTGTCCGAAGCTGTCGAATACACTTCGGACTTGCGCGTGGGAATCGTAGTGTTCCGCGGAATCATGACGGTCATGACGCCGCCTAGAGTTTCCACACCGAGAGAAAGCGGAGTCACGTCGAGCAGCAGGATGTCCTTTACCTCACCGCCCAGCACGCCGCCCTGAATCGCCGCGCCCACGGCCACAACTTCGTCTGGGTTCACTCCCTTGTGCGGTTCCTTGCCGCCGAAGAGTCCCTTTACAATATTCACAACACGAGGAATGCGCGTCGAGCCGCCCACCAGAACGACTTCGTCGATCTTGTCGGGGCTCAGAGCAGCGTCCGTCAGCGCTTGCTTCACCGGTCCCACGGAGCGTTGCAGCAGCGGCTCCATCAACTGTTCGAGCTTGGCGCGCGTGAGCTTGAGTTGCAGGTGCTTCGGACCGGAAGCGTCGGCGGTGAGAAACGGCAAATTGACTTCCGTTTCCGCGAGTTGCGACAATTCGATTTTCGCTTTTTCCGCGGCTTCTTTGAGTCGCTGGATGGCCATGCGGTCCTTACTGACGTCCACTCCCTGATCTTTCTTGAATTCCGACATGATCCACTCCATCACGACATGGTCGATGTCGTCGCCGCCCAGGTGCGTGTCTCCGTTGGTGGCTTTCACTTCCACCACGCCTTCGCCGACTTCGAGATTAGAAATGTCAAACGTGCCCCCGCCGAGGTCATAGACGGCGATGGTTTCGTCTTTTTTCTTGTCGAGGCCGTAAGCGAGCGCCGCGGCCGTAGGCTCGTTGATGATGCGCAGCACTTCGAGACCCGCAATTTCTCCGGCCTGCTTGGTAGCCTGGCGCTGCGCGTCATTGAAATACGCGGGGACAGTGATAACGGCTTTGGTCACCTTCTCGCCGAGAAAATCTTCTGCGGCGGCCTTCAGCTTCTGCAGAATCATCGCGGAGATTTCGGGCGGGCTGTACACCTTGCCGGAAATCTCGACGCGCGCGTCCTGATGCGGGCCGGAAGTAACTTTGTACGGCACGCGTTTGGTTTCTTCGGTCACTTCATCGTAACGGCGTCCCATGAACCGCTTGATTGAATAGACGGTGTTCTCCGGATTGGTGATGGCCTGCCGCTTAGCCACCTGGCCCACCAGCCGTTCGCCGGTCTTGGTAATTCCTACGACCGAAGGCGTGGTTCGTGCGCCTTCCTGGTTGGGGATAACGACGGGCTCGCCGCCCTGCATGACGGCAACAACCGAGTTCGTGGTCCCCAGGTCAATTCCAATTATCTTGCTCATGTTCAGCGCTCCTCTCCTAGCCTATGACAGTGCTCCCCATTCAAGTTCTTTCAAAGCCATGCCTATTATGCACATTGAGTGTTTCTTTGTCAAGTTTATTGATACGAACAATAACGCTAACATTTTCAATGTCTTACTGATAGTTATGGCCTCTATTGTTCAAGCTCCGGAGGAGATGGCGCTCGAAATTTGTCCGCTGCCGGGCCGTCGATTAGGAGCATCCCAAAGTGCCAATACTGCAATCTCAAGAAGCGGCAGGCATAACTCTCGATCGAGATTAGGAACTCTTTCGGATTCGACGGAGCGCAAGAGGCAAAAATCGCGCTAGAATACATGATTATGAATCGGCACTGCGGGCAGTCTGCACCGCATTCAGAATGGGGGCATTGATGGAGCATCAATCTTCAATACTAACGTTGCGGAGGCCGGAAGGGCTGGCCGCCGTTGCGATTCTGATTTGTTCGTTTAGCTGTGCAGCGTACGCGCAATCCACGCACCACGCGACCGCGAAAAAAACTGCTGCATCCAAGCCGGCGGCGAGCGATGCGACGCCCGCGGACCTTTCGGCGCTGAAGTCACAAGGCTCGCGCAACGCGCCCATCACCATGGAAGTGTTTGAAGATTTCGAGTGCCCGTCTTGCGGATACTTTTACGAACACACTCTGAAACAAGTGATCGCCGATTACGTTGCATCGGGCAAAGTTTATCTGATCCATCGCGATTTTCCGCTCCCGATTCACCGGTATGGAAAAGAGGCAGCGCGCTGGGCCAACGCCGGCGCGCGCATCGGAAAATTCCGCGAGCTTGAAGCCGCGCTCTTCGACAATCAGGAGGCATGGTCGCGGGATGGCGACATCGAGAAATATGTTTCCGCGGCGCTCACTCCTGCGGAATACAAGCGCGTGCAGCAATTGATGGCCGGATGCGCGACCACGGCCGCCGGAGTGAAGCCCGCGACATTCAGTGTGAACGCGGCGCAGGGCTGCGCGCTCGATGCAGGCATCGACAAGGACGTAGCGCTTGGCAATCAAATCCAGGTGGGTTCGACGCCGACATTTGTGGTCACCTGTAAGGGCCAGCGCTACCCGCCGGCTTCCGCCGCGATTTCGTATCCTGTGCTCAAGCAATTCTTCGATGAGCTGCTGAAGCAGTAGTCATGGCGCGTCGCCCTTTACCGAATGGACTCCGCATGCTGCTGGTGCTCGGCCGCATCGCGCTCGGAATCATTTTTATTTATGCGGCATGGACGAAGCTGAAGCCGCCGACGGGAGTCACGCTGGCGTTTTTTGCGGTTCAACTGGATTCCTATCAGCTCCTGCCACAATGGGCGGTGATTCCACTCGCGCACGCGCTGCCGTTTTGCGAGCTGGCGCTCGGACTGCTGCTCATCATCGGCTGGCCGCTTCGCTGGATCGCTTCCACAAGTTCCGCGCTGCTGCTGGTATTTTTCAGCGTGATGATCCGCTCATACTCCAAGGGACTGGAGATCAGCTGCGCCTGCTTCGGAGCGGGCGAGCGCATCGGCCCGAAATCGCTTTTGCGCGATGGCGCGCTACTGGCTCTTTCGCTGGCCATCACCGCGGGCGCGTTCTTCGCCGCGCGCCGCGCTACATCGGGCGGCATCCTGCCTTCGCGCGAAGCGCAGAAGGCTGATTGAATTTTCCTACCTGGTTTATTTCTTCTCTAGCAGCTTTGTGACGCGGTCGATGCCTTCCCTGGCAGATTCGGAATCGGGATCGAAAGAGAGCGCGCGACGGTACTCATCGAGCGCTCCATTGAGGTCGTCTTTCGCTTCGAGTGTGAGGCCGAGCCCCAGATGCGCGTTCACGTTCTCCGGGGCGATTTCCAGCGCAGCGCGATATTCTTTGATCGCTCCGTCGAGATCATGTTTTTGACCAAGCGCAATGGCCAAAAGCGTGTGCGAGCTGACCAGAGTGGGATCGAACTTCAGAGCGATGCGCGATTGAACAATGCAACCGTCCAAATCCCCTTTCTTGTGTAACGCGATGGCCAGGCCCTGGTGCGGGTAAGCGTCGTTGGGATTGATCTGCACAGCTGCGCGGTACTCGGCAATCTCACCGTCTATGTCGCCCTTGTCGTCGAGCGCGTTGCCGATGCGCGTGTGCGCCTCTGCATAGTTCGGATTTATCTTGAGCGCGGCGCGGTATTCGGCGATGGAACCGTTCAGGTCGCCCGTCTTATAGAGCGCTATCCCGAGGTTGTAATGCGCTTCGGCATCGTCGGGATCAATCTTGAGCGCCGCGCGGCATTCGGCGATCGCTGGGCTGAGATCGACCCTGTCGGAAAGCGCCACGCAGAGGCGCGTGTGCGCCGCTAGGTGGTTCGGGTCTATCTTTAGCGCGGCGCGGTATTCGGCAATTGCGCCATCCAGGTCACCTTTTTGATGCAGCGCATCGCCGCGCTTCAAGTGATCTTCAGCGCTCCCCTGCGGCATCGCCGCGGCGGAAAAAATGGCCATCGCGACCACGCCAGCGATGGCGCAAATCGCGAGCCGCGCTGTGAATTTTCGAATTATCTGCGCCGCCATGACCGACCCACCTCTCTCAACGCTTGGCAGTTCTTTCTTGCCGGAAACAGTAACACGGGAAGCTGTATCAGGAGTGGAGTTGAGGAAACGGTTGGACTTATTTCTTGCCGAGTTGTTTGGCGACGCGGTCGTAACCGTCCTTGGCCGCGGAAAAGTTAGGGTCCAATTCCAGCGTGCGGCGAAATTCTTCGAGTGCGCCCTTGAGGTCGCCTTTTCTCTCCAGCGCCAGGCCGAGACAAGCGTGCGCGTCGGCAGAGTTGGGATTCAGAATGAGAGCTGTCCGGTAGTTATCTATCGCGCCGGCAACGTCGCCACCGCCAAAAAGTGCGCTGCCCTGAGCGACCTTGTACTCCGCATTCGCGGCATTCAGGTCACCCTTGCTCAGAAGTGCTTTCCCCAGGTCCGAGCTTGCGTTAGGAAGCGTCGGATTGATCTGCAGCGCCGAGCGGAATTCGATAATCGCTCCGTCCAGATCACCTTTGTTGTAGAGCGCAAGGCCAAGGTTGTAGAGTGCGGGCGTATAATTCGTATTGAGCTTGAGTTCGGCGCGGAATTCGGCAATCGCATTATCCAAGTCGCCTTTGCCAGCGAGCGCGACGCCGATGTTGTTGTGCGCGTCTGCCTCTTGGGGGTTTAGCTCTAGGGCGGCGCGGTCTTCAGTGATCGCACCGTCCAGATCACCCTTCTGAGTCAGCGCTTTTCCAAGATTATAGTGCGCTCCAGCGTCTTTGGGATTCAGCTTCAGCGCGGCGCGATCTTCGGCGATTGCACCGTCCACGTCTCCCTTGTCATCGAGTGCCGCGCCGAGTTTATGGTGCGCATCGGCATAGTTAGGATCGCCCTTGAGCGCAGCGCGGTATTCCGAGATTTCTCCATCCGGGTCGCCCGTCTCAAAGAACGCTGCGCCGAGATTGCAGTGCGCTTCGACGTAGTTGGGATCGATCTTAAGTGCGGCGCGGTATTCGGGAATCGCGGCGTCAGGGTCCCCCTCTTTATCGAGTGCAACCCCGAGGTCGTTGTGCGCTTCGGCATCGTTTGGGTTGACCTTGAGCGCCGCGCGGTATTCGGCAATTGCGCCACCCAAGTCTCCCAGATTGTATCGGGCAAGGCCCCGACGCACGTGCTCCGCTGCGGTGGCTTCCTGTGATATGAGGCGGCTCGGCCCAGGGGCGCTAAAGTGGATTTCGGGAGCGGGCGAGCGCCCACCGTGCGCATACGAAACAGCATTTACCGCCACAGCCGAAAGGCTACATAGAGCAATAGTCCCGAATACGGTCCCGACCGCAGCCCGTACCGTTAAGTTTGAATTGCCGAGAATTGCCATCACCGGAACCCCCTCTCGATGCCGCAGGGCCCCTCTTATTGCCACACACAGTATCACAGGCGATAACCGCGGCGCACCCTGTGACGCAGCAGCCCGGGAGCGCGTAAATGAACGGCGGGACGAATCATCTTCGCTACGAATCCGGAGCGGGGCGAGATACAATGTCGCGTTTTCATCGAGGAGGTGGTTCATGCGAGGGCGGATTTGTGCAAAGGGCATTTTTTTCCCGGCGATATTTTTTCTTGCCGCGGGGCTGTGCGTGCAACGGGCGCAGGCGCAGTCACCGAACGGGCACGGCAAAGAGCTGACCATCGAGCGCATTTTCGGCCGCCCGGGCCTGAACGGCACGCCGACGCGGGGACTCGAATGGGCGCCGGACGGCACGCGGCTCTCTTTCTATCATGCGACGGAAGATCACCGCATGGAGCTGTGGGTGATGGACGCCGCTTCGGGCGATCATCGCGTGCTGGTGAGCGCCGATAAGCTCGCTTCGCTCCTGCAGCCTCCGAAGGAGCCGCAGTCGCAGGCCACCGGGCTTGGGCGGCGCCCGCCGGAAGATTATTTTTGGGCGCCCAATGGAAACGCCCTGCTCTTCGCGAGCAATGGCGAGCTGGTGTGGCTGGATCTCGAATCGTTGAAGGCCACGCATTTGCTCGCGGGCGATTCCGCCGTCGCGGACGTAAAGATTTCTCCCGACGGGCACTGGGCGAGCTACGTGCAGGATCACAATTTGTGGATCGTGAGCACTGCCGGAGGCGAGCCGAAGCAGCTCACGCGCGGCGGAAGCGAGCTATTCCGCGAGGGCGAGCTCGACTGGGTTTATCCCGAGGAACTGGATCTCTCGACGGCTTACTGGTGGTCGCCCGATTCGCAGCACATCGCTTACTTGGAAATGGACGAACGCAAAGTGACCAAGTTTCCCCTGGTGGATTACCTCACCGTCACGGGCGAGACGCGCATGGAGGATTATCCCAAAGCCGGCACACCTAATCCGACGGTGCGCGTGGGAGTCGTCGGAGTGGATACGGGCAAGACGCAGTGGATTACCACCGGCGATAATGCGGACATCTATCTCGCGCGCGTCAACTGGCTGCCGGATAACCAGCGTCTGGCCATCCAGCGCCTGAACCGCGCGCAGAACCGCCTCGACTTTTTGCTCGCGAGCATCGATTCCGGCCAGTCCCAGAGCATTTTTTCGGAGTCGGATCCCTACTGGATCAACATCAGCGACGATCTGCATTTTTTCTCCGACGGCACGCGGTTCTTGTGGACCAGCGAGCGCGGCGGCTTCCGTCATCTATATATCTACGATATCGCCGGCAATTCGCTCGAGCAGTTGACCAAAGGCGACTGGGCCGTGAGCGGCTTCCAGGGATTCGGGCCAGGTTCGGAAAGCGGCCTGGTGGTGGATGAGAAAAACGGCTTCGTCTATTTTTCTTCCAACAAAGACGACGTGACGCAAACGCAGCTCTACCGCCTCTCGCTTAAGGACAAAAGCATCGAGCGCGTCACGCAGGGAGAAGGCACGCATTTCATCGAGATGTCTCCTAACGCGCAATATTTCGTGGATTTGTATTCGACCTCTACGGCTCCGGCACGGACGGAGCTCTACCGCTCAAGCGGCCGGCACATTGCCACGATCAACGAAAATAAAGTTCCAGAGCTCGCCGAATATCATCTTTCGCCCGTTGAATACTTGACCGTCACGGCGGCGGACGGCACGAAGCTCTACGCTTCGATGCTCAAGCCGCCGGACTTCGACGCGTCGAAGAAATATCCCGTGCTCGTCAGCGTTTATGGCGGGCCGCACGCGCAACTGGTGCGCAAGGCCTGGGGCGGGCCCACGTTTCTGTGGCACCAGCTGATGGCGCAGAAGGGCTACATTATTTTCACGCTCGATAACCGCGGCTCTTACGGCCGCGGCCACAATTTCGAATCGCCCATCTATCATCATTTCGGCAAGCTCGAGCTGGAAGACCAGCTCGCGGGTGTGCGCTACCTGAAATCTCAGCCCTACGTGGATGGTTCACGCATCGGCATCTGGGGCTGGAGCTACGGCGGGTTCATGACCCTCAACGCCATGGTCAATGGCGGCGGTACTTTTAAGGCCGGCTTCGCAGGCTCGCCCGTCTCCGACTGGCGCGAATACGATACGATTTATACGGAGCGCTACATGGGCACGCCGGAGGAAAATTCGGACGGCTATCACGACTCCTCGCCCTATAACCAGGCGGCGCACCTGCAGGGCAAGTTGATGATTGCCTGCGGCACGGGCGATGACAACGTGCATTTCGGCAACACCATCGAATTTCTTGAGAACCTCATCGCCGCGGACAAATGGGCCGAAGTGGCGATCTATCCCAATCGCGGTCACGGGATAAGCGATCCGCCGGCGCGGATCCAGCTTTTCCAGCATGTCACGCGATTTTTTCTCGACAACCTGTGAAGCCGGGCGCAAAAGATAAATTTCGCATCGCACTTATCGCGCTTCTCGGAGCGGCCGCTCTAGTTGCGGCCGGCAAGGCGGGGGCGCAATCGCCGCCCGCCCCGCCTCCGCCCAGTTTGATGGCGGGGTTCGACGATCTCTACCGCCTGCAATTCGCGCAAGGCCGCGAAATCTTCCGCGCCTACGAGCGCGCGCATCCCGACGATCCCGTTGGCGAATCCGCGGAAGCCTCGAGCTTCCTCTTCGAGGAATTCAACCGCAAGCACGTCCTCACGTCGGACTTTTTTCTCGACGACAAGAAATTCCTCGGCGGAATTCCCGACAAGCCGGATGCGGATCTCTGCAAGGACTTTGAGTACGCCGCAAACCGCGCCAGAGCTGACGCCACCGCGCAGTTGAAAAAAAATCCGCGCGATCCGCGCGCGCTTTTGGCGCTCACGCTCACTGACGGGCTGACCTCTGACTATGAATCGCTGATTCTCAAACATCAGCTCGCGGGCGTGCACTATCTGAAGGCTTCGGAGGAGGAGGCCGGGCGCCTGCTGGCCATCCAGCCGGATGCGCAGGACGCCTATATCGCTCTGGGCGCGGCCAACTACGTGATCGGCTCGTTGCCTTCCTACAAGCGCGCGTTCCTGTGGTTCGGCGGCGTGCACGGCGACCGCGTGCGCGGCATACAGCAGCTCGAACAGGCCGCTGCGCGCGGAAATTATCTGCGGCCATTCGCGCGCATCATGTTGGCGCTGGCCTTGCTGCGCGAGAAGCAGCCCGCCCGCGCCCGCGATCTCTTCGCTGAGCTCGCCAAGGATTATCCTGAAAATCCGCAGTATGCGAAGGAATACGCACAGGCCAGAAAATCCGCCGGCGGTCCCTGACGCCGCCTGAGAAAAAGGAAATCGCGCGATGAAGCTGAAACTCTGCAGTCTCGCCTTTTTTGCCGTATTGCTCGCAGCCCTTCCGCTTTTCACCGACGAACCGCCCATGTTCACCCTGCACCAAGTGGGACCGGGAGTCTTCGCTGCGATTGACATTCCGCAATCCCGCGCGGGATCGAATTCCGGCTTCATCATCGGCGAGGACGGCGTGGCCGTGGTGGATACATTTGAAAGCGCGGACGCGGCCCGCGCATTGCTCGGCGAAATCCGCAAACAGACGAAGCTGCCGGTGCGCTACGTCGTCAACACGCACTATCACCTGGACCACGTTGCGGGGAACGGAGTTTTCGCCGAAGCGGGCGCCACGATCTTCGCGCAGCGCAACGTGCGCGACTGGATTCACACCGAGAATTTGAAATTTTTCCGCAATCTTCAGCCGGAGCAAAAAAAGCTCGTCGAAGGGCTCGTCGCCCCGCAGGTGGTCTACAATGCTGACGGTGTGGACCTGTTTCTCGGCGCGCGGCGCATATCCGTCCGCGTTCTCCCCGGACACACCGGTGGCGATTCCGTGGTCTATGTTCCGGACGCTCACGTGGTTTTTTGTGGCGATCTTTTCTGGCGGCACACGCTCCCGAACCTGATCGACGCTTCGACCGCCGTGTGGATTGAATCCGATGGAAAGCTGCTCGCCGCGGGACCACAAGCCGTCTTCGTTCCGGGCCACGGAGAAGTGGGCAACGCCGCGGACGTTGCAGCCTTCCGCGATTACCTTATTTTTCTCCGCCAGTCGGTCCAGCCCGCAGTTGCGCAATCCAAATCCGGCGACGAGTTGGTGAATTCCGTCCTGCCGGTGCTCAAGGCCAAATACGGAGACTGGGATTTCTTTCCGTTCTTTTCGCGCAGCAATATTCTGCAAACGGCGGACGAGCTTGCGGGCAAGAAAAAAGTCCCGCAGGAATCGCCGGAGTGGTTCGAATTCTCCGCGCGCTAAGACGCGTCCGCGCTACCAGTGCACGCGCACGCGGTACGTGAGCGTGGCTGCGCCGTCTTTCTCCACTGGAATTTGAAAACTGATCGTCGAAGCATCGAGCTTTGTCCATTTGTAATCCGAGCTGAGAACTTCCCAGTCGCCGCCGATGGGCTCGCGAACTTCGACGCTTGTGGCCGCGTCCTTGTGATTTCGAATGGTGATCGCGAATTCTTCCTCGAATACGTTACTCGCGATGCGGCGGTAATCGGTTTCCTTGCGCTCCGCGACCACGTCGAACGCGTTGCCGACGTAAAGATGCAGCAGTTCATCCTTGGGCGTGTGCGTGATGGCATCTTCGCCCATGAATTGCGTGTTACCGTGAGCGTCGGCCTGATACACGCGCACGGTCCCCGCGGGCAACAGCATCCCCAGGCCTGACTTCTCGTCGTTTTTGAACTGATAATAGACTTTCACAGTCTGCGGGATGGGATTTCCGATGCTCTGTTGCAAGCGGTAGTAACTCTCCTCGGCCTCGACGAGCAGCGATTTCGCGATCGGTATGTTGCTGCCGTTGAGCAGGCTGATCTGTTTCGATTCCTTGTCTTCAATCGAGGTGCGCCGGTCGAGCGTGTAGAGGTGATACTCGCCGAGATTTTCCTGCGCGAAGGCGGGCGGCGGAGCAGCCTTCGCTGCGTTCATTTCCATTTCATAACGCTGCCTCTGGCCTTCTGCGCGGTGGACTTCGCCCGCGACGAGCTGCAATTTAGCGTTCTTGTATGCCGTGCCGCTGTTGTTCACCAGCGTAACCCAGCCATCAAGGTCCGCGGCCTTTTCATCGCGTCCAACCGTTAAAACGTAATCCGCGCTCCAGTTCACATTCGAGGTCAAATACGACGCTTCCACTTTCTGCTCGCGCGGCCCCTGGTTATCGAGCGTCCACAACAGCGTCGGCCGGCTGTACAAATTTTCCGGCAGTTCCGGAAAGCGATACGAGTTGGCGTCGTAGCCGGTGACGATTTCATTTCCAATCTTCCACACCGGGCCGTTGTTGTCCGCGAGCAGCACCGCCTTGGTCTCTTCCCATTTTGTCGAGCCCGATTCCTTCACTTCACGCACCAGCGTCACTTCTTTGCCGACGTATTTTTGCAGCAGCTTGCCGGGATCGAGAAGGTCGTATTCATAATCCTGCTCGAGGACGTTCAATTTCGCGGGCTCCGTGAGCGAACGAAAATGCACCGTGGCCGGATTGATGGATGCCGCCACGTCTTCAAAGCGCAGCGCGAACGTGCCTTCGGGCAGCGTCACCTGGCGAACGTCCCGCACCAGCGCGAGGTTCGAGTTATAGACCGTCACCGCCAGGTCCTTCTGGTCCTTCCGCGTCGTCGCGGGAGTATCGTCGGGCGCAGCCGCTTTCGCGCTGCGAATTCTTAAAGCGAACGGTGCCACCAATAAAATCGCCGCGGCGAGCGCGCCGCCGATTGGCTTGCGAAAACGTGCGGATATCATGGGAATTCTCCTCCATCGGAATCTCGCTACATTTCTTGGAACGCGGAAGCTGCGATTTCTTGCAGGCTTTACTTGCGCTCCTGCCAGGTTTTCCCGCCGTCGTGCGTGAAGAATTTCCGGCCTTCGCGCGTCGCCACGTTGGCGATCTGGGCGTCCTCCGCGACGATGCTCACCAAATCAACCTTCTCCGGAAATTTCACCAGCTGCCAATTTTTGCCGTCCGTCGTGCGCAGTACCGCTCCATTGCGCCCCACCAGCCAGCAAACTTCGACAGACGGTGCCGACCCTGTCAGTATTTCCGCGCCGCCCGCGGTTCCCACTTCATTCCAGCCTCCGCCCACGTCAAACGAGCGCTCAATCAATCCGGCATGCGTCACGCGCCAGAGAATGGCAGGATCCGGCGAACGAATGATAATCTCGCCCTGCGACGTTTCGACCAGCGAAGATTTCGCCATAACATCACCTGAAACCGTGGACTTGGACGTCCCGCGCCGCGCGGGAGCAGCCTTCAAGCTGGCCCCCATGCCGCCGCTCCCGGAAAATCCCGCGGCAGGTGCCCCCGCAGGTCGTGGAGCCGGCGCCGCAGGCACCGACAGGGCCGGCGCAGCCTGCGTGACCATCACCTGTTCCGCTTCCTTCGGCTGGGGTTCCCCCGAACTTGGCTTCTTACTCGGCTGGTTTTTATCTGTGGCGATGCCCGGAGCCACGTCGGCTATCCCTGAACGTACCTCTGCCGAAGCGTCACTCTCGATTGCGGACGATGGAGCGGCCATTCTCCCAATCGCACCTCGTGACGGCTTGTTTTCTCTGGCAGGCCCTCTGTTTGCTTTTTCTGTCGCGGCGATCTTGCTGCGGGCGTCCGGCAAATTGCCCGCGGGCTCCGAACGAAGCCCCTGCTGGTTCTGAACACTTTCTACAGGCGGGGGACCAGCGGCGGGATTTGCATTCGATGCCACCGTGGTGTTTTCCGCTGAGAGCACCGGCGTTCTTACTTGCGCGGGTTCTCGCGCCATCCAAACTGTCAGAATCGCGAGCGCGGCCAGCGGCACTGCCAGCCGCCAATTCCAGTTCCACCATGGAGTTCGCGGAAGCTCACGCACAGCCTGTGCTGGCGCGCTCGTCGCGGCTCGCGCCGGCGCGGCGGCGGCTGCCGCTGCGGCGAATTGTTGAACGGCTTCTTGCCCAACGCGTGCCAGTACCGCCAGTGCGTCTCTGCAGCGCGCGCAATCGGAAAAGTGCCTGTCCAGAGATTCGCGCTCTCGTTCCTCAATTGCGCCTTCGAAATACGTCGCGAGCGCTTCGGCGTCCGGACACTCTTCCGCGGGCTGGCGCCGGCGTAGCTCGTGGCGCAGGAGTCCGGCCAGTGATTTCTCGTCTTCCGCTCGAGCCATGACCCGCTTCTCCTTTTCTTAGAACGTGCCGCGCCGCAATTCTTGCATCATTCTCAATCCTTCGCGGAAAGCGCCCGCGTCAGATCGAACGGCCATTTTTCGCGCGCGTACTCGAAGCATAGCCGCACCTGCGCTTCGCTCAGGCGCTTCTTCTCGACGAGCGCCCGTTCCACCGACGCCCGTATTTCCTGCCGCGCGCGCTCCAGATTTCGCGAGACGGTCGCCTCGTGTTCGCCCAGCAGCCTGCCGATTTGCGCGAGCGTCAGTTCCTGCTCGTAGTAGTAGGCCAGGCGCAGCCGCGCTCGCGGCTCGAGATTTCCAATCGTTTCCTCGAGCGCCGCTTGCAGCAGCGCCAGGTAGCGCGGTTTTTCGGGATCGCCGGGATGCCCTTCGTCCGCGCGGCTGGGAATTTCCCGCACTGGTTCGCCTTCATTCTGCTCGTCGAGCGAATCCGTGCGCCGCATGCGGCGAATTTCGTCCACGAATCGTTGCGCCAGAATCGCCCGCAGCCACGTGGAAAGCTTGCTTCGGCCGTAGAAATATTCGAAGAGCGAGCGCCGCTTGCCTTCGCGCTCCCCAAGGCCGTAAAGCTCGGCGTAAAGCGAATCCGCTAATTCCCGCCCCAGCGATTCCCCGGCCACGGCGCGTCCCGCGCGGTAAAGCTGCTGCCGGTAAGCGCGGATGAAATACTCCCATGCGGGCTCGTTGCCGTCGCTCAACGCGCAGGCGAAGGCCAGATCTTCGATGTGCAGAGATTCCAGATACGCCCTCACGCCCTTCTCGGAACTCGCCGCCGGGCCGTTCGCCGCGCTCCGCGCGAGCGCCTCTCGGAATTGCACGACCGACACTTTCCATTCCGCCGGAGGCGCGGCGCGCAGAAGTAGCCTTCCGGTGGCTTCCTCGATGACGCGCTCGATTTCGCCGGGAAAAGCCTCGTGCATTCGCTCGCCCTCTGCGGCCCTCTATAAGTAATGATATCGGATTTCACGCCGCGCGTTGCTTCGTCGTTTTCACCAGGCTCACTTCGCGCACATACGGCTGTCGCAAGTGACTCTCTGCTTGCGGCAACTTAATCCTCAAATGGCGCAACCGCGACGCTGTCCTCTGGGTTCGCGCAAAGGCAATTCATCAGACTTCTAAATTAAGGAGATGTTTGTTTAATTTATATTAACTTCCATTAATAGATAGAGATAGAAGCTGCTGCACAGTCCTCTCTCGGGTGAAACCCGACAGTGAGGGTGGGTTGTATTCAAATCTGAGGTAAGTTCATGCGCAAGCTGACTCTCACATTGTTGGTCGGGGCCCTCACGGTGATTGGCCTCCTTGCAGCACCTCCCCAATCGCAAAAACAAAAAAACCCACCCCCATCTCAAAAGACACCTGCACCTCAAAAGCCACTGGTGCCAGATTGCGTCGTTGAAACCATCCAACTCGGCGGTCTTACGGATGGCGCTCGGCTGGCGCAAGCATTGTCGAGCGTATTCACAGACTTTATCGTGAAGCGTGACCCCCAGAACGCCACAACTCTGTACGTTGTCGATCGTGCTGCTGCACGAAATATTGTGAATTGTAAAAAAGGACGATGGCGCTCTTCACTTTCACACGACGAACTTGATCAAATCGTGCAGGCATTCGACAGCGACAATTTTGAGGGTGTGAAGCTGAATTCGAGCTTTCTCATCCATGTGCAGTATCTCCAACCTCGGGTTATTGTGTGGAGCTTTCCGCATCCGGAGCCTGACATAGCGCTCATCACCGGCTCGGCTCATTACATCGTTGTCAGCCCCTTGCCAGGACGAGCTTCGGGAACGACAGAGGATCAACATCTTGCAAACGAAGTCGCTGGAATTAAGCACGATTTGGAGCTTTTGGACGCGCAAGCGGACCCCGCTAAGTCCGGAACCACCATCGGTTCAGACGAGACACAAGCCGAGCTTTGGTTTGCGCTGCACACCGTCAAGCTCGATGTGTTGGACCCTAGAGAAATAGCATTGAAACTCAGAGCCTCATTTCCAGCCGGCACGGATCTTCAGGTCTGGGCCCAACAGCGCGCCATCACTTTCTTGCCCACCACCGCAGACCCGAGCACGCCTCTATCGGGTACGCCTCTATTTCGAAGTGCCAATGCCGTTGAACGAGGCGTGCTCTATACCAAAGAACAAGAGGAAAAGCAGTGGACCGCGCAGCAGCAAAGTAGCAGTAAGGCAAAAGCGAATGCTCCTACGCCTTCAATGAGTCCCGATTCCAAGCAGAAGGCGCCGGCCGCTTCCACATCCAAAAAGACTTCGTCCTCAGGTAAGTCCGGCGATGCAAGCAGCAAGAGCGGAGGAAGTGACGGTGGGAGTGGGGATAGTCCGGACTCAGCTAACACAAATGAAGATACTGCCACCAACAACGGAGATCAGGGGACAGCCGCATCTCAGGACACCCTAGACGACCCGCCTTCAGGCGCGCAGACTCAAGAGACTTGGAAAACCGACCACGTCGTGCGGCTGTATCACCTTCGCCAGGCAACTAACATTGCGGCTGCGATTAACAAAGCCGTATCAAAAGACACTACTCTCGTTACGCCGATTACTGAGGATCTCCTACTAATCCTTCCCCCGGCGCCGGGTTCACCGGACTTGAGCGAGTGGATTCGGCGCGCCATTGCCATCCTGGACCTTCCTCGCCCAAAGGTATCTATCCAGGTGTGGTCCTATCAAATCAGCGCCGATACAAAGACCAAGAAATCCGGGCCTTCTGACGTGGAGAACAACTACGACGAACTGAAGGCGGCAGTGGAGAAAGCCAATGGCGAGACGTCACGTGCATTGTCGGCTGGACTTGCCGCAATCCTAAATGAGATGCGAAATCCGGACGACTCCTATTTCGACCAGGATTTCTCTAACTACCTCACAAAACGCTTCGAGGATTGTGTAAAGGAAGGCTACTACTGTCTCGGCTATCAAACCGCGTTGCTTGTCCCCCTAAAATACAGCCCTGGACCGGGTGAAGCTCCAGCTTACGCCGTGGATCACTCTCTCAGCCGGTTTCTACTCCTGCTTGCTGCGGCCAAAGACGAAAAGGTTCGGCCGACGATCGCCAAAATGGAAGAAGCAATGCAAAGGGCCATGCTGGGTGCCCCCTCGGATTTCGAGTGCGGCAAGGGCAAAGACTCGCCGGTTTTTAACAATTTTTTCCAACAACTGTGTGTTTTTTCAAGTCCGAACAATCTCCACATCATGCGGGCAGCGGTGCTCGACTTCCTGTTTCACTACAAATGGGCCAATGTATATGCGAGTGATTTCAGCCCGTACGACTTACAACGCTCAGCCCATGTGCTGGACAGTCTCTTGAGCCCGATTATGGATGCTTTCAATTTGGATGTTGACACCTTCGTGGGAAATACGTTGAAGCCGAAGCAGCAGTGTGAGGGTAAGAATTGCGTGGCGAGTTTCGGCCAAGTGCAAGTGGCCACTGTGAGCGGGAACAAGGCATCGGTTGTGGGTGATGTGAAGAATTATTTCGATATCACCCCGCCCGTCACACTCAGCGATATGCTCAATCCCAATTCGGCCACAAGCCAGGCTCTCGGAAGCACGCTCAAGGGCATCCTTGAACCCAAGGAAATCACCATTCTCTCCGCGCTGGCGAACGCGAATTCTCAGCCGAGAATCACCGCAGAAGTCTCGAAGAACGTTTCCCTCACAATCACGCCAACCTCTCTCGACAGCGCCTCATCCGCGGAATTGGATTTGGATTTTGATGTGAAAGAAGACACCGCCCCGCAATCGGTGAACCAAACGACGACGAAGCAGGATCTTTTGGATCGTGTCGCCGAGCACCACGTCATCACGCGCGTACGTGTGGATTCGCTTAAACTCTTCCAGGTGTCGTCCTTTACCATGCAGTTGACTCATCCGCAGCCGCCCGTCTGTTATTGGTCCCCGCTCTGCATCGCCTGGCAAGCGGTGTTTGGCTCGATCCCTGTTGCGGGGCATCTCTTTGAAATACACCGCGGGCCGAAGACCAAGGACAACCGCAGCGTCGCCATTGTCCGCGCTGTGATCGTGCCGACGGCGATGGACCTCGGACTCGGATTGCGGTTTGAAATGGATAAGATAGAGGATCCGGTTACGAACACGCTTACGCCGTTGTCCTCTCTGGGACAGTTGGGAGGCAACGTTAGCCGGTTTCATCAGAATTTGATGAAGTGTATGGTCGAGCAAGGCGCATCAAACCCCTCTTGCCTCACCAAAATTCCCTTGAATAGCACTCCCGAAGTTCTGCCGTAAGTAGGCAAGGAGCGCACTCCCTGCTTCGCTCTTCACGCTCCATGTCTTATGGCCGCAGAGAACGCATGGGATCAAGACCCTCAAACATTCGCCTGTGGAACGCTACCTTCTTTGTGCGCATCTGTCGTTTGACGATTGGGGCCGTCTATCACTATCATGGGCGCGTCATTTGCGGGGTTCGAAGTGATTCGCAGCGCGTTCGTCCCACAGCCCGCCTTTTCACTTTCCCATCACCGGAGGAATTTCAATGCCTGATAAACCTCGAGGCCGCGGCAAATCTCCGCGCGCCGGCGAAGATCCGCGAGCGAACGGAGGAGTCTCCCGCCGCGATTTCATCAAGGGCACCGGCATCGCCGGAGTGGCCGTTTCCGCGGGCGCCCTTCTCGGCCATCAGGTCCTCGAAGCCGTGCAAACTTCGGCGGCGGAAACAACCCTCTATGGCCCGGGCCCGGTGGGAATCGCACTCAAAATCAACGGCGTCGTTCGGAAATTAAACGTCGAGCCGCGCGTCACGCTCCTCGACGCCCTGCGCGATCGTCTCGACATCACCGGTGCCAAGCGCGTCTGCGACCGCGGCACGTGCGGCGCTTGCACGGTAATCGTGGACGGCAAAGCCATCTACTCCTGCACCATGCTGGCCATCGAAGCTCAAGACCACGAAATCGAGACCATCGAAGGCCTCGCGCCCGATGACAAGCTGCATCCCGTCTCGCAGGCCTTTGTGGATAATGACGCGCAGCAGTGCGGCTTCTGCACCCCCGGCTTCGTCATGGCCTGCAAAGCCTATCTCGACGGCGAGCCCCATCCGACTCGCGAAGGCGCGCAAGAAGCCTTGGGCGGCAACCTCTGCCGCTGCGGCACGTACATGGGCGTGCGCCGCGCGGTTCTCGACGCCGCCACGAAAGGAGGGCGAGCCTGATGGCCGACTATCACTGGCCTCCCGCGGGCAAGCGCAATCTTATCGGCAAATCCATCTCGCGCATTGACGGCCCCTGGAAATCCTCCGGCCGCGCGAAATACACGTTTGACGTCAACCGCCCGGGCATGCTCTACGGCAAGATGGTCTTCTCTCCCTACGCCCACGCGCAAGTCGTCAGCGTCGATACCTCCGAAGCGGAAAAGATGCCGGGCGTGAAAGCCATCCAGCGCATCCTCGACGATGGATCCGAAGTTCAGTGGCAGGGCCAAGAAATTCTCGCCATCGCCGCCGAAACCGAGGAGCAGGCCCGCGACGCCGTGCGCAAAGTAAAAGTTCAATACAAACCGCTGCCATATCTCGTCGCCGATGTGGACCCTGCCTCCGCAGGCAGCGCGTACGTCGAATCGCTCTCCTCGCAGACGCAGGGCACGCCCGACGAAGCGTTCGCCTCTGCGGACGTTACCCACGAAGGCCGCTACGGAGTTCCCGTCATCACGCATTGCTGCCTGGAATCTCACGGTCAGGTTACGGAATGGGACGGCGACAGCCTCAACGTCTGGGCTTCCACGCAAAATTTGACGGGCATCACTCAGGAGTTCGCCGGGGCTCTGAAAATCCCCGCGAACAAAGTTCACACCCTCACGCCGGTGATGGGCGGCGGCTTCGGCAGCAAGTTCCCCGCGGATCCCTGGGGCCTGGCCTGCGCGCAGCTTTCGAAAAAATCCGGCCGCGCCGTAAAAATGATGCTCGAGCGTGATCAGGAACTCCTCGAAGCCGGCGCGCGGCCTTCGTTCTACGCCAACGTAAAACTCGCGGCGAAAAAAGACGGCACGCTCGTAGCTTGGTCGTCGGAGTCCTGGGGCACGGGCGGAATCGAGTCCGCGGGCTCTCCGAATCTCCCCTACATTTTCCAGGTGCCCAACCGCAAGACGCACCACGTCGCCGTCCACACGAATATCGGCCCGGCCCGCGCGTGGCGCGCACCCAATCATCCGCAGTCCTGCCTCATCACCATGGCGGCACTGGAAGATCTCGCCGCGAAGCTCCACATGGACCCGCTCGATTTCTTTCTCAAGAACGTCGAAATCACTGGCCCGCGCTCCGCGAGTTACAAAGAGGAACTCCTCAAAGCCGCTGAGCTGATCGACTGGAAAAAGAAATGGCATCCGCGCGGAGATACCGGCAAAGGCGCCATCCGCTCCGGCCTCGGGCTTTCGCTTCACACCTGGGGCGGCCGCGGCCATGCCAGCAATTGCCGCGCGACGATTCATCCCGATGGCTCCGCCGAAGTTTCTCTTGCCAGTCAGGATCTTGGCACCGGCACGTGCACCGTCATCGGCATCGTTGCTGCGGAAACTTTCGGCCTTCCCCTTGAAGCGGTCACCGTGAATATCGGTGACAGCAGCTATCCGCCTTCGGGAGCGTCCGGCGGCTCCACCACTGTTGGCGGAGTCAGTTCCTCCACGCGCCGCGCCTGCACCGACGCCCTCAATCAGATTTTCGCCAAAGTCGCTCCCGCTTTGGGCGTTGACGCGGAAAAACTCGAAGCCTGGGGCGGCAAGATTCAAGTTGCGGGTAGCCCTGCAAAGAGCCTCACCTGGAAACAGGCTTGCGCGAAGATGGGCGCTGCTCCCATCACCGGCACAGGAAAAACTTCCGGCGACCTTATTTCCAGCGGTGTTGGCGGCGTGCAAATGTCCGAAGTCTCGGTGGACATCGAAACGGGCGTCGTGCGCATCGTCAAGCACGTCGCCGTGCAGGATTGCGGCCTCGTCATCGACACCAAGACCGCGGAGAGCCAGGTCTTCGGCGCGTGCATCATGGGCATCACCTACGCGCTCTACGAAGAAAAAATCATGGACCAGCAGACCGGCCGCTGCCTCAATCCCAACATGGAGTTTTACCGGCTCGCGGGCATCGGCGACATCGGCGAAATCGAAGTTCACATGATGACCGGAAAAGGTTATGACGATCGCGGCGTCATCGGATTGGGCGAGCCGCCCGTCATTTCTCCGGGCGCCGCTATTTCCAACGCCGTCGCCAACGCCATCGGCGTCCGCGTTCCGGAGTTGCCGCTCACGCCTGACCGCGTGCTTGCGGCCCTCGCGAAAGGAGGCAATGCCTGATGGAACCCTTCGCCTATGCCAGCCCCTCGAGCGTCGAAGAAGCCATCCGCCTGCTCGGCGATCATCCGGGCGACGCGGAAATCCTTGCCGGCGGCACCGACCTGCTCGCGCGCATGAAGGATTACGTTTCCACGCCCTCGCGCGTCATCAGCATCGCAAAAATCGGCGCGCTCCACGGCATCCGCAACGTCAAGGGCGATCTTCGCATCGGCGCCATGGTCACTTTTGAACAATTGCTGCGCTCCAATGTCCGTGAACACTTTCCGGCAATCCATGAAGCTGTCGAAGTCATCGCCGGCCCGCAAATCCGTAATATGGGCACGATCGGCGGCAATCTCCTTCAGCGCCCGCGCTGCTGGTATTACCGCGGAGGCTTCGGCCTTCTCGCCCGCGATGCCGATGGCAAATCCCTCGTCCCCAACGGTGACAATCGCTACCACGCGATTCTCGGCAATTCCGGCCCGGCCTATTTCGTCAGCCCTTCGAGCCTCGCTCCCGCGCTCATCGTCTTTGGAGCGAGCGTCACGCTTCACGGCCCTTCCGGCCCGCGCGAAATTCCCCTCGAAAAATTCTTCGTCATCCCCGATTCCGAAAACGCTCGCGAGCACGCTATCGCCCCCAACGAAATCCTCACCGAGATTTCCATTCCCGCTTCCTCGCGCGGCATGCGCAGCTCCACTTACGAAGTGCGCCAGAAAGACGCCCTCGATTGGCCCCTTGCCACCGCTTCCGTCGCCCTCCGCATGAACGCCGCGCGCTTCGAATCCGCCCGCATCGTTCTCGGCCACGTGGCCCCCATTCCCTGGCCCGCAACCGAAGCCGAAAAATTCCTCGCCGATAAAACAATTACTCCCGAATCCGCCGCGCAGGCCGGCGAAGCCGCGGTCGCTGGAGCCAAGCCTCTCAGCCGCAATGCCTATAAAGTTCAGCTCGCGCGCGTGTGCGTCGCCCGCGCGCTTCTCGCCGCCGCGAAAGGAGTCGCCTAGCCATGCCCGGATTGAGCGTCTTGATTCGCCAGGGAGAAGTCTGCCAGTGCCTGCGCTCGAAAAAACTTTTCTATGAAACCGAAGTCGAAGAACCCGCCCTGCCCGACGCCTCTTGGCAGGAAGCCGCCAATGCCGCGCCCTTTTGGTGCCTGCGTACGCAATCCGTCCTCGGCCCCGATGGCAAAGTCGTCCGCCTCGATGATTGCCGCCCGGGCCGCTCCTGCTGCGAATCCTCTTAGCGAGAATTCTTGGCACTTTTCGTGGACGCCCCGCCTGACGCCGAGAGCATCAAGATTACGCCAAGTCAATTTGCGCCCTTCATCGTTGGGATGGCCGAATCTCACGTTAGGGGACTTGAGAAAGGGGACATAGCCGAGCTTCTGCGCACATGCGTCGTGGACTTAAGCGAGGAGGCTAGGCTTGCTGCTTTCCGGGAAACGCTTTTGGCCGTCTGGGCATTCGGACACACGAAAGTCGCGAGAGAACTCGACGATGAAAACCTAGCGAACTTATACCTAACCCTTGTGTCCCGGGCCCTGGAGAATCACTTTCAAAAAAACGGGATAGAAGTTCAAATCACGCCCGATGATTTCAAGCAAGCCTGGAGAGTTTACTCGCCGCTTTCACCCATGCCGGTAACCTTAGATGAAGTCCTCAAAGATTATCCAGATTATGTCATCAGGCATGCGCTGGAAAACAGCGTTCGCCAACACGGTGAGGGTCGACTCTTCATCGAAGTCTTCAATGCCCGCTTTTGTAGGGCCTTGGACATAACTGCCTCCCGAAACGGGCCCTTGCTGGTCGCCATGTTCCTCTCAAACTCCGCCCGGCTAAGGTGCGCGATAGAAACCCTCGAAAAGCTGAACCCTGATTTCACGTTAGACTGAGTCCCTCCATTTTCGGCAAATCGCCTAAGGTAGAAGTCTGCGCGGATTGACACCATCTCCCACAATGTGGTATATACCACATTGTGGTATTCATCGAATCCAAGGCGTTTACGCGCCGGCTTCAGGAACTTGCGGCGGACGCTGCCGATTCGGTGCTTGCCGGCATCCAGAACGAGCTTTTGGAGAATCCCTTTCGCGGAGATGTAGTGGCGGGGCTCGGTGGTATTCGCAAGGCGCGCACATCGAATCCCCGCCGTGGCAAGGGAAAGCGCGGAGGTTTTCGTTACCTGTACTTATACATCGTCCGTAAGGAACATATTCACCTGCTTTTTCTTCTGGACAAGAACGAGCAGGAAGACCTGAACCCGCCTCAACGCGCATTTCTCCGGGAAATGGCCGGACGGATCAAATAATAAGGAGCAACAAAGATGGCAAAGCGAACCAAAGTGGCTGTATTCGACGACCTGCGGGACTCTCTTCGTGACGCGCTCGCCTTCGAACGCGGGCGCGCCGTGGACCTGCGCGTCACCAAACTTCCTTCCCCGCCCCGCAGGGTACATCCAAGGGAAATCCGCCAGATCCGCCAATCTCTCAACGCCAGCCAGGTACTTTTCGCTGCGTTCCTGAATGTCAGCCCCAACACCGTGCGCAGCTGGGAACAGGGCACCCGCCGCCCGCACGGCGCGGACCTAAAACTCCTTGCCATCGCGCGGAGGAATCCCCAGGCCCTCCTGAAATCATGATTTCCTGTACCAGCTGATGGTTCATTAAAATATAATTTTGCTTTTATATTAAGATGTGCTAGAGTGTTTTCGTGATTTCGACAACCCCAGCGTTTGGAAGCCCGGTATCAACCCCGCAGCTCGATTTTGCGCAGAAAACGACGATTTCTAATCGGGGCAAATCGATTGGGTCGCGAAACGCTAAGTGATTGAAAACAAACACCGGAGCCGATTTCTAATCGGGACGAAATCACGTTTTTCGATTATGCCTTTTTCGACCCCGCGCGTCTTGAAAACTCACCCTCCCTCTGGCCGCAGCCCACTCCCCCCACCCTATTTTTCGAGGCGCATGCCGGCGTGAAAATGCGGTCAAGTCGCCCCGCCGGTTGCCCGGATGCGCCGGAAGTGGGAAAATGATCCCCTGCGAAGGAGGCTTCTTATGATAGGCAAAGGAATCATTCTCGCCGCGGCCGCGATCTTGTTCGCCCTGCCCGCTATGGCGCAGACCGCGCCCGCAAATTCGATCTCCGGCGACTACGTCGAATTTCGCAACGCCGATGTGTACACCGGCCCATGTTTTGCGAATGGTGAAGTCGGCCTCACCGGAGAGGAAGCCGTCCTCGCGTGGCATGTGACGCAGGGAGCGTGGGCGGGAGTGCCGCTTGAAAATCTTTCCGTTGTCGCCGTCGTGCGCGCCAGCGCCACGCTCGGCGATCCTTACGCCAATCCGCTTCCTGCCAGGACCGTTTTCCTCGTGGACGCGCGCGCGAATGACGCGCAGCGCTCCGCGCTCATCAACTTCGCGCAAGCGCAGGCGAATGGTTTGCTCGATGATGTCGTCGCCGTCGAAATCGAGCCTGTAACTTTCACAGTCGCCGCTCATGGCTGGACCACCCTCGACGCCGGCAATCTTCTACATCTCGCCACGCGCTCGATCGGCGCGAGCGATCATTTCTGCCACAACGAAGAAATTTATTATCCGCCGCTCTCTGCGCATCTCTCGCACGCCGTGCCTGCCGTGGCTCTCGACAGTTCGTATCGCGGCAATCATCTGGGCATCACCTGGGACGATGCCGGCCGCCGCAGTTCTTTCACCGGCTCCTTCGCCGAATAAACTGCGAGGGGCGGAGGCGCTGCCTCTGCCTCTCAATTTTTTTTCGGCGTGCAAACTCGAAGGGCTTGCCGCAATCTCTCCGCTTGGCGCATCATTTCTCTTGAAGGAGCGCGCATGAACTCCGTCGTTGCAAGAGCATCGAGGATAGCGTCGCTCGCCTCGCTCGCGTTGCTTGTCTCGGGCGATGCGCGCGCGCAAGCCTACACTGCGCAAACCGAGTCTCTTGCTCCGCCCTCGCAGCTCGCCGCTCCCGTGCGCGACGCGCTCTCCGCGCAAGCCATTCGCGTTTCCTCTCCGCAGGGAGAGCTCTGTGAAATCTGGCTCCGCAAATCCATCCCCGTGAATGCCACTCCCGATCAGGGCCTCGGAATCCTTTACGGCCAGCTCTCCGTCGGCGAGTTGCTTGGCGCTATTCAGTTTCCCTCCGAAGTCATTGACTATCGCAATCAACACATCAAGCCCGGCGTGTACACGCTGCGCTATGGTCTGCAGCCCGTGGATGGGAATCATCAGGGCGTTTCCGATTATCGCGACTTCCTCTTGCTTGCTCCCGCTGCCGAGGATACTCAGCCCGCCGGCGTTGCGGAAAAGGACCTCTTCGATCTCAGCCGCCAAGCGACGGGCTCGAAGCATCCTTCTGTCTGGAGCCTGGTCGCCTCCGATGGCGCGCCTGATTCTCTCCCGGGCACAACCCATCATGAAGACAGCGATACCTGGGTGCTCTACTTTCGCCTGCCCATCGGCGCAGCCGGAGCACCTGTGACAATGGCACTGATCGTCTCGGGCCATGCCCCCGAATCCGGCACGTAACGCTAACATTCATGTACGTCTGCCCAAAATGCGAGCAGCCAATCAATCAGGCGAGCGAACTGTGCCCCTACTGCGGCGCCGATCTCACCCCCACGCCCGAGGACGAATCCGGTCAGCCCGCAAAGAAGAAGAATCCGCTTCGCATCGTGCTCTTGTGGGGAGTTCTTCTTGGCTGCTTGTGGGCGGTGGTTTGGTTTTCGCTGCCTCTGCGTTACGTCAATCCCGCAGCGCAGGCCGAATCCCGCGCCCGCGACGCGCTCGCCGACGTGCACTCCGCTCTCGCAACCTACGCCGCATCCGAGGGAACTTTCCCCGATTCCCTCGAAGTTCTCGGCGCCCGCGTTCGCAATGACGCGCAATGGGCCCAGTCTGCCGGATACATCCTCGATTACTCCGCCGCCGCTCCCGGCCCCGATGGCCGTGTGCAGAATTATTCCCTCACGGCGCGCCCGGGCAACTACGGTTACTTGAACTATTTCACCGATTCGACCGGGGTCCTCCGTTCCACACGTGAGAATCGCCCTGCCACCGCTCTGGATCCTCCGCTATGATTTCTTCCCAGCACAGCCTAAGTGCGGCGGGACCTAGCGCAACCGCAGCAGGAAAGACCGGTGCTATACTGAGCGGGCAGTTCCATGGCCGGCCTTTTTCCGCGGAGAGGTGCTGGAGTGGCCGAACAGGGCTGCCTGCTAAGCAGTTACACCCCAAAAGGGTGTCGGGGGTTCGAATCCCCCCCTCTCCGCCATCACCTGGCTTCGCTGCTCCAACAGAGCCTTGACATTTCGCACCTGCAGGGCAGTCATCGCGTTGCAATTCTTTTTATTTGAGGCTTCCCTTTTTTTTCCGAATCCGTAGGATAATGTCTTTTTATTTGAAGCCGGTTGACGATTCTCCGCTTCAAATCGCTGCTAGCTCGGGGAAAGGACGGGCGGATGCGCTCAAACCGATTCCGGATCTCGATCTTAGTTGTCGGGGCGATGCTGGCGGCTCTTGCGTTTGAAACGGCGTGCAACAACACTTCCATTGGCCAGATTAAATCCGATCCCGCTCGCTACACTGACCGCACTGTCACCATCATCGGACGTGTCACCAGTTCTTTCGGTGTTCCCGGCAACGGCGCTTACGAAGTCACTGACGGATCCGGGAGCATTTGGGTCCTGAGCAGCGCGCCGAGCGTTCCCGAACCCGGAACGCAAGTCCGCGTCACCGGCCGCATTGAAACAGGCATCTCATTCGGAGGGCGCAGTTTCGGCACGGTTCTGCGCGAAGTATCTCGCCAAGCTGAATCCTAGCCGCTATTTCCCGTCTATCTGCGCCAGCAGCTCCCGCACCGCGGCATCCAGCTGCGCGTCGCGGCCTGTATAGCTCTCGCCCACCGGGCGTCGCACGGTCACATCCACCGGCCGCGGGTGAAGCTCCATCGGCTGATTCTCGTGGTCAGTGACGCGAATGAACGGCATGCGCATGATCGTCCCATCAACCAGCTCGACTGCTGAGGTATAGATGATCCATCCGGCCGTTGGTTCACCGACCACTTTTCCCAGATGCAGCGCACGGTATCCTTCCGTAAAGTCCTCCGCATCGGACAGCGAATGTCCGTTGGTGACCAGGATCGTAGGCCGCTCGAGCGCGCGCTGCCCCAAGATTCCCCGTGCGGGCGCGGGCTGCTGGTCGCGCACGGTCATGGTTAGGTACGGCCGTCGCGCCAACACGTCAATCGCATAGACATTCACAAACCCGCCGTTGTTGTTGCGCACGTCTATGATCACGCCCTGCTTCGTTTCATTTTGCGTGTCCAGGTCCAAGTAGAGTTGTTCCAGCGACTGCGAGGACATGTCCGGCATGTGCACGTACCCCAGCCGGCCGCTGCTAGCCTTCTCGACGTATGAGCGCCGCTCCTCCACCCATTCTTTGTATCGCAGATTTTTCTCTGCTCCCAAACTGATCGGCAGCACGGAAACATCGTGTTTGCAATCGCCGGCAGGTGAAGCGGCAAGCGTCAGCGTCACCTTGCGCCCGATCTGGTGTTGCAGAAGCTCATCGAGATTCTCGCGCGCATCCAACGACGATCCGTTGACGGCGAACAGATATTCTCCGACCTTGACACCACCTGCCAGCGCCGCCGGGCTGAGCGGCATCACTTCCGTGATGCGCAGCTTCCCGGATGATTCGTACTCCGCACGATCGAATGAAAGCCCGACGTGGCCGGTCACGGGTGGATGCCCGAATTGGCTGGGTGCTGCCACGCCGGAATGGGAAGAGTTAAGCTCCCCGACCATTAGATTGAGCAACCGCACCAACTCATCCGAGTTCGATGCCGCTGCGACGCGCGGTGCGTAAGCAGCGTGCACCGCGTTCCAATCTGTTCCGTTCATCCTTGGGTCAAAAAAATTGTCGCGCTGCGCGATCCAAGCCTGCTCGAAGATTTCCATTTTTTCACGCGCGAAATCCTCGTCCATTTCCGCCGTCACAGCGAGGGGCCGCGCCTGCCGCGTTTCCACGTTTACAATCTGAATCTGGCCCGAACTCAGATAAAAAACTTCTTTGCCGTCGGGCGTAAATTGCGCGCCGGATTTTTCACCCGGTGTGGACGTAAGCTGTTTCGAAATGGGCGGCTCCTTGGCGAGTTCGTCGAGCGAATAAACATAGAGGTTGTCCTGTCCAGCGGCGGAAGCATTCATCAGCAATGATTTACCGTCGGCGCTGATGCCCGCTTCATTTACGTCCACTCCCACGGGCAGCAGTGTCAACCGCCGTCGAAGCCCTTCAAAGACGATTTCCACCGGCTTGGGCACGGGCTTTTTCGCTTCCTCCGTGGAACCTGCGGTCGGCGAGGAAGAGGTTACTTGCGTTTTGGCGTCCGGAGCGCCCTGGGGCTGTGCTGGACCCGTTGGAGGCGCGTTCGGCTTCGGCGTCTCGGGCTTGAACAAATCCTGAAATTCGTCTTCGTGAAACTTGGGCGGCCGGGGGATCAAATCCAGCCGCGCCACTCGTCCTGGCTCCGTGCGCTGTCCCGTGGTGAACAGCAAAAACGTGCCGTCGGGGCTCCACGTCAATCCCCGGCTGAACGCATTCGGCAAAAACGTGATCTGCCTCGCTTCTCCTCCTGCAACCGGCACCACAGATACGTTCGAAAACCCGCGATCTCCAGTCGCCAGGTACGCAATCCATTTCGAATCCGGGGAAAAGCAAAAACTCCGCGGAGAGCCCAACGGGGGCCGCTCCAAAAATCCGGTCGCCAGCAACCGTTCCTGTTTGGTCTCGAGTGTCAGCGCGCGAAGCTCGCGTCCCTCGCCCACGAAGGCCAAAGAGTTTCCGTCAGGAGAGAACCGCGGATACGCGTCAGGTTTCGCGGCGCTTGTGAGCTGCATTTCCTTTCGCGTCACAAAATCGTAGAGATACAAATGCGGCGTTCCCGACCGATCCGATACGTACGCCACTTGTTTGCTGTCCGGCGCCCAGGCCGGCTCAGATTCTTCCGTCGTTGTCTCCATGACGCGCGCCGCGGTGCCGCCGTCTTTGGCGGAAGCCGCAAAAATTTGGCCGTGCGTCGCGAACACAACTTTCTTTCCGTCGGGCGAAAGCACTAGGCTGCGAAACTCCTTTGTTAGCGAAAGATGCTTTACCGGCGGCACGGGAGCGGCTCCGCGCAGCCGAATCGGAATCTCCGCGGCTTGGCCCGACCTCGTGTCGAAGGACCAAATCTCGAAATTCCGTTCGAAGACGATGGTCTTCCCATCTCCGCCGATCGAGGGGAATAATACGTGCCCGTCTGAGAATTTGGTCAGTTGCTGCGCCTCGCCCTCGGAATTTGCCGGGCGAATCCAAACGTTTTCCGCGCGACTCCGGTCCGAAACGTAATAAATGCTCTTCCCATCCGCCGACCACATCGGCCACATTTCCTTGGCCGTCCCGTCGGTGAGTGTCGTGTAAACAGGAGGATTGGCGTCCTGCACCAGCACGATCTCCGAATCATCCAGATGGCTGTGCCCTTTGCGCCACCACTGCGAGACTCCTGCTCCCGTCGAAGTGATGGCCACAGTCTTGCCGTCGGGAGATGGCGCGGCAAAGAATTCCGCTTCATAGCGATCGGCGGCGAATGGCATCGGCGTGCCGCCATCGGAGCGCACGCGGAACACATCGGTCATCTGCGCGATATCGTGCGCGTTCGAGTGAAAATAAATCCATTGCGAATCCGGCGACCATCCGTCGAGACCTTCGGCGGCATCATCAAATGTCAGTCGCTTCAGTTGTCCCGTTGAGAATGCCAAAACATAGACGTTGGCGCTCCCGCTGCGCGCGGAGATAAACGCCAGGCGCGTCCCATCCGGCGAATACAGCGGCCGCGAATCCGTCCCCGCGTCAGAGATCAACAGATGCGCCTCGCCTCCCGAAGCTGCCACCGTCCATACAGCGCCGCCCGACACAAATGCGATTTCCTTTCCGTCTCGCGAAATTCCCGGCTCGGCAAGTGCCGGTTTGGCCTCCAAATTCCCCGCTGGCTCAGCAGCGGAACAGCGCGGGGGCGAACTCTCTGCAGCGCCAAGAACAATCAGAATCGCGCACAATACTCCCCACAATTCGTGAATCAGGATCCTAGAACGAATCACACCGCACCTCGCCGCGCCCCGTTCTTGAATGTTTGGAATGAATCTCTTGCCGAGAGCCACCGGAACGCGCGGGGAGTATATCATTGCGCCGTGCCTCCGCGTCTCGGCCCGGGCAGTAACAAACTCACATTTGCGAGAATGCCTTGGCCATGGGAATTGAGGTGTGGGTTTGTGGTTGCGCATGCTTTAGATAAGCGAAGATTTGACGCGGTTCTCGTCTCGGAGGTGAGCAAATCGTCAACGCGGACATTCTGCGGTACTAGAACCACATCGTGAGCCCCAGAGGGTTCCAGACTCGGCAGGGCACTTCCCCAACTGCAAGCTTCTGTAAAATAAGCGCTTCCTGACTTAATCATTGTAAATTAATCCTACCTGTTCCGAGGCAATGAGCGGCGAGCCACGGAGGGTATTTCTCCGGGACTAATGCGTAATCCAGCGAAACTTCCGAGCTTTTTGCTCGTCCCGAATTGCGAGCAAGGCAATTTCTCCTCTATAATCCCTCTTGCAGATTTGCAGCCTTCGTCGGGTTCTCCGGGCCGGCGATCCACCTCGACAACTAATGACGATAGACCTCACCGCCAAAATCAAAAAAAAGCTCATGGACGAGATTCAAGTGCTCGAACACGAGCTTCACACCGAGTTGCCCGTGGAGCTCAAGAAGGCTCGCGCGCATGGTGATCTTTCCGAAAACGCCGAATTCAAGTATGCCAAAGAGCGTCAGTCCTATGTTTCCGCACGACTCGGACAATTGCATGAGCGCATGGCCAACATTGCCATGCTGAATCTTTCCAATCTTCCGCGCGACCGCGCCGCCTACGGTTCGCGCGTCTGCATCCTCGACGTAAAGAAGGGCGAAGAGATCGAATACAAGCTCGTAACCACGGAGGAAGCTGACGCGTCGAAGGGATTGATTTCCACCACATCGCCAATCGGGCGGGCGCTTCTCGGGAAAAAAGTAGGCGATGCGGTGACGGTTGTGACCCCCGCGGGAACCAAGGAACTCGAAATCATCAAGCTGGCTACGATTTATGATGAAGGGTAGAGGGAACCGTTTCGCATGATGGCGCTGATTGATCGCATCGCCCGGCCCTTCCGCTGGTTATTGGATCGCATCGCAGCGGGCATCGCTGCAACCGGCATCCATCCCACACTTCTCATCTGGGCGAGCGTTTTTTTCTATTTCTGGGCGGGACTCCTGTTTGCCGTCGGCCGCTTCTCCGCCGCGGGCGCGTGGATGCTGGTCGCCGGGTTCTGCGACTTACTTGATGAGCGCGTCGCGCACCATCAGAACCGCGGGATGATTTTCGCCATCTTTCTCGATTCCATCCTCGATCGCTATGCCGACCTGATTTTGTTCGTAGCCCTGCTGGTATATTACGCGCGCGTCAATCGCTTCGTGGATTGCGTCGTTGTGGGATTCGCGATGGCCGGCGCCGTGCTCGTGAGCTATGCCGAATCGCGCGCCGCTTCGCTCATCGAGAATGCGCGCGTGGGATTCTGGGAGAGGCCGGAGCGAATCGTGCTGATGGTCATCGCGGCGTTCGCCAATCGCATGCCAGTGGCCCTATGGATATTGGCGATCGGTTCGAATATCACGGTCGTCCATCGAATGCTCCACACTTGGCAGCTCACCGAAGGCAAGCGCCGCGGACAAACCATCCCCGAGACGTCGGCGACTGCCTCCGCTGAAGTGTCAAAAGCGCAGGTGCTCACGCGCGGCGCCGCGGGAGGCCGCTAACCGTGCATTCGCCGTCGCTGCTGGGCCTCGTCGGCACCATCGTGGTGCTGGCCGGATTGGATCTGCTCTGGCAATCACGCCATGAACTTCTTTACTGGACCAAGAAATGGATTGAAATCTTCCGGCGGTCCCTCCACGGGCCCGCACGCTTTCTTCCGACTGAGGACAGTTCGTTCGAGCGCCACCACATTCTTCGCCTCTTGCTAGGCATGAGCCTGGTTTTTTTGATCGGCCCGGCGCTCATCGTCCTAAGCCGCATTTTGTGACCAGGCCAATCCGTTGCGTCCATCTTTAATCGTTCACGGCGGCGCGTGGGACGTTCCCGACACAGCGGTCGCGGATTCGCGTGAAGGCTGCCGGCGCGCGCTCGAAACGGGATGGAGAATTCTTTCACAGGGGGGCGCGGCGCTAGATGCCGTGGAAGCGGCAATCGTAATTCTCGAAGACGATCCGACGTTCGATGCGGGGTTCGGTTCGCACTTGAACCGCGATGGACGCGCCGAGCTCGATGCAATCGTGATGGATGGCGCAACGCTCAAGGCCGGCGCCGTCGCGGCCGTGGGGCGCATTCGCAATCCGATCCGTTTGGCGCGACGCGTGCTCGAATCCTCGGAACACATGATGCTGGTGGGCGCGGGTGCGGAGCAATTCGCGGAGGAACAAGGCATCGCACTGTGTGATCCCGGCGATTTGGTGATAGAGCGAGAGCGATTCGCCTGGCAAAGGTGCCGTGAGGACAGCCACGCCGCGGAATTTCATTTCGGCCACGCCCAGGGGACTGTGGGGGCAGTGGCGCTCGATTCGAATGGACGACTTTTTGCCGGCACTTCCACCGGCGGCACTTGCTGCAAACTGCCGGGACGCGTGGGTGACTCACCGCTGATCGGATGCGGCTGCTATGCCGATGCCTTAGCGGGCGCAGCATCGTGCACCGGCTGGGGAGAAGCGATTATGAAAATTGTGATGGCAAAATCGGCGGTGGATTTTCTCCGCGCCGGAAAATCCGCTGATGAATCGGCTAAAGCCTGCGTCCGTTTGCTTGCCGAACGCGTGCATGGAACGGGCGGGCTTATCCTGCTTGACTGCCAGGGCCGACCCGGCTACGCGTTTAATACCTCGCGGATGGCCTGCGGCTTCGTCGCTTCCGGCGGCTCGTTCGAAATTCTTCCATAGAGCGCGGCGCGCTTCACCGATCTCCCGGGAATGTCGGAGAGTTGTTCGACGCCGAAAGAGCCCCGCTAGTTTGCTGCGAAGGTTGCATCAGACACCCGGGCCGGCTGGGGGGCGCTTTGAAGCAGCTCGGTTTTGCGCGGCGCGCAGCAAGCGGAAGCCAGGCGGGCAACGTCTCGCATCATTTCCGGCTTCTCCTTCAAATGATTGAGGGTTTCGCGCAGAACGCGCGCTGCTGTGGTGTCTGCCGGAATTGCGAGGTGGTAATGCATCCACTTCCCCTCAGGTCGCGCCGCCACGATGCCGGCTTTGCGAAGATAAGCGAGGTGGCGGGAGATTTTCGGCTGGCTGATGCGAAGGATTGCAACGAAATAACAGACGCAAATTTCACGGCCGGCCATGAGGTTGAGCAAGCGCAGTCGAGTGGGATCGGCGAGCGCGCGGAAATAGCGCGCGAGGGAAAAAGCGCTGTGCGGCCTACCCATGACAGCATTCTACATCATATATGGCTTGACACATACAAATCCGCGGCGTAGCCTACAAACATATTCGGAATAGCGAATATGAGTAGCGGGAGGAAGAGATGGCCGATGAAAATCTGCAAGAGACGGTCAAAGCCAAGTACGGCGAAGCGGCACGCCGCATTCGCGCGGGTGAACCGGCGACGTGCGGGAACGAGCAAGACCTAATCCCCTGCTGCGATCCGATTTCCGTGAATCTCTACGATGCTAAAGAAACGGCAGACGTGCCGAAGGAGGCCGTGGCCGCTTCGCTCGGTTGCGGAAATCCGACGGCCCTCGCGCAGTTGCACCCGGGAGAACACGTGCTCGATTTGGGCTCAGGCGGAGGCATCGACGTATTTCTGGCGGCCAGGAGAGTAGGCCCAAGCGGAAAGGTGTATGGCCTGGACATGACGGACGAAATGCTGGCGCTGGCCAGAGAAAATCAACTCAAAGCCGGAGCGCAAAATGTGGAGTTCCTAAAGGGAGAGATCGAAAAAATTCCACTACCGGAAAATTCGGTGGACGTGGTGATTTCCAATTGCGTGGTCAATCTTTCGGCGGACAAAGACCGCGTGCTACGGGAAGCGTTTCGCGTTCTGCGGCCTGGTGGGCGCTTCGCTGTTTCCGACGTCGTCGTCCGCGGCCCGGTACCCGAGGAGATTCGAAAAAATGTGGAACAGTGGGTGGGATGCATCGCGGGCGCCCTGGATGAATCGGATTACCGGGCCAAGCTCGCAGTCGCTGGATTCGAAGGGATTGATATCGAACCGACTCGTGTGTATCGCGCCCAAGATGCACAACAATTTTTGACCGCCAAGGGGATTGATGTGGATGCGATCGCGCCGCATGTGGACGGCAAATTTGCCAGTGCATTCGTCCGAGCCACGAAGCCGGCAACAGTGGAGGGCAAATCGTCCTGCTGCCCACCCTCTTGCTGCACCTCAGGCCAGCCAGCGAAGGATTGAGCGACGTGCCGGGGCCCTGGAACGTTCTCTTCCTCTGCACGGGAAATTCCGCGCGCTCCATCATGGCCGAGGCGATACTCAACCAGAAGGGCAAACCACATTTTAGAGCCTACAGCGCAGGAAGCCACCCCACAGGATTCGTCCACGCCGAGGCGCTTCATCGAATTGAACTGGCGCATTTGCCGGCGAAAGAGTTGCGCAGCAAGAGTTGGGATGAATTCGCGAAGGGCGGGGCGCCGAGAATGAATTTTGTCTTCACCGTTTGCGATCGCGCCGCGAAGGAAGTCTGTCCGGTGTGGCCGGGACAGCCAATGACGGCGCATTGGGGCGTTCCCGATCCCGCGGCGTTCGAGGGAGATACGGAAAAGAAAAAACGCGCATTTCAAGATGCATTTCTGATTCTGGATCGAAGAATCAGTTTGTTTCTTTGCTTGCCGCTTGCGAGCCTGAGCCAACTTGCCCTCCAGAAGGAGCTCTACAGAATCGGGCAACAATGAATTCACGCCGGCCGAGAACTCTGGGCGATTGAGCGATTCGAGCAACGGTTGTAGGGCCGGGGTGCGTGTGCTAGCATCGCGGTTTCCCGATGGCACGTGACAGCTTGCAATCGTACTTTCTTCTTTTCTGGCGAAGTGCTCCGCCTGTTGGTGCGAGTTTCACACGCCATCAACTCCAGCGCCCGCAGCGAAATTCCCCGGCAAGAAATCTCCATTCAATTTTCGTGATTTCACGGCTCACCTTCGAGGACAACAATGAAAGCCTATGAAACAGAGAAAATCCGAAACGTTGGCATTGTAGGCCACGGCGATACGGGGAAAACCCAGCTCGTATCGTCGTTGCTGTTCACTGCCGGGATGACGCCGCGGCTGGGCAAGGTGACTGATGGGAGCACGGTCACCGACTGGGATGAAGAGGAGATCGCGCGAAAAATATCGATTCAAACCGGACTGGCCTACGCCGAATGGGCGCCTCCGGGCCAAACGGACAAAATAAAAATCAACTTGCTCGACACACCCGGGTACAGCACGTTTATCAACGATACAAAGTCATCCTTGGTGGCGGCGGATGCCGCACTGATCCTGGTAGATGCGACGGCTGGCGTGCAGGTAGTGACGGAGAAGGTGTGGGACTTCGCGACGGAATACGACATCGCACGAGCATTTGTAATCAACTGGATGGACCGGGAACTGGCGAGCTTCGAGCGCGCGATGAAATCCATCGAGGACATTTTCGGGCGGGGCGCGGTGCCGATTCATCTTCCTATCGGCGAAGAGAGGAGTTTCCGTGGCGTGGTGGATTTGATCGGCATGAAGGCGCACATTTATACGCCGGACGGCGACGGCAAGGCCAAGATCGAAGAAATTCCTGCTGAACTGGCCGATACCGCGAAGGAAGCGCACGAAAAACTCGTGGAGCTAGTGGCGGAAGGCGACGACAAGCTGATGGAGGAGTTTTTCGACAAAGGAACACTGCCAGAAGAGGATTTGAAGAAAGGGCTGCGCGAAGCAATGCTGCGGAAGAGAATTTTTCCGGTGCTGGCGAGCTCGGCGCTGAAGAACATCGGCACGGCGACGATATTGAATTTCATTACCGAGATTCTGCCTTCTCCCGCGGCAAGGGGAAAGGTGACAGCCTACACACAGCCGAACCGCGCGGGCGAATCGCGAGAACGGAACATCAGCTCGAGCGATCCGCTGACGCTTTTCGTCTTCAAGACCATCGCGGACCCATTCGCGGGGCGCATTTCGTATTTCAAAGTTATGTCCGGAGTGCTGAAGAACGACGCAACGATTGCGAATTATAACCGCGGAGGGCAGGAGCGGTTCCAGCACGTCCAGGTGATGCAGGGCAAGACGGCGACGACCGTTTCGGAGCTCAACGCGGGGGACCTAGGGGCGGTGGCGAAACTGAAGGACACGCTCACCGGCGACACGCTGGGAGACAGGACGGCGACAATTTTTTATCCGCCCGCGCGAATTCCCGAACCGTTGATCACGTTCGCGGTGGAACCGAAAACCCGCGCCGATGAAGACCGCATAGGGCAGGCCATTCACAAGATTCTCGAAGAAGACGCCGCGCTACGATTTGGCCGCGATCCGCAGACCAAGGAATTCCTGCTCTCCGGCGCGGGGCAGCAGCACATTGAAGTGGTGGTGGCCAAACTGCGAAAACGATATCACGTGGAAATGACCCTGAAGCCACCCAAGGTCCCGTACCGCGAAACCATCCGCGCCAAGGCCGACGCCGAAGGCAAGCACAAGAAACAAACCGGAGGGCACGGGCAATTTGGAGTCTGCCGGATCAAAATGGAGCCCCTGGCCCGGGGAAAGGGATTCGAATTCGTGGATGACATTTTCGGCGGGGCCATTCCCAAGAACTGGATTCCAAGCGTGGAACGCGGCATCCGCGAATCGGCCGAGCGAGGCTACCTGGCGGGATTTCCAGTGGTGGATTTCCGCGCCAGCCTCTACGACGGAAAGTATCACGACGTGGATTCGTCGGACATCGCCTTCAAAATTGCCGGATCGCTGGCGTTTCGCGAAGCGATGAAGCAGGCGCGGCCGGCGCTGCTCGAACCGATCATGTCCGTGGAAGTCTACGCACCCGACCAGTACTCCGGGGACTTGATGGGCGACTTGAGCTCGCGGCGAGGCAGAATCAGCGGGAGCGAGGCGCGCGGATCAAATGTCATTGTAAAAGCGCAGGTGCCGCTTGCGGAGATGCTCAGCTACGCAAACGATTTGATTTCCATGACGCAGGGACGCGGGAGCTACTCGATGGAATTCTCGCACTACGACTTCGTGCCGAACGAAATTGCCGAGAAGGTGATCGCAGCGCACAAGCCGCACGCCGCCGGTGAGGAAGAGGAAGCCGCTTCTGCTTGACAGCGGGGGCGTTCGCATACGGGCGCTACAGAGACAATTTGGATGTTGCAGGAAATCTTTGGCCGGGAGAGCATCACAACTACATGAAAAAATCGGCGCGCAAATGGGGCGATGCGACGGCGGCGATCCACGCGGGCGAATCGAAATACGGAATCGGCGCGCCGGTAGCGACGCCTATAACGCGGGCCTCCACATTTACATTTTCTTCGACAGAGGAAATGAAGCGCTGGGCGGAGGGCAAGAGCTCGGCCTACATTTACACTCGCTACGGCAATCCCACGCTGGCAGTGGCCGAATCGAAAATCGCGGCACTGGAAGGGGCGGAGGCGGCGGTAGTGACGTCTTCGGGGATGTCAGCGATATCGAGCGCCCTCCTCGCGGTGCTGCGCTCGGGAGACGAGGTGGTGGCCACGCGGCAGCTCTATGGTGGCTCGTATCGTCTCATGCGCGATACGTTTCCCCGGCTGGGCATCCGCGTGAACCACGTGGAAACGGACCTTGCGGGCCTGGATAAAAAAATAAACTCTCGGACGCGGGCGCTGTATATCGAATCGCCGACGAATCCTACGGTGCGGCTCGTGGACTTGAAGAAGGCGATGCGCATCGCGCGGCGACACAACTTAGTCACCCTAATTGATAACACGTTTGCAAGTCCGATTCTTCAAAAACCGCTGGAGTTGGGCTTCGATATCGTCCTGCACTCCGCAACGAAATACTTAGGAGGTCATTCAGACCTCATCGCAGGTGCAGCCGCAGGGAATCGCGAATGGATGGCCCGAGTGCGGGAAAACGTGATCTATCTGGGCGGAGTGATGGACCCCGACGGCGCCTACCTGCTTATCCGCGGAATCAAGACCCTCAAGGTTCGTGTGAAAAAGCAGTGTGAAAGCGCCATGGCGGTAGCGAAATTCCTTGAGCGACATCCCATGGTTGCGCGCGTCCACTACCCGGGACTCCCTTCCCATCCCGACCATCGCCTCGCGCGAAGGCAGATGCGCGGCTTCGGTTCGATGTTGGCCTTCGATATGAAAGGCGGCCTGAAAGCCGCGCGAAGGTTCTGCGACCGTGTGCGAGTTTTCCTGCTCGCCGCGAGCCTCGGCGGGGTCGAATCCCTTGTTGTATTGCCGATTTATACCTCGCATTACCGGATGTCACTTGAAGAGTTGCAGAAGGCCGGCGTACAGCCCGGAACCGTGCGCATGACGGTGGGTTTGGAGGATCCAGAAGACCTGATCGGAGATCTGGCCCAGGCACTCTCCTAGCCCGGCACTAGGTTCTAGTACCACAAGACGCCAAGCCTTAACCCCCTGCAATTTTCTTTAGTTGACCCTACTTTCTCACCGTCTATAGAATGAGGAAGCAGTCCCAGCCAGGGCTGTTCGAGGGGCAGCTCTGCCAATTCTGGGTGGGACAGGCACAGACCAGAAATCCCGTATGATTGCTGTTCAGCGGAATTCGATATCCTTTTGCATGCTTCTGCTGGTGCTGGTTGCCTGCCTTTCGGGCTGCCAAGATTCAGCGAAGCATGCCGTCCAAGTCCCCGCGCCCGCACCGCCCCCTCAGCAAGCGATCAATCGCACGGATCGACTTCCGATTCCTTCTCCGGTTTCTGGGGGCGCTTGGCTGGACAGCGCGCCATTGCCCGAAGCAGATGTGCTGCTCCAACGAGTGGAGAAGAGGTACGAGGAGGGGGTTCAGGCTTACCAGGCCGGGAACCCCGATGGGGCGCGCGAAGCCTTTTCCGGTGCTGCAAACATGCTTCTCGAAAGCAGCCTGGGAGTCCGCAGTGATCCGCGCTTGATGGCCATGTTCGACAAGATCGTAGACACGGTGCACCACGACGGGCTCGAAGCGAGCGACGAAACGGCGAACGCGATTGCGGAAGAGCCGGAAGAAACGCCGGCACCCATCGAAGAGATCGCCAGCATGAACCTGCCTCCCGGAGACCCGAGACTCGTGAGGGAAGCGGAACAGGAAATTGTGACTGTGCCGCACGATCTGCCGTTGACGGTGAATGAATCCGTCCTTCTCTATGTCAGCTATTTCCTGACCCCGCGCGGAAGGGAGGTGGTGGAGACGGGACTGCGCAGAGCCGGGCGTTACAGCGAGATGATACGCCGTGTACTTAAGGAGGAAGGACTCCCACAGGACTTAATTTACCTCGCTCAGGCCGAAAGCGCATTTCAACCCGCCGCGATTTCCCGTGCTGGGGCGCGTGGCCTTTGGCAATTCATGCCCTACCGCGGACGGGAGTACGACCTTGAACGAACCAAGTGGACAGATGACCGCAATGATCCTGAAAAGGCAACGAGGGCGGCGGCGCATCATCTCCGGGACCTCTACCAGATGTTTGGCGACTGGTATCTCGTGATGGCCGCCTACAACTCCGGGCCCCTCAATGTGACCCGGGCAATTGAGCGGACCGGCTATGCTGATTTCTGGGAGATGCAAAAGCGAAACAGCCTGCCCAAGGAAACCAAGAACTACGTTCCCATCATTATCGCTATAACTCTGATCGCCAAAGACCCGGCGCGGTGGGGAATCCACGTTTCTCCCGAAAAGCCGCCGCAATTTGACACGGTTCAGCCCGGCCATTCGATTGACCTGCGGCTGGTGGCCGATGCCACGGAAACAGACCTGGAAGCGATTCGGCTTCTGAATCCGGAGTTGATTCGCTACCAGACTCCGGACGATCCGGAATTCGCGCTGCGCGTACCCGCCGGAGTGGCGGGAAAATTCCGCGCGGCAGTAGATAGCATTCCAGTGGAAAAATGGACGAGTTGGCGGATTTATCGCGTTGGAGAGGGCGATACGCTTGCGGAGATTGCAAAAAAGTACCACGTCAAAGAAGGTTCGATCATTCAGGTGAATCATCTGGATGCGGATGTACAGGTCGAGGCGGGTGTCCGGCTGGCGATTCCGGCGCCGCCACTCGTGGCGGGACGCCCGGTGCATTACCGGGTGAAAAAGGGCGACACGCTCGAGGGAATCGCCGCGCGCTTTGACGTGGCCGCTGACGATTTGAAGCGCTGGAATCACATCCGCGCGAATCGCGCGCCGCGCGGCGCCCTCTTGCGTATCTATTCGGGCGGAGAACCTGCCGCGTCGCCTCGCCGTGCAAGCGAAACCGTAACGAAGAAAACCAGTTCGGCAATGCCGGCGGGCGAAGCGAGCCCGACAAACTCGAAGGCGAGTGCCGCGGGCGATCATCATCGCGTGCGGCCTGGAGAAACACTCTTCTCGATTGCGCGGGCTTACCGCACGACCGTCGATGCGTTGCGGCGAGCCAATCCTTTCCTGAAGAGCCGACCCCTCGAGGCTGGCGACTTGCTGACCATTTCTTCCTCCACGAACTGACCCCCGATAAAATATTCAAATTATAGTAAACAATAGTCTTACACGAGCCCGTACGGAGGCATTTGGCGGTCGCGTGGGCGGCGCCGTTTTTTCAGGTGCGTTGCGCCTTGACAAAGCCCGGAGCCTGCGCTTAGATGCCCGCCAGTAGAGTAATCGGGACGGCCGACAAGACCACTGACGGAGGCAAGTATGTTCGACGCGAAATTCCATGACGGCGATGAGGAAGATCTTCCCCGTTACGAAGGAGAAGAAGAATTGGAAGGTGAGCCGCATGTGGCACACGAGGAGGATGGCGAGGAAGAACTCGTGATCGAGGAAACGGAGGTGGAGGAGGAAACGGCCGAAGAGCCGGCCACAGCCCCAGCAAGCCAGAAACACGCGGCGAAAAGGAAAACTCCAAGGAAGAAGGCTAGGAAGTCGACGCGGAAAAAGAAGGCTTCCAAAAAAAGAAAAGTCAAGGCGAGGGCGCGCCCGAAGAAGAAGGCGAAGAAGACCCATCGAAAAAAAAGGTGATCATTTCTGGTGCCCGAATTCCGCAGCCTGAGTGTGACAGGCGCTCGGCGAGATGTGGGCCGCTGAATTTCCCCGCCAAAACAGGCCGCCCGGCGGCGATGAGTTCACGCGGCTTATGGTCCTCGGCGAGCGAAAGTTTTTCAGAACGCGGTACGACATTTTTCACGTTAAACGGAAATGCGGCGGTCCGCAGTATGGATTTGAAGATGACATCCTTGTAGCATTGCCCGCGTGAAAAGAATCAAATCTGACAACCGAAGTTCTCCGGCGAAAGGCAGCGGCCCTCCGAAAAACGTTGTGGAATACCTTGCGAGTTTCCCGGAACCCGCCCGCAGCGCATTAAACAAGATTCGCGCGGCGATCCGGTCTGCTTTGCCGCCAGAGGCTACCGAGACCATCAGCTATCGGATTCCTGCGTTCAAGTACAAAGGAGTGCTGGTGTGGTTCGCCGCATTTTCGAACCACTGCAGTTTGTTCCCCACTGCCTCCGTTATCGAGGCATTTAAGAACGAACTGAAGGGCTTCCCCACATCCAAAGGAACAATCCACTTTCCCACAGACAAGCCGCTTCCGACTGCACTCGTCAGGAAACTGGTGAAGGCGCGAGTTGCGCAGATCGAAAGCAAGAAGCGCCGCTGACCGGGTCGTCATCAAGCCCTGTTCATGAATTCGAAAACGGTTGACCGCCCCCATGATCACCAATCGAACGGACTCAACGCCTGGGAAACGCCGCTGACGGAGAAGTTGGTGCAGGGACAAAACAAACGTTGCAGTGTCACACATTGAAACATATAGATTTCCGCACTGGCTCGCTGCTTCCCGAAATGAAAACCTTTCGCTTGCTGCGGCGTGAACGGACGGCTAGCATACGCAGCCAATGCCTCTAGCTGTGGAGCAAATCCGGAGGATGAGGGGCGGAGCGCAGGCACAACTCATTCGCTGCGACGACGGAAGCTATTACATCGTGAAATTCCAGAACAATCCACAACACACGCGAATTCTGGTGAATGAATTGCTGGGCACACGATTGGCGGCGCGGCTGGGTTTGCCAGTGGCTCCTGTGGCGGTCGTGGAAGTGCCTCAGGAATTGATCACCAAGACCGAGGACCTGGTAATTCAGCTTGGCCGCGGGCGCACACCTTGCGAGGCGGGATGGCAATTCGGTGCGAGATATCCGGGCGACCCCACGCAACTTGTGGTGTACGACTTTCTGCCGGATGAACAACTACGCGAAGTGGAAAATCTATCCGATTTTTTAGGCATGCTGGTCTTTGATAAGTGGACCTGTAACACGAACGGGCGGCAGGCGATTTTTTTTCGCGAGCGGGGCCGCTCGAAGCACGAAGCTATGATGATTGACCAAGGTTTCTGCTTCAACGCCGGCGAGTGGAATTTTCCGGATGCCCCGCTGCGCGGGTTATATGTCCGCCATCGCGTGTATCAATCCGTCGGCGGAATGAAATCGTTCGGGCCTTGGCTCGAGCGGCTGGAGCGTCTGGACGCAAGCGAGCTCGACCAGATCGCCAGCGAAATCCCGCCCGAGTGGTACAATTTCGAGACCGAAGCTCTCGAGCGGCTTTGCGAGCAGCTCCTCCGAAGAAGAAACCGGGTGAGCGAACTGCTCCTCGATGCCCGAAATTCGAGCCGGCAACCCTTTCCCAACTGGAAGTGAGACATGGCCAATGAAAAACTGAGCACGTTTACGTACCGGGTGTTGCGCTACGCGCCCAATCTGGTTCGCGATGAATGGGTGAATATCGGCGTCCTGCTCTTCGACGTTTCCCGCGGACGGCTGCACTCGAGATTCGTCGAGGAACCGGCGGAACTTGCCCGCGTGCGGCGGTTGCATCCCGCAGCAGATGAGAATTTTCTTCGGGCGCTCCCTGCGGATTTCGACGCACAGGTCGCGGCGGCGCCAGAAGCCAGCGCGTTCGTCGAAAAAATGGACCAGACACTCTCCAACTTGATTCAGCTTTCGCCGCAGAAGGCCGTGCTCGCGGAAGATTTCGATGCCGAGCTGGAGCGGCTCTACCGCGAGCAGGTGGCCCCGCCGCGCTACCGCGAGCGTGCCGGCCTATTTGAATCCACGCGTGCGTTTATCCGCCAAAAGTTGAGCGATGTTTTCCGCCGCCACAGAATCCTGAGCAGATTGGAGAAGGCCGTGCGCGTGGAGGAATTTACTGAGGCCGGCGATCCCCTGCGGATCGATTATGCCTACCGCTCGAACGGAACGCGGGGTTACGTGCATGCCGTGGCCCTGGCACGCGACCCGGCGCAGGCCAAAGTGCTCGCCTATACCGCCGAGTGCATCCGCGCGCGGCAGCCCGAGTCGGAGTTTGCCGCCATCACCGAATCTGCGCCGCAGCTGGAGAATCCACGCCATCGGTTTGTCGCGAGCTTGCTCACAACTCAGCACATCGAAATCGTTCCCCTTGCGCAGGCCGAGCAGTTCGCGGTGCGGCTGCGCACACGCCTCCGGTAATCCTTGCGGACTACTGCCGGCTGGCCGGCGGTATGATGCCGTTCATCCGCAGGTACTCCACCATCTGTCCGTAGTGATCCATAGGATGCCAGCAGCCCATCGAGGCATATTGTAGGCGCGTGCTCTTCCCATCGGCCAAGAGCTCGGCGGCATTTTCCGGAGTAATCGTGGCAATGGCGCGGTGGCCAAGCGCGAAGGAATCCTTCAGATATTGCACTATTTGCGCTTTGGTTTTCAGCGCGTCGGGGCCCGATTCGTTCGCAGGCGATTTTTCACCGAGGATGGTGTCGAAAAAACGGTAGTTCGCCGCGGCGATGTGCTTTACCTGCTCGCCAAACGTGCGCACGCCCTTGAACTCACCTGTTGTGGGGGCAAACGAGTATTTGTCCTCCGGCATCGCTTCGGCAGCCCCTACGACTTCGCGCTCGACGGTGCTGAGCTGAGAATCAAGCACGGACGCAATCGTGGGCTTCGCCGCAGGGGCCGATTGCGCGCGAACTGCGGCAACTAAAACCGCTCCTCCAATAAAGATAAGCACGGCAATAAAAAGTTTCTTCATGGAATTCCTCCGTTTCCTCTCTCTCTTTATCGCTGCGACGATTCCGCCGCGGCTAAGGGACGAAATCCGAAGTATCTTACTGGATGCTTTCGGTCCAATTCTCAAGCGTGTGTTTCACCTTGCCCATGAACTGGTGGGCCACGGCGCCATCCACGACGCGATGGTCGTAGCTGAGCGTGAGATAAACCATCGAGCGGATCGCGATGGCCTCGTCCACGACCACGGGTCTCTTCTCGATCGTTCCCATACCTAGGATGGCCACATTTGGCTGGCTGATCACCGGCAAACCCATCAGGCCGCCGAAAACTCCGGGATTGGTGATTGAAAAAGTGCCTTCAGCGACTTCTTCGGGCTTGAGTTTCTTCGATCGGGCGCGTTCCGCGAGGTCATTCAGAGTGCGGGCCAAGCCGAGGAAATTCTTCTCCTCGGCATGCTTGATAACCGGCACGATCAATCCCCAGTCGAGTGCAACGGCGATGCCGATATTGATGTCGCGGTGCAGCACCACGTTTGTTCCGTCCACGGAGGCGTTCACCGTGGGAAATGCGCGCAGCCCCTCGACGCAGGCGCGCACGAAGAAGGGCATGAAAGTGAGCTTGGTGCCGGTGGTGCGCTCAAATTCTTCCTTGGATTTCGCGCGCAGTTTGGCAATGACAGTCATGTCCACTTCGTCAACGGAATAGACGTGTGGCGAAACATGCTTGGACGCCACCATGTGCTCGGCAATTTTCTGCCGCATCACCGACATGGGCTGGACCTCGTACTCTCCGAAATAGATTTTCTCTCTTGGCACGGCCGTTTGGAGTTGCGGGTGAAAAACTCCGCCCGCGGCACCGCGCACCGCAGGGGAGGAAGGCGCGGCTCCGGCGCGCGCACCGCCGGATTCGATGACGGTGAGAATGTCGCGTTTGCTGATGCGGCCCCCCGCACCTGTGCCGGTGAGTTGCGAGAGATCCACGCTGTGCTCGCGCGCCAGACGGCGGACCAGCGGAGAACTTCGGATCTTGTGGCCATCGCCTGCCGTTGAAGGTGTGGGCCGCGCGGCAACCGCTACGGGAACTGGCGCTGGTGGAGCAAGTTTCACTGCAGGAGCCGGCGCCACTGCTGCCTGTCTGGGTGCCGGGGCTTCCGGTTTCGGGGGAGCAGCGGACGCCTTCGCTGGCACCGAGGCGGGGGCGCCAGCGGCATCGATCACCCCGACCACCGTCTGAATGGGCACGGTCTGCCCTTCGGCGACTTTGATTTCCTGCAGGACGCCTGCCGCCGGGGAGGGGATTTCCGCGTCCACTTTGTCCGTTGAAATCTCGAAGAGCGGCTCGTCGCGTTCGACCTTGTCGCCCGGCTTCTTGAGCCACTTGGTAATCGTTCCCTCAAAAATGCTTTCCCCCATCTGGGGCATGATCACGTCCGTAGCCATGATTCCTCTCCTCCCAAAGTCTTCAATAGCGTGCTAGCTCTCGCGCGGCGGCGGCAATCTTTTCCGTGTTGGGCAAAAATCGCTCTTCGAGCGGCGGCGCATACGGCACCGGCGTATCGAGCGAAGTGACGCGTGCGATGGGTGCATCCAAGTCCTCGAAAGCCTCTTCGCAGACCAGCGCGGCGATTTCGCCGGCGATTCCACCCGTGCGCGTGTCCTCGTGGACGACGAGCAGTTTGTTCGTTTTTTTCACGGACGCGATAATCGTCTCGCGGTCGAGCGGCTGCAGGGTTCGCAGGTCCACGACCTCGGCGCTGAGGCCCTCCTTCTCGAGTACCGCCGCAGCTTCAAGAGACGCATGCATCATCGCTGCGTAGCTGATTATGGTGACGTCGTTTCCTTCCCGGCGTACGACGGCTTTGCCCAGCGGTATGGTGAATTCCTTCTCCGGCAAATCCTCCTTGATGCGTCGATACAGAAATTTATGTTCGAAGAAGAGCACGGGATTGTTGTCGCGGATCGCGGATTTCAGCAGGCCTTTGGCGTCGTACGCGGTCGAGGGATACACGACCTTCAGGCCGGGAGTATGAACGAAGTACATTTCCGGATTCGCGGAATGAAACGGGCCGCCATGCACGCCTCCGCCGGAGGGCCCGCGCAATACCATAGGAACCGGAGCGCCCCAGCGATAATGCGACTTGGCGGCGAAATTCGTCACCTGGTTGAAGCAGCAGGCAATAAAATCGATGAACTGCATTTCCACGACAGGGCGCAATCCCATGTAGCCCATGCCCACCGCCGCGCCGACGATGGCTGTCTCGCTGATGGGCGTGTCCACCACACGTTCCCAGCCGAAGCGCTCAAGCAACCCTTCGGTGACCTTGAATGCGCCGCCATAAACGCCGATGTCCTCGCCGATGCAAATGACCGCGGGGTCGCGCTCCATCTCCTCGAAGAGGGCCTGGCGAATGGCTTCGAGCATGGTCACCGTAGCCATCAGCGCTTCCCCTTGCCGCTCGCCAGCAACTTCACGCGTTTCGCTCGCTGCGAAGATTTCGCCGCAGATTTCCTCGCAGGCTTTGCCGAGCGCGCGCCGTTGCCGCCCGGGGATGCCGTAGCGGCTCGCCGCGACTTAGCGCCGTGGGAGTCCTGACCGGGCAATGCTTCTCCCTTGAGACTTCCAAACCCATCCACCTCCCAGTGCGCTTTCACGCTCGATTTCGGGGGCGTCACTTCTTCCACCGGCCGCTCCCAGCGCGCTTCGATCGTATGGCAGCCCTCGCAGTAGACGCCTTGTTCGGCAAGCTCAGGCGGAGGAAGTGGCGATTCCTCCGCAAATTTCTGGTCTTCATCGAGCTCCCGTTCGATGCGTGATTCAATCGCGGATTTCTCCTTCTCGTTCCACAGACGATTCTCGGTGAGATATTTCTCGAACCTTACGATCGGATCCCGCAAATGCCAGTAGTCAATCATCTCTTTTGGCACATAGTCGGCTGCGTCGTGCTGCGCGTGACCCTTCATCCGCATGGTCTTCACTTCCAGCAAGAACGGGCCGCGTCCCGCGCGGCACATCTCGACTGCTTCCTTCGTCGCGTCGTAAACGGCCAGCACGTCGTTGCCATCGGCGATGGAGCTGGCGATGCCGTAAGCCTTTGCGCGGTCGGCTAGATTCTCGATCGGAACCTGCCGCTGTACTGGCGTGGAGTACGCCCACCCGTTATTCTCCACCACGACGACGATAGGCGCGCGCTGTGCCGCGGCGAAGTTCATTCCTTCGTGGAATGCGCCCGTCGAGCTCCCGCCGTCACCGATCCAAGTGAGCGTGACGATTTTCTGGCCCAGGAAGCGGCCGGCAATGGCAACGCCGGTCATCACCGGGATCAAATCACCGAGCATGGAGATGGGAGACACCACGTGGCGATCTTTCAGGTCTCCAAAATGACTGGTGCCGTCCTTGCCGTGTGTGGGTGATGTGAACTTCGCCATGTGCTGTGTGAAAATGTCGCGCGGGCGGAAGCCCTTCACCAGCAACGCACCGATATTGCGGATCATCGGGGCCAACCAGTCGCGGGGCTCAAGCGCATAGGCCGTGCCAACGGAAACGGCTTCCTGTCCAAGACTCGAGTACAGTCCGCCAACGATTTTATTTTGCCGGAAAAGGCGGACCATGCGCTCCTCGAGCGAGCGGTTCAGCCGCATGAAGTAATGCAGCTCGAGCTGCTGTTCGCGGGTAAGCGAATGCTTCATCGCGACGGTCATCAGGCCTCCACCACCGCCTCGAGAGTAACGGATTCGTGAGCTGCGAGATGCTCCTCGAGTGCGCTGCGTCCCATCGTGATCATTTTGAGGCCGAAAAGATCTCCGAGGTGCGCGACAATTCGCGGAGAGATTTCTTCCCGCGACACGGCACGACCCAAAAGCTTCTCCAAAGACGTCGTTTGCTTGTCGGCAATCCCGCAAGGCACAATCAAATCAAAATATCGCAGATCAGTGGCGACGTTGTAAGCAAACCCGTGCGAAGTGACCCAGCGACTCAAGTGCACTCCAATGGCAGCGAGTTTTTCGGCGCCCACGGGCGTCTCCACCCAAACACCGGTGAGCCCGGGCACGCGGCACGCGACGATTCCCAGTTCCGATGTCGCGCGGATCATGGCTTCTTCCAGCTGGCGAACGTACCAGGCAACGTCGCGGCGAATTTCGGCTAGATTGAGGATCGGATATCCAACTATCTGGCCTGGGCCATGATACGTGATGTCGCCACCGCGATCGGTGGCGTGGAATTCGACTCCCATCTGGCGGAGGAGTTGATCGGAAGCGCGTAGATGTTCGCGACGGCCATTGCGCCCAAGGGTGATAACGTGCGGGTGCTCGCATAACAAGAACACATCGGGAACGTGTCCCGCCTTGCGCAGAAAGACGAGGCGACGCTGCAGCTCGTACGCACGGTTGTAACCGATGAGCCCGATGTCAACTACCCAGCAGATTTTTTCGTCCTGCGCCAATTCCGTTCCTTATACGTTGATCGAGAGGCCCCGGATGCTAGCAAACGCATCGCCAAGCCCCTCCCAAATGGTGGGATGAGCATGGATCTGGGCCATCATGTCTTCAATCGTGGCCTCGAGACCGATCGCCGTGACCGGTTCGGCGATAGTTTCCGTTGCTAGGGGTCCGATTATATGCACCCCAAGAATTTCTCCGTATTTTTCCTCTGCTACCACTTTTATGAAGCCCTCATGTCTGCCGAGAATCGTCGCTTTGCTGTTGCCCAAAAAAGGAAATTTCCCTGTCTTCACCGTGTAGCCTGCCTCGCGCGCCTGTTTCTCGGTGAGGCCAATCGAGCCAATCTGTGGCTCGCAATAAGTTGCATTCGGACAGCGGCGGCGGTCAAACGGCTGCACCGGCTTCCCAGCCATCCTACCGACTGCGATGATTCCCTCCATGGAAGCCGCATGTGCGAGCTGCGGCAATCCCGCGACGATGTCTCCGATTGCATACAGGCGCGGCTCGGCGGTTTCAAGGTACTCGTTCGCGTGGATGAAACCGCGCTCGACCTTCGCTTTCGCTTTGTCGAGGCCGATGTTTTCCGTCATCGGACGCCGGCCCACCGCGATGAGGACCTTTTCCCCGGATATCGTCTGCGATTTGCCGATTTTGTCGGTAAAGGCCACGCTTGCGCCCTTCACATCTTTCTTGACGGAGTCCACTTTCGCGCAGGTCTCGACGCGGATGCCTTGTTTCTTGAAAGCCTTTTCGAGCTCAGGTGAAATCTCCTCATCTTCGAGCGGCACGACCCGCGGCAGCATTTCGAGAAGCGTCACTTCGGAGCCAAATGTGCGATAAATCGAGGCGAACTCCACGCCTACCGCACCGGCGCCCACAATAATCAGCGACTTCGGAATCTGAGGAAGCTGGAGAATCTCGCGATTCGACAAAATCGTCTTGCCGTCAATCTCCACCCCTGGCAGTGAACGAGCTTCCGAGCCAGTGGCAAGCATCGTGAACTGCGTCTCAATCTCGCTAGACTTTCCGTCTTTCTCGACCGAAACGCGACCGGGTCCGACAACGCGGCCCCAACCGGTCATCGACTCGACTTTGTTTTTCTTGAACAGGAACTCGATGCCCTTCGCATGCTTTGTGACGATCTTTTCTTTCCGCGCCAGGATGGCGGGCCAGTTCACTTTCACATCCTTGACCTCGAACCCGAATTCCTTGGCGTTTTGAAAATCGTGATACAGCTCGGCGTGATGAAGCAATACCTTGGTCGGAATACAGCCGATGTGCAAGCACGTGCCGCCGAGAAATCCGTCCTTTTCAACTACGAGAGTCTTCAATCCCCACTGACCGGCGCGAATCGCAGCGACATAACCGCCTGGGCCGCTCCCGATGATGACTAGATCATATTTGGCCAAACGGATCCTCCCAGCGGGCCTCGTCCCGCTCGATCAAATAGGAATGAGGTGGGCGCGAAAGCGGGGACTCACGATTGTTTCGTTCGTCCCGCACGAATTCTTCATTCTATCAGCCGTTCCGCAGAGCCGCAACTCTGCTGCGGCCGCGACGCAGAATCGGCCCGGAGAACCGAGGAAAGGGATGAACACTACTCGAGCACCCCGACTCCATTGGATTGAAAGTGTGCTGTCAAGCGCCCGTCAATACAACGGTTTGACATTTTTTTCCTCGGGCCGTACAATCGTAGGATTTTAGTGGGCCATGAGAGCCCGCTGAGGGACCAGAATCATGGATAAGAAGCGCTTGGAATACTACAAGAAGAAACTCCTGGCAAAGCGCGAGGAACTGGCCAGGATGATCTCGCGGACCGAACAGGAGGGCCGCGAAGCAGATGAAGAAACGACGGTGGACCTCGCCGACAAAGCTGCCAACTCGTATACCAAAGAATTCCTCTTCGGCCAGACGCACACAGACCGCTACACGCTTCAATTGGTGGACGACGCGCTCGCGCGCATTCGCGAAAACGAGTTTGGCGAGTGCCTGCAGTGTCACGCCGAGCTGCAGCAGAAGCGACTCGAAGCAGTTCCGTGGACGCGCTACTGCGTCACTTGCCAACAAAAACTGGAAGACGGACGGCTTTAGTCCTTCCCCCGCTCAGGTTCGCTTCTCCAATGAATTCGTGCATTTCTAGCCCCTTGCGGCGCATCAAGGCATTGCGAAATTCCCTTTTCATTGGCTACGAGATGCGGTACTCTCGGCTCTTTAATTCATAAGTTGTTAACACTTCTGTGAATTTTCGCCGCCTCTTCGATTCGCTTTTGAGCATCCTAGTTCCGGCGCCGTGCCGGATCTGCCAGGAAATGTTGGAAACGGCCGGTAGAATCCCGATTTGCACGGAGTGTCTTGCGAGCCTGGCTCCGTTGCCAGAACCGTTTTGCCAAGTGTGTGGGCGGCCTTTCCCTTCTGCACAAATGGCGGCGACGGAGCAGCCGTTGTGCCACGCCTGCCGACTCAAGCTATTTGCCTTCGATCACGCTCGGAGCTTTTCGTTGTACTCCGAGGCTATGCGCGCAGCGGTTACACTTCTCAAGTATGAACAGGTGACTGGTCTGGGTGCGTGGTTCGCCGCTCGGCTCGCGGAAATCGTTGCTCGCGAGACCCAGGCTTTCGGCAGCGATCTTGTCGTACCGGTTCCCCTTCATCCCGTACGACAGCGCGAGCGCGGATACAATCAGGCGGAGTTAATTGCTCGGCCACTGGCCGCGCGCATCGGGGTAGGGCTCGGCAGTCGCGTGCTCATCCGGGTTAAACCGCGACCGGAGAAGTTGCTGCTTTCGCGCCGCGAGCACTGGGAGGCCGTCCGCGGCGCCTACGAAATTCGGAACGGGACAGACATTGACAACTTGCGTATTCTGCTGGTAGATGATGTACTTACGACAGGTGCGACACTTGACGCATGCTCCCGGGCGCTCAAGAAGGCCGGGGCCGTGCGCGTCGCGGGGCTGACCGTTGCCCGCGTGTCAAGCGTTTGGCTGGCTACGCCGCCCGGAAGATAGCTTCCGGTGTGATGCTGCACATCTAAATTCGCTCGTTCTGCGTCTGATTAGAGTGGATTGCAGGCGCGCCAGGAGAGCTAGTGGATCATCGCTTTAAGGACGTCTTGAGGCCTCGACCAAGGATCGGGCCGATTTCCGGACCGGGCGATAATTTTGGGTCCCAAGCATTTTCTCGGAATTCCGTAAGACCGTCCGTCATGCAATCCCCTGTGCTGGTCTTGAATGCGACTTTTGAGCCCATTAATGTGACCGCCGTCCGCAGGGCGCTGGTGTTGATGCTGAAGGGTGTGGCCCAGGCAGAAGAAACGCAGATCACGGAAGTCCATTCGACAACCAAGGCGGTTCCGGTTCCTTCAGTGATTCGACTGCTCTCTTACCGCCATATCCCACAACAGAGCCGCGCACTTTCCCGAAAGAACATTCTTCTGCGAGACCGCAATACTTGCCAATTCTGCCGCACACAATTGCCCGCATCGGAGTTGACGCTGGATCATGTAGTGCCTCGTTCGCGCGGCGGGCACTCGACGTGGGAGAACCTCGTTGCCTGCTGCTATGAGTGCAATAACCACAAGGGCGACCGCACCCCCGAAGAAGCCGGATTGCGCCTAGCACGAAGGCCTCGCCCGTTCACGCTACACACTTCGCGGCAGTTGATGCGCCTCATTGGCCACAAGGACGAGAAGTGGCGCAAGTATCTTTTCTATTAGACCCGCCTCAGGCATCTTTTTTCTTAGCTGCGCATCTATATTGGCAAGCCACTTCTAGGACACACCCCGGGAAGCGGATCTGGTTTATTCCAGACTGCTTCCCTCTCTCTTCGCATCGGTCGCTCGAAAATCACATCCGGAAAACAACTTGGATGCCGCAACGCCAGTTTTCCGCGAGCCCGATGCGCGTCACCTGTACTTCGGGTGAAAAATATTTCAGCAAAATGTCGGTAGAGGGATGAAAGCGCAGCCCCGGGGCCACCAGCCATACCAGTGGCGGGCGTTCGTCAAGCGTGATGCCGCTGAAGTATCCATTCCGCTGAAAATCTCCTTCGCGCTGATGCCATCGCACACGCAACCAATAGTCGAGCGCCTGCAGAGGCAAATGCAGGTCCTCTGAAGCTTTCAACTCCATCACCACGAGGCGTCCCTCTCGGGTCACACCTAGAAGATCCATCACGCCGCGATCCCCCGCCGCGATGGCTGGCACTTGCGAATATAGCTCCCGAGGATTGAGTCGCGCATCAAGCCGGCTAGGATCGGCGGCGATAGTTGTCTCGAGCCATCGTTCCGGCCGTCCGCGGAATAATGAATGCGTCGGGTCCGATGCGAGGGGATTTCGGTGCAAGTCGAGCTCGCGCACCAGCGCCGACAGCTCATGCCGGTTCATTTCCGAAAGCGCGCGCCAGTTGTCTCCCTTGCCGAACATTATGGATCCTTCTCGCCAGCTCGCGAATTCCAGTCCCCGAAATCGAAACACCACTTCACGCTTGCCGGGAACTGGACGCGCGTCAATGGCTTCGCGATGCAGCGCGCAAATCTGCTCAATCTCGGCGGGAATGGCTGCCAGCGTGGATTGTGAATCGCGCCGGGGAACGATCCAACTCGCGGTGTTTCCCGCCAACGCCGGATCGCAGGTCCGGATACGTTCGGATTCGGGTTCAAACTCGAATACTTCTATTTGCCGCGGCACCAGACCGCGCAGCCGTTGCAGCGTCGCGTTGCTGGAACCTGCTGGAAGGATCAGCCGCAATCCCTGAATCGGGCGGCGCGCGGCACGGCGGCGAAGCAGGTCCAACCACAAAAGGCCTGCCGCCAGCGCGCCGTCCATAGCCGCGGAATCCTCGCTTGGGGAAACGCCCAGAACTGCCCATTCGGCGCCGCGCTCAAATATCCGCCCGCGAACGTAGACTCCGGAAAGAGAATGTTCCAGATCTGCCGCGGCTGTGAAATCTCCGATTTCCGCGTCAGGAAATTGTTCGGACAGCACGCGGCGAAATCGGCTACGGAACATCTCACGCGTCATTCGCCGTTCTGATCGCGGCGCCCCAGCGGGCAAAATCTCCAGTTTTCCCGGCCGGGGATTCCCGAATCGCTGCACTTCTAAGATAATCCCTGCGGACGAACATTCGGCGATGCGCAGCACGCGGCGCGCCAGATTTCGGCTCTCGGACCAGAGATGCACGACGTGGTGCGTACCCTGCGGGCGAAGCTCGCTTTGAATTTTGCTCAGTTCGACGAGCCATTCGCCGTCTTCACGCACTTCGACGCTGGCCGCCGATGTGATCTCAGCGAGGCTGCGCTCGAGATCCTTCCACGAATCCACTGGGAGAGGCTTTGGTACCAGCCCCTATTCAAAGACGAGGCCGGTCACCCGGATGGAAGGATACTGCTGATTCCATTCTGAGGGGATATTATCAAATGATATATCAAATTGCCGGCGCTCGCCGCCGCCGATGTGCTGGCCGTGCTCCCCGACGATACGCCGGGGCTCTCGCAGCACCACTTGATTGAAGGGGTCGTGGAATTCGAACGTGAGTTCCACTTCCCCGAGGTTTCGATCGCCGTCATTGGAAAGGACACCGTGGATGTAAGTAAATTGCTGTCTTAACATGTTATCCGCCTGCGCCATCTTCGGCTCGAGAAAATGAATTCGCGTGGCGTAGGCTTGTTCCGCAGCGCCAAATGGAAGCTTCTGCTCCCCCGGAGCACCTGACGACCCTGCATGTTTCACGAGCAGGGAGATGCCTCCCATGATTAGGAGCACGATGACTGCTCCCACAACGAGCGGCCAGGGAAAATTGTTTCTTTCTTCCAGTTCCACGCTCTTTCCGCCTCGCCTTATCCCCCAGCCTGTGTTCCGTTTGGAACTAAGGGAAATCACTGCGTGGGCAAGCGTTCGTCACGACAGCCCGCGCTACCTTCCGAACCCCAGTCGCTGAATCAACGCTTCTGGGAGATTGGCCTCTTCCATCCGCTTTTGCACTGAAGCGATGTCATACGGCACGCGCCAAAACTCAACAGCCTGCCCCTCGGCGTCTGCGATGGCAAACGCCGCCCGTGGGTCGCCGTCACGCGGCTGGCCGACAGATCCGGGATTCAGCAGATACTGCATGCCCTTGCGCAATACCAGCGTCGCGGCATTCGATCCGGCCGCGGGACGAACCCGCAGAATTTGCACTTGATTCTCCTGCATTGAGAATCCGCCCTGCATGTGAGTGTGGCCAAAAAAAGTGAGCGCTCGCGGAGCATCCAGCAAGCTGTCGAGCGCCTGTGTGGGCGCAAAAACGTACTCGTCTTCGTCGTGAACCGCTCCATGCACGATGGCGAATCCATCCACCTCCAACGGCCCCGGAGCAAGGTTTTGCAACCATTCGAGATTTTCTGGTTTCAGCTGTGCGCGCGTCCAAAGTGCCACTTCTCGCGCTACAGGATTGAAATCCTCGGCGTTTTCAAGCCCGGAGCAGGCCTTGTCGTGATTGCCGCGAATTGTCTGCGCACCGAGCGCGCGAATCCTGTCCACCACTTCGTTGGGATCCGGCCCGTAACCCACCACGTCACCCAGACAGACGGCGCGCTCCCAGCACCCCTGGGCGGCGGCGAGAGCGGCATCAAGCGCCGTCAAGCTTGCGTGAATATCGCTCAGGATCAGATATCGCACCGGGAATGCCCCCTCAAGCGGGAAACGGATTATAGACGAAGCGGCTGGCGCTTGCACGAATCGCTGTTCTCATCTTTCACCGAATCAACATGCAATCACCATAGCTATAGAACCGATAGTCTGCTTCCACTGCATGTCGATATGCTGCCAAAACTTTTTCACGTCCGGCAAATGCGGCAACCAGCGCCAGCAAGCTGGATTTCGGCAAATGAAAATTCGTGAGCAGCTGATTCACTATCTGGAATCTCTTACCTGGATAAATAAACAGGTCAGCCCAGGCAGTTCCCGGCCGGATGATACTTGGAACGTCTGTGCCCCCCGCCTGCGCGGATTTCTGCGCGGCATCCTCAAGCGCCCGCACCACCGTCGTGCCCACTGCTAGGACCGGCCGGCCAGCCGATTGAGCTCGCTCGATGGCTTGCGCTGTCTCCGCGGGAATCACATATGCTTCCGAATGCATTTTGTGGTCTTCCAATCGGTCAGCGCGTATCGGTTCGAACGTACCCAGCCCCACGTGCAGCGTTACCTCGCAAATTTCGATTCCTCTGGAGCGAAGCTCATCCAGAACCCTTTCCGTAAAGTGCAGCCCTGCCGTCGGCGCCGCCAGCGCTCCCCGGCACCGCGCGAAGATCGTTTGGTAGCGCTCGCGATCGCTCGCTTCATCGCCGCGCTTGATATACGGGGGCAGTGGGACGTGCCCCAGCTCCTCGACAAGGCGCTCGAATTCTCCTCGGGCCGTAAAACGAACGCGGCGCAGGCCGAAATCCCCGCGGGCCTCTATCTCGCAGCTCAGTTCGCCTTCCCCAAAACAAATCCTTTCTCCCAAGCGTACTTTTCGGCCGGGGCGCACGAGCGCCTCCCAACAGAGAGGCTCGATTTCGCGCACCAGGAACACTTCAATCGCCGTGCTCAAAAACTCGCTCCTGGACCGGCTCTGCCGTCCGGGCGATTGCGCACGCACGCCTTCGCGCCGCCCCAAAAGCCGCGCGGGAATCACCCGTGCGTTGTTGATGATCATCAATTCATCCCCGCGAAGCAGCCGCGGCAATTCGCGAAAATCGCTGTCCTTCCACTCTCCCGTTTCACGGTTGAGCAGCAGCATCCGTGAACCATCTCGCTCCTCAAGCGGATGCTGCGCAATTCGCTCGGCTGGAAGTTCGTAGCCCAATTCTGAAATCCGCATAAGAATTGTGACAGTTCCTCGAACCAGACTTCACTCTTGCGTTTCTAACTCCGCAGGGACTGGCACTGCCGGTTAAACTGTGCTACAAGGTCGCTGCGATTTGTGTTTCCTGCGTTTAACTATTTTGGTCCAATGTGCTGCCTTTGTTCGTCACCATTGTACCGAATGGAAGCGCAAGCATATCACTCGGATGGGGCGCATTGACCGAAGGACGGGCCATCGTCAGCCAGCGTGGGGCGGAACGAATTCACAACGGACATTTGTGGGTGTATCGCAGTGATGTCCGCAGCGCTGAGGCCGAACGCGGAGACGTCGTGCGCGTCCATGACGACCGCGGGCGATTTCTCGGTCGCGCCTTCTACAGCGATCGCTCGCAGATTACCCTCCGCTTCCTTACCCGCGAAGATGTTCCAGTTGACCGTCCCTTCTTTTCCCAGCGCGTCCGTGCCGCCGCTTCCTTCAGGCAGCAGGTCGTAGCCGATACTGACTCTTACCGCGTCGTCTATGGCGAAGCAGATCTCCTCCCTTCCCTGATCGTGGATCGTTACGCCGATTACCTCGTCATCCAAACGCTGAATCAAGGCGTCGAGCGCCGCAAAATGGAGTTCGTCGAACTACTCCAAGACATTTTCTCTCCTGCAGGCATTGCCGAACGCAACGATCCTAGGGTGCGCTTGCTCGAGGGTCTCGATCAAACCGTTTCAGTTCTAGCAGGGAGCATTCCAGAGGAGGTCATCACCAATATTAACGGCGTCAAGTTCTCTCTCGACTTGCTCAGGGGCCAAAAGACGGGCGATTTTCTCGACCAGCGCGAAAATCGTCGGGCTGCTCGCGAATACGCCAGCGGCGAAGTGCTCGACTGCTTCGGCTATGTCGGGGGTTTCGCGCTAACCGTCGCTTCTCAAGCCCAGACCGTCGAATCTGTGGACCTAGCTGGTGCAGCAATTCAGCGGGGCCGCAGTAATCAGACGCTCAATTCTATTGCCAACGCCTCCTTTCGCGAGGGCAACGCCTTTGACATCCTTAAGCAGTGTGATGAAACCGGACGGCGCTTTCATATGGTCATCCTCGACCCGCCTGCGTTTGCAAAGAACCGCGACAGCGTGCCGGCCGCCCTCCGTGGTTACAAGGAGATCAACCTTCGCGCTCTAAAAATTCTGAATCAGGGAGGCTACCTCATAACCTGTTCATGCTCGCACCACATTTCGGAATCGCTCTTCCTTCAGGTTGTTGCCGAAGCCGCTCTCGACGCTCATCGCATTGTCAGCATCCTTGAAAGAAGAACCCAGGCGCGCGACCACCCAATACTGCTCATGGTTCCCGAAACTTGCTACATTAAGTGCTTAATATTAAAGGTCTTGTCTTAGATCAAAAGATTAGGCAAGGGCAGAGGAGAAATCTTCAAGAAAATAGTTGACAATACTACACGCATATTTTATTATGACGTACGACTAAGCAGTAAGATACTCTCAGGAGGGAATTTACAATGTCTACTTTGATCCGTTGGGATACTTTTCGCAACGTTACATCCTTCCAGGAGCAAATGAATCGCCTGTTCGAGGACGCGTTTCGCGGCCGCAAGCACGATTCGGCCCTGACTTCCTGGTCACCCTCGGTCGATATTTACGAGACTGAGAATTCCTTGGTCCTGAAGGCCGATCTGCCGGAAGTCAGCGAGAAAGACCTCGACATTCGCGTCGAAAACAACATGCTGAGCATCCGCGGCGAGCGCAAGCTCGAAAGCAAGGTCTCCGAGGACAATTACCTGCGCCTCGAGCGGGCTTACGGTTCATTCAGCCGCAGCTTCTCACTTCCGACGACGGTTGACACAGACGCCATCAAGGCCAACTATGAGCACGGCGTGCTCACGGTTGAGATGCCCAAGCGCGCTGAAGCCAAGCCGAAGCAGGTAAAAATCTCTCTCGGCAGCAAAAACTAATCTTGGCTGACAAAAGGGGCCGGCCAGGATCCGGCCCCTTTGTGTTTCGGATAGCCCAGGAAGTGCAGTGATGCTCCGATTCGACAAATTTACGGTGAAGGCCCAGGAAGCCCTGCAGACTGCCCAGGAGATTGGCGCGGCACACCAGCAACAGCAAATTGAGCCCCTCCACCTTCTGGCCGCTTTGCTTGCGCAAACCGATGGCGTGGTTTCTCCCGTTCTCGAAAAACTGGGCGCCAATCCGCAAGCTCTCTCGGGCGAAGTCGAGCGCCAGCTTGAGCGGCTTCCCAAGGTGAGCGGCGTCGCCCAACAAAACCTCAGCCGAGGAACCAATGAAGTTCTCGAACGTGCGTTCGAGGAGGCTGGCCGCTTCAAGGATGAATATGTTTCGACCGAGCATCTCTTGCTTGCGCTTGCCGAGCAACGGGGCGATGCCGCTGCGCAACTTCTGGCACGCCACGGCGCGAGCCACGACGCCATCTTGCAGGCTCTGACGTCCGTGCGCGGCAGCCATCGCGTCACTTCCCAGTCTCCCGAGTCCACTTTTCGCGCGCTCCAGCAATACGCGCGCGACCTCACCGAGCTCGCCCGCCGCGGCAACCTGGATCCCGTCATCGGCCGCGACGAGGAAATTCGTCGTGTGATGCAAATTCTTTCCCGGCGCACCAAGAACAATCCTGTGCTCATCGGAGAGCCGGGCGTCGGAAAAACCGCCATCGTTGAGGGCTTAGCACGTCGCATCATTTCCGGCGACGTGCCGGAAGCCCTTAAGACCAGACGCATTGTGGCGCTCGATTTGGCCGCGCTCGTTGCCGGAACCAAATTTCGCGGAGAGTTTGAAGATCGCTTGAAAGCCTTGGTAAAGGAAGTCACCGAAGCCGAAGGACAAATCATCCTCTTCATCGACGAGTTGCACACTCTTGTTGGTGCCGGCGCTGCAGAGGGCGCCATCGACGCCTCCAACATGCTGAAGCCGGCGCTCGCCCGCGGCGAACTTCGAGCCATCGGGGCCACCACGCTCAACGAGTATCGGAAGTACATTGAAAAGGACGCGGCTCTGGAGCGGCGCTTCCAGCAGGTGCTGGTGAACGAGCCCTCTGTCGAGGATGCCATCGCCATCCTCCGCGGCTTAAAGGATCGCTACGAGGTTCACCACGGAGTGCGCATCCAGGACGCTGCGCTCATTGCTGCCGTGACCCTCTCGAATCGCTATATCTCCGACCGCTTTTTGCCCGACAAGGCCATTGACCTGATGGATGAAGCCGCTGCGGGCCTGCGCATGGAGATTGATTCCATGCCCACGGAGATTGACGAAATCGAACGTCGCATTCTCCAACTCGAAATCGAGCGTCAGGCCCTGCGCAAGGAAACGGATCCGCACTCTCGCGAGCGCACCACGCAAATCGAGAGGGAATTGGCTGCATTGCGCGAGCAATCCAGCGGCCGCAAGGCCCAGTGGCAGTTGGAAAAGGAAGCCATTGGCCGCATCCGCAAAATCAAAGAAGAAATCGAGCAATTGAAAAACGAGGAGCAGCGTCTCGAACGGGCCGGCGATCTCGCCCGCGTCGCGGAAATTCGCTATGGCAAGCTTTCCGCCGCCGAGCGCAATTTACAGACCGCGCAGAAAAAGCTTGGGGAGCTGCAGAAGGGCCGCCCCATGCTCAAAGAGGAAGTGGGCGAGGAAGATATCGCCCGCGTCGTCAGCAAGTGGACCGGCATTCCCGCCGGGCGTCTGCTCGAAAGCGAAGTTCAGAAGCTCGTTCACATGGAAGAGCGTCTGCGCCAGCGCGTGATCGGCCAGGACGATGCCATCGCGCGTGTCTCCAACGCCATTCGCCGCAGCCGCGCCGGACTCTCCGACCCCAAGCGCCCCATCGGCTCATTCATTTTTCTCGGGCCCACGGGTGTCGGAAAGACCGAAACAGCCCGCGCCCTCGCGGAATTCTTGTTCGATGATGAACACGCCATGATTCGCCTGGACATGTCCGAGTACATGGAAAAACACTCCGTCGCGCGCATGATTGGGGCCCCCCCGGGCTATGTAGGCTACGAAGAGGGTGGTCAGCTCACCGAACAGGTGCGCCGTCATCCCTATTCCGTCGTCTTGCTCGATGAAATCGAAAAAGCGCATCCGGACGTCTTCCACATTCTTCTGCAAGTCCTTGAAGACGGCCGCCTCACCGACGGCAAAGGCCGCCGCGTGGATTTTCGCAACACCGTCATACTGATGACTTCCAATCTTGGTTCCGCTTCGATCTTCGAGCTTTCAGAACGGGATCCCAAGCGGTCGCGCGAGCTTGCCTGGGAAGCCCTCCGTGCTGCTTTCCGCCCCGAATTCCTGAACCGCGTGGACGAAGTCGTGCTCTTTCACCCTCTCGAAAAGAGCCAGCTCGAGCGCATCGTGGATTTGCAGCTTTTGCAGCTTTCGGGCGTCCTTGCCGAGAAGCGCATCGCTCTCGAGATCACCTCCGGTGCGCGCGAATTGCTTCTCCGCGAGGGTTACGATCCAGCTTATGGAGCCCGCCCCTTGCGCCGCGCCATCCAGCGCTTGATCCAGGACCCTCTGGCGCTCAAGCTGCTCGACGGCGAATTCCTCCCGGGCGAAACCATCGTTGTGAAAGCGGACGCCCACTCTACGGAGATGAAATTCGAGCACGCGAAAGTGTCTGCCGGCGCCTTGTGAAGCGCGGAGGATCCGTTCGATTTGACGCTGGAGGAGCAGACATCTAAACTGGAGTAGCGATCATTGCGAGGAAACCATGCGGGCCGTTAAGACAACTGTTCTGTTGACAGCGCTTACTCTGCTGTTGATTTTCGTTGGCCAGAGGCTTGCCGGAAACGGCGGCATGCTCATTGCCCTTGCTTTTGCCGTGGTCATGAACGCCAGCGCGTATTTCTTGTCGGACAAAATCGCCCTTGCTTCGAGCGGCGCCAAGCCCGTCACGCGCGAGGAGGCCCCGCGCCTTTACGCTGTCATGGAGCGCCTCTGCGGCAAATCCGGCATCCCCATGCCGAAGCTCTATGTCATCCCGGAGCAGGCTCCCAATGCATTCGCCACCGGCCGCAATCCCAGCCACGCTTCGGTGGCCGCCACCGCGGGACTCCTCCAGCTCTTGGATGATGAAGAGCTCGAAGGCGTCATTGCCCACGAGCTATCGCACGTCCGCAACTACGACATCCTTACCTCTTCTATTGCCGCCATGCTTGCCGGCGCGATTTTCGTCCTCGCGCGCATGGGCGAATTCGCGATGATTTTTGGTGGCTATGGCGGTGGCTCCCGCGACAGCCGCCGCGGCAGCGCACTCACAATGCTTCTGCTGATTATCGTAGCTCCCTTGGCAGCTCTGATTCTCCAGCTCGGGATTTCTCGCCAGCGCGAATATTCCGCCGATGCCTCTGGCGCGAATTTGGTCGGCCATCCCGAAGGTCTCATCCGTGCGCTGCAGAAATTGGGCGCTTACAATAAGCGCATTCCTTCGAACATGCCGCAAACCACCTCCGCACTTTGCATCGTGGCCCCGCTCAGTCCGCGCGAGCTCACGAGTGGACTCTTCAGCACTCATCCTGCCCTCGAGGATCGCATCGCCCAGCTGCGCAACATGATCATCACGCGTTAGCCCGGCGACAAACGAGCTTCTGGTACCCGGCCGCGTCCCAGGCGTCACAATCTGCGTAAAATTTGCATCATTGGCTTTCCCCCTCCTTGGAAGCTATCGCTCTGAAAAAGACCATATCCCCTTAATTGTCAACTACTTCACCACGCATCCTGCCAAGGAGGGCTTTGGTTCCCGGCTTGCGTGTTATGCCCCTCGCAAGGGTGAGACGCAAAGGAGAATCAAAATGTTGGAGCAAAATCAAGTAAGCGAACCGGAAAATGGGACTCCCCGCTGGGTGGGGCTGGCGGTCGTAGTCCTGGCCGCTGTTTCATTGATCTCTCTCGGCGTGGGCTGGACCGCTTCCTCGCGCTCGAAATCACTGGAAGAACAGCTGGCTTCACAAACACAGACCCAGAAGCAAACTTCTGACCTGCTGAGCCAGCGGCTCGCGCAAGCCGAGCAGACCAATGCGCAGGTCCAAGGCGAACTCAACGTCGTGACGGATCGCCTGAAGCTCACGCAGGGCGAAGCCGATTCCGCAAAGCGTCAGGCGCGCCAGATCCTCGCCGCCGAGGACAAGAAGCTCGCCGACGTGAATAGCCAGCTCGCCACCAAGGCCAATACTGACGACGTCAATAAGCTCGGCACAGACGTCAACGGCGTGAAGACTGACCTCGAGGCTGAGAAAAACAGCTTGCAGATGACTCGCGGTGAGTTCGGCACGCTGATCGCCAAGAACCACGATCAGATCGAAGAGCTTCGCCGCTTGGGCGAACGCGATTATTTCGAATTCACGATCGACCGCAAGGGCAGCCGCCAGAAGGTGGGCAATATCACTGTGCAGCTTCGCGGCACGAACGTGAAGAAGAATCTTTTCAGCGTCTCGCTCATCGTGGACGACAAGAACTTCGAAAAGAAGAATCGTTCCGTGGATGAGCCGATCTACCTGCTGACGCACAGCACCCGGGCGCCCTACGAATTCGTGGTCAATGAAATCGGCAAGGACCACATCGTCGGCTACCTGAGTGTTCCGAAGACACAAGCGCAGCCGCAGCAACAGGGTTCCGGAAATTAAATTTCAGCCCCAGTAGTAGCGACAACCCCGAAATAAACAGCGAAGGGCGCCCGAAAGGGCGCCCTGCTTTTTGTCCGGTTGAATTCTGCCGCGCCGGCTGCGGCCCCAGTTACTCCGCTTTGGAAACCGCACGGAGCTTGCGCGTCAAGAAATGTTTCGCCAGCGCCGGCAATTTGTCGTGCGGCAGTTTTC
>JBOGNO010000006.1:0-246005 GCA_050747245.1 Candidatus Acidiferrales bacterium
GCGTCGCTGCCGCTGCCGCCCAGATAGCTCGAGTACAAGATAGCAGAGCCATCCGCGGCAATCTTTGTGACGAATGCCTTCCCGCGGCACTTGTTGGTGGGATCCAGGTGGCAGGAAGGCTGCAACGCTTTTAGGGCCGGGAAATCAACCGACTGAGTTAGGCCGGTAAGATATGCGTTGCCTGAGGCGTCCAGGCCGATTCCGCGCACCTCATCCGCGCCGCGCCCGCCAAGATATGTGGCATAGAGCACGCGCGAGCCGTCTCCAGAAAACTTGGCGACAAATCCGTCGACTCCGCCGCCGGAAGTGGACTGGAGCGCCTTGAATACCGGGAAATCCGTGGAGGTCGTAGCGCCCGCGAGGTAGATATCTCCGGCTGCATCCACGGCGATGGCGTTTGCGCCATCCTCCCCGCTCCCGCCAAAATAGGTAGAGAATGCAACCGATCCATCGGGATGAAGTTTAACGAGAAAGGCTTCGCCAGTGCATTTGCGCTGAGCATTGAGGCTGCAGGAAGGCTGGAGAGCATTGCGAACGGGGAAGTCCGAAGCGTGCGTCTCGCCCGTGACATAGGCGTTGCCGTAAGCATCGAGCGCGATTGCCCGAGCTTCTGTATTGTCGTTGCCGCCCAGATAAACAATGTAAAGCAGGGTCGAACCATCTGGAGAGAGATGGGCCACGAAAGCTTCACTGTGGCCGGAAGGCGTCGCGGCAGCCGTAATCCCTGCCAGGTAGAGAGAGCCATCCGGGCCGACAACCACACTGCGCGCGGCGTCCGCGGATGAGCGGCCAACATATGTGGAATAAACTAGCTCCGGCACAGCGGGAGTCGCTGCGCTGGAGGCGGTTGTGGACTGCGGGGAACCACGCGCCCCAGCTGAACTCATCAAAACAAGAACTATCGGAGATACAAGAAGCGACCGAATTCTGATTGAGTCCTCCGCCGGGGCGAGCGTCAGATTATAAGGGGGAATTAGCCGAAAGAAGAAGGAAAAAATTCAAGTGCTGGGTTGATTGCAGAGGCCACCATTCGATAAGCTGACTTCGATTCTGCCGGCTGCGACTGGAGTGTTATGCCGATTAAGCGCAAATCGAAATTTCGCGCCGCAAAGGAGGCGCGGCGCCGCGCGCGCCTGGCTGCGGGAACGCCTCCGGCAGGGCGCGTGATTCCGGACAAGCGCGATAAGCCGCCCAAGCACAAAAAATCAGTTTACGAGCTGAATGGGGAGTAATTGGCAGGGAAGGGCGGGTTCCGACGGAACCTAGTTTTTCGAGCCTCAACCGGGCTTGTAGTCGGGCACAACTTCATCCGGCCGGAAAAGCGCCTGATGAGGCTTCCCGCTGACGGCGGCGACGTCCTGCGAAATTGCTTCGAGATCCGCGCGCGAAAATCCGATCGAGCTCGTCTTGATGTTTCCTTCGGGAGAAATATAAAAAATGCTGGGAACGTTCGTGAGGCCGAATTGATTGGAAGCAGGATAGCCCTCCGCATCCACGAGCACTGGAAATTTGACGCCATATTCCTTGCAGAAGTCGATCGTGTCTTCGCTGTTGTCCTGGGAGATCGCCAGAAAGGTCACCTTGGAATCGCCGTAGGTTTCGTAGAGCCGCTCGAGAAAGGGAAACGTGAATTGGCAGACGGGGCAGCTGCTCTTGAAGAACGCGGCCAGCACCGGACCTTTCTTGAGAGCTTCCGCGAGGGAACTCTTACTCCCATTTGTTCCTGAAAGAGTGAATGATGGAGCGTGATCGCCCGCCTGCAACGTGCTCATCTGGCGTCCTCCGAACCATCGCCGCAACAATCGCGTGAACATGCCAAATGAATTCTACTCCACTCGGATTAGATGCTCCAGCGCGAAGGAGGCTTCGGGATTTCCACGCTCAATCGCGCGAAAGTTTCTTCATGGCTTCATTCGCGGCGACCAGAATGGCTTCCCAAACAGGAGCGAATGGCGGCGCGTAACTTAGATCAAGATGCAGCATCTCCGGAATGCGCATGCGCGCATGCAGGGCCATCGCGGCCACGTCAATTCTCTTCGCGATGCCTTCTTCGCCGCACATCTGGCATCCGAGCAGCCGGCCATCGGCGCGATCCCAGATGAGTTTCACCATCAGCGGACGCCCATGAAAATAATATGCGCGCGAAGTGGAATTGATGGCTATGGAGTCGGGATGAAAACCGGCGGAGCGCGCCTCAGCAACGCTGAGACCAGTTCGGGCCACTTCGAGCTCGAAAACCTTCGTGGCCAACGTGCCGACGATGCCTGCGAATCGCGCGTGGCCTCCCGCGGCGTTTTCTCCCGCCACACGCCCTTGCTTATTCGCGGTGGTGCCCAACGGAAAGTAGACGGGGCGGCCGGAGACCAAATGACGAGCTTCGACACAATCTCCTGCGGCATGAATGCTGCTCACGCTGGTATGCATGCGTTCGTCCACGGCGATCGCTCCGGTCGGACCAAGCTGAATCCTCGCGGATTCCGCGAGCGCCACGCGCGGATGGATTCCGGTGGCGAGCACAACAATCTCCGCAGACTCGCTGCCCTGGGAATGCAAAACGTGCAGCCCCGTGCCCGCGCCGTCCGCAGCGATGGAACTCACAGCAGTCTTTTTAAGGAGACGCACGCCGTGGTTCAAGAGCACGTCCTCAACGCGGACGTTGATTTCCGGCTCCGCACCGCCGAGAACGGTCTCTGAGCGCTCGAGCACGACGACCTTTATCCCGCGGTTCGCGAGAGCGGCGGCGACTTCGAGGCCGATGTAGCCAGAGCCGACGATCACCGCCCGCTGCGGGCGCGCAGTTTCGAGGAACTCGCGGAAGAGGATTGCGCCGGATAAATCATTGCAGGTGAAGACTGCTGGCAGATCTGCGCCCGGAATCTCCACATCCGCGGCGCCGCCCGTGGTAATGATGAGCTTGTCGTAGGCGATGCTGACTTCTTCCACGCCCTCGCGCAGCGCGTGGACCAGCTTTCTCCCGGGCTCGATTTCCGACACCTTGTGAGCGAGACGAACATCGATGCCTCGCTTCTCACGAAAATATTCGGCGGAATAGACGAGCAAATCTTTCCAATCCTGTATCTCGCCGGAGAGATACCACGGCAGTCCGCACGCTCCATAGGAAACGTGCCGGCCCATTTCGAGCACGATTATTTCGAGTTGCGGATTACGGCGCCGCGCGCGGCTCGCCGCGCTCATGCCCGCCGCAACTCCTCCGATGACCACCAGTCTTTCACGCGCCATGCAGAATTCCGCCTCGCACGCTTCGCCGCAAGAGAGCGCTTTGCCATCTTATGCGAAGCATCGCGGGGGTCAAGTGCGGCAATTCCAGACGAGCGGCGATTGGCTAATGAATCGTGCGCGTTTTTTTCTGCATGTAATCCATCAGCAGATATTGCCCGAGAGTGTAGGGCGTCGTGAAATAGGCTTTGCCGCGGCAGATTTCCGCAACCTTTTGCACGAAATGCACCAGGCTGTAATCGCTTGCGAGCATGAACGTATTAATGAGAATGCCTGCGCGGCGACATTTCGATACTTCTTCGAGCGTCTGCGTTACCACCAGCGGATCGAGTCCGAATGCATTCTTGTAAATTCGCCCATCTTCGAGAGTCAGCGCCGATGGCTTGCCGTCGGTGATCATTACTATTTGGCGCATGTCCTTTTTTTGGCGGCCGAGAATGCGCTGAGCAAGTTTCAGCCCTTCGCGCGTGTTCGTGTAATGAGGGCCGACCTGCACGCGGGCCAACTGGCCGAGCGGAATTTCCTCCGCAGTGTCATGGAAAAGCACGACATGGAGAGAATCACCCGGGTATTGTGTACGAATCAGGTGCGCGAGTGCCAGGGCCACACGTTTGGCGGGAGTGAAGCGGTCCTCTCCGTAAAGAATCATGCTGTGGCTGCAATCGAGCATGAGCACCGTGGCGCATGAGCTTTGATATTCGCACTGGTGAACCATCAGGTCGGGATAATCGAGCTCGATGGGAACTTTGGCGCCTTCGCGGCGCACGGCATTGAAGAGCGTTTGGCCGATATCCAGATTCAGCGTATCGCCGAATTCATAAGTCTTTGCAGCGCCGCCGGATTCGACTCCCGTCGCCAGATCGCGCGTGTCGTGGCGTCCGTAACTGCTCTTACCGAGCGATCCGAGAAGGTCGCGCAGCGTCTTGAATCCCAGGAAATCGAGCGTCTTATCCGTAATTTCAAAACGCGCGTGCGCGTCGGGCTGGTTTTGCCCCGCCTGTCCGCCCGGGGTTTGCTCTGGCGGCGGAGTTACCTGCGCGGGTTGCGGCCGAACATATCCTTCTTCTGTCAGCCGTTCGATGAGGCGGTCAATCAAGTCTTCGAGCTTTTGATTTTCGCCGCGCTGCGCCTGTTCGAGCAGCTCCTGCATCAGTTCCGGCGGAATTAGATCGCCCTCCTGGAGCGCCCGCAGAATGGCCTCGCGGAGCTGCTCCATGGATTTCTCCGGATCCATTTCCTGAATGCCGTAGTATTGCGATTCGAATCCGCTTTGCAGCAGAAAATTGGAAAGCCGGTTGAGCAACTCCTGAAGATCGACTTCGTCGGCCGCTTCGCCGGTGTACCGCGAATATCGGGTGTATCTCATCGCAATTAGTTGAACTGCCTGCGTGGCGCGCGGGGGCCGGTTTCACGAGGCTCCGGCGCGCGGCGCGGCTCCGCGAAAAATCCGCGCTGCTCGTTGCGATTGATGCGTTTGTGGGCGTAGAGGCCCTCGAGCGCAAATTCCGCCGCGGCCGTCACGACAGCCGCTTCCTCCTTGGCTTTGACGCCGAGGGCAGCGAGGGAATCCAGCAGCCCAGGGATCTTTTTGAGTTTGGCGAGGTCCTGCTCTGCCGAAGAATTGGCTTCGAGTTGCAATTCACCGCCATTTTCAAACCACTCCACCACGCTGGCGAAATTTGTTCCGGAGAACCGCGCGGTGAAGACGCGTCCGATGGCGGCGCGAATCAGTTCCCGCGCTATGAAATCCGCGCCTTTCAACTCACCTTCGTATTCCAGCTCGAATTTTCCGGTCATCGCGGGAATCGCGGCATAAATATCGGCGACGCGGGCCATAGCGAACGATTCGGCGTTGCGGACGGCTCGCTGCTCCGCGCTCGAAAGCACATTTTCAACCGTGCTGATGGGCATCCGCTGGCTAACGCCGCTTCGGCGGTCGATGCGTTTGTCTTCGCGCGCGAGAAATGCGATTTGCTCGATGATCTCCCGCACATAGTCTGGAATGGTTGCGCGCCGCCCGCCATCGCGGCTGGTCCAGGCCTCCTGAGAGGTAATAGTGATCCCTTCCTCCACTGTCGCGGGATAGTGGGTGCGAATTTCGGAGCCGATGCGGTCCTTGAGCGGAGTAATAATCTTTCCGCGCGCCGTGTAATCCTCGGGATTCGCCGTGAATACCAGCGCGATATCGAGCGGCAGGCGGACCGGATAGCCCTTAATCTGCACGTCGCCTTCCTGCATGACGTTGAAAAGGCCTACCTGAATTTTCCCGGCGAGGTCGGGCAGCTCGTTGATGGCGAAGATGCCGCGATTGGCTCGCGGCAGCAGGCCGTAATGAATTGTCAGTTCGTCGGAGAGATCGCGGCCGCCGCGCGCCGCTTTGATGGGGTCCACGTCTCCGAGCATGTCAGCGATAGTCACGTCCGGGGTGGCCAGCTTTTCAACGTACCGCGATTCGCGCGCGCGCCACGCGATAGGAGTCGCGTCGCCTTCGGAAGCGATACGCTCATGGCACGCGCGACAGATTGGCACATAGGGATTGTCGTGGATTTCGCAGGTCGCAATCACAGGGATTTCTTCGTCGAGCAGATTCACCAGCGCGCGCAGGATGCGCGTCTTCGCCTGCCCACGCAGCCCGAGCAGAATGAAATGATGTCTGGAAAGTATGGCGTTGACGATCTGCGGGATCACCGTGTCGTCGAATCCATGGATTCCCGGAAATAGCGACGTAGCGGACTGAATTCGCTTCAGAAGATTTTCGCGCATCTCCTGCTTGACGCTTCGTCCGGCGATTCGTTCTTCGGAATATTGGCTCTTGCGGAGTTCTCCCAGCGTGCGTGGAAGCGATTTCATTGGATCCCCATTTCTTCGCGGCGCATTTCACTCCGGGCCTTGGAGAGCGCCGCAGTGCCTCTCGGCCCATTATAGAGGATGCGGCGTCTCGCGCGCAGGTTTACGCAAATCAGGCAGCGCCATGCCCATTTCCGCGCGACTTTTCCCGCACGTGGCGAAGATGTTCGAGTTGCGGAAGCCAGCGCTCGAGCCGTTCGATGAGCTCTCGCTGACGCTCATCCTCACCGCGAAGCTGCAGAAGAAATTGCTTTGCTTCGAGATCGAGAGGCAGCTCCGCCGCAATCTGATATGCCGTGGACGCACCCTCCGGAACTTCCAGGATTTCGGGTGCATTTCCGTAAACGAGTTCGTGGCATTTCGTGTACAGCTGTTCCAGCTTTACCGTAACTTTTGATTCCGGCAAGCCCGCTGCGTCCTCGAGATATTCAATTTCCGCTTCTAGGTAGAGCTGTTCCTGGATTATTTTTAACACCTGAAAGGGCGTCTTTCCGATGGTGCGAATATCCATGCGCCCGTCTTCGTGCTTGCGGATTACTTGAATTATTTCTGCCGTACAGCCGACGGGGACAATGGCATTCTCTTTCGCGAGAATCACACCGAACTCAAGTCCGCCTTCGATGCATCTGCCGATCATCTGCTTGTAACGCGGTTCGAAAATGTGCAGCGGAAGCTCCATGCGCGGAAGGAGGACTATTTCAAGCGGAAAGCGCGGAATGCGCATCGCCGGCATGCATCTAGCCTGTGGCGATAGCTTAACAGAAAGAGCAGAGAATTCTTGCGGCGGTCTAGGTGTCAGGGTGCAAGCGCGGAAAGCGCGGCCTGCATTTCATCGCGCGCGTGGAAATCGCCCGCGTGTGTGGCCGCGGAAATGCCCTTGTTCCAAATTTCGCGGGCTTCTTCCGGAAGATTGAGGCGCGCGAGTAAGTGTCCAAACTGATGATAGCCGGCGACGTAATTGGGATGGTCGGCGAGGAGGCGCTCGAACTGCGCCTTGGCCGCTTGATTGTCGCCTAAGCGCGCACATTCGAGCGCCAGCCCGTAGCGCGCAAATGCGTCGCCCGGGTTTTTCTCGACGAACGCTTCGAGCATCTCGCGGCGGGTTTTCGCTGTTTGGGTCATGGCCGAAAAGCGGGTATTATATCGGGCTTGCACCCTGCACGCGAGAGAGCAAATCGGAATTCTCTATGAAACGAGGAACGAAAAAACCGATAACTGCCCTTGAAAAGGGCCACGCAGAGGGCGGGGCATCCAGCTTGACCGCGCGTCCCGTAAGCGCCTCCCGCACGGAACTGGTCGAGGTCGTCCTTCCGAACGACACAAACGTCCTCGGCAACATCCTCGGCGGCCGAGTGATGCATCTGATTGACATTGCCGCCGCAATCGCCGCGCACCGCCATTCGCACTCGCACGTCGTTACCGCCTCGGTGGATCATCTCGATTTCCGAAATCCCATTCGCGTCGGCGAGCTCATCGTCCTCAAGTCCAGCGTCAACCGCGTCTTCAGCACCTCGCTCGAAATCGGCGTGAAAGTGTTCTCCGAAAATGTGCTCACCGGCGAGCGCAAGCACACCAGCAGCGCTTACGTGACTTTCGTAGCGCTCGACGCTCGGGGGCGGCCTACTAGCATACCGGCGCTTATTCTCGAAACCGAAGAAGACCGCCGGCGCTTCCGGGATGCGGGCGAGCGTCGCGGGATTCGCCTCGCGCATCGTCACAAGTAGCCGCCCCCATCGGTGTGAGCAAGCCGTCAGGGCGGATTCGCTAACTTATGGGGGAGAGATACCTGCTCGCTTGCTCGGCTGTATCGAATGCGAGTTCCACGCAATTGCCGACGGAAGGCCCGCGAAGATAATTTCCCGTAATAAATAATCCCGGCACACGCGCAATTTCATTGCGGATCGCCGCAATGCGGCTTTCGTGCCCGACGTTATACTGCGGCAGCGCCCTTGCGTAGCGGCGGATAAATCTCTCCACGGGGGGCTTCGAGATCGCCAGCACCTTCGAAGCTTCGTGCTCGATCAAAGCGAAAATGGCGTTGTCTTCGAGGTCGAATAGTTCCGTGTCCGTCGCGCCGCCGGCAAAGCTCGTTAGCGTCACTTTTCCCTCCGGAGCACGCCCGGGGAATAGAGATGAATTCCACACCGTTCCCAGCGTGCGAAATTTTTCTTTTCGAGGAACAAGATACCCGAAGCCGAAGAGCGGGTTGCCAACCGCCTCCCGTGCGTAGCCGCCTCCCACGACAGCCACGGGGGCGTACGGAATTCCTCCAACGGCGGTAGCAAGATGCTCGCTCCCCACGGCGCCGAGCAACGGCGAAGTGACATACGCGGGCGCAGCCAACACTACCGCGTGCGTGCGCAGCGCTTCCGTGCGCCCGTGAATGTTCACATGAAGCTCAAATTCTGCTGAACCGTTACTTCGCGCGTGTGAGATTTTTTCAACCCGCGCCTGGCATTGCACGCGCTCACCGAGGCTCTTCGCAATTGCTTGCGGCAGTTCACCCATGCCCTGGCGAAACGAGCACAGCGCCTGTTTGGGCTGGTTCGGCCGCGGGTGAGACCGAATCGCTCCGCGAAGCACGCTGCCGTACTCGTGTTCCCATTGGGAAACCGAGGGGAATGCGCTCTGCAAGCTGAGTTTTTCGGGATCGCCTGCGTATACGCCGGAGACAAATGGAGCCACCAGATAATCGAGAATTTCCGCACCGAATTTTCGTCTCACAAAATCCGCAATGGATTCCTCTCCAGTCGGCGGCCGCGTGTGTCGCAGCGGCTCAGAGAGTAGCCGCAATTTCGATGCGGCACCCAGCAGGGACGTGAACATCAGCGGAACCGGCCCCAAGGGAATTTCTTGCAGTTTTCCCCTGTGCAACACAAACCGCGGCGCCTTGGGATCGGAGCGCAGAAGATCGTTTTCGATGCCCGCCGCGCGGATCAGTGCCAGCAGGGGTTCCGTCGTGAGAAAACTTTGCGGTCCGCTATCGAAGAAGAATCCGTTCTGCAAGCATGAGCCAATCACTCCGCCCGGCCGGTCGCTCGATTCGAATAGTAGCGGCTCCACTCCCAATTCGCGCAGACGCAGCGCGCACGCCAGACCGGATATTCCGCCGCCGACGACGGCCACTTTGCGCGCGAGCGTCATCGTTCGCTCACCTCAGATAGAGCGAGAGTCCTCCGACGGGTGTGCGGGAAGGAAAGATCGGTGTGTGGCAGCATTCTACTAGAGCGTTTTCGAAAAGAGCGGACGGCTATCCATCTTCTGCTCACGCAAGTACCGGTCGAACGGAATCGCCAGGTTGCGAATGAACACCCGGCCGAGGGGCGTGACGCAGATTTCATTGGCATCGAGCGTCACCAGTCCATCGGCGCGTGAACATTCGAGCTCGGCCATCTCGCACGAAAAGTATTCGTCGAAGCAAATTCCGAATTTGGCCTCCACTTCTGACTTGCGAATTACGGTGTGACAAAGCAGCCTGCCGATCACGTCGCGCCTCAGCAGATCGTCTTGCGATAGGCGGTAACCGCGCATTGTGGCGATCCCGCGGCGTTTGACCGCGCCTTCGTAGGCGGGCACTTCTCGACAATTCTGCGCGTAAGCCGCCCCGATTCCGCTGATGGCGCTTACGCCCATTCCGTAGAGATCCGCTCCTGCCTTCGTGGTATATCCCTGAAAATTTCGGTGCAGTGTGCGATTGCGTTGCGCTACAGCCAGCTCGTCCGTGGGGCGCGCGAAATGGTCCATACCGATGTAGGCGTATCCCGCCTCGGTAAATTTCCTCATTCCGATGCGGAAGATGCGGAATTTCTCCATTCCTTCGGGCAAATTCCCCGCGAATGAACCCTGCTGCTTTTTGAGCCACGGCACGTGCGCGTAGCTGAACATTGCCACGCGGTCGGGATTAAGCGTCAAAACCTTTTCAACCGTGACTGCGAAACTGTCCGCCGTCTGGTAAGGCAGGCCGTAAATTAAATCCACATTGATGCTGTCGAATCCCAGCCGCCGCGCGCCCTCCAGCAATTCTTGAGTCAGTTCATAGGGCTGCACGCGATGAATCGTCTGTTGCACCATCGGGTTGAAATCCTGAATGCCCATGCTGAGCCGGTTGAAGCCCAATTTGCGGAGAGTTTCGAGATGTTCGCGCGTCGTCACGCGGGGGTCCACTTCGATACCGATCTCCGCGTCGCGCGAAAATGTGAATCTGTTGCGCGCCGCACCGAAAAGGTTTTCCATTTGCTCCGGCGTCAGATACGTCGGCGTTCCGCCGCCCCAGTGGAATTGGATTACTTCGCGTTCGCGGCCGACGAACCGCGCCACGTGATCCATTTCGCGCTTCAGTGAATCGAGATACGGCACCGCGACGCTCTTGTCTTTTTGAATCGAAACATTGCACGCGCAGAAGAGGCACAGACTCTCGCAAAATGGGATGTGCATGTATAGCGAGACGGGCGCTCCGGTCGCGTTGGCCTTCGCGTACACGTCTTCGAGGTCGTCCGGCCCGAAATTATCTTGCCACACCGGTGCGGTCGGATAACTCGTGTAACGCGGCCCGGGCCGGTTGTACTTGGCCAGAAACTCCTCGCTCACGTCGAGAATTTCATTGGCCATGTCGGGAATGTTCGCTTTGCTCATGGACTATGCCGGCTGGTAGCCGCTTGCGATTGTAAATTCACTGCCTGACCGGCGCGGACGAACGCCCGTGCGTTTTCCACCGGCGTTTCCGGCAGGATTCCATGCCCGAGATTTAGGATGTGTCCGCTGCCTCCGGTTTTCTCAATCGCTTCGGCCGCCGCCGCCCCCGCCAAATCTTCTGAGCTGAGCAGGATGGCCGGATCCACATTTCCCTGCAACGCGATTCTTGGCCCGAGCACTTTCCGCGCCGCGCTCAAATCAGTTCTCCAATCGAAGCTCAGCACGTTTGCGCCGGTTTTCGCGAGCAACGCAAGTAGATGATTCGAAGCTTTCGAGTAAAGTATCACTGGTGTCTCACCGGCATCGATTTCGCGAATCAGCATCTGCAGTGCGGGCAGCTCGAACTCTTCGTATTCACGCGTGCCGAGTTCTCCCGCCCAGGTATCAAAAATCTGCACGGCTCTGGCTCCTGCGGCAATTTGCGATCTCAAATATCGCGCCGTCGCTCGCGCAATCGCTTCAAGCAACTGCCGCAATAGTTGCGGCTCCGCATAAAGCATGCGCTTGGCGTGATTGAATTCGGTTCGCGCGCGGCCTTCGATCATATAGCACGCCAGAGTCCACGGCGCTCCCGCGAATCCTAGGACCGGCACATCGGCTCCGTTTTCTCGACAAATCATTCGAATGGCGTCACCCAGAAATCGGGTCTCTTTTTCCGGATCGAATTGTTTCAGTGCCCGCACCGCTGCTTCATCGCGCACGGGATTTCCAAGCACGGGCCCGCCATCCGGTACTTCGAGCGGCATTCCCATGGCCTCGGCCACGATCAAGATATCGGAAAAGACAATCACAGCGTCCACCCCGAGGATCTCAAACGGCTGCAGCGATACCTGCGCCGCGAGTTCCGGCATCTTGCAAACTTCAAGAAACGTGTGCTTGGCGCGCACCGCGCGGTATTCCGGCAGGTATCTTCCGGCCTGGCGCATGATCCAAACGGGCACTCGTGGCACCGGCTGGCAGCGGCACGCGCGCAGAAACAGCTCCTTGCGATTCACAGTAACCGAGGAATGAGCCATCAGCCTTAAACCGCCTTTTATCATAGCAGAAGGCTTTCGGACGGAGCAGAGGATAGCTATTACTGCGAAAGTCGCGAATTCCGCTATAATTACTAAGGTTAACGCGTGTCCATGTTCAGTACCCGAAGTGTCGGGGCATCTGCCCTTGCAGCGCGGATTTTGACCGCCCGATGCACACCATCTTAAGTTACGTCACGCTCGCGCTTTATGCCGCGAGTCTCGCCTTATATTTTTGGCATCTCTACGGCGATAACCGCCTTGTCGGCCGCCTGGCGACGCTGTTTCTGGCTGCGGGGATCGTGGTTCACTATCTGGCGCTGCTGCATCGTTCTCGCGCTCTGCATTCCGTCCCGTACCAGGATATTTACGGCTCGATTTCGCTTTTTGCGTGGCTGATCGCTGTGACCTATCTAGGACTCGAGGTGTACCACCGCCAGCGCGCCGTCGGTTCTTTCGTTGTCCTTTTTCTTCTAGCGTGGCTGGCTGTCGGCATGGTCATTGCGCCCGTGCGGCCCCCGGGTCCGCCTCCGGCGCGAGGAGCGCTCTTCGCTCTGCACGTCACGCTCAACATTCTGGCGTATTCGGCTTTCGCACTCTCGTTCATTTTGAGCTTGATCTATCTCGTGCAGAACCGCATTCTGCGCGCCCGCCGGCCCAGCCGCGTTCTCTGGAAATTCCCGCCTCTCGATTTGCTTGAAAAGATGTGCCGCAGCAGCGTTGCAGTCGGCGTGCTCTCTCTATTCCTCGGCGCGGGAATGGGTCTGATTTGGGAGCATCGCCTGAGCGGCCATTACGCTTTCGCCGATTTTAAGGTCATCATCACTGCTTTCGTTTTGCTCGTGTACGCCGGATATCTCTGGCTGGCCAGGCAGACGCACTGGCGCGGAGTGCGCGCCGCGCGGCTCTGCGCCTTCAATTTCGTGTTCGTTTTATTTAGCTACACGCTTGTAAATTTGTATTTAACGGGATTTCATCGCTATTTCTAATGTCAGCGACCTCACTATCGGCACTAAACGCTCCGGGTAAGATCCGGATCGCGGTCATAGGCTGCAATCACCGCACTGCGCCGCTGGAATTGCGGGAGCGCGTTGTTTTTTCGCCGGAGCAGGCGCGCCGTGCGGCCACCGAGCTCCGCGAGCGAGGCCTCCTCGAGGAATCCGTCGTAGTTTCCACGTGCAATCGCAGCGAGCTTTACGGGGTTCCTTCCGCCGCTCTCGTCCATTCACCTCCAGCCCTGGATGAATTTTTCGGAGCGTTTCACGGCCTCGCGCCGGCGGAGATGAATGGCCGTCTCTACCGTCATGCCGATCTCAGCGCGGTTCGCCATCTTTTCCGCGTCACCGCCGGCCTTGATTCGATGCTGCTCGGCGAATCGGAAATTCTCGGCCAAGTGCGCGATGCCTATCAGCGCGCGCTGGAGCATGGCTCCACGGGACCGGTGATGAACCGCCTTTTTCAGAGCGCTCTCGAGGTCGGCAAGCGCGTTCGCGCGGAAACCGAAGTTGGCGCGCGCCCCATGTCCGTGGCATTTGCGGGCGTTAAGCTTGCCGAGCGCGTCTTCGGCAAACTTAAGGATCATTGCGCGCTTATCTTGGGCGCAGGCTCCGTCGCGGAACAGGTAGTCGAACACTTGCAGAATCGTGGCGTCCGCCGCCTGATTGTTGTCAATCGCTCCCGCGATCATGGCTTGCAATTGGCCGATCGCTTTCACGGGCAGTCCATACCGTGGGAAAATCTGGAGCAAGCCCTGGAATTGCCGGATATCGTCGTTGCCTCCGTCGGCGAGGCAGGCGCCGTCGTCACCGCCGCCGTGCTCGAGGCCGCCCTCAATGTTCGGTCCGGCCGCCCTATGTTTTTCGTGGATCTCGGAGTCCCGCGCAATATCGATCCCGCAGCGGCGAAGCTCGACAACGTCTATCTCTACAATATTGACGACCTCGGCGAAATCGTGGAACAGAATCGCCGCGCGCGCGAATCGGAAATCCCTCGCGCCGAATCGCTGATCGAAGAGCAGATCGCAAGATTCGCTTCTTGGCAAGCGCAAGTGGAAGCCCTCGACGTGCTGGCGAAGCTGCGCGTCCGATTCCACGCCGAAGGCCAGTCGTTTCTCCGCGAACGCCTCGCCGCCATACCCAATCTCTCCGATGAAGACCGCCAGCGCTATTCGCGCCTCACGGAAGAATTGATTGAGAGCATTCTCGCCACTCCCGAGAAACGACTGCGGCGTGAGCGGGGTTTGCGGCGGCGTCTCGAAGAAATCGAAGCCCTCGCCGATTTCTTCGGTCTCGACGAGGAAAATCGTTGAAGTCGCTGCGCATCGGTTCGCGAGGAAGCGCCCTGGCACTCTGGCAGGCGAACCACATCCGCGAACTTCTCCACAACCTGCACGGCGTGGAAAGCGAAATTGTTCCCATCAAAACTTCCGGCGATGAATTTCAATCCGCTGCCGTAAGCCTCATCGGCTCAAAAGGCGTCTTCATCAAGGAAATCGAGGACGCTTTGCTCGCCCACCGCGTGGACCTTGCCGTACACAGCATGAAAGACGTGCCCACGGAGATTCCTGCCGGACTCGCATTTCCAGCCATCACCAAACGGGAAGATGTTCACGATTGTGCAGTGTCGCGCGACGGGATCAAAATCAACGAGTTTCCTGCGGGCGCGCGTGTAGGTACTGGCAGCCTTCGCCGGCAATCTCAACTGCTCCATCGTTTCCCTTCGCTCGTTTGTGTCGCTCTTCGCGGCAACGTGGATACGCGATTGCGGAAACTCGATGCTGGCCAATTTGATAGTGTGATTCTCGCGAAGGCGGGCCTGGATCGCCTGGGCGCTTCACATCGCATTACGGAAATTCTTTCCGCGGAATGGATGCTTCCCGCCGCGGGTCAGGGAGCTCTCGGCATCGAAGCCCGCGAGTGCGACGAGGCGACTTTGCAATTGCTCGCGCCCCTCAATCACGCTGAAACTCGCGCGTGCGTCACAGCGGAGCGTGTGCTGCTCGCTGGCCTCGAAGGTGGTTGCCAGGTTCCCATTGGGGCCTGGGGCCGCATCGAACGCGGCGAACTTGTGCTCGATGCCTGCGTACTTTCGCACGATGGCGCCGAGTATTTGCGCGACAGGGCAGTGGGCTCGGCAAACGATCCCGAAACTCTCGGCCGCGGCCTCGCACACAAGCTCATCGAAGCCGGTGCGGGACACATTCTCCGCCTAGCGGGAAGGCAGGTGGGCAATGTCTAATGCCGGCCCGCTTGCAGGGAAGTTGATCATGGTGACGCGGGCGCGTGATCAAGCGGGCGAACTCGTCCGCCTACTCGAATCGCTAGGCGCGGAGGTATTTGCATTCTTCGCCACGATGATTGTGGGAGTTGAGGATCCGACTTCACTCGACGCCGCATTACGGAGAGTGGCTGAGTTTGATTGGATTATTTTTACGAGTGGCAACGCGGTGCATTTTGTAGCCGAGCGTTGCACTGTGCTGGGTATCGATCCGAAGCGAATTCAAACGCCTGCTCCTAGGATTGCTGCCGTCGGTGAATCCACCGCGGGGTTTGGCCGCCGGGTCGGACTGCGCTTGGATTACGTGGCCGCGCAACAGACAGCTCTTGGCTTGGCAAAGGAATTGAGCCACGAACTGAATGGCTGCAAAATCTTGCTGCCGCGCGGCGACCACGCGGGTCCTGAAATACCTTCTGCTCTCCGCGATGCAGGCGCTCAGGTCACCGAAGTCTTGACGTATCGCACTGTGGGTATGGATCATACGGAGTCGCAACTGCGCGAAGTCGTAAAACAATCACCCGCTGCCATGTGCTTTGCGAGCCCTTCGGCGTTCCGCTATTTTATGAAGGAGTTTGACGCGGCAACGATGAAACATTTCGCTGAGAACTCGGCATTTGCATCCATCGGGCCAACCACAACTGCGGCGATTCGTTCTGCCGGATTTCAGGTGCAAATCCAGGCTGCCGCGCCGACGATGCCGGCTCTAGTCGAGGCAATTGAACATTATTTCGTCCATGATTGTCGAACGGGAATAGGAGCAAAAACGCCATGAGCTTTCCAACCGAGCGACCGCGGAGGTTGCGCCGCACCGAAGCGATGCGCAATCTGGTGCGCGAAACGCGTGTGGGCACGCACGGGCTCATCTACCCACTCTTCGTTTGCCCCGGCAGCAAAGTCCGCACGGAAGTCAGCTCGATGCCGGGAGTTTTTCAGCTGTCCGCGGACATGGCAGTGGAGGAGTGCCGCGAAGTCGCAGGACTGGGACTTCCGGGGGTGATTCTTTTCGGCCTACCGGAGAATAAGGATGAGCGCGGCTCGGAAGCGCACGCCGAGCACGGTGTGGTGCAGCGTGCCATCGAGGCGATTCGCGCGGCGAAACTTCCGCTGCTGGTGATCACGGACGTGTGCCTGTGCGAATACACGAGTCACGGACACTGCGGCGTGATCAATGAGGGCGAGGTGCAGAACGATCCCACGCTCGAAATCCTTGCGGAGGCCGCGCTCTCACACGCGCGCGCCGGCGCGGATATGGTCGCGCCATCGGACATGATGGATGGGCGCGTCGGAGCGATACGAAAGAAACTCGACCAGCACGGCTTCAGCGACGTGGCAGTGCTGAGCTACGCCGCGAAATACTGCTCAGGATTCTACGGGCCGTTTCGCGAAGCAGCGGATTCCACGCCGCAGTTCGGCGACCGGCGGAGCTACCAGATGGACCCGGGGAACGCGCGTGAGGCGCTGCGCGAAGTCGCTCTGGACATCGAAGAAGGCGCGGACATGGTGATGGTGAAACCTGCGCTGCCCTACCTCGACATCATTCGCCGCGTGCGCGAGAAGTTTTCCGTTCCCGTCGGGGCGTACAACGTGAGCGGTGAATACGCGATGGTCAAGGCCGCGGCGCGCAACGGCTGGCTGGATGAGAAGCGCGTGGTGCTCGAAATTCTCACCGGCATCCAGCGCGCCGGAGCCGACATCATTCTCACCTACCACGCGAAGGATGCCGCGCGGTGGCTCAAGTCCTGCTGATCTCCCGCATACTTTCGCTCGCCGCGGCGATCGTGCGCACGATAATTCCAGGGGTGTGCGCGGCGGAAATAAACCAGGCCTCGAATTGCGAAGGCGGAAGAAAAAGTCCTCGCGCGAGCATGGCCTGAAAAAAGCGCGCGAAACGCTTTGCGTCCGATTTTTTTGCGCCCGCGTAATTGCGGACAGGCTCCGCGCAGAAAAAAAGCGTGAGCAAAGAGCCCGCAGAATTCACCTGCGCAGGAATTCCGGAATCGCGGATCGCGATGCGCAAGCCATCCACCAGTTGATGCGTTCTGCGTTCGAGTTCTTCGTAGAAGCCGCGTGATTCGAGTTCCGCGAGGGCCGCGAGGCCGGCGCGCATCGCGAGCGGATTTCCCGAAAGCGTTCCCGCTTGATAGACCGGGCCCAGGGGCGCGACCATTTCCATGATGTCGCGGCGGCCACCGTAAGCAGCGACGGGCAAACCTCCTCCGATAATTTTTCCGAGCGTGGTCAAATCCGGTGAGATGCCGAAGTGCGCTTGAGCGCCACCCAAGCCGATACGGAATCCGGAGATTACTTCGTCGAAAATGAGGAGCGCGCCTTCGCGTCTGCTGATTTCGCGGAGTGCGGGGAGAAACGAAGTATCCGGCGGGACGACGCCCATGTTGGCGGCGACGGGCTCGACGATAACCGCGGCGATTTTTCCGGGATGCGCGCGAAATATTTTTTCGACCGCGGCGGCATCGTTGTAGGGCGCGTTGAGAGTGAGTTGCGCAAGAGCTTCCGGAACGCCAGGGCTCGCGGCGATGCCGAGGGTGGCGAGGCCGGAGCCTGCTTCAGCGAGAAAACTATCGGCGTGGCCGTGATAGCAGCCTTCGAATTTCAGGAAGAGATCGTGTTTGGTGAACGCGCGTGCGAGGCGAACGGCGCTCATGGTCGCTTCGGTGCCCGAGCTGACGAAGCGGATTTTTTCAATCGAGGGCATGTGTCCGGAGATTTTTTCCGCCAACTCGACTTCGAGTGGGGAGGTCATGCCGTAGCTTGTGCCGAGGGCGGCCTGTTCTGCGATCGCGCGCGTGATGGCAGGATGGGCGTGGCCGAGTATCATCGCGCCCCAGGAGCCGACGTAGTCCAGATATTCGCTGCCTTCGGCATCGAAGAGACGGGCGCCCGAGGCGCTCTTGATGATGAGGGGCTGGCCGCCGACGGCGCGAAAGGCGCGCACGGGGCTATTGACGCCGCCGACGAGAATGCGCTCGGCGCGACGGAAGATTTCTTCGGAGCGCTCGTGTGGCTCCGCTTCCGTTTTCTGCACCGGCTTGGCGCCATCCGTCACGAAGTTTGTTCTCCCAGTTCTTGCATTGGTTGCGCCACCCTGTCTGCCGCGCTCTAAGGATGAAAATCGTTGCGGACGACGGCGCCGCCTTTCATCACAAATTTGACCTGCTCAAGTTGTTTGATGTCTTCGATCGGGTTGCCGGCGACGGCAATGATGTCCGCATATTTTCCCGGGTCGATGGAGCCAATCTGATTCGCCCAATTCATCATCGTGGCGGGGTTGATGGTGGCGCTCTGGATCGCGGCGGCCGGAGACATTCCGAAATTGGTCATGTACTCGAATTCCTTCGCCTGGGTACCGTGAGGGAAGGGGCCGGCGTCCGTGCCGAAAACAATTTTCACGCCGCGAGCGAGGGCTTTTTTGAAACTCACTTCGTGGATGCGCGCGCGCGTGGTTTTTCCCCCGGACATGGCGAGGTCCTCGGAGGGATCGAATTCATATACGTAGAGCGTGGGGCAGAACCAGATTCCTTTTGCGAGCATCTGGCTGATGGCCGCATCGTCGAGATCGAGGCCGTGCTCGATGGAGTCCACTCCGGCATCGATGCAGTTGTGGAGGCCTTCGCCGCCGTAGGCGTGGCAGGCGACTTTGACGCCTTCGCGGTGGGCTTCGTTGACGATGGCGTTCAGCTCATCGAGAGTGAAGGTGGGCTGGCTCCAGAGGCCGCCTTCGGGAGTGAAATGAAATTTGTGCGTGCCATAGACTTTGATCCAGTCCGCGCCGTATTTGATCTGTTCGCGCACGGCTTTGCGCGCTTCGTCGGGTGAGTCCACAATCTGCACGCCCGAGGGAACCGTGACTTCGGGCGAATAGCCTTCGAGGGGATAGCCGCCGGTGGTGGAGATGGCGCGTGTAACGACCTGCAGCCGCGGGCCAGGGATGAGGCCGCGATTGATGGCGTTGCGGACATCCACGTCGCTGTACATGGCGCCTTCGGTTTCGAGGTCGCGCATGGCGGTGAATCCGGCCTCGAGATCAAGGCGGGCGTTGACGGTGGCTTCGATGGTGCGATATTGCCAAGATTCCTTGAGGAGCTGTTCATCGTAGCGACCGTTGAATTCGCCAGTGAGGAGAAGGTGAGTGTGGGCGTCGATGAGACCGGGAAGAACCGTGGCGTTGCTGAGGTCAATGACTTTGGCTCCGGCGGGGACAGCGATGTCAGCAGCGGGGCCGACTTTTTCGATTCTCTCGCCGCGGATGAGGATGGCTTGATTCGAGAGCATCTGGCCGGTGCGGGAATTAAAAAGATGCCCGGCGCGGATGTAGGTGACGGGCAGGTCGTCGCTCCAAGCTGAGAGACAGAGAACCAGGAGGGCAACAATGGCAATCAGGCGGCGCATGAATCCTCCTAAACTATCCGAAATACCCCTCCGGGAAGGGGAGATTTGGCGAGCCTTGGATTCGGGCTAAATGGCATTTGTGTCTCGATTAGAATTAGCGACTTTCCTTTGTTTTCAATGAGATAGCGATGATCTTGTTTCGTCATGTGTCTCGATTAGAATTTTGCTAAGGGATTGGCGTGCTTTGCGGGGGCCGGAGCGCTTCTTTGGTACCGCATCATGAGTTCACGGCCACCATAGCACAGTTCGGAGGGTTTGGGGAGGGGATGGGGCTGTGGAAAAGTGTTCGAGACGAAGGCCGCTTCTTGAGGGGCCTGGGGATGTCGGAGGTTCCGCACAAAAGACATCGAGACACAAGAACCGTGAAGGCTCCGGCCCCAGAGAAGCACACTCGGGGTAACGCCTAGCGGAGGCGGCGGGGATCAGGGATGGCGGCGGGGTTGGGATACTTCGCGCCGCGAAGCCTGAGGCTGAAAACCAGCCAGAGCACCACCAGAACGGCGAGGCAGATCCAGCTTCCTTCAGGGCCTACGGTGCCGCCGGTAAGCCAAACAGGGCCATGAAAGCTGGCGTTGAGCAGGTGTCCCTGAGCAACCTGTCCGCTATCCGCCACGCCGTAAAAGTACGATTCGGCCCAATCCCAGGACATGTGGAATCCGATGGCCATCCATAGGTCACCTGTGCGGCGGAGAAGGAGGCAGAAGAGAAAGCCAAATGATCCTGCGGAAAAACATCCGAGAAACGTTTCTCCCGGATTGAAATGATGGGCAAAGCCAAATAGGAAGGAGAGGATGATGGCGGCAGGCCAGAAGCCAATGCCGGTAGAGAGTGTAAAGAGCATGTAACCGCGGAAAGAGAACTCCTCGAAAAAGCCGACAAAAAGAAAGGCGAGTCCCCAAACGAAACCGTATTTCAGAATCTCGAAGCCATGCAGGGAAAGCGGGCCGAAATAGAAGACTCCCGCCATGCGCAGGACAAGGAGCAAAACGGAGAGCGCAACGAAGCCGATGACGGCTCCCTGCCAGAATGGGGCACGAAATGCGCGGCGCGCGGGCAAGCCATAATCAGCGATTTTTCTTTTTTCGATTTTGGCCATGATCCAGGTGACAAAAAGCAGGACGAGAAATACTACGAGTTCGGAAATGGTGGAGAAGAAGACAGAGACGGCGGAGCCGCCTCCGCCCCCGCCCGGAGGCGAGGGATGAGCACGGGCAACGGCTCGGGCGATGGCGACTCCTGTGCCACCGATGGCGAAAAGGATGGCGAAGAAGATGAGGAGCCGCCAACCAGCACGAAGGCCGTTCGGGCCGAAGAAAACGATATTGCGCGCAGCTCCGGGCGGCGGACCCGGGGCAACGGGTGAAGGGGAAGCGATTGAATCGCTCATGGGCCGGGATGCTCCTTTTGCCGGGCCGGGTTTGAGCCGAAGGGCGCCGGACACAGGGGATACGGAGTGGGAGAATATAAGGTTTCAAGGCGAAGGGGAAGGGGAAGTCGAAGGCAGAAGTCAGAGGGCACAAATCAGAAATCAGAAATCAGAAATTAAGAAAGAATCAGAAGTGAGCGCGTTAGGAAAAATTGGCCATCGAGACGCCACGACCAAGTGCGTCGAGGTAAACTGCGGCGCAGAAAAGGGATTGAGCGGGCTCACAGATAATCCGTACTCGATAAGGAAGAAGGGCACATTTTAGGAGAGATGCTTCGTCCGCTAGAGCGGACTCAGCATGACAACTTGCGAGGAGCGTGGCCCGAGTTGTGAGAAGGGAAAATCAGCACCGTCAAAGGGCAGAGGGTCGGCACCCGCGAAATCGCAATTGGAATCAAGAGAGGAATTGGACTTTGCCGGTGCTGAGTTCGTGGACCGCACCGACAATGCGGAGGCTGTGGACTGCGACAGCGCTCGCAAGAATTGGCTGGGCTGCGAGAACTTTCATGGATTGGCGCACGTTGGCTTCGATGGCGGCGGCCAAGCGCTGCTGATCGCTGTGGTGAGGATTGATGTCCTTCAGTGCAGGGATGACGTGATTCAAGATCGCCCGAAGATTTTTGGCGTCATTTTCGCTCTGGGAACCGTGCAGGAGGGCAGCGGTCACAACACCGCATTGCTGGTGCCCGAGCACGAGCAGGAGAGGCGTATGCAGATGCTCGACGGCGTACTCGGCGCTCGCGGCCACACCTTCATCAACCACGTTTCCTACGACGCGAATTACGAATAAATCGCCGAGTCCCTGGTCGAAAAGCAACTCTGGGGAAACGCGCGAATCGCTGCAGGCGAGAATTATGGCAAAGGGAGCCTGTCCCTTGACGAGCGCCGCGCGCCTGGCGGCGTTCTGGTTGGGATGGCTTACATTGCCGCTGATAAACCGCGTGTTGCCGCCGATCAAACGTTGCAATGCTTCGTCGGGAGTTATTTTATGAGTGTCTATCCAGATTTCCATTCTAGTATCCGTGCCGACCGGCAAGATACAACCAACAAGTTTGAAGCGCAATGCGGGGCTAAGCCGTTACGCGTGGAAATTCACTGTACCAAAATGGGCTAGTACTTTGGGTACTAAAGGGGGAGGAACTAACGATTAAATTTCAGTGCCTGTGGGCCATACAAGCGAGCTGAGGGCGGCAAGTATCCTTCGTTGCGCAGGCGAAGAACGGGCGGGCAGACGGCCAGCCGGACGCTTCGCGCAAGACTAGAGACGAGGGAAAACGATGCTCCTGGGCGCTGCAGTAATGTTGATGCAATTGAGTTTTGCGGGACCGGCGACAATCCATCCTGCCGACAGAACGGTCGTCACTGCGGACAAGAGGACGGTGGTCACGACGGAGGCGAAGAATTCCAAGGATGTGAATTTCAATCCCGCCAAGGAATCGAGCTCGCTGGGACAAACGCTCTACGGATATCCGTTCATCCATCCCAAAGTTTATTTTGCGGAAGCGGGGAATGATGGGAAGAGTGTGCCATCCAATTCTGGCAAGAATTTGCTGCCCGCAGATATGATAATGAGTTCTGCAGACATTGCCAAATCGCTTTCCGCGACCAGTGAGCCAAACGTGATCGCGCCGGCGGCACCGTTTCGGGAGTGGGCAGGCGGAGTGCAACACCACGTGAGCCGTACTTGGCTGGCGCTATCGATTGGGGATCATGCGGCGGCGACATTTGACGCGTGGTCGACGAGGCGAGCGCTACAGGGCGGCGGGCGGTACGAAGCGGACCCGCTGATGAGGCCGTTTGCGAATTCCGGATTGATCTATGCGGCGGTGCAGGTGCTGCCAAGCGCGCTCGATTATGCGGCCCTGCACATGCAGCGAAACCATCTATCGTGGGTGCGGCACATGTGGTGGATGCCGCAGTCACTGAGCATCGCGGGATCGCTCTTCGCGGGCTCGCACAATGTGGCCAACACGCGGTAAATTTTCTTCGGCTTTTTCATTTCTCTCCTTCGGCAAAAATACCCGGTCTAACCGACCGGGTGTTTTTGTTTTTGGGGGAGGAAGTTGCCACAGAGACGCAGAGGGCACAGAGAAATGACAAGGAAGGTTTAGAAACAACGGCTGGCGTTGAACCATAGGCACGCCATTTCAAGATGGGCGAGCGGAGTCATTCGTAGCGAAGGGCGACGATGGGGTCCACGCGAGTGGCGCGGCGCGCGGGAACATAGCACGCGGCGAATGCGACGAGAGACAGAAGAACGGCGACGCCGGAATACGTGAGGAGATCGCTCGGGCGGACGCCGTAAATCATGTTGAGCATCAGGCGCGTCAGTCCATAGGCGGCGCCGATGCCGATGAAAACTCCGGCGAGCGAGACGGCCATGCCGCGACGGAGAACCATGCGGAGGACGTCACCCGGCTGCGCTCCGAGGGCCATGCGAATGCCGATTTCGTGGGTGCGCTGCGCGGTGAGATAGGAAATGACTCCGTAGATGCCGATGGCGGAGAGGACCAGAGCGAGTGCGGCGAAAACTGCGAGAAGCAGCATGGCAAAACGCTTCGAGGCGATGGAATCCGAAACAATCTGAGCCATGGGAAAGAAATCGTAAGGAACTTGATTGATGTCCATTTCCGCAGAGGCGGCGCGGATGGCCGGGATAAAAGATTTGGGGTCGGCGGAAGTACGCACGACCATGCTGATGCCGCCGGAGAAGAGCGGGAGAAATTTATCGGGAACCTGTGTAATGGGCATATAGAACTGGCATTGGAGAGATTTGTGCGCAGTGTCGCCGAGTCCGAAATGGCTGACGTGGCGGACAATGCCGATGATCTCTGGCTGCGTGTCCACAAGAGAGAGATTGATGCGTTTGCCGACGGGGTCCTCGCCGGGGAAATACTCGCGGGCAAATTCCTCGTCGATGGCAATGACTGCTGGAGAGCGCTCGTCGTCCTGATCGGAAAGGAATCGCCCACGCAGGAGGGGAGTGCCCATAGCCTTGAGATAGCCGGGCTGCACCGCGTAAAAAAGCGCGAAGGGCATGTCCTGCAAGTTGGCAGGCTTGGGCTTGCCTTCGAGCCAGAAAGGCAACTCGGAATCACCTTCCATCGGCAATGAACCTGCAAGTTCCGAGACTGCCAAAACGCCGGGGACGGATGCAAATTTGGCCGCAACGGCGCGAAAGGCTGCGCGGGTTTGCTGCGGGCTCATCATTTGATTGGGCGACGGAGCGAGATTGAAAGTCAGCACGTTTCGGGTGTCGAATCCCGGATTGATACCCCATAGCGCAGCGAGGCTGCGAATCATCAGGCCCGCGCCAATAAGCAAAACGACAGCCATGGCCATCTCGATGACTACGAAAACGCTCTGGGTGCGGTGACGAGCAGCGGTAGAGCTGCGGCCGCCTTCCTTGAGAGTATCGTGCAAATCGGGGTTGGCCGTTTTCAGCGCAGGCACGAGACCGAAGAGAATTCCAACGAGAATGGAAACCGCAAGGGTAAAAAGCAAAACGCGAGACTCAACGCGAATGTTGTCCGCGCGCGGAAGCGCGGCGGGCAGCGCGGCCAGCACCGCTTGCGTGCCCCACTTGGCGATGGCCAAACCAAGCGCGCCGCCGGCGACGGCGAGTAGCACGCTCTCTGTGAGCAACTGGCGGATCACTCGGGATTGTTTGGCGCCGAGCGCAACGCGGATGGCGAATTCGCGCGTGCGGCCCGTGGAGCGCGCCAGCAACAGATTGGCAACGTTGGCGCAGGCAATCAGCAGAACGAATCCGACCGCGCCGAGAAGAACGAAAAGGATTGGCTGGACGTCGCCGACGATATCTTTTTTGAGCGGCACAGTGGTGATGCCGATGCCGTTGTTGGAGTCGGGATACGCTTTGGCAAGATTCTGTGCTATCTGATTTAAATCGGAGTTGGCCTGAGCGAAGGCCACTCCCGGCTTCAGGCGAGCAACCGCGTTCATACCCATGCCGACAGAGCGATCGCGAAACGTCGGGTCATTCCACTGACCGATGGGAATGAATACATCCATCACAGAAAACATCGGCACGCGGCCATTGATGACGCCGATGACCGTGTAAGGAGTTCCCGAAAGCATCAAGGATTTACCGAGCACGTCAGGGGAAGAGCCGAATTTCGATTTCCAGTAGCCTTCGCTGATGAGGGCTACAGGTGCAGCGCCAACCTGATCTTCCTCGGGGCGAAAGTTGCGGCCGATAATCGGCGGGATACCCAGAAGGGGGAAAAATTCGGCGGAAACTTGCTGGCCGTGCAAGCGCTCGGGCTGGCCCCGGCCGGTGAGGCTTAAATCCATTTCGCGATAGCCAGCCAGAGCCGTGAGAGTGTGATTCTGGCGCTGCCAATCGAGAAAATTCGGGAAGGTATCCGAAGCCGTGGTGAAGTCCTTGGATTTCTGGTAAACGGAAATGAGGCGATCGGGATCGGAGAAGGGAAGCGGATTGAGAATGACTCCATTGACGACGGAGAAAAGCGCGGCATTGGCGCCGATTCCAAGCGCGAGAGTGAGAATGGCGATGAGGGCGAAGCCGGGAGACTTTGCCAGCATGCGAAGGCTGTATCGCAAATCCTGCCAGAGAGTGTCCATGCAGCCGCCTCCGGCGAGCGAAGGAGGTCAGATGCGTGATTTCGCCTCGCCGAAAGGAGATACGCGAAGAAATGAGAAAAAGTTCCGCAGAGAAGGCCGCCCGGCGAGGCACGAAAGTTAGGGGAAGGTGAGACTGCGCGGTTTTGATAGGCTAAGGGCGGCGAAAATCAGGAGGAGCGTATGGCGGCAACGAAAAAAGCGGCGAAATTGAAAATGAAGAATTTCATCGCCGGTGAATGGACAGACGAAGGCGCGGAATTTGACGTGCGCGCGCCGCAAGACAATTCACTGGTGGGAACAACTTATCTCGCGCCAGAACACCTGCTCGAAGAAGCGATCGAGGCGAGCGTGCATGCGTTCGAGACAACGAGGAAGATGCCGGCGTATGAGAGGCGACGCGTGCTGCGGGGCATTGCGGAAAGAATTTCGAAGGAGAGAGAGGAACTCGCGCGGCTGATGGCTCTTGAGGCTGGCAAGCCAATGCGGACGGCGCGCGGGGAAGTAGAACGGGCGATATTTACGTTCGAGGTGGCCGCGGAAGAGGCGGGAAGGGCGGCGGGAGAATATCAAGCGCTCGACTGGATGAGCGCGGCGGCAGGCCGTTCCGCGATCTTGAGGAGATTTCCGCTTGGGCCGATCGCCGCGATCACACCATTCAATTTTCCGCTGAACCTGGTGGCTCACAAACTGGCGCCCGCGATCGCGGCAGGATGCACGATGGTGCTCAAGCCGGCGCCGAAGACGCCGTTCTGCGCGTTGCGGCTGGCGCGCATGGCGGAGGAAGCGGGCTGGCCGAAAGGGGCGCTGAGCGTGCTTTCGCTGGCAAATACGGTGGCGGAGCAGCTCGTCTCCGACGAGCGCATCAAGCTGCTGACGTTTACGGGCAGCGGGACGGTGGGTTGGGAGCTGAGATCGAAGGCGGGGAAGAAGCGCGTGGCGCTGGAACTCGGCGGGAATGCAGGAGTGATTGTGCACCGCGACGCCAATCTGGATTACGCAGCGGAGCGAGTGGTGCAAGGAGGATTTTCGTACGCAGGTCAGAGCTGCATTTCTGTGCAAAGGGTTTTCGTGGAACGCAGCGTGGAAAAACATTTCGTGGAAAAAGCGGCGGCCGGGGTGCGGAAGCTGAAGTTGGGCGATCCGCTTGACGAGAAAACGGATGTGGGGCCGATGATCACCGAAGGGGCCGCGAAGCGCGCGGAAGCATGGATTGAAGAGGCGGTGAACGGAGGGGCGAAACTGATTGCCGGAGGCAAGCGCAAGGGGGCATACGTCGAGCCGACACTGTTGACGCACACGACGGCAAAAATGAAGGTGAATTGCGAGGAGGTGTTCGCGCCGGTGGTGACAGTGACGCCTTACGAGGACTTTGGAGCGGCGATACGCGCGATCAACGATTCGCCGTGGGGATTGCAGGCGGGCGTCTTCACGCGCGACATGAAATTACTTTTTCAAGCTTACGAGGAACTCGAGGTGGGCGGTGTCATGGCAGGGGATGTGCCCACGTTTCGCGCGGACCAGATGCCTTATGGCGGAACAAAAGATTCCGGCGTGGGGCGCGAAGGTTTGCGGTACGCGATTGAGGAGATGACGGAGCCGAGGCTGCTGGTGCTCAATGCGGGTGGGTGAGTGTTGTTGCGCTCAGAGCGCGGTTTCTACTTGTGCTGAATGGCGGCTGGAGAACGCTGGGCATCGAGGGGCGTGAGCTGGACGCGCCAAGTGAGCGGGATGGACATTGGGAGATAGCAAACCTTCTTGTCGCAAGCCTGATATTTCAATTCACCGACAATATCGATGGCTTTTCCCGAGGGCGCGAGCGAATGGATCAGCTCGTCGGAGGAAGCGAATGTCACGTCCTGGGCGATGCGGAATTTGCCTTCGAAGACGGGGACAGTCTCATTGATGGCCTCGAGATGTAACATTTTAGAGGCGGGATAAGAAGTTGGGCCGGCGTGGAAATCAGGAGCGGGTTGCAGAGAAAGAGATATGGGCTTGTAGCCTTTGACGCCCGGGGAATAAACGTGGACCTCGGGCGGGAGCTCGGCTTCGACGAGCAAGGTGATGCGGCTGCCGGGAACCGCGGTGAGGTCCGATTGCGCAAGAGATATTCTCAGGTGAGGGGCGTTGACGCTTGAGACAGTTTGCTCAGCAAGTTGGGGAAACAATTTCAGAATAACGTTGTTGGGAGTGAAGCGGTCGCTGAAGCGATCTTCGAAATATTTTTCGCGGATCACGCCCGATTCGTCAATAAAGAAGAATCCCGCAAAAGCCATTCCTTTGGTGAAGCCGGGAGCATGTTGGGCGAGGACGCCGAAACTGCGGATGATTTTCGAATCGGGGTCGGCGAGCAGCGGGAACTCAATCTTTCTCCGGGAGGAGAAGTCCTTCAGGATTTCCGGGGAGTCGTAGCTGATGGCGGCGAGCTTGAGGCCCTGGTTTTCAATTCTCTGTTTGGCGGCTTGCAGCTGCACGAGCTGCGCTTTGCAGAAGGGTCACCAATCGGCGGAGCGGACAAACAGCAGGATGGTGCCGCGGCGGCCACGCAATGTTTCATTGCTCTGTTCATGGCCGAATTGATCGCGGACTGAAAACGCAGGCGCTCTGGCGCCGACGGCCAGTCCGATGGCGGAAGGATGCGCATCTGACGAAGGAGCACCCGATTGCGCGAAGACGATCGCTGCGAAAAAAAGGACCAGAGCGGCGACGGACAAGGATTTCATTGTTCAGCACGCGCAGAAGCCGCGCCCCAGATCCTGCCGCCATTTCCTTCCTGAATGAATGCCACTACGCGGTTGCTGGCAGCCGATCCACCTTTGAGACCGATGGCGACATCGCCTGAAAACGGCGCGGTCCTGTCCACTTTACCGACTTTCTCCAAGTTTCTCAGAACTGCAACGTAGGAGAGCTTGCGGCCGGAGTTTTCTCCGCCTTGGACTTGCGACTCGTCGCTGTCGTCGGCAACGGCGAGGATGATGCTCGCTTGCCCGACGCCAGCGGAGGCGGGCAGCGGGCCGGCGTTGAGGTGCATGGCGAAGCGATGTCCGGAGACAAGATGGATGCCGGAGAGAGTGACTGGGGCTTTCTCCGAACCCGAAGCTGTGGCGATAGCACGGAGGGCAGTGCGTTCGTCGCTGCCGACAAATTCGAAGCGGCCGTCCACGACCATCTGGGGCGTGTAGGCTTCGGGAATCCGCAGGATTGAAACGTACGCGCGTTGACGCTCGGTGAAATCGTGCGAGGAAAAAGGATCGCGCCAGCCGCCGTCGTCCCAGTAGTCCACATGCTCGCTGAGGACGATGATTTCGGCAGCCGGAACGGGCTGGGAGCGATCCAGATCCGCGAGAAATTTATCGGCGGGAGGGCAACTGGAGCAGCCTTCGGAGGTGAAAAGCTCAACGAGGACGGGAGTGCGGGTAGTGGCCCCGGGCGCGGGCGGCACAGGCGCAGGCTCCAATTTGGGGAGAAAGAACGCACTAAGAATAAGTAGTGCTGGGACAGAAAAAATGACAAGTGCGCGAAGTTTCATAAAATGTATGCCAAGCAGTTGAGGCCGCAACACCAAATTGGCCCTACCCCTTTCGATGAACAGTATAGAGAAAAGTTTCGGCTAAATGGGAGTTGCGAGCGGGTGGCTAGGGCGGAATGCTAACGCACGAGTGAGGCGCTGACGCACCTCACCGCCCACAGGGGGATCTGCGTCCTCCGGTGCGGGACGCAGATCACGAGTTGCCGCGGCAAAAAAATCCCGACTGCTAATTCTGGTCCGATTTTTGCGCAGCCACCGGCGCAGAATCGGCGCTGAAAACGGATACCTCCACGCGACGATTGGCGGCGTTGGCCTTTCTACCGGCACCCTCATCGGCCGGGCGCTGTTTGCCCAGGCCGACAATCTGAATGCGGTAGAGCGGGATGCTCTTCTCGACGACGAGATAGTTCTGCACAGCTTCGGCGCGGCGGCGGCTCAATTCTAGATTGTAGTCGGCCGGGCCGACTCTGTCCGTGTAGCCCTCAATGGCAATGAAAAAGCGATGCAGGGATTTTACGTTTTGGTCGACCAGGGTATCGAGCTGTTGCTTGTCCTCATCGGTGAGCTTCGAGGAATTGAAAGCGAAGTGCACCGCGGCGTCGCCGGCGGTCTTGTAGGCGTCGAGATCGGCAATTCGTTCGCTGAGCTCGTTTTTCAGATCGCTGCGCACCTGGTCGGCTTTCGACGAAGCAGCGTCGGCGCGATTGATTGCGTCGCCGGCTCGGCTATCGGCGGACTTGGCCGTTTCGGTGGTGGCGCTCAATACCTTTTCATCGGTATCGAGCTGTTTCTGGGTCTCGGTGGCCTTGGAATCCACCTGGGAAACCCGCGCGTTTACCGGGTCCACCTGAGTCTGCACGTACTTTTTCGTGGCGCATCCGGCCAGCAGGAGCACTCCCAGGGCAAGAACGGGAAGGGAATAACGATTCATCGCGTGCCTCCAGTCAAATTAAGAACATGGGTATTACGCAGGCTGGGACCGGGAGGACTGGGAAACCCGAGGACGCTTCACAGAGCTGCCCTGCAAACTTAGCGAGGCCGCCCCACGAAGATCATCTTAGCGAAGCATGGGACGAAAATCAAGGAAAGAGACAAAAAACGTCAGGCGGAAGTGTGGAAGAACCAGCGACGGAGTCTTCGATGAATTCCACAGAATACTATTGACATGGTTCATCCTGCAGCGTAGATTGCGCCTGCATCGAGCTTCTGTGTGTGGTGTGGTTAGATAATATGTTAGTTACTGGAATCAAATCTGTTTGCGAAAGGGGGTGAGAGGCAGTCAGTTTCATCCGGGGATCGCTGTGTGCGTGTGCGCAGGCGGCGCACGGATACGGTGAATGTTACAGGGGACGGACCACTCACAATGGTTCAGATAGCACAAAGGAGGGAAAATGCGATTGCATGTACGGTCCCGTCGTCGCGTAGCACGGCCCGGAAACGGCATGTTGCGGCTTCTTGCCGCGACAGGTCTTTTCGTAGTCGCGATCTTTACGATGGCGATGCTGGTAGAAGCTCAGAACGTAACTCTGCATGATCCCGGCGTGCGCGGCGGGACAATTGATTCCGGACAGCCGCTCTCAACGCTCACAGCCGCACAAGGTCAGTTTTTCGCGGACGGACTCGGCCGGTTTATCCAGGTGGATTCCGTCAGTGGGAATGGCGGATCCATCACCAACGAACCGGGGGTAGGTCTGGGGCCGCGATTCAACAACAACTCCTGCGGAGGCTGCCACTCGCAGCCCGATGTCGGCGGGACAAGCCCTCGTGCCGACCAGTTCCCGTTCATCGGACCCAACCCGCAGACTCAAGTCTTCAACCTCGACGGGGCGCAGAACACGCTGCCCTCATTCATCACCTCGGATGGGCCTGTGCGCGAAGCGCGGTTCAAGTTTTTTTTGAATCCCGACGGTTCGCTCAGTAGCAATCCGGACGGAGGCGTTCATGACCTGTTTGTGATCGAGGGGCGCTCGGATGCTGCGAGTTGCGAGCTTGAACAGCCAAAGTTCAGCCACAACCAGGCTCTAAATAACGTGATCTTCCGGATTCCCACGCCCACGTTCGGCGAGGGATTGATTGAAAATATTCCGGACGAAACCATCCTCGCGAACATGAATGCCAACGCCGCGCAAAAACAGGCGCTCGGCATTTCCGGGCATCCCAACCACAATGGAAACGATGGAACGATCTCCCGGTTCGGCTGGAAAGCTCAGAACAAATCGCTCGAGATTTTCGCGGGCGAGGCGTACAACGTCGAAATCGGCGTGACCAATGAGTTGTTCCAGAATGAGCGGCCGAGCCCTGACGAGGAACAAAAGAACGGCCTTCCGGCAAGTTGTAAGCTGAACCCGACGCCGGAAGACTCGACGAACTTCGCGCAGGGAACGAACGGAAACGCAAGCATCCCGAGCGATACAGTGCAGTTCGCGATGTTCATGCGGTTCCTCGCTCCGCCCACACCTTCGACCACGAATCCCGGAGGAGCGACGTCGATCGCGAACGGCCGCGAGGACTTCATCGACATCGGCTGCGCGATGTGCCACACGCCAACGCTGAAGACGGCGCACTCATCGTTCACCTCGGGATTGGATAACGTCAACGCAAACCTGTTCTCCGATTTGCTCGACCATCACATGGGCACGAATCTGGCAGACGGCGTCTCGCAAGGAGGCGCGGGAACGGACGAATTCCGCTCCGCACCGCTGTGGGGCCTCGGGCAGCGCATTTTCTTCCTGCACGACGGGAGGACACGCGACCTGCTGGATGCGATTGAGGAGCACTCCAGCTCCGGATCGGAGGCCAATACAGTAATTCAAAACTTCAACAACCTCACACCACAGCAGCAGCAGGATCTTCTGAACTTCCTGCGGTCGCTGTAATCAACTGTAAACAGAATGTACGCAAGCACGCGGGAGTAAAGCTCCCGCGTGTTCTTTTCAGGCCAGCGGCGTGCGCCAGATCTGAGCGAGCCATGCGTACAATTTCAGACTTTGGGCGATTTATGAGCGATCCGGCAAAGAGATGCGGCAGCCGGGTAACTCATCGTACGCGCAGCAAAGAGCAAGGAATTGTGCAGGGAGTTTATGCCTTGCGCTTAGGGCGCATCACCAACGCCAGCGCCGTCACCAGCGCGAAAATAATCAACAGGATGAGCGCAATCGCTGTGCCTGGATGTTCGGGTGCCACAGTGCGCATCAGGAAGAGGACCCAGAGGATAGTCACCGCGCAGATTGCCAGCACGCCGAGCATGGTGTAGGCGAATTTCTTCCACGACCACGTGCCTTCGCGTTTCGCCCGCACGTACGCCTGATATCCGACCATCAGAACGAGCACGGCTAGGATCAGTTGGATCACGGCGATTTCCTTTCTTGAGCACGCCGAGGATACGCTTCTCGTCGTTCTGTGTCACGATTCCTGGCGCCTCGCACTAAACTTCTCACGAGGTAACGATCTCCTTTGAACTCCGTTCCCTATCATTCGAGCAGAAACTCAGCAGGCATACTGCGGAAGAGGGCGACCTCACAAACGAGCGCGTTTGTTCCCCCTCCCGTACATCTAAGTTCCGCACGGTTGGAAATCAAGGGGCGCGGCACGCATAGCAAAGAAGCGGGCGTTCAGGAGAGCGGTCCGGCTTTTTGGGAATGAACGACCCAACGTGTGGTGAGTGTCCAGGTTTCGGAGGAGGGATGCGTACCTGCCTGATAGGGCACGGGGGAGGGCGCAGTGCAGGAGCGGAGGAATGGCAAATGATAAAATTCGCAGTGAAGACGTTGGAGGAGTAAAACAGGACCCCCTCTCGCATCACGGTCCGTGGGATTTATTTCCTCGATTGTAGGGTTTCCAAAATAGTTCCCCTTCCCGAAGCAAAACGCAAGATGCGGAAGATTGCCGTTCCTCTTGCGGGAAGGGAAGTTTGTGTTTTTGGCCCGACTGAACATCGAAATTGAGGCTGAGCATACCCGAGACGGTGCCTTGGCCGACCCCTCGCGCGCGAAGCAGTTCGAGAAGACCAGCTACACCGCTCCCTCCCAACGATTCCTGATTCCAAGTGGTGGCATGTTGAGGTGCAAAGAATGAGAGCTCAAATTGAATACATCATTCCTATGGCCAGCAGCCTATTGAGTCGAGTGATCAAGAGACGACTCTGCATCATTATGGGACGCGGCTGCTTGGGCGTGGCCGCTGCGCTGCTCGCGGCGTCGCACTCGGCTCAAGCACAAAAACAAAAGCAGGATCCTTCCTCAATGAGCATCGAGCAACTGATGCAGATTGAGGTGACTTCGGTTTCGAAGACCAATCAACCACTTGCACACTCTGCCGCGGCAATTTACGTCATCACGGATGAGGACATTCGACGTTCCGGAGCAACGAATATTCCAGACCTGCTGCGCATGGTGCCCGGTTTGGATGTGGCGCAGATCAACGCGCACACCTGGGCGATATCCGCCCGCGGCTTCAACGGGCGCTTTTCGAACAAGCTCCTCGTTCTGGTAGATGGGAGGACGGTTTACTCCCCGCTCTTCTCCGGAGTGTATTGGGACATGCAAGACGTGCCGCTGGAGGATATTGACCGGATCGAAGTGATTCGGGGTCCCGGCGCCGCGCTGTGGGGAGCGAATGCCGTCAACGGGGTCATCAACATCATCATGAAAAAAGCGAAGGACACACAGGGTGGGCTTGTCAGGGCCCGTGGTGGAAGTAGCGTGCTCGGCGCCGGGACAATCCGGTACGGAGGCGAGATCGGCCCGGACGTGCACTACCGTGTGTATGGAAAATACTTCAGAAACAATCACTTTGAACTTGCCGGGGGCGGAAGCGGATTGGATCAATGGCAGATGGAGCGCAGCGGCTTTCGTGTGGATTGGGATTCGACTTCGGGGGATTCCATTACTCTCGAAGGGGACTTCGGCGGAGGAAGTGAGAGTGAGAAGTTGCTAAAGTTCGTATCTTTCACGCCACCCTTCACACGACTGATTACCGACCCGATTGAGGCGACGGAGGAAAACATTTTGGCCCGCTGGAATCACACTCTCTCCGGCGGTTCGAAGCTTTCCTTGCAATTGTATTTCGATCGTACGAATCGGGGTGAGGCGACTTTTGGAGAAAATCGCAACACCTATGACGCGGATCTCGAGCACAACATCTCGCTGGGGGATCGCCACAATCTAATTTGGGGACTCGGCTATCGCTGGACTTCGGACGAGATCGGAGCCAGCTTCGGAGAATCTTTCACACCGCAAGCCCGCGGAATTCAGCTTTTCAGCGCGTTCGCACAGGACGAGATCAAGCTGGTCGAAAATCATCTGACGCTGACGCTGGGCTCGAAATTTGAGCGCAACGATTTCACGGGGTTCGAAATCCAGCCCAATGTCCGGGCGATGTGGACGGTCAATTCGCGGCATGCACTGTGGGGTTCGATTGCTCGCGCGGTGCGATCTCCGGATCGAGCTGAAGCTGACGTGCAATTCGTGCAGCAGGCAGTACCACTCGGCGGCGGAGCTGTTGGTTTTGCCACTATCTTCGGCGATCCTGATTTCCTCTCGGAAGATTTGGTGGCGTACGAAGGCGGTTACCGCGTTCAACTCTTGAAGAACTTGAGCCTGGATTTCGCAGGGTATTTCAATGGCTACACCAACCTAGAAACAACCGAACCCGGAACACCATTCATCCAACAGAATCCCGCGCCGCCGCATTTGATTCTTCCTCTGTTCTTTGACAACCGAAAGCACGGGAGTACCCATGGAGTTGAAATCAGCGGCAATTGGTATGTGACAAAGAAATGGCGGATAAGCCCCAGCTACACTTGGATCGCTGAAGACCTGAGACTCAACGCCGGCTCTTTGGCGTCTCCGCCACCGCGAAACACCGGCGACGACCCCGGGAATCAATTCCAGGTACGCTCGCTCATCGATCTGCCAAAGCACCTGGAATTCGATAGTTCATTCCAGTATGTTAGCCGGCTTCCAGCGCAGGCCCTCTCCGGCTACACAAGGTTCGACACGCGCCTCGGCTGGCGTCCCCGTGATTCTTTCGAACTCAGCGCCGTCGTGCAAAACGCATTCAGCGCCCAGCACGCGGAATTCACGAGGAGCGTGTTAGGCGAAGTTCCCACGCTTGTCCCTCGCAGCGCCTATTTGCAGGTCACATGGCGATTCGAAACGAAGAAATGACGCACCGCGAAAATATTGGGATGTGATTGCGCGGCCGGCGCCGTCAACCCGGATCGAGATTTTGCGGCCGCTCCAGTTAGTAGGATTCCGCAGTTGAGAATGAATTTCGAGCCAAGCGGGCAGGCGAGAGACGTGAGCGGAACGTGTGCCAGGAAAATGGGACTGTGGCCGGCGATGATTGCTGTCTTGCTCGCCTGCACGATTTTCCCCGTCAGCTCCGGCGCGCAGTCCGAAGACGTTTCCGAGTACCAGGTTAAGGCGGCATTCCTGTATAACTTCGCGAAATTCGTTGACTGGCCGTCGGACGCTTTTGTGAGCGACACGGCTCCCATCAATCTGTGCGTGATTGGACAAGACCCGTTTGGCGATGCGCTGGATGACGCAGTTCGCGACAAATCCATTGGCAGGCACAAGTTGGTGATTCGCCGGACCAAAAAGCTCGACGATGAGAAGGCATGCCAGATTATTTTCCTGAGCGATTCGGAAAGCAAGCGGCTTCCCGAAGTTCTCCGCTCGGTGAGCGGCGCGAGCACGCTGCTGGTTGGCGAAAGGCAGGCATTTGCCGAGCAAGGCGGCGTGATCGCATTCCTTCTGGAGGACAACAAGGTGCGATTCGCGATCAATGTAGATGCCGCAGAGCGAGCGCGGCTGAAAATCAGCTCCAAACTCCTAGCGCTGGCCACGATTGTTCACGATCCGGCGCCGGGGAAGAGAAACTAAAATGCGGGGATTTCGAAACACCTCCATCCGGACGAAGCTCCAGGCCATCGTAATGCTGACCTGTGGCGCAGCCTTGCTTTTGGCGGCCTTCATTTTTACCGGCTATGATCGGCTGACATTTCTGCAGTCGGATACACAGGACCTCTCCACGACGGCGAAAATGATCGGGGAGAACAGCACGGCGGCGCTTACATTTGGCGACGCCGATTCGGCCCGCGAGATTCTCACAGCGCTTCACGCGAAGGGCCACGTGGTCTTCGCCGCCATCTACGGGAAGAACGGGGAAGTATTTGCCAAGTACAGCCGGGACCCAGCCCAAGCGGATTTTTCACCGCCCGCACCCGGGCCGGATGGCTCTGCGGTGGCCGGCGAACACAAAATCCTGTTTCAGAAAATTATTCTCAAAGACGATCCCATCGGCACCATTTATATCGAAGAGGATCTCGGAGAGTTGCATTCACGCCTAGTCCGATTCCTTGAGATCGTCCTCTTGGCCTTGTTCCTTTCCCTGACCACAGCTTTTTTCTTTTCTTCGAGCCTTCAGAAGGTGATTTCGACGCCGATTCGCGAGCTCGCCGAGACAGCGTCGTCTGTTTCCGTGCACGAGAATTATTCGATTCGAGCCGTAAAGAAGAATGATGATGAGATCGGGTTTCTCTTCGACCAGTTTAACGGGATGCTCGACCGCATTCAGCAACGGGATGTGGCGCTGCAAGAGGCGCACGACCAGCTTGAAACCAGGGTTGCGGAGCGCACTGCATTTCTCAATGCACTGATTGACACCAGCCCCCTAGCCATCGTCGTTTTGAATCCAGCGAGTGAGGTGCAGCTGTGCAATCCAGCATTCGAAAGGCTATTCCAATACTCGCGCGCAGAGGCCATTGGGCTCTCCCTGGAGAAACTGATAGCGGACGAGGAGTTGGCCTCGGAAATGCAAACTGCCCATAGCACCATGGCCGAGGACGAAACAGTCATCCTTGTCACGCGCCGGCGTCGTAAGGACCAAACCGTAGTGGATGTGGAACTTCACGCCGTGCCCCTAATCGTCAACGGCAGAGTCGCGGGCAGCTTCACAATCTATCAGGACGTGTCCATTCGCAAGCGCACGGAAGCAGAAATGCGGCGCGCCAAGGAAGCCGCCGAAGCCGCCAGCAAGGCGAAGAGCGAGTTCCTGGCAAACATGAGCCACGAAATCCGCACGCCGATGAATGGAATCATGGGTATGACGGAACTGGTGTTGGATTCGAAACTCGATTCCGATCAGCGCGATTACCTGAACATGGTGAAGTCATCGGCAGAGTCCCTTCTTTCGTTGATCAACGACATCTTGGATTATTCAAAGATTGAAGCCGGAAAACTGGAGTTCGAGGCCATCGGCTTCAATCTCGGCGAGTGTCTAGGCGATACGATGAAATCGCTCAGTTTCCGCGCGCACGAGAAGGGGCTGGAACTCGCCTATTACCTCCAACCGGATGTTCCCGAAGCGCTCGTCGGCGATCCTGGCCGGCTACGCCAAGTGATGGTCAATTTGGTTGGGAACGCCATCAAGTTCACGGCCAAGGGTGAAGTGGTCGTTTATGGCCAAGTAGAGTCGAAGACCGAAGCCGACGCCCTGCTGCACTTTACGATCACAGACACGGGCATAGGTATCCCGCAGGAAAAGCAAGCTGCCATCTTCGAGGCGTTCACGCAAGTGGACGGCTCGATGAGTCGCACATACGGAGGCACGGGTTTAGGCTTGACCATTTCCTCGCGATTGGTAGATCTGATGCGAGGGAAGATTTGGGTCGAGAGCGAAGTCGGAAAGGGCAGTCGCTTCCACTTCACGGCCCGCGTAGGAATACAAAAACCGCCGGCGCGATTCGTAGTTCCCAAGGACTCGGCTGTGTTGCGCGACATGCGGGTGCTGGTAGTTGACGACAACGCCACGAACCGCCATATCCTGCTGAAGATGCTCGAGAGCTGGAGGACGCAACCTACGGGCGTGGGGAGCGGAGCTGATGCACTCCGGACGCTCCACGAAGCGCAAAGCCTGGGTGGGACATTCCCGCTCATTTTGCTGGACGCCCAGATGCCGGAAATGGATGGCTTTGCTTTGGCGGATTCCATCAAACGGAACCCGGAATGGAAAACCGCGACCATCATGATGCTCAGTTCGGCTGGGCAGCGCGGAGACGCAAGTCGCTGCCGAGAGTTGGGTGTTGCCGCCTATCTGACCAAGCCGATCCGGCGAGCGGAACTATTGGATGCGATCCTCACTGCCCTGAGAACCAGCACGGCGGAGGGCGCGCAAGCCCCCGTCCTGGTCACGCGCCACTGGCTGCGGGAGAATAGCTGCCAACTTCGCATCCTTCTTGTCGAGGACAACAAGGTAAACCAGGTGCTCGCACTTCGGTTGCTGGAGCGGCAGGGCCATTCCGTGACCTTGGCCGGGAACGGCAAAGAAGCACTGGCAACCTTGGAAAAGCAATCGTTTGATTTGGCGCTTATGGATGTTCAGATGCCGGAGATGGATGGGTTCGAGGCCACAGCCATCATCCGCGAGAAAGAAAGATTATCTGGAGCCCATTTGCCCATCATCGCCATGACCGCCCATGCCATGGTCGGCGACCGAGAACGGTGTTTGAAAGCTGGAATGGACGACTACATCACCAAGCCTATCCACGCCCAGAATCTGATGGAATTGCTGAAGCGTATTTCTCCCACAAGTGAAAAGGAGAAAGTGCTCTAGCGATGCGGCTGCACGCGTGAGTATCGAAGCAGAGGATTCCTGCAGATTCAGATGAAGTGGCGGGGCCGACGGGACTCGAACCCGCGACCTCCTGCGTGACAGGCAGGCGTTCTAAACCGACTGAACTACGGCCCCGCGAATTAAAGCTTGCAGCTAAACTCTGTGGTGGGCGGTCACAGACTTGAACTGTGGACCTTCCCGGTGTAAGCGGGATGCTCTAACCACTGAGCTAACCGCCCCAAACCATCGTAACGGAAGCGAGAAAGGGCGTCAACGGCGTTGCCTTGACACTTCCGTTCGCGCGCCATTAGACTGAAGTGTTTTAAGATGCGCCGGAGAATAATCAGGGATGCTGCTGCAACGGGATTTCGTTGGCTACATGGCGAAGGAAGTGGTCAAGCGCCTCGTGGAAGGGCAGATGGTGGAGACGAAAGCCGTGGAAGCCGTTACGCAGCGCTTGCGGCAGGGGATGGCCGAGGAGCTTTCCATCGAGGACCGCCTCAACGAAGAGGTACGCGAGATTCTGGCGCGGTACTCGGATGAGATGCAGCGCACCGGCGTTTCCTACCAGGAGATGTACAAGAAGGTGAAAGGGCAATTGGCACGCGAAAGAAAATTGATACTCCGCTGACATCCGGACCGACGCGGAATCGAGGATTGACTCCATCGAATGAGACTGAGCCGGGAAAAAACTGTGCGCCTCTCGCACCGCATGATTGAGACGCTGGTAGCGAGCGAGGACGTGGAATTCGTCGAAGACCGCGAGACCATCCGCCAAGAAATGGTGAAGATTTTGACGGATCTGTTGAAAGTGGAAGAACAGGTGGACAACGACGCGAGACAGAAGATCGCTTCGCAGAAGAAAGAGATTCTGGAAGGCAGCGAGGAGTGGGACCTCCTCTACCGGAAATATTACAACGAAGGACTGCGACGCATGGGTGTGGTGGAAGCCTCGGAACGCCGGTAGTTCTGGGCGATTCTTAGACGAGAATTAATTCCCGAACATGAAATGGGGCCAAGGCGATCCGCAGGCTCGCCCTGTTTGTTTTGGATTCGTTCAGTAAATTACGGCCGGCGCTTCAAGACGGGCCGGTCGCTGTTATCGTCGCCGCTGCTCTGAGTACCGCCGGTCTTGTTGGGATCGGCTTCGGTCTTCTTCCGCAGAGTGGGCTTGCCCGGGCCCTTAGTTTCCTGAGCCTTTTGACCTGCCTCGATCATCGCCAGGCGGTGCTTCACGCTATCAAACTCTGAAGTGGTGACGATGTATTCCTCGCGAGGCGGGAGGATTTCAGCAATTTCCTTCTGCGCCGCCGCGACGCGATCGGGAGTGGGAGGATGCGTGGCGAAGACCTTCGGAATGGTTCCCGGACGCTTGCGATCCTCCGCCTCGATCTTTTCAAAAAACGTCACAAACGCGTTGGGGTCGTATCCCGCTTTGTACATGTACTGGAGCCCAAGATAATCGGCCTCGCGCTCCACGTCGCGGGAAAATTTCAAGTAGGTCAGAGGAATCAGGAAGTTCATGCCCTGGTATATGGCATATCCCGTCCAAGTGTAGGGGATGAAAATCATGGCGGGGATGCTCGCGAGGTTAATGATCTCGCCTTTGGTTGCATTGCGTGTGCCGTGGCGAGCGCACACATGCGCGGTCTCATGCGCCATGGCGCCGGCCAGTTCCGCTTCCTCATCAGCGTGCAGGATCAGGCCGCTGTTCACGTAAAAGAAACCACCGGGGAGAGCGAAGGCGTTCACGACATCGGAGTCAATGACCTTGATGGTGAAGGGAACCTGACAATCGGAATTGCGGACAATATTCTGTCCCACGCGGTTCACGTATTCGTTGACCACCGGATCCTGGATGAACTTGGCCTCGCGATCCACTTCCGAGGCGAGTTGCTTACCGAGGGCGATCTCCCTCTCGAGAGAATAGAAATCGGGGCCATGGCCGACTTTGCGGTTGCCGATGGCGCTGACGTCGGACTCGTTTCCTTTTCCGTTGCCCGGTGTGTCCGGGCTCTGCGTCTGCTGCTGGGACGACTGGGTTGATTGCTGAGTCGACTGCTGGCTCGATTGCTGCTGGGACTGTTGCTGTGCCGCCAACCCGGGGGGCAGAACGAGGACCGTTGACAACAGGGCCGCTCCAATTCGCATTGTCCAAGGATTCATCGGCGCTTCCTCCGCCAAGCCTCGCAGGAGTATACACCCCCTTCAGGCGGGCTTTCGTCAATTCGTTGGATGAGGTGTCGGCAAGAATAGTTTCCTTTCCGAGAGCGGAGATTGCAGGACCGCGAGCAAAGTTGACGCATGCTGGGAAAGCGTCTAGAGTCATGCAGATGACGGCGCCAGCCAAGATTCAGCTCGGACAAGTGTGGAAAAAAGACAGCACGCCCGACTCCTACCTAGTGACGAAAATTTACACTGAGGCGCTCGCAACCATAGTGCTCCTGCGCAAGGCAGGAGCGGAGGACGAGCCTCCGCTGCGAGTTCGCGTGGTCCGCGACGGTAACGCACAAGCGCTTCCCGGATTTACGTTTGCGCAGGAGAGTGGAGAATTCTAGAGGAGCGCTTCCTGGACCGAATCCGGGACGATCTCCATGCTAGATGGAGCGCACCGGCAATTTCACGACATCGGCGACTTGGATGATTTCCTTAGTAACAAACCCTTCCGCGTAGCGCACCCCGATCATGCGCCCATATGACCTGGCGAGGAGGCTCATCCTCTCCTCAAGTTCGTCGAGCGGCAGGTGCACTTTGCCGCGGCGCTCTCCGGGCTTTGGGTTGAACTGGGATTGATAGGCGAGAATCGCGCGGCGCCGCCGTTCGTATTGCGGCGTGATATCCACTGCAAGTGTGGGACGGACGTCGGCGTAACTCGCGGCGTAGAGGAGTTTGAACGGACGGAAGGCCTGGCCAGCAATCGGCAACTGCTTCAGCCCAGCCAGGAAACAACCTTCGTAAGCAAGGCGCGCCGCATTGTAATGGTCGGGGTGGCGGCCTTCCCAGTAAGGAAGGATAACCGTGTGCGGCTGCCAGGCGCGAATCTTGCGCGCCAGCGCCAGCTTATTTTCCGCACTCGCCTCGACGTCGGCATCCGGCAATCCCAGATTTTCGCGGAGGGATACGCCCAGTATGCGCGCGGCTTTGGCAGCTTCGCGCATTCGGATTTCCGGAGTGCCTCGGGTGCCCATCTCTCCACGCGTCAGGTCGAGAATCCCTACGCGGTAGCCCAACCGCGACATTTTCAGCAGGGTACCACCGGAGGTGAGCTCCGCGTCGTCGGGATGCGCAGCAATCGCCAGCAAATCGAGCTTCATGTTTCCTCCGATTCGTGAGCCCGTATTATGGCTCAGAAGCAGGGAATTGAGCGACGACTTGCTGGCGACACAGTGAGGGGTTTGCAGCTACCGCTACTTCTTGATGAGCCGGACTATGGCGACGAGAATGATTGCGCCGGCGATAGCCACTAGAATTGTGTAGACCAGACCCCCTCCAGCAAACCCGAGCCGCGTCATGATCCATCCGCCGAGGAGCGCGCCGAGGATTCCCAGGATGATGTCCATGATCACGCCATATCCGCTGCCCTTCATAATTTTGCCGGTGACCCATCCGGCGACCAGTCCAACGAGCGCCCACCACAATAGGTTCATCATAAGATCCTCCTTGAGGTGCACCTAGGGAAGCTGACCTGGGCTTCTATACCACCTTCGATGATGAGTCGCAATCACTCTGGATTGCGCTGAACCCTGCGCTTTGAAACGGCCGCCGGGTGTGGTAGGCTCCCGGCCCGGAGGTGTTTCGATGAGAAGGATTCTGTATCTGCTGACGGCTCTCCTGTTGCTTGGCGTGGCTCCTCGCGCCACTGCACAGGACAATTCACAAGCGCAAACTGCAAAGAAAAAACCGGCCACCAAGGCTCAACATCACGCCGACGAGGCGAAAGAGGCTGAGGCGACGCCGCCTGAGCACCTGATGGCTACCCCGCCGCCCGTGCTGGTGATGCACACAGAAGAGATCAAGATGGGGAAGGCAATGCAGTATGAGGATCTCTCTGCGAAGTACGCGGCACTCTTTGGAAAGTTGAAGCCAGAATTTCACTATATTGGAATGTACTCCATGTCTGGACCGAGTCGCGCAGTGTACCTCGTGCCCTTCGGTTCGCTTGCGGATATGAGCAGCACGATGCAGGCGGTATTCGGTCAGGAGACCCCAGGAAGCGAATTGGCCCGGCTCGATGCTGAAACAGCCAACACCAACGAAGAGGCGCGCGACGCTGTATTCCTCCTCCGACCTGATTTGAGCTATGAGCCGGGTGTGGACATCTCCAAACTGCGCTATTTCGCGGTGGAAACTTTCCGCGTTCGCCCCGGCCATGATCGGGAATTCGATGAGGGCGGAAAACTCTTCCAGGACGCCTACAAGAAGTCTGGAATCGAGGCACACTACGCGATCTTTCAAGCCCTCTATGGAGCGCCCGAAGGGACATACCTGATCTTCGAGCCGATTGCTTCGCTGGCGGACGTAGATAAGGAATTTTCTCAGATGGGCGCGCTGATGGGCGCGATGGGAGACGGCGCGAAACGTCTAGATGAAATTTCTTCATCCGCGATCAACAGCGATCAATCTGATTTGTATGGCATCGATCCGCACATCAGCAATCCGCCGGAGGGCTGGGCGAAGGCCGACCCCGGTTTCTGGCGGCCCAAACCCACCAAGCCAGCGGCGGCGAAAGAGGAGAAGCCGAAGGCGCAGTAGTGCTGAGAAAAGCGCTTCAAGCAAACAGGAAGTAACCGGCAAGGCCGAGCGCGGTTCCAAGGAGCGAACCGGCAACGACATCGCTCAAGAAGTGCATCCCGAGGAGCACTCGAGAGATGGCGATGCTGAGCGCGAGGACCAAGAGCTCGGCCTGCAGGTGCGGGTAATAGAGCCCCACGGACACGGCCACCGCGAAGGCGGTGATGGAATGTCCGGAGGGAAATGAAAACTGATCCGGTGGCAGCACCACGGCCCAGCAATGCGGTTCAAGCTCGCAGGGACGCTGCCGCCGGCTAAGATTCTTCACGCAGCGGAATATCAGGATTCCGCTGACCACTGCGCACCCGGCAGAGGCCAGGGCGCGAAATCGCTCTGGGCCGCCCGCGAGTGCGAGCACGATTCCGAGCGCATACCATACCCAGCCATCTCCTAGCCGCGTAGCGAGAAGCGCCCCGATGCGCACCCAACGCGGCGCCCTCCAGCGATGCACGCGCCGCATGATTCGCCGATCTCGAGTGTCGATAAACGTCCATACCGCACGCGCTAGGGCCATTGGAACGCCTCCGCCGCAGGACCTGGGCTCCAGCGCTCCTGCCGGGTTAAGCGGGCCGGTATGCCGAACACTTGCGAGCTCCAGCTCCGCAAGAACGCGATTTCATGCAGAGCCGTGGCCATCGTAACCATGGGAACAAACAAGGCCAGGGGCAGGAGCAGGGCGCTCAGAGGCTTCTCCCGAACCATGGAGGACACAATTGAGATGACGTCGCGTGTGAGCTTGAAATAATTTCCGTGTTCTCCACCCGGGAAAGCGATTCCGGCACGCAGTTGATTGAGAAATTCGTACTTGTCTCGTGCGCCCGGGGCTTCCGTCCATGCGCAACCCGCGGAACGCAGCGCGTGGGAGTCGCTTCCGCCGAGGCGGATCTTTCCCTCTCGGCGGGCAAGCCGATCCGCGTGGCGGTTGTGATCCGGCATCATCTGGCCGTTAAAGGTTTCGAACGCCGGAAAGTACTCCCGGAACCAGTCGAAGTCTTCTAGGAGCCTCGCACCCGTGAGCCCAGAAAAAACGTGATTGACGCTGAAGAAAATGCGCCGCTCGGAGAGATAGACCAGCAATGAAATCAGATCTTCGCGCCGGCGCTGAATCTCGAAGTGCTGTCGTTCAGTGATGTCGTACACTCCGATATGAACAAGCGTTCCTCCCGGCATGCGGCAGGTTGCTTCCTCGCTTAGAAAGAAGTCGGAATGGCGGCGAAGTAATTCCGCGCCGTCAATCGAGTCATGGTCGGTGAGTGTCACCAAATCCATGCCCCTCCGCTTGAGAGTTGCGTAGAGCTCTTCAGGGTCGTTGTACGATTCTCGGCAAATCCGATTGAGCCCCGGAATGTGGCACATCCCGGAGTGGATCGAGTGCACATGGAGGTCGCATCGCATGATGATAGTTTTCCACAGGAGTGTTACATGCGCGTGAAGCCGGCATGACAGGCCGGAAACGATTACGAATTGGTCACAGCGTTGCGCACGATTTTCCCGCGGCAAGTGAACGAATTTCTCATTTTGTGCAAGAATTCGCACGGAATGCCGAGGATCGAGTTCGTTTTCTTTGACGCCGGGGGAGGGCATCGCGCCGCTGCCACGGCGCTACAATCAGTCATCAGTGCGCAGGGCCGTCCATGGGAAATTCAACTGCTCAATCTTCAGGAACTGTTGGATTCAATTGATCCTGTTCGCAAGCTGACGGGGATTCGAGTTCAGGATGTGTACAACCAGATGCTGAGGCGCGGCTGGACGCTGGGGAGCGCCAGCGTTCTGCGTGTTTTGCACGCTGCCATTCGCGTGGCGCACGAAGCGATGGTGAGGAGGCTGGAAACTTACTGGAAGGAATCGCGCCCGGATATGGCTGTGTCTCTAGTGCCGAATTTCAATCGCGCGCTGCGAGAAAGCTTTGCGCGCGCATTTCCTTCGCGGCCGTTCGTCACCATCCTCACAGACCTTGCTGACTATCCACCGCATTTCTGGATCGAGCGTGAAGAGCAGTACTTCATTTGTGGCTCACCGCGAGCGGTTGAACAGGCGCGCGCGATAGGCCACAGGGCGTCGCGCGTCTTTCAAACGTCGGGGATGATTTTGAATCCCGCATTCTATGAAGACGTACGGCTGGATCGCGCGGCGGAGCGGAACAAGTTGGGATTGGATGCCGATAGGCGCACCGGGCTGTTGCTATTCGGGGGACACGGATCGAACGTGATGTTGGAAATTGCCCGCCGGCTGGATCGCTCCGGGCTGGATATTCAGCTGATTTTGATTTGCGGGAAGAATGATGGCCTGTTTCGGGCTCTACGAGCACAAGAGAGCGGGATGCCGCGATTCGTAGAAGGATTTACGACGCAGATTCCCTTTTACATGCGACTTTCGGATTTTTTCATCGGGAAGCCCGGTCCGGGAAGTGTTTCGGAAGCGGTGACAATGGGCCTGCCCGTGGTGGTGGAATGCAACGCGGCCACGCTCCCGCAGGAGCGTTACAACGCGGCCTGGATCCGGGAAAATGGCGCCGGGATCGTCACGCGGAATTTTCGTGAGGTAGCTTCGGCCGTAAGGCAATTGCTTGAGCCGCAAAATTTTGAGGAACTTCGTCGAAATGCGCGGGCGTTGCAAAGCCGCGCTGTATTCGAAATTCCCGACATACTGGCGAGCTGCTCTGAGGAAGCACCAACTGAATCGGCGTGGGCAAAAAAGGCAGGCTCCACGGAGCCTGCCCTTTGATCTCTGAGGGGATGGAGTTTACTTTGCCTGCGTCTTCGGCTTGCGGCCGCGGCGGCGCGGGCGCGCGCCCTTCACGGGATCGCCAATAGTCTCTGCCTGCCAGATGCTGGTTACGAATTTCTTCGTTCCAAAGTCGTCGAAGTCCACGGTCGTGCGCTCGGTATTCGATTCGCGCACTATGCCGAGCCCATATTGATCGTGCTTGATCTGCTGCCCTTCTTCGAGTATCTGCACCTCGTTCCTCCTGATTGTGCGGATTGCTAGTTGTGTGGAGAATTCAATGTCTCGACGACCCCTCTGCTGGAGGAGTCTGCAAGCGACTTCAAGCGCACGATTCGGCCCGACTGACTGCCGATGTAAGCATTTCTCAGAGAAACCGCGCTACCGAGAACGCTGCCCCGAATCCCAAATCGACCCGGCTGTCCTGCAAATTAGAGGCCGACGACGTCGGCTGCTTGTAAACCCTTAGGGCCCTGCTTCACTTCGAACTCCACCGCTTGGCCTTCATTGAGTGACTTGTAGCCTTCCCCTTGGATGGCGGAAAAGTGCACGAAGACGTCCTCACCGCTCTGGCGCTGGATAAAACCGTAACCTTTGCTGGCATTAAACCACTTGACTGTTCCTTGTTCTCGCACCTCTAACTCCTTAAGATTGTTAGTCTTTGCATCGCCTCCGCTCCATCTGGCAAGACACGAGGTTGACTTGGTGCATCCCAGCGACCCTTTATCCCAAACATGGAGCGACGATAGAAGCGACACACGCAGAGGAATTCTATCAACTCTTTGCCCGGATTTCCACAGGCTTTTTGAACTTGCCGGCAGGTGCCGCGCAGTGAAGAACACGGGTCCGGGTGACGCTGCCGAGGGCATTGCAGAATGAGCGGCGAATGGTATCGTTGCCCCACGTGCAGGGAGGTAAACCGATGGGGGATTTGCCACTAGCAGGGCAGGTCGCGTTGGTAACCGGCGCTGCGAAACGAATCGGCCGGAGTATTGCTCTGCGTCTCGGTGCCGAAGGGGCCGATGTCGTGGTGAATTACTCGACCTCTGAACTGGAAGCGGAGCAGGTTGTGAGTGAAATCCGCAAGCTGGGCCAGCGGGCCCGGGCGATTCGCGCAAACGTCTCGCGCGCAGCTGAAGTCGAAGCCATGTTCGCAGAGGTCGATCGCGAATTCGGACGTCTCGATATCCTGGTGAACAATGCCGGGAAATTTTTCGCCGCGAACTTTCTCGATCTCACCGAATCACAGTGGGACGACATCATGGACACAAACCTGAAATCCCAGTTCCTGTGCGCGCAGACTGCGGCACGGATCATGAATCGCTCGATGAAAGTTGGTGTTCGCGGCCGAATCGTCAATCTCTCTTCGCTTGGCGGCTTGCTCGCATGGCCGAAGTTTACGCACTACTGCGTTTCGAAAGCAGGTGTGATCATGCTCACGCGATGTCTGGCGCGCGCCCTGGCGCCGGAGATCCTGGTGAACAGCGTCGCGCCGGGAACGATTCAATTTCCCGGTGAATTGCCGGATGAAGATTACATTCACCGCGCGCCGCTTGGACGCACAGGCACGGGCGAAGACATTGCGGAGGCGGTGCTATTTTTCGTGAAAACGGAATTTGTGACCGGCCAGGTGCTCGCCGTAGATGGCGGCCGAATGCTCACCTGATTGGCAGGTGCGAACTAATAGGCGGCGAGCTGCTCCATGGCGGCGACGACTTTCTCGGTGTTGACGAGCCAGGCCTTCTCCAGCGTGGGACAGAATGCAATCGCCGGGGCATCGGGCGCAGCGACGCGCATCACCGGCCCGTCGAGATCGTCAAAGACCTCTTCGCTCACAATTGCGGCAATTTCTGCGCCGATTCCCATGGTTTTCTTGTCTTCGTGGACGATGAGGCATTTGTTGGTTTTACGGACAGAGTCGAGCACCGTCTTCTTGTCGAGAGGATTGAGCGTCCGCAGGTCAATGACCTCGGCTTCGATGCCATTCTGAGCCATCTTCCCGGCTGCTTCGAGTGCCACGTGAACCATATAGCCGTACGTGATGATGCTCAAGTCGCGGCCCTCGCGGCGCACGGCGGCCAGACCGAGTGGCACGGTGTAATCGCCTTCGGGAACTTCACCCTTTATCGTGCGGTAGAGTTTTTTGTGCTCAAAATAGAGGACGGGGTTTGGGTCGCGGATGGCCGCGAGCAACATGCCCTTGGCATCGTAGGGAGTCGCGGGCATCACGACTTTCAAGCCCGGCTCGTGAACGAACCATGCGGCGTTTTCCTGCGAGTGATAGAGTCCGCCGTTCACGCCGCCGCCGCAACAAATTCTCACCGTCATTGGACAAGAAAACCCACCCGCACTGCGATACCGAAGCTTGGACGCTTGCTGTACGATGCTTTCCATTCCCGGCGTGATGAAGTCGGCGAACTGGATCTCCGGCACGGGCCGCCATCCCACCATCGAGGCACCGACGGCAGAGGCGATGATATTATTTTCCGCGAGCGGAGTATCCAGCACGCGTTCCTCGCCAAATTTTTCCCACAACCCCGCTGTGGCTTTAAAAACTCCACCAGATACACCGATGTCTTCGCCCATGATAAAGACCCGCTCATCGCGGCTCATCTCCTGGTGAAGTCCTTCGTTGATTGCGTCTATGAAGCTCAGCGTGCGTGCCATATGAAGTTTTGCCTTTCCTTGGGGGCCCAGTATCTATGAGCCGATTTGTTGTTCCGTCAGAATGCTCGCAGAATTGCGATGGTGCCCGGCTCTACCCCCAAACGTGCTCCATCAGCTCGGATGCCTCGGGATAGGGGCTCTGCTCCGCAAATTCCACGGCGTCGTTGATCTCTTGCGTAATCTCTGCAATGATTTCCGTTTTTATTGTGTCGGCGAAAATTTTCTTCTCGGTCAAGAGCTTCTCGAACCGCGGGATAGGATCTTTCTTCTTCCACGATTCGAGCTCTTCTTTGGTGCGGTACTTTGCGGGGTCAATTTCGGAGTGGCCGTACCAACGATACGTCTTACATTCGAGGAAGGTCGGGCCTTCGCCCGCGCGCGCGCGTTCGATCGCTTTTGTCGCGGCTTCATAAACAGCCAGCATATCGTTGCCGTCCACAATCACACCCGGGAACCCGTAAGCTTTCGCGCGGTCGGCCAGGTCTTTGAGTGCCGTCTGCAGGCGCAGTGGCACGGACTCCGCCCAGAGATTATTCTGGCAGACATAGATGATGGGCAGCCGATGCACGCCTGCGAAATTCAGGGCTTCATGGAAGCCGCCGATACTGGTGGCGCCATCCCCGAAAAATGAGACGACCACACTATCCTTGCCGAGTTTTTTCAATCCCAGCGCGACCCCAGTGCCGACGGCGAGCTGTCCTGCGATGCTGCTGGCGGGAGTGATGACATTGAGCGGCGGATAGCCCATGTGAGCGGGGGAAGAGCGCCCGCGGTCGGGGCTGGTGGACTTGGCAAAGAGCTGCGCGAAGCAATACTTGAGCGGGGCGCCCTTGATAATGTTCGCGGTCCAGTCGCGGTGCGAAGGGGCGATCCAATCCTCCTGCTTCAGCGCGTACGCTGCCCCCACTTCGGTAGCCTCTTGGCCCACTCCGGAATAAAAATTTCCTGCGAACTTGCTTTGCCGAAACAGCACGCGGGCTTTCTCGTCGCACATACGGCATTTGACGAGCATGCGGTAAAGTCCGAGGAGCAGCTCGCGGGAATATTCCGAAGACTCCTCATCGGGCTCCACAAGCGCCCGGCTCACCTTCGTTGCCATCATTTCTCCTGATTGCGCGGTGGCGCGTATGAATTTATCGCTCGAATAAATATACCACGAATTGCGGCCGCCAACGCTGCGGGATCCGTGGATTCGGAACAGGCAACAGCGAATGTCTCACAATTTGAGACGTATTTCCCCGCGAGCGAGTTTCTCCACCAGATCACGGTCCGCCGCGAGAAAATCGTACGATGGCAGCACCGAGGGATCGGCCCATGCAAATTGTTCGAATGCCAGGTTGCGAGGTTCGCCGGCTTCGATGCGTGCTTCGAAGAAGAGCAACTCGATCTCCTGAGACATTTGTGAGTAGCCGTGGCGTGTGCGGTGCACTTCGCGCCCGATGGTGGATTCGACTCCCAGTTCTTCGCGGAGTTCGCGCCGCAGGGCTTCGTCGGGCGCTTCGTCCGCTCGCACTTTGCCACCGGGGAATTCCCAGGCAAGTCCAAAGATGTCCCCACGGCGGCGCTGACAGATGAGAATCTTCCCATCGCGTGCAATGAGGGCCGCGACGACGAGAATATGCTTCGGTTTCAGGCGACGTGATGTGGTTGCGCCCACTTCAGTTTTCTTCGTGCAGAACGCGAAACAGAGCCTCGGCGCCCTTCTCGAGCGGCGGCCCGGGCGTATTTAGCAATTCGTCGCTGATCACGAATACGCGCCGGTTGCGAATCGCCGGCAGTTCCTGCCATTTTCGATTCTGCAGAACGCTCGAAGGTTTCGCCTTTTTCCCCGTGGCTGTCCAGGCCAGGACAATCACGTCCGGTTTGCCGCGCGCAACCTCCTCGTCGCTGACTTTCGCGCCGGCGGGCTCAATGAATTCTCCGCCGGCAATCTTGACCAGCTCTTTTACCCACGGCGGCGAACTGATGCGCGGACTTGGCCAAGCTTCGCAATAAACGCGCGGTCGCGAGCGCTTGTTGTTGGCGTGCCGCGAAATCTCCTCAAATGTGCCCTTCATTCGCCGTATCAGTTTTTCGGCGCTAGCCTGTCGCTGTGTCAGGCTTCCTAGAAGCCAAATGTCTGAGTAGATATCAGCGAGCGATCGAGGGTTGAGAGCGAGAAATTTCCAGGGATGCAGAAGGATCTGCGAAACTGCGTCCGATGCAAACGGCACGGAACCCACCACTAATTCCGGATGCAGTCTTTCGAGCGGCTTCAAATCGATTCGCCAGCAATCGCCGAGCTTTGGCAAGCCTCGCACGTCGGCGACCTCGGAGCACCAGCGGCTCACACCCACGAGTTGTCGCTTCGCCCCGATGGCCACGAGTATGGAAGTCGCGTTCGGGGCAAGCGACGCGATTTTCAGTCGCAATCCGTGCTTCGGGCGATTCATGCAACAGCTATTCTATCGCGCTGAACGCGGCAAGTCTCCGCCGCGTTCACCTGGGAGATTTGGCCGGCCGAGATCTCAAATCACTGACTCGGCTTCCACCACGCGACTTCTCCCTTCACTCTTGGCGCGATAGAGTGCGGCATCGGCGGTGCGCAGAAGTCCTTGGGGAGAATCTGCGTGAATTGGATAATTCGCCACACCGGCAGAGAAGGAAATCGGCCCAAGCATCTGGCCCTCATAGTGCAGAATCATGTGCCGACAGAGTTCGCTCAATTCCGCCACACGCCGCAGGGCGATATCGACATTCGCCTCTGGAAGAATAAGCGCGAATTCCTCTCCCCCGTAGCGGCAGGCGATATCTTCTCCCCGAACGTGCTTTCGCAGGGTCTGCCCCAGCTCGCGCAGCACGAAATCTCCCGCGTCATGTCCGAACGAATCGTTGAAGGTCTTGAATTGATCGAGATCGAGAAGGATGGCGCTCAGCGGGTGCTTGCCCCTGGCCGCGCGGTAGATTTCGCGTTCCAACGATTCTTCCATGTATCTGCGGTTATAGAGCCCCGTCAGCGGATCCAATATGGATTGAGTCCGGAGTTTTTCGCGCAGCTCGAGATTTGCAAGCGCGAGCGAGACGCCCTGGGCTATTTCTGCCGCAAGATCCTGGACAATCTTTTCATCGTCAGCGTTGCGCGGGATTTCGTCCTCCGCAGCATCATTTTCGAGCAACATTACGCCGAGTGTTTCTCCTTGCGCGGAAACTGGAATGCACGCGGCGGTTCCCTCGAAGACGCCCAAATGGCGGCAGCGCGATGCAGGTTCCGAAGGGCGGCTGAGATGCACGTGTCCGCGCCGCAACGCCCAACAGTCCCGCAGCGAGAAGACCGGTTCGGTTGTGGGATGGGAACCCCATTTCATGACTGTCTGTACCGCGCTTCTTGACGCCGTGATAATCGCAAGTGCCCCCGACCTGCCCGGGAAGATTGTTTCGAAAGATTTGCCGATGATCGGGTAGGCTTCCTCGGATGATTGGCAGGACTGGATCATTTCGATCAGTTCGCCTTTATGTTTGAGTTCTTCGGCGCGCTTCTTCGCCTCTTCGAACATGCCGGCGAGGTATTCCTGTGCGATCTTCACCCTCTCGGAAGCTTGAAACTGCTCAGTGACGTCGCGGAAGGCGAGCACGGCGCCACGGAGTTTGCCCCCGAGTCCCAACAGGGGCCGCGCCGAAGCATTGACCAAGATTCCCTGTGGTTGACGGGGCCCGCGGATGAGCAGCTGAACATTCTCAACCGAGTCTCCCCGTAACGCCCGTGCCAATGGAAGATCATCGGACGAGATTTCTGTCCTTCCGTGGGGCTGACAAATGCAGAAATCTTTGGGCCACTTCCTGTACGAGCAGCCCAGTGCTCCAGTTCCCAAAATCGCTTCCGCTGCGGGGCTCAGATGCTGGAACCGGCCGTTTTCGTCGCAGACCACGACTCCATCTCCCATGCCGGATAGAATGGCTCGAAAAGTTTCCGTTTCCTCATGCAATCGCGTCTCCGCCGCGATTCTTTCTTCGAGTTCGCGTTGCCCTGAGTGGCTGGCCGCGCCAAATAGGAGAATCGCGAGCGCCGTTCCAACGGCGAGCACGATAGTCGTGTTGCGCGCCGTTGCTTTAGTGCTTGCTTCACTTCGTGCAAGCAGATCTTCATCCTCGTTTTCCATCTCCTTGAAGATGTCTTGTGTACGGACCTGGAATTCATCACGCCCCCGAAGTGCTTCGGCTCTGGCGGAAATCGCGACTCCTGTGATCCCTCGTGACCCCTTTAGGGCGTTTACGCGTTCTCGTAATAGCGCTTCAATCTCAGCGGCATGTCGTTGCTGACCTGGATTTTCCTGGGATAGCATGCCGATCTCAGTCACTTCGGCAACCGTTTGATCGAATTCGATTTGAGCTGCCCGCTGCGAAGAATCGTCACCATTCACCAGGAAGAGCTCGGCAGCCGACTCGGCCGCACCAAGATGGGCCTGAACCCTTGCAAGCCTGACTTGTACCTGCCGTGCGTACGACACCCGCGCTGCGGCGTCATCGGCCCGCAGTTTGCTCAGGATGGACGCATAACCTGTGATTCCTAGAAGCAGAAGTCCGGTCAGCAGTCCTGCGAGCCGGAACCGCGCACGCCGGTTATCCGATTTCATTCGGGTTTTCTCCGCAAGGCAGCGCTCGCCCATCAATCCGGCCTATTCTCCGGATCGTATGAACGATTGCGGGCCGCCTCTTCCAATGATTCCAAAATTCGATTGCTTGCTTTGGAAACGCTTACTGGAACGGGTCAGGAGGGGTAGTTGTACACAAGAAAGAATTGAACCCGTTCTAATAACCATTCTTTGACTGCTGTTCAACCATGTCAATGCCTTCATGCCGTATCAGTACCGAGCGGGGGTTCAAGAGCGGGTTTTGCAAGCGGGTCGCTAGGTGCGGATGCCCTCGATAACGCAGGACATCACTTGCGTGGGTATGACGCGCGCCAGCTGAAAACCACAGGCCGCGAGAAGGCTCCGGAACTCGGCTTCGGTGCGTTGGCGCCCCCCGGTAAGGACAAGCATATTCACATCGTCTGTCGTGGCCGAACGGCTTGCCGGTGATTGGTCAATTCGCTCCGGATAAATACCTTCCACGATGAGCAGCTTGCGGCCGGGCGACATAGCTCGATGGCAGTTGTGAAGAATGGTTGCTGACCTCGTGTCATCCCAATCGTGAATCACATGCTTGATGATGTAGACGTCTCCTCCCGTGGGCACGGACACAAAAAAATCTCCCGCCATGAATTCGCATCTGCCTTTGACTCCGGCGGCTTCGAATTGCCTTTCTGCTGCGCTGGTCAGGCGAGGTAGGTCAAAGACCACGCCGCGGAGTTGGGGTGGGCCTTCAGGATTCCGCTCAAGAGAGTGCCGTTGCCGCCGCCGATATCTACGATTACCTCCATTCCCGAGAAGTCGTAAGCTCGCGAAACGGCTCCGGCCATTTGCGAAGTGAACCCGGACATTGCTGCGTCGAACTGCGTGCCTTCTTCGGCATGCTTTTCGAAGTATGCAAAGCTATCCATGCCGAATACGTGTTGAATGGCGGGCTCGCCGGTGAGAACGCTGTGCAGGAGGTCGCCCCAAGACCGCTGCACCAGCTCGCCTGTCAGAAGCAGCACAGAGCTACGCATTGCTGAGGATTGCAGGCACTCCCCAACCGGCGTCAGCGCAAACCGCCCATCTTCCAGTTCGGAGAAAACACCCACGCTAGCGAGCAAGCGCAGCACCCTCGCGAGCGACTCCACATGTGCGTGCGAGAGAGTGGCAATTTCATTCGCCGTGCGCGGCCCATCCTTGAGAGCGTCGGCAATCCCGAGCTTTGCGGCGACAAAGAGTGCGTTCGAGATGAAGTGGCCCGTCGCCAGTTGGATGAGGAACGATGACGGCGGAGGGGCGGGCGGAATTGACTTCTCTTGAGTTGCCATATTCGATTTCCTCCGTACGATGGCGACAATTCTCGAATTCGCTCGCTAGATTTGCCATCTAGAAAGCAAGAATCTCACATTGCCATGTTTTTGATTCGCTTCGCAATACACCAAATGAAGCCGAACGGGTCTTCCACGATGCCAATGCGATCTCCATACGGCGCGTCCTCCATCGGCCTCACAATTCTTGCCCCGGCGCGAATCGCCTGCTCATACAGGGCATCCGCGTCTGGCACGTACATGTGAATCATCGAGTGCATGGGCTGACAGGGGCCGTGCGCTTCGCTCATTTCCAATATCGAATCGCCGATGCGGATTTTAGCGTGAAGCACTGTGCCCTCCGGCGATTTCGCCACCTGGGCTTCTTCCGCGCCAAACGCTGCTCGAAGGAACGCGATGAAATCGGGCGTTCCTTGCGTATGCAAAAACATTGTCACAGATCGCAAGCCTTCCGGCGCGTGGCGCGTTTCGAGGTTCGTGGCGATGTACCAATCATTTCCGCACATGTCTTTCACGCCGGCTTCGCGGTCTCCGTACGGCTGGTTGACGGGCTCCGCTGTGGAGGTGGCGCCCGCCTCAATCGCGCGTTTGTAAACCGCGTCCGCGTCCTTCACATAAAGGTGAATTGCCGCTGGCGCGGGAGCCGCGCGGTCTTCGGGATCGCCAAGTTCCACCATCGAATCCGCAATACGGAGTTCGGCGTGCATGAGTGCGCCACTCGGCGCATTCACGTGCATGATTTCCTCCGCGCCGAAGGCCTGCTTCATAAATTCCATCAGTTTGTCGGCTCCGCGCACCGCCAAGTATGGCGTGAGTGTATGAAATCCTTCGGGAATGGGATTGACCGCTTTCTCTGCTTCTGCTGTCATCTCTGTTCTCCTTTCTAGGTCCGCATGGAGTGTCTTGCGAAATTCTTCGCGCGGCAATCCTTGCAGCTCCGCGGCTACCCGCGCGAGTGCTGAAAGCGCCGCAGCCTTTGATTTCGGCCGTGTCTCGCCGCGAGAGCATAGCGCCTGCACTTCCCTGTCGAGTTGTTCGTATCGCGAAATCTTAGCCATTGGTCTGACCCATGCGCTCGCGCAAATATTCGAGCGCGCGAAACTGCAACTGCTTGACGGCTCCCTCGGTCTTCCGAAGCTTCTGCGCGATTTCCCGGATGCTGTTTTCTTCCGCGAATCGCAGCACCACCACGCGGCGTTGCTCGGTCGGCAGCTCGTCAACTGCCCGGTAGAGCGCAGCGCGATCCTCGATTCCTGTGAGCTCCAGGTTGCTGGGCTCCCCTGATTCCTCCGGTCGCGGATTGCCTGCCTCATTGGCAAAACGCTTCCAGTGGTCCATCATGGCATTTGAGGCGATCCGGTAGAGCCAGGAGTGGAATGGAATGCCACGCCATTCGAATTGCGGAAGATTTGCAAGCGCCTGATGAAAGACTTCGGACGTCACATCCTCCGCTTCCTGGCGATGCCGCACGCGTTTCAGCACAAACGCATACACGCGTTCGAGATTGCGTTCGTAGAGCTCCGCGAAGCAACGCGGATCCTTCTGCGCCGCTTCGACAAGTTGCCGATCTCCGGATTCGGCGTTTTCAGGAGACTTCAACCGGTTCTCCCTGACATTCGAATCTCAATAAGGTAAACCGCGCAGCTGTCAATTGGTTACGCCGAATTCTCGAAGAAATCCACATTTGAGGCGAGCAGTGCGAAATCTTTTCTGTAGTTAAATCAATTGCGGGAATAGGTTTCCACGCCGGACATCGAAGTTGGTTGTACGCCGGGCATTTCCAGCTTGCGGCGGAGGATCAAAGTCCTCGCGTCATCCGAGAGCGCCCATTCTTCCTTGACGTGAAATTCTGAACGCGGTGTCGCCCCTTCTGCGGGCGTTATATAGAGAACATCTGTAAAGAGTTTGCCGCTCTTAAGTTGCTCGGTCGCTTTCCTGAGTTTTCCATCCGCCCCCGTGTATTCGCCGGCTCCGGTCTTGAGTGAAAACTTGCTAAAACTCTTTTTTCCGCCCTCGACGCGTGTGATTTCCAGGCTATCGGAAGTCTGTTCGACCTTCAGTGTGGATCCTGCGTCCATGCTTACTGCGAATTGTCCTTCGGTTGCGATCAGCGAATAGTCGCCCGAAAAATTCTTGCCCTGTTTCTGGCTCGTCGCCGCGACAAATAAAAGCGCGCAAAGAAGAGATACCCTCCCGCTTCGCCGAAACGGCAAATCCACTCGCCTATCCTTTCCTCGCTCCAATCCGCATTTCTCGCGGCGATAGTTATTTCTTGTCGCCCGATTCCTTGCCCTTGCCATCGGACGCCCCGCCGCCGAGATATTTCATGGCCGTCGCCGCCAGGCCCTCGAAGGCTCCGCCGCCATTTGAGCCGCTAGCGACTAGTATTTCCGGCACAAATCTCGCGTGTCCTTCTGAGAGGGCCGTAACGATATTCACCAGCGCTGTCGGAACCGAACCGAGCGCCTTCACTTGCGCTTCATATCCTCGCGCGCGCGCCAGGCCAACCGCTTCCACTTCCGCACCCTTGGCCGTCCCGGTTTGCTGAATGAATTGCGCTTCGCCGCGAGCCTCTTCGGTGCGCGCATTAGCGTCGTTGGTTTTGATGTCCACACCCACCTTCGATTTTGCTAGCTCCGCCTGCATTTCGGCCGTGCCCTTCGCGTTTTCCATCGCGATGCGCTCGTCTTGAGCGGCGCGCTGCTTTTTGAATGTGTCGATCTCCTGGTTGGCGATTTCCCGCTGCGTGAGCACGCGCACCAGATCCTCCGGCAGGATCACATCCTGAATATAAACGCCGCGCGTCTCCACGTGGTACTGCTCGAGCTGCTCCTTGATGTGGTCGTATGCCACCTGCTGGACTTGTTGGCGCGTCTCGATAAATCGAATCGCCGGCATAGACTGCAACTTGTCGCGGAAATGATTGCCCACGGCTGCTTGCAAGACTTCGGTGACCAGATTGCGCATCGTCCCCACCATCGAAATTACCCGGGGCGCATTCGTATCCGGCACGTGGATCTGCACCTGCAGGTCTATCTTGAAAACGAACCCCTCGTTGCTCTTCGCCACGATCTGCTGCAGTTGCGCGTCCAGTTTGTGCGCTTCCGAGGTCGCATCGGCCCAGTTCAGTGTGAGGATGAATGTCGGCACGATTTCTGGTTCGTAAATTCGCGGGTTGAGCGGATATTTCCCCGTGCGTAGCGGCTCTTCCCAAATCCCGCGATGTCCCGGACGCACCAATGATCCGAATTTAAATTGCGGCCCGGAAGTATCCTGTGTCGGCAATCCCACGTAAGCCTTGATCACTGCCACCTGGCCTTGCTGCACTACCAGCATCGGCACCAACTCCACGCTTACCAGAAAGGGGTTGAGTGCAAACGCGCCATAGAGCAGCGGATCGTGCTGCAATCCGATGTGCCCGCCGTTGTCCAGAAACGCCTGGTAATCCTGATAGTTGTTGTGCAGGTTGTTCTTGCTGCCCAGCAGGACCTCTATGACTTCTGTATCTGTGGCGTTCTTTTCTTCAAGCGGAGCAATGTCGGAAAACCCGCCCAGTCGGCTAGCGATGTCGCCAGAAGGCAGCGGGTCGCCTTCGTACGTCGTCACTAGCCCGATCACATCCAGCATCGCGCCGCTGGTGGCGCCGGCTTGCGGTTCGATACGCACCAGGTCGAGCTGTTGCGGCCTCAAACCAAAGGCCTCTGGCCCAATGCGTCCGTCCTTTCCCGTTTTTGCTCGCATGTCGGGTGACACCGGCAAGCCGTACACCTGCTGTTTCGTGACCACCAAGAATCCGACGGGATGAATCGGCACCAGCGATCCGGGTGTGAGCGCGGGCCGCTGAACACCCTTCTGCCCACCTTTGTCGAGAAAGCCGCGCAGGTCCGTGAAATTTCCGAATTCCTTCTTGTACGCTGCTGATTTCGCCCCGATCGGCAGCCGCGTCCCCACTTGGGCTATCACCACCCCGATTTGTCCAGCAGGAACCTGTACCCAGGGGAATTTGTCGACTCTGTAGAATCCCCACGCCTTCCAGCGCAGCCCGGGCATCAGCATGTCCGCTTGATATCCCGCTTCGCCGCGGAGCGCGATGGGATCATCCTGCGTTAGCTTTCGGAACGACACGCGCTTCAGCACCAAGCCCACTTCCGTAGGCCCTACACGGCGAAATGACAAAATCACGTACACAAGTGCCGCCACAATCAGCACACCCATCCACTGCGCAATAGGAACGTCGAATAGCATGGGAGTAACTCCTCGCGAGCTTTCTCTTCGCTTTTATCCTGCTCCGCCTGTTCCTGCGAAGTCAAGCTACGTCGGTGCTGACGATTATGGCTGCATGGCCCTAACTTCTATGCCCTTGCCACCGAACAGGGATTCAGTTGCGATTTCAACGGTAATTTCTGCCACGGTGCGGTAAGTGGACGAACCAAACACCGTCTCGTGCGTCTATCAGGATGGTGGGAAGGCTTTTCGTTAGGCGAGCCGATTGACCGCGAATTGCTCTGGCTTTCGCGATTGCGGAATTGTAGAATCCGGCTACCCCGTGCGCTTCACCCCCCGCCCCAGACTGGGGTGCGGAATTTTCAACTTTTAAAGGAGGCCTGCTATGGCCAGCTCCGTGAAACCGATTCCTGAAGGCTACCATTCACTCATTCCGGCCCTCACTTGCCGCGACGCCGCGCGCGCCATCGACTACTACAAGAATGCGCTCGGTGCCGTGGAGGTGATGCGCATGCCGTCTCCCGATGGAAGGATCATGCACGCCGAATTGCGCATCGGCGACTCAACGCTGATGCTGGGCGATGAATATCCGGGCATGTCCGTCGCGCCTACCTCCGAACTACCGTCTAGCTCGCTATTCGTTTACCTGGAAGACGTGGACACGGTTTTCAACCGCGCCATCGCTGCCGGTGGAACCCTGGTCATGCCCGTGCAGAATATGTTCTGGGGTGATCGCTACGGCAAGTTCAAGGACCCGTTCGGACATCACTGGGGCCTCGCCACTCACGTCGAAGATGTCGCGCCTGAAGAAATGGGCCGCCGCTCCGCCGAATGGATGGCAAAGGCCGCGAAACAGGGATAGCCGCAGGCGGATTTCCCGCTCCTTAGTTCGAATCTCCGGTGCGCTCGGGACGCTCGTCGTTCCGGGCGCTCGACCGCTGTAGCGCACGCAACCCTTCTTTTTCGCCGAAGCAGTAAACCATTGTTTCCGCATCTTTTCATACATTTCCGGCGAGTTTCTCTTTTCGTCCTGAAGAAGTATGCTTGTCCCCTTCGCGGTGAGGCGGACGACGCGATGAATTCGATGTTCCGTTTTTTTCAAAGACCTCCGCAAGGCCCGGCGAGCATCCTGTTCATCCGGCTTGCCGTTGGACTAATTTTTTTCACGCAGGGAATTCTCAAATTCACGGATCCGAATATGGGTGTCAATCGCTTCACCAAGATCGGCTTCCCGCATCCCTCTTTCACCGCGCATTTTGTGGGAACTTTTGAAATCATTTGTGGCGTCCTTGTGTTAATCGGCTTGTGGACCCGCGCCGCGGCTTTTCCGCTGTTGATCGTAATTTCCACGGCCATCGCCAGCACAAAAATTCCGGAGCTCTTTCGAGCGAATCAGGGATTCTGGTTCATGGTCAGCGACGCTCGCACGGATTTTGCCATGTTCTGCTCGCTGCTTTTTTTAATTGCCGCCGGCGGCGGAGCGCTCTCTTGGGATTCACGAAGAAATGCGCCGCCTCGTTAGTGTGAATTGAATGAAGCTGCTCGCGGAATCGCGCCGGCGTTTTCTGAAGGCTGCAGGTCTCGCCGCCGGAGCATATTTGTTTTCGGCGATCGATATTATCTCTGAAGCGAACTCCGCTACGCCGCGCAACGTATCCTCCGCTTTGAAAAACGAAACGGAGGCGGCGGATTACACCCTGCACATCAATGCGTCTCCCATAGAAATCGCACCGCAGCGAATCATCTCCCTCACAACCTACAACGAGCAATTTCCGGGGCCGTTGCTGCGCTTCCAGGAAGGCAAGCGGGTCATCGTGGACGTGCACAACGATTCGGATTCTCCCGAACAATTGCACTGGCATGGCCAGAAAGTGCCCGCGAATGTGGACGGCGCCTCGGAGGAAGGCACACCCTTCATTCCTGCGCACGGCAAAAGAAGGATCGAGTTTACTCCCCGTCCCGCGGGCTTTCGTTTTTATCACACGCACAGTCGCGCAGGTGCGAATCTGGCCGCGGGAATGTACGGCGGACAAGTCGGCCCCGTGTACATCGAGCCTAAAAATGAACCCGGGAGATATGATCGCGAACTCTTTCTGCTGCTCAAAGAATTTGAGCCCACATTCAGCCGCGGCGGCGACATGGCCCAGGATTTTCTCTCCCCTGCGACGCGCGTCAAAGCGCTGGAAGACTCCGGCGAGTCGGCGATGAAAGTTTCGCTTGCAAAGGGCATGCCGCATGGCTACGAAGTCGGCTATGCGTCGTTCACGATCAATGGACGCATGCTCGGCCACGGAGAACCGATACGCGTGAAACAGGGCGAGCGCATGCTCTTTCACATCTTGAATGCCAGCGCGACGGAAATTCGCAGCCTGGCGTTGCCGGGCCATTTGTTTGAAGTCCTCGCGCTGGATGGCAATCCAGTGCCGAATCCTTGGCGTGTTCCAGTGCTCTGGCTGGGCACCGCGGAACGAATCTCTGCTGTTGTTGAGATGAATCATCCTGGCATTTGGATCCTCGGAGATCTCGATAACGATGATCGCCATCATGGCATGGGCATCATCGTCGAATATGCGGGGCGCAAAGGCAAAGCAGAATGGATTGCGCCTCCGCCCTATCGGTGGAATTATGCGCACTTTGCGAAAGCGGGCGCGGTTGCTGCTCCGCCGGACGACACGATTGAGATGATGATCGCGAAGGACAATGCCGCCGAAGAAGGATTCAACCGCTGGACGATCAACGGGGTCGCCTTTTCGATGAGCGGTGAAACGGTTCCGGCGTCCTTCCATCTGAAGCAGGGCAAGCGCTATCGCATCCACATGCGCAATGCCAGCGACGACATTCATCCCATTCACCTGCACCGTCACAGTTTCGAGCTGACAAATCTGGCGGGAATGCCGACAGCGGGAATCATGAAAGATGTCGTGATGCTCGGCGGTTATCAGGAAGCCGAGATAGATTTCGTTGCCGACAATCCGGGGCTGACGCTCTTCCATTGTCACCAGCAGCTGCACATGGACTTCGGTTTCATGACGCTCTTCGATTACGTGTAGAAATCGCTGCCGTAGACGTTGCAGTCGCATCTCCGGTTTGAAATACTGGCCGAATGTTCAGCGAAGCAGTCCTCGATCACTTCAAAAATCCGCGCAACGCGGGCGACTTGCCAAATGCATCGGCGACTGTGGAGGTTTCGAATCCCGTGTGCGGCGACATTCTTCGCTTAGCGGCTCGAATTGAAAACGGAATCATCGCGGAAGTGCGGTTCAAAGCGCAGGGGTGCGTCACTTCGATTGCATCGAGTTCGATCGTCACGGAATTGATCCGTGGCAAGTCGCTTTCTGAAGTTCGCGGATTCACCGCGAAAGAAATTTCCGAAGCTCTCGGCGGATTGCCGGCAGCGACATTTCATGGCGCGCAACTCGCGGCCGATGCCGTTGCAGCGCTCGTCGCGCAACTGCGTTAAGGCTTGACGACATCGGCGAGCGCGCGGCGCAGCGTTTCAGGATCGTTCAAATTCAGCAGGACTCCTTCTTCTTCTGTCGCGACCGCGAGAATTTCGTCCGGATGATTCCAGACAACTGCGCGAGCGCCGAGTTCGAGAGGCGCGGAGAGCAATTCTTCGTACAGCGTGCTGCGAAAAATCACCGGATGCCCGCGCTTGGCGCGATGCACAGGAAGGGTGACCGATTTTCCGCTCGCGTCGAACTGCTCGATCAGCTGCGCGACGAGTTCAGCGGTGATGAGCGGCTGATCCACGAGGCAGAGAAGCAGCCCTTCCGTTGCGTCGCGCGGCAGAGAACGAATCGCGGCTTGAATTGAGGAAAGCTGACCGTTCTCCCAATCCTCGTTCACGACGACCGCGGCGGGATCGAGTTTCGCTTCGCGCGCGATCAAATCCGCGTGGGCGCCGAGGACGACGCGAACGAATTCGATGCGCGGGTGGCGAACGACCTCGAGCAGATGCCCGAGGAACGTCGAGCTCCGGTAGGGCAGCAGCGCCTTGGGGCGGCCCATGCGGCGCGATTCGCCTCCGGAAAGAATCGCAGCAGCGAGCGGCCTCAAATCAGCGCCGCGTGACGCTGGAGATTTGGCCGACCTGCAGCAGCTTCGAAGGCGCGGCCGTTTGCGCGTTGCGGCGCACGGCGATCAATTCCGAAGCGATGCTGACGGCGATTTCTTCCGGCGTGAGCGCTCCGATTTCGAGTCCAACGGGCGCGTGCACGCGCTCGAATTTCTCGAGAGGGATGCCGGTTTTTTCGAGGGCCTTATAAATTTCGATGACTTTGCGTTTGCTGCCGATCATGCCGATGTACCGCGCTCCGGTTTTCACGGCCCATTCGAGGACGTGCATGTCCTCTTTGTGGCCGCGAGTGACGATGAGAAGATACGTCCACGCGCCGGGATGAATTTCCGCGTAGGCTTTTTCGAAGCTGGTGAAAATTTCGCTGGCCATGGGGAAGCGCTCGGCGTTGGCGAAACTTTCGCGATCGTCAACGACGCCGATTTCAAATCCGGCCTGGTGCGCGACGCGAGCCGTGGCCACGGAGACGTGTCCGCCGCCAAATAGATAAAGGCGCGGAGAAGGCAGGATAGGCTCTACGAAAATTTCCAGCGTGCCGCCGCAGATGAGTCCGGTGTCGAAAGTTGGTTCGTTATTCAGATTGAAAACCATTTTGCGCGAGGCTTCGCCGGAGATTACTTCCTTCGCGGCGGCCCAGACTTCGGCTTCGACGCATCCGCCGCCGATGGTTCCGGCAATGGAGCCATCTTCGCGAACCAACATGCGCGAGCTTTCGAAGCTGGGGATGGAGCCGTTGACGTGGACGATGGTCGCGAGGGCTCCGCGCTGGCCGGCGCGCCGCATGCGAACGATTTCCTCAAAGATGTCCATCACGCTGCCTTCTTGATAGCGTAGGCCCGCCGGGGCGCTGCGTCAACCGGCTGGGGGCCAGAGATCGCGGGGCGAGAGCGGGGGCGGTTTGTGATTGATCTCCTCCAGGGATACTTGAGTACCAGAACCTGATTTGAAAATGACTGTTTTGTACCGATTGATTTTTTGGATGTTGTTGATTTGTGGTGATTTAACGATGCAATCAATATTCTGGTGTAGCGATTGATTTCTGCTAGAGGTCGGAGGTTCGAGATTGGAGATTGGAAAGCGATGCCCCATGTGAGCGGAGCACGATTGGTAGAGCTGGAATTCTTAATTCGCATAAGTGTCTCGATTAGAATTTGCTCCGATCGTTTGTTTTCAGTGAGTTAGCTCCAATGTTGTTTCCGAGAGTGTCTCGATTAGAGATTGCCTCCCGGGCATGAAATCCGATCGCGGAGGGGGCGTCTCTGCGGCCCCTGCTTAATCCGCTAGTTGGATTTGGCACGTTAAAAGCAGTAGAGCACAGGCTAACGGGGAAGTAAAGTACCGGGACTAGGTATTTTGTAGGTGCCGGGCAGCGTGCTCGGCGGCAGCAACAGCTATACTTCGGATGCGGAAAGCCAAATCAAGGCGGCTGTGGGCTGAAGCGCGTTTGAAGGGCAAAGCGTGCACACTGTATCTGGTCCTTACGTTTTATTATCGAAATGCATTTACATCGTACCCCACTGTGCAGAGCAATGAGAAAACAAACAATCGCTGTAATCTTTTTCTTAGCCTCGACGGTCCCGTGTCTAGGGCGATTCAAAGCCGGCCAAAAGGTGGTTAGCACTGCGCGTTTCGGGAATGTGCTGTACTGTCTCCAGACGAAAGCATCGTCCTTTGGATACGCTCCCCCTCGCTTTGACGCGCATTCTTTCCGTGTCCGTTACGTCTACGGGAAATGGTCTTCAGTCGACGAGGATGACGAGCTCCACATGGTGGTGTATGGGCCACGCGAGGCATCGGCGACACTTTTCGAGGTATACCTTCGAACGGTGGAGGGTAAGGAGGAAATATTCATCGGAGATGCAGCAACGCTCAAGAGGGAAAATGGGCGGCTGGTAACGGGCGAAATCCCAGGGGGACAGGCTACGCTTCGGCGGATAGAAAAACTGCTAGTCGCCATCTCGCATCGACCGGCGATCACGATCACAGAAGGCGAAGTGAGGCAGGGTCAAGGGGCCTGTGTGTACCAACCTTAGGCGCAAGGGCAGCAGTTAAGCGCCTAAGGCCTCGATTTTATATCGCGTCACGAGGCCAAGCCCGACGGACAGCCCGCCTAGGGAAAAACGGAAAGGCAAATGGGCTAGGGTTCAGGTGCGAGGGGAACTATAATTCGCGACGTGATGAGGGTGGGGCGATGACGCTGCTCGAAGAGTTCTGCTTTGAGAGCATGGGGATCAATCGAAAAAGGTTCGGTGCGTGTGTAAAGCAGATCCCTCGGCTTCGCTCGGGATGACGGCTAGGCGGGAAGACGAAGAAGGAATGCCAGATAGGAACCGGTCGAATCCACACGCGCAAGGGGGGTGCATGGGACACCCATTTGAAATGAGAGAATCCCCACCCTCGCCGCGGCGAGGATGGGGCACCCGGCGAAGAGAAGAATTGTATTTTTAATGAGAGGGAAGTGACGTGAGTCTCGGGGCGGGGACGAAGCTGGGGCCGTACGAGATCGTGGCGCCGGTAGGCGCGGGCGGGATGGGAGAGGTGTACCGCGCGCGGGATACGCGGCTCGACCGCACGGTCGCAATCAAAGTGCTGCCCAAGCACCTGGCCGACACTCCCGAGGCACGGCAAAGATTTGAGCGCGAGGCGCGCGCGGTTTCCTCGCTGAATCATCCGCATATCTGCACGCTGCATGACGTCGGTCACGAGGGCGGCACGGATTTTCTGGTGATGGAATATCTCGAAGGCGAGACGCTCGCGAAGCGCATCGTGAAGGGCGCGCTCGCGACGCCGGAATTGCTGCGCACAGCGATTGAGATTGCGGACGCGCTCGAAAAAGCGCATCGCCAGGGCGTAATTCACCGCGATTTGAAGCCGGGCAACATCATGCTGACGAAGTCCGGGGCGAAGCTGATGGACTTCGGGCTGGCGAAGGCTGCGAGCGCGGGAGGGGCGGCGCCTTCATCGACCTTGACGATGTCGCTGAATCAAGCCGCGGCCACAACGGAGCCGCTGACGGCGAAGGGAACGATCGTCGGCACGTTCCAATACATGGCGCCGGAACAAGTGGAAGGCAAAGAATCTGACGCGCGCGCGGACATCTTCGCATTCGGCGCGGTATTGTATGAAATGGCGACAGGGAAGCGAGCGTTCGAAGGCAAGTCGCAGGCGAGCGTGATTGCCGCAATTCTCGCCGCGGAGCCGCCGCCGATTTCGACGTTGCAGCCGATGTCGCCGCCGGCGCTTGACCGCGTGGTGAGAATTTGCCTAGCGAAAGATCCGGACGAGCGGTTTCAGAGCGCGCACGACTTGAAATTGCAACTGGAATGGATTCGCGATGCGGGTTCGCAGGCAGGGGTTCCCGCGCCGGTGATTGCGCGGCGCAAGCATCGCGAGCTGAGTCTTGCGGTGGCGGCTGCGCTAGCTATTATCGCCGCGACTGTCTTCGCAGTCTCGTATTTCACGCGTGGGTCGGCGGAGCGGCAGCCAATTCGCGCCTTTATCAAGCCAGCACAGAATTCGAGCATCGCTAGTTACAATGGCGGGTCCGCGGGGTTTGCAGTCTCGCCGGACGGACTTCGTTTGGCCTATGTGGCGACTACGCCGAAGGGAAAATCCGTCTTGTGGGTCCGTGCTCTCGACTCGTTGCAAGCCCAGCCGCTCGACGACACCGAAGGAGCAGTTCTGCCATTTTGGTCCCCAGACAGCCGCTTTATCGGATTTTTTGCGGACGGAAAACTGAAGAAAATCGAAGCGTCTGGCGGACCGTCATTGACTCTTTGCGATGCACCAGGAGGACGCGGCGGCACCTGGAATGGGGACGGGACCATTGTTTTTTCGCCGTTTTTTAGCACGCCGCTCTATCGCGTTTCAGCCGCAGGCGGCGTGGCCGCTCAGGTGACAATTCTCGACCGCGGAAAGAATGAATCCACACACCGCTGGCCGTGGTTCCTGCCTGACGGGCGGCACTTTCTCTACTTGGCAGGCAATCCGCTTACGCCCGCGGGTGTTCCAACCAACTCCATCATGGTTGGTTCACTCGACTCCAAGGAAACCAAATTCCTTTTCCATTGCCATTCCAATGCCATCTTCAGCTCGGGCTACATTCTCTTTCTTCGGCAGAACACACTCATGGCACAGCCCTTCGATCCAAAGAGTCTCGAATTGACAGGCGATGCCGGGCCAGTAGCGGAACAAGTGGAAGACGCTGTACCACGAGTGCAGGGCGAATTTTCTGCGTCCCACAACGGAGTGCTTGCTTATCTGGAGATGGGGAGCGCCGGCCGACAATTGACCTGGTTTGACAGGAGCGGGAAACAGCTCGGGACGGTGCCTGGCGCAGATAGCTACGCCGACCCGCACATCTCACCTAACGGAAAGGAGCTGGTTTTTCAGCTTGAGACTCCTGGCAGCGACATCTGGCTTTACGATATGGCGCGCAGTGTGAAGACGCGATTCAGCTTCGGCTCAGGGAATATGTCTCCGATATGGTCGCCTGACGGTAGCCGCATCGCGTACACCTCCGTACGCAACGGCGGGTTTGGGATTTATGGGAAAGCTGCCGACGGCTCGGAGCGAGAAGAGGTTCTTGTCCAGCCCGGTCCAGATCAGTTGTACCCCGTGGATTGGTCTCCCGATGGCAAATTCATTGCCTATCTGGACTGGCAGCCTGGCGGAACGGTGTTGATGATGCTTCCGCTGCAAGGCGACCACAAGCCACACGCTCTCAATCTACTCCAGCAGTCCGAGTCCCCGTACTTTTCCTTTCAGACCGTTGCTTTCTTTTCACCGGACGGAAAATGGCTGGCCTATAGTTCGGCCGAATCGGGCAGGTGGGAGGTTTATGTCAGCCCCTTCCCAGGACCGGGAGGAAAGTGGCAGGTATCGACCGGGGGTGGATGGTTTCCACGATGGCGACACGATGGCAGAGAGCTTTTTTATGTTTCGCCTGACAATAAAATTATGTCCGCCGAAGTGAAAACAAGCGGCTCGAGTTTTGTAGTTGGCGCCGTCCAGCCGCTTTTCGAGACCAAGCCATATTTCGGGCTGTTCACCGCCAACCTATTCGATGTCACAGCGGACGGCCAGAAGTTCGTTGTTCCTTACGAGACTGGTCAACCGGACAGAACGTTCGCCCTGGTCGTCAACTGGCCGGCGGTGCTGAAGAAACAGCCATGACGCTGGGGCGCGACGTGGCGCTGAAGGTTGTGCCTGAAACTTTCGCGCGCGACGGAGGGGAAGGATGAAGGCGATTGTATTTGCGCGGCACGGCGGGCCGGAGGTACTCGACTACAAAGATGTAGCCGACCCGGGAATCAAAGCCAATGAAGTGCTGGTGCGAGTGCGAGCGTGCGCGCTGAATCATCTGGACCTGTGGGTGCGCGGCGGGCTTCCGGGAGTGAAGATATCGCTGCCGCACATTCCGGGGAGCGACATCGCGGGCGAGATCGCCGCGGTGGGCGAACTGGTAACGCATGTGAAGGCAGGCGAGCGCGTGCTGCTTGCGCCCGGGATTTCCTGCGGGCACTGTGCGGCGTGCCTTGCGGGACAGGACAGCCTTTGCCGGCAGTACACGCTCTTCGGATACATGGTGGATGGAGGATGTGCGGAATACGTGAAGTCTCCCGCGGCGAATGTGATTGTGATTCCCGAGAAGGTCACGTTCGAAGAAGCGGCGGCGGTGCCGCTGGTGTTCCTGACCGCGTGGCACATGCTGGTGACGCGCGCGGCGCTGCGGCCCGGAGAAGATGTGCTGGTGCTCGGGGCAGGAAGCGGAGTGGGCAGCGCGGCAATCCAAATCGCGAAGGTGATGGGAGCGCAGGTTATTTCGACCGTTGGGAGCGAAGACAAAATTGAGAAGGCGCGCGCGCTGGGGTCGGACGAGGTGATCGTGCATTCGAAGCAGGATATTTCTGCGGAAGTGAAGCGGCTGACCGCCCGGCGAGGCGTGGATGTTGTCTTCGAGCACGTGGGCGAGGCCACGTGGGCGAAGAGCATCGCGAGCCTCGTGCCGGGCGGGCGGCTGGTGACTTGCGGCGCGACAACAGGTTATGACGGGCGCGTGGACATCCGGTATTTATTTAGTCGACAGATTTCGCTCCTCGGGTCGTTCATGGGCGGAAAAGCGGAACTTCACGAGGTGCTGAAGCTGGTGTGGCGAGGTCAATTGCACGCGGTAATTGACCGCGTGTTGCCGCTTGCGGAATGCCGCAAGGCGCACGAGTTGCTCGAATCGCGAGCGCAATTCGGGAAGATTGTGCTTACGCCGTAGTCCCCCCCCTCGATAATCTTCCAAAAGAGTGGTGACAAAACAGGGATTTCTACGTCTATTCGAGGCATGGACCTTGACGGATGGGCATCTCAAGGAGATTATCTACTTGAGCAAGAGGAATCGAGGAGACCATGCCAAAACGAGGGGCGGCACCGCTGGGAGGGGAAATCCTGCAGGGAACTCTGGACCTGCTGATACTGAAGACGCTGGTGCTGGGTCCGGCGCACGGACACACGATTGCGAACGCGATCGAGCACCGCTCCGAGGAGGTGCTGCAGGTGGAGCACGGGTCGCTCTATCCGGCGCTTCATCGCCTCGAAGATCGCGAATGGATTTCGTCGTTCTGGGGAACTTCGGAGAACAACCGCAAGGCGCGGTATTACATGTTGACGCCGAAGGGGCGGAAGCAACTGGTGGCGCAGGCGAGCCGCTGGGATGCGCTGGTGCGTGCCATTAACCGGATCGTACGTCCCGTGACGGAGTAGGGGAATGAGCTGGCGGCGATTTTTACACCGGCGTGAGTGGGGCGCGGAGCGCGCGCGGGAAATCGACTCGTACGTGGAGATGGAGACGCAAGAGAACCTGGCTCGGGGAATGAGCGCGGAGGAAGCGCGGTACGCGGCGCTGAGGAAATTCGGGAATCGGAGGCGGGTGCGCGAGGAGATCTACGCAATGAACAGTCTTGGATTCTTGGAAACGCTGTGGCAGGACGTGCGATACGGGGTGCGGATGCTCGCGAAAACTCCGGGATTTGCGCTGGTGGCCGTACTCACGCTGGCGCTGGGGATTGGAGCGAACACGGCGATATTCAGTTTCCTCGACGCCGCGCTGCTGCAGTCGCTTCCGGTGAAAGATGCGAGTCATCTTGTGGTCTTGCAATGGAGCGCGCACAAGAGGCCGAAGCGGAACAGCTCTTCGAGTTACGGAGACTGCCCGGAGAAATGGGGCGGAGAAAACCCCACCGGCTGCTCGCTCTCGCTGCCATTTCTGCACGACGTACGGACAGAGACAAACGTTTTTTCGGGGATGGCGGCGTTTGCTTCCGCGGGCCAACTGAATCTGAGCGGCCACGGGAATGCGGCGCTGGAGCGCGGGCAATACGTTTCGGGGGATTTTTTCCAGACGCTGGGAGTTCGCGCCGCGCTGGGGAGGACCATTACACCGAGCGATGACTTAGCGACAGCTTCTCCTGCCGTGGTGCTCGGATATGGGTACTGGAAGCGTGAATTCGGAGCGCAGGCTTCGGCGGTGGGGAAGACGATCCAATTAAATGGCGTGCCTTTCACGATTGTGGGCGTGGTCCAGCCAGAATTCTACGGCGTCTCGCCGGGGAGCGATTTTGAATTGTGGGTGCCGCTGGCGATTCGCCCACGGATGGACGCCCGGCACTGGGAGGCCAACAAGCTGGACAGTGAATCTTCGTGGTGGATTGTGATGGTGGGCCATCTGAAGCCGGAGGTGAAGCTCGCGCAAGCCCAAGCGGCGGTCAGCTTGCTCTTCCGCAACGATATGCTGCGCGGAGCCAAGCCACTGCTGACGGCGGAGGACGATCCGCGCATCCAGTTGATTCCCATACAGGCGGGGCTTACGGGGGAACGGGGACAGCTCGCCGCTGCGCTCTTCGCGATCATGGCCGGCGTGGGAATTATTTTGCTGATTGCCTGCGCGAATGTCGCCGGGCTGTTGCTGGCGCGTTCAACGACGAGGCACAAAGAAATGGCGGTCCGGCTGGCGCTGGGCGCCGGACGGTTGCGGCTGATCCGGCAACTACTGACAGAAAGCGTTCTGCTTTCACTGATCGGAGGCACGCTGGGAGTGCTGCTGGCGTACTGGGGGATTCGAGCGCTCGTGGCATTCATCGCGGGCGTGACCGATGAGCCCATTCCGTTTCAACCGGGGATCGATCTGGCAGTGCTGGGATTCACATTTGGAGTGTCGATCCTGACGGGAATTCTGTTTGGCCTGGCGCCGGCGCTGCGCGCGACCCGGCAGGACTTGACGCCCGCACTAAAGCTGAGTTCGGGAGATGCGTGGGGAGGGACGCATGTGCGGCGAAGTTTCTTCGGACTTGGCAACGTGCTGGTAGTAACGCAAGTGGCGCTGAGCGTGGTGGTGCTGGCGGGGGCGGGGCTATTGGTACGCACGCTGAGGAATCTGCGAAGCGTGGACCCCGGGTTCGACACGAGCAATGTGCTGCTCTTCGGGATGCAGCCAACTTTAGCGGGTTATAAAGGAGCACAGATAGACGGCCTATACCGCGATCTCTACGCGCGGATCTCGGCGCTGCCGGGGGTAGTGTCGGTGAGCTATTCAGACTCGCCATTGCTGAGCGGAAGCCAGAGCAGCATGACCACGCAGTATGTTCGCCCGGGTGCGTCCGAAAAGAGCGATATCGAGTTTGACCTTCTTCCCGTGAGCGCGAAGTTTTTCGAGACGTTGCGGATTCCTTTCCTCGCAGGAAGGGATTTGATTCTCGAGGATTTTGTCATCCAGGAAGCGTACGAGGCTTCTCCGCACACGGCGACAACGCCCACACCGGTGGTTGTGAACGAGATTTTTGCCAAGCGCTACTACCCGAGTGTGAATCCGCTGGGACAGATCTTTGGAGTCAACGACGGGAAAAAGGAAGGCGAGGACAAAGACGCGGGGTTTCAAATTGTAGGTGTGGTGGGCGACGCAAAGTACAGCAATCTGCGCCGGGAACTGGCGGCGACGGCGTACATTCCTCTGGCAGCTTCGGACGCTCATTTCGAGGTGCGCACCGCGATGCCGCCCGAGTCACTGATACCCGCGGTGCGAAGCGTGGTGAACCAGCGCGACGCGAACTTGCCGCTCTTCGATATTCGCACGGAAAGACAGCAGATTGACCAGCAGCTTGTGGCGGAGCGCATCGTGGTGCGCATCTCAAGTTCGGTAGGCGTGCTGGCGCTGCTGCTAGCGTGCGTGGGGCTTTACGGTTTGCTGGCATATGAGGTGGCACGGCGGACTCGGGAGATCGGTATCCGCATAGCATTGGGGGCGCAAGGGCGGGACGTGTTGCGGCTCGTCGTGGGTCAGGGAATTGCGCTGGCGTTCGTGGGCACGCTGCTGGGGATTGCCGCGGCACTGGGAGTGACGCGATTAATGGCCAGCGTTCTCTACGGCGTGCGCCCGGGTGATCCCGTGACGTTCGTGGCCGTGGCGGCGCTGCTGATGATCATCGCTTTTGCGGCGTGCTGGATTCCGGCGCGGCGGGCCATGCATGTGGACCCGATTGTGGCGCTGCGGTACGAGTGAACTTGGGCTTACGTGAATGCGATAACAGATGAAATTGAGCGATCCGCGGCAGCGTCCGGCGACGCAACCTGAAAATCCAAAAAGCGGTCAGTGGATGCTTAACTATTGGGCTTTCCCGCGTCTAACCGCCTGAGCTGAATGATGCTGCTCGCAATTGAACCTGGCACTCGCGGTGCAGTCATGCATCACATCGGTGTCCCGGAGGTGCGGAAATGGGATCGTTCTGGCAGGACGTGCGCTATGGATTGCGACAACTTCGACTGAGCCCGGGCTTCGCCGTGGTGGCCGTACTTTCGCTGGCGCTGGGGATTGGTGCGAACACCTCCATCTTCCAGCTCATTGACGCCATTCGTTTGCGCACGATTCCGGCAAAGCATCCCGAGCAGCTTGCCACCATCCGCATTGCAGACAGACACTGGGCCTCGGGCAATTTTTCGAGCAATTATCCGCAGCTTTCGTACCCCATGTGGCAGCAGATCCGCCAGCGGCAGGAGGCACTCTCTCCCATCGCTGTGTGGAGCAACACTACATTCAATCTTTCCACGGGCGGCGAAGCACACTATGCCCAGGGAATCTGGGTTAGCGGCGATTTTTTCAATGTGCTGGGAGTGCAGCCGTTCATTGGAAGGCTGATTTCGCCTGCCGAGGACGTTGCAGGCTGCGGTTCGGCGGGAGTGGATATCAGTTACTCGTTCTGGCAGCGGCAGTACGGCGGCCAAGCTTCCGCCGTGGGGAAGCAAATTACCCTCGACGGGCACCCGTTTGTGATCCTCGGAGTCGCGCCGCCCGGGTTTCGCGGAATTTCCGTAGGGGATTATTTCGATGTGGCCGTGCCGGTTTGTTCGGAGCCGGTGGACCAGGGAGAAGATTCAAGACTCAACATGCGCTGGGGATGGTGGCTCGCTTCGATAGGGCGGCTGAAGCCGGGGTGGACGTTGGAGAAGGCGAATGCGCAGTTGAAGGTGATCACGCCCGCGGTGCTTCAAGAGACGATTCCGCCGCAGTATGACGCGCAAGGCGTGAAACACTATCTTGAATACCAGCTCGCCGCATATCCGGCGGCGACGGGGTTTTCCAACATGCGTGAGCAATCGGAGACTCCTTTGTACCTGCTGCTGGGAATTTCAGGGCTAGTGCTGCTGATCGCCTGCGCCAACATCGCTAACTTGATGCTGGCGCGGGCTAGTGTGCGCGAGCGCGAGATTGCCGTGCGGCTGGCGCTCGGAGCCTCGCGCGGGAGGCTGATCCGGCAGTTGCTCTCGGAAAGCCTGCTGCTGGCCGTGGCAGGTGCAATTTGCGGCGCGCTCCTGGCCGGGGTGATGAGTCAATCGCTCATCTCGTTCCTAAGCACGACCAACAACCCGGTCTTCTTGGACCTGGGCCTCGACTGGCGCGTGCTGGGTTTCGCGACCGGGCTGGCGTTTCTCACGACGATTCTTTTCGGGCTGATGCCCGCCGTGCGCGCCACAGGCACGTCTCCGGCTGAGGTCTTAAAAGCGGGCAGCCGGGGCATGACTGCTTCGCCCGAACGATTCGGTCTGCGACGAATTCTAGTGACTTCGCAAGTGGCTCTTTCACTGGTGCTGCTGGTGGGTGCGCTACTGTTCGTGCGCAGCCTGCGGAATCTAATGACGCTGGACGCAGGATTTCAGCAGAACGGGATTCTGATAGCCAACCTGGATTTCACGCGGATGAATTTGGCGAGCGAGCGACGATTCGATTTCAAGCACACTTTACTCGAGCATCTTCGCGCGATTCCGGGTGTGGAATCCGCGGCGGAATCGCAGACGACGCCCGTGAGCGGAAATTCATGGAACCGGACGGTTCTGGGCGATACGCCCGAAAAAGGGCTCGGCAATGTGTGGCTCATCTACGCCAGCCCCGAGTATTTCAAAACATACGGGATTCCTATCCTGGCGGGGAGAGACATCGCGGAAAGCGATACAGCGACCTCGCCGAAAGTCGCCGTCGTCAATCAGGCGTTCGTCGCCAAGTATTTTGGCGGACAGAGCCCGGTGGGAAAGACGTTCCGGATTCAGCCGTTTGCGGGAGAGCAACCTCCCGTTTATGAAATCATCGGCGTGGTAAAAAATGCGATTTATCAGGACATGCATGAAGAATTTCTGCCGACAGCGTACTTCCCGGAATCGCAGCGATCCAAGCCGGACTCATTTACCAACGTAACGATGCGCTCGAACGTGGCGCTCGCCGGGCTGATCAATTCAGTTAAGGGCGCCGTGGGGGACGTCAACCCGGATATTGATATTGATTTTCGTGTGTTTAAGACGCAAATCCGCGAATCACTGTTGCAGGACGAGCTGATGGCCACGCTCTCCGGCTTCTTCGGATTTCTAGCGGCGCTGCTCGCGGCCATCGGGCTTTACGGAGTGATTTCCTACATGGTGGCGCAGCGCAGGAACGAAATCGGAATCCGCATGGCGCTCGGGGCGCAACGCGGCGACGTGGTGGGCATGATGATGCGCGAGGCGGGGCTTCTGGTGGGCATCGGGCTGGTGGTGGGGAGCGTGCTGGGGCTCGTGGCCGCGAAGGAAGCGGCATCGCTGCTCTTCGGGCTGAAGCCACGAGACCCGGTGACGTTTGTGATGGCGGTCGTCGCGCTCGCCGTGGTGGCGGCGCTCGCGAGCTTCCTGCCAGCGCGTCGCGCCGCGGCGCTCGACCCCTGGACGGCGCTCCGCGACGAATAATCACGCTCGCAAACGGCAAGCGATTTGCTTCGAACTGTGCGAAGTGAGAATATAGGTTCGGAGCGCAACACGCAGAATGCCCATCGAAGTTTCGTCCGGCGTGACACTCGAAAGGCCCGGCGAGGAATCGAATTTCCTCAAGGAAGAGGGGATTCTATTCGCGCAACTGGACAAGCTGGTCAATTGGGCGCGAAAGAGCTCGATCTGGCCGATGTCGTTTGGCCTGGCGTGCTGCGCGATCGAGATGATGTCCATGGCGGCGTCGCGCTTCGACGTGGCGCGATTCGGCGCGGAAGTTTTTCGCGGCTCGCCTCGGCAGTCGGACCTGATGATTATCGCCGGACGCGTCTCCGTGAAAATGGCGCCCGTGATCCGCCAGCTCTATGAGCAGATGCCGGAGCCAAAGTGGGTGATTTCCATGGGCGCGTGCGCCACCTCGGGCGGAGTCTTCAATAATTACGCCATCGTGCAAGGCGTCAATCAGGTGATTCCCGTGGACGTATACGTTCCGGGCTGCCCGCCGCGGCCGGAAGCGCTGATCTTCGCTATCATGCAACTGCAGCGCAAGATCGAAAGCGAAAAGGGCAGTTTCCGCAGGTCGCTGAATTTCCTCAAGTCTTAGTCAGTTTCTTTTTCGTCGCCAACACAACTCAGGGAGAGTGTCCGCTTTAGGCGAGCTTTGTCCGGAGCGGCAACTCAATTACGCGGGCGCGGCCGCCGGGATATTCGACTTCGCTGCCGGGAGAATTTTGCTCACGGCGTACATAGCCCATGCCGATAAACGCTCTTGCCGCTGGGGAATAGGCCGCGCTGGTCACGCGGCCGACGCTTACGCCACTTGCGAATAATTCCACGCCGTGCGCGGGCTCCGTGGAACCGTGGAACTCCAGTCCGACGCGGCGGCGGTTGACGTGGCCGCGCGAGCGCACGCGCTCCACAATTTCCTGACCGGTGTAGCAGCCCTTGTTGAAATTCACGTGGGTAGATTCGAGCGCGGCTTCGTGCGGGATCACCGTCTCGTCAAAATCGTATCCGAACCAGGGGATTCCGGCTTCCAGGCGCAGACAATTCAAGGCCTCATATCCCACGGGAGCGCCCCCCGCATCGCTCACGGCTTCGAAGAGTTCGGTCCAAAGACGGGCAAGGTCTTCGCGCGCGACGAGGATTTCCGCGCCCGCAGCGCCAAAATGCGAGCGGCGAAATAGCCGAAGATCGATGCTGCCAAGATTCGACAGTGCGTGCGCAAATTCCGGCATGGATGGCAGCTTGATCTGGAAGAGCGAATGCGCAAGCTCGGGTGCGTGCGGGCCTTCGAAGGCGATGGTGGAAAAATCGGAAGTGATATCCTCCATGGTCACGTCGTCCATAATGATGTACTTGTCGAGCGCAGCGAGGGTGTGTTCGCGTTCGGAAACATGCGTGAAGACAATGATCTCGTCTTCGCTCGCATAACATTCGAGTTCCGCGAGAATGTGGCCTTGCGGATTTAGCAGGAGCGCCGGCGTTCCTGTGCCGGGCGCGAGCTGTTTGATGTCCGCAGTGAGAATCGCGTTCAAGTAGCGCACGCTATCCGGGCCGGTGAAGCGAAGGACGGCGCGATAACTGGTGTCCAGCAGGGCCACGCTCTTCTGCGCGATTTCATACTCGGCGGCAAAATCCGTGAAGCGGCTGGGCAAGAGACACCCAAGCCAGTTTCCGAGCGATGCGTGGAGATTCTCATGCTGTTCGCGGAGAGGGGTCTCGAATGACATGGCATTGGCGCCTAAAAATTCATCTTAACAGACTCCGCCTGCGGCAGCGGCGCCCGCCTGGGGCAACAAGATGAATCAGGCTGTCGCCGGAATGCCTTCGGGGCTAAGCTTTCGTGCCGGGGAATTCAGGATGCGTAGGTTCAAATCTGACCTTCACTGAGGAGGGCATTCCATGCATGCCAGACAGGTTGCGCTTTGGATAATTCTTTTCTCGCTGGCCTCCGGTTCGCTCGGAGCGGGTCAAGAAGTCAAATCCTCGGGCCGGCCCGGGGCGCCCAAGCTACTGAATATCGTGCACGAGAGGCTTAAACCCGGGCAGGAAGGCGCATACGCAGCCCTTCTAGCGGAAATCACTCGTGACTATAATGGGGTCAAGGACCCGGTCAATTGGCTCGAATTCTCCTCCATCAGCGGCCCTTCGGAAAGTTTTAGCCTGAATTTTCTCGATTCATTCGCACAGGGCGAGGAGTTTGGCTCCGCGTTGAACGCGTGGATATCGGCTCATCCCGGGCTTCTCAGATCGCAGAGCCTTCTTCTGAGCTTCACGACCGAGGTGACGAATCAGTTCGTGGTTCGTCGCGATGACTTGGGATACCGCGTGGACAACATTGACTTTTCAAAATCGCGCCTGCTGCGCGTGACGGTTTTCCGTGTTCGCGCCGGCCACCAAAATGAGTTTATCGAAGCGGCCAAAATGTTGAAAGAGTCCTTTGAGAAGGCCCACTCCGGGGATGCCTGGGTAGTCTATGAATTGAATTCGGGCGCGCCGGGACCGGAATTCATCATCCTTGAGCCCATGCAGTCGTTGAAGGAGGCGGATGATTCATTTGCCAGGGGCACATCCTTGCAGGAGGGAAGGGACATGGAGGTTACGCCCGAGCTTCGACAGATCGCGCGTGAAGCATTCATCTCGGTTGAAAGCACGCTTTATGTCGTGAACGCGCCTCAGTCGCATGTGTCCAAGGAGTTCGCGGCCGGAGATCCAGACTTTTGGACACCGGCAACGCGACCAGCAGCCCGCGCCCGCAAAAAGCCCGCAGGTTCTAGAAGAGCCCCGTAGTTCGAGCGAAATGCTAAACTGCCTCTGTGACCAAACAATTGATACACGAAGTTCTTCCAGTGGGGATGCTGCAGTGCAATTGTTCGATTCTCGGAGATCCCGAGACGCGCGAAGCCATCGTGCTCGACCCCGGCGATGAAGTGGAGCGCATCGCAGCGGTTTTGAAGCGGCACAATTTGAAAGTCATGGCTATCGTGAGCACGCACACGCACATTGACCACGTGGGCGGGCTCGCGAAGCTGCACCGGCTCACCGGAGCGCCGGTCTTCATCCACGAAGATGATCTCGAGCTCTATCGTGCGCTCGATACGCAGGCGCAGTGGCTGGGCGTGCCACCCCCAGAAAAAACTGAGCTTGCCGATTTCCTCCGCGAAGGCGACAGCGTGCGCTGGGGAGGATACACGGCAAACGTGTTGCACACGCCGGGTCACACGCCCGGGAGCATTTCACTGTATCTGCCGAACGCCGCCGGTGCGGCAGCACCAGGGAAGGGAAGTGCGGCGTGGCTCTTCGCCGGGGACACGCTTTTTGCCGGCAGCATCGGGCGCACGGATTTGTGGGGAGGGTCGTTCCCGGATATCATTCGCTCAATCCAAGGGAAACTGCTTGTTCTTCCCGATGAGACGATCGTGTTTCCTGGGCACGGGCCTGCTTCGACCATCGGGAGCGAGCGCGCCTCGAATCCATTCCTCAGGTAGCCTCTCGATTTTCCGCACCAAGACCGAAGAACTTATGTTCGTTAAAGAAAATTCGCGAATTTCCGAGGGCTACCGGCCGCCGGAGAGATATTTCGGCGGCACACTGTGCGCGTCGTCTTCGCCTTCCCAGTAAATCGTCATAATCCACCAGCGTTTGCCATCGTTGAATAGTTGAAAACTGTTGATGCCGCGCTCGAAGGGCTTTTCGCCCGCGGCGTGGCGCGATTCGTACGTGCTCCAGACGTGCGCGATCAAGTCCCATGACTCGGTGCGGTTGGCGACGGAATTTTCGAAGAAGCCCTGCTTCGTAAAATAGTCCTGCGCCAACTTCGCATATTCGTCCACGGTGACGCCGCGCGCTCCGATTGCTCCACTGGGAGCGCGGCCGCTGGAAATCAGGCGCGCGCCGGAATAGAAGAGAGATCGAAAGCGATTCCAATCGCGCGGACCGGCTGGCCCCGAAATGCAGTCATAAACTGCGGCAAGAATGTGTTCGGGCGTGTCCATATCCTGCGGACGAGCCTGTGGCGTGGGGGCTGGCGCTGGCTGCGTCGAGGCGGGAGACTGATCGGAAGTTTTCGGCTGCGGCTTCTGCTCCTGGCCCGATGCAGCAAAAGGCATCGCAGTGAACAGGCAGCAAATCATTGTGACCCTGCAAAATTGTGCGTTCATATTGGCTCCAAGTCAGACGGCCGTAGGATTGGGAGATCACCCGCCACAGCATATAGACGCGAGCAAAGTGAAAAGGTCGTGCGGCGCACACGTTTCAAACTCTAAGTGAGCGGAAATTGCTTCTGCGAGCCCTTCCCTTCGCGCTCGGCGCGCAACTGTTCCATCACCGATTGAATCAATTCCTTCGCGCCGCGGAGTTCGCGGGTGATGAGCTGAATATCCATGACCGGAATTTCTGGATCGCGCTGGCTGTGGCAGTATACTCCGTGCTGCCCGACGAGAATCATGGCGTTGGTGACCAGGTCGAGGGTGACGGCGAGTTTGCCGCGATGCGCGCCCATCATGGTCGCGTAGTGCTCGAGCTCCGCCTTGTAATCTTCAAATGCCGACATTAAGTTCCTCCTCACACATCATACGCGCAGCGGGGCCAGCGAAGCGTTCTTGTGTATCATGGACGAGGGAGTAGCGGGAGAGAACAGGGCGATGGTCTGGTCGGAGACATGGAGCCTGGCGCTGCAATCGCTGCGCGCGCACAAGATGCGCGCAATGCTGGCGATGCTGAGCGTCGTGATCGGCAGCGCGTGCATCGTGCTGGTGGTCACCGTAGCCCTTGCGGGAAGACGTTACGTGCTCTCGCAAATCGAAGCAGTGGGCTCCAATATCGTTTTTGCAGACTTGGTGGAATCGTCGGCGGCGCAGAGCACCACGCTTTCGGATTATATCTCGCTCGATGACCTCGCGGCCGTGCGCGAAAACGTTCCGCGAGCGATCGAGGTAGCTGGAACGCGCAACATGCCCATGACCGTGGTAGCCGGCGGCAATGCCTGGCCCGTGAGTCTGGTTGGCGCTACGCCGGGCTTTCAGAAAATCCGCAACCTGGTCATCGTGAGCGGGCGTTACCTCGATGACGGCGACTTCTTGACGCGCAGCAAGGTGTGCGTGGTGAGCGAGCACTTGGCTGCATTGGCGTTTCCGCATGAGTCTGCCCTCGGCCATGATCTCCACGTGGGCGAGCTGAGTTTCAGCGTCGTGGGAATTTTTCGCGAGCGCGTGGCGACGTTTGGCCAGTCGGAAATTTCCCTGGATTCCGTGATCATTCCATTTCCGCTCTTCCGGTATTACACCGGAGATGAATTCATCGAGACGTTTTACGCGCAGGCAGCTACGCCCGCGGACGTGCCCGTGGTGACGAGCGAGGTGGCGGAAATTCTGAAGGGCCGCCATCGCCCGCAGGCGGAGTACAACGTGCAAAACCTTATCGCCATCCTGGCCGCGACGCGGCGCATCTCTCTAGCCATGACCGCGGTGCTGCTGCTCTTGGCGCTGACGGCGCTCGTCGTGAGCGGCGTGGGTATCATGAACATCATGCTCGCGAGCGTAACGGAGCGGACCATGGAGATCGGCATTCGCAAGGCCATCGGCGCGAGGCGGCGTGAAATTCTGGCGCAGTTTTTGCTTGAAGGAACGCTCATAAGCGCTGCCGGAGCGCTTATCGGCATCGGCGTGGCCGTGTTTCTGCCGGTTTCGATTCGCGCCTTGATGCGGCTCCTTCCCGTGCCCGGAGACATCACCGTTCCGATCTCGTGGCTTTCGGTGGTGCTGGCCTTTGTAGTATCCTGCGTTTCGGGCATATTATTCGGCTACCTTCCGGCAAGAAGGGCCGCCAGACTCGAGCCCGTAGAATCGCTACATTATGAATAGTGCCGCTTCGCAAGCTCGGCGAAGCGCAATCGGCCGTGCGCGGGCATGATATCTCCTGCGGTCTGTGCCGCGGCATCAGGAGTCCTGGAACTTGTGCGGGATAGCAGGTTTCACTCGTAAAAACTTCTCACCGCCCGCTGGCCGCATCCGCGAAGCCGGTGCGACGCTTCTCCATCGCGGTCCGGATCAGCAGGGAGAGTTCGAATCTGCGCACGTAGCCCTCGCCGCGACACGATTGAAAATCCTCGATCTCGCCGGCGGCGATCAGCCTATCTATTCCGAAGACGGGGGCACGGTTATCGTCTTTAATGGCGAAATCTATAACCATCTCGATTTGCGCAAGGAGCTCGAATCGCTCGGCCACCGGTTTTACTCCCACTGCGATACGGAGACTGTGCTGCACGCCTTTCTCGAATGGGATATCGAAAGTTTTTCGCGGCTGCGTGGGATGTTTGCCGCGGCTCTTTGGACGGAATCCGAGAAAAGGCTGATGCTTGTGCGCGACCGTATGGGCATAAAGCCGCTCTATATCGCGCGTCGCGGAGAAGATGTGCTTTTCGGATCCGAGCTCAAGGCGATTCTTGTTCATCCGGAGATTGAACGCCGCGTGAGCTTGGCCGGCCTTGATTGCTATCTGTCGCTCAACTACGTACCTTGCCCTTGGACGCTGATTGAGGGAATCGAGAAACTTCCTCCTGGCCAGTGGCTCGAATGGCGGGACGGGCGGATCACCACGGGCTCGTACTGGAGGCTACCCGCAGGGCCTGCGCACGATCGGACGCTCGAGGAAGCAAAGGAAGAGCTCGACGCGCTCATGAGGCAATCCGTGCGCGAGCATTTGCTTTCGGATGTGCCTTTGGGCATGTGGCTGAGCGGTGGAATCGATTCTTCGACCATCTTGCATTACGCCGCAAGTGCGTCGAGTGCGCCGCTCAAGACCTTCTCGATTTCGTTTCGCGGCCGGAGTTTCGATGAATCGAAATACATTCACGAAGTCGCCGCGCGTTATGGCACAGATCATCAGGAGCTGGACCTGAATCCAGCCGAGGATCTGGCCGGCGCGATCGAGGAATTCGCGTATTACGCCGACGAGCCATGCGCCGATGCGGGCGCTCTGCCGGTGTGGTTCCTTGCGCGCCTGAGCAAGAAATCCGTCACCGTGGCCCTCAGCGGCGAAGGCGCGGACGAGCTCTTCGGCGGCTATCTCACGTATCGCGCGAATGTGCTGGCGGAGCGCATGCGGCATTTGCCATCGAGCTTTTTGCGAGCGGCGCGTGCTGCCGTACATCTCTGGCCGGCGTCGGATGAAAAAATCAGCACGGAATACATGCTCAAACGATTTTTCAGCGGCGCGTTGATGGATTCTGCCCGCGCCCACGTTTATTGGAACGGGACTTTTTCCGAGGAAGGGAAGCGGGCGCTGGCCGCGGGGCTCCCCGCAGCGCTCGACGGCCTGCTGGGCGAACTGCGCGATGCGGCGCGTTCGGGCGATGGCTATGCGCCGTACCTTTGGTTCGATCAGAAATACTTTCTACCTGACGACATCCTCAATAAAGTGGACCGCATGAGCATGGCGCATTCGCTCGAAATCCGTCCGCCGTTCCTGGACCATCGCATTGTGGAGTTCGCGGCATCGCTGCCTTCTTCGCTAAAGTTTCGCGGTTCGCGGCAGAAAATTATTCTAAAGGAGTTGATGAAAGATAGGCTGCCGCCTTCGATTCCGCGGCGTAAGAAAATCGGGTTTGATATTCCGGCGCACGAATGGCTCCGCGGGCCACTGCGTGCCCTGCTGCAAGACGCGCTTGCGGAGGGCGCCGCCGCGCACAACGGACTTTTTCGTCCCGCGGCCATCGAAACCTGCCTGCGCCAGCACCTCGCGCGCCGCGCCAATCTGGGCTACCACTTGTGGGGCCTGATGATACTTTTCCTGTGGATGAAGAAATGGCGAGTGCAAACAACGCACCTCTCCGCGCCGGTTCCTCCGGTGGCGGAAAGCGTTCTTACCTCTACCTGATCGTACTGCTCTTTGCGAGCGCCGTGTATCTCGCATGCATCGTTTCTCCGCCGTCGCTGATGGACGACGTGGATGCCGTGCAGGCGCAGATCGCGCGCAATATGCTGACGTCGGGCGATTGGACGACGGCGCGTCTCGACGGCGTCGTCTATCTTGAAAAGCCACCGCTGATTTACTGGATGATCGCGGGATCGTACAAAATCTTCGGCGTCCACGATTGGTCCGCGCGAATTCCTGTGGCGCTCACGGCCATCGCGCTGTGCCTGATCGTCGCCGCGTTCGCTGCATGGGCGTTCGGTGAGCGCGCCGGCCTGTGCGCGGGACTGTGCATGTCCACTTGCATCGGACTGTTTCTTTTTACGCGGATTCTGATCCCCGACGTCATGTTGACCCTTACCGTGGCATTGGCCATGTGGGCGTTCCTGCGCGCGTTGGAAGAAAACGAGCCTCACTCACGATTGTGGGCCTTTGTCCTGGCCGCGTGTCTCGGCGCTGGGCTGCTCCTCAAGAGTTTGATCGGGGTATTGTTTCCGTTTGCTGCGGCGCTGGTTTATCTTCTTCTCACCCGGCAATTATTTGTTGCCCGCACCTGGAAACGCCTTCGACCCTTCAGCGGCGCGGCCGTCGCACTGCTCATCGCCGCGCCCTGGCATGTGCTCGCCACACTGCGCAATCCGCCGTACTTCGCATGGACACTTCACAGCGGCCCTGGCGAATATCACGGCTTCCTGTGGTTTTTCTTTATCAACGAGCAATTGCTGCGCTTTCTGAATCTCCGCTATCCGCACGATTACAACACCGTCCCGCGGCTTTATTTCTGGCTTTTTCATCTCCTGTGGCTGTTTCCGTGGAGCGTGTATCTCCCGGCGGTCGCGAAACTCTCCTTCAAGCCTGCCGATCGCGCCGGCCGCGCGCGGCTTCTGGCGCTCTGCTGGATTGGCTTTGTTCTGTTGTTCTTCACCTTCTCAACGACTCAGGAATACTATTCGATGCCGTGCTATCCGGCGTTTGCGCTGTTGCTGGGTTCGGCGATGGCCGCCGAGGGGAAATGGATCGGCCGCGGAACACGCGTCCTTTGCGCCATCTCCGCTTGTGTCTCGATCGTGTTGCTCGGGATTTTCTTCATGGTTCGTCACATTCCCGCACCGGGAGACATTTCGTCCGCGCTTTCGCATCATCCGGGCGCTTACACGCTTTCGCTCGGACACATGGAGGACCTCACTTTTCAATCCTTCGCCTATCTCCGCGTTCCATTAGCCGCCGCGGGGATTGCGTTCCTCCTCGGAGCCCTGGGAACTCTGCTCTGGCGTGGGCGGCGTGCCATTCTGGCAGCCGCGTTGATCATGGTGCTCTTCTTTCAAGCCACGCGTCTCGCCATGGTGGTATTCGACCCGTACATGTCGTCGCGTCCGCTGGGCGAAGCCCTGCTGCGCGCGCCCGCAGGCAAACTCATCGTCGACCATCATTACTACACGTATTCCTCCGTATTTTTCTATGCGGATTGCACGGCGCTACTCTTGAACGGACGTTTCAACACCTTCGCGTACGGCGCGTATGCGCCGGGAGTTCCTCCCGTCTTCATCAGCGACGGGGATTTTGCGAATCTTTGGCGACAGCCGCAACGCTGGTACATGGTTGCCGATCGCTCTGCCATTCCGCATTTTGAGACCCTCGTGGGAGCCTCCAGCCTGAATGTGGTCCTTGAGAGTGGCGGGAAAGTCTTGCTCACTAATCTGCCGTTGTCCGTGACCACCATGCAGCAACCGCCGTTTGTGCATAGAGGCGCTGTGTTCCTCGCCGATGTTTCGCCGGAGTTCCGTGCCGCTCGCTGATTCTCAAATTCCGCTCGCCGTCGTGCCATCCCAGCACCCGCTGCGCCGTCTCGTGCTGGCGATTCTCCGGATAGCCATCGGCGCGGGGCTTCTGGTCTGGCTGGCGAAATCCGGGATCATCGATTTCCGCGAACTTTCAAAACTCTTCACGGCATGGCCCATCACCCTGGCCGCTGTGGCGTTGCTGCTATTCGATATCGCTTTCATGTCCTTGCGGCTCAGGTGGCTATTTCGCGTCCAGGATCTGCAGCTTTCGTTCGGGGATTCCGCGAAGCTGACGCTCATCAGTTTCTTCTTCGGGACGTTCTTGCCCGGAGCGGCGGGCGGCGACATCGCGAAAATCTTTTATGCCGTGCGCGGCAACGCGTCCCGGCGCACGGAAATCATCACAGTCGCGCTCCTGGATCGTGCGTTTGGGCTGTTTTCCCTGCTCCTATTGCCGCTGATTTTCGCGCCGATGTTTCTGGACCTTCTTCGAGCCGTACCCGCGCTGCGCATTTTGCTATACCTAGTTGCGTGGCTTGCGCTCGCCATTTTGCTCGCCTTTTTTTTGTGTCTTTCGAATCGCCAGTCGGTGAAAAGCTTGCTCCACTACCTGTTGGGCATTATTCCGTGGAGGGCGCAGTCGGACCGAATGATGGAGACCATTCGCGCCTACCGGCGTTTTCCGGGAGTTCTTTTTGCCGCCCTCGCGGCCTCTCTTGCCGCGAATTTATTTCTCGTGGGAGTGACCGCGCTTGCGGTGATGCTCCTCGACCCTGCGGCGCTTTCCGCCGGGCTGTGCCTGGTGATTCCACTCGGACACGTCATCAACGCCGTGCCGCTTACGCCCGGTGGCCTTGGAGTGGGCGAGGCTGCTTTCAATGCGCTCTTTAAAATCGCCGGTCTCACCGGCGGCGCCGAGGTGCTGCTTTCCTGGCGCGTATGGAATACCCTGGTCAGCTTGTTTGGGTTGGGATTCTATGTTCGAGGACTGGGCGCTCCGTTTTCCATCGCGGCTCCGAGCAGAATGGCGAATCTTCGGGCGAAACACATGCACAGAGCGAAGCCGGCCGCCTGCCGATAGACGAGCGCCGCCCCAAATGAGGACGCCCGGAAAAGTTTCGCAAGCGAGCGCGTTGGCCTTCGCCGGGTGGGCTGAAAAATCCCCCTTGCGTTCGATTGGCTATGGATGAAAAAATTATCACGGTTTTCGCGGCAAGAAATCGGCGCTAATCGCGGCAACCGAACGACTATCTCGGCGCCCCGCTTATTTGTGGAGGAATGATGAACGTTCTCGTGCTCGGAGGCGATGGCTATTGCGGCTGGGCCACGGCCTTGTATCTCTCGAAGCAGGGCCACGAAGTCGGCATCGTTGACAATTTTTCGCGCCGACAGTGGGACTACGAGCTCGGCGTGCAGACGCTTACGCCGATTCGTCCCCTCGCGGATCGCCTGCGAGCATGGCGCGAGCTTACCGGCAAGACCATCGAATCTTTCGTCGGCGACGTGACGGATTACGATTTCCTCTCTTCGACCCTTAAGGAATTCGCCCCAGACGCCGTCATTCATTTTGCCGAGCAGCGCGCCGCTCCCTACTCCATGATTGACCGCAAGCACGCGGTCTTCACGCAGGTGAACAACGTTGTCGGCACGCTCAATCTTCTCTTCGCCCTGCGCGAATTTCAGCCCGATTGCCATCTCATCAAGCTGGGCACCATGGGCGAATATGGCACGCCGAACATTGACATCGAAGAAGGCTACATCAAGATCACGCACAACGGCCGTAGCGACGTTTTGCCTTTTCCCAAGCAGCCCGGCTCCTTCTATCACCTCTCGAAAGTTCACGACAGCCACAACATCATGTTCGCCTGCAAGATTTGGGGTTTGCGAGCTACGGATCTGAATCAGGGCGTGGTTTACGGCACGGTTACAGATGAAGTTGCGCTCGACGAAGCGCTCATCAATCGTTTCGACTACGACGAAGTTTTCGGCACGGTGCTCAACCGATTCTGCGCCCAGGCGGCCATCGGCCATCCGCTCACTGTCTACGGCAAGGGCGGGCAGACGCGCGGTTTTCTCGACATTCGCGATACGGTGCGCTGCGTCGAAATCGCTTGCCAGAACCCGGCGGCGCGCGGCGAGTGCCGCGTCTTCAATCAATTCACTGAGCAATTTTCCGTGATGGATCTCGCGCGATTGGTCGAAGCGGCGGGAAGGAAGATGGGCCTGCGCGTGGAAATAGATCATCTCCCCGATCCGCGCGTGGAAGCCGAAGAGCACTACTACAACGCCAAGCACTCGAAATTAGTTGACCTCGGCCTGCGTGCTCATCTGCTTTCGGAATCGCTTCTCGATTCGCTGATGAATATCGCGGTGCAATATCGCGATCGCATTGACGCTTCGCTTATGCTGCCGCAGGTCAACTGGCGCAACGCCGCGAACGATCGCAAGCGCCAGCCGGCATCCGTCGCGGGGGCAGCGGTTTCGCCTTCCCGTTCGTGAACTAATCGAGAGAACGAGTCGGATTACTTCTGCGGTGTGCTCTGCGCGATCGGCACAAGTGCACCGTCGCGGATGTAATATTGGCCATCGCGCCAGCGGATGCTTCTGCGGAAGAAGCTCACGAGCCAAACTCCAAACGCCAGCGCGTCCCATAGGGGAATCAGCACGAATTTCCTCCACATGCCGCGCTGTTTCAGGATGCCGCTGCCGATCAGCCACGTCATGGCCATGCGGAGCACCATGTACGCGCCGAAATAGCCCGCCGCCACGGGCCACACCGGCAGCATCGCCACCGCCGCCACCGACCACGCCAGGCCCTGCGTGAAGACCAATCCCACATGCCCCCACGGGCGCATGTGCCGCATCACCACCAGCCATCGCATGCGCTTGTGTACCAGGCCGCTGAACTCTTGAAAATCGGCTACGGTCAGAACCGTGTGCGGCAGTAGCACCACTTCGTAGCCCTGCTCGGCTATAAACCGTCCGACCAGCAAATCGTCCCCCGGTTTCTCCGCAATCGAATCGTAGCCGCCGAACGCAGCGAGGTGTTTCTTCGTCGTCCCAATCGAAGTTCCGAGAGCGAATTTCACTCCATCGAGTAGCCGCGCCACCAGGATGCCCGGATAAAAATCGGAGACCATTCCAATCGTCTGCAAGCGGTCCACAAACGTCTTTTCATCCGCTGGAGCATATAAGCACGTCACCGCGCCTACTTTGGAATTAGCCAGCGGCGCGACCATCGTGCGCAAGTAATCGCGGGCCACGCGCACGTCGCTGTCGCTGATGACCAGGGTGTCGTACGCCGCCTCGCGCACGAGTCGCGCCAGCTTGAGCACTTTGTCGTTCGCGGCTTGCCGGTCCACACCGTAAAAGACGCGAATCCGCCGCTCGGGAAAATCGCGCTGCAGTTTTTCCACCACCGGCAGCACCGGGTCCGCGCGGTCTCCCACGCAGAATAAGATTTCGTATTCCGGATAATCTTGCTGACAGAAAGTCGCGAAATTCTCGTAGCAATCAGGGTCGAGGCCGCGAATTGGCTTCAGATTGCTGACCGGCGGCGTGAAATCAGAGTGGGAAGCCTGCAACGCGGCGGAATCGCGAATGAATCTCCATGAGCTGTACAGCACCAGCAAATAGTAGACGAAGGGGAATGTCGCGACCGCGAGAATTAAATACGTCAGCAGTTTCAAATTCCCTGCACCTTTTGCCAAACAGACAGCGTCGAAGAATAATTTCTATGTGGGAAGCGTGCGCCGGCCGGAATCCCCCCGGGCCAGCGTTCAGAGAATACCAAATTCATTTGCCGTTGGCTTTGAAGAAGACGGGCGCGATGTTCCTGGCGCGCCGCAAAAAACTCGGAGGCGGCACGTTACGTCCGCCGCCTCCGCTTGAAAATGTGACCGAATTGAGTGCGTTATCTTCCTAGTGTGTGCGTTTCACATTGTCGATCGCTAGATCGTTGATCTCCTGGTCGGGAAACCATCCCAGAAAATTGAAACCGGCGGCCGCAAACGGCAGCGGCGCTCCGTTGGCGCACAGGCTTTCGGTCACCTGCGTTCCCATACAAGTTGGGTGCAGTTGCCAGCTACCCACCACGGTGTTTCCGGGTATGGCCTCGATGGTCATGTCCACTTCGAGATTGCCGGATTTGTCCTTCCTGAAGATGTGCGTGAACCGGTACCACCCGGATGACGAGATGCACACCTGCGGCGGGTTCGGCGGAGTCGGATTGTGCGCGTTCGCTCCTGTCCGCTGCGAATTTGTCGAAGCCTCGGCCACAAAAAAGCCGCCGCTTGCCGGCGCACAGGAATCTGTCGCCAGGCCGGTTGCCATGTTAAAAAGGTAGTCCTGAAGGAACACTCCCTGGCTGTCGAGCAGGTCGGAATCCCAGTCGAATCGAAAGTCCTTTCCTCCGGTCTCAGCGGTCGCTGCAAATGCCGTATCCAGATAGATGTCAATCGAAGTTTGCACTCCGTCCTTGTCGAGCGGGATTCCCGTGTCAAAATTGCCGTCAAATCCTCCAAAGGGTAGGCCCCACTCTGTGAACGGCCCGCCGCAGCTGAAGTTGTTGGCGTTCAATACTCCCGGCGCGCAGGTTCCGATGAATTGATCGTTGTTGATGTTATTCACGGGCTGCACCAGCAGCCGCGCGTAGGCGTCTCCGCTCGCTGCCGCGATTCCCGGAGCATAATCGGTCTCCGCCGTTGATTTCGATTGCCGTATATGCAGGACTCCCACGCCATCGTCAAAGAATAAGCCTCCCTTTTCGAATCCCTCGTTATATTCATCCGGTGCCTTCCCATTGTCAAAATCCGCCAGGACCTCCGGAATCGCCGCCAGTAAACAAATCACCGCGGCAGTGAATAATCCGGCGCCCAGGCCTCTCTTCATTGACCAGATTGTTTTCATCTTGATTTTTCTCCTTTCTCATTTTCGAAAGCCGCCCGAGGGATCCTGCGGTGTGAGGCTGCTACGCGTGAGCGGCTGGGCCGCGCAGCGAAGCCAACATTCGATCTGAAGACAGGGAACAAAATGTTAGGGGCCGAACTACCGCGCGGATTTTGCTCCCGCTTACAACGCAGGTCAAGTAAATGGCTGGTTATTCTTGGGAGCTTTCCTGCGGCCGGTCAACGCCAAGACCTATAACTGCCATTACTTGATGATTCGCGGCCGGACCTGACCAATGGCGCACCGTGGTTCTAGAACCCCTTATTGCCGCCGAGGAACAATTCAAATTTGCGCCTATTTACTCGCTCCCTCTTGCATCCGATACTTCCGCAGGGAAGTTTGTCGCTACGCTCCCTGCACCGGATTCAGAAGGAATGCAATCTCGTAGTTCCAGGTCAAAGGCCCGTGTCGGAGTTCGAAAACGGCTCGCATGCCCCCGAGGGGTTGGTGGAATCAGCTCTGCAGGATACTATTCCGATTGCAGGCCCGGGGGCCAATGCCGTCGCATCAAGTGAGGCAGCCATGAGACGCTCGGATCTTGTTAGGCATCCTTCGAAAGGGAAGGGCATTCGCACTTCGCAAATTGTCTTCGGCGAACGCCAGCATCTGCTGCGCGTGCTCGATTCCGTCGAATCCAGCGCCTTCCCCAACGGCCGCCTCGATCAGGAGCGGCGCACGCTCGAGCAGCTCATCCACGCCCGTACCCAGGAGCTGAACCACATCAATCCCAGCTGGGATGAAAAAGTCAGCGCCGTCCTGCGCGCCGAAGTTCGCCCCGAAACTCTGGAGCAGATTTACCGCAGCGCCCCCAAGGAAGATTTTTACTTGCTGCGCCTCATCAGCGAACACCCGAAGGCTTCCGCTAAGACGCTCGCGCGGCTCTCCAAGCATCCCTACGCGGCCATTCGCGAAAACGTTGCGCGTCATCCTAACGCCGATGGCTCCACGCTCTCACGCTTGAGCAAGGATCGCTCGCAGCCCTTGTGGTACCTGGTGGCCTTCAATCCTAATACGCCCGCGAATCTGCGCAAGCGCTTGCAGGAACGCATGCGCCGCCTCGGCGAAAAATCCGCCTCGCAATAACTCGACGCCATTTGGATTAACTCCCTAGCTTCGCTTGTCCGCTCCCGCCGCCGCGCCGTGACGTCAGTCATCAGGTCGTTCATCAGCCAACCGTGCCGTTGAAGCATTTTAGCGAAGCCGCTATACTTCGCCTCCTGTTCCGAAAGTGAGACAACGATTCACGGCAATGGGAGGCCGTTCGCAATGATCCGACTGAATTTGAGAAGTGTCACTCTTGCGGTGTTGACAGGGACTCTGGCGTTGGCGCTCACGCCGGTTGTTGCCCGCTCTCAAGACTCCGCGCCTGCTCAGGACTCGACCGTGGCACGCAGCAAGGACGGCAGAAAGCTCTTCGGGACCGCGGATGCGCTTCGGATTGCGCGCGTTTTTTCTCCGAGGGTTTCGCCGGACGCCTCCCGCGTCGCTTATCTGGTCTCGGAAAACGTCATGGAGAAGGACAAGCCGTGGAAATCGGAGACGCAGCTCTGGGTCGTGCCTGCTTCCGGCCCAGCGACCTCCGCGCGTCAGTTTACCCGCGGCGAGGAGCGCGTTTCCGCCATCGGCTGGTCGCCGGACGGAAAGATCCTAGCTTTCATCATGAACGCAGGGGACGAGAAGGACAAGAAGCCTCAGGTCTGGTTTATGTACGCGGATGGCGGCGAACCCTGGCAGGTCACCAAGCACAAATCCGGTGTCCGCGGTTTCGAATTTTCGCCCGATGGCAAGACGCTCCTCTTGGTCGCCACCGCGCCCGAGTCCGCCGAGGAGGAAAAGCGCACGAAAGACAAGAACGACGCCATGGTGGTGGACCACGATTTCAAGATGGCGCACCTGTCGGCCTGGAGCATAACTAGCGGAGAAGAGGAGCAGCTCACCAAGGGTGATTTCACCGTGAGCGACCCGCGCTGGTCACCCGATGGCACACAAATTACATTCACCTCGAATCCTACGCCGCGCTCCGACGACGAGGGCTTTCAAACGGCCTGGGTTTTCGACGTCGCAAGCGGCAAGCAGCGCAAGCTCGTCGAAACTTCCGATTGGACTCATGATGCTCGCTGGTCGCCCGATGGCAAGTCGATCGCCTATTTGAGCAGCCGCGAACCGCTCGCTTCCAAGCAAGATCTTTCTGTCGTCGCTTCGGGTGGTGGTGAGCCGCGCAAGCTCAGTGCCTCATTTGATCTCAACGCCGGCGAGCCGGTCTGGTCGCCCGATGGCAAGACGATTTACTTCAGTTCCGACGCGCGCGAATCGCTCCAGGTTTTTGCGGCGGACGTCTCGAGCGCCACGCTCCGCCAAATCACCGATAAGCCCGGCGTGGTCGGACTCGTCGAAATCAGTGCCAATGGCCAGATCGCCATCGGCACCACTTCCGATCCCGCGCATCCGAGCGAAGTCTTCCGCACCGGCCTGAATTTTGATTCGCTCGTGAACATCACAAATCAGAATACTTGGCTCGCGGATTACGCCCTGGGGAGTACGGAAGTCGTTCAATGGAAAAATAGCAAGGACGGCGCGGAAATCGATGGCGTCGTCACCAAGCCCGTGGATTTCGACTCCTCGAAAAAATATCCGTTCCTTTTGAATCCTCATGGCGGCCCTACTGGGGCCACGCTTCTTGGATTCAATGCCACCGAACAAATCATGGCCGCCAACGGCTACCTTGTGCTCGAGCCTAATTTCCGCGGCTCCACGGGCCGCGGCGAAAAATTTGCTCTTGCCAATCAAAATGACTGGGGCGGCGGCGACTATCAGGACGACATGAGCGGTGTGGACGCCCTAATCTCAAAAGGCTGGGCCGATCCCGATCGCTTGGGTGCCTTCGGTTGGTCTTACGGCGGCTACATGACCTTCTGGATCGATACTCAGACCGACCGCTTCAAAGCCATTTCACCGGGCGCGGGCCTGCCCGATCTTTATTCCATGTATTCTCAGACGGACGTTCATAGCTACATGAGGCTCTTTTTTAACGGCAAAGCCCCGTGGGATAATTTCCAGGAATATTGGGATCACTCGGCGATGAAATACGTTGCGAACGTAAAGACCCCGACGATGATTCTTCACGGCCAGTCCGATACGCGCGTCCCGATCCCTCAGGCCGAGGAATTTTATCGCGCCCTGTACGAGCGCCACGTGCCCGTGGAGTACGTTGTTTATCCGCGCGAGAATCACGGCTTCACCGAGGCGCGCCACATTCAGGATCGTTGGCAGCGTTACTTGGTCTTCTTCGGCCACTATCTCGCGAATCCGCCGCGCACCGAGCCGCAGGACGTCCTCGATCGCCTCTCCAAGTATTTGCCCTGAAGCGCTGCCTCTCGGCGCACGAATCCGGCTATCGCCGACAGTGCTCGCTTGGAATTTTCGAGGCTGGCACGGGCCAGCCTCGGTGAGAAAAGGCGACGCCGGAATTAATTTTGCGGCACCGGACGCGGACCGGGCAGAGCAAACCGCCGCCCGAAACGATTGCGCAACAGATTTTTTTGCGCGACATTCACCTCAGCGTTTGGATTTCTCCTCCAGACATTCGGACTAACTTCTGCTGCAGTGGCCGCGTCCACAGGGCTGTAGTCGCACCCTTCGATGCCCGGATGATTCTCGTCGCAGGGAATCAGCAGAAATGCATGCTCGTTGCCGCTGACGTCTGCGCCTGTGCCAGTAATCTCGCCCCGATCGTTGATGGTGTCGATGAACTGCAGATACAGAGCGGAACCTGCCGGAATCAGAGTATTCAGGTCGAAAATCGATCCGTTCTCCCACAAAAATCCACGATCGGAGTCGGGGCCACAGCCGGGCTTCGAGTCGCCCACGACCTGGCCTCTCGCGTTAATCGAAGACGCAAAGCTGCATGTATCGCTGCCCAGGGTCCCGAGGTCAGTGATCTCCCCAACATGTCTCCAGAGAGATGCGTGGAAGAAGGTCTCTCCCGCAAGGTTGGCCGCGCCGACAACCTGCCCGTGATCGTTGATCGCCGAGGCCCCTGTGCCGTTCCCACCTAACGAGCCGCCCAGGTCTTGAAATGAACCGTGCTCCCACAGGAAGGCGCGCCCGAATAGGTCTCCCGGCACGTTCGAACTGCCCACGACTTGACCTCGGTTGTTGACGGCCCCAGCCACGGTACAGGTACCGCCAAAGCTGCCGAGGTCCGTCATTCCTTTCTCTTTCTCCCAAATGAAGGAGTCGGTGGCTAAGGGGAAGCACGCACCGGCCTGGTTCGAACCGGTGTAGGAGAACCCGACTACTTGTCCCTTATCGTTGATGAGGGTCGCCATGGCGTCTGTGCCGCCTAACGTACCCAAATCCTGCATCCCATTCTCCTCGTCCCATAGAAAAGCTCGTGTCTGCAATGCGAATGGGGCGACAGCGTTAAGGCAGCAGAGGACTATTGAGTTGGGATCGGCAATCGTATTCAAGGCCGCCCCTACCACTTGGCCACGGCTGTTGAGAGCGTTGGCCACGCTTTCGGTTCCGCCCTCTGGCAATACTCCCAAATCAGTGATCTCGCCGTTCCGCCAAATCACGGCACGAAGTTCCGGAAAGCCCGGGGGGAATCCGACGGGAACATTCGGATCGATTTCGCCGTTATCAGCAAATCCAGCGATCAGTCCGTTTGCGCTGATCCCGATAGTGGCACTGCTCAAGCCGTCGTGCAGTACGCCCAGATCCGTCCTTACACCGTTCTTCCATTGGAATGCGTGAGAGACAAAGCAGTCCCCGTTGAAACAAAAGGGTGGGAAGGGATCGGCAGCGGACGTATCCGCAAAGCCCGTGAGCATGCCGCCGTTGTTTAAATCCGACCCGCTGGGTACTCCATCATTGACGAAGTAACTCTGTGGTCCGCCAAACGTGCCCAGGTCAACGAGTTTGTACGTGTGGTGCGTCGTCTTGTGGTTCTGCGTTGCGTTGTCTTGCGCGGCCACGCCTAGCGCCATCGCCAGCGCAGCAAGGAAAATCACGGTAATGATCGCCGTCAATATTTTCGATTTCATTTTCTCCTCCGATGATGCATTTGGATTTCCGCGCCGGGAAAAACCCTTCCGCCACTGCGAGTTGTCACCACGGAAAATGGAATCTGAGTCGGCCGGCTGCCATCGCACCCACCAGCGTCCCCAGAGCCAGAGATAGAATGAGCATCCCGATGATCCATATCCCGTTTGCCTTTCGCGTGACTCCGTGGCCTTCCCTCGCCATGAGTGTTTGCTTACGACAGATGCCGTTCTGATGTCCTGAAGAAATTCGGTTTTTTTTCTGCTAGAATTCTCCCAGTTTCTTAAAGTCCTATGAACCAGTCTCTTACGACCTGCTATGCTTTTGGCGAATTCCATCTGGAAGTGGTGGAACGCCGTCTCCTGCGCGACGGCGCAACGATCCCGCTCACGCCCAAAGTGTTCGATACCCTTCTCTTGCTAGTAGAAAACGCCGGTCATCTGGTGGAAAAAGACGAGTTCATGAAGCAATTGTGGCCGGATACATTCGTGGGCGAAGAGGTGCTCGCCCGAAATATTTCCACCCTCCGAAAGGCACTCGGCCAAACCAGCGATTCCCAATCGTTGATCGCCACCGTTCCCACACGCGGCTACCGCTTCGTCGCCCGGGTCCAAAAGTTGACCTCGTCGGAAAAAGAAGAAATCCATGCGGCCAGCGCACCTCCCTCAGTGGAGCAATTCGAAATTGATGCAGAGCCACGGCAGGAAGGGCGCACGGGACCCTTGCATTCAGTCGGCAGCGTCATCGCCCGCGCGCGAAGAGCAAGCGTCATACATTCCTTGCGCCGCCGAACCGTCTTGCTCGGTTTGGTGCTTGCCGTCGGCTCCCTCGCCGGCTTGGTTACGTTCTATCTTTTGTCTCCGCCGCCCGCGCCGCGAGTCCGCCAGACCGTGCAGCTCACGCACTCTGGCCAAGTGGAAGCCAACGCGCGAATAGTGTCCGATGGGGCGCGGCTCTATTTCGTGGAAAGGCGAGGAGGCCGCTACAGTTTGGCCCAGGTTCCGGTTGAAGGCGGAGAGACGACCCCGATCATCACACCTTTTCAAAGCACTTGGCTCTATGACATTTCTCCCGATCATTCCCGGCTATTGGTGGGAAGCTCTATCGGTGGAGAGGACGAACCCACCATTTGGATTCTGCCTACCTCGGGGGGATCGCCTCGCCGTTTGGGCGAAGCCATGGCTATCGACGCCGCTTGGTCCCCGGACGGTCAGAGAATTGTGTACAGCACAGGCTCCGACCTCTACCTCGTTAAGCCTGACGGGTCTGACTCCCGAAAACTGGTGGATGCCGGTGGCCTCGCGACGGATCCGCGCTGGTCTCCGGACGGTCGCGTCCTGCGCTTTACTGTCTGGGGCCCCGGCACAACGGTGCACTCACTCTGGGAGATATCCGCCACTGGCGGGAATCTCCACCGCCTCCTGGCCGGGTGGAGGGAGTCGCCCACTCTTTGGGGCGACGGAGAATTAGCCGGCGGTTGGACGCCGGACGGCGAATACTTCGTGCTTCGCTCTGCGCGCGGCGGCACTTCAAGTATCTGGGCGATTCGCGAGCAGTGGGACGCCCTGCGCAGGGGTTCGCGTGATCCGCTCCTCTTGACTACCACCGATCTATATCTGAGGAACATTCTGCCCGGCCAGAACGGCCGTAGCGTCTACTTTGCCGGGAGCAAAGAAAGCCGTGAATTGGTGCGTTTTGACGCGCAGATGAAACAATTTGTTCCCTATCTTTCGGGCGTTTCGGCGCGCTATGTCAGCTTTTCAAGGGATGGCCAGTGGGTGGCCTATGTCACTGTCCCGGGATCGCTACTGTGGCGCAGTAGAGTGGACGGCAGCGAACGCCTGCAGCTCACCTTTTCCCCTATGGGTGCCTCCGACCCTCAGTGGTCGCCCGACGGGAAGCAGATCGCTTTCTCTGCCACTGCACCCGGACGGCCTCCTGGAATCTTCTTAATTTCACCCCATGGCGGCACGCCTGAGGTCGTCACTGCTGGAGATGCCTATGCGTTTCAGAGGCCGGATTGGTCTTCTGAAGGAAATTCGCTGCTCTTCACACGGACTTCACCTGGGCCGAGCGGGCAAGGGGAGCAGGTCGCAGGCTACCAGGTCGACTTGAAGACGAAGAAGCAATCCCTCTTCCCCGGATCCGAAGGTTTCGAGGATCTTGTGCGTTCTCCCGACGGGCGCTTCGTTGCCGCTGTGGCGCAAGACGACGAACGGCTCGTAATGTATGACTCTCAGTCCCGGCGCTGGACGGATCTCGCGACGGGGACGGGGCTCTTCGGTCTGGCATGGTCCGCGGACAGCAGGTACGTTTACTCCCAAGACGCCAGCGGAAGCTTCGAGCAGCCAATTTTTCGCGTGCGCGTCAGCGACCGCAATGTGGAGCGTATCGCCACGTCAAGCCAGATTCTGCGAGCGGACGTGAGCCATTTCAATTTCCTGGGCCTTGCTCCAGACGGTTCAGTACTCGCAACTTTGACCCACAGCAACTCGGACATCTACGCCCTCGACGTCGACTTTCCATGATCCTGTTTCTGCAGCACTCCTCTCCGCGCCCTCCGCGCCTCCGTGGCACCGATCTACGCTCTTGCTCATGTAGCGCCCGCCTTCAATGACCTGGAAATTCTGGGGCTGACACACGCCAGCCCCGTTCAAAACAGGCGACGGACCGGAACTAATTTTGCGGCACGGGACGCTGACCGGGCAGACCAAACCGCCGGGCGAGCCGATTGCGCAACAGATTTTTTTGCGCGCCATTCACCTGAGCGTTTGGATTGTTCGTGCGGACATTCGGACTTTCTTCACCGGCAGCGTCTGCGTCCACAAGACTGTAGTCACAACCCTCGATGTTCGGATGCGCTTCGTCGCACGGAATCAGGAGGAAAGCGCGCTCCTCGCCGTTGGGGAGAAAGCCGAAGCCGGCTATCTCTCCACGGTCGTTGATATCGGATGGCTGCGCCAGATGCAGGGTAGCCTGTGGCGAGACCAGTGTGTTCAAGTCGGCCTGCGAGCCCTTCTCCCAAATATACGCGTGAAAAGTGGTAACGTCCGATATGCCAGAAGAGCCTACAATCTGCGTCTTCGAATTAATCGAACTCGCGCCACTGTCAACGGTTCCCGGGACGACCCCGAGGTCCGTCATCACGCCTTCCTTCCACAGAAACCCATGGACCACACAATTAGGGTTTGCGCAGCCCGTCGGGCTATCCAATTCTGCGTTGCCGGCAACTTCTCCTTGTTCATTGATCCATAATGCGCTCCCGTTCGGACCTCCGAGGGTTCCGAGGTCCTTCAGCCCGTCGCGATCCCAGAGAAAGGGATGGAACGCGGTGTCTCCTGCCAGGTCCGAATAGCCCACCACCTGGCCACGGTTGTTGAGAAAAATAGCGCAGCCGTTGGTGCCTCCGAAGCCGCCAAGGTCCAGTATCTTGCCATTTTCCCAAAGGAATGGGTCGATGGTAGGGATCCCGGAAGGGTTCGGGGTCGAGCTGGTATACGAACATGCGACTATCTGGCCGCGCTCATTGATTTCCACAGTGCCATCCTTTCCGAGGAGTCCAGCATCCGGGCCGCCCAAAGTGCCCAGATCAGTCATCACTCCGTTCTCCCACAGAAACGTCCGGTTCTGTGTTCCCAGCGGGCCGAACGGATCTGGCACTAAGTTCGAGGTGACTCCGGCCACCTGGCCGTGGCTGTTGACGGAGAACGCAACACTCTCGTATCCCCCGCCCAAGGTTCCAAGGTCCGTGATGTGGCCGCCCTTCCACATGACGGCATGGGCCAGGCGGATGCCACCAAAAAGCAGTGGATCAATGTCGCCGTTTTCGGAGTAACCAACGCTTATGCCGCTATTGCTGATCCACAGAGCGAAGCTGGAGTTCTCGCCGGGGAGCGCGCCGAGGTCCGTTCGGACGCCATTTTCCCATTGGAATGCATGGGTAATGAACGGGCCACACAGAATGCAGGGGTTCGGGTCAGGTGTGACAGTATCCGCCCCACCTGCGAACCTTCCTCCAGCATTGACCACTTGGGCTGCCTCAGTCACCGAACTGTTCGGTCCACCGAGAGTCCCCATGTCGATGAGTTTGTAGTGATGGTGACTCGCCGATTTCTCTTGCGCCTTGTCCTGCGCGGCGAGCCGAACAGGCACTGCTAGCGCGGCGAACAGGGTAATTGCGATAATCGTGGCCTTTAGATTTCTTGTCATGTTTTTCCTCCGTACAAGAAGCGGTGCGGGTCGCCGCTCTTGGCGCGACTTTGCATGAAACTGCGCAGCGGGTTCAATGGTTTGGGAGTGACTTGCGGATGTTTTTTGAGTGACGGCAAAGCGGCTTGGGCATCTTGTAAAAACGTCAGGACTTACAGATATCCCGGGGCCATCAGCGGAGCGGCCATGCTTTCTATTCAGTTTGAAAAAGAATGGTTGTAGACTTTAGTGCGCGTGTGCGTGACCCGCCCTCCGTCCCGGCGGAAATCTAGCCTTTGGGCGTGACTCGATGAAAGAACCTCTCCGTTCACCACAGGTCGCCCGCTTCGAGTCCTTCGAAGTAAACATTCGGTCGGGAGAACTGCGCAAGAACGGAGAGAAAATCAAGCTGCCGGAGCAATCTTTCCAAATTCTGGCGGTGTTGCTGGAGCAGCCCGGCGAAGTGGTTATGCGGCAAGAGATTCAGAAAAAACTTTGGCCCAATGACACTGTGGTTGAGTTCGAAAACAGCATCAACGCCGCGATCAAGAAACTTCGGCTCGCCCTGGGCGATTCCGTCGAGAACCCGCGCTATATTGAGACTCTCGCCCGACGTGGCTATCGCTGGATGGTTCCCGTGCAATGGGCGGATGCCGGGCCTGCCCTCTTTGCCCCGCAAGGTGCCGCTACGCCCGAGCGGGACTTATCCGCTTCCAATCGGATTGGCATAAAAGTATCGCACTACCGCGTGCTCGACATCCTCGGTGGTGGCGGCATGGGAGTGGTGTATCGGGCGGAAGACCTGAAGCTAGGCCGCCGCGTCGCCTTGAAGTTTCTGCCTGAAGAACTGGCGAGCGATCCAGCAGCGCTGCAACGCTTTGAACAGGAAGCGCGCGCCGCCTCGGCGCTGAACCATCCCAACATCTGCACCATTTACGAAGTGGGCGATCACGAAGGGCAGCCCTTCATCGTGATGGAGCTACTGGAAGGCCAGACGCTGCGCGAATGGATTGCTACAGAAGATAACTCCTCATCAGAAACGGGCGTTAAGATAGCGCCGCTTCCGCTGGAGACCTTGCTCAGGGTTGCAATTCAAATTGCCGAGGGACTGGATGCCGCGCACAAGAAGGGCATCATCCATCGCGACATCAAACCTGCGAACATCTTTGTAACGATAAATGGCCAAGCCAAAATCCTCGACTTCGGCTTGGCCAAACTCCAGGAGGCCGAGACTTCGGATCTACAAACGCCAACTCTTGCCGAACAACAGCCGAAGCAAGCGCGGAATCCTAATTTTACGCTTACGCGCACTGGAACGACCGTTGGCACGGCAGGTTACATGTCTCCCGAGCAGTTGCGGGGTGAAAAGTTGGACCCGCGGACGGACCTGTTTTCCTTTGGCCTGGTGCTGTACGAAATGGCGGCGGGGCAACGCGCATTCACTGGAGAAACCGCGCCCCTACTGCGCGCCGCGATCCTGGAGCAAGCAGCAATCCCGCCTCGGAAGTTGAATCCGGAAATCCCGCCGAAGTTGGAAGAAATCATCAATCGGGCACTGGAGAAAGACCGTGAGATGCGCTACCAGTCCGCGGCAGAGATGGGCGCCGATTTGCGATCAGAAGCCGCTGGATTGCAACGAAAGGAAGCCAGAAGTAGCGCGAAACTTTGGCGCATCGCTGTGGGTGGAGTCTTAGTTCTTCTCTTGCTCACCACCACCTTCTGGATTACAAAGCATCAGCCGCCAACCCCGCCTGCCCTGAAGCTGCGGCAACTCACCATCAACTCCTCTGAGAACCCCGTGATTAACGGAGCGATCTCACCGGACGGCAAGCGCCTGGCGTACACGGATTTTAAGGGGGTACACATTCAGCTCGTTGAAACCGGCGAGACCCAGACCCTTCCCCGACCGGAGGCGCTTACAAATATGAACCCAATCTTGGAAACTCCCTTTTCCCCCTGGTTTCCCGACGGCACAAAGTTGCTAGTCAATGCTCCTCCTCCCACAGCTGACTGGACTTCCCAGGGCACGAGCATCTGGACTCTTCCGGTGCTAAGCGGCGAGCCACGTAAGCTTCGTGACGAGGCTGCGGCAGTGTCGATTTCGCCGGATGGTTCCCTGATCGCTTTCGCAACCAACAAGGGCAGGTATTTTGATCGTGAACTTTGGGTCATGGGGCCGAACGGAGAGCAGGCGCGAAAGCTCCTGGACGTTGGCGAGAACAGCTGGGTTAATGACCAAGTCTGGTCTCCCGACGGCCAGCGCATACTTTACCAAAGGATTGACGGACCTACCGTAGGCACAATCCACGAGACCAACGAATATTCGGTCCTCGATCTAAGAGGGGGATCGCAAAGCACGTCAATTCCGCCTTCCATGACGCAAGATTGGGGCCTCCTTGTATGGTTGCCCGATGGACGGTTGATCGTTTCGGTGAGGGAGGTCCAACCCATCGGCGACGTTTGCAACTTCTGGACAGTGCGACTTGACCAGCGCACCGGCAAGCCGATCGAAGAACCGCGACGGTTGACGAACTCCGCTCAGTTCTGCATGGACTTTCCCACCGTGACGAAAGACGGCAAGCGCCTCGCGTTCGTGCAATCGGCAACCAACGCTACCGTGTACATGGGAGATCTCGAGGAGGGTGGGACTCGCCTCCGCAACTCAAGGCATTTCACTCTGTCTGAGACTTCCGACTACGTGTACGATTGGACCAACAACAGCGACGCGTTCATTTTTGGATCCAATCGCGAAGGATATACCAGGATCTATAAGCAGTCCCCAGGCTCAGACGCGCCAGATTTTCTCGTGTCGGCGGTGGGATCTATTCTGTACGCCAGGGTAAGTCCAGATAGCAAGTGGATCGTCGGATTGCTATGGCCAAAGCGTGGAGTCCCCGACCAGCTGCCACAACTCGTGCGGGTTCCCATGAGCGGTGGATCTCCGGAGGTGATATCGCAGGGACATCCTCTGGACTATGTTTTCTGCTCTAGACCCCCGTCCACTTTGTGTGCGGTCGCTGCGTTGGCCGAGGATCGCCGGCAAGTAATTGTCACTGCTTTCGATCCTGTTGCTGGGCTTGGCTCAGAGCTTGTCCGCTTTGATGTCGATGCGGGTCAGCAGTATTGGTCCTGCGACCTTTCTCCCGACGGGACACGCCTTGCCGCCGTGTCCCGCGAAGAAGGCCCTATCCGTATTTTCTCGTTACGCGGACAATCAGAGCAGCTTATCCCCGTAAGAAACTTAGATCGAATTCGGTCAATAGACTGGGCGGCGGACGGGAAGGCGTTGTTTGTCTCCAGCGAAAAGACGGGGGGAAGGGAACTCTGGCATGTGGATCTTCAGGGCAAGGTAGCACTGTTGTGGACGAGCGAGGGCGGTGGGAACCTGAATGTGAATGTGTCACGGCCATCTCCTGACGGGCGTCACTTGGCGATGCAGGCCGCGATCAGCAGCAGCAACATGTGGCTGATGGAAAACTTCTGAGAGCAACGCGCCGGCGCCCAGCGCGTTGCCTTCCAAGGATTCACGCCGGACGGATCGCTCATCCTTTCTGTGGCCCGCAATGTCGCCGACGTTTACGCCCTCGATCTCGACCTTCCCTGACCTTTCTTCCGGCGCACCTCTCTGTACCCTCCGCGCCTCCGTGGCAAGAATTATTGCGCTACCATCTTGACATCTATTGTGCGAATATATATGTGGGCCGCCGGCCGCAGGGTCTGCGTCTCGCACACTCTCAAGAGGTTTCGCCGGGAGAATCCAGGAATCATCACCGATGCCGACACCGCTTCAAATTGATACCGCGGCTGCGGATTCCAACTCCCTGCGCGCCCCGCCCCTCGCTGTGCCACAATTTCGGCGCCGCCCGCCGCCCTTCAAACTCCAATCCTCTGCCGCCCTGTTTGCCTCCGAAAACACCCAGATTCTGCCCGCAACACTCCACGAAACAGAAATCCTGCAACTTGTTGAAAACACAGCCCCATCTGAAATCCTAATCGAGACAAAACACCGAGTTAACTTTTCAGCTTTTCCGTCACAATTTCGCCCCGCGGCGCCCAAGACTCTTGGCGATTTTTTGCCCGACAATGGGGCCACGTCCGCCGTTCCAGGGCACCCCGCACAAAACGCAACACGATTCGCGGTAGAATGCGCGACGATGACTCTCGCGATTCCAGAAAAATTGAACATCGCGGAAGAATTCATCGCCCGGCCGGCCGCGGCGCATCCCCGGCGCCTGGCGATCGTCAGCGGTGCGCACGAATTTACTTACGCCGAAGTCGCCTCAGCGGTGGACGCAGCCGCAGATTCGCTCCTCGCGGGAGGGATGGCGCCGCGGGAACGGATTCTAATCGTTCTTCCCGATTCTTTGGAATTTGTTGCCGCGTTCTTTGGCGCTGCGAAAATCGGCGCGATCGCCGTTCCCGTAAATCCCGCCGCGCGCCGCGCCGACTACGCGCACTACATCGAGGACTGCGCTCCGCGGCTTGCCTTCGTCCACGAATCGGCCCTCTCGGAATTCGCACCGGCCGCCACAGCGCACACCACAATGTCGGTCCGTATCATCCGCGATTCGGAAACCTCGCTCTGGCCCTCCGGGCTTTCCGCTCAAACTCCTGCAACCTCTGCTGCGGAGTCCTTCGCCGCTCGCGCCGAGGATCCCGCGTTCATTCTCTACACTTCTGGCAGCGGAGGAACTCCCAAAGGCGCGCTGCACCGTCATCGGGACATGCTCGTCACCTCGGAATCTTTCGCGCGTGGCGTCCTTGGCATTCGCGCAGAAGATCGCTGCTTCTCCGTCTCGAAACTTTTCTTCGCTTACGGGCTGGGCAATGGAATGTATTTCCCCTTTTTCGCCGGAGCGAGCACCGTGCTCTATCCTTTGCGGCCGCGACCCAAAGAAATCGCCGAAGTCGTCGCGCTTTCGCGGCCCACGATATTTTTCTCCGTGCCAACTTTTTATGCTGCGTTGCTCCGCGAGTGCGAAGTCGGCCTCGCTCCGGACTTTTCTTCCGTGCGCCACGCGGTATCCGCGGGAGAAGCGCTGCCCGCGGAAATATTCGATCGCTTCCGCAAACGCTTCGGCATCGAAATCCTCGACGGCATTGGTTCGACGGAGATGCTGCACATGTTTTTGTCCAGCCGCCCGGGCCAGGCGCGCGCGGGAAGTTGCGGCACTCCCGTGCCGAATTATGAGGCCAAAATTGTGGATGACGCAGAAGCGGACGTCTCTCGCGGCGAGATCGGGAATCTCTGGGTGCGCGGCGCGAGCGCATTTGCCGAGTATTGGGGCAAGCCGGAGCTTACCGTTCGCACCAAGCGCGGCGATTGGGTTGTCACCGGAGACAAATTTGTCTGCGACGATTCCGGCTTCTATCACTATTGCGGTCGCGCCGACGACATGATGAAGGTCTCGGGTATGTGGGTTTCTCCCGGCGAAGTGGAAAACACGCTTCTGGGTCATCCGGCCGTCGCCGAAGCCGCAGTCGTTTCTCGCATCGATTCCCTTGGTTTGGTCCATCCCGTGGCGCACATCGTTCTCAAGGCGGATCGCGCGGCTGCGGAATCTCTCGCCGAGGAAATCAAGAAGTGGCTCCGCGCCAAGCTTGTCTCCTACAAGTGCCCGCGGCAAATCGAGTTCCTCGCGGAACTCCCCAAAACGGCAACGGGCAAAATCCAGCGGTTCCGCCTGCGCGACCCGTGATCAGGTCGAAATGGCGTGCTCGCCCGGCAGGGAGGAGGCCGAGGTCGAAAAAGACAAAATGGCTCTTTACATGGCTAGAAAATGTCTTATATTGGCCCATGGAGGGAGACAATGCTCCCCATCCTTCTGCAAGCCGAAAGTCACATTCCCTTGTACGTACAATTGCGCGACCAACTCCGCGCCCTGGTTCATTCCGGTGAGCTGCGCACGGGAGATCGCATCCCCGCGAGCCGCGAGTTGGCGGTCCAATTGGGCGTCCACCGCACAACTGTCGCCAACGCGTATGCGGAACTCGAATCTGAAGGCCTCATCCGCGGCTTCGTGGGCCGGGGGACCTACATCCAGGGCACTCCCGAGGCGCGGCAATTCACTCCGCCGCCGCGCACTCTGGGAAATGGCGTCCGCTGGGAATCCCTTTTTGCCGACGATCGCGCAGACGAGAATCTGAGCCGTATCATGCCCGAAGTGCCCCCGGACGCAATCGGCTTCGTCACCGCAAAGCCTTCCGAAGATTGTTTTCCGCTCGAGGAATTTCGGCAGTGCTGCAGCGCGGTCTTGAAGCGCGAAGGCCGCAAGATTTTGCAGCTGGGCGCCTCGGATGGCTACGAGCCGTTGAAGAAAGCGATTGCCGAAATGATTCGTGGCGATGGTCTGCCGGTGCGTCCCGAGCAACTGCTGATCACCAACGGCGGCCAGCAAGGGCTCGATTTGATTTGCAAGGCATTTTTGCGGCCGGGCGATGCAGTGGCTATGGAGAATCCCGCGTATCCGGGCGCGATTGCGGTTTTTGCCGGCGCGCGAGTGCGCATGCTAAGCGTGCCTGTGGAAACACGCGAGGGTCCTGACCTGCACGAAGGGCTGGATCTTTCCGCGCTCGAGCATGTGCTCACGCAAAACCGCGTGAAGCTCATAATGGTCACGCCGGATTTTCAAAACCCGACGGGGACTTCGATGCCCGTTCCGGAGCGGCGCAGGCTGATCGAACTGGCTTGGCGTCACCAGGTGCCCATCGTCGAGGACCAGATCTACGGCCGCTTGCATTTTCGCGGCGCCGAAAATCCTTCGTTGCGAGCGCTCGACCAGCGCGGCGTGGTCATTCAAATTGACAGCTTCTCGAAGCTGGCGTTTCCGGGACTCCGCGTGGGATGGTGTGTAGGGCCCGAAAGCGTCATCGAGCGGCTGCGCCGCGCGAAGCAGGCCACCGACCTGCACACCGATCAGCTTTCGCAGGCCGCCATGGCGGAATTCGTGAAGCGCGGCATGCTGGAAAGTCACCGCAAGAAAATGCGTGAGATCTACCGCCGGCGTATGGAAGCGCTCGAAGCATCGCTCGAAAAACATATGCCCGAAGGAGTAACCTGGACGCGGCCGCGCGGCGGAATGTCTTTGTGGGTGACGTTGCCAGCGGGTTTCGACGCGACGGAGCTACTCATTCACGTGCGCGAGCGCGGAGTGCTATTCGTTCCCGGACGATATTTTTATTTTCAAAATCCGCAGCCGAATACTCTGCGACTCGGTTTTGCTTCTGTGGATGAGAAGAGAATTGAAAAGGGCATCGCTACTCTGGGCCGTCTGATTGGCGTCGAATTGCGTAAGCGCGAGCGTGGCGTGCGGCGTGAAGAATTAGCGCGCGTCGCGCTCGTGTAGCTGCTATTTGTCGCTACGAAATTAGCTTCGAAAGGGAATTACGGATATGGAGACAATCTGGCAGGACTTGAAGTACGCGGCAAGGATGCTGCGGAAAAGTCCTGGCTTCGCAGCGGTCGCGATTGCGACGCTCGCGCTCGGAATCGGCGCGAACACAGCAATTTTCAGTGCGGTAAATGGGATTTTGCTCAAGCCGCTTCCTTACGCCGATTCTTCTCGCCTCGTGCAGATTGAGTCTTCGAGTTCTATGTTTCGACACCCAATTATCTTTGTTTCACATCCGGAATTTGAGGACATTAAAACGCAGAGCCGCGCGTTTGAGCAGGCTGCCGAATTCAGTAAGGGAACTTCAAAGATCACCGGTGAAGGCGAACCGGAGAATGTCAGCACGGATTCTGTTTCGGGAGATTTTTTCTCAGTCCTGGGCGCGAAACCAATCCTGGGAAGGCCAATTCTTCCAGGTGACGCTGAGGCTGGACACGAACGAGTGGCCGTGCTGAGTTATGAGTTGTGGCAACGGCGGTTCGGCGGCGATCCGGGCATTATTGGAAAGAGGATCACCCTGTCATTGCAGGGCTTTTCCAGCAACGCGGACGCAGAGCAAAATCTGTACGCCATAGTCGGAGTGATGCAGCCGCATTATCCGTTCACTCTCCCCGGTGAACTGTTCATACCAGAGACATTTCAGGGAGCGACGTATCAGAACCGAAAGCGCCATTATGTGTCAGCAATCGCGCGATTGAGGCAGGGAACCACGCTCGAAGAAGCGAATGCCGAACTGCACACCCTTGCGATGCGGCTTGCGACGGCTTATCCCGAAACAGATAAGGGCTGGGATTTGTCCGCAGGATTTCTGCGGGATCAAATCACGGAGGATTCCCGCGAGGAACTGCTGCTTTTGCTCGGTGCGGTAAGCTTCGTTTTGCTGCTCGCGTGCGTGAACGTAAGCAGTCTGCTGATTGCGCGAAGCTGGGCGCGGCGCAAGGAGGTGGCGATCCGAGTAACGCTGGGGGCTTCGAGGTGGAGAATCGTGCGTCAATTTCTTGCGGAGAGCGTGCTGCTGGGACTCTTGGGCGGAACTCTTGGGCTGCTGCTCAGTCTTTGGTGCGTAAAGTTGCTTCTCTTGAGTGCTCCAGTGGGGACGCCGCGGCTCGACGAGATTTCGCTTGACTGGCGCGTGCTGGCATACACGCTTGGCGTTTCGCTGATTGGTGGAATCTTGTTTGGGCTCGCGCCGGCGATACAGATGACGCGGCCCGGGCTGAACGCAATCCTGAATGATGGCGGAGCGGGAATGTTCGCAAGACTTTTTTCGCGGCACCCGCACCGCATGAGGAGCTTGCTCGTTGTCTCTGAGATTGCTCTAGCATTTGTTCTCGTTGCGGGTTCGTCGCTGCTCATAAGAAGTTTTGTCCGGTTAACCAGCGTAAATCTGGGCTACCGAATCGACCATATTCTTACGATGTGGGTGAGCTTGAGCCCTGCGACCTGCCCAACGCCGGACGCTTGCAATACTATAAAAAATGAATTGCTTGAAAGAACGCGCGCGCTTCCAAGCGTTGAATCTGTGGCTTTCTCTCTCGGGCCCCCGCTCCGTGGGAGCTTTAGAGTTGGCCCAATCCAGATTGAAGACGATCCTCATACGACTGTGCCAGATTACGCCTGCGAATATGAGGAGGTGACGCCAGAATATTTTCGAACCATGGGAATTCCCCTCCTGCGTGGGCGTTCGTTCAAGGGGAGCGACACAAATAGCTCGCCGCGAGTGGCGATAGTGAATGAAACCTTCGCGAGACGATACCTCGGGGGCTCCCCCATTGGGCGGCGCTTCACGTTTGTTTGGAACTTACAGAAGCCGCCCATCTTGGTGGAGATTGTGGGAGAAGCGGGAGACGTACGCCAGCAAAGCCCTTCCAGTAAGCCGATCCCTGAATTCTACGTGCCAGACGCCCAGACACAATTAAGCAGGGCCGGTGCCCTGCTAGTGCGCACTTCAGCGAACCCAGCGGCTATCGCGGCCGCAGTACGCGAACAGATTTGGGCACTGGATAAGAACGCGCCGATCTCGAAGATAGAAACGATGGAGCAGGTGATGTCGGAAACTGTGGCGGAGCCTCGGTTTCGGACAATTCTGCTGAGCGCATTTGGCGGCCTTGGATTGTTGCTCGCGCTGGTGGGGATTTACGGCGTGATCGCCTTTGCTGCAAGCCAGAGGACGCACGAGATTGGCGTGCGCATGGCGCTGGGAGCGCAACCGGGAGATATATTGCGGCTTGTGATCAGCGAAGGCATGACGCCGGTGCTCGTGGGAATTGTGACGGGCGCGGCGGGGGCCCTGGCGCTTACGCGATTCTTGGTCAGCTTTTTATTTGAGGTGAAGCCGACCGATTCGCTGACGTATGCGGGAGTCACGCTGCTGATCGTTTTCGTGGGATTGCTGGCATGTATTTTGCCCGCGCGGCGGGCGTCGCGCATTGAGCCGATGGAAGCGCTGCGCTATGAGTAGGCGCAGAATTCACAAGGCCTAAAGGCGGAGAAGGGAATCGTGACCGCAAATTGAGCGGGGGGAGAAAAAAGACATGGGCGCATTGCTTTTTTTATTTTTCGTGGTGGTGCTGGGAGCGGGCTTGTGGCGAGCGGTCAACGTCATGCGGACTTCCGGCGGCGACCGGCAACTCAAAGTCAACATTCTGCGCGGAGCGCCGTTCTACGTAGTCGCGGTGCTGGTGTTTATTTTCTGGATGTCGTTTACGACCGTGGATACGGGCTATCGCGGAGTGGTGCTGCGATTCGGGGCGATTACCGGCCGAACGCTTGAGCCCGGGCCGCACCTGATCCTCCCGTTTGTGGAGACCGTGCGGCTGATCAACGTACAAACGCAGACGGTAAAGCCGGATGAGCCGGCTTCCTCGCACGATTTGCAAATCGTGCACACGCAAGTGACGCTCGCGTATTACACCGATCCCCAGTGGGCGGGCTACATCTGGTCGCAGCTCAATGATGACGCGCAAAACAGGGTCATCATTCCCGCGATTCTGGAAGCAATCAAAGCGCGCACCGCACAATACGATGCCGAACAACTGATCGCCAAGCGCGCGGAAGTGCGCGACGGCATCGAGGACTTCGTCAAGTCGCGGCTTACTCCGCAACACATCATCGTGGCTGCGGTAAGCATCACGGATTTCAATTTCTCCGAGGAGTACAACAAGGCCATCGAAGCCAAGGTTACGGCACAGCAGAACGCCTTGAAGGCGCAAAACGATTTGACGCGCATTCAAATCGAAGCACAGCAAACCGTCGCGCGGGCGCAAGCCGAGGCGAAAGCCCTGGAACTCCAGAAGCAGCAAATTACTCCGGAGCTGATCCAATTGCGCACCATCGAGATGATGAATGCCCACTGGGACGGCCATCTTCCTGAAGTGTACATGGGCGGAGACAAGGGTGCGCTTCCCATGCTCGATGTGCTGAAAGCGGGGAAGAGCAATAAGTGAGCGCATGAGACTCGAGCCCAGAACGGACAACGCGTGTTTCGGATGTGGCGGCGCGAACGCGCGCGGGATGAAGCTCGCGTTCGAGCAGGATGATGACGCGCGCAAAATCCGCGGGCGATTCAACCTCGCCGAGGAATATCAGGGCGGAGCGGGGTTTCTCCACGGCGGAATTATCGCCACGCTTCTCGATGAAGCCATGGGCAAGGTGAATCGTTTTCGCGGAGTTCGCGCTGTGACTGCGGAACTGCACGTCGAGTATTTGAAGCCCGTTCACGTAGGAGCACAAATCGTTGTCGAGGCCTACGAGGAGCGTGTGGAAGGCCGCAACTTATTTCACGCGGGAGAAATTCGCGACGCCGCGGGAACGGTGCTGGCGCGCGGCCGCGGGAGATTCGTGCAAGCGAGGCCGAAGTCGCCGTGAAAAAAGCTTCGGAAATGTGATTGTTCGGTTCTTCGTTGGAGATTTAAGGAAGTGGGAGAGGACAAAATGGAAAACACGAATGGCAATTTGTGGCGCGTAAAAGTAGGACTGGCGGAGATGCTCAAAGGCGGCGTGATCATGGATGTCACCACGGCCGAGCAGGCGAAAATCGCCGAAGACGCGGGAGCTTGCGCGGTGATGGCGCTTGAACGCGTCCCCGCGGACATCCGCAAGGAAGGCGGCGTGGCGCGCATGGCTTCGCCGCGCATCATCCGCGAGATTATGGCCACCGTGACGATTCCGGTGATGGCCAAAGTGCGCATCGGCCATTTTGCCGAAGCGCAGGTGCTCGAAGCGCTTGAAGTGGACTTCATTGACGAGAGCGAGGTGCTCACACCGGCCGATGAGGAGCACCATGTGTGGAAGCACGCCTTCCGCGTGCCGTTTGTTTGCGGCGCAAGGAACCTCGGCGAAGCCCTGCGGCGCATTGCCGAGGGCGCGGCGATGATTCGCACCAAGGGCGAAGCCGGCTCCGGAAATATTGTTGAGGCCGTGCGGCACATGCGTGCGATTGTCGGCGAGATGAAAAAGCTAGCGACGCTCGGCGAAGAGGAGCTGGTGCACGCGGCGAAAGAACTTGGCGCGCCGTTCGAACTGGTGAAGCAGGTGGCCAAGGACGGCAAGTTGCCGGTGCCGAACTTTTCGGCGGGCGGAATTGCCACGCCTGCCGATGCCGCGCTTGTAATGCAACTCGGCGCGGAGGCAGTATTCGTCGGCTCCGGAATTTTCAAGTCCAGTGATCCCGCGGCGCGTGCTCGCGCAATTGTGAAAGCCACGACGCATTTCAAGGATGCCAAAGTAGTCCTCAAAGCTTCCGAAGAACTGGGCGAGGCCATGAAGGGAATTGACGTCCGGCAACTGGAAGAGAAAGATCTGCTCCAGACAAGGGGTTGGTAAACGAGAAGCGCCGCTCTCGCTTGGACGCCATAGGCGGCGGTTGTCTCGCCCTGTAGAAACTGGCACACTTTCCGTTCTGGTTAAGTCAGATCTGTGCAAAACGCGACACTCGGCCCCATAGAATAATTTGAAGAGGAGAAGGGCGATGGCGCACGACGTATTTATCAGTTATGCGGCGGAGGATAGGAATGTGGCGATTGCCACCTGCGCCACGCTCGAGAATCACGGCATCCGCTGCTGGATGGCGCCGCGCGACGTGACGCCGGGCGTGCCGTACGGCGAAGCCATTATCGACGCGATCCAGGGCAGCCGCATCATGATTCTGGTCTTCTCGGAGAAGGCCAATTCCTCGCCGCATATCCCCAAGGAGATTGAGCGCGCCGTAAGCAGGGGAATTTCCGTAATTCCGTTGCGCATTGAAGATGTAGTTCCCGGCAAGGCGTTGGACTATTTCATTGGAAATGTGCACTGGTTGGATGCGCTGACGCGCCCGATCGAGAACCACCTTGAGGTTTTGGCGCGCAATGTCAATACATTGCTCGGAAAAGAAACGGCGGTAGCGGAAAAGAAGTCGGGAGGCCCAGTTACTCCGCACCTTTCTGCGGTGATTCGCGCTTCGAAGCTCGCAGAGTATACGACGGATGGCAAGAAGCGCGCGAAACCGTGGGCGCTTTATGCGGTGCTTGGAGCCGCGGTGGTCCTGATCGCCATTCTGAGCGTGATGTTGTTCATGAAGAAGGGGACGCGCGCGCCGCACTATGAACTGGCGGATACGCTCTCGGGACATTCCGGCGGAGTCGCCGCGGTAGCGTTCAGCTACGACGGGCGCTGGCTCGCTTCGGGAAGCGCGGACGAGACCATCAAGCTTTGGAACGTCGCCACGCGAAAAGAGGAGCGCACGCTCAAAGGCCACACCGAGGCGGTCCTTTGCGTGGCATTCAGTCCGGATGGCAAATGGCTCGCGTCTGGTAGCCGCGACAAGTCAGTAAAACTCTGGGATCTCAGCGGCGGTCGCGTTGTGCGCACGCTCAGCGGACACTCCGCGCAGGTAAACGCGGTCGCCTTCAGCCCCGATGGGAAATGGGTTGCTTCGGCGAGTGACGACAAAAAGATTCGGCTCTGGGACACAAACACGGGCCGTTCGGTCCGCCTCCTGGAGGGACATTCCGACGGCGTCAATTCAATTGCCTTCAGCACTGATGGACAGTTGTTGGCCTCTTCGAGCGACGATAAGACGGTGAAGATTTGGGATCCCAACACTGGAAAAGAGTTGAAGACGCTGACAGGTCACGACGGAAATGTAAACGTCGTGGCGTTCAACCCGGATGGGACGCGCATTGCCTCGGGGAGCGATGACAAGACTGCGCGCATCTGGGAAGTCTCGTCGGGCCAGGCGGTTGAAACTCTCTCAGACAACTTCGGGGGAATTTCTTCGCTCTCTTTCAGTCCCAGCGGCCACTGGATCGCTACGGGCGGAGGCGGCGTCGCGCTGAGGATCTGGGACGCCACTACCGGCAAAGATGTCGAGAGCTTGATGGGTCATTCAAGCGCCATTCATGGCGTAGCGTACTCCCATGATGGGCGCCTCATCGCCTCGGGCAGTGAAGATGAAACCATCAAATTGTGGAAAATTGTTGTGAAGTAGGAAGAGCCGACGCCAATGGCGCATGATGTTTTCATCAGCCACTCGAGCAAGGACAAGACAGTAGCGGACGCCGTGTGTACCACACTCGAGCAACACAAGATCCGCTGCTGGATTGCTCCGCGCGATATCGAGCCGGGGCAGGAATGGGGCGAGTCCATCATTGACGCTATCCAAGGCAGCCTGGTGATGATTTTGATTTTTTCCGCAAGCGCAAATGATTCACCGCAAATCCGCCGCGAAGTCGAGCGGGCTGTGAACAAGAGCGTCATCATCGTGCCGCTGCGGATTGAGGACGTCGCCCTCACCAAGTCGCTGCGATATTTTATCGCATCCGTTTACTTGTTGGATGCTCTCACCCCGCCACTCGAGAGTCATCTGGAACCCCGCGCGGGAGTCGTAGGGGGGATTCTAATGCGGAGGGGTGAAGCCGGCGCGAAGAAAATTATGCCACTGGTTGAGAGCCTCGCGGCGGCGATAAGCGCAGAACCAGTGGTCGCACCTCCGAAAGTCGAGGCGGCCGCGCCGCCTGGACTGCCGGCGCCGGTTCCTTCCGAAGCGCCGATCAGGCGAGAGGCACCGCTTTCGAGAGTTGTCACGGCCCCGGTCGAGGAAGCCTCGAGGAAACGGCTCGGGCTCTATGCGGCACTAGGGATCTTGAGCGTCCTCCTGCCTCTAGTCCTGGTTTCATGTTTCAAACCCTCACCATTCAACTTAGATCGTACCCTGTCCGGTCACACTGCGAGCGTTCGAGCGGTGAGCTTTAGTCCTGACGCCCGCTGGCTCGCGTCTGGCAGTGTGGACCAAACGATCAAGCTTTGGGATGTGGCGACCGGCCAAGAGGTGCGCACGCTGTCCGGACACACTGGCTCCGTATGGTCTGTGGCTTTCAGCCCGGACGGCCGGTGGCTCGCGTCTGGCAGTACGGACCAAACGGTCAAGCTTTGGGATGTGACGACCGGCCAAGAGCTGCGCACCCTGTCGGGACACGCCAATTACGTTACTTCCGTGGCGTTTAGCCCGACCGGGCACTGTCTCGCTTCGGGCAGTTGGGACAACACGGTCAAGCTTTGGGATGTGGCGACCGGCCAAGAGCTGCGCACCCTGTCGGGGCACGCCAATTACGTTAATTCCGTGGCGTTTAGCCCGGATGGGCGCTGGCTCGCCTCTGGTAGCAGGGACAAGATGATTAAGCTCTGGGATGCGGCAACGGGGAAGGAACTGGGTGCCTTGTTTGAACCCACGGAGACGGTCTTCTCTGTTGCTTTCAGCCCGGATGGGCGCTGGCTCGCCTCTTGCGGGGAGATTAAGCTCTGGAACCTAGCGACGGGCAAGGTGTTGCGCACATTTTCCGGACACACTGCCCTTTCACTGGCATTTAGCCCGGATGGGCGCTGGCTCGCCTCAGGTAGCGGGGACAAGACGATTAAGCTCTTGGATGTGGCGACGGGAAAAGTACTGCGCACATTTTCCGGACACACTGATTGGGTGCATTCCGTGGCGTTTAGCCCTGACGGGCGCTGGCTCGCCTCCGGCAGTGCGGACAACACAATTAAGCTGTGGAGGCGCAAGGAATAGTAACTGGGTGAAAAGACGATGATTGGCATCGTGGCAATACAAGGGGATTTTGAAGCGCACGCGAAAATGCTCGAGCGCATGGGCGTGGAATACCGTCTCGTGAAGACCAAGGTGGATCTCGAAGGACTCGATGGGTTGATCCTGCCGGGGGGAGAAAGTACCACGCACTTGAAAGTAATGAAGGAAGAAGGACTCCACGACGCGATTCGCGATTTCGCGTCGAGCGGCGGAGCGATTTTCGGGACTTGCGCGGGCGCAATCCTCCTCGCGCGCGAAGTGAAGAATCCCCCGCAGGAATCGCTGGGGCTGCTTGACGCCGTGGTGCTGCGGAATGGTTACGGTAGGCAGGTGGCGAGCGAAGTGCGCTCGGGAAAGACCGTGCTGCGCGACGCGCCGCTTGAGATGGTGTTCATTCGCGCGCCGATTTTCGAGTCGCTGGGCAAGGGCGTGAAGGTTATCGCGGAAGATGATGGGAAGCCGGTGTGCGTGCAGCAGGGAAAAATCCTGGCGGCCACGTTCCATCCCGAACTGACCAGCGATTCTTCGATGCACGAGTATTTCGTCAAGCTCGCGAGAAACGGCTCCTCGGCCTGAAATGCGGAAAGCGCGAAAGAAAATTAGAGTGCTGTTCGTATGTCTGGGGAACTCCTGCCGCAGTCCCATGGCAGAGGCGCTCGCGCGACATCTCGCCGCGGACGTGATGGAGCCATCGAGCGCGGGGATCTCTCCGCTGGGGCATGTGGCGGAGGAAACTCGAAAGGTGCTTGCCGAAAGAGGCGTGAGCGCTGCGGGTCTCGTGTCCAAAGGTTTGGTCAAACAAATCTTGAATTCGACGGATTTGATTGTGAATATGTCGGGTATTCCGTCGGAGTCAATTTTTCAGTCGCGGCGCGCGATAGACTGGGACGTGCAAGACCCCTACGGCGAAGACTTGGAACTCTATCGCCAGATCTGCGACGACATCGAAAAACGGGTCGCAGCGCTTGCGAAAGATCTTCGGGTCGAGCTAAAAAGCTCCGCAGTAAATGCGTGAGGATTCGTGGCGAGAGAAAAAACCAGCGTTTCACAGGAAGACTACCTGAAAGCCATCTGGGAGCAGGTGCAGGAAGAGCAGGTTCCCATCGCGGCGCGGCTGGCGGAGGATTTGGATGTGACTCCCCCGGCGGTAGCTGCGGCTCTGAAACGCATGGCGCGGAGCGGCTATCTGCGCGTGGTGCGCGAAGGAAGAATTCAGCTGAGTGCCAAGGGGCGCGCTGCGGCGCAGCATTTGGTGCTGCGGCACAGGCTCGCGGAAAAATTGCTGACCGAAGTGATTGGCCTCGAATGGTCGAGTGCCCACGAAGAAGCCGAACGCCTCGAGCACGGGATGTCTCCAGAAGTAGTGAAGCTGTTGCTCGCGCGTTTCGGTCGTGATAGTTTTTGCCCCCACGGCGTGCCCCTTTTCGGAGGCCTTTCGAAGCTGCGGCGACAGCAAGGCGCGATTCGCCTCTCGGATGCCGCGTCCGAAGGCGAAGTCCAGGTTCTTCGCGTCTATGAGCGGGATCCACATTTTTTGGAATTCCTCGCGGGCCACGGCCTGAAGCCGGGAACGCGCGTGCGCGTGATGGGCCGACAGTATGACGAGACCATGACACTGTCCCTCGCCGGAAAATCGTCAGCAAAGATCTATCTGGGCAAGCCCGCGACGCAGCGCATTTGGGTTCGCCAAATTTCGCAAAGGGTGAATCATTAAGAGCTGGATCTGCAGGTGTGGGGGGACACGATGAGCACCATTCACGTTCTCGCGTACGCATTCGCGATCGGAGTAATTGCCGGGCTGCGCGCGATGACCGCGCCCGCCGTGACTTGTTGGGCCGCGCGGCTGCAGTGGCTGAATTTCGCGGGCACGCGCCTCGCTTTCCTCGGTTCTGCGATTACTGCCTACATCTTCGCGGCGCTTGCCATCGCCGAGATCATTAACGACAAGCTTCCTAAGACTCCCAGCCGGCTGGCGCCGCCGTCGCTCCTGATTCGAATGGTAATGGGCGGATTCTGCGGCGCTGCCTTCTGCGTTGCTGGCGGCGCGTCAGTAGTTCTGGGCGTTTTGCTCGGTGCTCTGGGTGGACTGGCGGGCGCGTTCGCGGGTTACCATGTGCGGAAACGCCTCGTGAAAGCGTTTCACGCGCCCGATCTCATCATTGCCCTCCTTGAGGATCTTGTGGCCGTCGGCGGCGGCTTCTTGTTGGCATTTCGCATCTAAATTGGCAAGTCGCCTTACGGGTATTAACTCCTCTTGACCAGCGAAGGATTCGGCCGCAGAAGTTGAAACCAGCGCACCTTGAATTTCGCTTCCAGGAGGAGTAAGTTTTCTTCCCAAGTTATCCGTGACAAAAGGTGAAATCCCCACCGATCTGGAGGAAGGATGGCTGTCCAAATCAACGTTCGGATAAACGGCAAGGAGCACGAAAGCTGGGTTGAACCGCGCCTGCTGCTCGTGCACTACTTGCGCGATACGCTCGGTCTTACGGGCACTCACATCGGGTGCGAAACCTCTCTTTGCGGTGCCTGCACTGTGCTTCTGGATGAAAAGGCCGTGAAATCTTGCACTGTGCTCGCGGTGCAGGCGAGTGGCTGCGAAATCACCACTATCGAGGGTCTCGCCGCGACGTGCGGGGATCGTGGAAAGGAAGGCCTGCATCCGGTGCAGGAAGGCTTCTGGGAAAAGCATGGGTTGCAATGCGGCTACTGCACTCCGGGCATGATATTGGCTGGCGCGGCGCTGCTCAAAAGCAATCCGAATCCCACCGAAGCGGATATCCGCCGCGCCATTGCGGGAAATCTGTGCCGTTGCACGGGCTATCAAAATATTGTGGACGCCATTCAATACGCGGCTAAGAAAAAGAAGTCGAAAAAAAATAGCAGAGCTTAGGTGTTCAGTTCCTCGTCTCGGGACGGTGTTCAGGGAATCGCTCCCGGGCAGATAATGCAGGTCGGCAGATTGCCTCAGAAAGGATGCCCATGGCGACAGCGACAAAATATGTAGGCCGGGCGATGAAGCGAAAGGAAGACCCGCGCCTGATTCAGGGCCTGGCTCACTACGTTGACGACATCCAGCTTGCTGGCATGCAGTACATGGCCGTGATTCGCAGTCCGCACGCGCATGCGCGCATCCGTTCGATTGACGTCTCCAAAGCGCGAACGGCCTCGGGCGTGACTGCCGTCCTGACCGGCGAAGATGTCCGAGACGTCATCGGCCTCATTCCCTGCGCCGCGCAGATTCCCGATATGAAGCAGGCCTTCCGCCCGGTGCTGGCCCTAGATAAAGTGCGTTTGGTGGGCGAGCCCGTCGCCGTCGTAGTGGCCGACGATCGCTATCTGGCGCGCGATGCAGCGGAACTCGTCGATGTGGATTACGACCCGTTGCCCGCTGTTACAGATCCCGAGAAGGCCATGGAGAAAAGCTCTCCGCTTCTCTACGACGATTTTGGCACCAATGTCGCCTATCGCTGGGAGCTCGAAGGCGGCGACGTAAAGAAAGCCTTCAAAGATGCCGCTCGCGTCGTGCAGCAGAGAATGGTGAATCAGCGCCTGATTCCCATGGCCATGGAGCCTCGCGGCGTCGTGGCGGAATATCTACCGGGTGAAAAAAAGCTCACGGTGTGGACTTCGACGCAAATTCCGCATCTGGCGCGCACGCAAATCGCCGGCATGCTGAAAATTCCCGAATATTCCGTGCATGTGATCACGCCGGAGGTGGGCGGCGGGTTTGGCAGCAAGCTCAACGTCTACGCCGAAGAAGCACTGGTAGGCTACCTGGCCATGCTCACGTGTAAGCCCGTGAAATGGATTGAATCGCGCCGCGAGAATTTTCAGAACACCATTCACGGTCGCGACCAGATCATGTACGCGGAGCTGGCCGTGAAGCGCGATGGCACCGTGCTTGGCGCGCGCTACCGCATCGTCGCGGATCTCGGTGCTTACTACCAATTGCTCACGCCGCTCGTGCCCACATTAACCGGGCTGATGCTCTGCGGAAGTTATAAAATTCCCGCCGTAAAGATTGAAATTACCGGCGTGCTCACAAACAAGATGGCCACGGACGCCTATCGCGGCGCGGGGCGTCCCGAGGCTACCTACTTTGTCGAACGCGCCATGGATTTGGTCGCGCGCGAGCTCAAAAAAGATCCCGTCGACATTCGCCGCAAGAATTTTCCGCAGCCCAAACAATTTCCTTTCGCCACTCCGACCGGCCTGATTTATGACAGCGCCAACTATCAGAAATCTCTCGAAGCCGCGCTCAGAATTTCGGGCTACGCGAAGCTGCGCAAGGAACAGGCGCAACTTCGTAAGAAAGGGAAGCACATCGGCATCGGCATTTCTACCTACGTGGAAATTTGTGCCATGGGGCCGTCGAGCGCCATGCCCGCGGGTGGCTGGGAATCCGCCACAGTGCGCATTGAGCCCTCGGGCAGAGTGAATGTCCTGACGGGTTCTTCGCCGCACGGTCAGGGTCAGGAAACCAGCTTCAGCCAGATTGCCGCCGATCGCCTGGGAATTTCTCCCGACGATGTTTTGGTCGTGCATGGCGATACCGCCGCTGTGCCGTATGGCATCGGCACGTTCGGCAGCCGCGCAACGGCTGTCGGCGGCACGGCGATGTATCGGGCTCTCGATAAACTGCGCGATAAGCTAGCACGCATCGCCGCGCACGCGCTGGGCGTCGCTCCGGAGAGCATGGGATTTGGCGATCATAAAATCTTCGTCAAATCCGACCCAAAAAAGTTTATGGCGTTCGGGGACGCTGTGGGCGCTGCCTATGTGGCAAAGACTTTGCCACCGGGGATGGAGCCCGGCCTCGACGCCACGTCGTTCTTCGAGCCTTCCAATTTTACGTTTCCTTTTGGAGCGCACGTTGCCGTGGTCGAAATTGACGGGCAAACCGGCGATGTGAAGCTGCGGAATTATTTCGCCGTGGACGATTGCGGAAAGGTGATTAACCCGATGCTGGTGGATGGACAGGTCCACGGAGGAATCGTCCAGTCCGTCGGGCAAGTGCTTTTCGAAGAGGTTGTGTACGACGAGCAAGGGCAGCTCATCACCGGCGAGCTGACCGATTACGCCATTCCACGCGCCCACGATATTCCGCGCATGGTCACCGCTCGCACCGTCACGCCATCGCCCGTCAATCCCATGGGCGTGAAAGGCGTCGGCGAAGCCGGAACGATTGGGGCCACGCCTGCGATTCTAAATGCAGTGGTGGATGCACTTCAGCCGTTTGGCGTCAAGCACGTGGATCTCCCCGTGAAACGTGAAAACATTTGGCGCCTGATGCACACTCCGGCCAAAAAGGAAAAAGCGGCGGCGCACACGAGGAGGGCGAAATGATTCCAGCGGCTTTCGAATATTCTGCGCCCAAAAGTTTGGAAGAGGCGCTGCGTTTGATCGAGCGCCACGGCGACGAAGCGAAACTCCTCGCCGGCGGCCACAGCCTGTTGCCGCTCATGAAGCTGCGCCTGGCGTCGCCGCGCTACTTGATCGATATCGGTAGAGTTCGCAATCTCGACTACATTCACGAATCGAACGGCCACATCGCGATTGGCGCGCTCGCCACGCATGCGCAGATCGAAGCCTCAGAGCTCCTGCGCGAGAAATCTCCCCTGTTGCCCGAGACCGCCGCGGAGATTGGCGATGTGCAAGTGCGCAATCGCGGCACGCTCGGTGGAAGCCTGGCGCATGCCGATCCCGCCGCGGATTATCCGGCTGCGGTTCTCGCCCTCGACGCGGAAATCGTAGCCTCCTCCAGCAAAGGTTCGCGCACCATCCGCGCGCGAGATTTTTTCGTGGACATGATGACCACAGCATTGCGACCGGGAGAGATCTTGACCGAGGTTCGCGTTCCTGTGCAGGCCGCGGGGAGCGGATCGGCGTACCGAAAATTGCATCAGCCTGCCTCGGGATTCGCAATTGTCGGTGCGGCCGCCTGGGTAGCGCTCGGCAAGCGTGGTATTGTCGACGAATTGCGTCTCGGCATTACCGGCCTTGCGACAAAAGCATATCTCGCTCCGGCCGTCGCCAAGGCGATTGTCGGGAAGCAGCTTTCGTCTAAAACGATCGCCGATGCCACGAAGCACGCCGCCGATGGCGCCGAGCCGCTCTCGGATATTCACGCCTCAGCGTCATACCGCCGCGAAATGGCCTGCGTTTTTGCGGCGAGGGCCATCGAAGCTGCCCTCGCCCGCGCTCAGATGAAATCGTGAAACTCGAAGGCCGCGCCACTCTTCCCGGCACCCGCGAGCAGGTGTGGGAGATCTTCACCGATCCCGCGCGCCTCGCCAAAATCCTGCCGGGATGCGAAAGCCTCGAAGAAGAATCTCTGGGCCGCTATCGCGTCGCCGTGAAATTCGGCATCGCTGCGATTTCCGGCAAATACGCGGGCACGATTTCGCTTCTCGACGAGAAGAAGCCGGAATCTCTCCGCATGAAAATCGAAAGCAAGGGTTCAGCCGGATTTGTCACGGGTTCAGGCCAAATCGAACTTCACGAAAAAGCGGGCTCAACGGAAGTGCACTATAGCGGCGAAGCTGTGGTCGGCGGCCTCATCGCCAGCGTTGGCCAGCGCATGATCGAAGCCGCCGCCAAAACAATCGTCCAGCAGGTCTTCGCCTCCGCCGCTTCTCAAATCACGTCCACCGAGTAACAGGAAGCCATTAAGGCTCACACTTGTTGATTTCGCGAGTAAAGGGGATACTCAGAATTGAGCTCAATTGTCCGGTTTCTGCAGTGGTTCCGAAGTTTCAATTAGCTTAAGCCGACCTGTAGGACGTGTGCGAGTCAGAACAAAGTAGTCCGCGTAGCCCATCGTGCCGCCTTCAGCCACGGCACCCCTAAAGATAAGAATATCTTCAATACCATCGCCGTTGAAATCCGCTCGCGCAGCTTCCCGGAAGGATTGTTGCATTCCTCCGTATGACAACATAAGCTTCTCGTCGGTCGTCCTTTCGATGTTCCTTTTAGGCACGGCCTCCGCTACGGTCATTGTGCGCAAACGCTCGCTTGGCGTTTCATCTTCGGGGAGGGCCAACAGGATTCCCGCAGGAAGCAGATTGAGGTTGGCGAGGCTCACGCGGGGATTCGCAATGAAGCTCTTGGTCGGTAGGTTTGCGTTTTGCAACTCGAACAAAAGGCCACAGGTATGGATGAGGAACCGCTCCATGGCCATGTCGAACGTGGTGGCGGAATATGCCCCCTCTGAGAGGGCCTTCTTCCACTCTCGACACGTGTAAACCATAAGCTTCTCATGGTTGGGTGTGGTCATTTCTACCCCATACCCTTCCTTGAGATCTGAATTGCCATTGCGGACAGGCAATTCGAGGAGTTCCGGCACCTCCGACTTCCGCAGAGTGCCCGAGATAACGCGCCCTTTGAACTCGAGCGGCACCTCAATCTTGAAGGTGAGGTCCTTCTGCTGACCACCTGGTCCTGCCCCCGTGGCAATCGAATCGGCAGCCAGTACGCTTAGCGCGAGGAGTGAACCGAGCTTGACTAGCCAGTCCATGATTCTGTTCTCTCCACGATACTCCGGCCAATTGTCCGTTGCAATCCCACCCACCCAAGCGGGCAGCGATTTTCACAACCTCTTTTTCCCCTTGCCATTCGCCTGAAACTGTAATATATTACCTCGGTACTTATGGGACACATTACCTACCTTTCGACTCTTGAGTCCTCCTCTCGGAGGAACTGGTGGGGACCTCCTCCCCGCTGACGTTCGCCCCTCGGGGCCTTTCGCGGGCCGCCTCCCACAGGACCTACCAAATTCTTAATCGGGACACAGATTATTAGATCTCTATGAAAACAAACGCCGTCACCCCCCTCTAATCGGGACAAATTTGCGTTTTATTCTTAGGGCTGTTTTGCCCCCTTCCATTTCTTGTAGAGTCAATCGCCCACGCCAAAATCCGCATTCACCCCCTCGCGCGTACTCATTCTGTGGGGCCGATACCGTGACGACCGGGAAACCGCTCTGCTTCCCCCAGCCCTCCCATGCATCTTATAATTGCAGACTTGGGTGGCAGTTGGCCCCGGAGCAAAGAAACGAGGCATCATGCTAATAAAGCGAGAGCCCGACTTGAAGTATTCGGACGTGACTCCGAAAAAGGTGTACATGAATCGCCGAAAGCTCCTCGCCCTGGGTGTGGCAGGAGGCGCCGCGCTGGTCGCCGGGAAACGCTTGTGGGATGTGTTCTCGCCCGATGGCGCCGTCCAAGCTGGGACCAAGCTCACCATTGCCTCCAAGAGCCCCTTCAGCACCACCGAGAAAGAGACTCCCTACGGCGACGTAACCACCTACAACAATTTTTATGAATTCGGCACCGACAAACCGGATCCTTCGCGCAACGCGACGAAATTCGTGACTTCGCCCTGGTCCGTTTCCGTGGAAGGTGAAGTAAAGAAGCCACGAAAATTCAGCATGGATGAAATTCTGAAACTCGCGCCTCTCGAGGAGCGGATTTACCGCCATCGCTGCGTGGAAGCGTGGTCCATCGTGGTGCCGTGGATCGGGTATTCCTTCAGCGCGTTGATGAAACTCGTCGAGCCCACTCCGAAAGCTACCTTCGTTGCATTCGAGAGCTATTACGACCCAAGGCAGATGCCAGAAGGGAAGTACGCCGGAATCGCCTTGCCTTACGTCGAGGGACTGCGCATGGACGAGGCCATGAATCCTCTGACGCTGCTGTGCGTAGGGATGTATGGTGAGACGCTGCCGAATCAGGATGGCGCGCCGGTGCGCATGGTCATTCCGTGGAAATACGGTTTCAAAAGCATTAAGTCTCTGGTGAAAATCAAATTCGTCACGCGCCAGCCGGAGGCCACCTGGAATCTCGAGAATTCGCACGAGTACGGGTTTTATTCCAATGTGAACCCCAGCGTGGATCATCCCCGATGGAGCCAGGCATCGGAGCGGCGCCTCGGAGAATTTCTCAAGCGCCCCACGCTGATGTTCAATGGCTACGGCGATCAGGTGGCCGGCTTGTACGCGGGAATGGACCTTCGGAAATACTTCTGAGCCGCCTTAGATGAATTCGCTTCTGGCCAGCAAGTGGACGAAAATTCCTGTCTTCCTTTTGTGCCTCGTTCCACTGGGTTTGCTCGGATGGGCGGCGCTCACAGGCGGCTTGGGCGCCAACCCGATTGAATTTATCACTCACGCCACCGGCGATTGGACGATTCGCTTCTTGATTTTTACGCTGGCGATTACTCCCGCGCGCAAACTCCTGCATCTGTCGCCGCTGATTCGCTACCGACGCATGCTCGGCCTTTTCGCTTTCTTCTACGGCTGTTTGCACTTCACCACCTATATCTGGCTGGACAAGTTCTTCAACGTGAGTGAAATGATCAAGGACGTGGGCAAGCGTCCGTTCATCACCGTGGGTTTCACCGCATTTGTGCTGATGATTCCCCTGGCCATCACTTCCACGGCGGGATGGATCCGCCGGCTCGGAGGTCGCGGCTGGCAATGGCTGCATCGCGCGATTTATGTGAGCGCCGTCTGCGGCGTGATTCATTATTATTGGCTGGTGAAATCGGATGTTCGTAAGCCGCTGCAATACGGCGCCTGGGTCGCGCTGCTGATGGCGTTGCGCGTGGCCATGTGGATCGACGGCCGCAATCGCCGGCTGGCGGGCTTGCCGACTTCTCCGCCAACGACGGCAGAAACAGCTTAAACTTCCTGCATGCTGAATGCTGTGCGCTACTACTGGGTTGCCGCGAAGGGATACCGACTGCGGCCATGGCGCAGTCCGTACATCCAATGGCGATTGGAGACTTTTTTCGGCAAAGAGGCAGCCGGCCTTGGTGCGGCGGAATTCGCTGGCTTGCTCTGGCGCGAGCGTACACGCCTTCGAAGCTTTCTCAATTGGGTGGCGGAGAGGCGCAGCGATCAGAAACGTGATTCGAACTTCTCGTGGCGCAGCTAATCGTGTTGGCGATTTGGCGAAAGCGCATTCGAATCGCGGGGTCGAAGGAGCCGGAGAATGATTTCAAAATGGATGCTGGCGATGCTGGCTCTGCTCCTGGTGATGGCGACCTCGCCAATAATTAGCAACGTCTCGATTGTGCGGAATGCAATCTCATCGCAAGACTCTTCAGTCCCGAAGGATCTCCGCGAACTTCTGGAGCCGCTGCGCAAGGAGTTTGATTTGCCCGCGCTCGCCGCAGCCATCGTCACGAGCCATGGCCTAGTGAGCGTAGGAGCGGTGGGAGTTAGGAAATACGGTGACGCCACACCCGTCACGGTGAATGACCAGTTCCATCTCGGCTCGGATACCAAGGCAATGACGGCTACGTTGCTGGCCATGTATGTTGAAGCCGGAAAGCTTAAATGGGATACAACGCTCGCGGAGGTATTTCCAGAGCTGGCCCCGAAAATGGATCCCGCGTATCGGCGCGTCACCATTGACCAGCTGCTCGCTCACCGCGCCGGATTCACCGGTGAAACCTGGCCAAAGGGGAAGACGATTGAGGATATGCGCCGCCTTCCGGGGACTCCCCGCGAACAGCGGCAGGCATACTTGGCGATGATTCTTAAAGAGCCTCCTCTATTCCCGCCAGGGTCGCAATTCCTTTATTCCAATCGCAGTTACGTTGTGCTCGGGGCGATGATTGAACGCGTCGCAAACTATTCTTGGGAACGTCTGATGGAGGAGAGACTCTTCAAACCACTGGGAATGAAGACGTGTGGATTCGGAGCCATGGGATCGCCGAACCTTATTGACGAGCCCTGGCAACACACCATCGAAGGCACTCGGCATGTGGCCATCAAGCCCGGGCCGGATGCGGACAACCCGGAAGTAATCGGCCCAGCCGGCACGGTCCACTGTTCGATCGGAGACTGGGCGAAGTTCGTGCAGGCTCATCTTCGCGGCGAACAGAGCAATGCTGGCATTCTCAAGCCTGCGACATTTAAGAGACTTCACTCCCCTCTGTTCGGTGGTGACTACGTCGCCGGTTGGGCTGTCGTGAGCCGCGCTTGGGCAGGGGGCAGCGCACTGACGCACGCCGGAAGCAACACTCAGAATTTCGCGCTTGTGTGGGTAGCGCCGCTCAAGGATTTCGCGGTGCTCGTGGCCACCAACCAGGCCGGTGGAAATACTTTCAATGCTTGCGACAAAGCAGCTAGCACTTTGATTCTGAATTATACGGCTACTGGGAACTGAGAATCATTAATTGAGTGGCACGAGGCGAAGGCAGTCGGCCATTGGGACCAACAACCGCGAGTTTCTTTAGGAGCGATGTCGTAAGCGGAAGGAGCTGCATTCAAGCATTTATCTGACGCGTTTCAGAAGCCGGCGAATTTGCGCTCGGGCCATAGCGGCAGTGAGATGGTGGGGCGCGAAATAAGGCTGAAGATTGATGGCTGGAAATCCCTTGCGCGTCAGATGCGCGGGGAGTTGCGCGCGCAGGGAATTGGAGTCCAGCCGGTGGAGTTCGGCAATGCATTCAAAAAAGATCCGGTGTTCAGGGTCAGCCCAGTTATAGGGAGCTAGGGCCTCGATGGCGTTGCGACGGATATTGTCGTCCCTCGCCGACTGAACTAGAATCGCCAGCACCGCAACTTCTAGAGAATCAACGTTACCGCTGGACGGAGAGGACCGAGTTTTGGACGTGCTAGCGCGAGCCACAACAGGGGATTGTAACGCAGTTCGCTTGCCGCCGCGGGGCGTGGCATCAATCACGCCCGGGGCGGCGAATTCATCTCTTAGGCAGCGACAGGAGCCGGGGCCGTCGAAACGCGGGGACGAAGAATATCGTAATGTTCGATGGCAGCGGCGATCCCGTACTGAGACTCGGCGCCCTCCATTCGATGGTCAAGGCGCACGGCGCGCGCCCTCGCAAGCACCTGCACCCTTGAGCCGGGAACGATTTCGATGGGCAGAGAAAGCGAAAGCTCAAATTTTGTGCCCGGCGCTATCGGCTGAGATACATGAAAGTACAGACCGGACGTCGAGATGTCGCGCACCTCACCGCGAAGCACGTCCTTCGCCGTGCTATGCGGCATGGAGACAACAACTGGCATTGCCATCTCGAAACGGCGGGCTAGGCGGCGTTCAGTCATTGGTACCCCCCTTGATGCTACATAAGATGACGCACCTCGAATGCCAGGTTCAAGCTTGAATTGTCCCGTAAGCGTCCATTTTATAACTAGTTGAGGTTAGCCCTGCAGCACTCGGCGGATGTGAGTCGAATATCGGGAAGAATCTTCCCACCCTGGGAAAAAAGCACATGATATGCAAAATGGAAGTACTGGACACATTGTGGTGGTTGATTTGAGAGGGCGGCTTTCCGAGACGACCTCATCGGTCAGCGAACTTGCACAGTGAGTGTCGAGGTCTTCTTGTTTCCGGAGGCATCTATTACAGTGAGAGTATATCTGGTGGTTTTTCGCGGAAAGACCGAGACACAATGATTTAGCGAAGGCCACACCGGACTCGATTGCGGCTCTAATGTCAGGGACTTAGCGTTTGACACACCATAGCAGATATCTACCGCGTCGCCTCGCCGAATGACTCCGGGCGCGGCGTAGAAATTTAGAATATCGAACTTGTTGCCACCCAGCATTTCGACCGTCCGCTCGTCGTCTGCGCGCTGATGCTCAGCCTTTTCAGCGGCCACGCGCGCCTCGAGATCATGTCTTTCCTGCCAGCGCGACCATAGAATCCACCCGGAGTAAATCGCAACGACGGCCACCAGTATCCAGCCGCCGGCAAGAATCTGTCGTAGTTTGCTTGGGGGTCTCGAATTGGGAGTCGCGGTCATTCGGCGGCCTCTCAGGCGTTTTATGATTGCCAACAAGCTATCTACTCGTCTAGGAAGAAAGCTCACCAAATAATGACACACCCTGCGCCCTATTGTCGGGTGCTTGCTTGTTCTCCATAAACTAATTTAGTATTGTTTCTATCACCGTGAGAATGATCTTTCGTTTTCTTCGGGCCTCCCTCACTGCGGTGGTTGCCACGGTCCTGCTTTTCTCACTCTCGGCTTTGTTTGTAGGAGAAGCCCCTCTTGCAAGCAAGCCATTCGTGCAAATCCATCCGCAAGCGGCCGGAGGCGTTCAGGCCTCGCGGCCACGATTCCATGTGATTCGATCCCTGTCCGGAACGGAAGGTGTTCAGCAGGGCGGGAAATATTTTATCCGGGAACCACGAACGGTCTTTTACATTCCCCAAGATCACAAAGTGGTTGTCTATTTTGAATGGGAGGGGCCCGCTGGACGCCATCACCTTGAAGGTATGTGGAAGAGCCCTGACGGCAAGGTCACTGCAGTGTCCGATTTCGACTACGAAGCTACTCGACTCGATTCGGCGGTTACTGGGAAATGTTCATCGCCGACACGACGCCGACTGGATTGTGGTCGCTGGAAGCGCGCGTTGATGGCGAAGTTACGGGGACGCATTCATTTCAGATCGTAGCCGGCGCCGGTGCAACTTTGCCAGAGAAGCCGCGGCCCATTTTGACTCCGGCCGAGATTTATCAGCATGCGCAATCTTCAAGCGTCACAATCGAGAGTCTGGGTATCAAGGGTGAGCTGATCAATTCTGGAGTCGGTTTTTTCATCGATAAGGGCCTGATCCTGACAGCATTTCAAGTTATCGATGGCGCGAATTCACTCAAGGTGATTCTGGACGGCAATAGGACTCTGGAGACTCATGAAATCGTCTCCTGGGACCGGCGCAGGGATTGAGCGATTGTGCGCATCGCAGGCTATGAAGGGACAAAGCTCCAGCCCGCCCAGCCAAATTCGTGGAGTGTGGGCGATCGGTGCTACCTACTCGACGCCAATGGCCCCGGCAATCGAATCATACAGGAAGATGACATCGTCGGCCAGAATACCTTCTCGGGTGCAGGGAGTAGGCTGAATCTCGAGCACGCCCCGAGTAGGGAGGGCATGGGGTCGGCGCTATTAAATGAATATGGTGAATTCCTCGGAGTGGTCGGTGGAAGTCTCGTGCCCGGGATTAATTCTCTCGAAGGGCTGCGCTACGGTTACCCCAACAACTTGCTTGCCGTGAAGGGAATCTATCAAGGGAGTATGGCCACTCCACTTGATCAGATTGCGATACCCGCCCCCGATGCACCCGCCACAACGCTCGAAGAACTTGCCCGAACGGGTGCGTTCCTTCCGCCGCTTTTGGGCCGGGAGGACGTGAACTATGCGACGATGACTTTAGAAGTCCAGAATGAGCACGGGATGCTGCGTCCCGCAGGAGACAAGTTTGAACTCTCAAAGACGGAAGGGCATGCCATAGTTTTTTTGAACTTCCTGGCGCAGAAGAGGCGTAAAGGCGATATCGCCGTGATGGTGTACAGTCTGGATAACCAGCTTGTTGAAAAAAGCCTCCCGTCAAAAATTGACATCCCGGCTACTCGGCTTCTCTTCTGGAGCCAGCAGCTCACTCTCAGCGGTTTTGTTCCAGCGATTTACCGGGTGGATGTTGTGATTGATGGCCAGCCAGTTTGGCGCACCTTCTTTCAGGTCAGGGATTAATTCCGAAGGACTCGGCAAGTTAATGGAGTGGTGACCCTCAGATAAGATGGCCTGCGAGAAGTTCGAGTAGCGCTTCGGAACCAAACTCGAACTCCATACGTCCATGAATTGAGCCTCAAAAGCGCTGTCACGCTTGGGGTGCCCAGCCAATGAATGGTAGACCCTAGGAGGTTGCCATGAAAAAGCTCATGGGTTTGCTCGCAATAGTCTTACTAGCGTCGCTTCCTGCGCTCGCTCAAAAGAAAGGCGACCGCGAACAACAAAGGGGCGACGATCACAGCCACGTTGGCGGCGGACACATACCTGCGCGAGGCCCCGCGCCATATCGGGCGCCATCCCGTGAGTCTTCTCGTCCGCCGGGAAATCAGGGTAGCCAGCCAAATAACGACCACCGCACGTTTCGCGACCAGCCCGCACATCCCGAAGCGCCTCACGTCCACGCGGAGAACGATCGCTGGGTCGGCCACGATTCCGGCCGGAACGATTCCCACTATCACCTCGATCATCCTTGGGAGCATGGTCGCTATGGAGGGGAAATCGGCCCGCGCCATATTTACAGAATTGAAGGCGGTGGCCGCGACCGATTCTGGTTTGGCGGCTTCTTCTTCAGTGTCGCCCCGTACGATTACGATTACTGCAACGACTGGCTCTGGGATCGCGACGACATCGTCATCTATGACGATCCAGATCATGTTGGCTGGTATCTCGCGTACAACGTGAGGTTGGGCACCTACTGCCACGTGGAGTATCTCGGGCCGCAGTAGCGGCGGAATCGGGAGATCTCAGGAGAGGCTTTGGGATGGTGCCGGGGGGCAGAGTTGAACTGCCTACGCCGGCCTTTTCAGGGCCGCGCTCTACCGGTGAGCTACCCCGGCACCAAGAGAAACATTCTAGAAGAAACGTGGAAAAAGCGAAAACGGAAAGTGAAGAGCGAAATTTGCCGCGAAGGTATACGGCACAGAGAGAATCGAAAGGAAGGTCGCCCCGAAAGTATGGGGCGAGACGTATTTACTTCACGGATTCGTCGAATTCTTTCATCCAGTCTTTTTTCTTAAGGACTTCACGCGGCTTGGAGCCGTCGGGCGGGCCGACGATTCCGTCCTTTTCCATGATGTCGATCAGCCGGGCGGCGCGGCCGTAGCCGATGCGCAGCCGCCGCTGCAATGTCGAAGTCGAAGCGCGGCCCATCTCGCAGACCACGCGCACGGCCTCCTGATAAAGCTCGTCGTCGGCCTCCTCCTGGGCGGGAGCATCGGCCTGCTCAGCCTCAACTTTTTCTTCCTTGGGTGGTTTGAGAAGGTCTTCGTTGTAAATCGCCTTGGCCTGCTCGCGCCAGAAATCGCAGACGGCGGATATTTCCTGTTCGGTGACCAGCGGGCCGTGGATGCGGTGCAAACGCGACGATCCCGCGGGTAAGTAAAGCATGTCGCCGCGGCCGAGAAGCGATTCCGAGCCGTTGGCATCGAGAATTGTGCGCGAATCCACCTTGCTCGCCACGCGAAATGAAATGCGCGCCGGAAAATTTGCTTTGATGAGCCCCGTGATGACATCCACCGACGGCCGCTGCGTCGCAAGAATCAGGTGAATGCCCACCGCGCGCGCCATCTGCGCGAGCCGCGTGATGGATTCCTCGACGTTGTTGGTATCCACCATCATCAGGTCGGCGAGTTCATCAATCACAATCACGACGTAGGGGAGCGGCTTGTGTTCTTCTCCCTCGGCGTCTTCGAACAGCGAAAGTGGCTGCCCGCGATCGAATGTGCGGTTGTACTGGTCAATATTGCGCACGCCGCGCTGGGCAAGAAGCTTCAAGCGGCGCTCCATTTCACGCGTAGCGTTGCGCAGGACGTTGGAGGCCACTTTGGGATCCGTCACCACGGGCGCAAGCAGGTGCGGAATATCCTCGTACAAGCCCAGCTCGAGACGCTTCGGGTCCACCATCACGAGTTTCAGCTCATCCGGCGTGGTCTTGTAGAGCAGCGCCATGACCATCGAATTGATGAAAACACTCTTGCCCGTTCCTGTGGCGCCCGCGATCAGCACGTGCGGCATCAGTGCAAGGTCGGCGACGCGAATTCGCCCGATGAGGTCCTTTCCCAGCGGGATCGTCAATTTCGAAGGAGAATGCACGAACTCGGGCGATTCGATGACTTCACGCAATGCGATTGTTTCCCGGTGAGGGTTAGGAACCTCAATGCCAACTGTATTTTTCCCGGGAATGCGCTCGATAAGAATGGATTCAGCGCGCAACGCGAGGCAGAGATCTTCGCTCAGGCTGGTGACCTTGCTAATCTTGATTCCTGCTTCCGGCTTGAATTCGAATGTGGTCACCACTGGACCGGGATTGATTTGCGTGACGCGTCCTTCCACGTCGAACTCCTGCGACTTTTCAACGATGGCGCTTGCGTAGTCTTTCAGCTCGGTTTCCGTCATCCGTTCGCCGCGCTCCGCCAGGCGCAGCAGGCCAGGCGACGGAAGCCGAAAGGCGGTTTTGTTGCGGGCGATTTTCGGCTCGCCCGCTGCGCGGCGGGATGACCCCGCCGGGGAGTCATTCTCACGAATCTTGATGACGTTGGGAGCGAACATTCCTTCGTCATCTTCCCCGCGGCCCGCCCCAAACTCCTCGTCGCCTTTGGCGAGGCTATGCCGCAGGCTCTGCTGCGGAGCGGGTTGGCGCCCGGCGATTTTTATTTCCTCGACTTTCTTGCGTAGGCGTTCGGCCTCGCGTTCCTCTCGCCATTCCTGAAAGCGCAGCCAGGCGCGGCGCAAAATGCCCGTCTCTCCGATGGGGCCCTTAAGCCATTTTGCCGCGAGAGAAAACGAAAATGGCGTGGTCATAAAAATCCCAACGAGCACCGTGGCAACCACGATTAGATGCGCTCCAATGGAGTTGAATGCGGCGCGCGCCCCTGCGGCGATGAGCGAACCGAGCAGGCCACCGGCGGATACACTGTGTCTCACGTCGGGGACTCCCAAAAGATCCAGCTCCGCGGGAAGCGCCAGAACCAGCAAACCAAATCCTGCGAGCTTGGCGCCTTGCGCTTCGACGGCGTGGCTGCGAAACCAGCGGAAGGCGAGCATGAACAGGCCCACAGGGAGCAGAAAAGCGGCATAACCCATTAGCTCGAAAAGCAAGTCCGCGCAGTAGGCTCCGACCGGCCCAATCCAATTGCGCGCCGAGCCGGGCCCGGAAACATTGAACGAAGGGTCGCTGGGCGAATACGAAAGCAGGCTGAGCGCAATAATCAGCGCGAGCGTCATGCCGATAAAGCCGGCAAGCTCGTTGACACGGCGATTCTCAGTTGGCGTAAGGATGCGCACTTCCATCTCCCGGACTGGGGAAGGCCGGTACATCACCGGGACACGCGGGCGCTATCGCGTGGAGCCCAAGTGGAGGAACGCGAGCAACAAAATCACTATACCAAACGCGATCCGGTAGTACACAAAGATCTTGAGCGTGCGTGTTTGCAAATAGCGCAAGCTCGCCGATCAGTACCCAGCGTGATACAAGTACGCTACTACGCACGAGGCAGCCAGGCAGTAAATGCCGAAGAGGTACCACCGCCCGGTCTCGAGCCAACGGCTCAGCCATTTCAGCGCCAACAAGCCGGCGAGAAACGAACAGAACGCACCGAGGATGCTGGGCATGAGGGCAGAGGCCAGTGCTGCTCCCTGGTGGATGTGCTGCATGCGAATCAGTCTCCACAGCTCGCGCGCAATCGCCGGAGGAGTGAGGGCCACAGCCAGCGCGAAACTGAAATCCTCCGAGAGCACTCTGGACACGCCGGAAAGCATACCGACGGAGATGGTTGCCCCGGAGCGGGAGAATCCGCGAAAGGGCAGCACCAGACCTTGCACGGTGCCGATCAGCGAAGCTTGCTTCAGCGTCATTCCGGATGTCTCGCCTGATTCCGTAGCCCGCGAACGCCTTTCGAGCACGCCCGCAATCAGAATGAGAACACCCACCGCAGCCAGCGCCGGAGCGATCAGGTCTAAACGGCCGAATAATTGTTCGATCCATGCTTGCGGCTGGTTGCGGAACAGCAGTTTTTCGATGGCCTCGATCAGCCCTCCGCCGACGAGACCCGTCAGCACGGTCGCTAAGATGAGGGTGGTAGCAAATCTCTTGAAATCAGTGGCGCTCTGGAAGAATGCCTTGCGCCACCGCGGCCAAAAATACACGATTACCGCAAACATAGTGCCCGTGTGAAGCATCACCAGCAGCAGAGTCATCTCGGGAGTGGCGGGGTCCAGACCCATTAGTTCTTCCGCAACAATCACATGGGCAGAACTCGAGACCGGTAGCAATTCCGCGAGGCCCTGCACGATAGCGAGAATCACTGCATGGAGCAGGGACATAGAAATAATTTTCCTTTCAAACGTTCAGCAGGTCCACGTTGTTCTTGGTCATCACGAATGCGTCGAGCGGTCCCGGATAATATCCGGGAATCACGCCTTCGGTACGATAACCGTGCTTCTGCCAGAAAGAAATGCCCGGAACATTCGTAGTTAGCGTTTCCAGCACGATGCGTCGAATGCCGCGTTCCGCAAGGTGTCGCTCAGCTTCCGCAAGCAGCGCCGTGCCAAGCCCACCGCGGCGATTTGCCGCAAGAACGTCGAGCGTAACGATGTGTCCCTCGTCGCGCTCCGATTCTGTGAGGATGAATCCGCCGACATTGTTTTCGCGTTCCGCCACGATGCAGTCGGCGGAAGGAAATGAAAGATATTGCCGCAGCTCGCGGCGCGAGTAGGCGATGTGACGCGGAAAACAGGCGTGGTCAATTTTGTGGAGGACTTCAAAATCGGAAGGGCGATAGCCGCGCAGGGACCAGTCCATCGCGGGTCGGAATCACACTTCCAGAATCACGGGGAGGATCAGCGGCCGCTTGGAAGTTTGCTTGTTGAGGAAGCGCTTCAGGTCCACGCGAATTTTTTCCTTTACGACGCTCCAATCGGATTTTTCTTCGGCGTTTGATTGCTCCAGCGTTTTAAGAATGACCTCGCAGGCGAGTGCGCGGAGCTCCGCTCCATCTTCCGAAGGCAGGAAGCCGCGCGTGACAATTTCCGGCTGGGCCTCCATGCGGCCCGTGTGCTTATCGATCGCGATGATGGGAACGACGATGCCGTCTTCGGCCAGGTGGCGGCGATCGCGAATCACAAATTCCTCCAGCTCTTCGAGCGAGCCGGAATCCACGCAAACTCGTCCCGCAGCCACGGGCTCGCGCCGGAACGCTCCTTCGGAATTGAATTCCACCGGCTGCCCGGTTTCGAGCAGCATCACGTTTTCCGCGGCGACGCCCACTTGGTGCGCCAGCGCCGCGTGACGGAATAGCTGGCGATACTCGCCGTGCAGGGGAATGAAGTATTTGGGGCGCACAAGATTAATCAGCAGCTTCATCTCCTCCTGGCTGCCGTGGCCGGAGACGTGGATCGGAGCGTTGCGGCCCTCCTCGTAATACACCAGCACGTCGCGTCGGAAGAAATGGTCAATCATGCGATAAATCGGTTTCTCGTTTCCGGGAATCACGCGCGCCGAAAGGATTACGGTGTCCTGCGACTCGATGGAGAGCAGCCGATGATTCTCGACCGCGATGCGCGACATCGAAGACATGGGTTCGGCCTGGCTGCCGCTCGCGAGCACGAGAATCTTTTGCGGGTCAAAACTGCGAATGTCCTGCGGGCGAACGACGCTGCCATCCGGGATGCGTAGCTTGGCCAGGCTGTGCGCGATCTCGACGTTATCCACCATGCTGCGGCCGATGAATCCGACCTTGCGGCCCAGTTGGACAGCGAGATCTACGACTTGCTGAATCCGGTGCACCGATGAAGCGAAGCACGAAACCAACACGCGCCGCGGCGCCGCGCGGATCAATTCTTCTAGGCGCAGCAGCACCGCGCGCTCGGACGGTGTGTAGCCGGTCCGCTCCACGTTGGTGCTGTCGCTGAAGAGCGCAAGGACACCTTCCTCTCCGTAGCGCGCCAGCCTGTGCAGATCGAACGCCAGGCCGTCCACCGGCGTCGGATCGATCTTGAAATCTCCGGTGTGGATGACCACTCCGACCGGAGTGCGTATCGCCAGCGCCACGCAATCGACCGTGCTGTGCGTGACGCGGATGAATTCAATCTGGAACGGCCCGATGCTCACCGTTTCGCCCGCCGCCACCTCGTGCAGCTCGGCCTCTTCCAGCAGTCCGCGTTCTTCGAGCTTCTTGCGAACGAGCGCGAGCGTAAACTGCGTGCCATATAGCGGCACGCGCAGGTCCGGCAAAATGTACGGAATCGCACCGATGTGGTCTTCGTGTCCGTGAGTGAACAGGATCGCGCGAACGTGCTCCGCGTTCTGCTTGAGATACGTGATGTCCGGAATGACGATATCCACGCCCAGGAGTTCGGCTTCGGGGAACATCAGCCCGGCATCAATCACGATGATGTCGTCGCCGTAGCGCAGCGCCAGCATGTTCATGCCGAATTCGCCCAGCCCGCCCAGCGGAATGGCTCGCAGTGATGGTTTGCTCATCAGGATGGCAGCTTTCGCAAGACCGTCAGTTTAACACAGCAGATGCGCGAGAGAAGGAATCCTCGAGAATTGAGAAGGCTCGCTTCCAAGTCATTCGTTGCGCCCGCGCGCCTCAGTGTTTGGAGAAAATATGCGCGATGCTGACTAGCAAGACCGCGCCCACAACCGCTGCAGCAAGGCTATAAATGAACCCGCCGCCAAAAATACCCAGCTTTCCGAAAATCCATCCGCCCAGGAGCGCTCCCACCAAGCCGAGAAGCACGTCGCCGATGCACCCGAACCCCGCGCCGCGTGTGATTTTTCCCGTCAGCCATCCGGCGATCAATCCAATGAAGATCCATCCGAGAAACGAGTGACGCACGAAAATATTCACGTCGTATTCTTTCTCCAGCAAAAGGAGGGCAGCTGACAGATTCATAATCCCAAGCACCATTTTCTCCTCACTTTCGCCCCAAAACGTAGCCCAGCGTGCGATAAATTAGTTTAGCCGCCAGGAAATCGGAGGCGTGATCGCCGGGTTGGGGCAGCAGCTCGACCACATCCATTGCCACGATTTCCTTCGCGTCCGCGACAGCACGGATGAGCGCCGTGACCTGATACCAGTCCAGCCCGCCGGGTTCGGGCGTGCCGGTCGCGGGAACGTACGACGGATCGAAGCCGTCGAGGTCCACCGTCAGATAAACATGCTCGCTCAAATCGGCCACGACGCGCGGAATCCACGATTCTAGAGGCGCGCGAACAATATCCTTCGCCCAATATATTTGTACTGGAAGGCTGGGAATGGCTTCGGCCTCTTCCACAGAGAGCGAGCGGATGCCAACTTGCACCGCCGCGCATATCTCCACGACGCGCCGCATCGCTGAAGCGTGGCTCGCGGGATTTCCTTGGTAGGCTTCTCGCAAATCCGCGTGCGCATCAATTTGTAAGACCGTGAGGTCGCGAAACTTTTTCGCCGCCGCGGCCACCAGCGGCGGCGTGAGCGAATGTTCGCCGCCGAGCGCCACCGGGAATTTCCCGTCCTCGAGCAGCGAGAGTTCGGCCGTATGCAGCTCCGATAAAACCTTTTCGAGAGATCCTTCGGATGTATCCACCGCGGGGAGCGTCGCGATGCCGTATTCCATGTATGTTTCCCTGCCGAACTCTTCGTCGTAAAGTTCCATGTTGCGGCTGGCGGCGAGGATCGCCGCAGGCCCGTTGCGCGTTCCGTGTTCGTACGTCGTAGTGCGCTCGAGCGGCACGGGAAAAATCACGGCTCGCGCGCGTTCATATCGCGAAAATTCCTCCGCCAGTCCGCCGAAATTGTCAGGCAACTCCTCGGTGTACGGGCGCGGCGCGCGCTTTGCCGTCGCGGATGATTTCGGCGCAGTTTTATTTTTTTGATTTTCTGCTTTGCTTCTCGGGCGTCTGTGTACTATCAATGTCCCTTTCATGGAGGTGTTTTTCCGCTCCGCTGAGGTTCGGGAGAGATACATTACCTGCGAGGATTGTGAATGGCAAAGAAAAAGGGAGTAACGGGCCGCATCCTGCACGATCCGGTTCGCGACAAGCTCGTTCCGATGGTTCCGCTGGATTTGTCGAAAGCGCGGACCGTAGATTCGCTCGTGCGCGCCATGGGCAGGACGGCGTTCACCGCGCGCCAAATCGGCGACGCGGCGGATGTGCTGGAAGCTATGGCTCGCGACAAGAATTGTTTTGTCGTGATGACGCTTTCCGGCGCCATGACCGTGGCAAAGATGGGCCTCGTGATTTGCGATCTCATCGAGGCGGGTGTTGTGAACGCGCTGGTTTCCACCGGCGCTCTAATGGCCCATGGACTCGTTGAAGCCACCGGGCATTCGCATTTCCGCTATGACCCCAAGATGGATGATCGCGAGCTTTTCCATGCCGGATATAACCGCGTCTATGATTCGCTCGAACCGGAGTTGAATCTCGACCACGTGGAAGCGGTGATGCAGCAACTGCTTCGTCATTGGGATTCGGAAGAGGCCGTTTGCAGTTGGAAGGTCTGCCGCCGCATCGGCGAATTTTTGAAGAGAACTGCCCGCGGCCGTGGAATCCTTAAATCGGCGTTTGAATGCGACGTTCCGGTTTTCATCCCCGCCTTCACGGATTCGGAAATGGGCATCGATTTTGCCCTTCATCAGCGGCTGCGCACTAAATACGGCCAGCCCGCGCTGCGTTTTGATCCCTACGAAGATTTTGAAAAATTCGCCGCGACCATGCTCTCCACCAAGCGCATGGGTATCTTTACCATTGGCGGAGGCGTGCCGCGAAATTGGTCGCAGCAATTTGGAGTTTATGCCGAGTTGCTCGCTCGCCGCGGCTATGAAAAGCTGCCGCTCAAGCGCTACAACTACGGCCTGCGCATTTGTCCCGAACCGGTGCATTGGGGCGGGCTTTCCGGGAGCACATACACGGAGGCGGTTTCGTGGGGGAAATTTGTCCCTCCCGAAGAAGGCGGCAAATTCGCCGAGGTTTTCGATGACGCGACAGTAGCGCTGCCCCTTGTGGCTGGCGCCGTTCTCGAGCGCATCGGATATTTTGATCGCAAGCGTCGTGCCGCAGGAAAATCACGCAAACGAAGGAAACGCTGAGAGATTTGCGGCGGGATTGCTTCAGTCGTCTTCGCTGAGCAGCAGAGCAGCGGCAAGCACCGTGGTCCACAATCCGCGCTTGTCACCCACGGCGGATTGCGTGATGTTCATCGTGCGGACAATCTTGTTGGAGATTCGATAGACCTCTTTTTTTTCATCCCACGACAGATCCGGATCAAATTCCACATTGAGCGTTGTGGCCAGCATCTCGGCCGCCAGCTCCTCCGTGTATTCGCCGGCCACTTCTTCCGTTTCCCCGAACGAGTGGTGTTCGGAAAGATATCCGTACATGGATTTGTCGGCGGGCAGGGCTAGGCCGACTCCCGCGGCGATCAGGCGATGCGCCTCTCGCGTGGAATTTTCGCTGATGACGGTGAACGCCACCTGGCCGGGCTTGAGATGCTTCAAACCCTCCGTGCGCGAAATCAGGCGGCATCCGGGAGGGAAAATCGAGGATACGCGGACGATGTTACAGGCAGCTATTCCCGCGTTGCGCAGTGCAAGTTCGAAACTCGAGAGCCGCTCCCGGTGCTTTCCCACGCCTTTGGTCAGGAAGATTCTGTTCGCGACGAACGCCATTCTGCGTGCCGGGCTCCGGTTCCTCTCGCTATCCGCTGTGCGAAATCTTTCGCGTGGGGAAATTAGCAAGAACGCCCGGGGGTGTCAACACGTTTCACGCGTTCTTACGCGTGCGTGTTTCGCGGCGCTGGCAAAGAATTGCTCCACAGTATCGACCGTTCGAGGAGGCTTCACTGTTCCTTGGGCATAACGATGAGCGGCGCAGTCATTTCCGCCACGGCGACAAGCTCGCGCAGCTCCAGCGGCGTGAAATCGGGGCCCGCGGCCGCGCCCGTCTTGCCCTTCCGTGAAATCTGAATGACGCCCACGGCCTTCCCGTCGAGCAGCAGGGGGGCGCTCATGATTTTTTGGATGGGCTGGTTGTTCTCGCTGCGCAGCGGGACGCCTTCGAAGACCGACGCGTGCGGAACGGTATTGAAATGATTGATGAGCTCGGCCTTTCTTTCGCGAGCCGTGCGCGAGGCCAGCGAAGTGGCGCTCGTCAGGGGGATTTGCCCGATGGCGCGAAGTTTTTCTGGAATCAGGAATTGCAGGAATTTCCGGTCGGGCGTCAATTCGAGGATCGCTACTTCGTCGGTTTGAACTGCAAATTCGCGGCCGATGGACTCCGCCACTTGCGCTAGCGACTCAGCGCTCATCGAGACTGCCCATTTCTGCAGCTCGCCCAGCTCTTTTTGCAATCGCTCGAAACCGGCCCCGCCCACGACCACTCCTTCGCCTGAAAAAAGTCTAACACAGCAAGATTCAGAGTGTCGGATTTCAGTGCCAGAGTTGCAAAGGCTGCGACATGCACCTATACTGGCTTGTTTGAGCAAGCTGCGCGGCCGGCGCGGCATATCGTTCGGAAAATCTTGCGACGCAATCATATTCCGGCTTCGGAGAGTGCATGTCTGCCGCGGTCGCGGAATCCAAGCAGAGCTATTTCCTCGATAAACTTCATTCCTTAAGCGGCATCATTCCCATCGGGGCTTTTCTCGCCGAACATTTTTTTGAAAATAGTTACGCGCTTGTCAGCGCGGAAAAGTACGAATGGATCTCTCAGAAACTCGAATCCGTGCCTTGGCGCGTTGGCGTGGAAGCGCTTTTCATCTGGGTGCCCATACTTTTTCACGGATTCTACGGCCTGTACATCTGGTGGAGCGGGAAGACCAACGTCTGGCGCCATCAGCACCTGGCCAACTGGATGTATGTGCTGCAGCGTTGGACGGGCATCATCGCCTTCGCTTACATTTTCTGGCACGTGTACATCGAGCGCTTCGCCACTCACGGCCACAATACCTACGCGCAAGTCGCCGCGGACCTGTCCAATCCCTGGTATTTCACTTTTTACGTCGTCGGCGTCCTCGCCGCCTCGTTTCATCTCGGCAATGGGCTTTGGCAGTTTGCGTGTAAGTGGGGAATCGCCTTGCAGCCCAAAGCGCAGCGCGGCTTCGCCTATTTCGGCGCCGCCGTCGGCATTCTTTTCGCGGCTGTGGGCCTCGCCATCGTTGTGGGAATGCACATGCGCGCTTTTCCTTTGGATACCTACGTAAAATGAGGCACCCGAAGATCATCATCGTGGGCGGAGGGCTGGCCGGCCTGATGGCCGCCATCAAAGTGGCCGAAGCCGGTGTACCGGTGGATTTGTTCTCCATCGTGCCGGTGAAGCGCTCGCATTCCGTCTGCGCGCAGGGAGGCATCAACGCCGCCAAGAATCTAAAGGGCGAAGGCGATTCCACTTGGATTCATTTTGACGACACCATTTTCGGCGGCGATTTCCTCGCCAATCAGCCCCTCGTCAAGGGCATGTGCGAAGCGGCTCCGGGCATCATTGATCTTCTCGATCGTATGGGTGTGATGTTCAATCGCACGCCCGAAGGCCTGCTCGATTTCCGCCGTTTCGGTGGAACGCTTTATAACCGCACCGCGTTTGCCGGCGCCACCACCGGGCAGCAGCTTCTGTATGCCCTCGATGAGCAGGTGCGCCGCTTTGAAGCCGAAGGCAAAGTGCAGAAGCACGAAGGCTGGACATTTTTGTCCGCCGTGCTCGACGAAGGCCGAGTGTGCCGAGGCATTTGCGCCATGGATTTGAAGACCATGGAAGTGCGCACGTTTCCTGCCGATGCGGCTATTTTCTGCACCGGCGGAATCGGCGCAATCTTTGGACGCTCGACGAATTCCGTCGTTTGCACCGGAGCGGCGCAGGCGGCGCTCTTCACGCAGGGCGTGGATTACGCCAACGGGGAATTCATTCAGGTTCACCCTACTGCCATTCCCGGCGAAGACAAATGCCGCTTGATGAGCGAATCGGCCCGCGGCGAAGGCGGGCGCGTCTGGGTGCCCCGCAATCCCAATGACAAGCGCCCCGCAAGAACCATTCCCGAAAACGAGCGCTTCTATTTTCTCGAGGAATGGTATCCGAAATACGGCAACCTCGTTCCGCGCGACGTCGCTACGCGCGCTATCTACAAAATCGTCTATGAAGAAAAATTGGGAATTCACGGCCAATCGGCTGTGTACCTCGACGTCAGCCACATCCCGCGCGAAATCCTCGATCGCAAGCTTGAGGGCATCCTCGAAATTTACGAAAAATTTGTCGGCCCTGATCCGCGCGAAGAACCTATGATGGTTTTTCCCGCCATGCACTACACCATGGGCGGCCTTTGGGTGGACAACGAAAATCAGTCCACCAATGTCGCCGGGATCTACGCGGCCGGCGAATGTGAGTATCAGTATCACGGCGCAAATCGCCTGGGCGCGAATTCGCTTGTCTCCTGCATCTATGGCGGTGCGCTGGCCGGCCCCGCCGCTGTGAAATACGCCCGCGGCCTCGCCAAAGGTTTTGAGAGCGCGCCATCGAGCATTTTCGACCGCGAGCGCGAGCGCCAGCAGTCGGAAAACGACAAGCTTTTAAATGCCCACGGGACGGAGAATCCCATCACCATCTGGAAGGAGCTCGGTGCCATGATGACTGAGCACGCGACCGTCGTGCGCTATAACAAGGCTCTCGAAGCTACAATCGGCAAGCTCGATGTCCTCTCCGATCGCTATCGGCAAATCAATTTGAATGACCGCACGCAATGGGCCAACCAAACTTTGAGTTTCGCTCGCGAGTTGGGCGGCATGCTGGTGCTCGCAAAAGTGATCGCCATGGGAGCCTTGGCGCGCAACGAAACTCGCGGCGCGCACTACAAGCCGGAATTTCCCGAACGCGATGATGACCGCTGGCTCAAGACCACTCGCGCGCGCTACAGCGCCGGGAAAATCACGCTGGACTATGAACCCGTGGATATTTCGCTGCTTCCTCCGCGCACCCGGCGATACGACATTGCGAAATAACTTGTCATTGGTGCGACAATTGTAGAGGCATGATGGCGGCAACTGAAAAATTCATCGTCAAGATAAGGCGTCAGGCGGCGCCCCGCGAGCGCGCCCACTGGGAAGAATTCGAGATCGCCTATCGCCCCCATCTCAACATCATTTCCTGCTTGCGCGACATCGCCGAGAGCCCTGTCACACGCGGTGGTATCGAATCCACACCCGTCGCCTACGACGCCAATTGCCTCGAAGAAGTTTGCGGCGCCTGCGCCATGCTCATCAACGGAGAGGCGCGGCAAGCCTGTTCGGCCCTCGTAGATCGGCTTCCGAAGCCCATCGTCCTCGAGCCCCTCTCGAAGTTTCCACTCGTCCGCGATCTTCTGGTGGATCGCACTTCGATGTTTGAAAATCTCAAGCGCACTCATTGCTGGATTCCCATCGACGGCACATACGGCATCGGCCCGGGCCCGCGCATGGCTCCCGAAGTGCAAGAGAAGGGTTATCCGCTCTCCCGCTGCATCTCCTGCGGGAATTGCCTGGAAGTTTGCCCTAAGGTGAATGATCATTCTCATTTCGTCGGCGCAGCCATCGTCAATCAGGTGCGGCTTTTTAACATGCATCCCACCGGCGCGATGCATGCCCGTGACCGTCTCGAAGCCCTGATGGGCCCGGGGGGAATTCAGGATTGCGACAACGCGCAGAATTGTGTGCGGGCCTGCCCGAAATGTATTCCGCTCTCGGAGTCTCTCGCGGAAATCAATCGCCAGGTTTTGAAGCACGCCGTGGTTGATTGGCTGCGGGGGTAGGGAATTCCGGCGCTTCGCGGCGTGCCGTTTTTGTTGCGTTCAGGAGGTGCCATTTGTTGCGCTGGATATTTGCCAGCGGCATTTTGATTTTAGGAGGAGTGTGCGCTGTGACCCTGCTGTCCAATGGCGGCGACGTTTCTCCCCGCGCCCGCGATCTCCATTTTCGCTCCATCGTTGTGGATACTCACGATGACACCACCCAGCGTTTCCTCGTTCCCGGATTCGATCTGGGCGCCCGTCACGCCGACGGCGACGTGGATATCCCTCGCATGCGCGAGGGCGGCCTCGGCGCCATTTTCTTTTCCATCTGGATGCCCGGCACGGTCTCTGGTCCATTGGCCGTCCAGAGGACCCTCGATCAGATTGACGCCGTGCGCCAGCAGGTCCTTCGCAATTCCAAGGACATCGTCCTTTGCACCACCGCCGATGATGTTCGCCGCGCTCACGCGCAGGGAAAAATTGCCGCGCTCATGGGCGTCGAGGGCGGTCACATGATTGCTAGCGACCTCGGCGTCTTGCGCCTCTACGCCGCACTCGGCGTTCGCTACATGACCCTCACGCACAGCGTCAACGACGAGTGGGCCGATTCCTCCACCGACAAGCCCGCGCACGATGGCCTCACCGATTTTGGCAAGCAGGTTGTCCGCGAAATGAATCGCGCCGGAATGATCGTGGATATCTCGCACGTCGCCGACAAAACTTTCTACGACGCCCTTGCGGTAAGCGAAGCGCCCATGATCGCTTCCCATTCCTCCTGCCGCGCGATATGCGACGCCCCTCGCAATATGACTGACGACATGATCAAGGCGCTCGCCGGCAAAGGCGGCGTGATTCAAATCAATTATCACATCGGCTTTCTCAGTCAGGAATTTCGCAATGCAGCGCTCGCCAATCCCAAGTTGATGGATTCCATTGACGCCGAATCGAAAAAGATTTGCGGCGCGGAGGAAGCCTGCCAGCTCATCGAAGCCGAGCGCCTCACGCGCAAGGCTGTCGAAGAAGGCAAGCTGCCCCGCGTGGGCTGGGAAAAAATCATGGACCACATTGATCACGCCGTAAAGCTTGTCGGCGCGGATCACGTCGGCCTCGGCTCCGATTTTGACGGCGCCAACATGCCCTATGGCATGGAGGATTGCTCGCATCTGCCCGAAATCACGGACGCGTTGCTTAAACGCGGATATTCGGAATCGGACATCAGGAAAATTCTCGGCGGGAATACTCTGCGCGTGTTGGAAGAGGTTCAGGCAACCGCGAAACGTTTGGGAGGAGAGAAATGATCTTGGCAAGACGTCTGGCAGGAATTCTCGCATCGGCCGTGCTGCTCTCTGCAGCCGCCGGCACGCTGCGCGGACAAACGAAAACGCCGGCCAAGAAGCCGGCCACTACGACCACTGCGAGGAAACCTACGATGAGCTACGACCCGGCATTGCTGCATCCGGAAAAGCTGACGGCCAAGGCGCCCGAGGAGTTCGAAGTAAACTTTTCCACGACGAAGGGCGATTTCACCGTCAAAGTCACGCGCGCATGGGCTCCGCTCGGCGCCGACCGTTTCTACAATCTCGTGAAGCACCATTATTTCGATAACGCCGCGTTCTTTCGAGTTGTAAGCGGATTCGTCGTGCAGTTCGGCCTGAGCGCCTATCCCCTGGTTTCTCACGCTTGGGCCAGTGCCAACTTCAAGGACGATCCTGTCACGCAGACGAACAAAGTTGGCTCGCTCACCTTCGCCACTGCGGGCCCCAATACCCGCACCACGCAGCTCTTCATCAATCTCGGCGATAACGCCCGGCTCGATAGCATGGGCTTTTCGCCGTTCGGCTACGTCGCTTCGGGGATGGACGTGGTGACCCAGCTTTACAGCGGATATGGCGAAAGCCCAGATCAAAGCAAGATCAGCCGCAGCGGAAAAGAATATCTCGATCAGTCTTTTCCGAAGCTCGATAGCATCAAGAGCACTTCGCTGACTGTCGCTGGCGGCCCCGCGCCCGCTCATTCCACCGCCGCGCCGAAAAAGCCGTGAGCTTCGCTTTGCGCTTAACGTAAGTGCGAGAAGCAGCGCACCCCGGCGCGCCCGTGTTCACCGCGGAGCGTGACGCTTCGGCCGCCACGCCCGCGCCGCTCGCGTGGCGAATCCTCGCCGCTCTGGCGCTGACGAATTTCATCATTCATCTCGCCTTCAGCCTTCGCTACGGATTTTTCCGCGACGAGCTTTACTACCTTGCTTGTGGCCAGCACCTCGCTTGGGGATACGTAGATCATCCCCCCTTGGTCGGCCTCTTGGCGAAATTCAGCGTCGCGGTTTTTGGCTCTTCGCTTACCGCCATTCGCATTCTCCCCGCGCTTGCCTCCGCCTGCACTGTCTTTTTGACCGGCTGTCTCGCGCGCGAATTTGGCGGAAAGCGCTTCGCGCAGATTCTCGCTGCCGCCGCGATTTTTCTCGCCCCCGCGGTTCTCGCGTTTGGCAGCTTTTTCTCGATGAACGCCTTCGAGCCACTCTTCTGGACGCTTTGCGCCCTTCTCCTCGTCGCTCTGCTTAAGGGTCGCGATCCTCGTTTCTGGCTCGCCTTTGGCGCCGTCGTCGGCGTCGGCGCTCTCAACAAGTACACTATGGCGCAGTTCGCCCTCGCATTGGTGCTGGGGCTACTCTTGACGCCGTCGCGCGGCGTGCTGCGCAACAAATACGTCTGGCTCGGAGGTGCGCTCGCTCTCCTCATTGTCTCCCCGAATTTGATCTGGCAGGCGCATCATCACTGGGCGCAATTCGAAATTATCCGCAACGCTCGCGTGTTCAAGAACGAGCCCATCGGCCCTCTGCAATTTCTTCTCGAGCAGGTCCTTTTTCTCGATCCCATTGCTGCCCCTGTCTGGTTCGCGGGCCTTGCCTGGTTTTTTCTCGCTGAAGAAGGGAAGAAATATCGCGCCCTGGGTTGGGCATTTCTTGCCGTCCTGATTTCGGATATCGCGCTTCATGGCAAGAGTTATTACCCGCTTCCCGCTTATCCGATCTTGATGGCTGCGGGCGGAGCTGCGCTCGAATCCTTTTTCGCGCATCGCCGCAGAATTCTCGCTTTCGCTTACGTATCTCTCCTGATTGCCTCGGGACTTTTCACGCTTCCTTTCGGCGTTCCCACACTGCCGGTGGAGAATTTTATTGCTTACATGAATTTTGTCCCGCTCGCCCGTCCCGTTCGCACCGAGCGCGATGCTACCGCCGAGCTCCCGCAGCTCTACGCCGACATGTTCGGTTGGCCGGAGATGACCGCAACCGTTGCGCGCATTTACCACAACCTTCCGCCCGCCGAGCAGGCTCGTTGCGCCATTCTTGCGGGAAACTACGGCGAAGCGGGCGCGATCGACCGTTTCGGCCTCGCTTACGGCTTGCCGAAAGCCATTAGTCCGCACAACAATTATTTTCTCTGGGGTCCGCGTGAATATTCCGGAGAAGTTGTAATTCTATTTGGCGATCGCGCGGAGATCATCAAGCAGTATTTTGTCGAAGTTCAGCAGGTGGCAGTAATTTCAAATCCCTACGCCATGCCCGGCGAGCGCAATCTTCCCGTATATCTTTGCCGCAAGCCGGTCATGCCCCTCGCGCAACTCTGGCCTCGCCTGCGCTATTTCATTTAATGGCGATCGTCACGCGCGACTACAGTCCCAGCACAGCGATCAACTCGCGCACTGACGCTGCCGATTTCTCGAACGCCGCCTTTTCCTCCGCCGTGAGCTTGATCTCGATAATCTGCTCGATGCCGCGCGCGCCCAATTTCACCGGCACGCCCGCGAAAAGTCCCCGCATCCCGTACTCGCCTTCGAGGTACGCCGCGCACGGCAAAATCTTTTTCTTGTCCCCGAGGATGGCGTCCACCATTTCAAATACCGCCGCCGAAGGCGCGTAATACGCCGATCCCGATTTCAGCAGGTTCACGATTTCCGCCCCGCCTTTTCGCGTGCGCGTGACGATGGCCTCGATCTTTTCGGGCGGCAGCATGTCCGGCAGCGGTATCCCCGCGACCGTCGAATACCGCGGCAGCGGCACCATGTCGTCGCCGTGCCCGCCGAGCACAAATGAGTGCACGTTCTCGACCGATACTCCCAGCTCCATCGCCACGAATGTGCTCATTCGCGCTGAATCCAGCACGCCCGCCATGCCGATCACGCGGTTGCGCGAAAATCCGCTGATCTTGTAAGCCGCATGAGCCATCGCGTCGAGCGGATTGGTCACGATGATCAGGATCGTGTTCGGCGAAAGCTTCACGACCGGCACGATCACGCCATTGATCACCTCGTAATTGGCCTTGAGCAGATCGTCGCGGCTCATTCCCGGCTTGCGCGGGAATCCCGCCGTCACCACCACCACGTCGCTGTTGGCCGTTTCGCGGTAATCGCCCGTAGCCGTGGAAATCCCTTCCGCCCTCGCATTCGTGCCGAGGATCGGCCCCGATTCCATCATGTCCAGCGCTTTCCCGGCTGGCACGCCCTCCAGAATATCTGTGAGAATCACGTCCGCGATTCCGGCGTCGTGAATTCGCTGCGCCGTGGTCGCTCCCACGTTGCCGCCTCCCACCACCGTCACTTTCTTCCGCATTAATTCGCTCCTGCTCAAAATGATTCAGTAGTTTCGCGCTCGCCTCGCGCATCATCACCGTTGCTCTTGAGCCGCGCGATGCGCCTCACCGTGCCCTACATCGCGATGCCCTCACGCCGCGACAACCGCGTCCATATTTCCGATAATGGCCGCGGCGTATTCCGAAGTCCGCAGCTTCGTCGCCCCTTCCATCAGCCGTTCCAGGTCATACGTCACGCGCTTTTGCTGGATGGTCTGCGCGATGCCCGCCTCGATCATTCGCGCGGCCTCTTTCCACCCCAGAAAATCGAACATCATCGCCCCCGAAAGCATCACCGAGCTCGGATTGATGACGTCTTTGTCCGCGTATTTTGGTGCCGTGCCGTGCGTGGCTTCGAACACACCAAAGCCGTCGCCGATATTGGCGCCCGGAGCCATTCCAAGTCCGCCCACCTGCGCCGCGCACGCGTCCGAAAGATAATCCCCGTTGAGGTTGGGCGTCGCGAACACGCTGTATTCATCCGCTCGCGTCAGCACTTGCTGGAAGACGGAATCGGCGATGCGGTCGTTCACCAGGATCTTTTTCTTCCATTGCCCGCGCCCGTGCGTTCCGTAAATCGCCTCGAGCGTCCGCTTTACTTCGTCATAAACAGCCTTCTTGAATTCCGGCGCCGTGCTTTCGAGTCCCGGCTCGACGAGCGCCGCGTTGGCCTCCACACTCAATTTCGCGTCGCGATCTTGGTTGTCCAGGATCCAGCTTTCGCGCTCCGTGACGATTGCGTCGCGAAACTCCTCCTTCGCCAGCTCGTATCCCCAGTCCCGAAACGCCCCTTCTGTAAATTTTTGAATATTGCCCTTGTGTACGAGCGTCACCACGCGCCGCTCGCTTTCGATCGCATATTGAATCGCCCGGCGCACCAGCCGCTTCGTTCCGAACGCGGAAATCGGCTTGATTCCCACGCCGGAATCGTCCCGCACTTTTTTCTTACCGTCTTTCAGCATCTCGTGGTTCAGAAAATCGATCAGCTTCTTGGCTTCCGGAGTCCCCGCGCGCCATTCGATTCCCGCGTACACGTCTTCCGTATTTTCGCGAAAGAGCACCACGTCCATGCGCTCCGGGTGCCGCACAGGGGAGGGAACTCCCGTGAAGTACCGCACCGGCCGCACGCAGGCGTACAGGTCCAGCACCTGCCGCAGCGTCACGTTGAGCGAACGGATTCCCCCTCCCACCGGCGTCGTCAGCGGGCCCTTGATGGCCACGCGAAAATCGCGAATGGCCTCTACAGTCTCATTCGGCAGCCACTCGTGGAATTTTTCGAATGACTTTTCCCCCGCAAAAACTTCCAGCCACGCAATTTTGCGTTTGCCGCCGTAGGCTTTCGCCACCGCGGCATCGAAAACGCGCTGCGACGACTTCCAGATGTCGCGCCCCGTGCCGTCCCCTTCGATGTACGGAAGAATGGGCCGCTCCGGCACGCGAAACTCGCCTTGCGCATACTCGATTTTCTGGCCCTCGGCGGGGATTTTGACGCCGTTGTATGTGTCTTTCATGGAGTGATTGCTCCGAGTCGAGCGGCTTCCCCGAAAAATCGCCGCGCATCATGCGCCGCAATTTCTGGCGTGCCCTCGAAGCAAGAGAAGATAACACAGCGGCGCTCTGCCGCACAGACCCTGCTCCGGATGGGGGAGTGAAGTCAGGGCCTGCGCGGAGGCGACCGCCGGATTTCATCCGGCGGATCTCCTACAGTTTCGAACTGTCTCGGCTTGGCGCTCCGGGTGCCCCATCCTTCGCGCAGCGCGCACTTGTTTGCGTCTGCGCACGTTGCACCCCGACTCTGTCGGTCGGGACCGCACGCTTCTGCGGGATGAAGGGTGGGGGTTTTCTTGCGAGCCCGCGCCCTTCACTTCCTGACGATGATTTTCCCAATCATCTTTGGGTGCAGCGTGCAGTAGTATTCGTAAGTCCCAGGCGTCTTGAATTCGAACGTGAATTGTTCGTCTGTATCGAGCGCTTGCGAAACGAACTCCTCGTTGTTTCCGGCCACCTTGTGCGGTTCTTCGTCCTTGTTCACCCAGGTCACCTTCGCGCCCGCCGGCACCGTCAGCGTTTCCGGATCAAACGTAAAATCCTTGATGTTGACGGTGAATGTCTTCGTGTCGTCCGTCGCAGTAGCCGGCTTTGCGAGCCCGGCTCCCGTGAGGACGAGGGCGAGGGAAACTGCGGAAACGAGAGTGATAAACTTTCGTGAAATTTTCATGGATGCCTCCCCTTTGCTCCATTTTCGCGGGCGCTTATCCCGCGAGCGTTGAGTCCGTCACGGCCAGCGCATGCTGTCCGCGAACGAAGTTGACGTCCGTTATCCCCAGCACGCTCCGCAATTGCTCCGAAGCCACCTTCATCGGTCCGGGCGTAGCTCCGGGCGTTCCCGGCGCCGCTTGCGGAAATGCCGTGGACATCGCCGTGTGAAATGTGATGTTGCCTTCGACTTTCTGCATCGTCTGGTGGATGTGTCCGTTCAGCACCGTCACGCTTCCGAATCTCCTCAAGTACCCAAGCGCTTGTTCGCTGTCGTCCGTGCCCCAGCCCCATTGCTGATACACGGCCCACAGCGGGATGTGCGCGAACACCACCACCGGCGTGCTGCTCTTGATGGATTTCAAATCCTTCTCCAGCCAGTCGAGCTGTTCCGCCCCCAGGTTTCCTAGTCCGCCCGCCTTCAGGTTCATCACGTTGACGAGCCCCACGAAGTGCACTCCCTTTTGCGTAAAGCTGTACCAGCCGTCGCCGAACGTGCTGGCTCCGTGCCGTTCGCGGTAAATCTTCGCGCCGTCGTCGAGCACGTCGTGCTCTCCGGGCACATAGAACACCTGATCAGTCTTCAGTCCCTTCAACACCTGTTCGGTCGTGTCGAATTGCGCCGGCTTCGAGAGGTGCGTGATGTCGCCCGTGTGCAAAATGAATGACGGCCGCACCGGCAGCGCGTTGATTTTGTCAATCGCCGCTTGGAGCGTTCCCGCCACGTCTGGATTCGCCGGCTTATCGAATCCGATGTGGCTGTCGCTGATTTGCACGAAGCTCAACTCGCCCTTGGCCATGTGTTTTACGGCGTTCTGCGCGTCCGATAGCGCAAACGACTTCAACACGCCGCCCGAGAGGACGCAGATCGCTCCCGTGCCCGCCCAGGCCATGCATTCCAAGAACCCTCGCCGGTCGATGCCGTCGTGGTTGCGGTCAATAATCAATTTTCTCGTCATTCGTTTCTCTCCTGATCTCCGGCCTCTCCGATTGCAAGAAGCTCGCAATATGCCTGCACTTGTAAAGACTCGCCCCGCGGCAAAATATTCCTGCGCATTTGTGCAACAATCGGCGGGAATAAAAATGGGCCGAATCGCGTCTTACACTCGGGAATCTAATTCGTCGTGGCGAGGGGAGCGCCACACGGATTATGAACGAGCGTTTTGAGCAGGTTGTTCTGCCGCATCTGGACGCTGCTTACAACCTGGCGCGCTGGCTGGTGCGCAGCCCCGCGGACGCCGATGATCTTGTGCAGGAGTCCTGTCTCCGCGCCCTGCGTTTCATCGACGGCTTTCGTGGCGGCGATAGTCGCGCCTGGCTCCTGAAGATTGTGCGCAACACCTGTTATTCCTGGGTGCGCAAGAAGCGCCCGGAGGATTTGGCGGACGAATTCGATGAAAAACTTCACACTGTCGAAATTGCTGGCGAGGACGCCGAAGCCAAACTCGTCTCCCGCGCGGAGAGTGCCCGCGTGAGGAATGCCCTCGAATCTCTCCCTCTGGCTTCGCGCGAAGTCATCATCCTCCGCGAGATCGAGGGACTTTCGTATAAGGACATTTCCGACGTCCTCGGCGTTCCCATGGGCACGGTGATGTCCAGCCTGTCGCGCGCGCGCCAGCGTTTACGCGAGCTGCTCGAATCGCCCGCGGCGAAGGAGGCCTAGCGTGGATTGCCAGTTGGAGCGTTACTTGCTCGAAGGCTACGTGGATGGCGAGCTCAGCTTTGAGCGCACGCTCGAAGTCGAAGCCCATCTCGCTTCCTGCCGCGCCTGCTTCGCCGAAGTGCAATCCTGGAAGGGAATTCGCGCCTCGCTGCAAAGCTCCGATCTGTATTTCCGCGCCCCCGCCGCCCTTGAAGAAAAGATCCGCAATCTCGCGCCACGTGAATCTCGCCCCGCGCGCGCTTCCCTCTGGCAGCACTGGATTTGGACGGGAAGCGGTGCCGCCTTCGCTACCGCCGCACTCCTCATTGCATTTTTTGTCGCGCGTCCGGGCGCTCCCTCATCCGAGCAACTCATGGCCCAGCAGCTTGTCTCCACTCACATCCGCTCCATGATGGCGAGTCACCTCACCGACGTCACTTCCACCGACCAGCACACCGTCAAGCCCTGGTTCGATGGCAAACTCGATTTCGCTCCGCCCGTCCGCGATTTGGCCGATCAAGGTTTCCCGCTCGTTGGCGGCCGTCTCGATTATCTCGATAATCGCGCCGTTGCCGCGCTCGTTTATCATCGCCGCTTGCACGTCATCAATCTCTTCGTCTGGCCCGCTGCCGATTCCGCGGGCGCGCCCCTTCACATTCAGACCATTCAGGGCTACAACGTCCTCTCGTGGAAAAAAGCCGGCTTCGAATTCCGCGCCGTCTCCGATCTCTCTCCCGACGAGCTCCGCCAGTTCGCCCAGCTCCTCGGCCAGTGACGCCGCTTCTCCTTTGTTTTCGCGTCTTTCGGGTGCCCCATCCTCGCCGCGGCGAGGGTGGGGCCTTTGACTTCGCCTATTCCATCGGCGTCCTCTCTTGTGAGTCATCCCGAGCGCAGTCGAGGGATTGTCCTTCCGGATTTGTTGTCATTCTGGGTGAGGGTGCCCATCCCTCGCGGGCGCGCCCCTCTTAGGTGTCATCCCGAGCGAAGCCGAGGGATCTGCTTTTCCCTCGTTCCTAGGGCCTGTCAGTCCGCGCGCAAAAACAAAAAGGCCCTCCGGCATCGCCGGAGGGCCACTCCACTCTCTCCTAAATATCGTAATACAGCGCGAACTCATACGGATGCGGCCGCATGCGTATCGGATTGACTTCCTTTTCCATCTTGTAATCAATCCACAGGTGGATGAACTCTTCGCTGAAGACGTCGCCCTTCAGCAAATATTTGTGGTCCTTTTCGAGCGCCTTCAGCGATTCTTCAAGCGACCCCGGCAGCGACGGCACGTGTTTCATTTCCGCGGCCGATAGTTCGTAAATATCCTTGTCGAGCGGCTGTCCGGGATCGATTTTATTTTCGATTCCGTCGAGCCCCGCCATCAGCAGCGCCGCAAACGTCAAATACGGATTGCACGCAGGATCCGGCGGCCGGAATTCCAGCCGCTTGGCCTTCGGGCTTTGCGAGTACACGGGAATGCGGATCGCCGCCGAGCGGTTTCTCTTTGAGTACGCCAGGTTCACCGGCGCTTCGAATCCGGGCACCAGCCGCTTGTACGAATTCGTTGTCGGCGCGGCGAAAGCCACCAGCGAAGGCGCGTGCTTCAGCAGTCCGCCCGCGTACCACAGAGCCGTTTGCGATAACCCCGCGTAGCCGTCTCCCGCGAAGAGTGGTTTGTTCTTCAGCCACAGCGATTGGTGCGTGTGCATACCGGAGCCGTTGTCGCCCAGAATCGGCTTGGGCATGAACGTCACCGTTTTGCCGTATTGATTCGCCACGTTCCGCACCACGTATTTGTAAATCATCATGTTGTCTGCGGATCTCAGCAGCGTTTCAAACCGCACGTCAATTTCCGATTGTCCCGCGGTGGCCACTTCGTGGTGATGGCATTCGATGTTCAGCCCGCACGCTTCGAGTTGCAGAGTCATGTCCGTGCGCAGGTCCATGTAGTGGTCCGTCGGCGGAACGGGGAAGTAGCCTTCCTTGTACCGCGGCCGGTAACCCAGGTTGTGCTCCTCGCGCCCCGAATTCCATCGGCCCTCTTCCGCGTCTATAAAATAAAATCCGTGCTGCGCCGCCTGATCGAATCTCACATTATCGAAAATGAAAAATTCCGCTTCCGCGCCGAAGTACGCCTTGTCTGCGATGCCGCTTGCTGCTAGATGCGCCTCCGCCTTGCGCGCGATGAATCGCGTATCGCGCTCGTAAGGCTTTTTTGTCGGCGGATCCACCGCATCCGCAATCATGATCAGCGTCGGAGTGTCGCGAAACGGGTCCATGAACGCCGTATTCGCGTCCGGCATCAGCAGCATGTCCGATTCGTGGATCGCCGCCCATCCGCGGATCGAGCTCGCGTCCATCCCGAACCCTTCCTCGAACGATTCCGGCTTCAATTCGTGGATCGGGAACGTGACGTGCTGCCATATCCCGGGAACGTCTATGAATCGCAGGTCCAGCATCTTGGCGTTGTGCTTCGCCGCATAGTCAATTACCGATTTCGGGTCCATCCTTCCTCCATTTCAATTTTTTCCGGATTGGGGCCGCCAGACTCTGTAACACGGGAGCGTAGCGTAGCACTGCCAACGCGTCAATAGCCCCGCGTCCTATGCGTAACAGTCCTCGCACTGCACCTTACTGCCATTTTGTCTTCCCTTTGGAGTGCGGCGGCTCGACGCCGCCTTTCTTTTCCGAAGCCTTTGAATTTCGGCGCGATTCCATGGTTCGCGGAGTTGGCGTGTAGCGGTGGCATAGGAGCCTTCCAGGAATCTGATCAATTGCTCCCGCGAGAATCCCGCCTCCCTCAGTAGCGATAGGAGCGTTCCCTTGGGTATATCGCGATTGTGCCGAGGTACAACTGCGCGTCGTTTCGAAGTGGGATGGTAATAGACGAAGTGGCTTCCTGACACGTGATCCAGGACAAATCCGCTTTCTGCCAAAAACTGGATGACCTCGCGCGGTTTAACGCCGGGCAGTCTGGGCATACTCGAGATCCAAGGAGGCAACCAGTGTCTCGTTGTCTGTGGGGATCGGCTCCTTGTGCTTCTTCAGACTCTCGATATACCCGGTGATGGCGTCCTTTGCCATTTTCTTGGCTTCGGCCAGCGTCCGCCCATACGTTACGCATCCCGGCAATGCTGGAACGATTGCGGTGTATCCACCTTCAGGTTCTGGCCGGAGGACGATATTGAAATGCCCGCGTGTTTTCTTCATAGGATTAACTGTATTCTATCTGAACTTCCCGAGGCCGGTCAAACCCCTGCGCCCATCTTGAAAATTAATTCCGATATGCTAGCCTCTTGCAGACTTGTCGACTTTCAACTGGCGAGAATTTCTCCCATGTTCGATAGCTCGCTGTTTCAGCTCGATCCTACGTTAATCCGCACGAAAGGAAACCCAGCCCATGAGTACCACCGCCCCTTCTCAGCCGGGTGCTCCGGCCGGCACTGCACCGAACGTCGAACGCACCTGCTGCTGCGTAGTCGGTGGAGGCCCCGCCGGCGCCGTCCTCTCGCTTCTCTTGGCGCGTCGCGGCGTCCCGGTGACCCTGCTTGAAATGCACGCTGATTTTGACCGCGAATTCCGCGGCGACACGATCCATCCCTCGACCCTCGAGATCCTCGACCAGATCGGGCTCGCGGAAAAAATTCACCAGATCCCGCACACGAAAATCTCCGGCCCTACCATTCAATTTTCAAACGGCTCGATCACACCGTTCGATTTGCGCCGCCTCAAGACGCGCTTTCCCTACATCCTGCTGATCCCGCAGTCTCGTTTTCTGGAATTCATCACCCGCGAAGCGGCGGAGTATCCTCAATTCAAGTTATTGATGCAAGCAAACGTGCAGCACTTGCTCGAAAACAACGGAGTGATTTCCGGCGTGCGCTATCTCGGGCCCGATGGCGAGCACGAGATTCAGGCTCAATTGACAGTGGGTGCCGACGGACGCTTTTCGATCTTGCGCCGTCTCGCCGGCTTTGAACCGATTAAGACTTCTCCGCCGATGGACGTCCTGTGGTTTCGCCTGCCGAAGCTCGATGGCGAGCCGGAAGCCATCGGTGGCGCTTTTGGTGGCATCGGTCGCGGCCGCATTTTCGTTGTGCTCGAGCGAACTGACTATTGGCAGGCCGGCATGGTCTTTCTCAAAGGCCAATATCAGGAGCTTCGCGCGCAGGGCATCGAAGCCCTCCGGAACAGTTTGATTGAAACCGAGCCGCGATTTGCCAAGCACGCGGCGTCCCTCACCGATTGGCACCAATTGAATCTGCTATCCGTCGAATCCAGCCGTTGTCCGAAATGGCACAAGCCGGGCCTCCTTCTAATCGGCGACGCAGCGCACGTGATGTCTCCAGTCGGAGGCGTAGGCATAAACTATGCCATCCAGGACGCCGTGGTCGCCGCAAACGTCTTGGCGGGCCCTTTGAAGTCCGGAACAGTCTCCGAAGCGCACTTGGCGGAAGTCCAGCGTCAGCGCGAATGGCCGACGCGAGTCATTCAAAAGATGCAGTCGTTCATGCAGGAGCGTCTCCTGGCCGGCGTTCTTCGCTCGACGCGAGCCATGCGCGTGCCCTGGCAACTCAAAGTCTTTACCAGGATCCCGATTTTGCGCGATTTGCCGTCTTGCTTGATCGCTTTCGGCCCTCGCCGCGTTCGCCTCCTCGACCCTTAGCCTTAGACTGCGGCGTTTGGAGTGCGGCGCGCTCCTTGCGTCCCGGATGATGTCGCGGGACGGCTCGACGCCGCTTTTCTTTTCTGTGCCCCTTTGGAGTGCGGCGGCTCGACGCCGCTTTCGGTCTTGTTGTCATTTAGGGTGAGGGTGCCCCATCCTTGCGTAGCAAGGGTGGGGAATTTGCCTTTCCCCTCAGCCCCCGCGTTCTCCTCGCATCTCCCGAATCTGTCATCCCGAGCGCAGCCGAGGGATCTGCTTCTCGGCCCTGTAGAAAGGTGGGCGTGCCCCATCCTTGCGCAGCAAGGGTGGGGTATTTGCCTTTCCTCTCAGCCCCCGCGTTCTCCTCGCGTCTCCCGAATTTGTCCTCCCGAGGTCGCCCCGGCGACAGGGATCTGCTTTTCGGTCGTGTTATCGTTAAAGGTGGGGATTCTCACCCACCCTGCCGCGCCCTTGCACTCGTCTCCCCTGCGGGCGCAGCTGCTCCGGTCCCTCCAGGCAACTGCGCCACATCCCTGCAAGATGACATTCTCTCTCAAATGTGAACAGATTCGTTGCTGCACTCAGTGAAACGGGAGGACCGCTATGATTTGCTCGTTCAAGAGACTAACTCCGCCGTGCTTATTTTTAGGACTCTGGTTATCTCACGGAGTCGGGAACTGCTACGCCCAGAGTGCTGACCCCTGCTTTGACAAGAAGACCCAAGGGGAAATGAATGATTGCGAAGTCAAGAGCTACAGAAAGGCGGACGGGCAGCTGAATGAAATCTTCCAAAAGCTTCTGGCAAAATACGCAGCAGATAAGCAATTCATCGAAAAGCTGAGGCTCGCCGAAGAGGCTTGGGTCAGATTCCGCGACACAGTCATAGAGTCTCACTATTCTGCCCAGGACAAGCTCGCTGTTTATGGTTCAGTCTGGCCGATGTGCTATGCGCTGGAATTAACCGAATTGACGGTCGAGCGGACCAAAGAACTAAAACTGATGCTCAGTCCGTTCGAAGGTGATGTGTGTGGATTCTACGCTCAGGTACCATCCGCGTCGAATTTGAGGAGCGAGACAAAGGGTGGGAGCCACTGCCCGGCGAGAGACATTCGCCACATTCATTCGAATTGATTCGCACGTCCGCCCATTTTGAAATTTAGTCCCCCTTTGGAGTGCGGCGGCTCGACGCCGCTTTTCCCATCACTCTTTTCAGACCCTGAATCCGAGCCTCCTCCCAGCTTGAAAACTAATCCTCATCTGTTATAGCCTCTTACAAGTTCAGCACGGAGGCACCCATGCGAGCGGATAAAGTCGAAGTCTCCTGGGACACCGGCAAGAAAAAGTGGCTGGTTCGCATTCAAGCGGGCGACGAAGTGATTCGCCGCTACACTGCCGAGCCCAAAGATGCCGCCGAGCAGGCGCTGCGCACCACCGCGCAGCAAACCGTGAAGGATGAAGGCTACGAACTCAACGGCGCCCAAGTGACCATCTGCCGCTGACTGCGCGCCTCGCCCCTCGCCCGTACTCAGTGCCGCAGCCTCGCCCTGGCTACTCATTCGCAGCAGGCCGCTGCATCCAATCATTGTTAAATAGCCAAGTTCGCCCGGCGAGCTATCACGTTCTAGACTGGGACGCCTTCGAGGATCGAAAACGGGCAAGCCGTGGACATAGCGCGGGTCAGCCGGAATCCCGCGGCGGAAAACAGCTTTCGAAATTCCGCTTCCGTGCGCTCAATACCGCCGGGCGCCATCACGAGCATCTCGAGATCCAGGAGCTTTCCGAACTCGGGCTTATTGCCCCGCCCGATGACCGCATCGACCACCAGCAATTTTCCTTGCGCCGGCAGCGCCTTTCGGCAGTTCACCAGGATTGCAGCCGACTCTGCGTCGCTCCAATCGTGGAGGATGTGCTTCAGGATGCAAGCGTCTCCTCCCGAAGGTACGCTCTTAAAAAAATCTCCGGCCACGATTTGGCAGCGCCCGCCAACGCCCGCCGCGTCAAGTAATGCTTTCGCGCCGACGAGCGCGCGTTCCGTGTCATAGACGATCCCGCGCAGCGCCGGATGCGCTCCCATGATTGCCGCCAAAAAGCTGCCGTTCCCGCCGCCCACGTCCACCAGTGTCCCGATGCCCGTGAAATCGTACGCGGCCACAATGGCATCCTGCGAAATCGCCGTAAAACTCTTCATGGAGTGAGAAAATACTTCCATTGCCTCGGGACGCTTCGAGAGATACTCAAAAATAGGCTCGCCAAATACTCGGTCGAAGGCGGTCTCACCCGTTTGCACGCTGCGTAGCAGATCGGCCCAGGCGTGGTTGCTCCATTCCGTCCCAAACATCATCGCCGCTCCGCGTACTGACCGGGGCGCGTCCGAGCGAAGCGGCTCGGCCAGAGGCGTCAATGAGAACCGCCGCTCGGCCGTTTCCGTAGTCGGTCCATCACCGATTTCCGCGAAGATCCCCACGCTGGCCAGGGCGCGGAGCAGGCGATACAGCGAAGGCGCGTGCGCCCCAGTCGCCCGCTCGATTTCCGCGACGCTGCGAGGGCCTTGCGCGAGCTGGTCGGCGATGCTCAGCCGTGCGGCCACCGCAATGGCCTGCGATACCCATCGGGCCGTGATCATGTGCATCAGAACAACGTGGGCCGGCGGTTCGTGGACTGCTTGAGCTGAGGCAGTTTCCGTCATGGGATTTTGGCCCTCCTCTTCAAGAGAAGATTGCGTTTTCACTTGCTAGCGCTCGGTACAATAAACCTGATCGCCTCCGTACGCAACCTGCCCCACTTTATTGACCAACGTCTACTTGAAGGGGATTGAAGCGAATTCGGAAAGATCGGCTACTCGCCCAGGCGGCAGACTTTTACGAATGACTGCAACACAATTTGACTCGATAGACCGTCGCCTCCGCCGCGTCCGGCACTCTCCACCGGGCAGCAATGAATCATTGCCCGGGTTTGGTTCTCCTGATTCCACCAGGCGTTTCCCGAAGATGCCATCTTCGTATCCGCACGCAATTCGCTCCTTGAATCCTCCGCGAAGCCATCGTGTAATTGCTGCCAGCCAGAAAATTAGAATGGACCTTCCCTCAAATCCGGCTCTCGATGGAGCCGTCGCAAACGCCCCCGCGGACCGTTCCCCCGCCGCGACGACAAACAATCCCTATTTCATCCTGCATGAATTTCCCGTTCCCGCTCAGGAAGCCGCTTGGAGCGATCTTCTCACGCGCGTGGAACTTCCCTCCCACTTTCTCACCCCGGAATTTTTCTTGGAAAGCCAGTGGGAAGGGAAGCGCCCCTTCGCCGTCCTGGCTGTGCAGAATGAAATGGTCGTGGCCGCCCTCACCGGCGTCCATGAAGATGTTCGCGTGGAGTGTGGCATGTCTACGCGCCCGCAAATCTGTTTTGACCGGAAGGCTGATTTAGCTGGCGCTTTGGACTCGCTGGCGGCCGGGTTGTTTGTCGAAGCCGGTTCGGCCCAGCTCATTTCGATTTATTCTTGGGTCCCGCTGGACCCGCTCGTTCGTCATGGTTTTCGCCGCCGCGAAATGCGCGGCGTCGTCACACTCGATTTGACGCTGGGGAAAGATGAACTCTTCAAGCGCTTCGATCTTCCCCGTCGCAATAACATTCGCCGCAGCGCCAAAAAGGGAGTCGAGGTCTATCAGGCCTCCACGCCCGAAGACATCGCCGCCTACTACGAAGTCTATAAATCCTGGAGCGACTCGAAAGCATTTCATACCCGCTCCTTCGAAGAATGGCGCCTGGCCAGCGCCTCCACTCCCGCCAATCGCCGCTTGTTCCTCGCTCGCGCTGCTGGCAAAGCCATTGCCGGTGGAGTCCTACGCTTTTGTCCCCGCGGCCTCGTCGAAGCCTCCGAAAATAATTCGCTCCATGAATTTCTGCACCTCAAACCGAATGATTTGCTGCAGTGGAAAGAAATTGAATGGGCCTGCGATGAAGGCTTTCCGCTGTACACTCTCGGAGCCGCGGGCACATTTCATCGCGGCTTCGGAGAAGTCGTCACCCCTGTCTTCCGCTACCGTCTCGATCGCACCTTGTTCCGCCGCCACGATCTTCGCGAAAACCTTTCCGAGACGGCCACCAAGGCATTTCAAAAGCTCCCTCCTTCCGTTAGCAATGTCGCTCGCCGCCTCCTCGGCAAGAAGCTCCTTCCGCCCAAGCCCTCTTCCGATAAACCCTCCCCCGGAAAAATCTCCCCCGAAAAACCCCCTCCCGAGAGCAAGCTTCCCTGATCTTCCTCTGGTTCCCCATTCTAATTTCTAATTTCTGACTTCTAATTTCTGATTTCTTTGGTTCCAGTACTTGACTTCCCAGGGAACCTGTGCTATTCTATTCTTTCAAAATCTCGAAGAACTGCCTCGGCGGGGACACCATCCCCGCCATTCGGCTTTTATAGGGGGAGGCGATTTCTAATCGGGACACCCTTACGAATAGAAACGCATGTAACTCATTGAAAACACACGAGGGGAGGTCAGTCTAATCGGGACAAATGCACGGTTTGTTGCAGTCCCGATTAGCCCCCAAAAAGGAGGTAAAAGTTACTCGAACAGCTCCTAGTCATAGTACTCGGCCCCGAGGTGCGTGATCAAATCCTCGCCGACCATCCAGCGCAGCGTGTTCTTCAGTTTCATCGACTGGATGAAAAGGTCGTGTTCCGGGTAAAGCTCGGGAGCGCACATCGGCGACTTGAAATAGAAGCTGAGCCATTCTTGGACCCCGCGCATCCCGGCTCGGCTTGCCAGGTCCATGAACAGCGCCAGATCGAGCACGATGGGAGCAGCGAGAATGGAGTCGCGGCACAGAAAATCGATCTTGATCTGCATCGGGTATCCGAGCCACCCGAAGATGTCGATGTTGTCCCACCCCTCTTTATTGTCGCCGCGGGGCGGGTAGTAGTTGATGCGGACCTTATGATGAATTTTGCCGTACAGTTCGGGATAAATTTTCGGCTGCAAAATATATTCGAGCACGCCGAGCTTCGATTCCTCTTTCGTCTTAAACGAACCGGGATCGTCGAGGACTTCGCCGTCGCGGTTCCCCAGAATGTTCGTGGAGAACCATCCGTTCATCCCCAGCATGCGCGCCTTGAAGCCCGGCGCGAGAATCGTTTTCATCAGCGTCTGTCCCGTCTTGAAATCCTTTCCCATCACGGGCACGTTGCGCTGCTTGGCAAAATCGAGAAGCGCGGGGATATCCGCAGAAAGATTCGGCGCGCCGTTGGCATACGGCACTCCTTCGCTGATCGCGGCGTACGCGTACAGCATCGAGGGCGCGATGGCCGGATGATTTTTCTTCATCCCCTCTTCGAAATCCTTCAGCGTGCGATGGACGGGATCGTGCTCCAGAAATATTTCCGTCGAACCGCACCACACCATCACCAGCCGGTCGGCGCCGGACTTTTTCTTGAACTCGCGGATGTCGTCGCGGATTTGTCCCGCGAGATCGAATTTGTTTTTCGCTTTCTTCACGTTTTCCCCGTGAAGATTCTTCACGTAAGCCTGGTCGAAAGCGGCTTTCATCGGGCGAATTCCGGAAAGGAACTTCTTCGCCGCTTCGAGATGCGCAGGTTCCAGCACGCCCGCCTTCTTCGCTGCCTCGTAAGCCGTGTCGGGGAATACGTCCCATCCTCCGAAAACGAGGTCCTTGAGCGACACGAGAGGCACGAGTTCAGAAATTTTCGGCACGCGATTTTCGGTACGCTTCCCGAGCCGAATTGTTCCGAGTTGCGTGAGCGAGCCGATGGGACGCGCCTCCCCGCGCCGCACAAGCTCCACGCCGGCCATGAACGTAGTGCTCACCGCGCCCATCCCCGGCGTCAGGATGCCGAGCGTGCCTTTCGACGGAGCGATACTCGTCGGCTTGCGCATTTCGTTTTCTCCCAGTTTGCGGAGATGGAGAGCCGCGGATCTTGCCGCATTGCGGGGCGCCGCGCACGTCCCGCAAAATCAAGCAGATTAATATGCGCGATGGCCGCGCCATTTGCAACGCGATTTGGTGAAAAATTCAGAAACGGCGCGTGGGAACTTATTTCTGCGCGAGAAAGACGCGCGCCCCGGCCAGCTCTGGCCGGTCTGCGGCGGAGTCACATGACGCCAGTAGCTTTGCAAAGTAATCGTGTGCCAATTGCTTGTTTCCCAGCAGTTGCGCAGAGAGCGCCGCGCCATCGAGCGAATCAAACCGCCCCGGCGATTCCGCGAGAGACGTTTTGTAAGCATCGAGCGCTTCCGCGGGGCGCTTCAATTCGACGTAAAGATCCCCGAGCATCTCGCACGCAGGAATGCTGGTCGCATCCACGCCATCTTGCTTTTCGCGCGCGCAGCCCGCGCGCATCATATCGATTGCTTCACTGGATCTCGCCTCCACAAAATCAACCCACGCTTCCGCCTCCATCAAGTCCAGGGGCTTGTCAGCTTGAGTCTTGTACCCCTCGTTTCTCCTTTTACCCTCTCGCTGCGCGACGGCCTTCTGCAGATTCTGAGAATTCTCGCGAGCTGCTTTGGCGTTGCCGCTTCGGGCGGCCCCAATTGTGCGTGCAAAATATGTCGAGTCGTGCCAGAGGGGACGCACAGCAGGAAGTGGGAGCGCTACGGCATCCTCCCAGCGATGCAGGTCGAGTGCAATGCGCGCGGAAAGGATGGCATGATTATCCGAGATTTCTTCGGAATTGGCCCCAGCCACATCTTTCACACTTTCCGCAACCTGCCGCGCCCTCGATTCCTGGCCGCTCTGCAGGTAGGCGTAATTCAAGAAGTCCATGGCGTGGAATTCGTAATCGGAATCTCCGGTTCCTGCGCGTGTCGCTCTGGAGGCCGATGCGGCCGCGGCGACATTGGAAGCGATCGCTTCCTGCCAGAGTCCAAGGCGGATGAAAATATGCGACGGCATGTGCAACGCATGCGAAGAATCGGGCGCGATCTGCGCGTAGCGCCGTGCCGCTGCGAGGCCCTGAGGCGCGAGTTCGGGGGTGTCCGCGGCATGGATAAGATAATGGGCGACACCGGGATTATCCGGGGCCGCTGCGAACAGCGGATTCAAAATGGCGATGGCCTTTTTGCGGTTGGCAGCCTCGACTTCGCCTTCGTGAGCGAGGGCCACGAGAGAGAGCGCGTAAAATGCTCCTGCGTTCACGTCATCGGGATATTTTCTATAGAGTTCCGCGAGGGCCTGCGAATATCGTTCTACGCGCTCAATGTGGCTCAGTTTCGAATTGTCCTGATAAAGTGCGCCGGCTGCGGCAATGTAGCCGCGCTCGCGGTCCGTTGTCGCGTTGAAGGATCCAGCTTTTTCAATTGTCTCGCGGGCTTTTTGGATTGTAGCCGGGTTCGGAAAATCCCAGAGCTGGTGATAGCGCGACATGGCCTCTCCCCAGTAGGCCATCGCGCAACTCGGATTCTGTTTGGCAGCTTCTGCAAATGTTTGTGCCGCCTGCTGATATTGAAAAGAGTGCAGCAGAGCGACGCCTGTTTCCATCTGGTTCTGGACGGCGGGCGAGCACGATGTGGGAAAACTTACTCTTCCGAATTGTCCGACGTCCGAAGTTGCGACGCTCTGCGAACAGAGAAGTACGGCACACGCCAAGACCAGCAGCGCGATCGAGAAAAGAGCGCGCACCGCCAAGAACTGAAAACAATCCTTCATGGAGAGCACCCTATTGCAAGGGAATGCGATTGTATCAAATCCACTCGCCGCGAAAAGAAAGTAAGCGAGATTGAGGAAGTCCGACTCGAAGTTTCAGGTCGAGTTTTGCCCAGAGAGAAGAGGAATTATATTTCAGATGTCTCAGTACTTCTCGATATGAATGGAGCCATCGCCACTGCGAATCATCAAAGTTTCTCCGCCGTTGTTAATTTTCCCGCGGAGGGATGTGGGGTCGAGCGAGCCGGAAACCGTGACGGGAAATTCGAGATTGATGTGGCCGTCTCCAGTGTGCGCGTCGAGCTGGGCGTTAAAATTGGAGGGGAGTTGCACGGTAACGCTCCCATCGCCGGTGCGCAGAGTCCACTCAGAGGTCATCTTCGAATCCTGTGCAACTCGAACCTCGATGCTTCCGTCGCCGGTGTGGAGTTTCAATCCGTCAAAGCGACCGCCGATGTGGATGTGCCCGTCACCGGTATCGCCGTCGAGCGATCCTGCAAAGCCCGTACCTTCGATGTACCCGTCGCCGGTGTGCAGGCGCACGTCTCCGGCCAGATTGTTGGCATTGATGTTTCCGTCTCCGGTGTCGAGCTGGACGCGCCCAGCGAGGGAGTCCGAGGAGATATTCCCGTCACCCGTGTGGATGTCGAGGTCCAAATTGCGCGGAACGCTGAGCTCGAGGCGAAGGGAATGATTCCGCCAGCTGAAATGCAGGTTTGGGACGTGGATTTCAATCTCCACATGGCTCCCATTCTGGGATTCGGTGATGCGCACATCACCCGGAATCGTCCAGTTCGTGGTTTCCACGTGCGCCGTGATCTGATTTTGATCGGAACTGTGAACCGTGACGTTGCCATCGTTCACGTTGACGTGCAAATCCGCATGGCCCGAGACGGTGTAGCTCTTGGACCACTGATCGGCGCGCGCCTGCGACGTCATTGCAAGAGAAAACATGCCCATCGCGAGCGCGCTCGCCAGAAACCAAAGCTTTCTCATGTCCGATCCTCCTCGGCTTTCCAATATGGGATACGGAATTGCGCTCGCGAAAGTTCCGTGGAAAGGGATTTATGCCTCGTGGAAACCTTCATGGATAAACCATCAGTCATGGCCACTGGCAGCGGCGCGGCGCGAGTGCGGTTTGGGGCGGAGCGCGGCCAGGAACTTGGCGAAGGGAAGAGTATTGATGACATCTTTCTTTTCGAGCCAGGCGCGGCGCGCCGTTTTTACCCCGTAGCGGATGAGCTGGAGATTCGCGGCGGAATGCGAGTCGGTAGAAATCACTATTTTCACGCCCCGTTCTTTGGCCATGCGCAAATGAACATCCTTCAAATCCAGGCGGTCCGGATAGGAATTGCACTCCATAACGACATGGTTTTTCTTCGCGGCGTCGAGGATTTTCTCCATGTCGTACTCAAAGGCGTCGCGACGCAGGAGCAGGCGGCCGGTGGGATGGGCGATGATCTGCGTAAGGGGATTCTCGATCGCCGCGAGCATACGCTCGGTCATGGCAGCGCGATCGAGATTCATGTAGGAATGAATGGAGGCCACCACGACGTCCAATTGCTCCAGGACTTCGTCGTCCAGGTCGAGGCTCCCATCTTTCAAGATGTCCACTTCGATGCCCGCAAGAATGTGAATGCCCTCGATTTTCTTATGCGCGGCGCGAATCTTGCGAATTTGTTCGAGCGTGCGTTTTTCGTCCATGCCATTCGCGACGGTGACGGCTTTGGAATGATCCGTGAGGGCGATGTACTCGTACCTGAGTTTCTTCGCGGCGAGGGCCATCTCCTCGATGGAGTTGTGGCCATCGGAGGCAGTAGTGTGCATCTGCAAATCGCCGCGAATGTCCGGCTGGGTGATGAGCGCAGGGAGTTTGTCCTTTTCGGCGGCCTGAATCTCACCAGTGTTTTCGCGCAACTCGGGTTCGATATAAGCGAGCTTCAGCTTGGCGTATATGTCTTCTTCCGTGCGGCTGGCTACAGGCTTTTCGGTTTTGAGAGTGGCGAGCGCGTACTCATTGAGGGTGAGTCCCATTTCATTGGCCCGGCCACGGAGCGCGACGTTGTGTTCCTTCGAGCCAGTGAAATAGAGGAGTGCGGCACCGAAACTCTTGCGGTCGAGGAGGCGCACGTCCACCTGCATCGTGCTCTTGAGGATGAAGCTGACTTTGTTTTCTCCGTGGGCGAGCACCTGTTCGATTTCTGGATATTTCAGGATGTGGCGCGCAACGGCTTCCACGTGCTTCGCCGAGTCTCGTTCTTCCGGAAGCGTCACGAGAAGATCGAGGTCGCCGATGGTCTCCTTTCCGCGGCGAAGCGAGCCGGCTGGCGTCACGGAATCCACGCCGCCGCCGAGTTCGCGAACGTAGGCGACGAGCTTCAGAGCAGTGACCTCGGCGGTGCTGAGCAAGAAGCGGCCCGCGGCCCGCTGGTGAACCTCGACGGCTTTGAGAATATTCTGCTCGGTTTTTTCACCGAAGCCTTCTACGTCGCGGAGTTTCCCATCGCGTGCGAGCTTTGCGACGGCATCAACGCTGCCGGCCTTGAATTTCTTCCAAAGCAGTGCCGCCTTCTTTGGGCCGATGCCCTGAAGGGTAAGAACGTCGAGGATGGTGGGAGGATATTTTTTCAGGAGCTTCTGGCGGAGGCTGTAATCACCGGTCTTGAGGATTTCCTTGATGTGCTCGGCCATGCCTTCACCGATGCCGGGAAGTGCCGTCAACTTTTCCTCGTCTTTGGCGATTTCAGAAATGGCTTCGGGAAGGGAATCGAGGAGCTCGGCAACCTTTTCGTAGCTGCGATAGCGGCCGATCATGGCGCCGTCGATTTCCAGAAGATGCGCCGTCTCGCGAAGGATTTTGGCGACTGCGCGATTCTCCATGCGCGAATTATATGACGGTTCAGACTCCAATACGAGTATCAGCGGCCATGGAAGCGTGCGTAGAAGAGGATGGCGGCGACAGATTTGGCATCGCGGAGCTTGCCTGAGCGGATCATGGTCAGCAATTGAGGAAGAGAAAATTGCCGGGCGACGATGCGTTCGTCCGATTCTGGCCGGGCTTCGCCTTTGGTGAGGCCGAGAGCAGCGAATACGACCATGAACTCGGAGACAAAGCCCGGCGTGGGATAAATGCGCACCAATTGGCGAAAACGGCGGGCGCGATATCCGGTCTCCTCGATCATTTCGCGCTTCGCGGCGGCTAGAGGTGATTCTCCCGGATTGATGCGTCCTGCGACAAGTTCCCAGAGGAATTGCCCGACGGCGTGGCGATATTGGCGAATGAGAAGGAAGCGTTGTCCTGGAAAAACCGGGAGAACAACAACGGAGCCGGAATGCGTGACGACATCGCGAGAAGTGCGCACGCCTCCCGGCTCAATAACCTGGTCGCGTCGAACGCCGAAAACCGGACCCCGGTAGAGCGTCTGGCTGGAGAGAACCTTTGCAGTAGTTTTGGGTTTATTCAAGGTGGCCACCTCGCGCAACGGAATCGCCAAAGACATCATTCTTGCGCGGCCACAAACAATCGGCAAGCGAAGGATGATTGTTGGGCGGAGTCCGAAGGAGCAGCGCCAGGCGTAAGTCAATCGATCTTCAGAGGGTCGCTGGTGGCATGCTCGCGAATTTGAAAACGCAGGAATTCGTGAACCGCCAAGATAGCCCGCGCGTCGCGCGATTCGATGACGACGCGCCCGCCGCCGTCGAGTTCTTCGTAGCGATAGTGAATCTTGCTCTTCGACGCTTTCATTACCGGGACGCCGGGCGGAACGCGATCATGGACGAGCATGGGAATGTTGAAATCGCCGTTTGAAAACGCGAGCGCAATGTGCGCGAGGTGTTTGCGAATCATGTTGAGGTCAGCGACGTCGGAGGGATGGTTGATGGTCACCTGAATTACTCCGCCATCGTCGCGCAGCAGAAAATGATGCGTCGTCTTGTTCTGGTCGAAACCCATGGCCGGATTCCCGCGTTCAACTACGCCTGGAGCGAGAGACTTAGCGTCCTGAGGGGTGTCGACGGCAGGCTTGTCTTGCGCCGCGGAGACTGTTGCAAATACAAGCAGCGAGAAGAGAAGAGCCTGAACTCGTGTGGAGATCATTTGTATTTTTCCCTTTTGGCTAGCTTCTTACGCAAACCTTGTGAAAGTTCCGGGGAAAGCGCATCGAGAGCTTCTGGATGGGCGGCAACGAATGCTTCGAGAAGCCCTGCTCGCTTCGTACGCCCCGATTTCTGAAGGAGTTTGTCCCAATGGCGCAACGTAACGGTCAAGAGTTTCTTGAGACGTAAAAGGCTCGCGATGCGAAGCTCAAGTTCATTCAGTTTCTCCGCGGCCATAGAGCGAACGAGATGGCAGGGAGCTGCTCCTGAATCACGCGCACGGAGGATGCCGGCGAGCTCGCTCACGCGGAAACCCAGGGCGAGCGCGCCACGGATCAAACGCACGCGATGAAGCGCGTCCTGCGAGTAAAGCCGATAGCCGCCCGTTGATCGCTGCGGCGCGAGGAGCAATCCCTCGCGTTCATAGAAACGCAGCGTATCCGGACTCACGCCCGCAAGCGAGGCCAGGCGACCCGAGCGCAGCAATTCGTGAGGTTGTAACTTGCCTCGCACAAGAGAATTGTCGCCGCTGGAACCTGTTCCAGTGTCAAGCGGTTTCTTGTGGTGGGGGAGAGAACATTTTGTTTTAAGAGGCGCTGGCTTCATGTTCGCAAAAGGCACTTCCAGCCAGAGATCATTTCAACTCTGCGGCTGCCCAGATGCGTTCGAGTTCGTAATAGTGCTGGGGATATTGCGGAGTGTAACGGAGAAAGGTGGGAATCGGATAGCGGATGCCCGCCTGGTGCGTCGCTGCGAGGCCATCAACCAGTTCCTGCATCTTCGAGCCGGGAAGCGAGAAGGCCATCTCCGAGTCTTCGGTTTGACCGAACACGCGGTCGCCGTAGCAGGGGAGAATTACCTGATAATCGTCCCTCAGCATCGTGCGAATGATTTCATCGGAACAATCCACGCGGCCTGTGAAGGAACTGTGAATCGCGCCGCCGCGTTTCCAGAGTGCACCGGTGAGAAGCCGCATTACCTGCGCGGCATTCCCATAAATTACAATCGAGTCAGGAGTGAAATTCGCGCGAGCCGCAGGCGTCACGACGAGATGCTTGTATTTTCCTTCGGGAAGGTGCTCCGTGGCGGCTTCGGTGAGCGCACCGGCTTCGGCGGTTTCAGTGTAGAAGCCGCAAGCGAGCCGGCCGGAGGTGAAATGATCGGTCAGAGGCGCAAAGCCGAAGACTGTTTTTGTGAGGACGCAATTCAAGTCTTCCTCTCCGACAGCAATCATCCAACCGTAGCGCCGCGCCATGGCAATTGCCTGGCAAATGGCGATCTGGATGTTCATGTCGCGAAAGGGGCGCCGGGCTTTTTCGGGAATCTGTTCGCCAGGACCGAGCAGCTTTGCGGCCACAGGGAAGCTCGCGGGGCGGATGTAGGTGTCGATTTCTTTCGCAAATGCAGGGGCGTCCATTTCTTCTCCTCAGAATGCGGAACGGCACATCATAGCGCAGTTCAGCGGAGCCCGGAGCGAGCAAGTTATCCGGCAGGATTGGGATTCGTATATACTTTTCATCGCGAGTGGAATGGGCTCTCGAATTCGAAAATGACAATTCAAATAGTAATCGTAGATGATGAAAAACCGGCGCGGGACGAGCTCAGCTATCTGCTGAAGGCGTTTCCCGAGGTCAGCGTCGTGGCACAGGGGAAGAATGGCCTGGAAGCGGTGGCGCTGATTAAGGAGCACGAACCAGATCTTGTTTTTCTGGATGTGCAGATGCCCGGGCTCGATGGATTCGGAGTGATCAAGAAACTCGTGGAAAAGAAAGTTCGGGTACCGCAAATTGTTTTCGCGACGGCATACGACCAGTACGCGGTGCAGGCATTCGAAGTCAACGCAGTGGACTACGTGTTGAAGCCATTCGAAAAAGGACGAGTGGCAAAAGCGCTCCAGCGCGCAAAGAAAATGGCGGAATCGAAGGCGTCACCGGTTGAGCGCCTGGAATCGCTCATGGGGCAGCTCTCGTTGCCCAAAGCGCAACAGCCGGTAAAGTTGCTGCTAAAATCGCACGAGAGAATGTTTCTGCTCGACGCTGTGGAATTGGTGTATGCGGGGATCGAAGACGGCGCAATTACGATCTACAGTAAAGATATCGAAGGCCGATCGAATTACCGGACACTTGAAGAACTGGCGGCGCAGCTCGATCCGGACGTATTTTGGCGCGCGCACCGATCCTATCTTGTGAACATCAACTTCATCAAGGAAGTCGTGCCGTGGTTTAAATCCACGTACATGCTCAAGATGAACGACAAGCGGCAAAGCGAAATACCCGTAAGTCGGATGCAGGCGAAACATTTGCGCGGGTTGCTCAAGATTTGAATTGCGGAAACTAGGAATTTCAGGCTTTGTAATCGGAAACTTTTGGAGGATGCTGGAGTCCAAGTAAGTAGCGCAAGGTAAGGAGGTGTCATGGACAAGCCGTTCAACACACGAATGGGCTGGACGACGCAATTAATCCGTAATGGTGACGCAAAGCAGATTCAACCGTACGGGCCTTACCTCGGCGGTTTAATAACGGCGCATCCGGTTGGCTATCTGGTGGTAGGAGCGATGGCGTTCATCGCTCTGACGCGCATGCCGGAAGCGCGCTGGTTCGCGCTGGGAGCCATCGCGCTGGGCGTTCCGCTGGGGATTGGGCTCTGGCTGCGACACCGCTGAGAATTTCCCCGAGAAGACTCTCTCGTTGCGACGCGAGCGCGGCCGGTTTGGGGCTCGCGGCAAGATGTGCTAGCATCGCGATTACACTTCGCGCGATGGATTTTTCATTTACAAGCGATCAACTGCTGATTCGCGATACGGTGCGCCAGTTCATGGAAGCGGAGCTGCGTCCCAAGCTGCGCGAGTATGTGCGGTCGGAGACCTTCCCGCGGGAGGAAATTCACAAGCTCGGCGAATTGGGCTGCTGCGGCATGCTGATCCCGGAGGCGTGGGGTGGAACGGGGAGCGATACGGTCAGCTATGCGCTGATGATCGAAGAAGTGGCGCGCGTGGACGCCTCCACTTCGCTGGTACTGGCGGTGACCAATTCCGTGGCGGCGGTGCCTCTGGCGAAATATGGGAGCGAAGCGCAGAAGAAAAAATATTTGCGCCGACTGGCGACGGGCGAAATTCTCGGTTCGTTTTGCCTGACAGAACCGGGAGCGGGCTCCGATTCCGCGGCAATTCAGGCGCGAGCCGTTCGCGAGGGGCCAAGCTACATTCTCGACGGAACGAAATGCTGGGTAACGAATGGCGACGTTGCAGGAGTGTTCCTCGTTTTTGCGAAGACGGATCCCGCGGCGGGCGCGCGCGGAATCACGGCATTTCTCGTCGAGCCGGGCAGTCCCGCGTTTCGGATCAGCAGGCACGAGGATAAGATGGGGATGCGGCTGTCACGTTCTGTCGAGGTGGTGTTCGAAGGTTGCCGTGTGCCAGCCGAGAATCGCCTGGGTGAGGAAGGACAGGGGCTGAAAATCGCGCTCGAAACTTTGGATGGTGGGCGCATCGGAATCGCGGCGCAGGGCGTGGGGCTCGCGCAAGGCGCGCTCGAAGCTTCCGTGCGATACGCGAAGCAGCGCAAGACTTTTGGGAAACCGATAGCCGAGCGGCAGGCAATTCAATGGATGCTCGCGGACATGCAGACGGAAATTGAGGCGGGGCGCGCGTTGACGCTATATGCAGCGTGGGCGCGGGATCACGGCGGGCAAAAGCTGGGGGCATGGGCTTCGCGTGCAAAACTTTACGCCAGCGAAATGGTTAACCGCGTCGCTTATAAAGCCGTGCAGGTGCACGGAAGCCAGGGATATTCGCGCGAAAGCGACGTGGAGCGCTACTACCGCGACGCGCGCGTGATTTCGATTTACGAGGGAACCAGCGAAATGCAGCGCGTGGTGATCGCGCGAGACCTCCTGGGAACTCGTGGGGAAAGATAGCGTGCCTTCTTCCGATACCAATCCAAAGAGTGGGAAACAGAAGAAGCGCGTTTTGAGCGGCATGCGGCCGACGGGGCCACTGCACATTGGTCATTATTTTGGCGCGCTGCTGAACTGGCTAGATATGCAGGAGGGGTACGATTGCTATTTCTTCGTCGCGGATTGGCACGCGCTCACGACACATTACGCGGATACTTCGCAGATTGCACAGAATACGCTGGAAGTGGCAACGGATTGGCTGGCTGTGGGGCTCGATCCGGCGAAGAGCACGATTTTTGTGCAGTCGTTCGTGCCAGAGCACGCCGAACTGCATCTCCTGCTCTCGATGATCACGCCGCTCAGTTGGCTCGAACGCGTGCCGACATACAAAGAGCAGATCGAAAATCTGCGAGACAAGGATCTGGGCACGTACGGGTTCCTTGGGTATCCGCTGCTGCAATCGGCGGACATAGTGATTTATGGCGAACCGAAGCGTGAGCTCATTGTTCCTGTCGGCGAGGATCAGGTGCCCCACGTCGAACTTACGCGAGAGATTGTGCGTCGGTTCAACGCGGCATTTGGGCGAGTAGATTGGAAGAAAGCAAGAGCGAAGGCTCTCGATCATGTTGCCGAATACTTAAAGAAACGACTTTTTGTTGACTATGAGGGAGATGCGGCTCGCAATTCGATGATCCTGGAGAACATCAATAGAATTACGGTTGAGGAACGCCTTTCTGTTCTCTCCAATGCCGGTCTACCATTAAAAAGGGTTCTGATCGAACCTCGGGCGATGCTTACGGAGACGCCGCGGCTGCCGGGCACAGACGGGCGGCGGATGGCGAAGAGTTACGGAAACGCCATTTGGCTGAGCGAATCGCCGGATTCGATCCGCGAGAAAGTCCGGAACATGATGACGGACCCGCAGCGGGTGCGGAGAACTGATCCCGGGCGACCGGAAGTGTGCCCGGTTTTTGCTTATCACAAATTGTTTTCAGATTCGGGCACGATCGCGATGGTAGACCGTGATTGCAGGACCGCCGCGATTGGCTGCGTGGATTGCAAGAAGTTAATGGCCGATGCGCTGGTGAAATGGATAGAGCCGATTCAGACACGGCGGCGAGATTTTGAAGCACATCCCAAACGCGTTTGGGAGATACTCGACGCGGGGTCGGCAGAAGCGCGCAAGGCCGCAAAGAAAACGATGAAGCGCGTGAGGGAAGCAATATTCGGTTGGGAACGCGTGCGCAAGGCGGCAGATGCGCGGTTTTTGACGGAGAAAGCTGCGCCGGGGAAAACGAGCGGGTAGTGGGAATGTCCTGCGCGTTGTGGAGGGCATGGTGGGAGCAGGGAGAAGCAGGTGAACGTGGCGTCGCCGTATAAAATTCAATTGCCGATTTACGAAGGGCCGCTCGATTTGCTGCTGGATTTGATCCGCAAGCAGGAGATTGACATCCTGAATATTCCGATCGCAAAAATCACAGAGCAGTATCTGGCGTACCTTCACCAGCTCGAACAACTCGACATCGACGTTTCATCGGATTTTCTGTACATGGCTGCTTCGCTGATTTACATCAAGTCGAAAATGCTCCTGCCGCCAGACCCCAACGCTCCCGCCGAAGCGATGCAGGACCCGCGAGAAGAATTGGTGCACCGGTTGCTGGAACACGAGAAATTCAAAAACGCGGCGCAATTGCTTTACGAGAAGCAACAGCTGGAAGCGCATGTGTGGTCAAGGCCGGACCGCTCGCTCTACGAAGGTGAGGATACGGAAGGAGAGATGGTGGTTTCGCTCGTTGACCTGGTGGGAGTGTTCCAGAAAGTACTCGAGCGGCGAAAGGAAATCGCGCGCATTGACCTGCATCACGAGACGGTGACGATCGCGCAGATGATGGAAGCGCTGCGGAAGCAGCTGGCGGTATCCGAGGACGCAGTATCACTGACGGCCATCTTCGAGGCATGCCCAACGCGCCGCGCGATGATCGTGGCATTCCTCGCGGTGCTGGAGCTGGTTCGACTACAGGCCGTGGTGCTGGTGCAGGATCAGATGTTCGGAGATATTCTTTTGCGCAAACATAAAATGTTTGACCTCGTCTTTGCGGGCGAGGAGGCGATTTCTCAGATTGAGGAGCAATACTTGTGAGCACGCCGCCAGAATTGCGGGGAGCAATCGAAGCGATTATTTACGCAGCCGACGAGCCAGCGACACTCGAGCAAATCACCGAGGCTCTGGGCGCGGAAAAGCACGAGGTGCGTGCCGCGCTGGATTTGTTGCTGGCATCGTTTGCAGCCGAAGAGCGGGGAATCGAAATTCGGAAAGTCGCCGGGGGGTACAAGTTTTATACCAAGGTGCAGAACCATGAGACGGTGAAGAAGTTCATCAAGAGCCTGCGTCCGCCGGTGCGCCTGACCATGCCGGCGCTCGAAACGCTTTCGGTGATCGCATACAAGCAGCCAGTGACGCTGCCGGAGATTCAGGAAATCCGCGGCGTGAATTGCTCCGGGGTGATTCAGACGCTGCTAGAACGCCGGCTGATTACCACGGCGGGACGCAAGCAGGTGGTCGGGAGGCCGATTCTTTACCGGACGTCCAAGGAGTTTTTGATGCGCTTTGGACTTTCGGATTTGGATGAATTGCCGAGCTTGAAAGAATTCGAGCAGCTCGCGCAGGCGGCGCTGGGCACGGAATCGGGGATTGCACCGATTGAGCCGGAAGAGCTCAGTGGCGGGGCGGGAGAAATCGCGCGAGCAGCGGCTGCGGGCCAAGCGGGTGGCACATCGGAAGAAACAGCGGATGAACGAGCGCGTTCCACGCACCTTCCCTAATCAGATTCGGGGCCAGAGAGCAAGATGAGAGAGCGGTTGCAAAAGATAATCGCGCGGGAGGGGATTGCTTCGCGGAGGCACGCCGAGCAGCTGATCGCTTCGGGACAGGTGACGGTAAACGGGCGAGTCGTCTCAGAGATGGGAATGAAGGCCGACGCGTCGCGCGATCACATTAAAGTAAAAGGCAAATTGTTACGCCTCATTGAACACAAGAAGATATATCTGGCGCTGAACAAGCCGGCCGGAATGGTCTCCACGCTGCAGGACCCCGAGGGAAGAAGCTCGCTCCGAGAATTGTTGCACGGCGTGCCCGAGCGGGTGTATCCGGCGGGGCGGCTTGAGTATCACGCTTCAGGATTACTGTTGCTTACCAATGACGGAGAGCTGGCAAACCGCATCATTCGCTGCCATGGATTGCCGCAGGTCTGGATGCTGAAAGTGAAGGGCCGCCTGGGCAGCGAAGAATTCCGGAAGATTACGGAGGCGACAGGACTGCGGCTCGAACGGCGGCGCCAGGGTGAGAACGCCTGGTATGAAGTGCAATTCACTGGGACCCCGCTCGAATCTCTGCGGCGAGTGCTGGGTGCGATGGGGCATCCCGTCGAGAAGATGCACCGCATCGCGATCAGTGGAGTGGAGCTCGGTTCGCTGCCTGCAAGAAGACACCGCGAGCTCACGGAAGAAGAGGTGAAACGGCTGTGGCGTACGTTGAATCGGCCGAGGGGCGCTTCCACTCAGCCTATGGCAGCACATAAAGAAAGGTGGAAACCCGTGAGACCGGGGAGCAATCCAGCGCTTCCTTTGAAATTCGAATCACGCAGAATCACTGCGCCCTCTTAGAAAGGAATTATGTCGAAATCCATCGGCGACGAAATTCCCGCGTTTATCCGCGAAATCAGCCCCTATGTCCCCGGGAAACCTGTCGAAGAAGTGGAACGCGAGCTGGGTATGCGCGCAATCAAACTCGCATCCAACGAGAATCCGTTAGGGCCATCACCTAAAGCCATTGAATCCGCAAAAAAAGCGCTTGGAGAATCGAACCGATATCCCGATGGCGGAGGACATTACCTGCGCGAGGCGCTGAGCGAGAGACTCGAAATTCCGATGAAGAATCTGATATTGGGAGGCGGCTCGACGGACCTGATTGATTTGGTTGCGCGCGTCCTGCTGCAGAAGGGAACGGAGGGCATCGCTTCGGAGGGGTCGTTCCCTCTGTATTACATTTCCATTCGAGCGACGGGCGCGAAGTTGGTGGAGGTTCCGCAACGGGATTTTGTGATGGACCTGGATGCGATCGCGCGCGCCGTGACTCCGAGGACGAAGATTATATATCTTGCGAACCCTAACAACCCCACGGGAACAATATTCACTTCACGGAAATTCGAAACGTTTCTCGAAAAACTGCCGGAGAGGGTGCTTGTAGTGCTCGACGAAGCATATTTTGATTATGTCCAAAGGCAGGATTACTCGCGGTCGCTCGAGCTGGTTCGCGGGGGGAAAAATCTCTTAGTTCTACGTACGTTCTCAAAAGTGTATGGGCTGGCAGGACTGCGGATCGGATTCGGCGCTGGGCCGGAAGAATTGCTGCATGAGATCAACAAGATTCGCGCGCCCTTCAATACTTCACATGTCGCCCAGGCAGCAGCGGTTGCCGCGCTGGACGACGCGGAACATGTACGGCGGTCGCTGGAAATGAATCGCGCAGGCCTTGAGCAGCTTGCGAAGGGCCTGAGCGCGCTGGGAGTGAAATTTATTCCTTCATTTGCGAATTTCATTCTTGTGGATATGGGCGGTGAAGCACAGTCTGCCGCCGACGCTCTTCTGCGGCTGGGAGTGATCGTGCGTCCGATGGCCTGGATGGGATTCCCAAACGCCATCCGGGTGACCGTGGGAACGCGGCATGAAAATGACCAATTCCTCCAGGCCTTGGCTCAGGTGCGCGCTCCGGCAGGGAAGGACGCGCGATGAACGAAGCGCGGCCCGACGGCGAAGAAGCCCATCCCGCGCATTCGGCCTCTTCCGATCCGGTCACGGAAATTCTCAAGACCAGCCACAATATCGCCGTTGTGGGGCTTTCTTCGCGACACTATCGCCCGAGCTATGGAGTGGCGGAATATCTGCAAAGAGCTGGATACCGCATCTTTCCTGTTAATCCCAATGAGACGGAAGTGCTCGGCGAGAAGAGCGTTGCGCGGCTGGAAGATATTCCGGAGCCGATCGACATCGTGGATATTTTCCGTCGTTCGGAAGAAGTGCCTCCCGTGGTGCAAAGCGCGATCCGAATAGGTGCAAGGGCCGTATGGATGCAAGAGGGAGTGATCCATGCCGAAGCAGCGGAGCAAGCGCGCCGTGCGGGGCTCATCGTCGTGATGGACGCGTGCATATTAAAGGAACACATCAAGAGATTCCGTCTGCCTGCTGACTAGCGGTTCTCTCAGCTCAATTAGCATCTATTGAGGCAAGGGATACACCAGAAGCCCAGCGCGGGCCAGGTCGCTGACGACGAGCCATCGGCCATCGGGCGAGATTTCAAACCTCCGAAAGGGAAGATCGTGCAGGATGGGCGTCAGATTGCCGTCAGGAATGCTTACCCAGACGAGATCACCAGACTTAATATCCGGGCCGCGCTTGAGAAGCAGCCGACGTTCATCGGGCGCCCAGTAGAAATGCCCGTATGCTGCTGGAACGCGCGTGACTTTGTCCGGCGAGGAGAGTTCCCGGATTTCAATGGTGTCGCCATCGCGAAAGTACGCGACCTTTGAGCCGGAGGGGGAAATAGAAAGCTCTCCCAAATATCCATCGAGCGTTGCAAGCTCCTTGCGAGATTCGCGGATGAGGTCCAGCGAAATGAGCTTTGCAGGTCCCGAGAGACCTTGATCCCGCTCGACCGCGATGGCGGCATTGTGCTTGGCGTCCCAGGCTACTGCGGAGAATTGTCGTCCTTCGAAAATTGCCCCACCTCGGCCTCCCGCAGGGCGAACAATTTCGAGAGAGAAGAGCAACTTTGGTTTGACCGCTTCGGTGAGATAGGCGACAGTTTCATTGTCGCCCAGCCAGGTCGCATCGAGCGCGCCGGGAATGGTGCTGTTTTTCGTGCCTGCTATGTTGATTTCCTTTCCCTGGGCGTCCATCAAATCCACAAGCTCTGCCTCACGCTGAGTTCCGGAACTATCCACAACGAACACTGTGTCCATGAGCACGGCTAAGCGCGTGCCATCGGGGGAAAACGTAATGGCCTCGATCGAGTAGCTGAGGGGAGCATTGCCGCTGACGAGCTTGTCACCCTTCACGATCTGCGTTTTCTTTCCTTCGGATGACACCATCCAGATATCATCGCGCTGCATTTCGTATTCTCTCTTATGCATCAGGTGGATCACAGCGTAAGCGATGCGGCCGTCAGAGGCGATATCGAAAGCGGTCACTTTGTCATCGATGGAGAGGTGAGGGATATCCTGCGCGAAGAGCAGAGTAGCGGCAGTGACGAGAAAAACCACAAGCGCTGCGCGCCGGGCAGCGGCCGGAGCGAAGAGATTCCGAAGGTATCGTTGGGCACTCATTTCTTCGCAGCTTGGAGAGCGCGGAGGCGGCGCAATTCCTCGAGGCGATCGCGGAATTTCGCTTCGAGGCCCTGCTCCGATGGCTGATAGTATTGCTTGCCCAGCAGTGATTCAGGAAGGCAGGGCATGTCCGCGGTTCGCTCCTCGAAACTGTGAGCATACTGATAGCCCTTGCCGTAGCCAACTTGGCTCATCAGCCCGGTGACGGCGTTGCGCAGGTGAAGGGGAACCGGATCGGCTGCGGAGTTTTCGAGATCGTCGTGCACGGCACCATAAGCCGTGTATAGGGAGTTGGACTTCGGAGCAAGCGCGAGATATATAGCCGCTTCCGCGAGAGCCAGAAAACCTTCCGGCGGGCCGATGAACTGGAACGCCTGCATCGCACCGATGCTGATTTGCAGAGCCACGGGATCGGCGAGGCCGATATCCTCGCTCGCCATGCGGATCATCCGGCGAGCGAGGTACAGTGGGTCCTCGCCAGACTCAAGCATGCGCGCAAGCCAGTAGAGTGCCGCATCGGCGTCGGAATTGCGTACCGACTTGTGAAGAGCGGAGATCAGATTGAAATGCTCTTCACCAGACTTGTCGTAGAGAAGTACGCGACGCTGTAGGACCTCTTCAAGACGAACTAGCTGGAGGACTCTGACGCCTTTTTGATTGGCCTGAGTTCCTGCGGCCAAGGCCTCCAAAATGTTAAGAGCAGCCCGCGCGTCGCCATTTGCAAATACGGCGATTCGTTCGAGGAGGTCCGGCAATACTTCGATGTGTTGATTGCCGAGCCCCCGCTCCTTGTCCTCCAGGGCGCGATGAAGGAGGCGAGTCAGATGCTCCGGCATCAGTGGTTTTAGTACGTACACCCTCATTCGAGAGAGCAGCGGCGCGATAACCTCGAACGACGGGTTTTGTGTCGTCGCTCCGATGAGGACGATGTTGCCTGCTTCCACATGAGGGAGAAATGCGTCCTGCTGCGCACGGTTAAAGCGGTGCACCTCGTCCACAAATACCATTGTTCTGCGGCCATAACGATGAGTGCGCTCGGCGGCAGCCATGACCTCCTTGATTTCCTTGATGCCAGAAAGGACAGCGGAAAATGGAACAAATTCCGAGCGCGTGATGAAAGCGATGATACGAGCGAGCGTAGTTTTGCCGCAGCCCGGAGGGCCCCAGAAGAGCATCGAGCCGAGTTCGTCGCGCTCGATCTGCACGCGCAGCGGTTTTCCGGAACCCACAAGCTCTTCTTGCCCAAGAAATTCATCGAGCGTCTGCGGGCGCATGCGATCCGCAAGCGGGCGCGGCGCGGCGCTGGAAATTTCGGGTCCAGGGGCGGGAAAGAGGCTCATGGGGTTTCCTGCGACCGGGCTGCGCGAGATTTGGTCGGAATTGTGTCTGCGAGACAAGCACGTTGGCGCGACGCCTCAAAAAGAATGATTGAAGCGGCGGTAGCTGCATTGAGAGATTCAACCGAACTGGAGATAGGAATCTGTACTAGCTGATCAGCGGTGCGAGAAATATCTGGGGGGATTCCAGCACCCTCGCTGCCAACGATAATCACAACGGGGACGCGGAAATCCACAGTGTCATGCGCAAGGATCGAGCTCTTTGTTGTCCCGCTGATCGCAGCTCCTGAGTGAGCAGCACAAATCTGTAAACCTACGGAACGGAATTGGGCGAGCGCAACTGGCGGCGCGATTCCAGCGAGCATAGGAATTCGCAGTGCTGAGCCGGCCGAAGCGCGAAGAGCCTTGGCGGAGAGCGGATGCGCTGTTCCCCGCAAGGCGACGACCCCTGTGGCTCCAAATGCCTCAGCGGATCGGATGACCGTGCCGACATTGCCGGGGTCTTGGACTCCAGCCAGCGCCACGATGAGCGGGACACCTCCGCTGACTAGATCGTCAAACTGCCAGTCGCGCGGACGCAAGAGCGCCGCGAGGCCTTGCGGCGATTCCGTGCCGGAAACAGAAGCGAAGATGCGGTCGCTGACGCGCAAAAGCCGTCCCCGAAAACTCGTAAGTGGGTTCGCCTGATTCTCCTGCTCTAGGTTCTGGATTCCAATGTCAGTTGCCAGAATGGCGGAAATTTCCAAGCCGGTCTCTAAGGCTTCCTCGACGAGCCGTGGTCCTTCTACAGCAATCCAACCTCCGAGCGGCGCTCCGGGGGACGAGAGGGCCGTGCGGAACCGCTTCAGCCACTGGTTCTGCGGGCTGGAGATTACCTCGGCGACGATTCGATCATTTCGTTGCATGACAGTGCCATACAAAGGCTTTCCCGGAGAATGAAGCGTCGGTTGGAAGCCTAACAAATCGCGGATGCCGAGGCAAAGGCCACCCAAAGCAGTTCAGTTTCCCACAACGAAGAGATGGCCGTCGTTCTGCGCGTAGAACTTTCCATCGGGACCGATGGAAAGGGGCGTATAAGCCGCGCCGAGGGCCTCCTTGAGAAAGAGAACGCTGCTGGGGGTGGTGAAAATTCCGGAGTGACCTTGAGGTATTGCGTAGAGGTTGCCGTCCTCGCTGTTTGCGTAGACTTGGCCGTTCGCGTCAATCGCCGGCATGTTGACGCACCATTCGAAACCGTTGGGATTGTTTGGGAGATTGACAGTTGTATTCTGAAATTTCCATTCGACCTGCATACTCGGGTTGAGCTGAGTAACAAAATAGGGACCCGCTGGCAGCGTCTGGCAAATTGGATTGTTGAAGAAGCAATACAACGGCACATTGTAATGGTTGTCTTTGATTACGACGGAGAATGTTCCGTTGTGCGTGAAGACTCCAGGGGTGCTGTCCCACCCGAAATCGAAGGCGTTGAGAAAATGTCCCTGCGCGTCGAAGTGGAACAAGTGTCCGCGCAGAGCATTGTAGAAAGTGATAGCGCCGAACAGAACGGAGCCATCGGGGAGAACAGTCGGTGAAGAAGAGCCCTGATCAGAGATGAAACCGGAGCCCGCGGCATTGGTAGTGGGATCTACTCCCTGATTCGAACCCACGCGGCAGGCATTGGGAGTAGTGTTCGTCGGTCCGATTGGCACGAGTATCCCGCATCCATCGTTGAGCAAATTCTGGAAGGATGCCGACCATTTGGACGTGAGGTTGGGATTCACGGCGATCAGAAAGGCTTCCATACCGTCGAAATGCGCGCGGCTTGCCGTATAAATCGTCCCGTCAGGAGCTATTGCCGGCGCCACATTCACGGCGGGACGCTGTGAGCCGCAGAGTGTCGTCTGCGGAGCGGCACTTGTACTCGGCGGCCAGGGCAACGGGTCGGCTGGAAAATCGCCAGCAAAAGTTCCCGGGCAATTGTTGGAGTTCGCTGGCGGGGCATTGGGCACCAGCGCAGAGTAGGTGACCATGCTCGAACCATCCTGCGGTGTAATCCTCACTAGCCAGGATCCCACAACGTCGCTCTGCCAAGGATCGACCAATCCACCCTTGGGATCTACCAATTCGATCGCGTTGTAATAGATGTTTCCTTGCGCGTCCACCGTCAAGGGGCCCGAGACGAAGGCATTCGCCGGATTGAATCCTGCCATTCCGCTGAACGGGTTGATGTGAGAAACGGCTGTTCCTTTGTTCTTGTCCACTTTAAATACAGTTCCCCCTCCGCCGGGGACGTAGATGAAATCGTTTGCATCTACGGCATGAAATACTGGTTCCCAGCCAAATAGCGCGCCGCCATTTATTTCCGGCTTCCAGTCGCTTTGGAAGCTCCAGATCTGGGTGAGGGAGCCGTTTTCAAATGTAAATCGGGCTACGTTCCATACTTGCGTATTCCAAGTGTTTGGTCCGCACTGAGGCGTGGGGGTGGGAGGGTTGGGGGGATTCGCCCAGGACCCCGCGGGATTACAGGAATTGTAAGCTCCGGATTTAATCAGCATGTACACGTCGTTGCCATCGACGAGTGGCGCTGGATAATGCGCTGTGAGCACCGCCTGACCCTCAGGGCCGAGATTCTCTGCCTGCTCCTGGAGGACGAACGGGTCATAGACGATATCGGCGAGCTTATGCGCAGTGTTTTGGCCGTTGACGTTTACCAGGCCCGTGTGTTGGGGGTTAGCGCCCCATTGAGCCCAGAAGGGCGTGTTCGAAGCTGGAGGCCCGCCGCCGTTCCCTCCAGAGTTGTTTCCTCCGCCGCCAGCGCAGCCATTCAACATGATCATCACAATTGCCAGACAGAAACTATATGTAGTGCGGATCATTTGCGCCCCTGTAAGCCACTCACCAAGCTACAGAATTCCTACCAAGGCGATGTCAGGAACCTAAAGAGAAGGAAGCACGACAAGAAGATAATGCTCTTCGAGATTCTGGTCAATCATGCCAAAGCGAAAATCTAAATAGGGATCTTCACGCAATCAATGGGAGGTAAGGATGAGGCCGCGCTGCGGTTGCGCTGTCCTGGTTGTCGCGGGATGCAATCTTGAAAGTGATCTGATCGCCAAGTTGTGTTCCCGAGCACGCGATTGCATTCGGGGGCAGTTCGAGAACACTTCGCGCTTGGGGAATGACCGACGAGATGCGCCAGGGACGAAGGCTGTTTTCGAGGTGAATGGCCCGGTTGCTTCGATCCAGAAAGATGACGTCAATGTCGAAACGCATACCCATGGTGTGAACTCCGTGCGAAGGCACGATCCAGAGTCCACCGGCGGTCTGCGACCAGACGGGAGGCTGGCCCAGCAATCCCACCAGGCGAGTAAGAAACGTATCTGCTAGAGTGACGTGCTCCGCGAGATTTCTTTCGCGGGTGGCGTTAAAAGCACAGACCACGCGTTTCTGCGCCGTAGTCATGGTTCTTCCGATGATGGGGCCGCTCGAGTGCAGTTGTTCAGTGACCCTCGCGCGTCACTGGGCGGCGCGCTTGCTGCGTCGCCAGACAATTATCCCGGCCACGATGACGGCCAGGATTGCCGCAGCCACGCGAATCACAGTCGTTGTGTCCATTACTACCTCCTCTGAAGATTCTTCGACATGTTTCTCACGCCGCACATCTATGGTCCTGCCGTGCCCCCGATATGAAATTGCCGAATTATTGTGATCACCGCGGGACCCAGCAGGACGGCAAACATGGCAGGGAAAATAAAAAACACAAGGGGAAAGGTCATTTTCACGGACGTCTTGGCCGCCGCTTCTTCTGCCCTCTGCCTGCGCTTCGTGCGTAGGTCGTCGGAATGAACGCGGAGGGCTTGTGCGAGGTCTGTTCCAAATCTGTCCGCTTGAATGAGCATGACCACGAATGCCCTGATATCATCCACACCCGTGCGAATTTCCAATTCCCGAAGAGAATCTACGCGGCTCTTCCCGACGCGCATTTCCAGATTCAAAAGCAGGAGCTCTTCGTTGAGCTCGCGATGCGAGATTTGAATTTCCTGTGCTACGCGGAAGAGAGCCTGATCAAGACCCATGCCCGTCTCAACGCATACGACCAGCAAGTCGAGCATGTCGGGAAGGCCCAAGGTGATTCGTTTTTGACGTGTCTTGACTTTCCAGGAGAGCCAGAAATCGGGCAGTAGGAACCCCGCTCCCAAGGCCGCCAGGCAGAAAACGAACACGTTAATCTTGTAGAGACCGGTGAAGTAGACCACGGCGAAAAACGCCAGAGGCAACAAGAGCTGCATCCCTTGCAAGACTTTCACGGCATCGGAGTTTCGAATTCCGGCACGCAACATGAGCTTCACATTGCGTGAAGTTTTCGACTCGGAGGTAGGCAGCAGTTTGCCTAAACTGATCAGTGAGGTTTCGAGCTTGTCTCTTTGCTTTTCGGCGAATGAACCAGCACTTGGATGCGAAACCGGATGCCAGAGCTGAGCTAGGCGGTCGCCACGAAAATCGCTCGCGGGAGCAAGGACAAGGAAGAGCAGCATCCCAATGACCAGCACGGAAAGAAATGTAAATGCTATCGTCAGCCAGATCATTTCATGCATCCCCGCTGTTCGGTCAAACCTCGATTTTGACAATTCTCCAGAGCAACATGGCTCCGATAGCCTGGAGCGAAAACGCCGTTGCCAGCATCCTTTGGCCCAGGTTGTCCGTGAAGAGCAAGTCCACGTAATCCGGGTTCATCAGTTTCAGGGCAAGTAAGAGCAGCGGTGGAAGCGCGATCAGAATGACGGATGTGAGCCGTCCCTGAGCCGTGCGTACCTTGATCTCACCTTGAATCCTGAAGCGCTCTCGGATGATGCGTGAGAGGTTCTCAAGGAGTTCCGCCAGATTTCCTCCCGACTCGTTCTGCACCAACAAGGCCGTCACGAAGAATCGCATGTCGGCGAGAGGCACTCTCTCCGTTAGATGTACAAGCGCATCGCGCAAGGGCAATCCGAAATTGTGCTCGTCAAATGTAGTACGGAATTCCCCGGCCATCGGCTCGGCGAGTTCCTTGGAAATCATCTCGAGCCCGGCCGTGAGGGCATGTCCGGCGCGTACTGCCCGGGTAAGCAGATCGATCGCTTCAGGAAGATTCCGCTGGAACTTCGATAAACGCTGAGCGCGCTGCCCCGAAACGGCCAGAGGGGGAATCATCCCCATCGCCGGGCCGATCAAGACCGCCGCTGGAAAATAGGGAACGAAATGCCATGCCAATAGAAAAGACGCCAAGCAAAGTACGCCGCTCACGAGCACAAATTTCCCGGGCTTGACCTTCCATCCTGCCTGATTTAAGTATTGCTGCAGGGCTTTGGACCAGGACCACCGCGAGAGAAATCGATTCAGCCACGGGACGTTGCTCAGCATGTGATCGCGCTGGAGTTGCCAGTCGAGTGCTGCCGCAGAATCGCCCTGCCGTTTTGAGATGGTCTCGAGTCTCTTCGCTAAGTCTGCTGGTTTCCGAGCCGTCAGGGTGAGGAAGGCCGTCACGGATAAAACGAGGGTCGCTAGAAATGTCATGACAGCCAGCGAGATCATGAAGGTCTCCCTCCCGCTTGCCAGGGAACTTTGAACATATCCGGCGCCAGCTTAATTCCAGCCGCTTCGAGGCGCTCCGCGAATTTCGGGCGGATGCCGACGGGCACGAACTCTCCGAGCACTTCGCCTCGTGGCCCGATACCTCTTCGATGAAAATGAAAAATATCTTGGAGCAGAATGAGGTCGCCCTCCATCCCTGTGACTTCGGAAATATAGATGACTCTGCGACTCCCATCGCTCAGTCGGCTAACTTGCAAAATCAAGTCGATGGCGGAGGCAATCTGGCTGCGAACGGCCTTATCCGGCAAATTGAGCCCCCCCATTGCGACCATCGTCTCCAACCGACTGAGTGCATCCCGCGGAGTATTGGCGTGAATGGTGGTGAGCGATCCATCGTGTCCTGTGTTCATAGCCTGCAACATGTCCAGGGCCTCTTCGCCTCGCACCTCGCCGACGACTATCCTGTCCGGCCGCATACGCAGGGAATTGATCAGCAGTTGGCGTTGCAATACCGCTCCTTTTCCTTCGATATTGGAGGGGCGAGTTTCCAGGCGCACCACGTGCTCCTGTTGCAGCTGCAATTCCGCGGCATCCTCGATAGTGATGATTCGCTCCCGATCGGAGATATAAGAGGAGAGCAAATTTAGAAGCGTTGTTTTTCCGGCGCCTGTACCGCCGGAAATCATGATGTTCAAACGCGCCCGTACGCACGCCTTCAGCATATCGAGCATCTGTGTGGTGAGCGTATGGTTCGTTACCAATTCAGCCCCGGAAAGCTTGACGCTGGCGAATCGGCGTATCGAGAGGCACGGTCCGTCGAGGGCCAGCGGCGGGATGATGGCATTCACGCGCGATCCGTCCTGTAGCCGCGCATCCACCATGGGCGAAGATTCGTCTACGCGGCGACCCACGGCGGATACGATCCGGTCAATGATTTGGCGCAAATGATTGTTGTCGCGAAAGTGGACGACCGTCTTTTCAAGAATTCCCCGGCGCTCGACGTAAACATTGTCGGAGGAATTCACCAGGATGTCCGCGACTTCCGGATCCCGCATCAGAGGTTCGAGGGGTCCCAGGCCAAACACTTCGTCAAGCACTTCCCTCGCCAGACGCTCGCGATCGACTAGCGTGATGGGGGTGGCCTCTTTATCAACCAGAGCTTCGATAAGCTGCGTGAGCTTCGACAGAACGGATTCGCGGTCCATCCGGGTGAGGCGCTCGAGATCCAGGTCCTGAATCAGTTTGCGGTGAATCGCAGTCTTGAACGCCGTGTACTCGGTGCGGGGCCGGTTGGGTGGGGCCGTAAGGGTGCTCATTTTGGTTTCCTATCGCACTGGCGCGAATCTGTTCATGAATGAATTGCCGCGCTCCGAAGGTCGCACCGTTTCTTTGATCAAGTCAGTTGCCAGCTGACGGTAGCGCGTCACGAGCGCGTTGCCGTCGTTTCCGGAAATGGGCATTCCGCGCGTAACTGCATCACTTACCTGCCGATAATCGTTCGGCAGGCGCGCGTGAATCGGCCGGTGAAGTCTTTCTTCCACGTTACGCAAAGCATTGTCGTCATTGCGCCGCCATCGATTGATGACGACCTGATAACGATCCATGTTGAGTTCCGCGCTTTCAGCTGTGCTGATATATCGTTCCAGCGTCCACAGGGAGAGCAGCGACGGCTCCGCTACCAAGAGGATCGCCCGCGCCGTGCGGAGTATGGGGGACCATTCCGATGGGTCCTGCACTCCGCCGTCGATCAGCACATAGTCGAATTTTCCTTGGGCCACGCTCGCGACAGCCGCAAAACCGGCAATATTGAACCTCTGCCACTCCTCCGGGCGTGTCGCTCCGGCAAGAATTTCCACGCCTGATTGATGCCGGCTCACAAGTCCGCCAAGAAAGTGTTCGTCGAGCCGATCGAGATTCTCCATGGCATCCCGCAAAGTGAAGCGTGGCTGTAAATCCAACATCAAGGAAATGTGTCCGAGAGGTCGCCCGAAATCCAGAAGCAGCACGCTTCTCTTTGTGATTTGGGCTATTTGCACTCCGAGACTGACTGTGACCGTACTGGTGCCCACGCCTCCCTTCGACCCGGTCACCACGATTACTTTTTCCGGGGCGTGGCGATCACTGGCTTTCCCCTCGGCGATCTTGTAAAGGGTTTCGCAGAGCTTTTCCGAAGTGATCGGTTTGAGAATGAAATCCTGCACCCCGCTGCGCATTGCGCGCATCAGCAGTCCGGGTTCCGGAGTTGCGGCGGAGCACGCTACGATGTAAATCGTGGGACGCAACCGACGCAGATCCGCGGCAAAATCAAGATAGCCACTGGGATCCGGGGGCAAATCGAGTACAACTACGTCGGGTATTGCTTCTCCCGGGGGCGGATGATTTTGCAGCGACGGATCCCATTCGCGAACCGAATAGACCAGGTTCGTTTGAGTCAGGATAGCCCGCAAAGCCGCTGTACTTGTTTTGTCCGAGCCTACTACCGCCGCCGTCAGCATCGCGTCAGCCCTCTCTCGCAGCTTTGAGTTTTGTGATGATTCCTGTTCGTCATCCCGAGACTCCTTATTTCTTTATCGGCGGTTCTTGCCGCCCCTTGGGTGCCTCCAATTGCAGGAAAGGTTCAGGAAAATTGATGCGGGGAAGTGGCGCGCCGGCCGGAATGGGATTAACAATCCGCGGCGTCACCAGCACGAGCAGTTCCGTGTTGCTCTTGGTAGTCGAATGACTTCGGAAAATTTGCCCGAGGAGAGGAATGTTGCTCAGGTAGGGAATTCGATTCATTACTTCCGTAACGCGGTCGTCCACCAGACCGGCGATGGCGAAACTTTGGCCGTCGCGAAGCTCCACCTGCGTTTCCACCCGCCGTGTAGAAATGGCTGGAATGAAAAATCCGGATACTGTCACCGCATTGGTGAAATCCAGGGCGCTGACTTCGGGGCTCACTTTCAGATGGACCATGCCATCGGAAGACAGCTCCGGGAGAAAATCCAAGCTGACGCCGAATTTCTTGAACACAATAGTGACTGTGGGCGCCGAGCCTACCGCTCCGCCTTGCACGACGGGGATGGGAAATTCTCCCCCCGCCAGAAAATTGGCCTCCTTTCCTGATTCTGTGAGCAGGTTTGGCTCGGCAAGAATTTGCAGCAGATTCTTGTCCTGGAGCGCTTTGATTGTGGCGCCCAGATTGAGGTCCGGGCGAAACACAAAAATGTTCAATATATCGCTGAGGGATATATTGGGCTGGCTCAAACTGTTGCCGGATGACGATGTTCCGGTGCTCGATCCCGATTGCTGTAGTTGCACGGGGCCGAATTGCTGAGTTCCCGTCACACCCAGCGTTGTGTTCGAGCCGCCAGGCAGGCTGATGAAATTGAATCCGAACTGGCTGATCGCTGCGCGGTCAACTTCGGCGAACTTTACTTCGAGAAGGATTTGACCTTCCGGGGGCGGCGGTGGCGTCTGAAGCAAATTCAACGCCTTGGGCGCGATCGCGAGGATAGATTGGTAGATTCTGTCGGCTTCATCCTTGGAGGAAGCTTGGCCGAGGAGCATGACCACATCTTTGGAGGCTTCTACTCGGATATCCTCGTTGGGGTACGTTTGTCGAATCCTTTGATTTAGGCCTAAAACATCTACATCCACGTACAATTCATAGGCCTGTGAGGATTCGCTCTCGCCCCAGAGCACGATCGAAACTCCTCCGGGGGATTTCCCGCTGACCAAAATTTGTGTCGGGCTGAGGGCCGCGACGTCGGCAATGTTGGCGTCCGCCACCGATACGCGACGAATCGGCAGCGGCGATGAAAGCACCATGGACCGCCCAACCAGCAAGTGAAGGATTTCCGGCCTGTTAACCGCCGCATCGCCTCCCTGATGCGGTTCGGGGGGCGTGCTTGCCAGAATGTTGGCGACCGGTGGAACTACGCTCTGGCCTTGTGCTGTGGCGCTAAAGAGAAATGCTCCGCACGCGAGCATCACCCAAATGGCCCATCTCCCCATGCGATTCTTCAAGCAGCCAAAAAGTGTGATTAACAAACTCAATGTTTGGCACCTCATGGGTTGGGAACCGGGACTTCCTCCCGCTTGTTTCCACGTATGATTTCCATTTCGAATGGCGGGGGAGCTTTCGCGGCGGCAGCGGTCCGCTGCGCGAGTCGAGTTCCAGGTAATACCACATCCTTCGGGGCGGCCCCGCCAAATATGCTCGATAGCTCTGTGGGCTGGGGATTTGCTTCTCGCGTGTCTTCGGAATTGCGCAGCGCCAGTTGAATTTTCCCTTGCATGCTCGCAAGGGTCAGGATATTGGCCTGCTCGGGATTCACGAGCAGGGTAACGACCGCAACGCTTTGCGGAGTACCCTGGGCGTCTGGTTCGACTTTTTGCCCGGTTGCCAGTACCCGGATGTTTTGCAATATGGTGCCGGTTACGGTGCTTGTCGTGTGGCCCTCCACAGCACCGGTTGCCAGCACATCCACAAAGGATCCGGGCTGGACAAAGCCGGCGACGCCAACGACGTCATTCACTGCCACCGAAACGGCACGGAGGCCCTCAGGAATGATTGCGGCGAGTCCCGCTCCGGAGTTCTTCGCTGCCAGATTGCTGGCGAGAATGGGTTCATCCTTTTGAACTGCGCTGATCAGCACGCGGCCAATGCAATCTTCGGGCTTGGCAAACATGCCCTGCATCGGCCGCTCAGCAAGCCAGTCAATTTGGCGCACGTCTTCCAGCACCAACCGCTTCCCGGGAGGCTGATCCGCCGCGGCCACGAGAATCTTGATGGAAGGAGTGGCGGCATGTGCCCCACTGGCGCGAGCAAGTTGACGCAATACCAGCAGACTTACGAGCAGCGCCAGGGGCACCGAAACACCCAAAGCCAGTAGTAACCTCTTCCGCTCCATTTCTCACAATCCCTTGCAAACCTTCCGCCGGGACTACCTTTCCCCGAGTCCGGTCCATGCGCCCAGTAACATGGTCGCCAAACCAGCCATCGCAAACGAGAACACCGCCGCAGTCTCAGACGGAAGCAATTGCCGCTCCCCCAGCGCGAGAATGGACACCGTGCAAGGCAGCGCCGTCGCAATGGCAACCAAGATTGGTTTCAAGTTTTCCGCTGTTTTCATGGATTGTGTTCCCTGCGCATCATCCGCCGTGCACACCTGCCCAAAAACAGGCTACGGTAGCGAAAGCCGCGGCCACCCCAAACGGCACGGTCGAAGCGGCTGGGTCCTCCAAGTTGAGTTCAGGGTGCGGTCGCAATCCGTAAACAAAAAAACCTTGCAAGAGTTCCCAAAGATTTCGAAGTGTCTGGAAAAGTTGCTGCTTCCAAATAACTTGTGCGAGGGCGAGGAGTCCGCTGAGGAAGATTGTGGCCAGCAGCACCACGAGGATTTTGTCAGGCCCAAGCCAGGAACCGAGAGCGCCCATCAGTTTCCAATCGCCCCCACCGAGTCCACGCAAAAGAACGACGGGCAAGAGCAGCAACAGGGCCGCTCCCGCTCCTTCCAGAGACCGCAGCGCCCCCCTGGTTCCCGCTTCGAAAAGATTGAAACACAATCCTAAGGCGAAGGCCGGCACGGTAAGCCAGTTGGAAATCACTCGCGTTCGCCAGTCCAGCATTCCGGCGCTTACGGCAATCGCGACTGCACTCATCCACACGACTTGGTCTTTCACTTTTTCCGTCCCCGCGTCTCTTCTCCGCGCGTTAGACCCATTCGACCCACTGTTCGCATTTGTGACATGCCACAGCTCTTCGGAATCCGGGACCTCACACCACTTCTTCTGCTGCGAATCGACCAGCCAGGTTTCTGCAAGCATTCCCTCCTCGGCCGGAGACTGCACTTCTTCAGGTGTTCGTGGTCAAATTCGAGGCTGCGCTCGAATACACTGTGCTCACCGCCGTCGCAAGGGCCTTCATGGAAGCTACGGCGGCCAGCGCGACCAGAACGATGAGCAGCGCGTATTCCGTCAGGTCCTGTCCGGATTCGTCGCTCCACAATCTTTTGAACAGTTCTTTCATGGCTCCTCCTTAGAGCTTTGAGGCAGTGGTCTTGCTCTCCGTTCGCGAATGAAGCAGTTCTAGTGCCAGAGAGGAGTTTCCAAAGTGCAAGAAGCTTTGATACTTACAATTCAAATGCGCGGTGACAAAAAGTGGAGATGTACCTCATTGAATCACTTGTCTCCAGCCGACACCCGCGTGTCGTTTTGAGACTTCTTGCGATGGTTGTCTGTGAGGATCTTTATTCGCGTGTGTAGATCACGCTCAATGAATCGGCATAGACGGCTCGCCAATCAGGCATCGCGGCAAGGACCGTCGCAAGCGGTGCATCACGTCGCAGCATGCAAATATGAATGCTGTACTTCTTGAGAATCAGAATGGCACCGGGTTCGAGGCGCGAAATGCTCAGATAATCTTGCAGCACTCCCGCCCGCTCATAGATGTCGGCACGGCCATCGATAAACACTCCACTGGAGGGGACTCGGACCCACGCCAGATACCCCCCCCATCCGTATTCGTTGAACATCTCACCCTTGGAGGGGTGTTCGCGCAGGTAGGCGGCAGCCGCGACGGGCATATGTTCTGCGAATGTTTTTTCGAGCGTGGCCGTGGTTGGAAAAAAGAATGCTATGGCCGCCAGGCTGGCAACCATCAGCCCTGCGTTGAGCCCGGGCCGGTCACGATGTGGGTTCAATCGTGGCAATATCCGCGCGAACAGTGCCGCAATCAGCGGAACGCACACGATCAGCAAGAGGGGAACAAATCGAAGATGCGTCGTTGCCAGGAGGGAGGCAATCCCGACAAATAGCACATCATCGAGTCGGTGGGTAGTCCGAGCCGTTAGTGTCCAAATAAAAAAAGTGAGGAGCAGCCCGGTTACCACAACCGCCAGAAATCGCTCGGCTGTGACCGGCAGCCATTCCTGAACGTTGGCAATGTTTGCGGGTTGCAGAAACCCGATGTCAAACGGGTACGCGGCCAGCTGCGAGGAGTAAGGGGTTAGGAAGAGCGCCATGGAACTCAAAAGCGCGGCGATAGCGAGGTTGCTCCGTTGCGGAGGACTCCATGCGCTGCTTTCGATCGCATTCCACCGAACACTTCGCAAGCCGCACGTCCACGCAATCCCTAATGCCATGAATCCGAAAACAAATGTGCCGTGTAGATTGACCCAAATCAGAAAGATCACGGGCAGAAACCAAATAACCCGGTTGTTTCCACGGCGAAATCGCTCGATCAGCACCAGAACGACAAGAAAAAGAATGTAGCCGCAAAGCTGCGGCCGAAGCGACCAGAACACTGCAGCCACCGGAGTGATCAACGCGCATACTACAAAAGCTGCCTTTGCGTTTCCGGATCTCAGAGCCGCATAAGCATAGAGGAGGGTTAGCATCCCCCCGTTCAGTAGTAGTTGGAACAGTTTTAGCCCGCGAAGTCCTCCCAGGCGATACGCTTCCGCCATCGCCACTTCTCCAAGCCACTCATACGCAATCCACCCTGTTCCTGCCGCCGTCCACGAATAGGAATCTGTATGCGGCACGCGGTGCGTGCGGAGGATGTCTTCTCCGGCCCGAAGGTGCCACCACGTATCCCCTTCACTGAAGAGTGTGTCGCTTTTCGTGCCCTGTGAGAGTGTGCCAAAAAAAACGCCGGCAAAGAGCAGCACACCAAGTAGCGCTGGGAATGAAAATATGGTTCGCAGAATGGTTCGCCGCGCTCTCTCGCTCTCCGCGGCATGGCATGCCCCAAGACTTTCTGCCGCGCTGTTCATCGGTAGGCCGCCTTCAAGTGCGCGAATGTGCTCAGCACTTCGAAGGGTTGCATTACTTGCGCAATGTCTTCTCCGATCTGCTGAATTCGGTTCTGCTTCAAGTTCCCTAGGAGAAGTCCCGCGCGTTTGAGGTAGCCAATCTTTTCAGGGATCAACCCCATCGCACGCGCGCACGTTGCATCGACCGCGACCGCATCGTCCCCCATCACTAGGATTCCACTCGCTCGCGCTTTGCCATGCAACGGTCCATCTCCCTCCATTCCCACGATTCCATCCACGATGGCGAAGTCAGGGCGCACCGTGCTGTTGATATCCAGAATGGAATTCGAGATTCCCGCCCAGTGCAGAATGTTCTTGGGCCATCCGTAGCAATGGCCGGGTACGATCCCGAACATGTTTTTTAGTGACAGTGTCACCCCGGCCCAGTGATGCGTCTTCAATTTCGGCATGGACACGATGAAGTCGGCGCGCAGCACCGACGCGGGAAGATACAATTGCTTGAGCGCAGAGGCCCTCGTTCGCAAGGGCACCAGGTGCGCCTCATCGACATTCAAGTCCACAAATGATTCTTCGAGTTTCCCCAGATGCTCGCGCAGTCGTATCCCTTCAAGAATCGCCTCCGTATCCCGTTCTAGCGCCGGCCCCTCTGCAACCTGCACGCTCGCCGCACCCAGTCGGCGAAAACTCTCTCTCGCCGCAGCCACGACGGCAGGGTGCGTATTCATCACTCCGCGGGGATCAGCGCCAACAAAATTAGGCTTCAGGAGCACACTTTTTCCCTTCACTGTGTTCGCGTATTCCCCGAGTGTCTCTGAAATAGTTGCTGTGAGGTCTGCTTCATAAGAGCTGACTCTGCGGATAGCGACTCGCGAACAGGAGCGTCGGAAGGATGGCTGAATGGAAGACGAGGTGAAGGACATCGATCAATTCCTTGCGCGCCGCGTCGGACGGATCCAGGCGGGAATAGGCTGCAGTGCCAATGCTGCCCACGCGAATACGGTGGTGTTATGAAGAAACTCGTTTTTCCTGTAATTGTCGAGGAGTCGCTCTTCAAGATGCCTTTGATTCCCGCCATACGCGGTCAGGCAAAGATGCGCCAGTGCGAGCGACCCCGGGCTCTGAATGAATTCGTATTCCCGTTCGAGCCAAGCCAGGCTTCCTTCGGTGCACTTTCTTACGAGCGATGTGTCACTGGCCCGCCCCAGCGCCAGCAGCGCGAATGCCGTCGGCGCGACCAGCGGTGCTCCTTGCACTCCATAGATCCAAGGATTGCCCGCATTCCAACCGCCTCCCGGACACATCCGGTTGCAAAGCATCGCTTCTCCCAGCTCCTGTCTCCGGCCTACAAGATGCGACGAAGGAAATGAACCGCTCGCTCCGCGTAGTGCCAGCAATGCGTATGCAGTTGGTTCCACCCAACTACTCGTTCCCTTTGTCCAGCTCCAGCCTCGAAGCCGGTGGTCCTGCTTCACGACACCTGCTTGACTCGTCAGCCGGTTTCGCACCCGCCACCAGGTTCCACCTTCTCCTGGCCAGCTGCAGCAGAGCCAGTCCAGTGCTTCATGGACCGTTCCCGAAACGCCTTCGGACTCGAGCAGGGCTCTGCACGCGAGGGAGGTCACCCATCCTCCTTCCCGTTGTCCGGCCACACAGGGCCACGCGCCGTCCGCGAGTTGCGTTTTTTTCAAAAACTTGCATCCCGCGGCTATTGGTTCTCGCCACGTCTCCTGCGCTCGCAGATTCGTGCCGGCAAGCAGACTCCAACTGGTCGCCTCTACCGCGCTCGGGAGTCCGGCCCCGAATCCCCACCCTCCGTCCGCGTTTTGTGTGCTCCGCAGAGCGGGAAAGCAAATCCCTTCGAGCAGAGAGCTGGAAATGTGTGCAACGGCATTCACTCTGACCTGGCTTTCAAGCGGGGCAATCTGCCACTCCATTGTTCGGTTCGACTCGACCGCTGACACATCTCCCGCGTGCATCGTGAAGAGCAAGCGGTTTGCCATATGCATTATGTTAGCTTTCGCTTCGGGGAAGGGCCCGCGTCGCTTGATTGTTCATGGAAATAAGCGTTTGAGAGCAATCCGTCGTTTTTAAAAAGCCATCCGCGTCTTCTTCTTCGTGATGCATCTGTTCCGTACGGCACACATGTTCACTTTTGGAACTGCGGCGCCGCGTGACGTTAGTGGGGGATTGCAGATCTCATTGATACGTAAGCGCAATCTCTTCGTGGTTTCTGGATGCTGCATTGCTCCTGAATTCGAAGCGTAGCAGGAGCAAAAGTGTGCTTAGAGACCGTTCACAATTTGCGCTTTGCGCACTACCCAGCAGCTCGCGTGATCGCTCGACATTTCGGCGAACTGCATCTCCTCATCTCGTTTCACGGGGAGATAGACAGTCCGGCCAGACAATTGTTGTCGTGGCCGTTGCGCTCGTCGCTCTTCTTGCGATGCTGGGACTGGCGATCGACATTGGATATTTCCGGTACTTGAAGCGGCAGCTGCAAACCGCCGCTGACGCCGCTGCCATGGCCGGGGCCGCCGAGCTACCCTTCAATGATGTCGTGGCGGCTGCGAAGGCGGATTCTTCGGCGAATGGGTTCGCTGACGGCAAGAACGGAGTCACTGTTACAGTCAACAATCCGCCGAAGTCCGGTCAACACATCGGTGACTCGAAATTTGTTGAGGTCATCGTGTCCGATAACGCTTCCACCTTTTTCGCCAAGGCGTTCGGCGTTAATTCCACGACGATGTCAGCCCGCGCCGTCTCCCATCTCGGGAATTCGTCTAACTGCGTCTTTGCTCTGGACCCTTCGGCCCAGAATGCCATTAACGTGAGCGGGAATGGGAGTCTGAAGGCGTCGTGCGGACTGATCATCGATTCGAGTAATTCCCAAGCTCTGGTAGTCAACGGGAATGCCTGTGTCACCGCTCCTTCAATAGGGGTAGTCGGTAATTTTAAGGGGGGCAAGAATGGCTGCCCCAACCCGACTCCCACGACCGGAATAAGAGTAGCCGGCGATCCACTCGCCTATCTCACGGCACCGAGCGTTGGTAGCTGCACGTTCACGAATTTTAATAACAGTTCATCTTCGCTTTCGCCGGGCACATATTGCGGCGGTATTACCCTCAGCGGGAATGGCAACTTTTCTTTCGCCCCCGGAATGTACATCCTCGAAGGTGGCGGCCTCACGGTATCGGGGAACGCACAAGTATCCGGATCGGGGCTTACTTTCTTCAACACTGGCAATTCGACGTTTCACTACTCTCCTGTAACTTTCAGCGGAAATGCCGGAGGTTCACTCACGGCACCGACCACGGGCAGTTACGCCGGAATTCTCTTTTACCAGGATCCCGCGATCGGATCGAACCCGGCCCAAAACACGTTTTCCGGGAACGCAACGCTGGCACTTCAAGGAGCGCTCTATTTCCCGACCACGCCCTTGTCAATTTCTGGGAATGGTTCATCAGGAACGGCCGCATACACTATCTACGTCGCGACGACAATCAGCATCTCCGGAAATAGCGTTCTCAATGACGACTTTTCCTCCCTTCCTTCGGGTTCACCAATCAGGGGAAATAGCGTTCTCGACGAATGAGCATGTACGCGAAGTCAAAGTCGACTGATAATTCGCGGCGCGCGGCCCGCGGCGTTTGCGTTCGCTGTTTCAAGTCACGCGCGAACTCCCAATCCGGCAGTAGCCTCGTTGAGCTTGCTTTTCTTCTTCCGCTACTTTCTCTCCTGCTTCTCGGCACCATTGACCTCGGTCGGCTGGCGTATATGAGCATCGAATTGGCCAGCGCCGCCCGCGCCGGAGTGCAATATGGCCAGCAGAATATCAGCAGCTCACAAGACATCACGGGAATGCAGGCTGCCGCGCTCAACGATGCCCCCGACCTCGTGGGTGCCGCCAATGGCAACCTCTCGGCCGTTGCATCCTTCTTGTGCCAGTGCTCCGATGGTTCATCTGTCTCACCGGGCTGTACAACTCCTCCCTCCTGCAGCGGGACACACATGGTCAACTACGTAAAAGTTGTCACCTCGGCGACCTTCAAGCCCTGGATTCCTTATCCGGGGATCCCCTCGTCGCTCCCAATGAATGGGCTGGCGGTGATGCGTGCCGGTCAATAAACGCGAAGTTCCAAGAGCGCCCGGTGAGCGCGGCGGAACCCTCATCGAATTTGCCTTGGTCCTTACGGTCTTGTTCATGTTCATGTTCGGGATCATAGATTTGTCGCGCGCGCTCTACGCCTACCACTTTGTCGGTGACGCGGCCCGCGAGGGCGTGCGTTTTGCGATGGTGCGAGGTTCCTCTTGCAAGAGTTATCCGAGTGCCTGTCCGGCCAGCGCGGCCGACGTCCAAAACTCTGTGAAAAATGTCCCCGAGGGAATCGATCCCACGGCCGTGACCGTAACCACCACTTGGACGCCAAACAACAATCCGGGCAGCGTGGTCAACGTAAAGGTGCAGTACAGCTTCAAATTCATCCTGCCCTTCTTGCCGAAGTCGGTTTTAACGATGACCAGCGCTTCCCAATCGGTGATCTCGCAATGAATGTGGAAACAAGGAAGTATTTTCAGATCTGGCCGCTTTGTGGCCAGAAATTTATCTGAGGAGAGTCACGCACATGGAATCTGCCGCGCCGTTTTTCCACCTTTACTGGGGTGTTGTAATCGTGCTCCTGGGGTTTATCACCGTAGAGGTCCGCAGGCTCCGCAAAAATTCCGAGCGCAAATAGTTTCGCCAGCTCGCTTGGCTGGATTGCGAGGGCGAACTCACCGTTGTGGGGCGCAGATTTATCAGCGGGCGTTCTTCGGTCTTTGACGTCGTCACGTAATCACGCGCTCGCGAAGAGTGAAAGTATGCGCCTCGTACCCTCCGCGAATTGATCCTCAGGCGTAATAAGGCTCGCCACCAGATACCCATCGCGCGGGAAGTCGTAAAAATGCCCGGGATGAATCGAAACGCCCTTCGATTGGATTAGGTCGATCGCCAGTTCTTCATCTGGACGCGTCGCGGGCACTTGCAGCACTGCATTCCATCCACCTTCAACTTTCATGCGGCTGCACACCTTTTGTGAGCTCAATTGCCTGTCCAGCTCCGCCAGATTTGTCCGCACTCGCCCCATCACTTGCTTCCGAAACCCTCCCCTCATTTCCAGAAATTCCGGAAGCGCCCATTGCACTGGAGCACTTAATGAAAGATATGTGTCCGCGATTACTTCGAGCAGCTCGAGCGCGGTCCTTCTCCATTTGTCCGGCCCGCTGGCGACGAGCCACGCCAGCTTCATCTGTGGCAATCCGGAGATCTTTGAAATCCCGCTCAGCGTAAATGTCAGCGCATCTGAGTCCCCCGCAAAGCTCGCCGGCGGTGTCCCTTCGAGCGCGAAATCTCGGAAGACTTCGTCTGCGATGATGGCTATCTCACGCTCCGCGCAGATGTCCGCGAGATCTTTTCTCTCGTGCGTTTTGCAGTATTGCCCCGTCGGATTGTTGGGATGAACGACGATGACGCCGCGCGTGCGCGCCGTAATTGCTTCTTCCAGCTTATGAAAGTCGATTTGCCAGCCGTGGTCGTACACCAGCGGATACCGCACCAGTCTCACGCTTTCAATACCGGTGAGAAATTCAAAAAGAGGATAGCTGGGCGCGGGAATCAGCAGCTCATCGCCGGGATCACATATCGAGCGGAAAACGAATGAATATGCCTCGCTCGTGCTGCTGGTGAGGAAGATATTTCCCGCGTGAATATCGTGCCCGAATTCAGCGTAATAATCCGCCACGGCCTGGCGCGCCGTTTCGATTCCCCTGGGATCCGGCTGATATACGAGCGCTTCGGGCTTCGCGAGCGCCCGCAGAATCGCTTCTCTCTCATATTCGAATCCGCATTCCGTCGGATTCGAAACCGTCAAATCAATCAACGTTTTCCCGGCGGCCCGATGTTTTCGAAGGGCTTCGCTCAGGCGATTTGGGCGGAGGTCCCAGTTGGTGCGTGCCGCGAACAATCTCGATATCTCCGTTCAAAACGAGGATTAGCAGGCTAACACGATTCAGCAACGAACCGAATCTTCGCGGCTTCTGCCTCTACGCGCTAGTGTGCTAACATTAGAAGCGCAGAGCGCCCGCCGATTTGCATCTATCGTTCCGAGCCTGCGCGTCTTTTCAGCACCTCCGAGGATGAACTAGCGGCATGTCCAAGCCCGTTCGCAACATCGCCATCATCGCTCATGTGGACCATGGCAAGACCACTCTGGTCGACGCCATGCTCCGCCAGAGCGGTATTTTCCGCGAGAATCAGATCGTCGCCGAACGCGTCATGGATTCCAACGATCTGGAACGCGAGCGCGGCATCACAATCCTCGCGAAAAATACGGCGCTTTTCTACCGCGGCACGAAGATCAACATCGTCGATACCCCGGGCCACAGTGATTTCGGTGGGGAAGTCGAGCGCGCCCTGCGCATGGTCGATGGCGTGCTTCTCCTCGTGGACGCCAGCGAAGGGCCGCTCCCGCAGACGCGTTACGTTCTGCAAAAAGCCCTCGCCGCTCATCTGCCTCCCGTCATCGTGCTCAATAAAATTGATCGCCCTGACGCGCGCATCAGCGAAGTTCTCGACGAAGTCTATGATCTCTTCATCGATCTCGACGCCACGGAAGACCAGCTTTCCTTTCCGGTGCTCTATACCAACGCCAAAACCGGCGTCGCTCATCGTGTTTTAGGCGACACTTCCTCGAATCTCGAACCTCTGTTCGAAACCATCGTCTCCGCCATCCCGGAGCCGGGCGGCAACCCTGGCGGCACGCTTCAAATTCAAGTCACCAATCTCGATTACAGTGATTTCCTCGGCCGCATCGCTATCGGCCGCGTGTTCAATGGAACGCTCCAGCGCGGCTCGGACGTCGGCATCGCCAAGCTCTCCGGTCAAATCAAGCCCACGAAAATCACCAAGCTCTTCACCTTTCGCGGTCTCGATCGCGATGAAGCCGAAACGGCGGAGTGCGGCGACATCTTGGCGATTGCCGGAGTCGAAGGCATTCAGATCGGCGAAACCATCACCGATCTCGAAAATCCCGCACCCTGCGAGCGCCTTGTTATTGACGAGCCAACACTCGCCATGATCTTCACCGTTAACACTTCTCCCACCGCAGGCCGCGAAGGCAGCTTTGTCACTTCACGCGATCTGCGCGACCGCTTGGCGAAGGAGCTTCTCACCAACGTCTCCATCACCGTCGAAGATACCGATACACCGGAATCTTTCCGTGTCCTCGGTCGCGGCGAATTGCAGCTCGCCATTCTCATTGAGACCATGCGCCGTGAAGGCTATGAGCTCATGGTCGGCAAGCCGGAAATTGTTCTGCGCACGGAGAACGGCCGTCGTCTCGAGCCCACCGAGCTGCTTGTGGTGGACTGTCCGGAATCCTATGTCGGAGTGGTGATGGAAACCCTCGGCAACCGTCGCGGCGAGCTTGCCAAAATGGTGAATCACGGCTCCGGCCGCGTGCGCATGGAATTCAAGATTCCTTCGCGCGGTCTCATCGGCCTCCGCGGCCAGCTTCTCACCGACACGCGCGGCACCGCCTTGCTCCACTCGCTCTTCGATGGCTGGACCGAATACGCGGGCGAGCTCGCCTCTCGTTCCACCGGCGCCCTAGTCGCCGACCGCGCCGGCAAATCCACTGCCTTCGCCATCTGGAATCTTCAGGAACGCGGCGAAATGTTTGTCGGCCCGGGCGAAGAAGTGTACGAAGGCATGATTGTCGGCGAGAATTCCCGCGAAGCCGACATGGACGTGAACATCACGAAAGAAAAAAAGCAGACCAACATGCGCGCGTCCTCCGCCGATGAAGCCATCCGCCTTGTCCCTCACCGCGTACTCACTCTCGAGATGGCCATCGAATTCATCGCCGAAGACGAATTCGTCGAAGTCACCCCCAAATCCACGCGCCTCCGCAAGAAAGTGCTCGACCCCAAGCGCCGCCCTCGCCGCTGGCAGCAAGTCCGCGCCAGCGCCGACGCCACCGCCTGAACCTTCACGCCACCGGGAGCATTGGCGCTTTCACAACCGATTCCCCCATGCCTGTTGTCGCGCCACGTATCGAGCAGCGAAACTAGATAATGCAGCAAGGGTGACTTGCAATCGCCCTGTGCCTGCAATCTGGGCATGCACCCCGAATCAAACGTCCAAGTTGTCGAAGACGCCGCCTCCGTCGCCGCGGCTGAGCTAGGGCCTGCATCGCTCTCCCCATCTGCTTCTCCAGTTTCGGCTTCGCGTGCCAACCGGTGGCTTGCTTCCGCGCGCTTCCTTCTCGCCTGGTTTTTCCCGGCCCTCCTCGGTTTCTACTTGAAGTGGTATTCCATGGTGGATCAACACGGATTCGAAAAGGTTTCCCGCTCCATGGGCCTTCCGTCGCTCAATTTGTCCCAGCGGCTCAGTTTCTTTCGCGGCGAAATTCTCGTTGGATTCCTGATCGTTCCTTTGGTTCTTCTTTTTCTGAACCGATTTCTTGGGCGCTTCTGGAGCGCCATTCTCACGGGAGCCTTCGCGTGCGGCAGCGTGCTTCTGCTGGTCATTCAGCTTCGGGCCCTCAACGAAGTGGGCCGCTACATCTCGCTGAATCTGATCCTCACCGCCCTCAGTTGGGGATGGCATGAACCGGGCGCGAACGTAGGCTATCTTGCGGCTCGCCAACTTCTCCTCCCCGCCTGTGCCCTCGTCGCCGCGATACTTGCTGTTATCTGGGCCGCGAAATCTCATCGCCGCGCAGCGGCTGGTTCCCCTAAACATTGGAAAACCGCGGTTGAACTCTATCTCTTAGTGATTTTTGTGCTTCTAGTTGCAGGATGGCGAGCCGGCGTTCCCAGTTCTCCCTTTCACGAAAGCACTTTTGTGCGCGCTGTCACTTCGCTTTGGAACGAAAGCGTGGTCGATACGGGAGAATTTTCCGCCTTCGATTTCGAGCACCTCACGAGAGTTGACTCGACGAGCGCTCCCGTGCTTTCACGCTCCGAGCTCCTCGCGCGCTATCGCGATTTCGTTCACGCCCCCGCGCCCCAGGCCGACCCGCGCTATTTTGCAAAGGAGCGCGGCGCGAACGTCCTGTTCATTGCTCTGGAGACTACGCCTGACTATTTTCTTCCGGCCGATGATTCCATGGAGCAATTTCCGAATCTTGCTCGCTTGCGCGCGCAATCCTTCGTTGGCGAGCGCCACTACACTGTATTTCCCATCACGCGCGCCGCTTTGTTTTCCGTTTTTAGCGGCTGGTATCCCGAGGATCGCATGCCCGGCGTCTGGGGATTTCCTGACGGCGATTCTCCGCCGGATTTTCTCAAGCGGCTTTCATCCGACGGATACGATACGGAAGTTTTCTCGCCGGTCCGTTATTACGGCGAACTCGACGAATCCCTCTTTCGCACTGTCGGTTTCGGCCAGCAATTTGTTCCGGACTCCGCTCCGAAAGGCTATTCCGTCGGAACGAACTGGAGACAGGCGCGCATCACCGCGGATACCGATACGGTTCATTTACTCGAACGCGAGATTCAGCGCTCCATCGATGGCAATCACAAATTCGCCTTCGCGTTTCTTCCGCAGGTGAGTCATCAGCCTTACCCGGACGCCTGGCCCGCCGACAGCACCGAAAACCTCCGCGAACGCGCCCGCGCCATGCTCGCCATGCAGGACAAATGGTTGGGCGAAGTCCTCGATCTTCTGCAGAAGCGCGGCCAGCTCGACAAGACCATCATCGTGGTCTTGGGAGATCACGGCACGCGTTCGCGGCGTGAGAATCCATATCTCCGCTGGGGAACGATTGACGAAACTGCCTTCCATGTGCCGCTGTTGATTTATGCTCCGCGCGCCCTCTTCGAGACGCAGAGGATTCCGTGGCTCACCTCGCACATTGACGTCGTCCCCACCGTTCTGGATCTCTTGGGAGAAAAAGCAGCGCGAGAAAATGAGCAGGGAACTGCCGTCTGGAATCCCGCCCTCGCCGATCGCACCACTTTTTTCTTCGCCGGGCCGGTTTTCGGAGCGGATGGCTACCAATCCGACGGAAAATTCTTCATGTGGCATTATCTTTCGGATTCCGTGTACGTGAATTCACAGGCCGTCTTCGATACCAGCGATATTGTCCCGCGGCAATCCCCGGTTGCGCGCGACGTTACGTTCCATCTCGCCACCATAATCGCGCTCGAAAAAGCATGGCACGTGCAATTCGCCGCGCCCGCCGCCAACGGCGCAAACCCCCACCCCGCCTCACTCCAGCGCTGAACTCACCTTCAGATGTCGTCAATTCTTTTGATTCGGGGCAGGGAGTGCGCTCAGCGGGATCGTCAGTGACCCGATGGATTCCGAATTTACATCTCGCGCGATAATGCGCAGTTCCGTTGCGCCAGCTTCGAGCTCCACTTCCGTGCTTACGTACAATCCTTCGCGCATCACTTTGTCGTGTGTTTCCGGAAGCAGTCGCAGGCTTAGAGTGCGGTCAGTCACTTTGGCTACACTTCCGTCAGGATTTCTCAGCACGTAGAAAAAATCGATCGCTCCGTTCCATTGTTCCTGCTCCTCTTCCAGGCGCAGCGCGTGCGGGTCGAGCTGCATCAACAATTTGATCTTGCGCGTTGGGGCATCTTCCACAACCTCAGCTTTGGCGCGCAGTGGGATCCCTGTGGAATCTAGCGGATTGAACGCCGTCTTCAACAGCTCGATGCGGCGTTCGGTGAAATCCTTGCTTTGATCAGGAAGAGCGAAGTATCCCTCTCGAGTGCGAACTTCCGTTCCTGGCCGCTTCACTTCCACCCTCACCTTCCGGAACTTCCCGTCCCATGCGATGCCCTCCGGAGAATACCCCAGTAAATAACTGTCGCTGGAATCGTCAATCGCGCGGCGGATCGCGCGGCGGATGTCGTTTTCGTTGTGAAATGCGATCCCGCCCGTGCGTTTGGCTAGGAAATCCATCGTCGAATCGTTATCCGCGCCCGTAAACATGTTTACCGCACTGGGCTCCAGAGCGTAGACCTCTCCAGGCCCTCCCCTTATCGCCGTTGGTGGCGCAAGCATCCCGTGGGCATCCACGGGATATACCGCCATATTGGCTTTTTCAAGCGCCCGCGCCGCGCGCTCGACCTCAAGGAAATAGGCCTGTCCTGCGCTCGAAGGGAACTGGCGACCCCCGAATTTGTGAAATCCCATGTACAACGGGAATCCGTCGGAAACCCAGACGAGGTTTTTTCGCCCAGGCAGGCCCGCGAGATGGTCGGCGATTGCTTCCATGGCCTGTACCGTAAACAAGATCTTGTTGCCTGTTTTTGCTTCCAGGATTGCCTGACGTGACTCTTCAAAGAGCATGTTCAGTCCGCGAAAACGCGAGTTGGCTGGTTGATAGGGATCATCCATATCAGAAAGAGGCACACCTTTGTAAGTGTCCAGAGCTTTCAAAAGCTCCGCGGCGTTGTCGGTGAAGTCATAGAGAACTCTCAACTGTGTGCCGAGGGCGTATAGAGCAACGCGATCATTGGGTTGCAGTTGCTTTAGGAACTTGATGATTTGTTGCCGGGCGAATGCCCGGTCCTCAAACTTCGAGTTCAGCCCGTCAAGAAGAATGACGTTGTAATTGGAAGATGCGCCGCTTTGCAATTCGTTCAGATTCGTGAAGAATCCGAGCGTCGTCGGCCCCGCCTCCGGCGATGGCGGCTGCTGTTTTTCCTCAAGGAAGAATCGGATGTCTTGTTGCTTCCCCTCGTCTTTCACTATGAAGTCGTCGCGCGTCAGGCCGGTTATACAATTCCCCTTCTTGTTATGAACAACCACGCTCATTTCTACAACCCGCGTGGTCGTGCGCAAGACGGCTGCTGGTTGCTTCGGAGTTTGTTGCTGCGATGGCGATGTCGTCTGCTGTTGGCGCCCCGTTGGTACTGCAACGATCGCGCCGAGGCAAGATAACAATGCGATTGGCAACGTACGCTGCAGCATGGAGGTAATCTCTCTTGAAGTGTACTGCGAATTGACTCACCCTGCCAGCGGCATGTCCCCAATGATTTTCTTGGTACTGTAACTTTACTTTCACGGTAAGGCATGCTATCTTGGAAAAACGATTGCGGATACCGCATTCGCCGAAGGGCGGGGCATCAGTCTCGCCTTTCAGGTTTTTATGGCCCCAAAATGAGTTCTAATCGAGACACAGTCAGAAACAAGATTAGGCCTAAGTCATTGAAAACAAAGGGAGGCCGCAAAGTCTAATCGAGACACAAACACGAGTTAGAAAACCCCCTGTCAGCCCTGTTTCTGACCGTTTGATGGCCGGTAACGGACGCCCAGGCTGCGTCCCGGCGAGTAGGGGGTCTTGGTGACCCTTCTGTCCTGTCGAGTAACGAGGCCGGCGGAACAGGCCCGGAGGGCGCTGGGAAAATAGCGACACCAACGCTGAGCTCGCTTGGCGGGAACTGTTGATAGGTGCATCCTAAAATATGTGCCGCGCATCTTTTGAAATGGGAGAGTTTTTGAGTCTTCGTTCGTGTGCTGTTCAATTGTTGGGGAAGGATTCCTCTGGCTCTCATAAACTTATGAATCTGGAGAGGACTATGAACCCACGAAGATTTTCCTCTGGCCACCTTCTACGGCGTTCGATGCCCGATTTGCTTGTTCTTATCTTGCTAGCCATGGCGGGGTCGCTCGCCTGGGCGCAGCAATCTCAGCAGATGACGGCAAGATTGCAGGCCGCTCGGTACAACAAATCCACCGAAGTCACGATGCTCGGAACCCTTCAAGCGATTCAAGTGCAAAAGGATGTCGCCAAACTCCGCGGAACTTATCTCCTAGTTCAGTCCATCCCCCTCACTCTCGAAGTGCACATGGGCATGCAGACCCCAAAGAGCATTCCGTTCAGTGTCGGCGACACGTTGCAGATAACCGGGTCACTCGTGCAGATTGACGGACGCCAGATCCTCCTCGCAAGGGAGGTGCGCTCTTCCAGTCAGATGGTTCTCGTAAGAAACGGAAATGGAATCGCCGCACGGCCAAACAGCTCCGACACCACGCAGGGAGGACAGCAATGAAAAAACTACTGTTCCCGATGCTGGCGATTTTTGTGCTTCTGTCTGGCTGCGGCAGTGGAAGCGGCAGCCACAACACGAATCCGGGAATTTTTGTGAATCCAAAAAGCGTGTCTCTCGGCACCAGCGGGAAATTTCAATTCAAAGCGAGCGTTGTGAATGAGGCTAACACCGCCGTGACTTGGGAAGTGAATGGCACTGTCGGAGGCAGCGCGCTGACCGGCACCATCGATCAAAACGGGAACTTTACGGCTCCGCTGAATGTTCCCGCCACCAATCCCGTGTCCGTAACCGCTGTCTCCATGGCGGATGCGTCTCTCTCCGCTTCTTCACAGGTGACCATCGTTCCTGTAACTCTCAACGGCCAGTACGCCTTCCAGTTCAGCGGGACTAACGGCAGCAGCGGCGGCATTTTCCTTTTCGCCGGGAGCATCACCACCGATGGCGCAGGTGATATCACCTCAGGTATCGAAGACGAGTTGGTCGCCAACTCGAATGGAGCCCCTTCCACGCATGTGGCCCTGACTCTCTCTGGAACCTATACCATTGGGGCCGACGGGCGCGGCGTCATCTCCATGAGAAATTCCCGTGGGGAACTACTAAACCTCGCCTTCGTTCTCGAGACCAGCGGCCACGGACAAATCATCTGGTTCAACAATCAAGCTAACGGCTCTGGAACTCTCGATCTCCAAACCTCGCCATTCACGCTGGCTAGTCTGGAGGGTAACAGCTACGCGTTCGGAATTGACGGAACCGATGGCCGGGGCTTTCCTTTTTCCATCGCGGGACAGTTTACGGTGAGTAAGACTGGCAACATTTCAAGCGGTGAACTGGATGCCAACGACGGCAGCATATTCATTACTCTTGCGCAGTCCATCACCGGTTCGCTCGGAGCTCCTGATTCGAACGGGCGGGGAGTTCTCACCTTTTCGCTCACCGGTACCGCCCAGACGATCGGATTTGAGTACTACATCATTTCTCCCGCCCAAATCGTGCTCATGGAAACGGACAATAGTAACGCCCTTGTCGGCTCCGTGGCTCAGCAGACGTCGAATAATTTCACGGCGAACGCGCTCGTGGGCAAATTTGTCGTGTCGCTCGGTGGTCAAGACGTATTCGGCCTGCCCATCGCAGAAGGCGGTCAATTTACCGCCAAAGTGGACGGCACGATTTCGGGATTCGTAGATGAAAACAGCGGGGCGTTTGGGCCAACTACGACCGTGGCGTTGACGGGAACCTCGCAAAACATTGCTCAAAATGGCCGCAGCACCCTCACGCTCAACTTGCCGATCGGAAACGGAGCCCCGTCCACGTTTACCCTCTACCAGGCGTCGGCTTCACAGGCGTTTCTGCTGGAGACTGACTTCACTGATTTCATGAGCGGTCCGCTTCTCGGTCAGAGCGGCGGCCCATTTAACATCGCATCGCTCACGGGCAACTTGGGATTCCAGAATTCAGGAATTTCTTTCGGGCAGAATGTCATTCTGCTTCCGATTGATAATTCCGGTCAGTTTCTCGGAACGGCCACGGGCGGAATCAGCGGAAACGAGGATATCAATCCGCCGGGAACAAATCCGTTCTCGATTGCGATTAATAAATCCTCGAACTTCCAGTTTGATTCCACGACGGGCCGCAGCGGGACAATCACCATCGACACGGCGAATGGGATTTCCACTCCGATCGTGATCTATTTCATTTCGCCGACACGTTTTGTAATCGTGGGCACGGATCCGAACCAGGTGACGCTGGGAGAGGGGCAAAGCCAGCCGTTCTGAGATTCCGCGGCGCCAATCCATTTTCGAAGCGCGGCGGGTGAACAGCTTGGCACATTTTATTTTCACGGCTTTGCAGGCGCCGGATTCGTGGACGGCGCGGCGGATTCCGCATTGTAAGCTTCCACCAGGCCCGGCGCGATATTCACGGACGCGTCTCCCCAGAGAACCGGGTTGTTGGGTGTCGATACATCGAGAATCACAGCGAATCCATTTGCCTTCGAATATTTTTCAAGCACCGAAAGCATTTTGGGGCCGAGTCTCTGCATGATTTCCTGTTCCGCCTTCTGATATTCGTTCTGGGCAGCGGAGACGTTGTGCTGCAAAGCGCTCTGCTTCGTGTTGATCGAGGATTGAATAGTCTTGCGCTGCTCTTCCGTGATCGTCGTGTCCGCGAGCTGCTTCTTGAGGTTACCCAATTCGTCGTTCTGCGTTTTTATCTCCGCACGCTTGGAAGCAAAGCGTTCTTCGAGCGCGGCGAATTCTTTCTTGCCTTCGTTGGTGTTGGCCACGGCGGCTTGAATGTTGACCAACCCGACCTTGATTGCTTCAGGAACCGGTGCGGCGCTGACCGTCTGATTTGGGAGGGTGCGGGCAAGGGCGACCAGGGAGAGCAAGACGCTGAAGGCCATGCCGGATTTTAAGAAATTCAGATTTGCGTTTCTCAAGAATTGCATGGGTCACTCCTCACGGATGTGGTGGCTCTTAGCGGAAAAGACGTTACTATCTTCGCGGCGCGAGGTTCGAGAATTCGATCGGCTGACGAGATCCGCCCGCGCAGCGGAGTGGCCGACAGCCGCGGAAAAGTGGAAAAGTTAACTTGGCGTTTTGTCTCGATTAGAATTGGCCTCCCGCCTTTGTTTTCAATGAGTTAGCTAGGCCTTTGTTTAGGGGTGTGTTGCGGGTAAGAATTGGACTCGAAAGCGCATTTTTCTCGAGATTTTCCAGTGAGAAACAGGATTCGCGATGGTTGTGAATTATGCGGAGGGCGGGATACATGCAGCTGTTCTCAGAAATCTGACTGGTGGAATTTTCGCGCCCGGAATTTGATTGGATTTTGATTGGAACATGCGGTCCCAGCGCAGACACTCCCAATTATAACACGGGCAAGGTGCATCGGAATCTATTGCTTTGGGCTGGGCGAATTCCAGTCGAGGAAAAGAAGTTCGGAAATAGAAAGGCGCCCCGATGAATTGAGGCGCCTTTGCTGACTTGAAGCACCAATGGGCGAGCCGGCCCGGCTCAGTTACCAGTTGAGCCGCGCGCCAATCTGAATCTGGCGCTGGGCGATCAGTGAATTGCTTGAGGCAGTCGGAACGCCGAAGTGGTTGTTGAAGCTGAGGAAATTGATCTGCGATGTTGGGGTGGTGCCATTCACGCCGCACTTCACGTTGGCTTTGCACACCGCAATCGAGTAGATCAGATTGTCCACAGCTGTTGCATTATCATGGTTGAAGAGATTGAATGCGTCGCCCGTGAGCGTAAGTCTTGCGCCTTCCCACAAGTTGAAACCCTTTTCAAGCCTTAGATCGACGTTCACAGTGCGCGGCATTTGGAAACCGTTGATGGGGAGAAAGGGCGGGCGACTTGTGCCACCGGCTCCGAGAATTCCGCCGGCTCCGGCAATCCCTCCGGGGGCATTTCCCGACACGAAGCCGGAAAAGGGGAGTCCGGATGAAGCGTTCACGATTGGAGCGATGGTGAAACCGTTCAAGAGTTCCTTCCCCACAATTCCATCACCTCGATAAGGGTTCGGTGACCAGACCCCCGTGAACGTATAGCGCTGGCGAATATCGAATATGGAACGCCCGTTTTCGAGGCCAAGATTGAAAGGATTGAGGACGTTGCTGCCAGCGAATGGCGTAAAGGTTTGTGAACTCTGGCCAGTGTCGTTGGCACGTGCGAAAGTGTACGAAGATTGTATCTGGAAGCTGCGGTAGAATCGTCTGTTAATGGCGATTACAAGACCCTGGTATACGGACGTGACTGTGTCCGAAATGTCCTGGATAGCGTTGAAGGCTGAAGTCGCCCTGTTCGTAAAAAGTGGTTCCTGAAATATCTCGCCGTCGAGAGATCCACCAAAGACCGTGTAATTGATGGTGCTGGAGGGAGGCTGGAGATTTGTGTCAACGAAGCGTGGAAGGTTGCGCCCTAAACTCCCAAGGAATGAAACGGATACGACGGTATTCGTGGCCACCTGCTGCTCAAGTTCAATGTCGAATTGATGGACCATTGGCAGGCGCGTGTTCGGAGCGAACTGTACGACACTGAGCTTGTTGGCTGTGCCTGCCGCGACGAGGTTCGGGTAGGTCGGAGCGCCAGGTGAATTCGCAGAGAAGTTGAATGTGAGCTGAGTTCCTGGCGCTCCGGTATCGGCGATGGCGTTGAAGATCGTCGAGTTGATGATTCGCCCATAGTAGATGCCGTACCCGCCGCGGAGTATCATTTTTCCTTTTCCAGTCAAGTCCCAGGCGAACCCTATGCGCGGGCCAAAATCCTGCCGATCGGAAGGAAAAAATGCCGTTCCCGGAACGTTTGAGTTCGGAAGCTCCGGATTTGGCATCAGCTCGGTTTCCCAGCGCAGGCCGAGATTCAAAGTGAAGTGCGGCTTAATACGCCAATCGTCGTTCAAAAAGAATGCGAGATCGTTGGTAGCGAAACTGAAAGTTGAGGGTCCGATCTCCTGAGCAAAGCCGAAGTAACACGGGAGGGGTGCAGCCACTGTGCCACATCGGGGCGATTCTGCATTCGCCTGGGCGACGAAATCACTGATGTAATCTGCCCGACTAACGTACTGGTAAGCGCCGGCGCCGTTGAACAAGTTGTTTTCGGTATCGTGAACGTGATTGATGTCGAATCCGACTTTGATGAGGTGGGTGCCGCGGCTCCAAGCAAGAGTATCGGCAAATTGATTGCGCTCTTCATTGGGGAACGCCGGTCGGTCTAAAAAGTTAGGCTTCCCGAACGTGAAGCCGCCGCTCCCGAAGATTTGTACCGAGGGGGCGGTCCCTTGTTGAGGGGAGACTGGCTCGCCCGCGATGGGGGGCTGAGCAAACTCGAATTCAAAGTCACGGCCAATCTGGTAGTGGAACTCGTTGGTGAGACTGGGGGTGATGGCAGTTGTAAGGCGAATGATGCCCCAGTCATCTTTCACGAAGTCGTTGCCAAACGCTTCGACCCCGCGGGTAACGGTTGCACCTGTCTGTATTCCATCCGGCGAAGCCCAGCGCAGGCGGTTATACGTAAAGGAAACATGATTCTTCGAGTTCACAACCCAGTCGATTTTAGGGAGAAGGATGAGCTGGTCTCCGGTCCTGGGGACTTCTCCGGTCAGGCTGGCGAGAAATGGGAGCACCGCATTGGCTTGCGCGGTGGTGACGCCGCGCCCGTTCAGGGTTGAAAGCTCACTCGAAGAGAGTGGGGCAAAAATCGCACCGGGAGTACCAGAGTTAGCCACCCCGGGGAAACTGCGCAACTGTTGGTCGGCACTGAAAAAGAAGAAGAGCCGGTCCTTAAACATTGGTCCGCCGACGTCCCCGCCAAATTGATGACGTTTGTCCGGGGCGTTGAATGGCACAGACACAGTTTTTCCACCGACATTTTGCCTTATGAACACGAAGGGGTTGATTGCTCCTAGATCGCTGTCGCGGTAGTACCAGAAAGCGCCGCCATGGATATCATTGGTACCGCTCTTGGTGACCGCGTTGACGACGCCGCCGGCGGAACGGCCGTATTCAGCGGAGTAGTTCGAAGTATTGATCTGGAACTCCTGAATGGAAGCTTCGCTGGTGGAGTAGCTGATGCGGGTGCGGCCGCGCTCTTCAGAGAAGAACGCCTGGTTATTGTCCGCGCCATCTACGGTATTGTTGTTCAGCAGGCCGGAAATGCCGCGGAAGCTGACGAGTCCAAATCCGCCATCCGGCACGGTGCCCGGGGAATCCAGGGCAAAGAAAGACCAACGACGGCCGTTGATTGGGAGATTGTCTAGAGAGGTCTGATTAAAATTGGTGGAAAAGTCCGGCCGATCAGTCTGGATAACTGGGGCCTCGGCGGTGGCGACGACGGTGGTGGTCTGCGATGCGACGACAAGAGTGGTATCGATATTCGTCGTGCGGCCAACTTCGACGATGATGTTGGTTTCCTTGTAAGTAGCCATGCCGCTGGCGGAGATCTCCAGGGAATAGGAACCGGGCTGGAGGTGAGCAACGAGGTAGCGGCCGCCGCCGTCCGTCTTACCTGTCGCGGTGCTAGCGGTGCCCTGATTGGTGATGGTCACGCCGGCATTGGGGACCACCCCACCTGATTTGTCGGTCACAACCCCGCCGATTGCACCATCGGTTGTGGATTGCGCGCGCGCGGAGAGAGCCATTCCGGCGAAAAGCAGCGCGACCAGCGTCATTTTCGAGAGCCAGGCTTGAAATTTTCCAGACATCGGTTCCTCCAAAGAAATTGTCAGGCGATGCACAAAAGAGCGCATTCGCACGGTTCCGAATTCGGGGAGCGGGGAGGCCGGCGCCTCGAAAGCCGGCCAGAAGGATCAAACTGCCGGCTTCGATGAAACGAAAACAGGTGCCCGAGCGAAATACCCATACCCAGAATTTCAGGTACTCTAAATAGGCTTCCGAGGAATGTCAAGAAGAACTCGCCTGTTTACAGAGATTTTACATTTGTTCACGCGCTTGCGCGGAGGGAGGGGCCGCGTTAGAGTAGCGACTTCTTTCGGGCCGAGAAAACGCCTGACATGTCCGAAAACTCACAAGAGCATCTGAGGATTCTGATCCGCAGGACGGCGATCAAGAAGCGCGTCCGGGAAGTGGCGAAACAGATCACGCGCGATTTCAAGGACCAGCGGATTCATTTGATCGGAGTGCTGAAGGGCGCGTGCATATTTCTTTCCGACCTGGTGCGCGAAATTGACATCGAAACTTCGATAGATTTCATGGCCGTTTCCAGCTACGGCAAGGGGAAGCAAACGTCGGGACAAGTGCGGCTCAACAAGGACCTGGACAGCAGCATCGAGGGGCTGAACGTGATCCTGGTGGAAGACATCCTCGACACGGGGCTGACGCTCAGCTATTTGCAGCGGATCTTGCTGCAGCGGCGGCCGAAGATTCTGAAAATCGCGGCGCTGCTCGACAAGCCGGAGCGGCGCGAGAAACAAATCGACGCGGATTACGTTGGCTTCAAGATACCGAATGAATTCGTGGTGGGATACGGATTGGACTACGCCGAAAGGTACCGCAATCTGCGGGACGTGTGCGTCCTCTCGCTTCCACCGGAATAACCGTGGCGAAAAAAGTACTGACTGCGGGCGACCTGGAAAAAATTCCCCGGGGCGGGGAGATTGCCGTTGCGGCGGACAGTCTAGTGACTCCGCTGGCGCGCGAAGAGGCTGAACGGCGCGGAATTACGATTCGGGTATTGGAGCCTGCGGGGCAAGAGACTTCGACTCGGGGCCGCGTGGTGGCGCTTGGGGCGGATCACGGAGGCTTCGCACTCAAGGAAGAACTAAAGAATTTCCTGCGCGAGTGGGGATACGTGGTGCTCGACCTGGGCACGTCGAACACGGACGCGGTGGACTACCCGGATTTTGCCGAAGTGGTGGCTAAGGCAATCGGTCGCGGAGAGGCGTGGCGAGGCGTGGTGATAGACAGCGCAGGAATCGGCTCCTGCATCGCCGCCAACAAGGTGGCCGGGGCGCGCGCGGCGATGTGCTATGATAGAGCAACTGCGCGCAACAGCCGTGAGCACAATGACGCCAATATTCTTTCGCTGGGAGCGCGCCTGCTGCAGCCGGAAACCGCGCGAGAAATTCTGGCCGTGTGGCTGGAGACTCCTTTTGCGGGAGGACGACACCAGCGGCGCGTGGAAAAGATTCGCGCCATCGAGGAGCGCGAGCGGAAGGGCTGAATTGCAATGCAGACGCGACATTGATTATTGAGGGAGCACCGCGAGTGGATCAGCAACAGCTCGAACAGATTGTGCAAGCCATCACCGAAGAGATTCTTGCGCACCTTGGGGGATACTTCGGCGGCGAAAAATGCGAAGCGCTCTGCGGACTGGAGATTGACGAGCTGGTTTGCCCCGGCTGCGATCAGCGGTGCGCGGAACGTTGCGCGAAAAAAACGCGGAAAGTAGTGGAGGCGGGCGCTTCGAGAATATCCGCGGGCTCGGCGGTGGGCGCGATCGAAGCAGACATTGCGCGGCTGATTGATCACACGCTGCTCAAGCCGGAGGCCAGCCGCAAGGACGTTCAAAAGCTTTGCGAGGAAGCGGTGCGATTCGGATTTGCTTCGGTGTGCATCAATCCTTGGTACGTGCCGCTGGCGGCGGAGATGGTGCGAGGCTCGGAGGTGAAGGTTTGCACGGTGGTGGGGTTTCCTCTGGGAGCGACGCTGCCGCAAGTGAAAGTATTCGAGGCGGAAGAGGCGCTGAAGCTCGGCGCGGAAGAAATCGACATGGTCATCAATGTGGGCGCGCTGAAATCGGGACAGGATGACGTGGTGGAATCAGATATTCGCGGAGTCGTCGAGGCGAGCCATCGCGGCGGAGCGATCTGCAAAGTGATTATCGAGGCGGCGCTGCTCACGCCGGATGAAAAAGTGCGCGCTTCGATGGCGACCAAAAACGCGAGAGCGGATTTCGTGAAGACGTCCACGGGCTTCGGGCCCGGCGGGGCTACGGCGGAAGATGTGGCGCTGATGCGCGCGGTGGTGGGCGGTGAACTCGGCGTGAAGGCCGCGGGCGGAGTGCGCAGCCTTGAGGACTTGAAGAAAATGATTTCGGCTGGGGCTACGCGCATCGGCGCCAGCGCCAGCGTAAAAATTATGGAGCAGGCCCACTCGCTCGCAGCCGACTAAATTTGGAAATCTGATAGCCCGTCCCGCAGAAGTCCTTTGCGCTGCTTTCTGAAGCCATCGGCCATTAGAGATATAATAGTTATTGAGCTTGAGCGCCGCGCGGCGGAAGCGTGCAAAGCGCCGCGCGATTTTCGTATCCCGGAATTCTACTTTAATGGACGAAACCATATCCAAGACGCAAGATATGCCCGAAGAGGTGCTGGCGACGCTGGCCGAGATCGGCCACGAAATCAATGCGTCCCTGAATCTCGACGAGGTGTTGGCGCACGCCGCGGCGCTCATCAAGACGCTGATTGACTACGAAATCTTCGCGGTGCTGATGCCGGAAGAGAACTCCAACGAGTTGTATTTCCGTTTTGCCATCGGGCACCGCCCGGAGGTGGTGGAACACTGGCGCATTCCCGTCGGGGAAGGCCTGATTGGAACGGTGGCGGCAACAGGGAAGCCCATTCGGGTGGGCGACGTTCGCAAAGATCCGCGGTATCTGAACGCGCTCGATTCTGTGCAATCAGAGCTCGCCGTCCCGCTCCTCGTGCAGGGCAGGGTGATCGGAGTCCTCGATATTCAAAGCAACCAGCTCGATTACTTCACTCCGGCACAGCAGAAAATCCTGGAATTACTCGCAAGCCGGATTACAAGCGCGATCGAGAACGCCAGCCTTTTCGAACGCGTGCGACGGCAGGCGGATACGCTGCTGCTGCTCAACGAGGTGGGGCGCGAAGCCAGTTCGCTGCTCGAAGTCGAGGGCGTGCTGAGGCGGTCGGCAGAGCTGGTAAAGCGCGTGGTGGATTACCAGATTTTCAGCATTTTGCTTTATGACGAGGAAGAGAAAGTCTTCCGGCACCGCATCAACGTGAAGTTCGGGCAGCACGTCCATGAAAAACATGCGGTCCCGGCGCATGAAGGAATCGTGGGCGCGGCGGCGATGCTGAAGAGACCCGTTGTGGTTCCCGATGTTTCTCTCGACCCTCGCTACATCGCCGTAAATGTCGAAACGCGTTCGGAACTTGCGGTGCCGATGGTGAACAAAGGCCGCGTTGTGGGCGTGCTCGATCTCGAAAGCCCGAAACTGAATTATTTCACGCCAGACCACGTGCAGGCGCTTTCGATTCTGGCGGCGCATCTGGCGGTCTCGATAGAGAACGCGCGGCTCTACGAAAAGGTGGCCAAAGATGAGGCGCGAATGGAGCGCGACCTTAGCGCCGCGCGAAGATTGCAAGGAGCGCTCCTGCCTCGCGTGCCCGGGCCGGACTATGGACTCGACATCGCTGCTCGTTACCTTTCGGCGCGCGAGCTTTGCGGCGACCTCTACGACTTTCTGCGCTACGGGCCTTCCGAGCTTGGTATTGCGCTGGGAGACGTAAGCGGGAAGGGAAGCGCCGCGGCTCTCTACGGGGCGGTGGTCATCGGGATACTGCGGAGTCTGGGACCACAGAAACTTCGCCCCGCGCAGATGCTTCATGATCTGAACGAGCTGGTGATGGAACGCCACATCGAGGCGCGCTTCGCCACTCTCTGCTTCGCGACCTGGCACCGCGCCAAGCGCCGGTTGCGCGTGGCCAGTGCCGGACAAGAGCAGCCCATCCTTTGCAAGAACGGCCACGCAGAAAAGTTGCCGCTCGTGGGCTTTCCACTTGGTCTATATGAAAACGTGACGTACGACGAGATGGAGCTGCAGCTGGATGCCGGAGACGTCGCGGTCTTCTACTCCGATGGATTTGGGGATACGCAAGCGCCGAACGGACGTTTTTTCGGCTCCGAGCATTTGCTAGGCGCCATTTCCAAACTTGCGCAAGGCAGCGCGGCGCAAATCGCGGACGGACTGATCGCTGCGGTCGAGGAATACTCGCACGGTGCTCCCGCAGCAGACGATCGCACGCTCGTGGTGCTGAAAGCTACCTAGGTCGCTTTTTCGCCGCGGAAAAGACTCACTATTTCTTGGGGTTCACGCCCGGTTTTTTGGCGGATTTCGAGGGGCCCACGAAATCCGTAATCGCCGAGATGAAAAGGCCGGGCTGGTCCACAAATGTCATGTGGCCGCTTTTGGGCAGGATGATAAGTTTCGATCCTGAAATGTTTTCGTGCATCTGCTTCGAGAGAGACGGATCGCACTCATCGTGGTCGCCCGCCAGAATCAGAGTCGGGACTTTGATAGAGGGCAAGCGGCTCACGTACTCCACGGAACTCAAATTTCCGTCAATGATGAATTCTCCGTGTGAGCCCCACATCTCGCGGTACAGATCCCACGAAGTCACGCCGTTGGCGATGGGATCGTAATTGGGATCAGGATGATTCTGGTAGAGGTAAGGGAAGTACGCCTCACCCCAGGCAGCGACCATGTAATCGTTCGTGTAGCGGTTTTTTTCGTAGTCCTTACCGTGGCCAAAGAGGCCTTCCTTTTCCTCACGGTCGATTCGATCGCGCAATTCCGAGGGCATGTTCTGTTTCATGCGCACGAAGACTTCGTTCATTTCTTTCGTGCTGGGAAATGTGCTGCAGAGGATGAGATGAGAAAGATTGCGCTGATACTTGAGCGCATACGCTTGGGCAAGCACGCCGCCGTAGGAGTGCCCGAGCAAGGTAACCTTTCCGAGGCCGAGTCCCTCGCGCACCGCTTCCACATCTTCCACCATGTTTTCGACGGTATAGCCAGAGGGATCCTCGAGCTTCTGGGATCTCCCGGAACCGCGCTCGTCAATAAAGATCAGCCGGTAATGCCGAGCCAGTGGGAGGAGATAAGGCAAAAAATAATCGTGCGAAGCGCCCGGGCCACCGTGAACAATGACGAGCGGCGAGCCTTCGCCCACAGTAGTGTAATAAATCAGTACGCCCGATGAATCCACGAAGCCTTCGTGCACGGGATAGACTGCGGGCAGGAGTCCAGACTGCTTTGACTGCGCGCGAGCCGGCGCACCGGAAGACAGCCAGAGCGCGCAGATTGCCGCGATGATCCCCAATTTATTCTTCATGATTCGCCCTCCTGGTTTCACGGATGACTAGCGCTCGCCCCATAGCAGCTTATTGCGCAGAATTTCATAGAATGTTTTCTTCGGCGGACGGACGAGGAGCACGCGGCTGGCAGACTTGGTGACTTCCACGCGATCGTCCTTGTGGAGTTCGCAGCCCGTCTGCCCGTCGAGTGTCAGGTGCACAGGTTCGTCGCCGGAAACGAGTTCGATCCGCACGCAACAACTGTCGGGTATTACAAGCGGACGATTTGTGAGCATGTGCGGACAGATGGGCGTTATAACGAAAGCGTCGAGCTCCGGGTAAACAATCGGTCCTCCGGCGGCGAGTGAATATGCGGTGGAGCCCGTCGGAGTGGAGACGATCAGGCCATCGGCGCGAAAGCGGCCGACAAAGGCGGTGTCCACATGCACGTCGAGATCGATAATGCGAGCCATCGCGGCCTTGGTGATGACGGCGTCATTCAGGGCTAGCAGGCGCTCGACTGATTTTCCAGCGCGGGTCACTAGGGCCTCAAGCATCAAGCGCTCGCTCGTTTGATGTCTTCCGGCAAGCACGTCCTCCAGGAGCGGGTAAAGCTCTTCGAGCGTCACGCTGGTCAAAAATCCGAGGCTACCCAGGTTCACAGCAAGTATGGGCACTCGGTGACTATCGAGCAGACGCGCCGCGGCCAGAAGCGTTCCATCGCCGCCAAGAACGATCAGTAGCGCCACTTTCGAAGCCAAATCCTCGCGCGACAGGTGCTTTTCCCGGGGAGCGCACACCTGGGCGGTTTCCTCATCGAGGAGCACTGCGATCTTTCGTGCACGAAGCCAGGCCACGAGCGGAGGGGCAACCTCCGCAATTACTTCCTTGCGCGGTTTGGAGATGATTCCGACGGACGCAATCATAGGAAGAACATTCTCGCGCCGGATTTTACTCTACCCGCGACGACGAGCGTGCAGAAAAAACTCCTGGTTACCCTCTGCTCCGGCAATTCGGCTGGGGCGGGTACCGAGAATTTCTAGGTCCAATTCTTCGGAGCAAGCCACGACACGGGCGATGGCACGCTCGTGCAGAGCCGGATCGCGCACAATTCCGCCTCGCGAGATGTCGCGGCGTTCGAGTTCAAACTGAGGTTTGACGAGAATCAAGAAATCCGCCCGCACATTTGCCACGGAAATGAGCGCGGGTAGAACCTTCGTGGCCGAGATGAAGGATACATCCAGGGTTACCAATGCCACGGCCTCGCTAATATCGCTGGCTTTCAGGTAGCGCGCATTCTTTTTTACGCAAGCGACGCGGGGATCCTCCCGCAATTTCCAATCGAGCTGGCGGATGTTTACGTCCACCGCATAAACGCGCGTGGCGCCATGTTGCAACAAGCAATCGGTGAAGCCCCCGGTAGAACTCCCAGCGTCGAGGCAGATTTTTCCCGCAACAGCAATTCCAAAATCATCGAGAGCACCTTCGAGCTTCAGCCCCCCGCGGCTGGCAAAACGCGAGACCTTGTTGTGGATCTCAATGTCCGCATCGGTGGCCAAGAGAGCGCCTGCCTTCGTTACGAGCTGGCCAGCGACCGCAACCTCACCCGCCAGCAGCATTGCTTGCGAGCGCTGGCGAGAGGGCGCGAGGCCGCGCTCGACAAGCAGGAGGTCAATGCGCTTCTTATTTGATCTCGTTGATGGCTTGACAGATTTTTGAAAGGTAGGGCGCGGAGACTTGTTTCTCGTGGTCCTCATGCGAGTCTGTGGACTAAGCGCGGCGCGCGAGGAGAAACTCCGCGACCTGGCGGAGATTTTCTCCGCGCTTGCCGAAGCCATCAAGCGCCGCGACGGCACGGGTGGCAAGTTCAGCGGCGAATTGGCGAGATCTCTCGAGGCCGAAGACGGCGGGATACGTCGCTTTGCGCTGCGCCTGATCCTTTCCGGCAGTCTTGCCCAGCGCCGTCGAAGATTCTTCGACGTCGAGAATGTCGTCAATCACTTGAAAGAGCCAGCCGATGTTTTCGCCGTAGATGCTGACTTGCACAGCCTCGGCATCATTTGCTCCGCCTGCGACGGCGCCGGAGAGCACCGAGGCGCGAATAAGAGCCGCGGTTTTGGAGCGGTGAATATACTCGAGATGCGAGGAATCCACAGGCTTGCCTTCGGCTTCGAGGTCTGCAACCTGCCCGCCAACCATGCCGCGAACGGTGCCCGCAGCGTGGGCCACTTCACCGATAATTCTCACTCGAAGGCTGCCGTCGAGGGGCGCTTCGGCGAGCGTCTGAAACGCCAGAGTCAAAAGCCCATCGCCGGCAAGAATAGCAATTGCCTCACCGAATTTCTTATGGCAAGTGGGCTGGCCGCGGCGCAGATCGTCGTCATCGAGGGCCGGCAGGTCATCGTGAATCAACGAGTACGTATGAATAAATTCGAGAGCGCAGCCGATGGGGATGGAAGCCTGCGAATCGGCTGAAAATATTCGCGAAGACTGATAGCACAAAATCGGACGAATCCTCTTGCCTCCAGCGAAAACGCTGTAACGCATGGCTTCATGGATCGAGGCCGGAGCAGTATTCGCGGCGGGAAGCAATTGATCCAGGGCGTGTTCGATGGCGGCGCGATCGGCGTCAAAAAAGTCGGGGAGTTTCATCGGCAGAGCGGTTTTGGCCTGGCTGGAGATAAAGTGGCTACCTATGACGATTCTTCTTCCGGCTCGAAGGGCTCCGCGGAGACTTTTCCGTCCGCTTTCTTGAGCAGGATTTCGACGCGGCCTTCGGCTTCTTCGAGCTGCTTCTGACATTCGCGAGAAAGTATAACGCCTTCCTCAAACAGCTTCATAGCTTCATCGAGGGATAGTTCGGCGTTCTCGAGACGCTTCACCACTTCCTCGAGCCGAGCGAGGGAACGCTCAAATTCGCCCTTCTTGGCAGCCTCCGGCGGCTTGTTGGGTGCGGGATTCATGCTTGCGCTCACTCCTTATCCTTCACTAGTGCTGGCTGGTAAGGCAAGCGAAACTTGCTTGCGAACGCACCATTCGCGGTTGGGGGTCAACGCGAGGCTCGCGAATCAGTTGCGGCAGGCTCGAGAAGCAAGCGGTGAGCGCGAACGTGCGCCTCGGCACTCGGGCTAAACGGCGCGGAAATGCCGCGGCCGGCGAACCATTCTACAAATTGATCGCGATAGTGTTCGCTTCCATAGTTTTCCGATTCACCAGTCGTGATTTCCATGAGCGAGTCGTCGAAATTAGAAAGGTCAGCCACAAAGCGCATCGCCGGGCCGTGACCGTAGCCCATGGCCTTCACGGTATCCACGGTTCCCTCGTTAGCGTAGGGGCCGAAGCTTAGCAATGAATGAAGAATGCCGCTCCGTCCAAGCGGTTGTACCATGTCCAGCGTGTGAATTGTCCCCCATTGCCAGTCGGTGATTTGGTTGCTGCCTGTTATTTTTTTTAACTCCGCAGCGGCATCATCGGCGCAGGCGGCGAGCAGGGCATCGTAGTCCGTGAATTCCTTCGGCAGCCACGCGGCGGAGCGGCTGCGCAGGACATTTTCGAGAAAAACTTTGTCGCGCCACCAGATGTTGCCGTATTCGCTGTCAGGCTCCCACAATTCGTAATCGAGCGCGTGTCCATCGAGGAAGGGTGCCAGGAGGCGATGCATCAAGGCGTGGCGCGTAAATTCCAGGAAGGATGTCTCGGCAGAACCCGCAGTTGCGCGGCCATCCCAGTTGGCTAGGTTCGCGATCAGGGCCTGCGTGGCTGGATCCTTCACCGGATGGTTGCGGCTTGCTCGAACAAGTTCATCGGCAAGGAATCGATTTGGGATGCTGACGATATCATTTTGGATGGCATTAAGGTCCGCTGGACGCAGGTCGTGACGATCGGAGAGGAGTTCATAGAGACGCTCCGTGCGATATGGACCCGCCCAGCGGTCGGAGAGAAAATACTTGTATCCGGGGCCGACATTGCGCGCATTGGCCGTGGCGATGATTCCGTTGGGCGGATTTAGGGCTTGGGGCAATTCGTCGAAAGGAATGTAGCTGGTCCATTCGAATTCGTCGGTGTCGCCGGGAACGGGCAGGTCGCCGTTTCCATTTTTGCGAATGGGAATTCGCGCCGGAAGGATGAAGCCGATATTTCCATCCACATCTGCGTAGATGGTGTTCTGACCCGGGCCGGTGACGCCTTTCAGAACGTCGCGAAATTCATCCCAGTTACGCGCCTTGCCAAGAAAGGGAAACGCGAATCCGTTTCCTCCCGGCTGAGTGAGAGTCCAACGTAGGGCGTAGGCTCGCCCTCCTTCCTCGGGTGTTTCACGATAAACGATTGAGCCGTGGCGGGTGAAAACGACGCCAAGCGGTTCATCCGGAGCGCCCTTGACGTGGATTAGTTCGTGCCACAGGGCGATCTTTGCCCAATGGTCGTTTACGCGATACTCCAGTGGGTTTTGGGGATTGAACGTCTCCGCGAAAAGATCCTGTACGTCAGCGTTGCTGTTTGTGAAGCCCCAAGCGATGTGATCGTTGTGGCCGATGATGACAAGCGGCGTTCCCGGAAGCGCGAAGCCTTCGACATTCCATCCGGGCGCCGTCAGATGAACAATGTACCAGATGCACGGAACTTCCAACGCAAGGTGGGTATCGTTTGCAAGCAGCGGTTTACCTGAATACGTGTGCGTTCCATTCACGACGAAATTGTTGCTTCCCGTAAGCTCGGTAGTCTCACTATCGAATTGGCCAAGAACTACGGCAGCCTGTTGCCAAGCGATCGCTTCTTCGCTCTGAGCGATTGGTTTAGAAGGCGCCGCTTCAGAAAATAGCTTATCGTGTGACGGAATGGTGTCGGCCGCGGCCTTGCCCTGCGGCAGCGGACTCACAATGTAGTGGTCGAGGGGCGAATCGACCACATAAAGATCGCGCGCACGCTCCGGTCCTACCATCGCGGTCAGCCGAGCACGATTCAATTTTGATTTCCAGGTGCTGGTTAGTGTCTTCCACATGTAGGCGCTGACGAGAAATGTGTCCGCCGGGGTCCAAGGGCGCGGCTCATACCGCAGTAAGGCAAATGGAACGGGCAATCGGTCGCGGCGTTCGTCTATGTAACGATTTACGCCCCGAGAGAAGGCTTCGAGAATCTCTCGCGACTGCGGATCCAGTTCTCTCACCGCGTTGAGGGATGACTCCCGGAGAGCAAGCGTACGGTTCTCGCGATCGGAGGCCAGAACGCCTGGAATGGGGCCGAATATTTCAGCAAGATCTCCAGCCGCGGCCCGGCGAATCAAATCCATCTGCCAAAGGCGGTCCTGCGCTTCAATATAGCCCTGCGCCATTGCCAGGTCTTCGAGCGATGCCGCTTGGATCCACGGAATGCCCCAATTATCTCGATCCACGATGATCTGATGAGAGAGTCCGGGAAGCACCGCGGAGCCATCGAGCTGCGGAAGTGCGCGATGAACTCTCCACCATGCCCCTCCAGCGGCAAGCATCAACAAAAGCAAAACAAAAAGGAGCGCAGATCGAAGAACTCGGCGAATGATTGGCGGGGGCATCGTGAGCAGCGTGCTGAGTGTAGCGTATCGGATTCTGAGGCGGCAATCGAAGAGTCCAATCACCCGGGCGCAATTGGGTTAGAATCACGCTCATGGTAACGACATCCGTCATCGCGTCACCTGATTCCCAGATTTGGACACATCTGGGACTTACAGAATTCGCGCCGTACGAGGACGATCACGCAGAAATGCGTATTTCGGGCTCCCGAAATGCTGAGGGGCTCGAAGCTTTTTTCCTCTGAGCCGAATTGGACATGCTTGCACTCCGCATCTTCGGCGTCCTGGCGATTATCGCAGTGAACGCATTTTTTTCCGCCGCGGAATTCTCTCTGGTGGCTGTGCGACTTTCGCGGGTACGCCAACTGCTCGAAGCAGGCGACGCTCGCGCGAAGATCATTGAAGAATTGTTATCGGACATGGGACGCGTCGTCTCCGGCGTGCAGGTGGGCATTACGCTCACGGCCCTGGCTCTTGGCTATGCAGGGGAATTAACGGTGGCCGCAGCGCTCGAGCCGGCCATCGGCTGGCTCCCCGGAAGATGGGCCGCGATTGCGGCTCACGGAATCGCGCTCGTCCTGGCATTCGGCCTCCTGACGGTATTTCAGGTCATTCTCGGCGAGCTCGTCCCAAAATCCATAAGCCTCGCTCGAGCCGAGCGCGTTGCGTTGATAATTGCTCGACCATTTCGCTGGTTTCTGCGCGCCTTCAGCCCGCTAATCTCATTTCTCGATTCGTTTGCTAGTCGCATGGTTCGCATTCTGGGGGTGACGAAAGTTTCGGCACATACCATGGTGCATTCGCCGGAAGAATTGCTCATCTTGATCGAGCAGGCGCGCGAGCGTGGATTGCTGCAGTCCGGAGAAGAGAAATTCATTCAGAGCGTGATGGAGCTGGGCCAGGTGCAGGCTCGCGAAATCATGGTTCCCAAGCCAGACATGCACGTTCTCCCAGTGGACGCCACTTTCGATGAGGCTATGCGCCTCTTTGCGACGACGCAGCGTTCGCGCATTCCCGTGTATGAGGGCTCGCTCGACCATATTCGCGGCTTCGTGCACATCAAGGATTTCATTTGGGTCTTGCTGGATGGCGCCCGCCGCGTCGAAGAAAGTCTACCTCCGCCGCCGTTTGAATTGCGCCGGTTTCTGCGCGACATTCTCATTGTTCCGGAGACCAAGCCCGCGAGCGAATTGCTTCTAGAATTCCGCACGCGTCACGCAGGAATAGCAATGGTCGTGGACGAATTCGGCAGTATTCTGGGGCTCGTCACGCTCGAAGACATTCTCGAAGAGATGGTTGGCGAAATTCATGATGAATTCGACGTCGTCGAGCGTCCGCTGCGGCTTGGCGACGGCGCCCTAGTCTTCGATGCGGCCCTCAAAATTCGCGACCTGGCGACGCAGTACAAGATTGTTCTCCCCGAAGATCCGGCCTATGAAACGCTCGGGGGATTCGTGCTCAGCCAACTGGGCTTCATCCCGCGCGGAGGTGAAAGCTTTGAGGCCTGCGGCTTCCGCTTTACAGTTTTGAGCGTAGAGGGACGCCGAGTGTCGCGTGTCAAAATCCACAAAATTGAAACTGTGTCTGCCGCTGCGGTACCCGAGTCGCAGCGCGCCACCGAGACAGGCTCGCGAAAATGACACGCCGGATTCTCCTGCGGTTTGCATTTGCTCTGCCTGCGCTGTGGTTGATTGTCACCATGGTTTTCCTTCTTGCGCACATTGTGCCAGGGGATCCTGTGCAGCAAATGCTGGGCGAGGGCGCTCGCGGCGAAGACGTGCAACAACTGCGTCACGCCCTGAGCCTCGACCTGCCAGTGGGCGCCCAGTACGCGCGCTATTTGACGAAGGTCTTACAAGGGGATTTGGGCGAATCCATCCGTTTCCAACAGCCTGTGGCCAGGGTCATTTTCGCGCACTATCCAGCCACGCTGGAGCTGGCCATCATTGCTTTGTTGGTATGCGCAGCCATTGGAATTCCGGCGGGAGTGCTGGCAGCCTCACGTCGTGGCAAAGCCGCCGATCACGCTGTGGGAGTTGTCACGCTGCTCGGTTTGGCCGTTCCAAATTTCGCGCTCGGTCCCCTCTTGATTCTCATTTTCTCCGTATCATTTGGGTGGCTTCCTGTTTCGGGGCGGGGAGGAGTCTCGCATCTCATTCTTCCCGCCGTGACACTAGGCGCTGCCCTGGCGGCCATTTTGACGCGCATGGTGCGCACAAGTGTGCTCGAGGAATTCTCCCGTGACTACATCCGCACGGCGCGCGCGAAAGGTCTTTCGGAATCCACGGTTCTGTTTCGGCATGCCTTGCGCAACGCCCTAATTCCTATCCTGACGATCCTGGGCCTGCAGTTCGGCACGCTGCTAGCGGGTACGATTGTTACGGAGACGATTTTTTCCTGGCCCGGAATTGGACGGCTCGCTGTGCAGGCCATTACATCACGCGATTATCCTTTGTTGCAGGGCTGCATCCTGGTGATTGCTATCTCCTACGTCTTGGTGAACTTGTTGACGGATTCGGTTTATGCACTGGTGGACCCGAGGGTACGACTCGAATGAAAGCGCTCGGTCAATTTCTCCGCACAAGTTTGCTCGGACGAATTGGATTCGTAATCTCCCTGATTCTGATTCTTCTTGCGATCGCCGCACCCTGGATCGCTCCCTTCACCCCGGGCGTGCAGGATCTCCCGGCTCGACTGGCCGGGCCCTCGTCTTCCCACTGGTTCGGGACAGACGAACTGGGCCGCGACGTTCTTTCCCGCACACTTTTCGGCGCGCGCGTCTCGATGACGGTTAGCTTTTCCGTTGTGTTCGGCGCAGGGACGCTCGGCCTTATCGTGGGAGCGGTCGCGGGCTACCTGGGAGGTTGGTTCGACCGCTTGGTGAACATTGTCCTTATCAACGCTTTTCTTTCGTTTCCTGGAATCCTTCTGGCTATCGCGTTCGCCGCTTTCCTCGGTCCCGGCGTCGGCAAGGTCGTGCTCGCGCTGACCATTACTGGCTGGGCAGGATACGCGCGCCTGGCACGAGCGCAGGTTCTGCAGGTAAAAGAGATGGACTATGTCGCCGCAGCGCGGTCTCTTGGAGCGTCGAGTGTCCGAATTCTCGCGCGTCACATTTTGCCCAACGCCCTCCAGCCGTTGCTCGTTCAGGCTACCATTTCCATTGCGGGAGCCATCCTGGCGGAATCCACGCTGAGTTTTCTCGGTCTGGGCGTGCTCGCGCCTATGCCGAGCTGGGGAGCCATGCTCAACGATGCGCGCAGCCATCTCTTCGATGCGCCGCACATGGTCGTCTTTCCAGCCCTGGCGGTGATGGCCGCAGTCTTAGCTTTCAATTTATTGGGGGATGCTCTGCGCGATTGGATGGACCCACGCACTCGATCTTTGCTGGTGTTAACCGATCTCTCGCGCTGAGGATCAGCCGAGTTCGAGAGTGACCTCACTGCCGCGTTGCGCCCCCAGCGTTCGTGCGGCATTTCCGCGATTGATAGAAATCTCCAAGTATCCGCTCGAACCGATGACGCCGACGACTTCGCCGGGCCCGCCTTCGCCGAATGTGGCCACCATGCGGGTTACTTCGCCCGAGCCAGTTCGAATCTTGAATTTTGCGTCCGTCTCCGCGATTTGCGGCGCGTCCGCGGGACTGAGATTTGTCAGCAAATTGCCGAAATTGTCCACGCGCAGAATGATCCCCTTCAGTTGATTTCCTTCGGGTTTGGGCTTGGGTAATGCGAAGCGCACGACGTCCTGAACTTGCTCGCCAAAAGGCTCGCACTGACCAGTCTTGGTCAGCCATGCAGCCACGGGTGCGAAAACGTCTCGGCCGTGAAATGTCCTGCTCAGTGGCTGAAGGAAATAATGTTCAGACGTAATGTGCCAGGCAGAGAACCCAGGGTCAATGTCGTAGACAACCGAAAGAACGCCATTGTCCGGTGCGACGAAGTAATGATTGTCACTGCTCACGACAATTGGCCGCCGCGGCGTACCGACTCCAGGATCCACGACGACCACGTGAATTGTTCGGGGCGGAAAGTAGCGGTACGACAGACCAATGGCCAGTGCTCCGTCAAGAATGTCGTACGGACGCACACCATGCGTGATATCCACGACCTCTGCGTCGGGATTGATGTTCAAGATCACGCCCCTCATCGTGCCGGCGAGGTGGTCCTGCGTACCGTAGTCTGTAGTGAGGGTGATGATCGGTCGGGCCAAGAGAACTGCTCCAAGCGCGTCGAACCATATGGGGAAATGCGCTTCCCCTAATGACGCTAGCGGAGGCACTCGGATGTGTCAAGGAATCGTGCTGGATCTATTGCTTTTGCGCCACGGCCTTCTCGAGCTCCTGCGCGGCAACTTCGATGCACGCCGCTTCATCCTGGAGCACGACAGCCACTATCGCGATTCCTTTTTCCGCTTCCGGCCAATTCTTCTGCTCAATCATCTCGCGCACGGCGGGGAGCGTCTTCACTCCATATCCCGTGTAAGCGCCGGGCGCAAAAATCTCGTGCTGAAACCATGGCCGGCCGGGAAGCCCTGCCTGGTAGAGATAGGCGTGCTCTGCCAGCATAAGTTTTTGATTGAGTGCGGAAAGCGACGCGTGGCCGAGCGCCTCGCCTCCGTTGGCGGTCGCAAGAGTCAGCGCCTGCGCATAGTCCTTGGCGCTTTTATCGAGAGCAGCCGCACCCACATCAAGCGGAGCGAAATTGAGTGCGGGTGGAATCTCTTCAGCTGAAGGAGGAACGTACATCTTGTTAGGATCCGAAGTGGCTGTAAACACTCCTTCGTCGATTTCGCGATTCCTCTCTTTTGCAGAATCTTGTTCCGCTTGTAAGAGATCCTTCACTTCCTTGACGTATCTTCCAATTGCTTCGGCAGCACTTGTGAATTGAAACGGAAGCAGGTCGGCATCGGCCAGTCGCATAACCGCGGTTCCTACCGTCTGCGAGAGCGCCCGACCATATACGAATTGGGGATCCCCAAAATGTGAATACCAATAGAAATCATCATAGATTGAATGATAGACGCCGCCGCCGGATTCTCCACCAAATCCGAGATCCAAAGTAGCAATTCCCGCATGATCGAGAAATGGCGCATAGTCGGAACCCGATCCTAGCGCGCCGATTCGAATATCCGCATGCGAGCGAATGTCGTTTCGATCGTGTTCGCTCTGGGCGCGTTCAATGTGCCGCAGAAAAGCACGACGCCAGACGGAGATGTTTTTCTCGGGGTCCGTGATGTCGCGTGCCACGTCATTGATAAAATGCTCGAGCGACGGCGAGCCGCCAGCGGACAAGAAACCGCGAGAATTGGAATCGGAATTGATATAGACGGCGGCGTGCTCATGCAATTCCTCCGCATGCTCCTCGACCCACTCTGTCGAACCCAGTAGTCCAGGTTCTTCCCCATCCCACGCGCAGTAAATAATCGTCCGTTTCGGCCTCCAGCCTTCCTTTACGAGCTCGCCTAAAGAGCGCGCCTCTTCTAACAGCGCTGATTGCCCGGAAACTGGATCATCCGAGCCGTTTACCCAGGCATCGTGATGATTTCCGCGGATGATCCACTCTCCCGCATCCGTCGTGCCCGGAATCTTTGCAATCACGTCGTAGATGGTCTTCAAATCCCAGTTCGATTCCATTTTCAAGTGAACTTGCGCCGGGCCTGGTCCGACGTGATAGGTGATAGGAAGCGCGCCTCGCCATTTCGCGGGCGCGACAGGCCCTTTGAGTGCGGAAAGGAAAGGCAAGGCGTCGCCATATCCGATGGGGAGCACAGGAATCTTTTGAATTGTGATAGCGTCTTTCAGCGCGAGCCGCTTCGCGCTCTTCGTTGCGCCCACTCCCGGGGTAAGAGGATCACCAGGGTACTGCGTGTCCATTACGCTTCCGCGTTGCACTCCCTGCTTCGGACGAAAGGCGCCGTCCGGAAAGACGTCACCTTGGGTGTAGCCGTCGTCGGCCGGATCGGAATAGATGATGCACCCGATAGCACCATGTTCGCCTGCGACCTTGGGTTTGATCCCTCTCCATGCAGCCCCGTATCGCGCGATTACTATCGCGCCCTTCACGGAGATTCCCATGCGATCGAGTTGTTCATAATCGTCGGGCACCCCGTAATTGACGTACACGAGCGGTGCTGTAACATCACCGTCGGCGGAGTAAGCGTTGTAGGTAGGCAGTTGCTGATCCGACTGGCTTGAAGTGGGATCTCCGGGCACCGCCGTTTCCGCCAAGCTCGCCGTGAATTGCACAGGCGCTATCAGTTCGAGTGCGCGCGCCTTCGGCGTGGGATAGAGCACATCGAATGTCTCGATGTGGGCGTCCCATCCCCACGATTGAAATTTCCCGAGAATCCATTCGGCATTGTCCTTGTCGTAGGCCGTGCCCACATTGTGCGGATACGCGCTGAGGCGTTGGTTGTAACTGCGTATGTTTTCGGGGGAGGGAAGCGCCCGGAACTTCGTTTCCCATTCGCGCTCCATCTTTGCGGAACTATCTGTGAATCCATCCAGTGTATCTCCATCAGGCACGGAAGCGGCAGAGATCAGCCACATAGGGAAAAGCAATCCAGCTATAAGTGCGGCTCGTTTCATTTTTCTCCCCCTGATGGAGATTGAGTCAAAATAACTCGCAAACCCGGAAGCCAGATTCTCCACGCCAGGGCGTTTTGCGTCAAATATCTCTTCGGTGGATGATTTCTTGACCACTCTGGACGCGCCGGATATCCTGAAGCAGGCAGACGCGCGCGAAGGAAATTGCGTTGCGTCTCCCCGTCCGACGACAATGAAGCGAATTTATCTGGACCATAACGCGACTACTCCCGTGGACCCAGAAGTTCTGGAAGCCATGCTGCCGTGGTTTTCTGAGCGATTTGGCAATGCCAGCTCGATCCATTCCGCGGGGCAGGAGGCTCGTTCTGCAGTCGAACGGGCGCGTGCGTCCGTTGCTGAGCTTCTGAACGCGCGTCCGGCGGAAATTGTTTTCACCAGTGGTGGGACGGAAGCTGACAACCTTGCGATTTTGGGGATCATCGCGGCGGAGCGCTCGGTTCGAAAGCACATCATCACTTCCCAGATCGAGCATCATGCCGTCCTGAACGCTTTTCAGAAACTCGAAGCTGAGGGCGTGGACGTCACGTATCTGCCCGTAGATTCCGAGGGCAAGGTGGACCCGGGCGATCTCCGCTGTGCCCTCCGCCCGGAGACAATCCTGATCAGCATCATGCACGCGAATAACGAGCTGGGAACCATCGAACCCATCGAGGAAATCGGCGGAATCGCAGCGGACGCGGATGTCTGGTTTCACACGGACGCAGTCCAGTCTGCAGGAAAAATTCCAATTGACGTGAATCTATTGGGTGCGGACCTGCTCTCGATTTCGGCCCACAAAATCTATGGCCCTAAGGGCGTGGGCGCCCTTTACGTTCGTGCCGGCGTCCCCCTCGAGCCGATTCTTTTCGGCGGTCACCATGAACGCGATCGCCGTCCGGGGACGGAAAACGTGGCTGGAATTGTGGGGCTGGGAAAAGCTGCGGCCATGGCGAAGCAAAATCAGACAACGGATGCTGCGTGCATATCTCGCTTGCGAGACCGGCTCGAACAAGGATTGCTAGAAGCGATCCCTCTAACGCGCGTCAATGGTAGTCGGAGCTCGCGCGTCCCCAATACTGCAAACCTGTCATTTTCGTCCGCGGAGGGCGAAGCACTTGTCGTAGCCCTCGATCTGAGGGGCATCGCATGTTCGACAGGTGCTGCATGCTCATCTGGTGCCATCGAACCTTCGCACGTGCTCACCGCCATCGGACTTTCCCCCGCCGATGCGCGAACGAGCCTGCGTTTTAGCATGGGACGCCACACCACGGAACAGGAAATTGACTATGCGCTCGAAGTGATCCCTGGCGTTGTGGAGCATCTCCGCTCCCTGTCGCCTTCGTGGCAACCGACAGCATCGGCTCGGAGTGTCTCCTAGCATGAGCGCGATCGAACAAATTGATTTGGAAACTCGACGCGCTTCGCTGGCTTTGCCGGAAGGAACGACTGCGGTGGCCATGAGTGGTGGGGTGGATAGTTCCGCCGTCGCGGCTCTGCTCGCAACGCGCGGTCAGTCCGTGATCGGCCTTACCATGCAGCTTTGGAATCAGCGGCGGCTGCCTGGGATGCAAGCGCAAGGACGTGTGCAGCATCGTTGCTGTTCCCTGGACGACGTTTATGACGCGCGCCGGGTTGCTGAGCATCTGAGCATTCCGTTCTATGTCGTGAATTTTGAGCGCGCTTTCGAAGAAACTGTGATTCGACCCTTCGTTGCTGATTATCTCGCTGCTCGAACGCCGATCCCATGCACGCTCTGCAATAATCATGTGAAATTCGACGAGCTGATCCGGTTTGCGCGCCAGATTGGCGCTGAGCGCATCGCTACTGGCCACTACGCCCGAGTACGTCACAACTCCACAAGCGGCCGCTACGAACTTTCTCGCGCCGCGGATGACGCCAAGGACCAAACCTATTTCTTGTTCGGGCTGACTCAGGAGCAGCTCTCGCGAACTGAATTCCCACTGGGCGCCATGAAGAAAGCCGATGCCCGCGAGATCGCCAGGCAGGCACGGCTTCCCGTGGCTGACAAACCTGAAAGCCAGGAGATCTGTTTCGTTCCCTCGGGCGACTATGTTCATTTCATCGAAGACTATCTGGGAGAGCAGGGAAGCGTGCTCGCTTCCGATTCCGGAGAGATTGTGGACATAGAAGGACAGGTGCTGGGGCCCCACGACGGTCTCCATCACTTCACTATCGGCCAGCGAAAGGGCCTTGGCTTCGCCGCCGGCCGTCCGCTCTATGTCGTGGCTATCGATCGCGCTGCCAACCGCGTCATCGTTGGAGACGACGCCGCACTTCGCAGCGATCGCGCACTTTTGCGCGGCGTCAATTGGGTTTCTATCGCTCGCCCGCAAGGTCCGGTCATGGCCATGGTGAAAATCCGCCATCGCCATGAGCCCGCCGAGGCAGAAATCATTCCAGTTGGCCCGGATTCTGCGGAAATTCGCTTCTGCGTTCCCCAGCGCGCTATCACTCCCGGACAGGCCGCCGTTTTTTATTCGAGTGATCTGGTTCTTGGCGGTGGCTGGATCTCTTAGGGTTCGAGAGATGCTGCTCCCGGAGCTGATTCCGCAAGCATTCATCCGCAGAGTTAAATGAAGAGCTCTTCGTCTTGCGGTGCGGGAGAGGAATCTGCCGGGCGGCGCTGCCCGCGAATGAAATCGATTCCGGTGCGGATGGCCTTCAATACCGCAGAGACCTGCTGGACAGGGCCGAGAAGCGTCTTTCGCACGCGCGATCCCGCATCTTCCAGAACTTCGAGCGTTCCCGTAACGATATGGTCAGCTCGTACCACCTGGAGCCGCAGGCGCTCCACGGTTTCCGTGAAGACGCGGTCTACTTTCTGAGCCTGGTTGCGCGCGATGCGCACAATCTCTGCCGAGTCGCCCATGATGCTTTCAATGCGCGACTGCGAATCTTCCAGGATGCGGTTGGCGCGCACTAGAATGGGGCCGAGTTTGGAATTCAAGTCCTCGGAGATGCGCTCCACCTTCTGGCTCAGCGTGCGGAATTGCATGTACATGGCGAGAAGAATCACCATCTGAAGCACGATGGCGAGCGACGCCACGATTACAAAAGCTTCCATCCAGCCTTGCATGCAGCAGCCTCACCGGCCTTAGGAGGCCTTGGATCGTTCTTTCTGATATGCGTCCTTGCCCGCTTCGACTGCCGCGGAGATGGAATCCTTTTGCCGGGCCATAATTTCCTTGCTGCGTTCGAGCAAATCCTCGGCGCGCTCACGCAATTCTCGTGCCTTGCGCTGGGCGTACTCTCGGCCCTCGTCCGCCTTATTCGATAGATACTCGCGGGTCTCCTCACCCGATTTTGGCGCGAAGAGAATCCCGAGCAGGCTTCCGATACCCAGCCCCACCAGAAAGAAGCTGATTTTTGAACCCACGTTATCGGCCATCACTCACCTCTCCTCGAAACGGTAGCACGCGCAAGTGGCACGGGCAAGGAGCCGGAAACAATCCTGCCTGCCGGGTCAAACAACTCCATACGGAATCGTATGGACGGATGTCATAGCCGCGCCCCTGATGATTCCTTTGTTCCATGAAAATGCTCGTAAATCCTTCGCGCCTGGGGCCGCGCCACGACCGCTTCGAGTTCCTGGAGATTCAATTCCCGCACTCGTGCTACGCTGCCAAATCCCTTCAGAAGCTTTCGCGCGGTCCGCTCTCCCACGCCGGGGATTTCGGAAAGGCTGCTCCTTACTTGTCGCTTGGCTCTGCGCTGGCGGTGGAATGTGACCCCGAAGCGGTGCGTTTCATCGCGAATCTGCTGCACAAGGTGCAGTATCGGGGAGTGCCGTTCGAGTACGATGGGCTCGTTTTCGTGTCCTAGGAGGTAGATGATCTCCTCCTGCTTTGCGATGCTGGCCAAAGGCTGATTGATGATTTCAAGTTTGGCCAGCGCCTCTGCAGCCGCGTGCAATTGTCCAAGGCCCCCGTCGATCAGGATGAGATCAGGGAACAGCTTGTGCTCATCGCGCATTCGCTGGTAACGCCGCTCTATCGCCTCTCGCATGCTGGCGAAATCGTCTCGCAACAAGCCCTCCTTGCCGGACCTGCTGGATTCCTTTCCTCGGATGATGAACTTCCGGTAATCGCTTTTCTTCATTCGACCGTTTTCCCAGACGATCATGGAAGCGACGGTGTCTGTGCCCTGCAAGTGGGAAATGTCGAATGACTCGATTTGTCGCGGCGGCTCCGGCAACCCAAGCGCTGTTTGCAATGCCTCAACGATTGTCTCTGAATTCGGCCTCAGCACTCGGAATCGTTGTAGAAACGAATGTCGTGCGTTCTTTTCCACAAGTTCGAGCAGGGCGCGTTTCCGTCCTCGCTGCGGAGTCACGATTTCTACCGTGTGTCCCGCTTTCTCCGAAAACATTTCTTCCAGCAGCCGGCGATCCTCGAAATCCTCAGTCACGTGAATTAGCCGGGGAAGATACTCAGAATCTAAGTAGATTTGTTTGAGCAGCGCGGGCAAAAATTCCTTGGCGTCGAATTCTTCGAGTTCCTCCCAGTAAAAATCGCGGCGATCCATCACCCGTCCTCCGCGGAGGTGAAATAGATTGACGGCGACTTGCGGCGGCTCTGCGTGCCAGGCAAGGACGTCAGTATCGTCGCCAGCGGCAGCCGCGATCTTCTGGCGTTCCTCCATCTCGGTGAGCGTGCGCAGCAGGTCGCGGTATCCTGCAGCCTCCTCGAAGCGTTCACTTTCGGAAGCAAGTTTCATTCGTTCCTCTACATTTTTCTTGAGGTCATGGCCGCGTCCTTCGAGGAACAGCCGCACGTCAGCCGCAGCTTCCGCGTAGCGTTCATCGGTCACGAGCTGCGACACGCAGGGCCCCAGACAGCGATGAATGTAGTATTGCAAACAGGGCCGAGGATGCTCTCGCGTCAAGTCCACGGTGCATGACGGCACCAGGAAATGCTTGTGAATCATGTGCACCAGGCGGTACGCCAGGCTTGCGGGGAAGTACGGCCCGAAATAGATGGATCCATCTTTTTTCAGCCGCCGTGTGACGTACACGCGCGGAAATTGCTCGAAGGCTGTGTAGCGGATGTACGGATACGTCTTGTCGTCGCGCAGCAGGACGTTGAATTTCGGCTGATACTGCTTAATCAGATTGTTTTCGAGCGCCAGCGCTTCTTTCTCATTGTCCACCACGATGTAGCGCAGGCCGGCGATTTCTCGCACCAGTGAACCCGTCTTGGCGTCGGCCGCACGCGACTCGAGGAAATAGGAAGGTACCCGCTGCCGCAGGATGCGAGCTTTGCCCACATATATGATTTTTTCTAAGGCATCCAGAAAGAGGTACACTCCGGGCTGTGCAGGCAGGCCCTCTACTTGTTCGCGAAGGTCCATCGAGACTTGCCGCGCGAGCGGCGATCTTGCTGTCGCACCCCGAATCGCATCGGCAACTCCGATGATAGCAAATGAAATCTAACGCTATCTAGGAACTGAAAGTGAAGCCTTTTCGAATCTTTGCGCGAGTTGCCCTTGCTGTCGCGGGCTTAAGTTTCGCGCTATCTACCGTTGCCATTTCAGCTCACGCGCAGGATTCCTCCAAGAATCCACCTCCTCCGGCACAAGATTCCTCGAAGAATCCACCCGAGGCGCAAAGGGATTCACAACCCAAATACGAGCCTTACCGCGCCGTCCACGATGTCGAGATTGGAAAATACTATTTGCGCAAAGGTGATCCCGATGCCGCGATCGGACGCTTCCTCGACGCCATCGAATACTGGGAGAATTACGCCGAGCCGCGTTTCTTACTCGCGCGGATTTACGATAAGAGGAACGAAAAGGAATTGGCTCTGCGGTACTATCGCGAATACTTGAAAGCCGCGCCCAACGGCGAGGATGCCAAGACAGTGCGCAAACGAATTGCCTTACTTTCCGGAGAACCGGCCCACCAGAAGTGAAATTCCCGGAACCGTTTCAGCGCAGTCTTTTCAGAAATCGCATTGCCGGATGGTAGTTCTTGAATCGCTGTTCCTCTTTGCGAAATTCTCGTGAGTGAGAGCGCAAGCGGCAGCGTTCGTATCGCAGTGGGTGTTTCTGGTGAAGCATTTCGTGAAAGAGGACATACTCCACGACAAACGCAGGCACATCCGGGCGGTCCAAGCGTTTGTTGATGACGATCTGTTCGAGGGCGGGATCGTAGCACCCCAACTGCGCCCTCCAAACGCGGTGGCTCCAGCCTAGCCGCGGCGCGGCAAGTGTCCCAGCAAACAACTTAGAGTTCAGCCGCGCGTACATTTCGCGCAGATTGTGCCGTTCCCCGTTAGCTGTCAACGCCAGTGCATTGCGCACTCGTTTGCGTCGCAGGAGAAGCAGGCGCGAGCGAATCTTATGAGAATTTGAAAATGTGCGGTAACCATCAAGCAATTCCTCGGGCGGCGTGCGGCGGTAAAGTTTGCCAAGCAGGATCGCCGCAGCGGCTTCCAAGACGATTCGTGGCGCGCCCCTCAACACGTCGGAGAGCCGCACGTGAGCTCGGTCCTCTCGCAGGCGTATCGTCAGGGAAAGCCCAGCGTAGGGGCGAAACTCAACCAGGAACGTCGGCGACCGTCCCGTACATCCAAGTCGGGTGAACATCCGCGAAAAAATCTGCGGCCCGCCGGGAACGTCTCGGCGCACTGCGCTGCGCCTCACGAAGGTTTTCTCCTCACGGGAGGAGCCGTCGAATCCTTGGCGGCCTTATTGGCATCGTCAAGGGCGTCTTTGGTTCCCTCGATGGCATCCTCAAGCGTGTCTTTGTACGTGTCCAACTCCACCGCATCCTTCTCGATCCTCTGCAGCGCGGCCAGGAAGTCCTTACACTTGTCCTGCATTAACTTAATGGCCCCGCGAACGTCCTCACCTTTGTCGTGGCCTACAATCAGCTGATCCGCTGCGTCGTCCACGCTTCCGCTGTATCCGTTTAGTAGCCCGTTGAGCAGCTCAGAGCGGTTCGACTCTGGTTCCGTGCGCTGCAATTCATACTGAAGTTTCTTGAGGCGGTCCTCTGCAAAGGAAATGTAGAGCTTGATCCTCTCGCTGGCGGTCTCCGCATCGCGGATCTTGTCCTCTTCCTCCTGGGAGAGATAATCACGCCTTTCCTGCAACTTCCAATCGCCCTTGCTGGGCAAACTTCGCGCACTGCACATTCCCGCGAGCAGCAGTATCGCGATGCTCATCGTTCCCAGCCGCATGGAGGCCTCCTCGCCTGCGTTCAAGATCCCGGCTTGCCGGTCTTGCGCGCATGTCCGGGCTGCCGCGGAAAAAGATCCCTCAGCAGTTCGCGATTCACTTCTTCGAGTTGTGCGTGCACGGCATTGAATGGGTCTTTCCAATCTTCTGGAACTTCCAGCAGGATATCCTTCATCATCCGCAGGGATTCGCGAACGGAGATCTGCAGCTGTTTGAATCCCGCGGGCCGGTTTTCAGCATCGACCCCGAGGCCTTCGAGCTGCTTTTGTGTTTCGAGCACGGCGTCACGATAGTCGCCGAGTAGAATTACACTGCGCGGCAGATCCTTCTCTTCGACGGCCTTGCGGCAAACTGCCATTTCCGCAGCTCCCGTGCGCTGGAGGAGTTTGGCCCGACGCACTGGATCCTTTTCCGAAGCATACTGCTCACGAAACGCCGCTGCGGGATTGTCTTGTTTTGCGCTGTCGAGTTTTGCGCTCTCTTGCGGGGAAAAGAGTGGTGCGGTCAGAGCGGCCAGGAGCGCCGCCCATGCATATGCTCCTCGCGCGAGCATCTCACTTCTTCTCCTTAATCTCTCGAGCGAGCGTGCGCACGCGCGCCGCAGCAGCAAAGTATTCGTCGTTGTTTTGGCCCGCATTCAGCTCCAGAAACTTTTGATAGGCAGCCAGCGACTCCTTTTTCTGCCCTAACTTATCGAGACAGTCCGCCCGGATGTACCACGACCCCGCGGGAAGTGTTTGCTTTTTCTCCAGGGCATCGAGAACCTTCAAGGCCGTCGAATAATTACCGCCCAAATATTCCGCGGCCATCAAATCCTCGACGGTTGAAAGGTCGCACAAGTTGTTTTTGCACGCAGTCAGCAGATGCGGTATGGCGGCGGGATAATTCTTCGATTCCAGCAGCACGTGCCCGAGCTGCGCGTGCAGGATCGGATCATCAGGCGCAATAACCGCCGCTTTTTGAAGGGGCGTCACAGCTTCCGCATACTTCTTCTGTTGAAACAAGATTTCCCCGCGCAGCCTGAGTGATACAAGCGAAGGCGCGGCGGCCGCATCGAGGCGATCGAGCTCTGCCATCGCATCGCTGTATTCACCGAGGTCATAGAGTAGCCCCGCGCGATCGAGTCGCGCTGCTACGTCGCCGGGCATGGCGCCGAGATACCTGCCTAGTTCCGTGGCGGCTTCCTGCTTTTTCCCCTGTGCCATCAAACTCTGCGCCAGTCCCAGCCGCGCGATCGCTGAATCCGGGTCCGCTTCGAGTGCTTCGCGAAATTCCGCTTCGGCCGTCGCGGCTTCGTGGACAGAAAGGTTTGCGCGCCCCAGGGCAAAATGCGTGTCGAAAGATTTCGGCTCGAGTTTTTCCGCGGCTTTGTATTCTCCGATTGCTTCTGGAATTTGTGCTGAGCGTTCAAGCGCTGTGCCCAGCACAAAATGCGCTTGCGCCAATTCCGGCTTCAACTCCGCGAGTTTGCGAAACGGCTCGACAGCCGCGCGTGGGTCTTTGTCAAGCAGCGCCAGTCCCAGGTTTTGAAACGCCTCGGCCAAATTGGGATCGAGCGCGACAGCCTTTCGGTCCTCCTCAATGGCCTTCTCCGGCTCCGCCGCAGCTGAATAGGCATACCCCAGCCAAAAGTGACCCTCCGCGCCTTCCGGCTTCTTCGCGATGTAATTCGAAAACGCGTCGATGGCCGTAGCGTAATCCTTTTGTTGAAGAGCCGCCTGGCCTTTCGCCAGAAGCGCTCGCAAGGCCGGATCTTCCGCCGGCTGAGCGTGATAAGTCTTTCGTGACGTGGATACGGTCTGGACCAAAGCCGATGGCGCGAGAGTCACGGCCAAAAAGGTCGTTACGACAAAGAGCGTTTTGGAAAACGGAGTCATCCCGAATGCAGCTCGCGTCCTTGCGGGTGATTGTTCAGCGCGCGCGCCAGAAACTTCCCCGTGTGCGATTGTGAATTCCGCGCCACCTGCTCGGGCGTTCCCGCGGCCACCACTCTGCCTCCAGCGTCTCCGCCTTCCGGGCCAAGGTCAATCACCCAGTCCGCTGATTTGATGATATCTAGATTGTGCTCGATGACCAGCACCGATGCGCCATCGTCGATCAGCTTGCGCAGAGCCGCCAGCAACTTTTGAATGTCATCAAAATGCAATCCGGTGGTCGGCTCATCAAACAGATACAGCACCCCGGCATTGTCCTCCCGCGTGAGATGCGCCGCGAGTTTCAAACGTTGTGCCTCGCCACCCGATAGCGTTGTGGCCGATTGCCCCAACCGCAGATAACCAAGTCCGGTTTCGTCCAAAACCTTCAGTCGCGAAGTCACGCGCGGGTTCCCGGCGAAAAAAGTCAGTGCCTCGCGCACGGTTAATGACAACACCTCGTGAATATTTTTTCCGTGATATTGAACTTCCAGGACTCCGCTCTTGTAGCGCGTTCCCCTGCATTCCTCGCAAACCAGTTCGACGTCCGCTAGGAACCTCATTTCCACCGTCACCGTGCCGTCGCCCTGGCAGGCCTCGCAGCGGCCTCCCGAAACGTTGAACGAGAAGTGGCCTGCCGTGTAACCGCGTTTTCGCGCCTCGGGCGTGCTGGCGAATACGGAGCGGATGGCGTCGAACGCCTTAGTATAAGTCGCTGGATTCGACCGTGGAGTCCTTCCGATGGGGGATTGGTCCACCATCTCCACTTCCCGGATGTGCTGGTCGCCAGTTAACGAATCGCATGCTTCGCGCCAATTCCCTCCACTGCGTTTTTTTCGAAATGTCTCGTACAGGACGTCGTATACGAGGGTGGATTTCCCCGAACCCGATACGCCGGTCACCGCTACAATCGTTCCCAGGGGAATCATCAGGTCGATCTTCCTTAGATTGTGGCTCCGCGCTCCGCTGATTCGCAGAACATGCCCGTCTGGTTTCCTCCGCGTCGCGGGGACCGGAATTTTCAGATCACCGCTCAGATATCTTCCGGTTAGCGATCTCTGGTTTTTCAACAACTCTGCGCGTGTCCCCGCAAATACCAGCTTGCCCCCGTGCTCCCCCGCTCCTGGGCCGAGGTCCATGATGTAATCCGCCGCTGCCATTGTGTCCGGATCGTGTTCCACAACTAACACGGTATTCCCCAATCCGCGGAGATCCTCCAGAATATGGATCAGGCGGTGCGTATCCCGCGGGTGCAACCCAATTGATGGCTCGTCCAGGACGTACAGGGCGCCCACCAGGTGGGATCCCAGCGAAGTCGCCAGCTGTATCCTCTGCGCCTCGCCTCCCGATAGGGTGGACGTCAGTCGGTCGAGCGTGAGGTATTCCAAGCCGACTTCGTCCAAGAATCGTAGCCGTTGCTGGATCTCTTCGAGAATCTTCTCCGCAACCACGGCTTCCGCTGGTCCTAGAGTCAGCTTTGCAAAGAAATCACGCGCCTCTCTCACCATCATCCGGCAGACGTCTGTGATTGGTCGGCCTTCGATTCTCACCGCGCGCGCCTCCGCTCTCAGGCGCGTTCCTTTGCACTCCGGGCAGGTGGCGTAGCCGCGGTAACGGCTCAAGAACACGCGCACGTGCAGCTTGTACTTCTTCCTTTCCAGCCAGTTGAAGAATCCCTTCACTCCAGCAAATTTCGCGGCAGCATCGCCTTCAAGGATTTCCTCGCGCTGCTCTGTGGGCAGTTCGCGAAACGGTGCGCTGAGCGAGATCCCCTTCTCCCGCGCGTAGCGCTTTAGTTCCTGTGCGAATTGCCGGTGACGTGGCCGCGTCCACGGATCGATGGCGCCTTCGCCCAGCGATTTTCCCTTGTCCGGGATCACGCGGTCCATGTCGATATCAATCGTATTTCCGAACCCCTGGCACCGCGGACACGCCCCAAACGGATTGTTGAACGAAAAGAGGAGGGGCTCCGGCTCCTGATATCCGATTCCGCAGCGCTTACATTCGAACCGCTCGTTGAACACCAACCGCTCCATTTCCGCGCTTCCGTTATCGGGAACAAATTCCAAAATTGCCTCGCCGCCCTCGCGGTAGCAGATCTCAATTGAATCAATCAAACGCGCGCGAATTTCCGGGCCAATGGCCAGACGATCCACCAGAACGTAGGCTGGTTTCGCGAAATTCAGATCCAGGAGGCTCTCCGGGGAGGAAAACTCAAAGACCCGCCCTGCCTGTACAATGCGGTTGAAGCCGCGCCTTTGCAGTGCCGCAAGGGCATCGCGCACGGCATCTCCCGAAGGCTTGACCGTCTTGCGCGGCTTAGGCGCTTTCGGTTCGAAGAATTCGCCGAATCGCAGCGAATACAGCACATAAAATTTCTCTCCCGCCTCTCGTCCGAGCACGCGATCCGCTATTTCATCCACGGAGTCCTTGCGAATTTGCTCGCCGCATTTCAGGCAATAGCTGCGCCCCGCGCGCGCGTAGAGCAGCCGCAGGTAATCATAGATCTCCGTGGCCGTGGCCACCGTCGATCGCGGATTGCGCGTGGAATTTTTCTGCCGGATGGCTATGGCCGGAGCGATGCCCGTGATCTCGTCTACGTCCGGCTTCTCGATCCGCTCCAGGAATTGCCGCGCGTAGGCTGAAAGGGACTCGATGTACCTGCGCTGTCCCTCCGCGTAAACCGTATCGAAAGCCAGGCTGGATTTGCCGGAGCCCGAGACCCCGGTCACCACCGTGATGGCGTTGTGCGGAATTTCGAACGAGATATTCTTCAAATTATGAACGCGCGCCCCGCGCACGCGCAGCATCTCTGTCTGCTCCGGGCCGGGGAAATGTTTGTTGGCGGTTGCGGCCTCGCTGACTTTAACTCGCGCGGTCTTCTCAGTGGCTTCCGGCGGCATGGGGGTAAACAGACAATTATACTTCTCTCTGGCGCTCGCATCAAATGCGCCTTTGCACCGCTCAGTTCCAGTGTTTGAGTTGCGGCCAAATTTGGACAAACGTGAAGGTCGGACCTCGGCACAAATAAATGGCGTGATTCTCTTCTCCCATGCCGTACGCGTTGTAATGTACCCCAGCCACTTTTACAGACTGGAAAAGGCTCTCAAGGCTTTCCCGGTCTCCCTGAAGGACAATCAACGTGCTGCCGTGGAAGTCGGGTGGGCCCCAGTAATAATAATTCTGGTGCGCGCAGATGGCCTTCGGCAGACCAAATCGGGGGCCGAATAGATCAATTGCTCCGGCCTCGCCGTAGTTGCTGGCATAGATTCCTGTGCGTGCGCGCTCTGCAGGGTCGAGCGACCAGTAGATTGTCGCCACTTCCTGTACGAGTTGCTCCCATCCTATTTGATCCGCGAACATTTGCGGCCAAACGCTCTCGTGATGCACTTCCGTTTTCGGCACCCCCGCGTGTAAGAAGCGTTCGTAAGCGACGTACCGCTCCGGCGACAAGATGGGCAGCACCAGGAACGCGATCGGCACAGCTGCGAGCGCAACAACCAATGCCGCCACTGCTCTTGGCCAGACTCGCCCCCCGAACCATCTTTCAAACGCTACAGCACCTCCTGCCAGCAGCATCGGATAAATGCCCGCAAGGTAGTAGCCCTTGGCGTGCTCGAAATACATCACCAGAAAAAACGCCGTGAAGGTCCAGCCCAGTATTCTTAGCTGCGCGTCGCGGAAGAAGCTCACTAGCCCGGCCACCCATAGCGGAAGCTGCGCAGGACCGACGATCAGAATCTGTTGCAGTACAAATTGTAAGGGGCCGAGAACTACGTTTTTACCGCTTCGCCGCACGTTTTCCAGATCCTCGAGTGTTGGAAAGTGGTGCGCCACCTCCCAAATCAAGTTCGGAAGGAAAATCGCCAGTGCTGCTGCGCCGCCCAGCCAGATCCAAGGCTTTCGGAATTCCCTCCGATGCTCGGTGAGCAACATCGCGGCAATCACCGCGATCCCGAAGAACGCCGTCGAGTGCTTGTTCTCCAGCGCGATTCCCGCCACGAATCCAAATCCGATCCACCACCTCGAATCGCCGGACTTCAGAAAGTGAATCAGGATGGCAAGACACGTCGTCCACAGCAGTGGTTCCATCGGATTCATGGAAAGTAAATTTCCAAAAGCCAGATAAATCGGCGCACAAACGATCGCCAAACCTGCGAGTCCCTGCGCAAAACGCCTGCCGCCCAATTGTTGCGTCACAATCATCGTCGCGGCGACTGTGGCTGCTCCGGCAACCGCGGATATGAGCCGTATAGCGCGGAAGGAGCCGCCCAGCGCCAACCCGACTCTCGCGTACGCTGCCACCAGCGGCGCGAAATCCACGTATCCCCAGTCGAGGTGCCGCGCTGCATCCAGGTAATAAAGTTCATCGCGGAAATATCCATAGCGGCCGTTCGTTAGCAGATGTATCAGCAGCTTAGCAACCGCAAGACTCGCGACCAACCACATGCACAACGTTGGCGAATTCTGCGATGTGTTTTGCGGCGTCGAATTGTTTTCGGAATCTGCGGGCGAGCCCATTTTTCTCCCGGAATTGTAGCACCCTGCTCTGGGCGCTGTTAGAATCGGCGCTTTCGCATTTGACAGCCCGAAGAGATGAGCCTCGCTCCGCCAAAGATCAAACTTCCCAATTGGCTGGCGCATCTCGTCGCCACGCTCGGTGGCGTGGGCCTCTTTATCGTCGCGTTTTTTGATTCCTCAGTTTTATCGTTTCCCATCGTCGCCGATCTTCTGGTCATCGAAGAAGCCATCCAAAATCCCGCGCGCATGCCTTACTACGCCGCGATGGCCACGCTTGGCTCTCTCGCTGGATGTTTCTGGCTCTACCTCCTCGCGAAAAAGGGCGGCGAAGCGTTTTTTCGCCGCCGTGCCGGTTTGCGCGCGGCGAAAATCGGCGTGTGGGTGCGCTCCAATGGTTTTCTGAGCGTCGCCATTCCCGCGATTCTTCCTCCTCCCATGCCATTCAAGGCCTTCGTCATCGCCGCCGGAGTCTTCCAGGTTCCTTTGCGCACCTTTATTTTTGCCCTGCTCCTGGCCCGCGGCATCCGCTACTTTGCGGAAGGCCTTCTCGCTGCGCGCTATGGTGAAGCCGCCACGCAATTCCTCCTCGGCCACAAGCTCTTCTTTTCTCTAGGAGGTCTCTTTGCCCTCGCGCTCAGCTTTCTCCTCACGCGCTGGTTTTTCGGCCGCGCCCAAAAACAATCTTGAGTTTTTCTTGGAAGCGTTCAGCGGCTGGAACTGGAGGAGCGAAATTCCTCGTCCGTGACCTGAAGTTGGCGGTTCAACTCCACCACTACGTATACATCACCGCCGTTTCCGGCTTCATACGGAAACCTCAGATCGTGCACTTCGAAGTGGTATCCCGAATCCGTCGAATCGAGTGTGGCCAGCGGCAATTGCGCGTGCGCCACGAATTCTTGCGCCGTCTTGGTGTTCTCCGCTGCTGTCAACGCATCGGAAGCTTCTGGCTTGTAAAAAGTTCGGCTGCGGTCCGCGTCGAAATAAGAATTCGGGCCAACTGGCACTTCCACAATTTCGTAGGTGTTCGCCGTCGCAATCACTCCGCGCCATTTGAATATTGAGTTCGCCGCCGGGAACGCCGAGGTCGTGAGGGGGGCGGCGCCGTGATATTCGCGCGCGTCTGCCAGTTTCACCGCGCTCGCATGCATCATACCTCGCGCGCCGAAGTAAAGAACCAGCGCCGCGAGCGCTACGATCGCCCCATATCCCGGTCCGCGCTTTCGCTTTTTTTCTCCGATTTCCTCGCCTACCAGCGCGAAAAGCGCGGGCAGGAGCAGGCCCGCAACTAGAATCGCCAGGATCCACGGGTCTACGTATGTCGTCCAGTCCCAGGAAAACGGCCTCGCGCTGAACGGCCAGAGAAGCTCCACCGGGTCATTCGCGCACAAGTCCATCAGCAAATGTGCGCCCACTCCCATGCCACAAATCATCGCCGCGCGAGGGAAGGGAACTGGGATCTTCATGAATTTCCCGGACACTTTTGTCGCAGCCGCCGCAAGCAGCGTCACCAGCACCGCCGCTCCCAGAAGTGAATGTGCCAGCGCGTGCCCGAGGACCAAGTAGGCGTGCGCCCCTGCCACCCGGCTCAGCAAATCGACGTCCGGCGCCGCTCCCGCCACCAGAAGCATTGGCAGCGCCAGACGTTCACCGCGGCCGATCCCCGCCTTTCCCAGCGCTCCAGAAGCGAGCAGATGCGTTACCGGATCCATTCATTTCTACCAATCATTTCGGTATTCCTTCATATCCCGCAGGGAGCAGCAGCGTCAAGGCATCTGGCACAATTTCCATTCTTAGCGGAATCGGCCCCACAGCTTCCCCATCCATCTGCGCGTACACCAGCGTTTCGCCAGCCGACTCGCACTCAATCTCCGTCGTCTTCCAGAATTCGATGCCTTGCATCCCGCGAATTTTCCCCAACCACAACGCCAGCAGGCACATCAAATATCTCCATCGGCTTTGCGTGGTTTGCAGCATCACCTCAAACTCGTCCTCGAAGAGACTCGCTTCCGTCGTAATTTGAAACGGCCCGCCGTAATGTTTCGTCCTCCCCACCACCACCAGAGTTCCCTTGCGCTCGCGCCCTTCCGATTTCACCAGGATCTCCGGAAAGGAATATCGGAAAAGCTGCCGGAATCCCTCGAGCCAGTAGGCTAGGATTCCCGTGTTTTGTTTCAACCGCTCCACCAGCGCATGAACCATCTCCCCATCCGGCCCTGCTCCTGCGACGCACAGAAAATAGCGCCGAGCCGCCCCCTGCGCCTCATTGCTCGCATCCGCGTGCGGCAGAATCGCTCCGAGCGCGATTCTCCTAAGCGTTCCTCCCGGGATCAGCCGCGCCGCCACGGGCAAATCCCACGGTATGCGCAGTTCCTTTGCCAGTATGTTGGCGGTTCCCGCAGGCAGCAGTGCCATCGGCACGTGGCTCCCGGCGAGCCCGTTGACTACCTCATTGACCGTGCCGTCGCCGCCGCACGCGATTACCAGTTGTCGTTTTTGCTCCACGGCCTGTCGCGCCAGGACTGTCGCCGATCCGCGTCCTGAAGTCGGCGCCAGCTCGGCCTTGATCCCCGCATCTCGCAGAATCGCCGAAGCAGCTTCCAGTTCCGTAAGCCTTCTGTGCCTCCGCCTCCCGCTTGTCGGGTTATAGATGATTACAGCATCGTGGATTCCTTCCGGCATGGTAGGGCCATTCGCAGAGAGTGGCTCAGACGCAGCGCATTGTATAATATTCGTCTCTTTCATCCGGGGAACTTTCCTCCGAGGCGCGCATGAAGGTAAGCACGGCCCTTGCCAAAAGAGCGGAAAAGCTGCGTGAAGTAATTCGTCGCCATGAATATCTCTATCACGTCCTGGACAATCCACAGATCTCCGACGCGCAGTTCGACCTGT
>JBOGNO010000007.1:0-201831 GCA_050747245.1 Candidatus Acidiferrales bacterium
CTTCAAGCCCAGGTAAGGTTCTTCGCGTTGCGTCGAATTGAACCACATGTTCCACCGCTTGTGCGGGCCCCCGTCAATTCCTTTGAGTTTCAGCCTTGCGACCGTACTCCCCAGGCGCAGGACTTATCGCGTTAGCTACGGCACGAGCCCCGTACAGGGCCCACGCCAAGTCCTGATCGTTTAGGGCTAGGACTACCAGGGTATCTAATCCTGTTTGCTCCCCTAGCTTTCGTCTCTCAGCGTCAGTTGCGATCCAGCGGGCCGCTTTCGCCTCGGATGTTCCTGCAGATATCTACGCATTTCACCGCTACACCTGCAATTCCACCCGCCTCTCTCGCACTCTAGCACGGCAGTTTCGGGAGCAGTCTCAGGGTTGAGCCCTGAGATTTCACTTCCGACTTGCCGCACCGCCTACAGACCCTTTACGCCCAGTAATTCCGAGCAACGCTGGCCCCCTACGTTTTACCGCGGCTGCTGGCACGTAGTTAGCCGGGGCTTCTTATACCCGTACCGTCAACTCCTTGCGGAGCTTCGTCCGGGTCGAAAGGGGTTTACACTCCGAGAAGCTTCATCCCCCACGCGGCGTCGCTGCGTCAGGCTTTCGCCCATTGCGCAAGATTCCCCACTGCTGCCTCCCGTAGGAGTCTGGACCGTGTCGCAGTTCCAGTGTGGCCGGCCATCCTCTCAGACCGGCTACCGATCAAAGCCTTGGTGAGCCGTTACCTCACCAACTAGCTAATCGGGCGCGGGCCTCTCTCCCTGCGGCCTTGCGGCCTTTGAGACCGGCGACATCAGTCACCGGCATGTTATGCGGTATTAGCCCGCCTTTCGACGGGTTATTCCCCACAGGAAGGAAAGTTGCCCACGTGTTACGCACCCGTTCGCCACGCGCCCATTCCCTGTATTGCTACAGAAAACTGCGCGTTCGACTTGCATGTGTTAAGCACGCCGCCAGCGTTCGCTCTGAGCCAGGATCAAACTCTCGTTTTAAACTGGCTGCCTCGCAGCGTATCCGCCGAAGCGGGCTCTGCGAAGCCAAAGCATTGGTCGTTCAGTTCTCAATGAACTAAACGGGTTCTGGCATGTTTCAACCGATTGTCAAAGAGCAGGACTTCCTGACCCGCAGGAAGGAGTGCAGACAATCCGCAATGCTACAGGCATTCTCCGCAAGAGTCAAGCGCGTTCCGAAAAATATCCACAGCCACCTTTGCGAGCGCCTTCCATCGCGCCCATACGTGGATTTTCCCCCTCCCTTTGGTTCCCGCCGGATCGTGTGCTAATCGAGCGAACTCATGATGTGCGAACGGTATGCTTAATTTGAGTACTTGACTTGATATTTAATCCATGCTATACTTGTCTCACTAAAATCGCACAATTTAGCAGGACAAGGGGGCAATTCGAATCGGGACAAATTCACGATTCGCGCCAATCACAACTCTGGTCCCGGGCAGGTGCGTCCCGGTGGCGGCCTTTTCTTCATCCAGCTTCAAGCCTCCCGCCAGCAGTCTATAGAGTTCTAATCGGGACACCCTTACGAATAGAAACACATGCAACCCATTGAAAACAAACATCGGGAGGTTAGTCTAATCGGGACAAATCACAAGTTGCATGCAGCTGAACTTCGGTGCATTCCAGTCAGGCCCGAGGTGCTCGAGTCTCCCGCATCGAGCTTCCAGCTGCCAGAGCCTAATCGAGACACTGTCAGAAACAAGACAGCTCCTAACTCATTGAAAAATAAGGATCGCGCCCATTTCTAATCGAGACACATACGTCCTTTGGGGAACCTGAGCATCTCTGAGCGCTCGAGATTAGGTCGGCCGACAGCAATAAGCAGCTAGCGTCCGGACGGGACAACATACTGAAATATCGAGCGTTCCGAAAAGGCGTATATGAAAAACAGGAGCAGTTGACTATTGCGGCACAGATTTATAGAATAAGTCATTTGTTTTCAATAAGAAAAACACATTCCGATGTGGTAAGAAACTTGCCAAAGACGCTGCGGGTACGGGGGCTTTTTCTCCACCTTTCTAAGGGGCTAAAAATTCTGCAACGTGATTTCCAGGAGGCAAGAATGAACTTTAAGCGCATGCTCATCGTGGTATTTGCGCTTGCGGTGGCCTTTTCGCTGGGAGCAACCCAGCTGGCCGCGCAAACACAGGTCACCGGTGGAGTATCTGGCGTTGTGACCGACCCCACAGGGGCGATAGTGCCGGATGCCAAGGTAAATTTGAAAGACAACGTTCGCGGTTCAAGCCGCGATACGAAGACATCTAAGGCCGGGACCTACGAATTCGCATTGCTGGATCCCAGCAATTACACCATCACCGTCAATGCGACGGGCTTTGCCCCCGCAAGCCGGACTTTGGATGTATCCCTCGGCTCGCCGACGGTGGTCAACATCGGGCTGGTGATTACGAGCGGCGGCACGACCGTGACCGTCACAGAGTCGGCTCCATTAACCCAGACCGAAAACGGGGACGTAGGAGCGTCGATCAGCAAACAGCAAGTCCAAAACGTTCCTAACCCCGGAAACGATTTGAGCGCGATTGCCCAGCTCGCTCCGGGCGTGGTGGTGAACACACAGGGCGGCTTCGGAAACGTCGAAGCCTTCGGGCTGCCGGCAACATCGAACCTGTTCACGGTGAACGGCATGGACGATAACGACCCGTTCCTGAACCTGAACAACTCGGGTGCCACGAACCTGCTGCTCGGCCAGAACGAAGTTCAGGAAGCTGATGTGGTTACCAATGGATACGGCGGTCAGTTCGGCACCTTCTCCGGTATCCAGGTGAACTACATCACGCGCTCCGGCGGCAACGCCTTCCACGGCAACGCCAACTATTTCTGGAACGGCCGCGCCATGAACGCGAACGATTGGTTCAGCAACCAGAATGGCCAAAGGAGACCGTTCACGAACGCCAACCAGTGGGGCGCGGGCATCGGCGGTCCGATCAAGAAGGACAAAATGTTCTTCTTCTTCAACACTGAGGGACTCCGCGTGCTGATCCCCGTTCCTACTTCCGCGTTTATACCGACGAACGAATTTGAAGTCGCCACAATGAGGCAACTCACTGCCGATGTCTCAAATCCCAATAGTCTCGTAACGGCGGCGACACTTCCGTTCTATTGCCAGAGCATAACCATCACGTCTTCGATCGGCAACTTCACATGCCCGGCCGCGATTCCCGGCTCAGGCGCTGGAATATTCAATCTCTACAATCAAACTGTGGGCCGCGACAACTCTCTCGTTGAGTCAGGTGGCGGATGCGCTAGTAACACCATTGCTTCCTTTACGGGTGCCTGCGCCCTCCAGTTCCGCGTGGTTCCGATCAATTTCGCGCCTGAAAAGCAGGTGGCGGGACGTTACGACTGGAACATCAACTCCAACGACCGCATGTTCGTTAGGATGCAGTATGATCAGGGCATCCAACCGACGGCGACCGACGCGATCAATCCGCTCTTTAACGCAACGAGCAATCAGCCGGAATATCAGGGCCAGTTGGTAGAGACCCATTCGTTCGGTGCTTCGACCACCAACCAGCTCCTCATCTCGGCTACCTGGTACTCGGCGATTTTCACGAACAACAACATCAACAAGACGCTCGCCGCCTTCCCCGGAACGCTCATTGATGGGAGCTTCTCGCTCCTCGGCGGCATTGACTTTGCCCTGCCGCAGGGCCGCAACGTGACCCAATTCCAGATCACCGACGACGTTTCCAAGGTTCGTGGGAACCACACGTTTAGGTTTGGATTCAAGCTCCACCGCAACTATGTGAGCGACCACGATCTCGCTACGCTGTCGAGCCCGGAGATCATCCCGTTTACTGAGGATGCTTTCATGAACGGGGGGGTGGGAACCGATCCGAATAACGATACCACCGAGCTCGTGCAACGCTTTACGAATAACAACAACGTTCCCATCACGCTGTACGAAGTGGCGGGATATATTGAGGACGGCTGGAAGATCAAGTCCAACCTGACCATCACGCCGTCGCTGCGCGTCGAGCATGCCTCGAACCCGATTTGCCGGACGGGCTGCTTCGGCACTTTCTTCGGCGGGCCATTCGATCAGATCAGCCACGACCCGAATCAACCGTATAATCAGGCCATTCAGACCGGTCGGTTGGTGGCGCTGTCGGGCTATCAGAACCTGCAATGGTCGCCGCGGCTCAGTTTCGCATGGTCGCCATTCGGTTCGACAGCTACGGGAATGCTCCGGTCCAATTTCGTGGTCCGGGGAGGCGCGGGAATCTTCTACGACATCTTCCCGGGTGCCATTGCGGACAATGCCGCGGGGAACTCGCCGTTGCGGAATACGTTCCGGGTTTTCTCCGATAATATCGCCCCGACCGAACCGAGTAACCTTTTTGCGGACGCTGCGGCATCGAACGTCGCTTTTCTCTCCGTCTTTCAAAGTGGCGGGACGGTGGCAGACCTTCTAGCAGGTGGCTTCAGCCGTCCAGCATTTCTCACCACGGACAGGCTGGTCCAGGCGCCGCAGTTCCAGAAGTGGAACCTCGAAATCCAGAAGGGTGTTGGGGTGAACACTTCGTTCAGCGTCGGCTACTACGGCAACCATGGCATCCACATCCCCATCTTTGACAACGGGTTGAATGCCTTCGGTGGTCGGAACAATAGCTTTGGGGTGCCTTTTGGCGTCGGCCAGCTTCCCCCCACCGTGACGGACAACCGGTTTGCGGGCGTCACTCAGGTCAAGAGCATGGGAGTCTCGAACTACAACGGCATGGTGGTCTCGGTTCGGCACAACATCACCAGCGGCTGGGGCCAAGGCGTTCTGATGTTCAACTACACCTATAGCCATGCGTTTGATACTGTTTCGAACGGCGGATTCTTCGGATTCTCCAGCAACTCCGTCTCGATCCAGAATCCGTTCAATTCCCTGAACAACTATGGGCCGGCGGACTACGACGTCCGGCACGACATGAACGCCAATTACGTTTGGCAACTGCCCGTACGTAAAGCGTTGATGGGTCATGGCACATCTTGGCTGGTGGACGGATGGCAGGTTTCGGGAGCCGTCTTCTACCGGACAGGGCTGCCTTTCTCAGTGGTAGATACCCACAGAAGTTACTCGTCACATAACCTCTTTGGACCACTCTATCCGAACCCATCGAGCGGTGGGGCAAACGTAAGCTGCAACACGGAAACAGCCGCCAGTCAAACTGGCGCGGGAATTCCGTGCGCATTCACGAACGACTTCTCTGCGGTGGCGCCTGGGTCTGAAACCGGCTTCGGCAACAAGGGTTTGCGGAATCTTTTCCGCGGGCCGAGCTACTTCGACACAGATATGACCGTGATGAAGAAGACGAAGATCCCCGGATGGGAGCGCGGCCAGATAGGGCTCGGGTTGCAGTTCTTCAACCTGTTCAACCACCCGAACTTCACATTGCCGGACAGCAACCTCGCCAGTCCGACCTTTGGGCAGATTCAGGGAGTGGTCAGCCCGCCAACCAGCATCTTGGGATCGTTCCTGGGCGGCGATGCTTCACCACGGCTGATCCAAATCAAGGCCACGTTCGAGTTCTAAGCGCGCAGCAGGCTTAGTAACTCATAACCTCGAGCGGCCCCGGTTAAAGCCGGGGCCGCTTTTTTTCGGAGCAGCAGCGCAAACTCCGAAAAGCGCCGCAAGTCCCTCAATTCAGGCAGCTTAATTGCCAAGCCTGAAACTTCCGTGTCTCGCCCCGCGTATGTTAGGATGAGCATCAGAGGGCCATTCCGCTGAAAAGCACGAAGACCACCATGAACTTTGGAGAGGCAGTGCGCATCGCTTCAGCGAGCCTCTGGGCGCACAAAATGCGCAGCGTGCTGACGCTGCTGGGAGTGGTGATCGGCGTAACGTGCGTAATCGCCGTGGTCAGCATCGTGAACGGGCTGAATACCTACGTTTCGGAAAAAGTGTTTAACCTTGGCGCCGACGTTTTTCTAGTGAACCGCGGGCCCTCCATCATCACCAACATCGAAGAGTACACGGAGACGCAGAAGCGACGGAAATTTAGGATGGATGATTACGCGGCGCTGCGCGACCTGTGCAAGAGTTGCAAAGACGTGGGTGGATCAGTGAACCACGCGAACGCACAGGTGAGGTACGGAACAAATTACCTTTCGAACGCGGATGTCCGCGGGTGGACGCCGGAAATGACGCGCTTATACGACGCGGACTTGATCCTGGGGCGGCACATCACCGAGGCGGACGTGCTGCGGGGATCGCCGGTATGCACGGTGGGGTGGGACATCATGAACGATCTGATCCCGGCGTCGGACCCCGTCGGTCAAGAAGTAAAAGTGGACGGAGTGGGGTGCACGATCATCGGCGTGGGGAAAAAGAAGGGCTCGGTTCTGGGACAATCGCGAGACGATTGGGTGATCCTGCCGATTACGACGTACGACAAACAATACGGCGCCAATGATTCGATCCGCATCTGGGCGCGCGGAGTAAACGCGGCGCGGCTGGAAGATTCCGAAGACGAAGTACGGCAGATTCTGCGCGGCCGCAGGCATCTTGCATACGACCAGAAAGACGATTTTGTGATCGAGACGAACCAATCGTTTCTCTCTGTGTGGTCGAGCATCAGCGGTGCGTTTTTCGGCGTGGCCATCGTGATCGCTTCGATTTCGCTGGTAGTGGGCGGGATCGTGATCATGAACATCATGTTGGTCTCCGTGACCGAGCGGACCAGAGAGATCGGTCTGAGAAAGTCAATCGGGGCGCGGAGGAACGACATCCTGCTGCAATTCCTGATTGAATCTTCGACGATCGCAGCGATCGGGGGGATTTGCGGAATCCTCCTGGGGATATTGCTGGCCAAGCTGGTGACGTGGACGAGTTCGCTGCCGAGCTCGGTGCAGATATGGTCGGTGGTGGCGGGATTCCTGATGGCCACGAGCGTGGGGCTTTTTTTCGGAGTCTATCCGGCGTCGAAAGCGGCGCGGCTGGACCCGGTGGTGGCGCTTCGTGCGGAGTGAGAGAAGGATGCGGTCATGAGCGTTCGAAAACACACCGGAGGGTTCCGCGATTCGCTGGGGATGGCGATTGATGCGCTGCGGCGCAATCCGCTACGGTCGTTCCTGACGATTCTGGGAATCGTCATCGGCGTGAGCATGGTGATCGCCATCAGCGCCGCGGTGAACGGGCTGAACTCGAACGTGATCGGGTCGGTGAAGGACCTGGGGTCGAACCTGATCATTTGCTACCGGTTTTCATGGGCGACGCTGGGCCGGCTGACGCCCGACATTCTGCAGCGCAAGATGCTGAAAGCAGAATGGGCGGATGATATGGCGAAGCTGCCGCACGTGGCAGCCGCGGCGCCCTCGCTGCGAATCTTCAATCCGCAGCTTGGCGCGGGATCTTCCGACGTGCGCCGGGGAGGAAACCGGGCGAACAACGTGATATTGCAGGGCAACACGCCTTCGATCGAGGACGTATCGAATTTGAACTTGGAGCGAGGAAGGTTTTTCAACGATACGGATGAGGAGCACCACTCGATGGTGACGGTGCTGGGGCACGACACGGCCGCGGAGCTATTTCCCAATGCGGGGGATGATCCGGTCGGGCAGGAGGTGCAAGTAGAAGGGAAATTGATGACCGTGGTGGGAGTGCTGGCGCCGCAAAAACAGGCGTTCGGGAACGGCAAAAACCCAGAGGACAATATCGCCATCGTGCCGCTGTCGGTGATTCAGAAACTGCACCCGGAAAACAAAGACTACGTGATTTTCGTGAAGGCAACGGATGCGGCCTACGTGCCACAGGTAGTGGATGAAATGCGGGAGCTCCTGCGTCGTGAGCGCCGACTGCTGCCGAATCAACCGGACGATTTTGCGATTTTCACGCCGGACGCGTTCATTGATCTCTGGAAACAAATCTCCAGCGGAATATTCGTCGTGATGTTCGCGGTGGGATCCGTAGCGCTGCTGGTGGGGGGAATCGGCGTGATGAATATCATGCTGGTGAGCGTGACGGAGCGGACGCGAGAAATCGGAATCCGCAAAGCCATCGGCGCGCGGCAGGCAAACATCCTCTGGCAATTCCTTGCCGAAGCCGTGGCGCTGGCGCTGATCGGGGGAATCATCGGAGTGGCCGTGGGGTCGTTTCTCGGTTTATCCGTGCGGCTGGTTTTCCCCGGGCTTCCGACTTCGATTTCCATGTTCTGGGTGACCGCGGCGCTATTGGTATCCGCGATGGTGGGAATTTCTTTTGGCGTGTACCCCGCGTGGAAGGCCGCGCGACTCAATCCTGTGGAAGCCCTTCGGTACGAATAAATTTCCACAAAAAATCGTAGCTTGTCTCAGTGAGCGGCGGCGGGATTGCGCGCTGACTGCGCAGAGAGGAGAAGTCGAAGCGAATCCGCAAAGGGAGCGCGTGCAATTCCTCGCTCGGTGATAATCGCGGCGATGAAACGGGCCGGAGTGACGTCGAAAGCGGGATGGGCAGCGGGAACATCCGGGGCGATTCGCTGGCCAGCGAGGTGCGTGACTTCTTCCGCGGACCGTTCTTCGATAGGAATGCGGTCGCCCGAAGGTATCGAGAGATCAAGCGTCGAAATAGGTGCGGCGACGTAGAAAGGCACTTGATTTTCATGCGCGAGAACGGCCATGGAGTAGGTTCCGATTTTGTTGGCGGTGTCGCCGTTGGCGGCGATGCGATCCGCGCCCGTGACAACGGCGGAGACGCGGCTCGCCTTCAAAAAATGACCGACCATGTTGTCCGTGATGAGGGTTAGCGGAATGCCTTCCTGGTGAAGCTCCCAAGCGGTGAGGCGAGAGCCCTGCAGATACGGGCGCGTTTCAGGCACGAATACTTCCAAATGAGCTCCCTGTTCGAAGGCGACGCGAATCACTCCCAGGGCCGTGCCGATACCGCCGGTGGCGAGCGCTCCGGCATTGCATTGCGTCATAACGCAGCCTGAGCGCGGGAGAAGCGAAGCCCCCAGACGTCCGATGGCCAGGTCAGCTTCGCGGCGTTCCTGATGCACCGAAAGGGCTTCGGCGATCATGGCTTCTCGGACGCCGCAGAGAGCATCGGTGGAATCGCCAGCAGTGGTAATAGCCTCTTCGAAGCGGCGCTTCATTCGATCGACGGCCCAGAAGAGATCCACGGCGGTGGGACGAGTACTCGCCAGCGTTTCGCAAATGTGCGGAAACTCCGCGCGGAGTTCAGCGCGCGAATTTGCCGGCGAGTTCTTGACCCCCAGAGCGACGCCCATGGCCGCGGCGACTCCTATGGCGGGGGCTCCGCGGATGACCATGTCCTTGATGGCGCGGGCGAGCTCGCGGTAATCGGTGTAGGTGTGATGCACGACCTCGAGGGGAAGGCGGCGTTGATCGAGCAGCACCACTCCTTCCTCAGTCCATCGAATTGGCTCCACGCTGTGCATCAAGATTCCGAAACTTGATTCTAACGTATTGGCGCACAGTATTTGCAAACGGATGGCAGATGATCAGTTAGGGGTCAGTTGGGGGCGGGGAAATGGCGGAGGCCGTGAGTGGCGACAAGAAAAGCAGCGAACAGGAAACCGTTGTAACTCACGTGCAGCAAATAAGAAGCGAGAACCGAGCGAAAGGCGGCGCGGGCGTACGTAAAAACGATGCCCACGACGATGAGCAAGAAAATCTGCATCCAGCCTCCCCAGAGCTGAACGGCGTGCATGAGACCGAAGAGGGTCCCGGTGACAAAAATGCCGCTACCAATACCGAACCGGCGGGCAATAACCGGATAGATGTATCCGCGGAAAATGGTTTCCTCGAAAAGCGGAGCAATCAACAACCCCATGAGCATCAACATCAAGGCGCTGTGAGGGTCTTGAAAATACTGCTCAATAGGCAGCTTCACTTTTTTTTCAAATGGCGCGGAGGCGAACTGGATGAGGACAGCTAGGAAGGCGCCGCCGAAGACGAGCGCGGGATAGGTGAGGCGGCGGCTGATATGAAATGGCTCAAGATTTCGCCATCCGATGGTTTTCCAGAATGGGACACCACACCTGAGACGGATCACGATGAAGAGATAGAACAAGATGGCGACAGATAGAAATACTTGTGCGACTACGGCAAAGAGGGAAAAAAGACTTTTGGAACGCTGAAAATCCGAAGGGGTGATTCCGAAAGCGAAATAAGAAACGGCGAACATCACAATGCTTAGCACCAGGTAAGCGACGAAAGCGACGGGAAGGAGCAGGAAGAGATCGCCCCAGCTCCAGGGGACGCGCAAGTCTTCCGGGACGAGATTCTCCGGAGCGGGCGGCGCGGGAACGGCGGGAAGCAATTCACCTTCGGCGTTTTCGGAGAGCGCGGGAAGCGGATCTTGGGGAGGAACGCTCATTTCTTCCGAGGCCGTGGGGATGGTCTACGCCCCGCGGATTCGACGAGCGCTGCGGCAATCAACGGCAGCAGAATCTCATGGTGGCCGGTAAGGGCGTAGCCGCGTGAGCCGCGCGCCGTAGCCGTGGGGCGATGCACGACGTTCTGCAGCGGGCGATAGTGCTGGATAAAATCAAAATTCGCGGTGGTGATGGGCGCGAGCGCAGTGCCGAGATTGCGCACGACGGTGACGGCCTTCAGAAAAATTTCGGGGAGCAAAACAGCCGAGCCCCAGTTGAGATAGACGCCGCCGGGATGCATGCGTTTTACCAGGGCGCAAAACAGGCGGAAATCATGATGCGTGGCTGCGCCGAGAGCCTCGCCTACAGCGGAGCGGTGCATATGCGGGATATCTGCGCCGATGGCCAGATGCACGGTGACAGGAATTCGGGCGCGAAAAGCGGCGGCGAGGAGGCTCTGGCCCGGGCAGCGGAGTTTTAGACGGCCGCTCGCAAGGAGTTTTCCGGCGGCTTCGCCCAGGCCGATGCCGCTATGCCACGCACCGACTGCGGCTTCGTTCAAGTACAGGCCGGTCTCTTCAGCCATGCCGAATTTCCCGCGCCCCAGGGCAGCGTCCACGTCCTCCGAAGTATTTCCAGCCAAGGCGATCTCAAAATCGTGGACCATGGCGGCGCCGTTCATGGCAATGGCGCTGACGAAACCGCAACGCATCAGATCGATGAGAACGGGCGCCAGGCCGACTTTAATCACGTGACCGCCGAGGCCCCAGAGAACGGCGCGACCGCTTCGGCGAGCGCGCTCGATGGCCGTAGCCACGGCGCGCAGGTCGTTGCCGGCCAGGATGCGCGGCAGAGAATCGAGGAACTCGCGAAAGCTTCCGCCGCGGCGATGAGGCCGCGCGAAATCGCGGATGTGAACTTTGCTGGGGCGGCTGGCGAGGGGATACGTTCGCAGAGCCGTGAATTGCAGCGGCTCAATCGAATACTGACTGGCGGATATTCGAATGGGTTTCGGGCTCACCGGGTGCGGCGCACTCCCGCAGGCAAATCAGAAACGCAAGCAATGTAAAGCAGAAAGGAACTGGGTGCAAGTAAGCGAGGATGGGTCACGGCTATTTTCCGGGCCTCGAGGCGCCCGCCGCGGAGGTGGGGAGGGCTGGGAAAGCCCGAGCGAGGACTTGACCGGTGTAGGATTTTTTTATGCGCGCGACCTGCTCGGGCGTGCCCTGGGCAACGATGCGGCCTCCCGAATCGCCGCCCTCGGGACCCAGGTCAATGATCCAGTCGGCCTGTTTGATAACGTCGAGATGATGTTCGATGACGATGACGGTATTGCCGAGATCTACGAGACGGTTCAGCACGTCCATCAATTTCTTGACGTCGTCGAAATGGAGGCCGGTGGTGGGTTCGTCGAGAATGTAAAGGGTGCGCCCGGTCTGGCGGCGGGAAAGCTCGCGAGCAAGCTTGGTGCGCTGGGCCTCGCCGCCGGAAAGCGTAGTGGCGGACTGCCCCAGCTGGATGTAACCCAGGCCGACATCTACTAGGGTCTGGAGCTTTTGTTGGATGGTAGGGATATTTTCGAGGATGCCGAGAGCCTCCTCGATGGGCATATCGAGCAAATCGGAAATGGAGTGACCTTTGTAGCGCACGGCGAGGGTTTCGGCATTGTAGCGCCGGCGGCGGCAGACTTCACAAGTAACGTACACGTCGGGAAGGAAGTTCATTTCGATGCGGCGCAAGCCTTCTCCCTGACATGCTTCGCAGCGGCCCCCTTTTACGTTGAAGCTGAAGCGTCCCGGCCGGTAGCCGCGCTCGCGGGATTCGGGAAGCATGGCGAATAGCTCGCGAATGGGGCCGAACACCCCGGTGTATGTGGCCGGATTTGAGCGAGGCGTACGGCCGATGGGGGCCTGGTCAATTTCAACAACCTTGTCTATCAGCTCAAGACCGGTAAGAGAGCGATGCGTGCCGGGAGCCTCGCGGGAGCGATACAGCCGAGCAGCGAGCGCGCGATAAAGGATGTCGTTCACAAGCGTGGATTTTCCCGAACCGGAAACGCCGGTGATGACGATGAGCAATCCGAGGGGAAATTCGACATCCAGATTTTTCAAATTGTTTGCGCGTGCCCCAAGAATCGTGAGGCATTTGCCATTGGCGGCGCGGCGTTTCGTAGGCACAGGAATCGCGACAGCGCCGGAAAGATATTTTCCAGTCAGCGAGGCAGGATTTTTCGCCACAGCGGCAGGGGTTCCCGAAGCGACCAGGAAGCCCCCGGCCTTGCCGGCGCCCGGGCCGAGGTCCACGACGTAGTCGGCGCGGCGGATGGTTTCCTCATCGTGTTCGACGACGAGGACAGTGTTGCCGAGGTCGCGGAGGGTTTCGAGAGTGGACAGAAGGCGGCCGTTATCGCGAGCGTGCAGACCGATGGAAGGCTCGTCGAGAACGTAAAGAACTCCGCGCAGACGCGAACCGATTTGTGTGGCTAGGCGAATGCGCTGCGCTTCACCGCCCGATAGCGTGGCGGCAGAGCGGTCAAGAGTCAGATAGTTCAGGCCAACGGCCAAAAGGAAATCGAGCCGCTCGCCGATTTGGGAGAGCGGCCGGCCGGCAATGGCCTGCTGGCGCTCTGTGAGCTTGGCAAGAATCTTGTCCACGGCGCGGCGGGCTTCGGAGATGGACAAAGCCGTGAAATCCGAAATCGAATAGCTAGCCAGTTTGACGGCCAGGCTTTCCGGGCGAAGGCGTTTTTCGCCACAAGACTTGCACGGCACCGGAGACATGTACTGTGAGATCCACTCGCGGTATCCATCGGATGTGGACTCACTGAAATTGTGTTCCAGAAAACCGAGAATGCCCTGAAATTCGAATTCCTTCGAGGAATGTCCGTTGGGAGGATTGCCCTGAAGGATGAGATTTTGAGTCTTTCGCGGGAAATTTTCGAACGGCGTTTTTAAATCGAAATGATAGGCATAGGCCGCGAGGCTTAGCGTGCGCTGCAAGAGCGCCGAGCCGGAGCCGGGGCCGAGGCCGCCTTCGAAGAGAGGTTTGGACCAGTCCACGATGACTTTTCCGGGGTCGAAATCGTATTTGGAGCCGAGGCCGTTGCATTCCGGGCAGGCGCCGTAAGGGGAATTAAAGCTGAAGGAGCGCGGCTCGAGTTCCGGCACGGAGATGCCGCAGTCGGGACACGCAAGCTTTTCGGAGTAGAGATGCTCCTCGCCGCCGACGATGGCAATGGTGACGATGCCATCGGTCAGTTTCAGAGCGGTAGCGATGGATTGCTCGAGGCGCGAGGAAATTCCTGCACGCACAAGCAAGCGGTCCACAACGATATCGATGGTGTGATTCTTGCGGCGATCGAGTGAGGGGGGATCGTCGAGGCTGAAGAGCTGGCCATCAATGCGCGCGCGAGAGAATCCCTGGCGCGCATACTTTTCGAAATCCTTTCGGAATTCGCCTTTGCGGCCGCGAACGACGGGAGCAAGAATCATGACGCGCTCTTCCGTTTTGAGAGCGAGGACCGATTGAACAATCTGCTCTGTGGATTGCCGGGAGATGGGCTTCCCACAATTACTGCAATGCGGGGCGCCGATGGAGCTGAAGACCACCCGCAGATAGTCATAGATTTCGGTGATGGTGCCGACTGTGGACCGTGGCGAGCGCGTCGTGGTTTTCTGCTCGATAGCGATGGAGGGTGAGAGGCCTTCGACGGAATCCACGTCGGGGCGCTCCATCTGATCCAGGAACTGGCGAGCATAGGCGGAGAGGGATTCAACGTAGCGCCGCTGACCCTCGGCATAAAGTGTGTCGAAAGCCAGCGAGGATTTGCCAGAGCCTGAAAGTCCGGTGATAACCGTCAGGCTGTTGCGCGGGATCTCAAGATTAATGTTCTTAAGATTGTGCTGGCGGGCGCCGCGGACGACAATTTGTTTTGTTCCCATTAGCGAACCATCGGCCGCAATGGTGACTCCCCCAGACAGCAGAGACACTGCGCCCAGAATAATCTTTCACAATAGCAAGCGGGGCTCGACCGGGTCAAGTGAGGACCAGAAAGCGAAAGAATCAAGAGGCCTGTGGAAGGTACTGGGCCGGAGAATTTACTGGCGACGATTCATTTTTACTCCGTGGAACCCAAGCAGGGTATTTGTTTTCAGTAAGTTGGCTTTGGCTCCCAGCGTGCGACTGAATTACGCGTCAGGGGAAGGGAAAGTCGAGGATCCCTTTAGGGGATTGAGGGCTGGGCCGGCTTCCTTTCCCCTAGACCTCTCCCGTCGCGCCTACCGAAATAAACCTACCCTCGAAGCGACGGGAGTGACTTAAGTTACCCTCTAAGCTCAGAGCCGTCCATCTCGCTCCGATTCACGTCGGGCGTCTGCCGCAATCGCCGAAAAGCCGACGGTAGAAAACTCCGCAGCAGCCTTACTACAATTCGCTACAATGTTGGCCGCAGGGAGGATTTCGCGGAACATGATCAGTCCGCTGGCCATAATCGCGCTCGGATTCTTTCTGGGGATGCGCCACGCGACGGATCCAGACCACGTGATCGCGGTGACCACGATTGTGGCGCGGCATCGCAAAATCCGAGTTGCGGCGTTCATCGGCGCGTTCTGGGGCGTGGGTCACTCGCTGACGATCCTTGGGGTTGGCGGCGGCATCATTCTATTGGGCTGGGTGATTCCTGCGCGCCTCGGGCTTTCCATGGAGTTTTCCGTCGGATTGATGCTGATTCTTCTGGGCATCCTGAATCTGACGGGAATGCTGCGATGGATTTCGGAGACATTCACGTCCGGAGGGAAATTCGATATCCGCTTTCATGAGCGCCCGGATAGTCACGGCGAATACATCCATACGCATGTGCACAGTCACAATTCGGAATCTCCTTCGCACGATCCGGAACGATCGCCGTTGAGCTGGCTCGACCGGCATCTTGGGCGTTTGGGCATTTATCAAGCCGCGCGCCCCTTGGTGGTAGGGATTGTGCATGGACTGGCGGGTTCGGCTGCAGTGGCGCTGCTGGTGCTCGCGGCGATACCGAAGGCGGCGTGGGCAGTTGGCTATCTGCTCATTTTTGGGATTGGAACGATCGCGGGAATGATGCTCATCACCGGAGCGATTGCGTTGCCTTTTGCATACTCCGAAAAAATCTCGCTGAAAATGAACCGCTGGTTGAGGGTTGCCTCCGGACTGATCAGCCTGGGATTTGGGCTATTTCTTGCGTATCAGTTCGGATTTGTCCACGGCTTGTTCACCGGACATCCACAATGGCAACCGCGGTAGGCGTCGCGGAGCGGCCCGACGTGATTGAAATTTCTTTCGCGAGTCACACCATAAAAAATTGGGGCGTGGTCCAATTGGCAGGACGCTGCACTGTTAATGCAGACGGTGGAGGTTCGAATCCTCCCGCCCCAGCCATCGCCTTCGAGTCTTGGGATGTTCCGGCCCAAGAAGAATGCCCTCCACCTGGAACTCAACGAACCCGCAGAGTCAAGCCGCAAAGACTTTACGGAAAAGCTGAATCATTTCGGCGAAGGCCAGGTCGGTTGCTTCCGGATCGAAGCGCGGCCCTTCATCACGCATGAAAGCGTGCTCGGCGGGATAGAGCGAAGTGCGAAAGTTCACCCCTGCGCGGTGCAGCGCGCGGTCAATTAATTCGCGGCCTTCAGCAGGGACGTGGGGATCTTTCGTGCCGAATACCAAGAGCAGCTCGCCACGGATTTCAGAAGCGTGGGCGAGCGATCCGGCATCGGCGTCCTGCCCCAGCTTGCCATCATGAATGCCTGTGCCGTAGAAGCACACCGTGGCGCGCACATCCGGCTGCAGGGCGGCGCGGAACGCGAGGTGGCCTCCGATGCAGAAACCCATGGCGCCGATCTTTCCGGGCGCGACGCGAGGATGATGGGAGAGCCAGTCGAGGCCCGCACGGCGATCGGCGTCAATGTGCGCGACGGGGGTTTTCGCAGCGTCCTGCAAGCCGCGCGTGCGGCCGGCGTCGTCGAAAGGAATCACGGTGCCGGGCGACTCGATGCGGCGATAAATCTCCGGCGCGGCGGCGACAAATCCATAGCCCGCGAGCCGCACGCAAGCGCGCAGCATCGGCGGCGTAAGCTGAAAAATATCGGAATAGCACCAGATTCCGGGGAAGAGGCCTTCAGCATAGGGAGCAGCCACAAATGTGCGCATGGGGTTGCCGGACAGGGGAATGTCCGCGTACTCGGTAGTGACAATCATCCGATTATGCAACGCGACGCATTAGTTTGGAGGTCGGGCGGGAATAGCGCCGCCGCTGCGGCGAGGCCGTGAGTCACTCCTTCTCCGTTGGGTAACCTGCTTCGCACCATCCGCGCCAGCCCCCATCCATCGACAGAACATTTGTATAGCCCATCTTCTGGAGATTGTCGGCGACTAGAGCCGAGCGGAATCCGCCACCGCAATAAAGCACGAGTGGGACGGATTTATCTGGAATGGTCTGTTCGATATCGCGCTCGATGATGCCTTTGCCGAGGTGAATGGAACCCGTGATGTGCCCGCGATCCCATTCAGATTCTTCACGGGTGTCCACAAGTATGAAATGCTCGCCAGCATCGAGGCGGCGTTTGGTTTCCACGACGTTGATTTCCCGGATGCGAGTTTTGGCGTCATTGACCAGGTTGAGAAATCCGGGTGAATGTTTCATTTCGAATCCTCCCAGCGGATTCTACACTTCGGTGCCGCTTGATTCCATATCCCGCCAATTAGTGCCGGATTTGAGGTCCACGACCAGGGGAACACACAGCGCATGAACGTTTTCCATCGCATGCTTGACGAGCGGAAGCAGGCGCTTCATTTCAAGGCGAGGGCCTTCGAAGAGAAGTTCGTCGTGAACCTGAAGAATCATGCGCGTGCGAAAATCTTCGGCGCGAAGTTTCGCGGCGATGTCAATCATAGCGAGTTTGATGAGGTCGGCGGCGGTTCCTTGCAGCGGCGTATTCATCGCAGTGCGTTCGGCGAAACCACGGAGATTGGGTTGCGGCGAATTAATTTCCGGAATGGGGCGAGTCCGGCCGAATAGCGTTCGCGTGAAGCCAGACTGACGCGTCTGGGCAAGCTGGCGATCGAGATATTCCTTCACGCCGCGATAGCGCGCAAAATAGGCGGCGATGAATTTCGCCGCTTCTTTCTGATCGATGCTGAGCTGGCGTGCGAGGCCGAATGGCGAGACGCCGTAAACGATTCCGAAATTGATGACCTTGGCCATGCGGCGGTGCTCGGCGGTCTGCGCGAAGGGCGCAACTCCGAACACTTCCTGCGCCGTGCGCGCGTGAATATCCTCGCCGCGATGAAAGGCTTCGAGGAGTACAGGGTCCTCGGAAAAATGCGCGAGGAGGCGAAGCTCGATCTGCGAGTAATCCGCGGACAAGAGGACGTTTCCGGGAGCGGCGACAAATGCCGCGCGGATTTCGCGGCCCAGCTCGGAGCGCACGGGAATGTTCTGAAGATTGGGGTTCGATGAGCTGAGGCGTCCGGTTGCGGTGCCGGTCTGGCTCAGGCGCGTGTGCAGGCGGCCTGTGGCGGGATCGATGAGCTTGGGAAGGGAGTCCACGTAGGTGGACTTGAGCTTGGCGATTTCGCGGAAATCGAGGACGAGCTTTGGCAGTTCGTGGTCGAGGGCCAGCTCTTCAAGAACTTCGGCCGCGGTAGAGCGGGCTTTCATCCGGCCACGTCGCGGCGGGGGAAGCTGGAGGCGGTCGAAAAGGGCTTCGGCGAGCTGCTGCGGGGAATTGACGTTGAATTCGTAGCCGGCGAGCGAATGGATTTTGGTTTCCAGTGCGCGAACTTCCTTTTCCATGGTTGCGGACATTTTGGCGAGGGCGTGTGGATTCACGCGGACTCCGGCACGCTCCATCTCCGCGAGCACAGGGGCGAGGGGCAGGTCGATGCGCGAATAGACGTCCGCGAGGCCCTGCGTCTCGATTTCCTTGCGAAGCACGGGCGCGAGCCTCTGCAAGAAATCGGCGCGCTCTCCAGAGGCGCCGGAAAGAGTGCGATTCAAATGGCGCACGACGACTTCGGCAAGCGCGTGATTGGCGGATGTGGGCCGCAGGAGATAGGAATAAAGAATCACGGCGTGGCGGATGGAAGGCGAGGCCGACGATTTTTTCGATTCATTTGGGAACAAGAGAAGATGGAACAACTTGGGATCATGCACGATGAGAGGATTTTTTGCAGCACGCAGCCATTCGCGCAGCGCCTCAAGCATCGCGCCATTTTCATCAGCGCGAACCGAACACGCGGCGCCTGCCCCGGAAGAAATTTCGAAGTCAAGGATACGAGCGCCGAATCCTTCTTCATCGGGATCCTGGCTATCGAGTGAGAACCAAATGGCTACTTCCGCCGCGTGGGGAATAGCCGAGAGATATTTCTTCAAAGCGCCAGGCGAATCGAGAGCTTGGTAGTCGGTCTTTTCCGTCGAGGGAGCGGCGGGCAAATCTTTGAGGAGCGAGGTAAAACCGAGCTCGGAGTAAAGCGCGGATAGAGAAGCAAGATCAGGAGCAGCCAACTGCAGTTGGGAAAGCTCGAGAGGCACGGGCGCGTCGTCATGAACGGTGGCAAGTTTCTTGCTGAGGCGCACGAATTCACCGCAATTTTCGAGGGCTTCGCGATAGCTGGCTTTTTTGACTTCGGCCGTGCGGCGGAGAGCTTCCTCAGCGCTGCCGAACTGCTGGATCAACTGGCGCGCGCCCACTTCGCCGATTCCGGCCTTGCGGCGCTCGCCCGGAGGCGGCGTGGCGTTGGGATCACGCGCGCCGGGAATGTTGTCAATGGAATCTCCCATCAAAGCGATGAGGTCAGTGATGCGGTTGGGCGGAACACCCATCAATTCCTCCACCTTTCCAGAATCGATGACCAGGTCGTCCTTTGAAGGATTGAGGACACTAACGGGGCCGCCGACAAGTTGCAGCAAGTCTTTATCGCCGGTGACGATGCAGATTTCGAGACCTTTTTTCACGCCCTGACGCGAGAGCGTGGCGATCAGGTCATCGGCCTCGTAGCCGGAATACTCGAGAATGGGCAAGCGCATCGCTTCGCAGTAACGGCGCACATAGGGAATCTGAACGGACAAATCCTCGGGCATGGGCGGGCGCTGGGCTTTGTATTCGGCGAAAAGCTGGTCGCGAAATGTGGGCGCAGGGTAGTCGAATACCACACCAACGTAGTCGGGTTTCTGATCGCGGAGGAGGCGCCGCATCATGACGGCAAAAAGATATGGAACCTTGGTGGGCATGCCGCGCATTTGCAGGCGCTCCATGGGCGCGTGGTAGGCGCGAAAGATGTAGCCCATCGCATCCACCAAAAAGAGCCGCTTTGATTCGCGGGAAGCCATTGGCGCGGAGGGGCAGTATAACAGAGGCGGCGCAGAGAGCCGGACGCGCGAGAAAATTTGCCAGCTCCGGTGATCACGGGAAAGCAAATGGTCTTCATCAGCAGCGCGAAAACTTGAAAAGTTAACTCTGTGTTTTGTCTCGATTAGGTTTGTGAATTGCCCTTTGTTTTCAATAAGTTGCGGGATTTCTGTTTCGATGAGTGTTGCGGGTAGAATTGCGGACGTAATCGAGCCGAGACCGCGGCTGCCCGAGGGGTTTAGCCTCAGAGCCGGGCGGACGTTTTCGGCGGGGCCGAAATTCGGCAAAAGCCCTCAGTAATCTTCATTATTGTGTCACGATAATTCATATATATGCTAACACAGGAAGGCAAGGAGATCAACACTTGCGCGCAGGGATGGCTTGACGTTTCGCGCGGGCTGGCTTATAGAAAGAGGCGGAATTGTGGCCCGATTAACGGGGTGACGCGGTGGGGGAACCGCTTGCCAGCCTTCTGATTGGAAGTTCAAGAATCTTCCGGAATCCCGATTCCGAGCCAAGAGGAGAGGACTATGCCAAGCATGATACGTAATTTGCGGGCGGCAATTTATCTGGTTGTGGCGCTGCTGGTGGCGTGCCTTGTGCCGAGCGCGAAAGGGCAAACTTTTCGCGGGACGATATTGGGCACGGTGACGGACAGCTCGGGAGCGGCCGTTTCCGGCGCCAAAGTGACGGTGCGCAACGCGGATACGGGATTGGAGCGCAGCACGCAGACTTCGGATGATGGAAGCTATGCCGTGCCGGAATTGCCGATCGGCACGTACACGGTGACAGTTGAGAAGGAAGGCTTCCAAAAATCGATCACTACAGGAATCAAAGTGGATGTGGCAACGGAGAGCCGCGTGGATGCGGGACTAAAGCCCGGAGAGCTTTCGCAAAGTGTCACGGTCTCGGGAGAGACGTTACCGCAGATTAATACAACGTCGGACACGCTCGGGGGCACACTGACTGCCGACGTGGTGAAGAATCTGCCGGTAAACGGGCGCGACTACACAAAATTGATTTACCTGAACCCGGGGGTCACAGGTTCGCCCGACCAGATTACCGATTCGCCGGGGTCGTTCGGGGTGTTCTCCGTTAATGGCGCGCGAGGAAGAGCCAATAACTTTCTGCTCGACGGCACGGACATGAATGACGGATTCCGCAACGACCCAGCGATTAATGAAGCCGGCGTATTCGGCACACCTGCGACGATACTTCCGATTGACGCGGTGGAGGAGCTACACGTGCTGTCGAATTATGAACCGGAATACGGGCGGAACGCGGGAGCGGTAATTAACATCGTGACCAAGAGCGGGACGAACAGCCTGCACGGCACGGCGGTCGAATACTTTCGCAATAACGCGCTGGATGCACGGAACTTCTTCAACTTTAAGGGGACACCGCAGGCACCTTTCCACAATAACCAGTATGGCGGCTCGCTGGGCGGGCCGATCATAAGGGACAAGACATTTTTCTTTTTGGACTACGAAGGGCAGGAAGAGAGAGTGGGGTCGGTCAGCCAAGCTTGCGTGCCAGTGGGCAGCGCAGCGGATGGCTCGCTGAGCTCCAACGATGCATCCAATGAAGTTATCAAAGCTCTCATCGCGCGACACCCGTGGCCGGCGCCCAATATTCCTTCCGCGGTTTCAAGCGGATCCTGCCCCAACGCCTCGGTGGTTGCGCCGTCACTCAACAAATTAAGCAGCCTGATCGGAAAGGCGGATCACAGCATCAGCCCGAACGATTTGCTGAGCGGCCGCTACTATTTCGGCGACAGCGTGCAGAGCTTTCCGCTGGCATTGACGGGTGGCGGAATCCTGCCGGGATTCAACACTACGACGCCCACACGCGTACAGCTTGTTTCAATTTCCTACTCTCACGTTTTCTCCGCCAACCAACTGAACGAAGCCCGAATGGGTTGGAATCGTTTCGCCGAGGGATTTTTTCCGCAAGACCAGAGCTTTCAACCCAGCTCAATCGGACTGAATGTCGGATCTGGCCTGGCAAACTCGGGGCTGCCGGTGATCAACGTGAACAGCTTCTCACAGATCGGAGCAAGCCATTCCGACCCGCGACACCGCGTAGATACGAACTGGCAGTTCTTCGACAACTACAGCTGGAAGGTCGGACGGCACGACATCAAGATGGGCTACGAATACCGGCGCACCAGCATCTCGCAAATCCTGGGCACGAACTTTCGCGGGATACTGAAATTCGCCACGCTGAGCGATTTTCTCGCTGGAAATGTGACTAGCGGGAGCCAAGCGTCGGGAGATTCGAACCGCAACACATTCGAAAATTCTCACGGATTATATATACAGGATGGATTCCGCGTGACCTCGCGGCTGACGATAAATGCCGGGGTGCGCTGGGATTATTTCGGGGTCATGCATGAAAAGCAGAACCTGTTCAGCAATTTCATAGTGACCGCGCCGGGAGCGGGCACGCTGATCCAACAGGGCACGCCCGGATTGTCGCAACTCTACCAACCCGATTACAAAAATTTCGGCCCGCGACTGAGCCTCGCTTATGACCCGTTCGGCCACGGCAAGACCGTAATTCGTGCCGGCTGGGGCATTTTTTACGATGCCTTTTCGCAAGATTTTTTCCTCGGCCATTTGCCATTCAACTGCTCTTTCTGCCCCGGACCAGCCTACAATCCCATCGGACCCGCACCGATTTCTTCCGTGAGCGCGGTAGGCGGAACGATCAATAAAGGTATCGCTGTGTTTGCGACACCGGGCGCTACACCCAGCGGAAATATCTTTGCGGTAGATCCCAACGTGAAAACGCCCTACATGGAGAATTTCAATCTAAATATCCAGCAGCAATTGTTCAGCAAGGTTGTGTTGCAAGTCGGATACGTCGGCTCGGAGGGCCACCGGTTGTTTCGGTTCTTGGATTTGAATCAACCTGGTACGCCCGCCATCTCCGCGTTTGACAAAGCCTGTGGTGTCGCCAGTTTCGCTTCCGACGGCGGCGTGCCCGGGCCATTTGACGTGCAAGGGTGCGGCTCATTTCGAGGGAACAATCCAGTTGGAGCGTCTTACATCAACCAAGAGCAGACTTCCGCGAATTCCAACTACCACTCTTTGCAGACGAGCTTGAGAGTCAACGGCTGGCATGGACTTTCCACGCAGGCTAATTTTGTATGGTCACATTCGATTGATAACGCGAGCGACGGCGAGGATTTTGTTGCGAACGCGACGCAGCCAAATGACAGCACACACCCAAACCTCGAAAGAGGGAATTCGAATTTCGATGTGCGGAGGCGATTCACGTGGAACTACGTTTATATGCTTCCGAACCAAAATGGAAGCTGGAGCAAACTGACGGACGGATGGGGCCTCGACGGCGTGCTCTCGCTCCAGGATGGCCAGCCTTTTCAGTTGAACTATAACTTCGAATCGGGGGATGACTATGACGGGAGCGGCGAGCTATTCGGCCGGCCGGACGTCACGGGTCCCGCTCAATACAATCCAGGAAACGCGGCTGCTTTCTTGAACTTGACAACATTTACAGCGCCTTGCACCTTGGTTAGCGGGAACGCGGACGTGAACTGCGTGCCGGGATCGCGCCACTTCGGCAACGAGGGAAGGAATTCGCTACGAGGTCCCTCTTTCAAGCAGTTCGACTTTTCTCTATTCAAAGATACAAAATTGACCGAGCGCCTGACGATGCAATTGCGCGCGGAATTTTTTAATTTCTTCAATCACCCGAATTTCGCGAATCCGTATTTGCCGCTATTCATCGCTGATGCTGCCCCGAATGGATTTGGCGCTAAGGGTCAAAGTTTGGGCAGCTTGGCGCTTACCACGACGGGCGACGTAGGAATCGGCAACCCGTTCTTGGGAGGTGGCGGGCCGCGAGGAATACAACTGGCGGCAAAATTTAGCTTCTGAGCAGCCTGCAAGCACAGCTCTCGAGCGGCTCGGCTTACTCTGGTGGGCCGGGCCGCTGTTAGTTTAATCACGGTCTAGAGCCTCCAGAATCGTTCGAAAGCATGCGAGTGTTTTGCTACCCTGTGGAAGCCGCCGGAAGGGTCGTACCACCGGTTTTCGGGGACCCCCTGTTGATATCTTCTGGAGGGCGGCTGCGTAGAACACTATGGAGCGTCCAAAGGCACCCGTGGACAAGGAGACGGCGGAGCTGGCGGGAATCCTCTCGCTGGCCCGCGACGGCGATGCCGAAGCCTGGGGCCGAATCTATCAGACGTACGCCGCGGCGATTTTCCGTTTTTGCCGGAGAGCGATGCCGACGCGGGAAGACGCCGAAGATGCGACAGCGGAGATTTTCTTGAAGCTGCAGGAAAAACTCGGGCAATACGATTCCACGCGGCCGTTTACAGCTTGGCTCTACCGGGTGGCGGCGAACCACTGCTGGGACCTGCTGCGGAGACGAAGGATTCGGCAGGATCTGGAGACCGGCGAACTGGAAAACCTGCCGCTGGAGCATCCCGATCCCGGGCAACTCGAGCAATTGGTGACGGAGCGGACGAGCCAGCAAGTGCGGCGCGCGCTGGGGCAATTGCCGCCGCGAGCGCGCATGGCGCTGGTGCTGCGTTACTACGCAGAAATGAGCTACGACGAAATTGCGGAAGCGGTGGGGGTTCGCCGCGCATTCGTGGGCGTGTTGCTGCTGCGGGCGCGCCACCAATTGCGCGACGTACTGCGCGGAGCCGACGCCGCTCGCACAGTTCATGCAGGAGGGTCCTGATGAACCACATTGATGAAATGGCGTGCCTGCTGTACCTGGACGGCCAGCTGGCGTCAGAAAACGCGCGAGAGCTCAGCACGCATGTGCAGCAGTGCGCGGAATGTGGCGCGCTGCTGCGTTCGCTCCAGAATGAAGAACGCTGGTTGCACACCGCGTTCACGGAAGAAGATGAATCGGTGCCCGCGCGGTTGCTGGCGCCGCGGAAGCACGCCTCCGCGCCATGGGGCTGGATTGCAGCATTCGGATTCGGCGCCGCGGGGGCTTATACGCTCTGGAGCACGTGGATCGAGCCGGTGCGCACGCAAATGGGGCAGGCCGGTTTGAACGAAGGAAATTTGCTGACAATGCTCTTCTTCAGCGGAGCATTTTGGAAGGGGTGGACTTCAATGCTAAGCCTTATGGAATACGCGGCCGCGGCCGCGGTGGGAATTGTAATCACGGTGTTGCTCAAACGGCATCTGCGGCGATTGACGACAGTGGGAATGGTGCTGGGGGCGCTGTTGGCGGCGATGACGGTTCCGCGGCCGGCCCTTGCGGGGGAGGTGCACCACAGCGAGCAAGGCTACACGCTTCCGCAGGGTCAGACAGTGCACAATGATTTGATCGTAGGGGCGCCGTGGGTGACGATTGACGGCACAGTGGACGGCGACTTAATCGCCGGGGGGAATGAGATAACCATCAATGGCCACGTCACGGGGGACGTGCTGGCAGCTTCCGAGCGCGTGCGAATCACCGGCCAGGTGGACGGAAGCGTGCGCGTATTCGCGCAGTTTCTGATGGTGGATGGCACCGTGGGCCGAAACGTGACAAGTTGGTGCAACGATGTGGAGCTGGGTCCCAAATCGCAAGTGGGGGGCGGTGCAATCATCGGTGCAGGAACGTTTGAGGGCAACGGCCACATCACCCGGGACATCATTGGGTTTGTCGGGCGCACGAGAATGAACGGATTCACGGGCGGCAACGTGAATGCTTTCGGGGGCGAATTAGCTCTCGGCTCGAGCGCGCAGATTCAGGGCAGCACGAAATTCGAGGGCGAGCATCCCCCCAGCGTTGCGAGCGAAGCCAAACTTGGAAAACCTCTGCAGTTTACGCAAAGAACGAATCATCCCGACTACGCCTCGCCGCGTTACTACTGGCATCGCCTGCTGGCGTTCGGCGCTGCTTTTGTGCTCGGGCTGGCGATTCTGCTCCTGCTGCCCGGACTCTACGTGGAAGCGGTGCGATCGAGTGACCGCTACGGCATCTCGTTGGGTGTAGGAATTGTCGCGCTGATTGCGCTGCCAATCGTCGCCATCATTGCCTGTATCACCATCGTCGGGCTGGGAGTGGGAATAGCATCGATTCTTCTCTACCTCGTCGCTCTCTATTCTGCGCAGATCTTTGTGGGCGGCTGGCTGGGCGAAAAATTAATGGGACTCAGTTCCGGTGCCGGCGGAAGAATCGGCCGGCTGGCGGTGGGGTTGGTGATAATCCGCGCGGTCTACCTGATTCCCTATTTAGGGGGATTTATCGTGCTACTTGTCATGATCTGGGGAATGGGCGCGCTTGCTTACACGTTGTATCAGTACGCGCGGCGTCGGCCGGCGCTTGCCTGAAGTATGTTAGGTTTCCCGGTTCGGAAGCTTCGCTGAAAAAGAAGACGGCCGCATGGATCCACGCTCCGTGCGGCCGTCTGGCTTTCAGTGCGCCGTTGTGCGGACTCAATTGTGCTGTGTTGTCGCACTGAGCAGCATCTGCGTGCCGCCAACGAGGCGCACATTGTGGGTCGGCGAAGTGACGAGCGATCCTTCGGTCGCATTCGACGCCTGCGAAGTCAAATTCATGCCTTGCAGGCCGAACACGCCGCTGCTTGTGGATGTCAGCATCCCGGCAGCATCTAAGCCGCCTGCGTGTCCGGTTGCGCCACCGGCCACACCCGTCGTTGTGCCAACGGTCCCTGCGATGGGCCTGCCAGCTTCGCCAAGAGTGCCGGCAGTCGCGCCGACAGAGGAACCCACTGTTCCGGTTGCCCCACCGACAAGGCCTCCGCCGCCTGCACGACCTCCGCCGGCTACGCTGCCCGATCCTCCTCCGGCAACGGGCTCCATCATGTCGCCGTTATCGAGTGACGCGGTCTGATCCGACCTCGCTGCGGCGAGCGCTTGGATCACAAACTGTGCCGGCACCTCTTTGCCATCGCGCATCACCGCAGTATCAAAAATGATTCCGAGAGACGATTGGGCGTTTTCCTTCGAACGCGCTTGGGCCTGCGTTACGTGACCGACAAGCTTGGTACCTTTGCGCATGACGACGTGACCGTTCTGCTTCACATCGCGGGTAGTCTTCGCAACCACGCGGTCACCGGGTTTGCTGTGGCGCGCATCGAGGGTGCTCAAGAGCTCTGCATTTGCAGTTGTCCCGGAATCGAGCGCGAGAGAATCGCCGCCGGCCTGCGCGGAGGTAGAATTCGAAGAACTAGCCTGGGTTTGTACGCCGGACTTGCCAGTGCTGGCTGACGCCTGCGTGTTTGAGGAGCCGGTGGCTTGCGCCGAGGATTGTGATTGTGAAAAAGTGGAGAATGCCAGGGCCGCTACAGCGAAAAATACGAGCCATATCTTTCTCATTATGAAACCTCCGATTGGGCGGCGAGTCTTCCGCGAAGGGCCGGATAGAGCCGTATTTTGTCCAACTACTCCGCTACATGTCTCAGAAGTGCAAACTGACTTCCAAATGTTAAGTGCTTTGTTATTTATTGGTTGCATTGTGTAGCTCTCGTGGCGGGAGGGTGCGTCATAGTGGACAAAAGAGCTATCCAGGAAAAAAATACCAGTGACGAGTTTGGACAAAAACTGGCAACTGCGGAGCTTCTAGGGACGTTCAAGAGAGGATTACGCGATTCCCAGCTCCTTGCCCACACGACCGATAATTTCGAGCGCCTTCTCAAGTTCGGCGCGCTTGTGCGTGGCCGTTACGATGGTGCGGAGGCGCGCCTTGCCTTCCGGCACGGTCGGATAGCCGAGGGCGACCAGGAAGACGCCTTCTTCAAACAATCGGCGGGAAAATTCGAAGGCTTTCGCCGCGTCACCCACCATGATCGGCGTAATCGGAGTTTCGCTCTTGCCGGTATTGAATCCCAGTTTCTTCAGGCCGCGCTTGAAAAACTTTGTGTTTGACCAAACTTTCTTGACCAGCCGAGCGCCCGCGTCGGAATCAAGCAGCTCAAAAGCCGCCTGGCAGGTGGCCACGACAGAAGGCGGATGGGAAGTGGAGAAGAGAAACGGCCGCGCTCGCTGATAAAGAAATTTAATGAGATCACGCGAACCGCAGACGTATCCGCCGAGCGAGCCGATGGCCTTGCTCAAGGTACCCACTTGAATGTGTACACGCCCGTGACAGCCGAGGTGGTCCACCGAGCCGCGGCCGTTGCGGCCCAACACGCCGGAAGCATGGGCATCGTCCACCATCATGATGCAATTGTATTTCTCGGCCAGGTCGCAGAGTTGCGGAAGGGGAGCGATATCCCCATCCATCGAGAAGACGCCATCCGTAATCAGGAGCTTTTTGCCATTCCAGTTTTCGGTTTCGCGAAGCACCCGCTCGCAATCGGCGATATCCCTGTGCTGGAAGACTTTGATCGCAGCGCGCGAGAGGCGGCAGCCATCGATGATCGAAGCGTGATTGAGTTCGTCGGAAATGATGAGGTCCTCTTTACCGAGAATGGCTGAGACCGTGCCAGCATTGGCCGCGAATCCGGATTGGAAGACGACGCAGGCTTCGGTGCCTTTGAATTTCGCGATTTGCTCTTCGAGGTCCATGTGCATTTTCATGGTGCCAGCGATGGTGCGGACGGCGCCGGATCCCACGCCGAATTTGCGAATGGCGTATATGGCAGCGCGGCGCAGCTTGGGATGAGTGGTGAGGCCGAGATAATTATTTGAGCTGAGATTGATGACTTCCCGGCCATCGAAAACGGAGACGGGCTTCTGCTCGCCTTCCAGGATGCGCAGTCGGTTGTAGAGATTCCTCGATTTCAAGTCCTCAACGGCGTCGTGGATGTAGTGAAGCGGATTTTGTATAGCGGTGGTCACCGGTTTTCTCCTTCCCTGCGAAAAGGACTGTTTATTATAGGCCAAGCCGGCAGCAGAAGCGGAAATCGACAGCGACGGAGCGAGGGTTCCTACCGGGGGACGCCGTTGGGGTAGAAGAGAACCTTCACGGCCTCGCCTTTTTCCAGTGCCGTGAAAGCGCCCGCGAAACCATCGAGCGGATACCTCTCGTGAAACAGAGGATCGAGATTCAATCGCCCCGATTTAAGCAACTCGGTCATCTGCGTCCACGTTTCAAACATGCGGCGGCCGTAGATGCCATAAACCGTGGCGCCCTTGAAAATGATGTCCTGCAACAAATCGAGCTGAACAGGCTTGCCGGGAATGCCGAGCAAGGAAGCGCGGCCGCCGGGCCGCAGCATCTTGAAGCCCTGCTGGATCGCTTCGGGATTGCCGCTCATCTCGAGGAGGATATCGACGCCGCCCGAGGTTGCTTCGAGGACCTGCGCGACTACGTCGCCGGATGCGGGGTCGAGCGCTTCGTCGGCCCCCATTTTTCTTGCCAGGGCACGGCGATGAGCCGCGACTTCCGTGGCGTAAATCGTGGAACTTCCGCAGGCTCGGGCTACCGCAATGGTCATCAGGCCAATGGGGCCGCAGCCGGTGACAAGCACGGTGCGCCCCGCGATGGGCGCCGAGAGAACAGTGTGCACGGCGTTTCCGAGCGGATCGAGGATGGCGGCATAGCGCTCTGGAATTTTCGCGTCAATCTTCCAGATATTACCCGCTGGAATTCGCACGAATTCGGCGAAGCACCCGTCGAGATCAATGCCGATGATCTTCAGATTCAAGCATACATGCGGTTGTCCGGAACGGCAGGGCCGGCAATAACCACAATTTACGTGCATTTCGGCGCTCACGAAATCGCCCGGCTGGACGCACCGCACTTCGGCGCCAATTTTCTCAACCACGCCGCAGAATTCGTGGCCAAACGTCATGGGTGGATGGATTCGTGACGCCGACCAGCGATCCCAATCGTAAATGTGAAGGTCCGTGCCGCAAATGGAGGCCGCGCGCACGCGGACCAGGACGTCCGTGGAACCGATGGAAGGGATGGAAACGGTTTCGAGAGCCGCGCCGCGCTCGGGGCGAATCTTTCGCAGGGCTCTCATCGTCGCAGAAGGCATGGGGCGAATTCCCGCTCGTTAGGCCAACAATGAAGCGCCGATGTTAACACACGCTCCGGAAGGCCCAAAACTCGCGCAGAACGATCCCGTTGAGAAGTTTTCTGTATCAGTCCGGTGGGTCACGAAGATTTCCGAACGACTCAGGAGCGGAGTTCCGTTACAATCACGGCCTGCCGTCCAGAACGCGGAGGGAAATCAGGTGGGGTTTTTCGAGCGGCTCACGGAAATTCGAACGGGATTTGAGCGCGCCTTCTGGGTGGCGAACATCACGGAGCTCTTCGAGCGCCTTGCCTATTACGGCGCGTTCGCTTCGCTGGCGAATTATCTGCACGAGACTCTGACGTTTCCAACCGAACGCACGACCGTGATGGCGGGCGTATTCGGAGGCGCGGTCTGGTTCTTAGCCGTGTTCGGCGGCGCACTGGCCGACCGCCTGGGCTTTCGCCGAGCGCTCTCGCTGGCCTACCTGATACTTACCTGCGCCTACTTTCTGCTCGGCTCGCTTCGCTCGGAGTGGATGGCCTCGGTCCGGACCGTGCTCCCGCTCAGCTTGATCGTTTTTGTGGTTTTGCTGTTGCCGGCTCTGGGAATTTCACTCGTAAAACCGAGCGTTGTAGGAACGACGGCGCGGGCCTCAACGGAGAATGTTCGTTCGATCGGTTATTCCATTTATTACACGCTCGTGAATATCGGTGGAGCGGCGGGGCCTGTGGTGGCTTCGATCGTCCACCGGCACATGAAGGTCGAGAATGTATTTCGCGCCGCGGCTGTGAGCGTCTGCCTCATGTTGTTCGCGGTCCTGGTCTTTTTCAAGGAGCCACGGCGTTCCGGCGAAACCGCGACGCCGCATCTCGGCGAGACGGCGCGTAATTTTCTAAAGGTCATCCTAAATTTCCGCTTTATGGCGTTTCTGCTGATTTTTTCGGGCTATTGGATCGTATTCTGGCAGGAATTCATCACGCTGCCGCTCTACATTCATAGCTACATCAATTCGAAAGCGGATGTGGAGCTGATTCTGGCTACGGATGCGGCGACGGTGATCGCGCTGCAGTTGGTCATCAGTTATCTGACGAAAAAAATCCCCGCTTTTCGCGCCGTGATTCTCGGGACGCTCATCAGCTCGCTTGCGTGGCTAATTGTGGCTGCGCGGCCGTCGCTTTGGGCCGTGGTGCTGACGCTCGTCGGCGTCGCCCTCGGGGAGATGATCCAGTCGCCGCGCTACTACGAATACATTTCCCGGCTGGCCCCACCCGGACAGCAGGGAACGTACATGGGTTTCGCGTTTCTTCCGATTGGCATCGGATCACTCGCCGGCGGATGGTTCGGCGGCAAGGTGCTGCACCACTTCGGGGAAGTGCTGCAAAAGCCATGGCAGGTATGGTGGGTAATTTGCGGCGTAGGCCTTGCGACCGCCCTCCTGCTCTGGATTTATGACCGAATGCTCCGCCCGGGGGAGGCATCGCCGGAAAGGCCGTGAATTTATTTAGTTCAGCTTGCGGCGCAGGACTTCGAGGGCTTCGCGCGCTGGATCGTAGCGAGGTTCGGCTCGCAGGGCTCGCGCGAAGCATTCCCGCGCACGATTCAGCATTCCCTTGGCCAGATAGACGCGGCCCAGATTGAAATGAGGGAAATGCCTTGGCTCGTAGCGGCGAGCCTCCACCGCCCGCTCGAGCCAAGGGATGGCTTCGTCGTAGCGCTGGAGCGCGATCAAGTAAGCGCCAATATCGTTATAGGGATTCCCAAAATCGGGGTCCACTTCGATGGCGCGTTTGCACTCTTCGATGGCTTCCTCGATCTTCCCCTGGTAATGATACGTCCATCCAAGAAACGTGTGAGCTTCGGCGGTAGGGTGTAGCTGCAGGGAGAGCTGATAGAGTTCGACGGCGCTTTCGAAGTCGCCATCGGTTTGCGCTTCGTAAGCCGCTTCGAAGAGCTCCCGCGCCTCCGCAACTCGATCCAGACCCATTAATATACTTTAGGTAGCACAGCACTCCTGAGGTGTCAAACGGGATTGGAAGCAGCAAATTAAAAGGAGAGAATAGAAAGGAGAAGATAGGATCGAGATTCGGCGGGAGGTTCGTTGATTCGATTGATGAACATTCTGGCGCTGGCGGCATCCTTGGCGGCGTGGTGCGCGCCGCTCTCCCCGCAGGCGGTCACGCCCAAAAAAGAAATCAAGCCCTCCGCGAGTTCCGACGAGATCCAGCGGGGCAAGCAAGTCTATGACTACCGCTGCGCGATTTGCCATTTTCCGACGAGCACGAACAAGAAAATTGGACCAGGATTGAAAGGTTGGGGCACGCGCACAAAATTTGCAGACGGCCGCGAAATTACCGAGGAGCAGTTGCGCGAAGTAATCGCGAAGGGCGGAAAAAATATGCCCGCGTTCGAGAAGCAAATCTCTGCTGACCAGATGCGCGATTTACTTGCCTACCTGAAGACGCTTTAGCTTGCAGCTGATGACGGAAGCGTGCCGGCGGGGGCCGCGTTCAAGAGGTTCCATGCCTCCTCCGTGGTGAGGAGATTTGCGCCGCGGGCCTGGAGTTCTTCGATGGTTTTCTTCCCCGATTGAGCATCGAGCGTTTCTATGGCGTCCGTGACGATGCTGACGCGCTTGCCACGCCCAAGCAGACCCGCAGCGGCGCAACGCACGCAGTATTCCGTCACCACGCCGTAGACGGTAAATGTCACGTCGCGAGGGAGCCGTTCGAGAATTTCCTCGGTGTGAGGATTGTCGAAGACATCAAGCGTTTGTTTTTCGATGAGCACCTGTTGGTAGGCCGCGAGATCTGGCGGAAGTGCGAACGCAGGATTGTTGGGCACGCGAAGAATCTTTGCGGCGCGAGCTTCGGGAAGCAGGTCCGCTCCCGGCGTGTACCGGACGCAATGCGGGGGAAACCGCGCGAATTCGGGATCGTCCGGAGCGTGCTGGTCGCCGCTCGAAATCATCAGCACGCGATTCTGCCGCGCAGCTTCCGCCAGCTTTTTCACTTGGGGGATGATTCTTTCCGCGCCGGGAACGTATAACTTCCCGCCGGGAAGCATGAAATCCGCTTGTACGTCCACCTGCCAGAGGATTCGATTGGGGGTCAGCTTTGCCGCCACTGAGAATCACCTCTCCTTCCATTTGACGCGGCCGCTTCTGCGTGGAGTTGCACTCCCGTTCACGCGTGCGCGCACTTTTTCGAGCAGCTCTTTTAGACGGTCGCTATAGCGCACGGGATAGGTGGCCGAGCGCGCGACGTTGTGAAACCTTTCGGGCAGGCGCTTCAATCCGGCGAGACACCGTGCACGAGCGTCCGAGACAGAAACCGGCGGCACGACGCGCTTTCCGCCGCGCATCACTTCCATCAGCATGGGCCGGCCGCCCGGGAAGGATTCGTCCTCAAGAGCAATCACATCGCCGCGCCATGGACCCGACTTTCGCGCGAAACGGAACACTTGTTTCCGCCCCGGGTATGTGATTTTCGCCTTGCTAAATTTTGCGGCTTCGCGCACTTCTCCGCCGCGTTCTACCTGAACGAGCTTGTAAATCATGTTGATATTCGGGGAGTCCTGAGAAACGGCGAGCGCCGTGCCGACTCCGAAGGCGTCCACGCGCGCAGTGCGCTTCAAGAGTGCGGTGATGCGGTATTCATCCATATCGCCAGAGGCAAAGATTTTGACGCTTTTCCATCCTGCCCGGTCCAGCTGCCTGCGGATCCACTTACTGTCCGCGGCCACGTCCCCGCTATCCAGACGCACACCTGTCGGTTTGTGATGCATGGCGAGAATTTTTTTGAGCGCAGCACGCACGTCATAAGTATCGAGGAGCAGATACGCATGTTCGGGAAAGACATCCAGAAAATGGCGGAAGGCGCGAGCCTCATCATCGTGCGCCATGATCCAGGAATGTGCCTGCGTGCCATAGGTGTGCAGACCAAAATGTTGGCCCGCGGACGTATTTGAGGTGCCCGCGCATCCGCCGATGATCGCCGCGCGCGCCGCTAGCATGCCCGCCTGGCTGCCATGGGCGCGCCTTGCTCCAAATTCGACAACGGGCCGGCCTTTCGCAGCGGTGACCACGCGCGCCGCCTTGCTGGCCACCAGCGTCTCGAAACCCAGTGTGGCCAGTAAATTTGTTTCAATGATCTGGCCCTCGGCGATCGGCGAAGTCACCCGAACGATCGGCTCGCCGGGAAACACTAGCGTGCCTTCCGGCACGGCCCAGACTTCACCTGTGAAGTGAAATTCGGCCAGGTAGTCAAAAAACTCGCCGCGGATGTGCCGGAAAACGGGATGGTGCCGCAGGAAATCAATCTCTTCGGCATTGAAGCTGACGTTTTCGAGGAACTCCAGCGCTTGCTCGAGGCCCGCGGCGACCAGATAATTCCGATGTGGAGGCAGATTACGGACAAATAGCTCGAACGTCGCGGTGGCTTCGAAGCCGGTTTGAATGTACCCGGCCGCCATCGCCAGCTCGTACAGATCCGTAAGAAGGCCCGACCGCTCTGCCATGGGCATCCGCTCCGAGGGAAACCTTAATTATGACACGTCCCGGGGCGACTCGGCCGAAGAGAGAGCTCTTCTGTAGAGGGGAGCGTGGCGGGGATGAAGCAGGGAGTGTTGGATGAGATTCGAGAAGGCGTGGCGTGCAGCTGCCTAAGACAATGCCCCCGAACGTTCGCTCGGCGCAAACGCAGGGCGTGCCCGGGGGCTTCGTCGTGAAGATTGCTGGTGTGGTGTTACTTCAGTACGGCGTCTTTGAAAGCCTTGGCCGCTCGGAGTCGCACCACGGTCTTGGCTTTGATCTTAATTGCCTCGCCGGTGGCCGGATTGCGGCCCATGCGCGCCTTGCGGTGCGCTTTGACGGCGCGTCCGATGTTGGGAATGACGAACTTGCCCGCTCCGCCTTTGCATTCCTTCACGGCCAGATTGAAGAGCGCATCAAAGAATTCCGCGATCGCCTTCTTGGTCGTGCCGCACTTCTCGGCCAGGTGGGCCACAATCTTGGACTTGCTCATGGGGGATGCCATTGCGTTCGAATTTCCTCCTCAGTTTTGGGTGTTGTAGAATCCCGTTATCCGGGAACCGCAGGGCAATATAGCCGCCCGATTCAGGATACGCAAGCAAAAACGGCAAAAAAGCCCGAAAAATAGAGTTTTCTTCGAAGGGCAGCCCAGAGTGCCGGGAAAATACCGGAGCGCTCGGATGCCGCTATGCACCCAGCTCTTGGTAGAAAAGCGCTACTGAGCGAATGCCGCCGTAATAATTCTCGAGCGAGATATGTTCGTCGGGGGCGTGGGCATTCTCATCGGGCAGACCGAATCCCAGCAGCACACACGGAATCCTAAAAGTGTCATGCATCTGCGTCACGAACGGAATGGATCCGCCCTCGCGCATGAACACGGCCTTCCTCGAGAAGCCCTTCTCCAGCGCCTGACGCGCCTGCTGAAAGATGGGGTGAGAATAGGACGCCACCCAGGGCTTGCCCGTGCTCAGTACTTCAAATTTGCAGGTGACTGTCTTTGGCAGCAGCTTGCGAATGTGCCTTTCCACAAGCCGTGCGATGGTTGCAGGGTTTTGGTTGGGCACCAGACGATTGGAGAGCTTGGCGTAAGCCTTAGCCGGAATCACAGTCTTGGAACCCTCTCCCGTGTAGCCTCCCCAGATTCCATTGACCTCCATCGTAGGCCGTGTCCAGAGTTGTTCGCCGATGGAAAACCCCTTTTCGCCGCAGAGCGCGGGAGCGCCGACCGTCTTGCGGAATTCCTTTTCCTTCCAGGGAAGGGAGGAGAGCGCCTTGCGCTCGGCCGCCGAGAGCCGGGCCACATCGTCGTAAAATCCGGGAACGGTGACGCGAAAATTCTTGTCGTGTAGTTTCGACAGCGTTTCGGCCAACACCATAATGGGGTTCGGCACTGCGCCGCCAAAAACGCCGGAATGAAGATCTTGCGCCGGGCCGGCGATTTCAATTTGATAGTAGTTCAAACCGCGCAAGCCGTAAGTGATGGAAGGCACCCCGGGAGCCAGCATGGATGTGTCGGAGACGATGAGCGCATCGGCCAGCAGCCGCGGCTTGTTCTTCTGGACGAAATCCCACAAGCTGACGCTGCCGACCTCTTCTTCTCCCTCGATCATCACCTTGCAATTTATGGGTAATTTTCCTTGCACGCTCTTGAGCGCCTCAAGCGCCTTCAAATGAATGTGAACTTGCCCCTTATCATCTACCGAGCCGCGGGCGTAAAGATTTCCGTTGCGTACGGCGGGCTCAAACGCTGGCGAAGTCCACAATTCGAGCGGCTCGGCTGGCTGCACGTCATAGTGGCCGTAAATGAGGACGGTCGGCTTTCCGGGAGCTCCGAGCGATTCGCCGTACACCATCGGATGCATTTTTGTGGGGACGATCTCAACTTTTTCCAGCCCCGCAGCGCGCAGCCGCTCCGCCACCCACCGGGCAGAACGCTCGATATCCGGTTTGTGCTCGCTTTGCGTGCTCACACTCGGAATGCGCAGAAATTCCTTCAGTTCGTCGAGATGCTCCTCCCGATGACTTTCGATGTAGTCAATGAGATTCATGTATGTCCCCTGCCAGGCAAGCCCCGGAGCGGGCACCGGCGGAAAGTTGGCGTTCCTTTACACGGCGGAACGATTTTTGTAAGACGCAAACAACCATTCTACGGATTTGCGGGCTGTTGCTTCAAGCACAATAGTCACGCAGATTTCGTTGACTCACCCGAGAGCGTAATGCACGATACGAAGGAGATGGTCGCCCCTTCCAGCGCCGATAACGCCAACGATTTGCGCCGTAGCTCGCGCGTGTTCACGCGCATTCCCATTAAGGTCGCCGGACGCAATGTTGGCGGAAAGAAGTTCCACGATGTGGGCCAGACCATCGTAGTCAACGCCCACGGCGGCTTGCTGTATCTCAATCACGAGCTCGCTATGGGCGCCGAAATAGTTCTGGCCAACCCGGTCACCGAAGAGGAACAGGAATGCCGCGTCGTTTTTCTCGGTGAAGCTTCTGAAAAGGGGCAACGCATCGGCGTCGAATTCCTTTCCCCGGCGCCGCATTTCTGGGGATTCGACTTCGCCCCTTCCGATTGGCCCAGCAAGACACCCTCAATTTCTGCGAAGTAGTCGAACTGTCGCCGACCCGCATTGCAAGCTACAATATCTTCAGAAGGAAATTTTGGAGGGGTGGGTGAGCGGTTGAAACCGGCGGTCTTGAAAACCGCTAGGCTCGAAAGGGCCTCGTGGGTTCGAATCCCACCCCCTCCGCCAGACAGTCCCAGGTTTTCTCTCTCTGCGTCGGGACGCCGCGCTTGGAGTATTTGAACCTTCATGTTGGTTGATTTGGGAGTTCGTCAAGATTCAGCTCATCAAACTCCCACACCGGCAGCATTCGGAAGATTTGGTTCACTAAGGCAGAAATTCCCCCTTTAGCTGGCGAGAAGGACTCTCAAGTAACCGACTCCCCACAATACAGCGATTGTTGAAAACTCTGCATAAACTTCTATTCTCGAGTAGTCGCAAGTTGTTTTTGCCTTCCGTTCTTCGGCACAGAGTCGTTGACGCTTAGAGTGTAGCCCGCGAACTCTTCCGCCGGCAGCGGACCCACCCAAATTAGAATGAATACGGACTTACAGAATGTCGCTCCCCAGGACGACCAAGGGAATCATTTTTGCTTGGATGGCGCTGTTGGGCGCGTCGGCCGTCGTGGCCTGCCTTCCCGCAGGACAGAGCCGCACGGCCCTCGCCGACATATTGCAGTGCATGGTCCCGCTCTTCGCGAATGCCGGGCTGCTTTGGAACGCAGCTTCGCCCCACCGCCGTCAAAACACTTTTTGGATGCTGCTGGCGGCAAGCTCGACAATCTGGCTGGTGGGCCAGTTGTGGTGGACGTATGCAGAATTGGTGGCCCGGCAATCGGCGCCGTATCCTTTTTCCGGAGATTTTGTCTTCTTCCTGCATTCCGTGCCGTTAATGGCAGCGCTGGCCCTGCAACCACATGCTCGCAAGAAAGGCGAATCGCTTCGATACGGCCACGTCGACTTTGCGCTCCTGGCCCTCCTGTGGGTGTATCTCTACGTGCGCATTGTTCTTCCCTGGAAATTCGCCATGCCGGATGCTCAGGTGTATGCGGAGAAGTATTCCCAGATCTATCTGATTGAGCAGGCGGTGTTTCTGCTCGGCCTGGGCTGGTTCGTGTTGCGTACCAGAGGCGCCTGGCAAAAAGTTTACGCCCATCTCTTCGGCGCGGCCTTTCTTTACACTGTTGGCTACCTGTGGATGGATTTCGAAGCCTCGCTCGGCCGCTATCACACCGGGGGATTTTCCGATCTGCCTCTTGTTGCTTCATTCGTGTGGCTGGGTTCGGCAGGAATGATTGCGCACCGCCTGAAACCAGCTCCCGAACCCTTGGTACGGATTACCCGTCAACATGTGCAATGGCATGTCTGGCTCGCAATGGGCGGCCTGATTTCGCTGCCCGTCTTCGCGGTGTGGAACTTCGAGGCGAGCAACTTGCCCGATGCCGTTCGGCATTTTCGACTGGTAATCACGCTGGCAACTATTCCCGCCGGTTTGCTATTATTTTTCTTCCGGCAGTCGCTGGTGGACCGCGACAGGTTGAAGTTGCTCTCAAACCTCCAGCAATCACTTGAAAACCTGAAGCGTCTTCAAACGCAGTTCGTGCAGGCCGAAAAATTGGCATCGCTCGGCGAACTGGCGGCCGGGGCTGCGCACGAGATCAATAACCCGCTCACGGCCATCATGGGTTATTCCGAACTGCTGAGCGAAGATGCGTCGGCGGGAGAAAGAGCACGCAGCCTGGGAGAAAAGATCCGCGAACAGGCGCGCCGCACCAAGACACTCGTGAACAATCTTCTGAGCTTTGCGCGGCAGGTGCCCGTTGAAAAGCAATTGCTCGATTTGAATACCATCCTTACGAGCGCCCTGCAGCTCCGCAACCTTGACATGAGAGACAAGAACATCCGAATCGAGCTGAATAACCGGAGTGTGCTGCCTGCCGTGCGCGGCGATCCCAACCAGTTGCTCCAGGTCTTTTATCACCTGATCAGCAACGCCGTGGATGCCATGGAGGAAAACGGCGGGGTGCTCACGGTTTCCACACGGCGCGAGAAAGGAGAAGTCCTGGTGGAATTCAGCGATACCGGGCCGGGGCTTCGCGAGCCGGGGCGCATCTTCGATCCATTCTATACGACGAAGCCTGTGGGCAAGGCTACCGGCCTTGGCCTCAGCATTTGCTACGGCATCATTCAGGAGCACGGCGGGCGAATCTCAGGTTTCAATCGGACCGAGGGAGGCTGCACGATTCGCATTGAGCTTCCCGCTGTCCTCGCACTTTTCCCGCAGGCGCAGAAGGCCGCTCCTACCCCCGTTGCCGCCATCTAAAAGCAGTTGCGCAATTTCGAGTATCTTGCGCTGTGTGCTAAATTCGATGTTTCGTGAGTGACCCCGCAATTTCGACCGAGCATCTCACTCGCCGCTTTGGCCAACTGGTCGCCGTGGACGATGTGTGCCTCACAGTGGATGCAGGCCAATTTTTCGGGTTTCTCGGCCCAAACGGCGCGGGAAAATCGACCACCATCAAGATGCTCACCGGGCTACTCGCCGCTTCCGCAGGGAGCATCCGCGTTCTAGGTATTGACCTAGCGGAAAATCCGGTCGAACTGAAACGCCAAATTGGTGTGGTGCCCGAGGGATTGGCGCTTTTCACCCGGCTGACTGGTTCGGAGTATTTGAATTTCGCCGCGCGCATGTACGGACTCGATCGCCAAATGGCCTCCCAGCGCGCGAGCGAACTGCTCGAATTCATGCAACTCGCCGATCGCCCGAAATCCCTCATCGCCGACTATTCGCATGGCATGCAGAAGAAACTGGCCCTCGCCGCCGCGGTGATTCACGGCCCGCGCGTACTTTTTCTCGACGAGCCGTTTGAGGGAGTGGACGCCGTCGCCGCGGGCACACTGAAATCTATGCTGCAGCGGATGATCGCACGCGGTGCGACGATTTTCCTGACCTCCCACGTGCTCGAAATTGTCGAGCGACTTTGCAGCCACGTCGCCATCATCAGCAAAGGAAAACTTGTCGCGCAGGGTTCGCTCGAAGAATTGCGAGCGGGCGTAGAATCTCGCGAAGCCGTGCCCGCTGGCGGAGCACCTCGCGAAAAGCTCACCCTCGAACAAATCTTCCTCGATATCGTCGGCGGCTCTCGTGACGCGGGCCGTGAACTTTCCTGGTTGGGATGAGTGCGCTTTCGGGAATTCGCATGCAAACGGGGCTGATTGCGCGGCTCCGCTGGCAGATTTTTGTCAATTCGCTCCGCACCGTCAAAGGCCGCCTCGAGATTTTCTCGAAAATCATGATCGGCATCGTGCTCGGCGGGGGAATCCTTTCTGCCGGGATCGGACTCGGCGTGGCTTCCTATTTTCTGGTACACACGGGCCGCGAAGAGTTTCTCCCCGGCATCTTCTGGGTCATATTTTTCTTCTGGCAGGGATTTCCCGTGATGTCCACGGCGTTCGGGGCGCCTTTTGATTTTGCGGAGCTGCTGCGCTACCCGCTGCGCTACACGAGTTTTTTTCTCGTCGTACTGGCTTATGGAATGTTCGATCCCGCGGCTCTCGGATGCTGCTACTGGCTCGCTTGCATCGTGGCAGGAGTGTCGCTTGCGCAGCCGGCGCTCTTCCCCGTGACAGCTCTGCTGGCCCTTGTTTTTGCGGCGGTCAATCTTCTCCTGGCGCGAGCCATTCTCGCGTGGCTGGATCGCTGGCTTGCGCAGCGCAAGACACGCGAAATCTTGGGGGTCGTTTTTTTTGTTTTCATCATCGGACTTCAGTTCATCAACCCGCTGGTACAGCGACTGAATGGCCATTTGCCTGCTTCTTCGGAACGATTGCTATGGCTCGCGCAAGTTCAAAGATTCTTTCCTCCCGGCCTGGCTGGCACCGCACTGGACGGCTTTGTACGCGGAGAGCGCGTTGCTCCGTTTTTCAACGCTGTCCTTTTGTGCGTCTACGGGCTGGTTTTTTTCTGGCTGCTGGAGCTGCGCCTGCGGAAGCAATTCGCTGGAGAGAGCTTTGGCGAGTCGATTGCTCCTGTTGCAATGCCTGCGGCGAAGAGAGGGTCAGTCTCGGTTGCCGGCTGGAACCTTCGCGGGCTTTCCGGTTCCCTCGCCGCGGTCGTCGAAAAGGAGGTCCGTTATCTTTCGCGCAGCGGTCCCATGTTGCTCACATTTGTCATGCCCATTTTTATTCTCGTGCTATTTAAGGTTTCCCCTGCGCGTGGCGGGCAGCAGAAATTCCTTACGCAATTATCGGACCTGGCCTTTCCCATCGCTGCGGCGTATGCGCTGCTGGTTCTCACGAACGTCGTCTACAACTCTCTGGGAGCCGACGACAAGGGAATACAGTTTTTTCTATTTGCGCCCGTGCGCTTCCGCGATGTCTTGCGAGGAAAAAATATTGCACATTCTGTTCTGCTTGTTCTCGAAATGGTGCTGGTATTCGCCGGCGCCAGCTTGCTGTATCGTCCGCCCTCTCCAGCCATCGTCGCAGCGACCCTCACAGGTGTGCTATTTGCCGCACTCGCAAATTTTTCCGCGGGCAACCTGATGTCCGTGCAGTTTCCCAAGAGAATTGATTATTCGGCGCTAGGCCGGCAGCGGCTTCCCGGCTTAAGCGTCATCATCTCTATGACCGTGCAGCTCCTGGCCATGGGGATTTGCGCAGCCGTGTTCTTCATCTCGCACCTTCTCGGACACATCTGGCTCTCCGCGCTCGTGCTTCTCGTCCTGGCGGCAGCGGTGTTCCCGCTTTACCTGTGGACGCTTCGCCAAGGCGAACGCGTCGTGCTCGAAAAGCGCGACGCGTTGCTCGCGGAGGTCGCCAAGTCCTGATTCCGTATTTTGAAACGTCTGCGTCGGCGTGCGTGTCCCTCTGCTAGAGATTGCACCGCACGAGAGGCTGCGCTAAAGTCCATCGCGACTGATTCTTTAAACGTCGGATTTCAGAAGGAATTTTTCATGAAAAAAGCATTCATTTGCATGCTCTTGGCTTGCAGTGGCTGGGTGGTTGGGGCGACATCCGTCCGCGCGCAAAACCGCGACTCAAAGCGCACGCCCAAATTCTCACGAACACAGAAATCGTCGACAAGAATCGCATCAGATTCCGGCAGTTGGGGCTCGCTCGAGGGCGACCTGAAGGAGTTGGTGGAAACTCCCGCCGTGTCGGGATACGAACAGGAGCTCGCAGCGAAGATACGCGCCCGTTTAGAGAAATTCTCGCCGCAGACGGACAACCTCGGCGATGTGCTCATCACCATTGGCAGCGGCTCGCCGCATCGCTTGATCGCCGCGCCCATCGACGAGCCCGGGTTTGTGGTGAGCGGCCTCACCGAAGACGGCTACGTGCGCGTCCAGCGTCTTCCGCAGGGCGGTTTGTTCCCGCTTTACAATGAACTCTGGTCCGCGCAGCCCGTGCGCATCAAATCCGCGCAGGGAAAGTGGATTGATGGCGTCGTCGCCGGACTTTCCGTTCATCTCCAGCCCGGACGCTTGCATCCTCCGGATGAAGAAGACCTCGATGACATGTACATCGATGTCGGCGCCACATCCGCCGAAGAAGCTCGCCGGGGAGGCGCGGATTACCTCAGCCCCATCGTGCTCGACCGCCATGATTACGTCATGGGTTTCGGCAAGCATACATCCGTTGCCATCGGCGACCGCTTCGGAGCCGCCGCACTCCTTGAGCTTCTTCGCGACATCGATCCGGCAAGATTGAAGGGGACTCTCACGCTTGCCTTCGTAACGCAGCAATGGACCGGCGCGCGCGGCCTTGAACGCGTTTTGACTGTGGTAAAGCCCGACGAGATGCTTTACATCGGCCGCCTGACCGCCAGCGGTCCTGTGTCCGGCATGCAATCGGTTCGTCGTGCTCCACGCCGCGAACTGGGCAGCGGAGTTCTCCTCGGCATGGCGGGGGCAGAGGAAACGTTGGCTGGTTTTCCCGCGGAGCTTAAACTTCTTGCCGATGCCAGCAAGATTCCTTTCGAAGAAGATTACTCGGCGCCTTTGATGTCGCCGAGTTACATCGCGCGAACCCCGCTGCCAGAGCGCTGGGCGCATCTTGGAATCGCCACTGCCTGGCCCCTTACCCCCGCGGAAATGATTGACTCAAAGGATCTCTCAGCTCTCGCGGGCTTTCTCGACTCCTACGTCGGGGTCACTGCGAAGCCTGAAAGCGCTGCGGCCATCGGAGACGGCGTGGGCCCGGCTGCTCGACCGCAAACGGCGCCGCCAACTACGGAAATTCTTCGACAGCTGGTTGGAACCTACGGCGTGAGCGGGCACGAAGAATCTGTGCGCGAAAAAGTGAAATTTCTTCTTCCGCCGTGGGCCAAGCCCGAAACCGATCCTGCGGGCAATCTGGTTCTGCACTTGGGGACACCTGCTGCCGGCTCGAAGACTCCGCGCATACTGGTCGTCGCGCACATGGATGAAATCGGATTCGAAGTTAAGTCTGTCGCAAGCGACGGCCGCCTGGAAATCGAATCGCGCGGCGGCGGAGCGATGGAATTCTTTGCCGGCCACCCTGTCCTCGTTCATTCTTCCAATGGAGTGCATCCCGGCGTCCTTGAACTGCCCGCAAGCTGGGATGCTCCGGAGTTCAAATGGCCCCGCGGCCGCGAAGCCGCCTATCGCGTGGACGTGGGCGCCCGTTCGCCGCAGGAGGTTTTGCAGCTCGGAATTACGAAAGGCGATTTCATCACCGTCCCGAAGAAATATCGCAAGCTCATGGGCACGCGCGCGAACGGCCGCAGCTTCGATGACCGCGTGGGATGCGCTTCGCTCGTCTCTGCCGCTTGGGCTCTCGGCCCAAATTTGAAAGATCGCGATGTCACGTTCTTGTTTTCCACTGGCGAAGAGACCGGATTGGTCGGCGCGGCTGCGGCTGCCAAGCGCCTTTATGAAGAAGGCAAGGAGCCCGATTTTGTTTTCGCCGTGGACACATTCGTTAGCTCCGATTCACCGCTTGAATCTAAGCGCTTCGGCGACGCCATCCTTGGGAAGGGATTCGTCAGTCGCGCCGTGGACAATTCCAACGTCACTCCGCGCGAGGATGTGGAGAAACTGCTGGCACTCGCGAAAGCCAATCAAATTCCAATGCAGTACGGCGTGACCGGCGGCGGAAATGACGGCTCGGCCTATCTGCGTTACGGCGCGGTGGACGTGGCCCTTGGCTGGCCGCTGCGCTATTCCCACTCATCAGCCGAAGTAATTGATAGCCGCGATCTGGATGCCCTCGCGCAGATCGTTACTGTCGTGGCGCGAAGCTGGTAGCAGCTCATGACGGTTCCCGCTTTCGCGCCGCCGCGCTTCATTGTTGTCGAGGGTCCCATTCGTGTCGGCAAGACCACCCTCGCAAAAATTCTCGCCGAGCGCCTGCACGCTCGCCGCGTCTTCGATTGCGACGACAATCCGTTTCTCTCCGATTTCTACGACGAAAAGCCCGGAGCCGCATTTCGCGCGCAGATGTATTTTCTCATCGAGCGCCACCGCCGCCTCGCCGAGCTGCCGCTGGATGCCTCTCCTGGTCCCGTGGTAAGCGATTTCTTGTTCGAGAAAGACAAGATTTTCGCGTATCTCAATTGCGATAATGAAGAGTTGAAGCTCTACGAGCGCTATTTTGAGATGCTTTCGCAGTCGCTGCCTGTGCCGGATCTGGTGATTTATCTTCAGGCCAAGCCCGCAATCCTGAGCGCGCGCATCTCCAAGAAAGGCCGCCGCAGCGAATCGCAGATTTCCGGAGAATATATCGAGGCCGTCGCGCAGGCCTACGAGCATTTCTTTTTTCGCTATGCCGCCTCGAACCTATTAGTGGTGGATACTTCGGAATTGGACTTCGTCGAGCGCAATCAGGATTTGCAGGTGCTGCTCGAGCGCCTTCGCCAGCCCGTCAAGGGCACGCAGTATTTTCTACCTCTCGGCCCCGCCTGAAGGTCGATCCGGTTGCGCGCTACGCGGGGCGGGCCGCTCCCGAGAATCGGTGCCGCACCCTTCCCAGAAACCGGTTGATCGGATGACTGCGATGGAGGAACTGAACCAGGGGCTCTCGCCGCAAGCCGATGCGCTGTAGAGCTCGGCGGATGCGGAAATCGCGGCCTGCGGAAATCATTCCGCGCTGCAGGATTTCAATCGCGTCCGATGTGCGTCCGGCCGTTTGATAGACTTCCGCGAGGTTCAGGTAGAGCTGCGCATGGTTCGTTTTAAGCCCGATGGCTTCCTGGCAGAGCATTTCCGCGTCGCCAAACCGTTGTTCCGCTAGTGCGGCAAGCAGCCCGGTGTAGGAAAGATAGAAGGGATTCTTGGGCTCCGAACCCAAGGCCCGCCGCGCATGCAGCAAAGCATCCCCTGGAAGCCCGTCGCGCAAACGTTTCAGGCATTCCTTGAATTCCGTGATTCCCGCGTCGGCCGGCGCGGGCGATCCAATCCAGTGGGACATTCTCACCCTCCCGTGGAATCAGGCACTCCAAACGTTGTCTGAAACTACGCTGTCAAACGGCGCAAAGCTATCCCCCGCGCGGCCAGTTTTCGGACACCCCTCACCCTCCTGTCCTTTTAGGCAGGGCGAACGCAAAGGAAAGAGTTTGAAGGGATGCTCTACTCCGGCGGCATCAGGCGGTTGAACCATTCGAGCGTGCGCTCGATTACGTCGCGGCTGTGCGCAGGATTGGCGAAGAGGTGGCCCTCGCTGGGGTAAACGACAAATTGTGTCTGCACGCCCAGGGTCTTCAGCGCGTGCCAAAATTCAAACGATTGCGGCGCGGGACATTCGCCGTCGCGGTCGCCCACCACAATCAGTGTGGGCGTTCGCGCGTTCTTGATGAAATGGATCGGCGCGCTTTTTTCGTACACGGCCGGATCGTCGTACACCGATGCGCCGAAAAACGGGATCATCCACTGGTCAATCTCATTTTCGCCGTAGTAGCTCAGCCAGTCGGCGAGTCCGGCTCCGGAGACGGCTGCACGGAAGCGGTTTGTCTGCGTCACCGCCCACATGGTCATGTATCCGCCGTAGCTCCAGCCCGTGATTCCCACGCGATGGTCGTCAATCGGCGCGATTTTTTCCGCCGCGTCCACGCCCGCCAGGATGTCCCGAAAATCGCCGTACCCGAAATCCTTCACATTCGCCTGCGTGAAGGTTTCTCCCTGGCCGTAGCTCCCGCGAGGGTTAGGCCGCAATACGAAATAGCCTGCCTCGGCGAGCGCTTCGGCATAATCCCATCGTAGCGGCCACGCGGGCCTCACCGATGAGGATGGTCCACCATGGACGTAAACCACCATCGGATATTTTTTCGCCGGATCGAAATCTCTTGGGTATAGCAGCCAGCCTTGAATCGTAAAATTGTCGCTCGTCCAGTGCAGGCTTTTCGCGCCTCCCCAGGCTGGCTCGAGTGTTGCGTTCGCATGTGTCACTTGCTGCCACGCTCCCACCGGGCCCGCCCAGACCTCCGGAGGCTTCTCGAAGGAATGGCGAATTACCGCGGACATTTTTCCGTCGCGCGCCAGCGAAATCTGAAATCCAAATCCCGGCGAGCCAATGGATTCCGGCCGCGTCCACCGCGTGCTCAAATTTCCTTCGAGGTCCACACTGGCGATTCCGGAATTCCCGTCCACGTGCTCAGTGAATTCAATTTTGGAATCCGGCGTCCATTCGAGCCAGGATGCCGTGGCCTTCATTCCTTCCGTCAGATTTCGCGCCGCGCCGCCTTCGGCGGGAACGACGTAGACGTCACCGCCGACAACGGGCTCGTCGCTCATCAATCCTCCGATGAACGCAATCAATTTTCCGTCCGCCGACCACTTCGGTACGCCGATTTGCAGCGGCGGCTTGTAGATAGATTTCATCGCTCCGCCCGCCCCATTGATCGTAAAAATCTCTGCTACGTACCAGTTGTCGTCGCCGTTCCCGTGTGCGGCGGTGGTGATGAATCGCTTTCCGTCCGGCGACCAGTCGTATTCGTACACGTACATATCGGCCGGTGAAATTTGCCGCGTGTGCCCTGTCTCTGCATCTACCAGCGTCAGCCGTTGTTCGAAACTCGCGTCAGTGACCACGCCCTCCACCGGCGTTTCCGCCACCAGCGGCCCTGCCGCGCGCGTCGCGTTTTCGGTGTACAGCAGCGCGATCGTCTTGCCGTCCGGTGACCATCCCGGCGTTGTCACAAATCCGTGCAGATGCGTCAGCCGCCGCGCCGCGCCCCCGGCCGCACTCGCCACGAAAAGCTGCAATTGCCCCGGCGTTTCGGCGTCGGAGAGAAACGCAACGCGTTGCGATTCGGGCGCCCACGCAATGTCGTGTTCCTCGTGCGCGGCGGTTCCGTTTCCCGCCGTGATTTTTCGCGGCGCATCGGGCTTGGCTACGTCTGCAATAAAAATCGCGGAGTTGGGCGATGGCGCCCCGCCTTTTCCCGCGAGCGATTCCGTCCACGCCACCCGGCGGCCATCGGGCGAGATCTCCGTCTCAAGAAATACCCGCACGCCGAACATCGCCGCAATCGCGCGCTCCGCAGGCTTCTCTTGCTTAGCCGACGTCGCAGGAGTGCTCTGCTTCTTCTGTGCGGCCGCGGGAAATGCAAAGTTGAGAGCTAAACAGCCAGCCAGCATCCATTTCGCAGTGTCTCGTTTCATGAGCGATTCTTTCCTCTCATTGTTTCGGCGCCACAATCGGAAGCACGACGTGCGAGGCGTGCTCGCGGTCGTGATAGATTTTTTGGTCCGCCATTTGCATTTCTGTCGTCTTTCCAAGTGGCGCTCCCGTGTTGAGATTCGGATCGTACTTCGGCAGCGCGCTCGAAGAAATTTCCACTCGGATGCGGTGGTCCTTCAGGAACATTTCGCAAGTGTTCCACGCATCGATCGAGTATTTGTAAATGTGCCCCGGTTCGATGAGCGAAGCCTTCTCCATTCCATCGCGGTACCGTGCCCGCACCATGCCGTCGTCCAGGCGCTCGGCATACCCGTTCGGCCACACGTCAATGAGCTTCAGCATGAAATCCGTGTCGCGTGCCGATGATGCCGCGTAAATTTCGCCGCGCACTGGGCCGCACACTTCGGTATCCTGCGTGAGCGGCGCGCTCGAATAAACCAGCACATCGTCCCGCCGCTCCACGGGGCGGTAATCATCCGGCCCGCCGATCTGTGCGAACGATGGCTCGGTGATGAACGGCACAGGATTCGCGGGGTCGTAGCGGTAGCCGTCCGCCGGTTCAGCGGCGGGCGAATCCGTGGAGAGCGACCCATCGCCGTAGCCACTGTTGGCGCGCCCGGCGCTGTGCAGATAAAAATCGGTCCATTTTGTTCGCGCGATCGGCCATTCGCTTTCGTCCGTCCAGTGATTCGCGCCCATTACGAATATCCGCACCGGCGGATCTTTCATGATGCCGTTGTCAATTCCTTTCAGCCAGTAGTCGTACCAGCGCAGCATCACGCCGTCGAGGTCAATCACGTCCGATGGGCCGAAGTCCACGTCGCCCAACCGGCTCGTGGAGTTGACCGCATGCGGCCACGCTCCCATCAGCAGTTTCTGATTGTGGCGGACGAATTCGGTCGAGCCCTTCGTCGTCATTCCGATGTAGTTGAGCGGCGTGCCCACCTGCTCATCGTCGTACCATCCGGAAATGTGCAGCACGGAAACCTGCACGCGGTCGTAATGATCCTGGTAGCGCTCCTCCTCCCACCACGAATCGAGCGTCGGATGATCGAACATTTCTTTCCAGAAGGGATTCGGCCGCCCGGCAGCTTCATCCAGCGTCTCGAGCGGCAGGTGCTTGTATACCTTCGTCCAGTCCACCGCGTCTTCATTTTGATCCACGTGTCCCGCCGTGAAGTGATACCAACTGACGTCCATCGGCAGCGGCACGCCCGTCGGCCATTCGACAAACGGATCGGAGGGCGACACCAGCGCAACCATCGTCGTCAGGTGCGGCGGCTGTTCGACCGCCGCGAGCCACTGATTTTTTCCTTCGTAGGACCCGCCGAACGTGCCCACCTTGCCGCTCGACCACGTCTGCGCGGCGCACCATTCAATCGAATCATAGCCGTCCCGGCCGTCGTCACGGTACGGCGTGAATTTTCCATCGGAGTCGCCCCGTCCGCGCTCGTCCATCGCCACAAATACATATCCCTGGGCGACAAATCGGCGATAGCGCTCTAGGGCGCGCGCATTTCCGGCCTTCACGTAAGGGGTGCGGCGCAGAATCACGGGAAATTTTCCCGGGGCGTCCGGACGATATATGTCCGCCGAAAGTTCCACGCCATCACGCATTTTCACGCGCACGTTGAAATCAATTTTCATTGTGTACGCGGGCTGCGCATCTGCCACAGCGGCAGATGGTGTCGCTTTGGTGCGTGCCTCCGCCGCGCTGAGAGCCATTCCGCCAAACCCAAGAGCGACTACGCCAAACCTTCCGAGAATTTTTCGTACACGCATCGAGAAATGCTCCCTTTCAGGCGATTCTGCGCGCACATCTTCGCCGCGACGCGCCGCAATTGCAAGCGTCGTACGCAGTCGCCTAAGCGGGGAGCGGTGGCGTCGTTATGGAGGGTTTCTTGCCGAAAATCCAGCGAATCGCGCGCCGTACCAGTCGGAAGAATTTCCATAGGAGATAAAACGAGAAAGCCAGAAGCAGCGTGGCAATCATCGTCGTCAAAATGGGGTGCTTGGTCGCCATCCACACCAGCGTGATGGCAATCCCGTCCTCTGCGAGGCTAAGCAGCGAATTGCTGAACGGCTCGGGCGAAGCATTGACGGCGAGCCGCGCCGTCGCTTTTGTGCCGTGGGAGATCAGCGCCACGCCTCCCGCGCAGAGCGCCGCGACGATCCGCCATTCCGGGGCCACGGGACTCATCAGCCCGTAGGCCAGCAGCGCCGCGGCCGCAGGGCGAATGAATGTGTGAATTGCATCCCACACGTTGTCGAGATACGGAATCTTGTCTGCGAAAAATTCCAGCACATACAGCGTAATGGCCACTCCCAGCACCAGCGGGTGCGAAAGTATTCCGAGTGAAGCGGGAAGATGAATCACGCCGAAGCGGTCGAGCAGGCCAAGTGTCGCCACGCTCGCGTAAAGGTTCAATCCCGAAGCGAATGAAGCTCCCAGCAGAAGCGATAGATATTCCAGTGGCGGCATCTTGGCCTCCCCGGCTCGTGGGTATATTTTCCTCTTTTACGATTCGCTGGGACAGCGAAAAGTTGTTCCGTTGTTGCCTCACTGCATGCTCGCTCTTTTGAAAGTTTTCTTGCCGTGGCGCGCCCGCCGGACTATGCTCCGGCGGAAACCCGAAATCATCCGCAGGAGGAAACTCATGGAGAAATGGACTCGTCGCAAATTTTTCTTCACCACGCTAGTTGGCAGTGTCACTGCCGGAGTGCGCCGCGTGTTTGGCGCGAGCCTTCCGGGAAAACTGAGCGGCGCGCCGCCGTTTTCGAATCAGGCGGCCGCAGCAACCAAGGGAACGCGCCCGATTATTATCTCGGCGGCGAACGGCCTGCATCATCTGGATGACGGCATGGCCGTGCTAAAGAGCAGCGGCAACACGCTCGACGCCGTGCTCGCCGTGGTCACCAAAGTCGAGGATGATCCCAACGACAACTCCGTTGGATATGGTGGCCTGCCCAACGAGGATGGCGTTCCCGAGCTCGACGCGTCCGTGATGCATGGTCCTACGAATCGCGCTGGCTCCGTAGCTTCCATTCGCGACATCAAGAATCCTTCTCTGGTCGCCCGCGCCGTGATGGAGCGCACCGATCACATCATGATTGTCGGCGAAGGCGCGAAGCAATTTGCCGTGGATCAGGGTTTCGAGCCGATGAATCTTTTGACCGACAAGTCCCGACTCGCGTGGCTCTCCTGGAAAGCTTACACGGCGAGCAACTGGCGGCCCGGGCTCGACAGCCCCGAATGGAAAGAAAAAATGGCATTGCTGCTCGATACCCCCGAAAAACAGCAATGGGCCTCGTGGATTGATGAAGTGGTCCAACATCCGCCGTACGGAACGATTAATTGCCTCGCTGTAAATGCCAAGGGCGAAATTTCCGGCACGACCACGACTTCCGGTCTCGCCTGGAAAATTGCCGGCCGTGTTGGCGATTCACCAATCATCGGCGCGGGCCTCTACGTGGATGGCGCCGTCGGAGGCGGAGGTTCCACCGGCCGCGGCGAAGAAAATATTCGCGTCGCCGGCGGACACACCATCGTGGAAATGATGCGCCAGGGAAAGTCTCCAACCGATGCGTGCCTAGAAGCCCTGCATCGCGTGGCCAATAATTTCAGCCCGTTCAAGGAACGTCTAAAAACGTTTCATCTCCTCTACTACGCGCTGAACGTGGATGGCGTGCATGGCGGCGCTTCGCTCTGGGCCGGCACGCCTCACGGATGGCGGCCCAGCTACGCCGTGCACGACGGCACCGAAGCTCGCTTGCTTCCGTGCACGCCGCTCTTCAATGAGCCCGGCGGAGATTACTAGGCTCGCTGCTCGCCTCTCAGATGGATCGCGCGAACATCGTCATCGTTGGCGGCGGCGTAATTGGCTGCGCCATTGCGCAGGCGCTCTCCGTGCGCTGGAGCGATGTTTTTCTCCTCGAACAAATGCCCAAGCTCGGCATGGGCGCGAGTTCGCGCAATAGCGGCGTCATTCATTCCGGCCTGTACTATGCGGAAGGCTCGCTCAAAGCCCGCCTGTGCGTCCGCGGCAACGCGCTTACGTACAAGTTTTGCTCTGCGCACAATGTCCCGCACCGCAACACCCGAAAACTCGTTGTCGCGAGCGCGCGCGAAGATTTGCCCAAGCTCGACGCGCTAGTGGAGCGCGGGCGCACGAATGGTCTCGTCGGTTTAGAGGTTGTGGACCGCGCGGCGATTCGTTCGCGCGAGCCGCACGTCGAAGGCTTCGCTGCGATTGTTGTCCCTTCGACGGGAATTGTTGCCAGCGAGGAATTGGTGAAGGCGTTCGCGCGCGTAGCGGCGGAGCAGGGAGCCAGTATTGTGACGCGTGCAAGAGTCGAGCAGCTCCATGCAAACAAAAATTCCGTGCGAGTTGTGAGTACCGCAGGAGAAATTGAGACGCGTTGCCTCATCAATGCCGCGGGGCTTTTCGCCGATGACGTCGCCGCAATCCTCGGGTCGCCGCTCGCGAAACATCGAATTTATCCCGTGCGCGGAGAATATTGCGAACTCGTGCGCGCCCGAAGTGATTGGGTGCGCGGCTTGGTCTATCCGCTTCCCCATCCTGAAGGCCTAAGCCTTGGCGTGCATTTGACGAAGACGCTCGCGGGCACCGTGCTGGTCGGCCCCACGGCGCGTTACATTGAAGATAAAAATGATTATGAGCATGATCGCGAGTCCGTCGATTCGTTTGCCGAGCGCGCCCAACCCCTGCTGCCGGAAATTTCAGTCGCGGATTTGGTTCCAGCATATTCCGGTATCCGTGCGAAGCTCACGCCGCCGGGTGCGAAAGGGCCGAACGATTTCATCATCGAGCGCGATCCGCAATTCCCCAACGTCGTTGAGCTTATCGGCATCGAATCCCCCGGCCTTACTTCCGCGCCAGCCATCGCCGAATACATCACTCCGTTCGTTTCCGATATCCTTGGTTAGTGGGCGAGATCGGAAGCGAGGACGAGGCGAATGCCGCGGGCCTCGAGCCGCGGCAGCATTTCCTCGAGCGCGGCGAGTGTCGTGGGATGCGGATGGCCGATCGCTATGGCCGATCCGTCGCGGCGCGCGTCGGATTCAGCAAGCGAAATTTGTTTGAGAATGGCTGCGCGCGTTTGCGTGTCGTCGAGAAAAACTTTGCGGGAAGCGGCGCGCACGCCGGCGTGTTCGGCGGCATCGTAAGCGACGGTTTTGTCGGTCGTGCGGCTGTCGATGAAAAAGAGGCCGCGCTTGCGAAGAGCGGACATGAGCACGGCCATTAACTGTGGGTCGGCGGTGGCGAGCGAGCCCTGATGATTGTTCACGCCGGTTGCGTAGGGCACCGAAGCCAGCATGGAATTCAAAGTGGAGTCCACTTCCTCGTCGTTCATTCCCGTGCGCAGCTCAACCGTTTCGGCGTGCGAGCCGTCGTTCGATTCCATCGGCAGGTGCAAAAGAACTTCGTCGCCGTGGCGATGTGCTTCCTCGGCGATTTCAGCGGAGTCTGGAAGATTGGGGAGCACGGAGATGCTGAGCGGCACGTGCAGGGAGAGAATTGCATCGGCAGCGGCGCGATCGTTGCCGAGATCGTCGAGGATGATGGCGAGCTTGGGAGCGCGCGGAGAAATCGGCGCGCGAACGGGCGCGGAGGTGAAAGCTGGGACAGGAATGATGACGAGGATCGAATGCGTGCGGTGCCCGCCGGAGGTGTAGTCGAAGCGCAGGGCGCTCGAGGAAGAGGAGCGCGCGACGTGCGCAAGGCCGTGTCGCGCTGCGGCGTCGTCGAGCGAGCGGACGAGGGCGTCCCTGCGCGAGGGATCGGCGAGGGTGATGAAAATGTGATCGGCGACAAGCTGCGCGCTGCCGCCGGGGGCGGATTGCATTTCGGGGCGAATGGAAATTTGCGAATCGCGCCCGGCAACCTGCTGCGCGGCGGCGACAAGGTCACGCGTCGCGCTGCGAAGATTTTCCGAAGAGGGATTTTTTTTGTGGCACGCGGAAAAAATAAGAATCAGTGCGAGCAGAACAAAAATTTTCGAGCGCCGGGCCGGCGAAAATAAATTTTTTTCGCCGTTGAAAAATCTTAAGCGGGGCACACAACAAATCTTACGCGGGCGCGAGTCGCGGCGGCCACTTTTTTCTGCGCGGGGTTTTCGAGCGCTTCAATGGCGCGCTTGACGACGGGATCATCGGGTGAAACCACCTGGCCTGCGGCGGGCTCCGTGAAATCCGAGGTGCTGTGCACTTCGATGCTGGGCGTGACGCCATCCGGAGGAATGGGTTTGCCGGCGGGGGTGAAATAATTCGCCACAGTCAGAATGATGGCCGCGCCATCGTCGAGGGGAATTACGCGCTGCGCGGAAGCTTCGCCAAACGTGGCGCTTTCTCCGATGGTGTCGCCGCGGTGATTTTCGCCAATGGCCGCGGCAACAATTTCAGCCGGGCCTGCGGTGCCGCCGGAGATCAGCACATCGACGGGCTGGCGCCAGACAACCTTGGAAGGATCTGCAGAAAAGGTTTCCGTCGAAACGGTCTGGCCGCGCTCGGAAGCAATCGTTCCAGAAGTAAGAAAGAGCTGCGCGGTGGAAACGGCCTCCGCCATTTCTCCGGATGAGCAATTGCGAAGATCGAGGACCAGGCTGCGAACGCCGGCATGCTGGAATTGGGCGAGGGCGTCGCGAATTTGTTTGGTCATGCCGATGCCGAACGCGGGAACTTTTAAGTAACCGATGTCGGCTTCGAGATGAGCATCGAGAAGGCGCGGAGCGGGAACGCGACCGTAGTTCAATTCGACAGTTTCGGTCTCAGATTTTCCGCGATGAATTACTTCGAGCTTGACGGACGCGCCGGGCTGACCGGTGAGCAGGGTTTGCGCCTGGCTGATGGACATCTGCGTGGTGGTAAACCCGGCAATGGTTTCGAGCAAGTCTCCGGAATGCAGCCCGGCCTTTGCCGCGGGGCTATCCGGAAGCACGGAGATGATGATGATGTAGCCGAAGCGCTTGGAGACGGTGAGGCCGAGTTCGGCGGGCGCCTTGGTCTCCATTTTTTGCTTGTAGTCGGTGTATTCGAGCGGGCTCATGTAGCTCGATTGCGGGTCAAGAGAATCGAGAAGGCCGTGGAGGGCGCCGGAAGTGACCGCGTGCATGTCGGGATCTTCGACGTAATCGCGCTGGATGTGCTCGAGGACTTCACTATAAACGGTGAGGGCGCGATAGGTTTTGTTGTCGGAGGTCTGGCCATGAACGTAGCCCACAGCGACGTAGGTGAAGATGAGGAGCGAAATGATGATGATAATTGTCTTTGCGACGCGGCTCATGAGGATCCCTTTATGGCGGCTATGAGATTTCGATTCGCGAATTCGATTATAGCATCGGGCTGCGGCGATCCGCCGGCTTTTGCGTGGCACGGTTCCGACGCTGCATTAGACTCCGCAGGGAGTGGGATGTCACCCCGGATGAGCGGGTTTGCCGCGGGATCGCGGAATCCCAAAAGGCGCATTGTGTCTCGATTAGAAATGGAGACGATCCTTTGTTTTCAGTAAGTTAAGGGGGATCTTGTTTCCGGGTGTGTCTCGATTAGATTCTAGAAGCTGGAGCCTCGAGGCTAGAGGCTGGAGGACCCGCACGCGGGCTGGAATGCAACGAATTTGAGCTGCACGAAACATTTTCCCGCAGTTGCGTTCGGGATGCACAAACCGCATATTTGTCCCGATTAGACTGGGGTCCCCTCGTTTGTTTTCAATAAGTTAGATGCGTTTCTATTCGTGAGGGTGTCCCGATTAGAAATGGCCTCCTTTTCCTGAAATCTGAAAGGCGGGGATTGGCCCCGCCCTCCGAACATGCAGTCTTTACAATTGCCGAGGCAAGATAGCATAGATTGGCGAGGAAGTAAAGTACCGGAACTAGGTCAGGGTAGCTTCACGGCTTATTCGACAGCGTTGTAAATGAGGGAGACAAAATCGCCACCGTATCCGGAAGGGTGAAAAGGTCAGCCATACGGTGACGAAAATATACTTCGAGGTGTTGTACCAAGGTTGTATTATCCGGGCTGTTTGTACGCATTGGGGAACGAAGCAGAACGAGGGACGGAATCAGGTGTCAGCAGCCGTGGGGAGGTGAGCCGATGGACGAAATAAAGCCGAATCAAAAACTGTACGACGTCGTCGAGGCGATCAGAGATGGGAAATTGTTGCTCCCCTCAATCCAAAGGTCGTTCGTTTGGGCACCAGACAGAATATGCAAGCTGATGGACTCGCTGATGAGTGACTATCCAATCGGCTCTGTGCTTCTGTGGAGGCCCCCTTCTAGTTTGGAGATTAGAACCAAGGAGTTTGCCAAGGATTTTGTCTCCGGAAGACGGCAAGTTTCGTTAGACCGCCTGTTGAAACCTGCGCCTTACCTCGTGTTGGATGGGCAACAGAGACTTCAGTCTCTTTTCTTGTCGTTCTTCGGCAGCTATGACGGGAAACATCTCTATTTCAAAGTCGACAGTGATCCATCTAAAGAACAGGACGGCTTGAAGTATCAATTTGAGTTTCGGAAGCCCGACAGCGCCGAACTGGAATCGCCCTGGTTGCTGGTGAGAGAAGCAGCCACCGTCCAGATTCCCAAAATCAGTTCGTTTGTCAACCTTCGGTTCAGCAAGTTTGCGGGTGATGTAAAAGAGAGAATCATCAGCAACTTATTGAAGTTTATCCAAGTCTTTAAGATCGACGATAAGTTGGCGATCCAGAACGTTCAGCAGGAGCTACCTTATGAAGACGTTCTCGAGGTCTTTGTGAGGGTCAATTCGGGTGGAATGGTCTTGACTAAATCTGATCTAGTTTTTTCCACAATAGTCCTGCATGCACCTGAGATGGAAAAAAAGTTTATCGAATTGGTTGATCAACTCAATGGTGGGGGAGAATACGATTTCGACACGGATTTTATTATCAAAAGCTCCTTTATTGTTCTCGGGCAAGGCGCAAAATACGACGTCGAAAAATTGAGAGATAGAAAGTATGTCAATGCATTGGAGAACCGTTTCTCCGAACTCGAACGAGCAGTTGTCTCCGCCAAGGAATTTCTCAAGACAAGTGCCAAGCTTCTGTCGAAGAGATTCCTAAAGTCTGATCTGGCCCTGATACCCGTAATCGATTTTCTATTCAATCAGCCCCACCAGCAATTGCCAGAGGGGCAGTCGAAACGCCTCAGACAGTACTTGTACATGTCTTTCTTTATGAAGTTCTACTCATATGGTCCGGATGGGAAACTTGATGTTATCCATCGAATGGCAAAGGGTTCAGAAAGCAAGTTTCCTCGTCGGGAAATTGGTAGCTACATGGAAGAGAGGACGGGTATCAAATACGATTTCCACCTGGGACTCGCAGGCAATGATTTGGATTTGGTGCTTAACATTATCGAGGACGGTGTGTCGGAGATTCCTAAGCTCAGGGGATGGAGCTTGGAGAAAGATCATATCTTCCCGCGCAGTGTTCTGTCCGCAAAGGGCATTCCGGAGTCCTTGACAGACAGGGTTGGAAATTTTCGATTGATAAACAAGACGAGGAACATCGAAAAGAGTAAAAGCATCCCTGCCGAAGATGCCGAATTCTTCGGTTCCGACGATGTGGAGCTGAAGAAGTTGTATTTGCAGGCCAGAAAGAGTCTGACTGCCGATACGATTGAACGATTCGTGGTACGCAGAGAGGACTTGATAGCCGAAAAGGTTAAAGGGTTTCTCAGATTTTGATCATTGTTGCGCCGCTTGGGTTTCGCGTCCTGGACACGTTCCCGGCAGTTCAGCATTCAGGGCATATTTTTCCTGGGACGGGCAGGAAGGGATTTGGCGGCGAGTTTCGCGCGGAGGAGTTGTTGTTTGCGGGAGGTACGTTCCACGGAACCAACTGGGACGCAAGCCGCGCGGCTGCGCAGGTGCCGTGGTAAGTGCGCCTGTAAACCGAGAGAACCCACATGCCCCGATGAAATCCATCGGGGTGAACTCCTTCGGCATGTGGGGCACCCAGACCCGGAAGAAGAGTCAGAATCCCCACCCTTCGTCCCGCAGAAGCGTCCGGGACGCAGACTTCGCGCTGCGCGAAGGATGGGGCACCCGAAAATTAAGAGTGAAGATGCCCACCTTCCCGATAAAAAGCATCGGGATGCAGAAGGCGCAAAAGGTGGCCGCTACATAGGCAGATTCCCCACATGCAAGATCGGCATGTGGGGCATCCAGACCGGAAAGAAAGGTCAAAGACCGCACCCCTGGAATACAAAAGGTGCGGCACCCACGAGAAAAATCAAATTCCCCACCCTTCGCTGTGCGAAGGATGGGGCACCCACGAGGAAAATCAAAATCCCCATACGCCCCGACAAACTGCGTCGGGGTAAACTCCTACGGCGCATGGGGCACCGAGACCTGGAAGCAAAGTCAGAATCCCCACCCTTCGTCCCGCAGATGCCTCCGGGACGCAAACTTCGCGCTGCGCGAAGTATGGGGCACCCGACGGAGAGCAGAAGGCAAGAAGCAGATCCCTCGGCTGCGCTCGGGATGACAGATTGGGGAATGGCCCGTGATACCTGCTAAATGTGGCGGGGAGAGGTGTGGGCGGAGGAATAAGCTCCGGGGCGGCGGGAGGAAATGGGCTCCGCGGCGGAGGAATCAGGTGCGGGCGAGGCGGAGGTGAGGTAGGTGCGGGAGATGCGGTCGTGCCAGGTGAGGAGGTCTTCGTCCCAGAGAGACCAGAGGAAGCCCAAGAGAAGCGTGACGCCGGAAAGGAAGTAGCCGAAGCTACGCCAGGAAAGTTCGTGAGAGTCGGCGAGGGTGCCATCCATGCGCACGACGGAGATATTGCGAAGCATCATGCCCGGAGTGGGTCCGCCAAAATAAGTGAACATCGAAAAATAAATTACGTAGAGCAGAAAAAAGGTGAGGGCGTACACGGCGGCGTCGACGCGATCGAAGGCCAACTCGCCGCCGCCGGCACGAAAGGCTCCGAGAAATGCGGCGAGGACTCCGGCGAGGATACAGAGGTCGAGCAGGCCGGCGAAGCGGCGTTCGCGAATGGTGGCGACGGGAACGAGAGCGGATTGCGGATGTTGGCGTTCGCGCTCGCCCGCGAAATCGAGCGCGGGTTGAGAGACATTGATTTCGAGGCGCACAGGCTCCTGCGGCGCGGTTCGCGACGGCGGACGCGAACGGGCGGAGGCGCGAGAAGCGGTGCGATCCGGCTGGGCAGACGCGGAATCAGAAGCGCGAGCTTCAGAAGAAAACGGCAAGGAGACTTGGGTATCCGGGGCGGCACGGCCGTGGCGAGCACGGTAGGCGGCGAGCTTGGCGGCAAGTATGCGGCGCCATTCCGGGTCCTCGGATGTCACGGCTAGGGCGGATTCGTCGGAGGAGTCAAAATCCCCACCCTTCGCGGAGCGAAGGATGGGGCACCCGTCGGAAGAAGAAGAGTCAAAATCGGCAGCATTTGCTCTTGTCGACCCGCGCGCGTCGGAAGTGCGGCTGGCCGCGGCGGATTCGGCTGGGGGGAGGGATTCGCGGGCCCCGATTCCTTTGCCGCGGTGAACCGCGTCGGGGCAAGCATCGGGGCAGGCAGGAGAATTGCTCTCTTCAAAGCGCAAATCGCAGAACGAGCATGCTCCGTTATCGTCGGAACTAATCGAGCCGCACTGAGGGCAGATTCGAAGCACTGGTCCGTTTTGCGCTGCGGGCGCCTGAAGACGGGCTCCTTATGTTAGCAAGCGGCGGGCGGGGCGCAACGACCGTTTGCGGGGCTGTCGCGAAAGAGAAAATACAAATCAGAAAGCAGAAAGCAGATCCCTCGACTGCGCTCGGGATGACAGACTCGAGGAGGTCGCGGGAGGAACAAGGTGGATCGCAATGGGAGCGATCGGGAGTCATAAACCACGCGCTGCAACGCGCGTTGCCGGAGTCGCGAGGGCGTGCTAGGCTCTGGATTCCCGATTTGAGCCACGGGGGACGCAAAGACCTCACGCCGCGATGCACATCCCAGAAAAACAGGAAACCGAAGGCAGCAAGAAAGAAGCAAACAGCCAGCCCCGCAAGCGCGGTAATTTTTCTCCGAAAATCAGATGGGTGAGTTGGGCGATTGTCGTCGCGATGCTGCTCGGGGCGGGGAAACCTGCGCGGGGGGCTCCGCAGCAGAAAAAAATCGTGACGGGCGAAGGCACGGCGACGCTTGAAGCAGACGAGCAGAAGCAGGTGGGGAAAAAGGCTTACGCCAACGGGCACGTGGAAATCCATTACCAGAATGCGATCCTGCGCGCGGATCACGTGGAATACGACGACGATACATTCGTGGCCGCGGCGCGGGGCCACGTGCAGCTCGACCAGGACGCGCAGCACCTCGAGGCGGACGACGGGACTTACAACGTGCGCACGGGCGTAGGAGTGTTTCATCACGTGCGCGGGACTTTTGCGATTCAGCGGCGGCCGGAGCCGAGCCTGCTGATCAGCCCGAACCCGCTGTACTTCAACGCCGCGGAAGTGGAGCGCGTGGATGAGAAGACTTACAAGGCGCGGCACGCGTGGGTGACCGTGTGCCCCCCGAACCGGCCGAAATGGAAATTTTACGCGCCGCGGGTGACCATCCATCTGGAACAGCAGGTGCGCATGGAAGGGGCCAGCTTCCGATTTTTTTCCGTGCCGGTATTTTATTTGCCGTATGCGACGGCGCCCGCTTCGCGGCGCGCGCGGGATTCGGGATTCATGATCCCGGACGTGGGAACGAGCTCGCGCAAAGGAACTTTTTTCGGGGATTCGTTCTACTGGGCGCCGCTCGACTGGGTGGACGCGACGCTCGGAGCGCAATTCTTGGGCAAGCGAGGCTGGTCGCAAAACGAAGAAGTGCGCATGCGGCCGTGGGAAGACGCGCGGTTCGAAGCGACGTACTACGACGTGCACGACCGGGGGCTGATTTCGAGCGGGGTCAACCAAGGCTCGCAGGGCGGGCATGAATTCCACGTGGGGTTCGACGCGTTCCTGCCGGGCAACTGGCGGGCGGTGGCGGATTTGAACGGGCTCAGTTCGCTGACGTTCCGCCTGGCGTTTTCGGAGACGTTTCAGCAGGCGGTGAATTCGGAAGTGCGCAATACGGCGTTCGTGACGAATTCGTTTCGCGGATTCACATTCGGGCTTGCGGCGATCAGCTACAAGGATTTTTTGAGCGCGACGCCGCAGACGGATATTTTTCTGCGCAACGCGCCGGAAGCGCGGTTCGGAAGCGTGCCGCAGGCTCCGTGGAGCAAGCTGCCGGTATATTTCGGGTTCGATTTTTTCGCGGGCGCGGTGGACCGCAACGAACAAGTGCCCGGAGGCTTGCGCACGGATGGATTCGTGTCGCGCACGGAATTCGCTCCGAATGTGACCATCCCGCTGCGCTGGGGGCCGTGGCTGGGAGTGACGCCGAGCTTCACGCTGCGCACGACGCGCTACGCGGCGCAGCAGCAGAACGGCACGCTGCTCGAGAAGCCGCTGCTGCGGACGACGGAAGAATTCACGCTGGACGTGCGGCCGCCAGCGCTTGCGCGGGTGTGGGAACGAGGAACGGAAAAATGGAAGCACACCATCGAGCCGGGGATCACCTACCGCTACGTCAACGGGGTGAACGAATTCGGGAATTTTTTGCGCTTCGATGAGAATGAAACGCTGACGGACACGAGCGAAGTGGAGTACGGCCTGACGCAAAGGCTCTTCCACAGAAGCGGAGAGGGCGACACGGAGGAACTGGTGACGTGGCGGCTCAACCAGAAATACTTTTTCGATCCCACATTCGGCGGGGCGTTCGTGCCCGGACAGAGAAACGTGTTTCAGGCGCTCGATTCGCTGACGCCGTTCGCGTTCGAGGACTTCCTGCACCGGTTTTCACCGATCATCAGCGACCTGCAAGTGACGCCCGGCGGGCGATACGACGCGGAATTTCGCGTGGACTTCGATCCCAAGCGCGGGCAGGCGACGGCGTACGGCACGCTGCTGAAGTTGAGGCCGTACAAGGAATCGTTCATCACGCTGGCGCATTTTTCGGTGCTGAACCTGCCCGCCGAGCTGGTCAGTTCGGGGGCGCTCGCGCGATCGAACCAGGTGCGGTTCCTCATCGGCTATGGCGACTTGAACCGGCGGGGACTGAACGGGGCGTTCGGATTCAGCTACGACATCGGGCAGCAGCAGTTCCAGAACCAGATTATCCAGGTGTCGTACAACGGGTCGTGCTGCGGCATAGGATTCGAATACCGGCGGCTGGCGCTGGGAAACGTACGCGTGGAAAACCAGTACCGCATCCTGCTGCTGATCGCCAATATCGGTTCGGCGGGAAACCTGCGGCGGCAGGAAAAGATATTCTGAGCGGCCGTGACACGCGCGCTTGAAAACGAACTCGGATTTCTCACCATCGAAGAAGCTGCCGACCTCCTGCGGCGGAAAAAAATTTCTCCGGTAGAACTTGTGGAGGATGCGCTCGCGCGAATCGCGCGGATCGAACCGCGATTGAACGCGTTCATCACCGTGACGGCGGAGCAGGCGCGGCGAGCGGCGCGGCGCGCGGAGCGGGAAATCATGCGCGGCGGCGCGCGCGGTGCTCTGCACGGGATTCCCATCACGCTCAAGGACAATATCGAGACGCGCGGAGTGCGCACGACGGCGGGATCGAAAATTCTTGCGCGCTTCGTGCCGAAAAAAGATGCGGCGATCGCAGAGCGGCTGGCGCGGGCGGGCGCCATCCTGCTTGGGAAAACCAATTTGCACGAATTCGCTTACGGCGTGACGACGGAAAATCCGCACTACGGCGCGACACGCAATCCGTGGGCGGGCGAAAGGATTGCGGGAGGGTCGAGCGGCGGATCGGCCGCGGCGCTCGCGGCGGGGATTGGATTTGCTTCCGTGGGCACGGATACGGGCGGTTCGATTCGCATTCCGGCGGCGCTGTGCGGGATCGTAGGGCTGAAGCCGACATACGGGCGGGTGAGCTGCCGGGGCGTGGTGCCGCTGGCGCGGACGTTCGACGTGGCGGGGCCGCTGGCGCGGACGGCGCGGGACGCGGCGATGGTGTTAGGAACGATTGCGGGAGCGGATGCGCAAGACTCCGCAACGGTCGAGATGGCCGTGCCAAATTACGGGCGCGTGCTTCGCGGGCGGCTGCGCGGGCTGCGGATTGGCTGGCCTCGAGAATATTTTTTTGAGCGCGTGGATGGGGAAGTGCTGCGCGCGCTCGAGGAGGTGGCGCGGACGCTTGGAAGACTCGGCGCGAAGGTTCGCAGGGTTTCGCTGCCAAATATTGCCGAAGGGGATGAGCCAAGCACGCAGATCGCGCTCGCGGAGGCAACGGAATTTCACGAGGGCGCGGGATGGTTCCCTGCGCGAGCGAAAGATTACGGCGCGGACGTGCGCAAGCGGCTGGAGTTGGGCGCGCGCGTGACGGCGGTTCAATATATGCGCTCGCTTGAAAAGCGAAAAATTGTGAGCGCCGATTTTGCGGCAGCGTTCGAGAAAGTGGATGCGATTCTTGCGCCCGTAACGCCGATTGCGGCTCCCAGGCGCGGAGAAAAGTCGGTGAAGATTGGCGGCAGGGAAGAATCCGTGCGCGCGACACTGATTCGCATGAACCGGCCCGCCAATTTTGCGGGGCTGCCGGCAACTTCAGTGCCGTGCGGATTCACGCGCGAAGGGTTGCCCATGGGGATGCAGCTTATCGGGCGTGCTTGGGAGGAAGCGACGCTGCTGCGGATCGCGCATGCGTTCGAGCAGGCCACGGAGTGGCATTTGCGGCGTCCCGCGCTTGATTCGTTCTTCTGACCATCACCCTGAGTTCAATGACGGCTCATAGCCCACAAAGTAAATATCAGACCCAGCATTAAGCTGATGAAAAGTACGAGTCGCACCAGGGTTCCGGTTCGTGTCGGCTTCTTGCGTCCCAATGCCTCGACCCTATTCCACATGAAGAGACCGAAGAATATGCCTAGAGCCATAGATATCACGAACCGCACAACAATTTTATAAGGCGAGGCAAGGTGGTGAGTTGTATACCAATCGTAGAGAGTTATAGCTAAGGCGTTTCCACCACCCCCACCTAGAACTCCCCATACGAGGACAAATAGTGCCTTACGTGGAGCCTTGACTGTTTCCATCTGCCGAAATATTAATGTGGTTTGATTCCTGAGAGCAAGATTAAACGAACTGTTAAATAGCTATGGGAGATACAGCAACCATGATTCCGAGGAGTCAGGCGCGCTTAGTCATAAGGCAGAGGCCGAGGGCGTAGGCGAAGGTGCCGGTCAACATTCCGGCAAAAACGTCGGCGACGTAATGGTAGCGGCCGTACACGGTTGCAACCATCATGCACACGAAAAACGGCAGGCAAATCCAGAAAAGCCAGCGGCGATAACGCCAGGAAGCAAGAATCGCGACCATCGAGCCTGAGACGTGTGCCGAGGGGAAGGCCGCGCCGTGGACTCGGCCAAAGCGCTCGATGGAATTGATGAGATGTGTAGCTGGGCCCGCCGCGAGCGGGGCTGCGGGAAGGGCGGCCAGGGCGAAATGCGGACTTTCGATGGGGAAAAAAACGGCGATGACATACACAGTGTAATGCGCGATGGCGGTAGAAGTCATGACGGTCCAGAAGGCGCGGTCTTCGCGGCGCGCGTATAGGAGCGCGGGAAGCGCAACAAGGAAGAGGAAGTAGGTCATGTAAGCGGCTTGCATGAAATCGCCGAACGCGGGAGAAGAAAAACGCGCGAGCCAGACCGCAGGATGCTGGCCAAATAGCGAGTAATCCAAGGCGACGAGCAAAGGGTCAAACCAGCCCGGAAAAACTATGTGTACCAGGCTGCGCAATTCTTCGAAGCAGAAAATATAGAGCGGAAGCGGATACCACGAGCGCGCGAAACGAATCGCGGGATGGGCACAGATTCGGGCGGAGCGTGCAAGAACGAACATGGCCGCGAGAATCGCGGCGTGGATGAGGATGTAGCGCGCGGGATGCGCAACATGGCGATGGAAAATGAGAATGAGAGTGCTGAGAAATGTGAGATAGCCGAGCGTGATCCATTCGAAAGCGCCGCACGCTGCGGCGAATTCGCGAAGAGCAGCGCGGGCGGCGGAAATTCCTTCCTCGGGCGTGTGAGTTGGGGATGCGCAAGAGGCTGGCGAAGAACAATTCATCGGCCGGGCCTCGCGAGTGGGGAATGTAGCGCCGCGGGAGCATAGATGGCGGCGCTTTCCGTGGAGCGCCATTCGAGGATGGGCCAGCCGCGCTGGCGCGCGAGGCGTTCGAGGCGCGGCGAAGGATTGACGGCGGCGCGCAGGCCGACGGCGGAGAGCATGGCCGCGTCCGAGATGCTATTGCCGTAAGCGAAGCTGCGGCGGAGATCGAGGCCGTGGAGCGTGGCGAGACGCGCGAGGGCGCGGGCCTTGGCTGCGCCGGAAATGTGTTCGCCGGCGATGCGTCCGGTGCAGCGGCCGGATTGGAATTCGAGTTCGGTAGCGCAAACGGCGACAGGGAATGCGAGTTGGCGCGCGACCGCGCGGGCGAGAATTGCAAGCGTGCCGCTCACGAGAAAAATTTGATGGCCGTGAGCGAAATGCCATGCGAGACGGCGAAGGGCTTCGCGGTAGAAGGGCAAGGGTTCGCGGGAGAATTCGAGCACGAGAGCTTCGATGGATTGCGCGGACATGCCCGCAAGATAGAATTTATTCGCGACGACGGCGCGGCGTGGGCTGCACGCGAAGCTACCGGCGAGATGCGCGAGCCATTGCAGGCAAGGCTTCAGGGCGAGGGGGTGACGGCGGAAAAGATGAAGCGCAAAACGTAGCTCGAGAGACGGCGGCGGGAGAAGAGTACCGTCGAGATCGAAGAATGCGGCGATCGATTGCGGGCACGTCATGAGGAAGCTCCACGAAGGAGACGATAGGCGGGCTTGCGTGCGGCGGTCGCGGCGGCGGACGGGGCGAGATAACGGCGGCCTTCCCAAAAAACCGGCACGGCGCGAATGAGGCAGAATACCACGGTCGCGAGGACAAGCGTGTGGCTGGCGAGATGAATCCCGGCGATGGCACGCCCGGAGAGGAAACGCGCGTGCAGGTCGGCGAGAGCAAGCTCGAAGCCCAGCCAGCAAAAGCATACGCATTTGAGGGTGGCGTAAGCGGCGCGGCTCGCGCGCGAGGCGACCAGGGCGCGGGCCCAGGAAGATTCGAGCATGCCATTCGCGCCAAATCCGGAGCGGCCCTCGCGAGCGGCGAGGCTGCGAAGGAAATCGGTGGCCAGTCCGCGAGTGAAGAAAAGAATGGGCACCCACAGCGAGACGCTCCCGGCCGTGGCGTAAAATGTGAAGAAGAGATTTTCGACGAGGCGGTCGCCGAGAATATCGAGCTGCGCGCCAAGAGGAGTTTCCAGCTTGCGGCGCCGCGCCAGATACCCATCCGCCGCATCCAGGCCGATGGCGAGGATAACCAGCGCGAGCGCCGCAAGATCGGCTCCGAGCGCATGCCCGGAGAATTCGAAGACTCCCACGGCCGCGAAGGCCATGGCGATGCGCGCAAGCGTGATGCGATTGGGAGTCATGTTCGGCCTCCTGCGACGGGCGTTCGTGGCTGCATTACAAGCGCTAGATCTTGTTTGTTCACGCGACATGCAAAGGCAAGCGGCGTGCCGGGGGCGCGAAACGGGGAGGCTGCTGCTGCGTCAATGAGTTAGACGAGGGGCGAGTGAAGCGAAGCATTCGGCGAGCGATGGAATTCGCCGACAGGTGGAGCGCAAGGCCTCGGGCGAGGAAGCCTGACGAATAGCCAGCGTTCTGTGAGAAGATGCGGCCACAAGGAAGCGAAAGGGGATGCGCGGGCATCCAATCCTTGAAGTAAAGGCGTAATCAGAGAGACATGGACTATTCCATATTTTTGGTGTTCGTCGCCGGGCTGGTTTCGTTTCTCTCGCCGTGCGTGTTGCCGCTGGTGCCCGGCTACATTTCGATGCTTTCCGGGATTGGCGTAGAGCAACTGCGCGAAGGAAAAGCAGCGCGCGGAAGCTTGCTCGCTTCGGCGTTCGCATTCGTGATCGGGTTTTCGGCGGTGTTCGTGACGCTAGGAGCGTCGGCGAGCGTCATCGGCTCGTTCTTGCGGAGCAACCGGAATTTGCTGGCGCCGTTTGCGGGCGCGCTGGTGGTGATGTTCGGGCTGCACTTGATGGGAGTGCTGGCGAAAATATCGGTGCGCGCGGGGCTGATTATCGGCGCGATCCTGGCGGCGGGAGCGATCGCGCTGCGTTTCGCAGCCTGGGGATCGAGCCACCCGCTCGTGGCGCTGCAGATTTTCGCCGTCTCACTGATTTTTCTGCTGGGGCCGCTAATGACCAGGTGGCTCAATCGCGACGTGCACCTGCGCAACGTCGGCGGCGGCGCCGGAATCATGAGCGCGTTCCTAATGGGGTTCGCATTCGCGTTCGGCTGGACGCCGTGCATCGGGCCGATCCTGACGGCGGTGCTGACGATTGCGGCGACGCGCGACACGGTGTGGCAGGGGATTTACCTGCTGGCGGTATATTCGGCGGGGCTGGCGGTGCCGTTCTTGATCACCGCGCTGGGCATCAACGGATTTTTGCGCTTCTACCAGCGATTCCGGCGGCACATCCACGCGGTCGAAGTGCTGAGCGGCGTGTTGCTGCTTTTCATCGGCGGGCTGATCTTCGTGAACCGGCTGACCTGGCTTTCGGGTAAGCTGACGTTTCTAAATCGGTTTACACTATAAGGGGAAATTGGGAATGAAAAAGGTCCTGGGAATCGTCGCGGTTTTTGTGGTGCTGGCCACTTCGTGGTGGTTCGGCTCCGGCCGGGTGCACGAATCGCTGCGCATACCCAATACGTCGGCCTCGAGCGCCGCTAAGGATACCAAGGATCCGGAAGCCCCCGGCGTGACGTTTAAGAGTTTGGATGGCAAGGAAATCTCGCTGGCAAGCCTGAAAGGCAAGGTCGTGCTGGTCAATTTCTGGGCCACCTATTGCGAGCCTTGCCAAACGGAAATCCCGTGGCTCATCGATTTCCAGCAGAAATACGCCGCGCGCGGCTTCACGGTGCTCGGCGTGGATATGAACGAGGATGCAAAAGACACAGTCGCGCCGTTCGTGGCCAAGCAGAAATACGATGTGGGCGGGCAATCCATGAGCATGAATTACCCCATCCTGCTGGGGAGCGACGAAGAGGCCGACAAATTCGGAGGGCTGATCGGCCTGCCCACTTCGGTGCTCATCTCGCCGGACGGAAAAATCGTGAAGCGCGTAATTGGCATCGTGAACCGCGAATCCATCTCCAAGGAAATCGAAAGTCTCCTGCCGGCCAATCCCGCGACCTAATTCAGGGGCAGAAATCCAGCTTACTCCTCACTCATTCCCAGCTCGCTGTGGTGACGGGATCCTATGGCGAAATGTGGAGCAAGTTTTCATAAATTCATATTCTTGTAACGCTTCGTTCGTATTTATATGAATTATGGAATTAAATTGTTCTATCGCAAGTGTCTGCGTCTATTATCTTCTTTATTTTAAATCATTTAAAAAATAGACATCTGTGGTACGGTTTGTGCTCGTTGTATCAACAGCGATTTGGGTGTGGATTCCCTTGCTCCGGGTGTCGCGCGTCCATGACTAACCTGCAGCGGGATTCTTCAAGGGCGCAGCGACCACTATCGGGCAACCGGATTTGCCGATTTTGAGACACTGTAAGTACTTGAGGTGCCTTGAAAAGGGAGCCGGGATGCGCGTGGTCTTCGGGGCGGGAATCAGAAGGAATTGCGTGGTGGCAATCCGAGCGAAAATCCTTCAAAAAGGGGTGGAAAAGTGATGCGACTCAGCCTGAATAACCGCATGTTTTTCCGGTTTTTGGCCGTGGCTTTTGCCGTGGTTCTGGGCGCGGGCCTGATGTATGGCCAGGCAGTCAACGGGAGCATCTCCGGCAGCGTCATAGACGCGCAGGGCGGCGCCGTGGTCGGTGCGAAAATCGTGATTACCAACCTGGCTACGGGTGTGGTCACGAATTCCGAGAGCAGCTCTGCCGGCGCATTTTTCGTCAAGGATCTGCCGCCCGGGGTGTATAGCGTGCGCATCACGCAGCAGGGATTCAAAGCCCGCGAATATCAGCAGGTCACCGTCGAATTGAACAAGGATACTTCTCTGACGGTGTCGCTCGAAGTAGGGGATGTGTCGCAGACCGTGACTGTGGAATCGGTCGCACCGATTGTGGAGACCACCACGGCTCAGACCACCACCACGTTTGAAACCAAGAAGATAACGGATCTTCCCGCCGTGACGGGACGTCTGGACTCGATCGCCTTGCTTTCCCCGGGAGTTATTCCCGGGTTCGGGAACGTGAACTCGAACGGAGCTACCCTCTCCGTAGATGGCCAGCGGGCGCGCTCCAACAACTTCACGATTGACGGGCAGGATAACAACGACAACTCCATCGGCGGGCCGGGGCTGTTTGAGTCGACGATTGACTTCGTGCAGGAGCTTTCCATTGTCACCAACAATTTTAGCGCGGAATACGGCCGCAACCAGGGCGCGCAAGTCAACATCGTCACGAGGAGCGGGACGAATGACATTCACGGAGCGCTGACGGCCTTTTTTCAAAGCGACGGGTTCAATGCGAACTCCTTCTCGAACGACCTCAATGGTACTCCGAAGTCGCATTTCAATAACAATGACGATGACGCTTCCATTGGCGGGCCGATCAAGAAAGATAAAATCTTCTACTTTCTTGGATTTGAGTACCAGAAGGAGCCGGGCGGATTCACGGCTACAAGCAGCTCAAGTACGTTCACCATTACTCCCAAGGGGATTGCAACTTTGAATGCTGCTTTCCCGAACTCAATTCCGGTCCAAGTTTACGGCCTCGACGGGCCGCTGACGCGGGCGATTGGCGGTCCAGCCATCCTCGCGGGAAGCGAAGGAAACTGTACGCAGGAACTGGGCAAGCGCAAGGCGAGATGCCAGGTCGGGACGCTCGTCAATGGTGTGGCGATTCCCGATTTTGATGTGGCGCGAATTACCCGGACGATTCCGAATGGCTTCACATTTTACAATGCCGTCGGAAAAATGGACTTCCACATTGGATCCAATACCACGCTGAGCGCCCGTTATCTCGGTCAGGACCAGCTGAGCGATTTCGGCGGCGGCGCTTCCGTGGCCGGTTACACCATCAGCGTTCCGGCGCGCAGCCAGAACATCGGAGTCACTCTGACGCACCAGTTTTCGCCGCGGCAAGTGAACGAGTTCAGACTCGCTTACGGCCGCTTGTCGGTTCATTTCCAGGGCGGGAACACATTCGGGTTTGGCCAAATTACGAATAACATCGCCAACGTTTCGATGCCGGCAAGCTTCCAGGGCTTCGGGTTGCCGACCAACCTCCCGCAGTTCCGGGTTGTGAACACCTATCAATTGGTCGACAACTACTCGATTCAGATCGGCCGCCATGCGCTCAAGACTGGAATTGACATGCGAAGGCAATTGACGCCGGATGGGTTCCTGCCGGACATCAACGGCTTGTTCGTCTTTTCCTCAATGGCGGGTTTCATTGGCAACAATCCTTCGTCGTTCACGGGCGCCTCGGGAAGCGATTTGATTGGCATCCGCGAAACGGATTCTTTCGTGTATTTCCAGGATGATTTCAAAGTGAAACCCAACCTGACCCTGAATCTCGGCCTCCGGTATGAATACACGGGCCAGCCGAATAACATTTTGAACAAGGAGACGGTGCAGCGGGAATCGAACCCGGCGACGGCAATCTGGAATACGGCGCTGCCGCTCTCGGCTCGAACGGTCCCTGCTCTGAATGCCGCCAAGCTCGACTTTGCACCGCGGTTTGGATTTGCCTACACGCCCCATTGGGGAAACCGGCTCTTCGGCCAGGACAACACCGTGATCCGGGGCGGATATTCAATCGCGTACGATCCGGATTTCTTCAATCTCCTGCTAAACGTCGGAACCGCCGCTCCGACGGTGCTCCTGTTCACGTTGCCGTCGAAGCAAATCCCTGGCGGGAAGCCGCCCGGTATGCCCTCCACGGATATCACGGGCGCCAACCTGCATGCGACACTCGCACCGCCAGCTGGGCTTGATCCGCGCATTTTTAATCAAACGCAATTCAGCTCGACGTTCAAGTCGCCGTATGCGCAAAACTGGACATTAGGTATGCAAAGGAGAATCGGGCAAAACATGGGGTTCGAAATCCGCTATGCCGGTTCGCGCGGCGTGGCGCTGTTCCAGTCGTTTAATGGCAATCCGTGTGTCTCTTGCTTCATTAACGCGGGATTCGGAAGCTTGGTGCCATCCGGGATTGTGCCAGCAGCGAACGGCAGAGTGAACGGAACGTTTAACCTCGTTCGCACGCGTGGCAACGCGGCCCAGTCAACGTACCATGGCTTGCAAACCCGATTTGACGGCAGACTCTTCCACCAGGTGACGCTGGGAGCCTCGTACACCTACAGCCACAACATCGACAATTCGAGTGAAGTATTCAACTTCACCGGGCAGGGTTCGGTTGCCATTCAACAGAATCCGTTTAACATCAACGGCGGAGAACGCGGCAACTCGAACATAGATTTCCGCCATGTGGGGACTGCCAACTTCATCTGGGATATCCCCGCATACAAGAGCCAGAGCGGATTCATCGGTCACATCCTCGGCGGCTGGGAGACGACGGGAATCCTGCGCCTCCAGACCGGCCGGCCGATAACGCCGCTGTGTGCCGTGTCCTGCGGGGGGACGGTGGATGACACGTCTTTCAACGCCGCGTTCTTCGGCATATTGACATCCACCCGCCCGTTCGCAGGGAGCAACAGTGCGCCGGTCGGCTCCGTGGCGGATTTCAGTGCGACTTGCGCGACAAGCTTGGTCAACGTCGTAAGCGGTGCTTGCGTGACGCGCAACCAGGTGCAATTTGTTATCAACGACGGGAACACGGAGAAATTGTTCGGGACGCCATTCGGCGTGGGACGGAACAATTACTTTGGGCCCAATCTGGCCAATCTCGACTTCGGGCTCTTCAAGAACATCAAGATTACTGAGCGTTTCTCAGGTCAGCTCCGATTGGAGGCCGAGAACGTTTTCAACCATCCATCGCTCGCAACGCCTGATGTGTTCATTGACGATGTGGGGAGTACGTTTTTCAGCCCGCAGTTGACGGGAAACACTGTGATCCCATCGCGAACGATTACCATTGGGGCGCGCATCCTGTTTTAACGGTTAGGGGGCGAAGCCCTAACAAAACCAACCGGGGCGGGAGCGAGTGCTTCCGCCCCGATTTTTTTCTCCGCAGGACCATTCCGTCTGCCCCGGTTCGGGAACCGGATCAACCGCAGTCCCCCTGTTTCGAGAGGTAAAATAAAGCGGTACTAGTTCTTGCAAGTCTATCTGGAATGTGATACAATGTAGTTGTCGTGTTTGCACACATTTACAGACCTCGTGGTAGCCAGGCGCCCTGCACCAATTCGGGAATCGTCAGACCGCGTACTAGAACTGTGGCGTTTCCGCCACACCCATTTCAGAATCAATCGCCACACCAAAATATTGATTCGATCGTTAAAGCACTAAAATTCAATAACATCCAAAAAATCAATCGCCACAAGAACGTCATTTTCATCGAGACGCACTTTTTGCCCATATTTGTGCGGATTTACCACAGTCCATGCGCCGTGAGGCGGTCGGACTTCAGCTGGATTGCTTCCCAGCGCCTGGGCAGCTCCCGCTTTGCGCGCCAGCGGGGTCTTCGAGTAAGCTAAACGACATGGACGAACACGAATTTCAGCAGCGGTGCGACGCCGCCCTCGAAGATTTGCGAAAGAGGCTGGGAGAGCTCGGCGAGGAGCACGATTTCGAAGTCGAGGGCGGAAGCGGAAAATTGGAAATCCAGTTTGAAGAGCCCGAGGACGTGCGCTTCGTGATCAGTCCCAATGCGCCGGTGCGGCAAATATGGATCTCGGCGCTGACGACGAGCTTCAAGCTGGGCTGGTCGGATGAAGCGCAGGCATTTGTGCTGGGAAAGACGGGCGAAACTCTGGATCAAGTGATGGGGCGAATTCTGAGCCAGCAATTGGGTGCGCCGGTGACGTTGTGACCAGAACGCGGCGAGGAGTGAACATACTTGCGCCGCTAGCTGTGCTGGTAGCGATTGCGCCCGGTTTAGCCGTGGCGGCTCGCGGGCAAGAAGGCTCGGCGCTGCCGGCAGCGGCGGCAGTAGCGAAACCGCACGCATACCTCTCCATCGAGCCTGTCCCGCGCGGGCGAACATTCGAGATTGCGGTGGTAGTGGAAATCCTGAAAGGTTTTCACATGAATGCCCACAAGCCGTCGCAGGAATATCTGATTCCTACGACGATTACGCCACAGCTTCCTTCGGGAATTCAGGCCATCGCGACGGAGTATCCCGAAGGGCGCCTCGAGAAATTTGCTTTCTCGCCGAACGAGCCGCTTTCCGTGTATACGGGCAGCGTGACGCTGCGAATGAAGCTCGAAGCAACTTCGGGGGCGCCGCTCGGCGAGGTGCGGCTGCCGCTGACTCTGCGCTATCAGGCCTGCAACGATACGACGTGCCTGCCGCCGGTGAATGTCCCCGTAGAGGTGAAGTTTCAAATAGCGGCAACTGGAGCGGCGGCTCGCGCCATTCATCCTGAAATCTTTGGTATTACGGCGAAGGCAAATTAGCTCGCCGCGAAAGCGGCGACGGCGCGGCGGAGACGCGCGACGACGCGATCGCGTCCAAGTTGCACCATGGACTCAAAGAGCGGCGGAGCGACGGCGCGACCGAGGATGGCCACGCGGGTGGCATTGATGAGCAGTCCGGCTTTCACACCTTCGGCGGTGGCGAGAGAACGCAGGGCGTGATCACAAGCATCGTGATTCCAATCGGGCAGGCCAGCGAGAGCATCTGCTAATTTCGCGAGCATCCCCGGCAGCCGCTCATCCTTCCAGAATTTTTCTCGCGCGGCGGCCTCATATTCGAACTCGTCCGCAAAAAATCCGCGCGCCCAACCTGAAAAATCAGAGAGAAATCGAGTGCGAGGGCGAATCAGATCCACGGTGCGTGCGAACCAATCGCGCTCGGAGGCGGCCCAGTCTTCGCGCCAGAGTCCGGCGCGGCGCAAATCCTTTTCGACATACGGCAAAAGCTCCTCGATCGAGACGTGCTGGAGATACTGGGTGTTGAACCATTCGAGTTTGGCGCGATCGAACACGGCGTTGGTGCGGCTGACGCCGGAAAGAGAAAAGCTCGCGACGAGTTCTTGCGTGCGGAGAAATTCCCGATCGTCGCCAGACGACCAGCCGAGCAGCGCGAGAAAATTCCGGAATGCCTCGGGCAAAAAACCTTCCTCGGCGTAGGAGCCGACGTTGGTGGCGCCGTGACGCTTGGAAAGGCGCTTGCGGTCGGGGCCGAGGATGAGAGGGACATGGGCGAAGACGGGCGGCTCGGCGTCCAGCGCGCGATAGAGCAGCGCCTGCTTGGGCGTGTTGGAGAGATGGTCCGCGCCGCGGATGATGTGCGTGATGCGCATGGCAATGTCATCCACGACGGCGCACAACTGATAAGTGGGCATGCCGGAGGAACGGAGCAAGACGAAATCCTCGATCTCCTCGTTCTGAATCTCGCGCGGGCCGAAGACGGCGTCGTCGAATTTTGTGGCGCCGGAGCGCGGTGTGGCAAAACGTAGGGCCCGCGGGAGACCCTGGCGTTCGCGATCGACGCGTTCCGCCAGCGAGAGTTCGCGGCAGGAGCAATGTGCGACGCGAGCCAACTTCGGGTCTTCTGCTTCGTCCTGCATTTCATCGGGAGCGGCATCGCCGCCGGCGTATTGTCCGGGCGCGCAGTAACATGGGAAAGCGTGGCCGGAAGTGAGCAGGCGCTCGGCGGCGGCGCGATACATCTCCAGACGCTGAGACTGAAAGTAAGGGCCTTCATCCCACTCGACTCCGAGCCAGCGCAGGCCCTCCAGAATGCCGTTCACAAGCTCCGGACGATTGCGCTCGACGTCGGTGTCCTCGATGCGCAACAGGAATGTGCCGCCTTCATGACGTGCGAAAAGCCAGTTGAAGAGGGCGGTGCGCGCTCCGCCGACGTGAAGATAACCCGTGGGCGAAGGGGCAAAGCGAACGCGAGGTTTTGTGCTGGAACTCATTTTTTGGACGGAGACCCCGTGTGAACGCGCAACGATTTTGAAACTACAAATAGTAGCGGAAGGAAGGCACAAAATCGAGCGCGGCGCCGAATGGAGTACTGGAGTACCGTTGACCGGCTCCTAAGCCGGCGTCTAAATTCGCGTGAGCGGGCGAGAAAGAGGGCTACTGTAAATGCGATCTGTGGCCTCAGTGGGAGAGTTTATCCAATAGAAACGGACGGCGTCGCCAAAGTTTTCGGCTTCGTTGTTTCTGCTATTCTCTTCGTGCACATTTTTCCAGCCTACTTGGGAGCTACAACTTGCTTTCGCAACAAGCGACAATCGCCGTTGTACTGCTGACCGGCGCGCTGCTGCTCTCCGTGTTTTTCGCTTACGTGTACAGCCAGAAGAGGCAAACCTACCTTCGCGTGTGGGCTTGGGCGTGGCTAGCGATAGCGCTGTTTTCTTTCGTCCCGGTACTTGCGAATTGGATAAGCGTGCCGGGATGGATGCGCGCGGCTGATTCCTGGCTGCTGGCGGCCGGGGCGATTCTCTTCTGGAGCGCGTCACGGCTCTACGCACGGCGGACTATGCGGGCGAGCTGGCTGATCCTGTCGGCGGGGATGGCAGGAATCTGGGCGGCGGCAATTGCGACGGGCTGGCTGAACGTGCCGCTGGAGCTCGGCGTGGCGCTGCTGCTGCTTCTCGTGGCGCATGATTTTTGGACGGAAGGAAAGAAGCAAGAATCCCGCGCGGACTTACTTCTCTCTGTGACGTTCGCAGTGTGGGGAATTTTATTGGGGTCTGCGCTGCTGCAACAACGGATCAGCTTACTAAGCCACTTTGACTTGAGATTGTTGCAACTCCTCCCCGAGATCTTCTCCGGCGTGTTGATGGGCATGGTCCTGTATGAGGAGGAGAAACGCCGCGTCGAGCGGAACATGCTGGCGCTATCGAATCTGAACCTGGAGACCTCGAGTTTTTCGGGCTGCGAGATTCAGAAAATGCTGGCCCAGGCGCTGGATCGTGTTCTCAACGTAGTGCGCATTCCGGCCGGGGCGCTTTGCCTACACTACGGCGACATGCAAGGACCAACCTCGGTGGTGACCACGGGGTTGAGCGACGCGTTCTGTGGAAGCATGCAGCAGGGTGACCTGGATGAATACCTGGTGAAGCTGGTGGCGCGTCTTGGCGGCCTGGTAGTGTTCAAGGATTTGGGGCGAGACGCGGCATGGGCGGTGCTGGAACGTGAGGAGACGTTCCGCCGGGTAAGGAAACAATTTCTGAGTGAGGGATTGCGGACCGTGGTGGGCATCAGCCTGCAGGCAAAGGAACGCGTCTTCGGCGTTCTCCTACTGGGAACGCCGGACAATCGCCCGTTCACAGCTGCAGAACTCCGGTTGCTGCTGGCGCTGGGACATCAGATCGGCATGGCGGTAGAGAACAGCTACCTCATCCAGCAGACTTCGCGCCGCAGCGAAGAGTTGCACATCCTGAATGAGATCGGGCGCGCGCTGAGCTCGACGCTCGAAACGGACGCCCTCTTCGAAAAAATTTACTCAGAAATGCGCCGGTTGCTTGACGCCAGCAGCTTCTACATCGCCATCTACGACGCGCAGAGGCAGGAACTCCGGTTTGAGCTGGAAGTGAAGGAAGGCCTACAGCTCGCGAAGCGGCGCCGGCCGGCAGGAAGCCATTTGAGCGAGTACATGATCCGAACGCGCCAGCCCGTGCTGATCCGCGAGAATTTTACGGAAGAATCCGCGAAATTGGGAGTGCGGCCGCTGCAGCATGCGGGAAGCTTCTGCGGCGTACCGCTGGTGCTGTATGACCGCGCCATCGGCGTGATGGGAGTGCACAGCCCGCAGGAGCGGGTGTTCGACGAAGGTCATTTGGAGTTGCTGCGTGTGCTGGCGGGTCAAGCGGGGATCGCGATTGAAAACGCGAGGCTCTTCGCCGAGGAGCAGAAAAAATCGCGGCATCTGACGCTGCTGAACAACATTTCAGGCCACGCGATCACAACGCTAAACCCCGATGAAATGCTCGCGAAGATCGCGCATGAGATGGAGGGCGGGCTGGGCTACGACCACATCGGAATCGCCGTGCTGGACTACACGGCGAAGGAACTGGTGGTGCAAGCGGAAGCGGGAAAGAGACGCGATGCACTGGGCAAGAGAATTGCACTGGGAGAAGGGCTGGCGGGGAGCGTGGCGCGCAGCGGACAGCCAAATCAAGTGAGGAGGGCGGGGGAAAATGAGCTGCGCCCGGTGCTTCCCGGGACAGCCTCCGCCATCGCTCTGCCGATTCGGTACGCCGAGCAATTGCTGGGAGTGCTGTATGTGGAGTGCATGGAACAGACCGATTTTCCGGATGAGGAAATTCTGCTGCTCAAGACTCTGGCGGACTTGATTGCGGGCGCGCTGCACAATGCGGTGACCTTCCAGAAAGCCCAGGAACAGGCCATCACGGATGGGCTGACGAGAGTGAAGACGCATCGCTTCCTGATGGAAGCACTTTCCGCGGAATGGAAGCGCTCGACACGCGCAGGGCGGCCGTTCTCGCTGGTACTGATGGATCTGGACCGCTTCAAATTCGTGAATGATTTCTACGGCCATCTTGAGGGCGACACGGTGCTGCAGCGCGTGGCAGAAATTCTGGAGCAGAATTGCCGCCGCTCGGATGTGGTGGCGCGGTACGGAGGCGACGAATTCGTGATTCTGATGCCGGAAACGAACGTGGAGCAGGCCCGGCAACTGGCGAACAAGCTGCGCGGGTGGATCGCTTCCGATCCGCTGCTGCGTGACAAAAACATTACAGCAAGTTTCGGGATTTCCAGTTTTCCGGTACATGGCGCGACGCCGCAGGAACTCATCCAAGTGGCGGATTCTTCGATGTATCTCTCGAAACACCAAGGAGGCAACGCGGTTTCGACGGCGGAACACTGCGAGCCCAAAGAAACAAAACGATGGAAGCGAGACGTGCTCGAAGCCTACCTGGGAGTCGCGCTCAAGAGACAATTCACCACGGGACCAGAGGCATTCGAAGAGATTCACCGCCGACTGGAGGAGTTTACCGCATCGCTCAGCGAAGTGGAGGCGACGATGGCCGGAGAGTTGCCGCAGCAGGTGGTGGACGCGGTCACTTCGCTGGCGCTGGCGATGGATGCGAAAGACCAGTACACGCAAGGCCATTCTCCGAAGGTCTCGGCGTACGCGGTGCTGCTGGCGCAGACTGCGGGATGGGGCGAAATGGAAGTAGAGGAGATCCGGCTGGCAGGACTTTTGCACGATATCGGCAAAGTTGGGATTCCCGAGTTCATCCTGAACAAGCCGGGACCGCTGGCGGCGGAGGAATGGGAAGTAATGAAGTCGCACGCATTGCTGGGAGCGAAGATCCTGGAACCACTGCCCTCCATGGCACGGATCGGCGAGATGGTGAAACATCACCACGAGTTTTACGACGGCTCGGGCTATCCGGAGGGCTTGTCTGGGGAACGGATTCCCATAGGAGCGCGGGTGATTGCGATTGCCGACGCGTTCGACACGATCACCACGGCCCGCGCTTACAAGAAGGCGCGCGCCGCGGCCGAGGCAATGACCGAGATCGACCGCTGCGCGGGACTGCAATTCGACCCCGAACTGGCACGGCTTTTCATCGAGGCCATGGAAAGACAGCCGCGGCCGATTGGGGAAACCGGAGCACCGGTTGTTGCATCTCCTCACGGGGCGATCCTCTAATTTCCCTGTCGCGAATTCCTGCCATACGATAAATTCCTTGGCGATCTCTGGAGGATCAGCATGCAAACAGCCAGCGTCAGGTGGACGGGTGCGGAGCAGTTTCTAGCGATGACGCCTTCCGGACATGAAGTGCGCATGGACGCGGACCGCGAGAAAAATTCCGGGCCCGGGCCCATGGAGATGCTCCTGGTGGCGCTGGGCGCCTGCACGGCTACGGATGTGGTGCTTATCCTGACCAAGAAGCGGCAAAAGCTCACCGCGCTCGAAGTGGTTGTTTCCGGAGAGAGGGCCTCAGAGCCGCCGACAGTGTGGACCAAGCTCGAAATCGTTTACCGGCTGGCGGGCAAGCTAGATGATAAAGCGGTGCGCGACGCGATTGAATTGAGCGAGACAAAATACTGTTCGGTGGCCGCGATGCTTGGCAAGACGGCGGCGATTTCCTACCGGTACGAAATCACTTCTCCAGCTTAAGAAAGAACGGGCGCGGCAATCATTTTCGAGTGGCGCTAGCCGATTCGGCCGTATGGAAGGGAAGTTTCTGCGCGAGCCAAGCGTCGAAACCGCCGACGACATTCCAGACTTCCTTGAATCCCGCCCGCCGGAAAACGCTGGTTGCGATGGAGCTGCGATAGCCGCTCTTGCAATGGACGGCGACAGGACGAGCGGTGTCGAGGCCGTTGGGAAGAGCGGCTGAGAGCCGGTCGAGAGGCATGAGTACAGCGCCCTCGACGTGGCCCGCCTCCCATTCTGGAAGTTTCCGAACGTCTACGACCTGGAGCGCGAAGCCTGAGTCATTCATCGCGGCGGCGAGATCCTGCACAGAAATTTGCGGAGTTCGGGCGAGCGGCATGCCGGCGCGCTCCCAGGCCAGAACGCCTCCCTCGAGGTAGCCAAGGATTAGTTCGATGCCGACGCGGGCGAGACGCATGCGGGATTCCTCCAAACGCGCGGGATCCTCGGCGACCAAAACGATTCGCGAATCGAGGCCGAGGAGGATTCCCGCCCAGGAGGCATACTGCCCGGAAAGGGCGATGTGGACGGCCCCTGGAACGTGGGCTGTGCCGAAATCCGCGGCTGGGCGGGTATCGAGAACCACCGCGCCGCGGTACTGGGCGTCCAGAACTCGCCCGGGTGAAAGTCCTGCGAGCGGAGGCAACTCCGCCAATGGCGCAGCGCCACCGCGATTCAATTCAGCATCGCGGAGGAAATAATCCGGGCGGAGGGGCAGGTCGGAAGTGAGCATGCGGACGAAAGCGTCGCGGCTCATACTTTGGAGGGCGTAGTTGCGCACGCGCTCCTGGCCAATCGTCGAACGGCGCTCCGGACTGATATTTCGGCCGCAGAGCGAACCGGCGCCGTGGGCGGGATAGACTTCGACGGCGTCCGGGAGGCGCAATAATTTCTCATGCAGGCCGTCGTAAAGCATCGCGGCGAGTTGCTGGGGGGTGTGATCGGGCGAGAGGTCCGGCCGGCCGACGTCGCCGATGAAAAGGGTGTCGCCGGTGAGCACGGCAAAGGGATCGGGCGAACGGTCGAGATCGCTCACGAGGACGCACAGGCTCTCGATGGTGTGGCCGGGAGTCTCCAGAAATCGCAGGACGGCGCGACCGAAGCGAACTTCGTCGCCCTCGCGTACGGCATGATGCGGAAATGTGGCGGCCGCTCTTCCGCTTATGTGAATTGTCGCGCCCGTGCGAGCGGCGAGCTCGAGATGTCCGGAAACGAAATCGGCGTGCAGGTGAGTCTCAATGATATGCGCGATGCGATATCCCTGCTGGCGGGCGTCTTCGAGATAGATTTCGACGTCGCGCTGAGGATCCACGACGGCGGCGACTCCTTCCGAGCCGATCATGTAGGAGGCATGAGCCAGGCAAGAAAGGAAGAATTGTTGAAAGTACATTTCCGACCTCACGAAGAGAAGCAAGAAACAGGATATCCGCCGTTCCGAGGAATCATGGCACAGGGCACAGCAAAGTGTCCAGACAGATGAGCGTTAGGAACGCGAGGTTGTCAGAAACGAAGGGGATTGCGTACAATCGCTTGAAATTTCGGCGCCTAGGGAGAAGACATGGGAAGACGAATCGCGGCGAAGATTACCGGAGTGGCCGGTTACGTGCCGCCGCGCGTGGTGACAAACCGCGATATCGAAAAATTTGTGGACACTACGGACGAGTGGATCCGCACGCGCACGGGAATCCGCGAGAGGCACTACGTGGATCCGGGAGTGGCCGCTTCGCACCTGGGAACGGAGGCGGCGAAGCAGCTTTTGGCGGCCAAGAACATTTCCCCGGAAGAGATTGAACTGATTATCGTGGCGACAGTGACGCCGGATATGATGTTTCCGGCGACCGCCTGCCTGATTCAGGATAGCATCGGCGCCAAGCATGCCTGGGGATTTGACCTGTCGGGAGCTTGCTCCGGATTCGTGTATGCACTGACAACGGGAGCGCAGTTCGTGGGAGCCGGAACCCACAAGAAGGTGCTGGTGATCGGCTCCGATGTAATGACCTCGATTGTTGATTTCGAGGACCGCGCCACTTGCGTGCTCTTCGGGGACGGAGCAGGAGCGGTGCTCCTTGAGCCCGCGGAATCGGATTCGGAAGGCATTCTCGACTTTGTGAATGAAGTGGACGGCTCGGGAGCTTGCTATTTAAATATGCCGGGAGGAGGGTCACTGCATCCCTCAACTGCCGAGACGGTGGCAAAGCGGATGCACTTCGTGCGTCAGGAGGGGCAGCAGGTATTCAAGTACGCGGTGCGAAAGATGTGCGAGGCTTCCAGCATGCTTCTCGAGCGGAATGGTTTCACTAGCCGGGACCTGGCGCTGGTGGTGCCACACCAGGCAAACCTTCGGATCATCCGCGCCATGCAGGAAAGGCTCGGGGTGGACGATTCAAAAGTGATGATGAATATCGAGCGCTACGGGAATACGACGGCGGCGACGATTCCGCTGGGCCTGCGGGACGCGCTCGCCGAGAAGCGCTTGCGCAAGGGCGACCTGGTAATCATCGTTGCCGTGGGAGCTGGGTATACTACCGGCAGCGTGCTCATGCGCTGGGCATATTAGAAGTTCAAGCCAATTCTGGGGAGAGGTTGTCCTGCGCTAGTAGGAGCGGGCGGAGGCAGCGCAGACTTGCATTTGCTCTAACCGCTGGTCGAGACCTACGGCGACGCAGCGGACACACGCCAGCATTTCTCGATTGGCCCACTTAGCGGCTTCCGGGACGAATAGGCTTGCCACATGCCCCAGGTGCTTTGCCAAGCTGTAATAGAGCTGCAGGAGCCACAACTGGCGCTCGGGTTTTTCCATACTATGGCAGACGTGGTACAGGGCTGCCAGATCGTGGAAATCCCCCGCTTTCAATGAGTTGTCGGAGTATCCCCAAGCTTCTTGCATGCGCCCGGATAATTGCTGGGAGGCATTGGCCAGCAGCCCAGCTCTCCAACTGAAGAAGCTGAACTGTGCCAGCGCCACAACCGAGAAGACGAGTATGAGACAAGCCATCATAGAGTTTCTTCTTTGTCCGACTCGGTATTCTCGCCTGAAGGACGACGCGGGGCTATAGGTCAAGGGTACCAACAAGTGGGGAACTTCTGTTTAAGCCCTCCGGCGAGCAGGGTGCAGAAATGGAAATGGAAGGCAAAGGTGCATTCAGATATCGTTCTGCTTCGGAAGAGGGGATCCGCGTGATAGCCCCTGTGAGCGTGGAGGGATGCCATGACGCTTAGCTTGCGGCAGGTGTGGCTCTGGATGGCGCTATTGTGCCTCGGGGGCGTGTGTTCAGCCTTGGTGGCCACTCCGATTCCCCAGCACGCCCCAGAGGCGCAGATACGGGCAGTCCTGGAGGCCCAAGCAGTGGCTTGGAACCGCGGCGACGTGAAAGGGTTCATGGAGGGTTATTGGAGGTCAGACGAGACGCTCTTTGTTGGGGCCAGCGGCATCGCGCGGGGATGGCAGGCCTTGCTTGAACGTTATGAACGGGCCTATCCCGACCGGGCAGCGATGGGTACACTAACATTTTCGGGAATCGAAATTCACATGCTATCCGTCGATTCCGCTTACATTGCCGGGCAATGGCATCTCGAACGCGAAAAAGACCGGCCGGCAGGAGTCTTCACGCTGGTGGTGCGACATTTCACAGAAGGATGGCGCATCGTTCTGGACCACACGAGCGCTTATGCGCCGACGAATGTGAAATCGAATCAGGCACGCGGAGACGATGGCGCGGGACCGCGAACTCCAGCTTTCTCACCGGACGTATTTCATAGATAATGCACGCGCGGTTCCGTTTGGCGTCTTGCGAATTGGGTGAATACCGCTCTCGAGCGTGAGAGCGGAGATTCCGTTTTCCTGAGGAACGAAAGAGTGAGAGCAGTCATAACCGGCGGTGCAGGATTTCTCGGATCCCACGTGTGCGAGATTCTGCTGGAGCGCGGATGGGAAGTATTGTGCCTGGACAATTTGATCACCGGGACAGAGGAGAACATCTCCCATCTCCAAGAAAATCCGAAGTTTCGAGTCGTGCGGCAGGACGTGACCCGGTACATCGATGTACCGGGCCCCGTAGATGCCGTGCTTCATTTCGCTTCGCCCGCCAGCCCAGTGGACTACTTGAAACTGCCGATTCCGACGCTGAAAGTGGGCGCTCTTGGAACGCACAACACGCTGGGACTGGCGCTGGCAAAGAACGCGAAATATCTGCTCGCCTCGACATCGGAATGTTATGGCGATCCGGAAGTATCGCCTCAACCGGAAACATACTGGGGCCATGTGAATCCGATCGGGCCGCGGGGAGTGTACGACGAAGCGAAACGCTTCGCAGAAGCAATGACTATGGCGTATCACCGAGCGCACGGCGTGAACACGCGCATTGTCCGGATCTTCAATACGTATGGGCCGCGAATGCGATTGAACGACGGACGCGCTCTGCCGAATTTCTTTTACCAGGCGCTCACGGGGCAGCCGCTGACGGTATACGGCGACGGAAGCCAGACGCGGAGCTTTTGTTACGTCTCGGATTTGATCGAAGGGATCCACCGGCTACTGGAATCGAATGAGCACGAGCCCGTGAACATCGGCAATCCGGAAGAAATCACCATACTGGAGTTTGCGGAACGCGTGCGCAATATTGCGGGCGTAAAGGCGGACATCCAATTCCGGCCGCTGCCGCAAGACGACCCGCGGCGGCGATGTCCGGATATATCAAAAGCCCGGCGCGTGCTGGGCTGGGAGCCGAAAATCAAGCTGGCGGATGGACTCGCCCGGACGATGGAATATTTTCGCCAAAAGGTGGCGCAATCCACGAAATCTTCCTAGCAGGGCAGGTCAGAGAGTAGAAGCGGAGATGCCTTCGGAAGCAATTTCCGGGCGGCCGATGGAATGATACTCAAATCCAAGAGACTTCATCGCCGCAGGAGAGAGCAGGTTTCGGCCGTCCAGGATAAGCGCCCGCGCCATCTGGTTGTGAATACTCTTCCAATCGAGGCGAAGAAACTCCTCCCATTCGGTGGCGATGAGCAAGGCATCGGCGTCGCGGGCAGCTTCGTAGGCATCGGCGCAGTAGCGCACATCGGGCGCGACCGCGCTGGCGCGTTCCATAGCCTGGGGATCGTAAGCTCGGACGCGCGCGCCTTCGGCAAGCAGTCGTGAAATAAGCTCCAGTGCGGGCGCGAAGCGGATGTCATCCGTGCCCGGCTTGAACGCAAGACCTAGAACGCCAATCTGCTTATCCCGCAAGACCCACAGGGCCGAACGTATCTTTTCGAGAAAACGTTCGATGCGCTCGCGATTGACGCGTTCGGCTTCGCGAAGGAGAGCAAAATCAACGCCATTGCGTTCGGCGAGGCGCATGAATGCCTGAAGGTCCTTGGGCAAACAGAAGCCGCCGAAGCCGATGCCGGGTTTCAGAAATGCAGGCCCGATGCGCGGATCGAGGCCCACGGCGTGCAGGACTTCTTCCGCATCGGCACCGAGGCGGTCGGCAAGATCGGCGACAAGATTCGCGTACGAAATCTTAAGAGCCAGAAAGGAATTGGAAGCGTGCTTGATGAGTTCGGCGCTCGAAATCGTGGTCACCACCCACTGCGGCGTTGCAGCGACGGGGCAGCCGCCGGTATGCACCGGACAACGGAAGCGCCCTTCAAGAATGGGGAGGTAAATTTCGTGCAACTTCTTTTCGGAGGCGTCGTTTTCGACGCCGACGACAATACGGTCGGGATGGAGAAAATCGGCAACGGCGGTGCCTTCGCGAAGGAATTCGGGATTGGATGCGACACGAAAATCAACGCCGGTCTTGCGGCCGTACACTGCGAGGGCCTTCTTCAGCTGCTGTCCGGTCTGCGCCGGGACGGTGCTTTTTTCAACGACCAATTTGGGCGAGCGAGATTCGGTGGCGATGAGGCGGGCAACATTTTCAATCGCGCTCAAATCGGCGTCTCCGGAAGGCAAAGGAGGGGTCCCCACGCAGATGAAAATCGTCTCGCCGACCGCGACGGCGTCTGCGGGACGATCGCAGAAACGCAGCGAGTGAGCGGCGCGAGCTTGGGCGATGACCTGCTCGAGGCCAGGTTCGTAAATCGGGAGTTTTCCGGCCTCCAGCGTGCGAATCTTTGAGACATCGTTATCCGTGCACGTAACTTCGTGGCCGATCGCCGCGAGACAGCTTCCGGTAACGAGACCTACATAGCCCGCACCGATGACCGAAATCTTCAAACAATCATCCCCTTCCAGCTATTTTCCCTGAACTTTGTGAATTGTCATACATCCCAGCGAGGATGGCCAGAACGAAAACGCGTATTTGTGTCATTCCTCCGGTAGTGCTACTGCAAGCCTGGTGTACAATCCGGCTGGCATTCCCCTTTTATCTCGGCGCGATCCCCAGGGAGAGGATCGGATCCGGCAATGGACCTCGTCTGGACGGCACTCGGAATATGCGCGGTGGTGGGGTTTGTTTTCCTCGTCTTCGTGCGCTACTGGCAACGACGCATGCTGAGGTATTCCTTGGCAATTCGGCAGCTCGAGGATCGCGTAGAAGCGCTGGAGCGCATGGACGATCCCGATTTTCGGCGGCGCCTGGATGATTCCTCGCCCGCGCCGCTCGAGCGCGTGTTCACGTTCAGCTTCCGTATCAGCGATCGTTTTTGGCGCGAGGTTCTTCACGCTTCGCCAGAGCGCATGGCGTACGTGAAGGATCACGGCAAATTTCTCGGATCGGTCAAACTGGAGCGCTGGCGGAGTCACACCAGCGTAACCGTGTACGAAGTTCTCCCCGACAGCCGGTCCGCCGGATGGCAAAGCCGAACCATTGATCTTTACTCGCGGAGCGCCGACCAGCAGGGAGAAGCGTTGCAGGCAAGTTTGTGGGAACTTCCGCTTTCGGCACCGGGGCAGGAATCCGCTGCCGATGAAATCGAAAGTCTGGAGCTGAGACTTGAGGAAGATGCGTTCGTGCTTGCGGCGCGCAGGGGATTTGTGCATACGCAATCTGGCGACCGCTCGATGGTTGTTGCGGATGAATCGGTGTTGCTCTATGTGCCACTCGATTCCGCAAAGCTCGCGAATTTCCGAAAAACGGAGGAGCCTGCGGAGCTTGATGAACCTAACTCCATGGCTCTCACAGGGCCTCCCAGGGATTCCTGGGTAGCCGTGTACGAGCATCAGGATGAAAGCATGGGGCTCGATTGGCAACTTTGCCTGCGCGACTTGGTGAAAAAGGCGGATTGGGAACGCTGGCGCGCGTGGAATGCCCCCGCTGTGCTATAGGAAACTTGGCCGGCTTGAGTGGAGGAACGCGCGGAATCGTCAGCGGTGTTTCGGCCGAATAGGCAGGCCAGCCCAAGCGTTGCACAATCCCAAAATTTCGCGGCTGACCGCCAGCGCATCACGCGTGTTTCGCCACCAGTGCGAAGCGTCGTAGGGATCCTGCGGAGCGGCCCGCACGATAGCGTACAAGCCAGCGGGCGCCAATTTCCTCCAGAGCACGCGAACGCGGCGCGTGTGGGGCGGGGACGTGACAAGAATAATTTCGCGAATTCCGTTGCGAGTCATTTCCGTAGAGATTTCGTCCACTTCTTCCTCCGTATCCACGATGGCTCCGGGGAGGACGCGCACTCTATCGGCTGGAACGCCGCTCTTGATGAGCACCTGGCGATTGTATTCATCCTCAGGTGTGAATGAGACGCCCAGGGGCGCGAGATCTTCCTCCGGCCCGGAGGGATGGGTCAGCCAAATCTCCGGGGCGTAGTTTTGCTCGTACAGTTTCTCCGCAGCGAGGGCTCGGTAAGGCAGGCCACCAGTTAAGACCACAATGGCGCCGGCGCGTTCGAGCGGATCCTCGACTACGAGCCAGGAACCCAAGGCGCGAAACGCGACGGCCCCCAGGACGAGAATCAGGATGAGAAGAACAAGCCCGGTGTATCGCCGCGAGCGGCGGTGCGGCGAGGCGTGACTTTCAAAAGCTCTGGTCATCAAGCGGTTCGCGGCGATTATTCCTCTGCGGTGACTTTATTCGATTCGACCGAAATCCTTCGGCTGAAAATGAAATTGATGTGCCGGTTCTGACATTCATTACACCGATAGGGTCGAAGCAGAAGAAACGGCAAGACGAAAGTTTCCAGCAAGCCCTTGCGGTGCGAGCGGCGAACGTCCAGACTCTGGCAACTCGGACAAATGCGAGCCAACCGCACGCGCGAATGTCTTGCCGGAGTCATGGGAGCGCATCCTATCCCGGCGTGGAGAATCCGTCAATTTTGGGGCCGATTTGCCGCCGTCGAACCGGAAGTTCGGCTGTCGAGTCGAACGATACAATGGCTTCGCTGAGCGAGAGAACATTCTTCCGTTTGCCGCGCGTTCCAAAAGATGTGACCAAGTGTTAGAGGTTGGAGATGAATTGGGGCGAAGAAAGACCTGCTTCACGCTACGATTTCGAGAGCAAGAAATTTCCGGCAACAAGTACATCAACCCCTGAGCAAAAATAACTGCGCACGGCATCGCGCGGTGTGACCACCAGAGGTTCTCCGAAAAGGTTGAAAGACGTATTTACGAGCACGGGCGCCGGTGAGCGGTCGCCGAAACTTTTAAGCAGCCTCCAGAAAAGCGGGTTGGAATCGCGGGCCACGACGTGGATCCGCAGGAGCCCCCCCGGCAGGGTGTGGTTATCAAACAATTCGCGGAATTCTGGCCGCACGCGTCCCATGGTAGCCATAAACAGCGCCGGATCGCCACATTCAAAGTAGCGCTCTCGATCTTCTTCTGGCACGGAGAGTGCGAACGGGCGAAAGGATTCGCGATGTTTCACAAAATCATTTAGGTTTTCCCGGACATAAGGTGCCCATGGGGAGGCCAGGAGACTGCGATTTCCCAAGGCGCGGGGGCCGAATTCAGCAGGCCCCTGATACCATGCGACAATTTTCCCAGCTTCGAGGAATTTTAATGTTTCCTCAATTGTCCGCTCGTCGGAATCACACCAGCGGTATGCAGACTTGCAATTGTCGAGCACCTGTTTGATTTCTTCATTCGTGAAGCGCGGGCCGAGAAAGAGATGCTTGATAGGAGTACTGCGTGGGCGGCGCGAGTGTTCATGCCAGGCGAGCCAGGCGGCGCCGAGCGCTGTGCCTTCGTTTCCCGCGGCAGGCTGGACAAAAATTCTTTCGAAACCCGTGTTTCGCTCGAGTTCCGCGACCAACAAAGGATTCAGAAACAGGCCACCGGCAAGGCACAGATATGTTTCGCGCGTTTCCAGGCGCAGGGCTTCGGCAAGTTCTGAAACTACCACGGCGCAGGCGCGTTGAACGCTGGCAGCAAGATTGGCGCGAACAGATTCCGCGAGCGGTTCGGGCGGAGGGGGGATTTTCAGGCGATCGTAAAAAGCCTTCGAAAACGCAAGGCGCCCCGCGAAACCGCGGCGAAAGAAGCGAGAATTGAGGTGCGGATACGGTGATCCTCCGCGGCGAAGCAATTCGAGGAACACGGGCGCGTAAACCGGTTCGCCGGTGAGGCTGAGCCACTGTGTCTTGTGTTCGTCCTGCTGAGGGCGGAAGCCAAGGAGCTCTGTTACTTGAGAAAAAATCCAAGCGAGAGAATTTGGAAAGGGAATGTACTTGCGGGGACGGAGGTGCGTTCCTGCACCAGTGGCGACCAGACCTGAGCGGCCATCACCCTGCTCATCCAAAGTAAGCACCAACGCTCGTTCGAAGGGCGAGGCAAAGAATGCGCTCGCAGCGTGGCAAAGATGATGGTCCAGTACGAGAACACGTCCGGTGGGATCTCCGGCCAGTTGTTCCAGGATTCGGAGATTATTCAACTCGCGGCCGAGCTCACCGATCGCTTTACTCTGATAGTAGCCGGTGGAAACCGGCGCGACAGGCGTTTGGCGGGCGCGCATCATGGCGCGGCGCGTCCAGGCGCGGAGCGGACGACTGGCGACGGCGATGATGGAGATGTCCTTCCACTGCGCACCCGCCTCTTCGAGGCAGAAGCGGATGGCTTCGCGCGGAATTCCCGCGACATTGCGCGAGCGCTGCATCTTGCCCTCTTCAATTGCGGCGAGAACGCCAGGTGGCCCGAGCAGCGCGGCCGAGGAATCGTGAGAAAAATCGGAAAGCCCCAGAATGAGTGGAGCGGCGAGAGTTGGGGTCATGGCAGCTCGAAATTCAATGCGATCCAATCAAGCGAGGCTGCGCAGGATTGGCCGAGCCGCAAGGGATTCTTCAGGCGTTCGAACGGCCGAAAAGTCGGCCGCGAGTCAGAAGCCCGCGCAGACCAAGCAGGACCAATCGCGGCTGGCTCAGGCAGAGATGCCACAGTACCTTCAGTGCTTCATCGCGAGTGTACTCAGCGAGCGAGCGGCGTGCCGGGTCATTCAAGAGATCCACCAGGCGGCTGTAGTCGTTCTGCGTGAAATGATGCATAGCGCGGCGGAGCATGAGGTGTAGGTCGAGTTCACGGCGAAGGGAGCGCAGTTCGGAGTTGCTTCCGCCTTTTAAAATCGCCTGGGCGACGCCCAGGGCCCCGCGAAAGCCGGTCACGATTCCGCCGACCGTGGTTACTTTCACCTGACCTGCAGCGTCTCCGACGAGAAACACGCGGCCTTTCCCAACCCGTTTTTCCACTGGCACCCAGCCCGTGTACGCGGGAATCTTTGCTCCCTGAAACGCGATGGGCCGAATTTCGCGTTTTTCAAGGAATCGCTCGAGATGAGTGCGCGCCTGGTGGCCAGATTCGCCGATGAGGCCCAGGGCGCCCCGCGTTGGAGAATCGGGGATGAGCCAATAAAAATACGGTGTATCGTCCGGCACGAACCAGACGCGCACCGTGTCCGGCCTCATGTCTCTAGGAAGAGGCACGATCGCCTGGACGAGCGGCACGGTTTTCTGTCGCGGCCAGCCAGCGGATTCAGCCACACGGCTGGATGCGCCATCACCACCGACAACCGTTCCGGCGCTAAGTTCTCTGGCCTCGGCAGTGGCGGCGTGCTCAAGTTCGATCGCGATTCCATCGCCCTCTGGGCGCAATCGGGAAAAACGGGAGCCGAGATGCAACTGCGCCCCCGAGTTCGAGGCGTCTTGAGCCAGCGTGCGAATCAAGGCAGCACGTTCGATGATCAAATCAGGGCGAGAAAGTGCAACGGAGGCAGATCGGCCATCGGTAAAAAGCTCAAACTGGCGAATTTCATTGACGATCGAGGATTCGGCAGCAGGGCCAAGCAATTCGCGCATGCGACGCGTGACAATCAGCGTGCGTTCCTCGGGCTCAAGTCTTTCGTTCTGCTCAAGAATCTCTACTCGGCGCCCCGATTTCGCCAGGAGACTCGCAGTAAACAGTCCTGCTGCAGAGGTGCCAACGACCGCGATGGGCTCATTCTGAGCACCGCCGCGATTTTCGCCGCGTTCCCCTCCGCTGCGGGAAATTTCGAAAGCCATGTTTGTCTGTGGTTCTAGTGTCGGCATGCGCGTGTTACGGGGTCTTGCCATTCCCGAAGCCGGAGAATTCTGGCGCCGACCACCCCAGGCACTCGATTGCCAAGCGCCGCTTATCCTACATTCCAAGCGGAAGAGGCAACGCGGAAGTATAGCTTACTCCGAAGATAGAGCAAGAGAATCCAGTGCTAAAGCATGAGGCCAATGTGCGTGGGGATGTTTCAGAATGAACCGGAGACCGGATCTGTGGCGCGCTCTTCGATTCTTTTCTGATGTTCGAACGGCGCGTTTTCGAGGAAATAGACCGCGAGCAGCACCGCGAGAAGAATTCCACCGACGATTGTCAAAGTTTGCGAGGGAGTGGCGAATTGCACGAGCAGGCCTAGAACACCAAAACAAACTCCGAGAGCATACATGACGAGAACTGCTCCCCTTGTTCCCAACCCAAGATTTGCGAGCCGGTGTGCAGCGTGATCCTTTCCAGGCGAGGTGAAAGGAATCAAGCCTCGGCGGCTGCGCGAGATGGAGACGAGCGTGGTGTCGAACAATGCCGCACCCAGAATCAATAGCGGCACGAGCCAATGAATTGCGCCACGGGAGTTCTCCGGACGAATCTTCAGGCCAAGAGTTGCCATTAAGAACCCCAAGAACATGGCCCCAGAATCGCCCATGAAAATCTTGGCAGGCGTAAAATTCCAGCGCAGAAAACCCAGAGCCGCTCCGAAAGTTGCCGCAGCGAGCGTTCGCACGAGAATCTGGCCGTTCAAGCCGGCATCAATCGTGAAGAAAGCGGCGGCGATCGCGGCAACTCCGGCGCACAGGCCATCCATGTGGTCCAGGATGCTGAAAGAAGCCGTGATTCCGACCACCCAGAGGATGGTCAGACACCCGTCCAGAAAAATCCCGGTCGCTCCGTGGACGAATGATGTGAACAACTGCGCGCGAATACCGGAAAAAATCAGAAATAACGCCGCCAGAGGCATGCCGATGAAGAGCTTTACTTGATGGTGTAAGAGCTTGCCATCATCGAGAAACCCAACAATAGCAAGCATGGTTGCGCCAGCGAGAATTCCGACCATTTGCGCGCGAGAAGGAGCCTGGACGGCGATCATGGCTGCCAGTACAAATCCGAAATAGATTGCCAAACCTCCCAGCAGCGGCACTGGAGCGCCATGCACTTTGCGAGGTCCCGGCCGATCCAACATTCCCAAGTGCAATGCCAGTTGGCGCACCGGGATAGTCATCCCCAGCGAAGCAAGCAGTGCAATCGAGAAGGCAATGAGCACAGAAATCAATTCGGCTCCGTTTCAGCCTTAACGCGCCGTGAGCATGTGGTCAAGGATTCCCTCAACGTGGTCGCGACTCTTGGTGGCGAAATACCAGTCCATGGTGCGCCGCAGGCCTTCGCGGAATGGCACCTTGGGCTCCCATCCAATAAGTTGTTTTGCCAGAGCATTGTCCGCCACACGGTTTGCGGGACCCGTGGGCATGTCGGGGCGGAATTTGATCTCGGCTTTGCGGCCAGCAAACTCGAGGACCATGTGAACTGCATCAATAACGCGGATGCGCTCCATCGTGCCGAGATTTACGGCCGTGCCGTCATCAATTTTCTCTCCCGCGAGGATGGTCCCCTCAACAATATCGTCCACATAGGTCCAGTTGCGGATTTGCGTGCCGTCGCCCCAAACTTCAAAGGGATCCTGTCCCACAAAGGCGCGGGCGATCATCGCAATCACTGCATGATTTTCCACCCCGCGCGGGCCGTACACCGTGAAATACCGGCAGGAAGCAGCGCCCAGACCGAACTCGCGATGATAAGCTTGCAGAGTCAATTCAGCCATGAGTTTTGCCCAGCCGTACATGTTGTCAGCGTCGTGGGGCGGCTTGACGTCTTCCTCGCGAAGATAGATTTCTTTGCTTGTGTCCGTCTGGAGGTAATTCGGATACACACAGCCAGAGGATGCGTACACCACTTTTTCGACACCGGCCTTTACTGCTTCCCAGAAAATGAGGCCGTCAAGGAAGAGATTGGAGGCTGGCCCGGCCTGATGCAAATCCACATATCCGCGCCCGCCATGATCCGCGGCAAGATGGAAGACAGTATTGATGCCCTTCATCGCCACGCGTGCGACGCCCGGTTCGCGCAGGTCCGCTTCGATGAAAGTTACCCGGCCGCTGACTAGGTGCTCCTGCAGATTCTCAAGTCTTCCGCTAGTTAAATCGTCCAACACGCGCACATCGGCACCGCGGGCGACAAGGGCATCCACAAGCGTCGAGCCGATGAACGAACATCCCCCTGTGACCAGAACTCTTTTGTGTTGCCAGATAGCCCCCTCCCTTACCGCATTAGATTTTTGGTTTGCAACATATCGTCCGCGTAACGCCGCAGCATTTTTCTCAAATTCTGGTTCGCCCCGCAGGCGCCGGCCGCGCCACTTCCGCTGAAGCGGCCCGCACATCTGGGCGCAGTTCCGCCCATGCATGTTCGACGGTTTCGACGAAGAGCCTCATTTGGATCTCAGGCTCAAATTCGCGCGCCGCTTCGCGGGCGCGTCGGCCCATTTCCGCCAGCCGGCCGGGATCGCGCGCGAGCTCCCGAATCGCCCCGGCGACCTCCGACGGGTTCTCCGGATTGGCGATAATCCCGCAGCCGGCCCGGCGCACAATCTGCGCAACATCGCTACCCTCGGGAGCCACAGCCAGCACCGGTCGCCCAGCAGCAAGGATCGGATAGAGCTTGCTGGGAACTACCACGCCCTCAAGTCCTGGCCGAATAGTTATGACATGCACATCGGCTGCGGCCAGAACCAAGGGCACTTCATTCACAGGTCGATAGGGTAGAAATCGAACCGCTGAGCATCCCGCGGCCATGGATTCCACACGCTCCTTCTGCGCGCCTTCGCCAATGAAAATCAAGCCGATGCCGGTACCCTGGACCTCACGCGCCGCCCGAACCAAGGTTTCCCAGGCGCCATAAAACCCGATGTTCCCTGCGTGCAGCGCCACAAAACGAAAGTCTCCGCGAATCTCGCCAATCACCGGATGGATTTCCGGCGGAATCTCGAGGGCGATGGGCGGGCCGTCGCGGACGACGGCGATCCGGCAAGGATCTACGCCCTTGGCTGCGATCCGATCGCGCATGTCTTCACCCAGGACGATGATGCGACTTGCCTTGCCGAGCGCCCAGCGATGTAGTCTTTCCCACAATGAAGAAATCCATGGCGACCGCAAAATCTCTCCGCCGACGGCCATGTCGGGATACAAGTCGCGGATATTGTAAACAAGCGGCAATCCGCGAAGGCGTGCCACCAGGGCGGCTGCGATTCCTGCAAAAGGCGGATCGGTCATGGAAAGAATGAGATCGGCGCGAAGCACCAGCGCAGCCGGCACGGCGCAGGCAAGGTAAGAAAGATAATTACAGAGGCGGCCCGCCATGCCGCGGCGCGAAAAAGCAGACGAGCCGACGCGGCAGATTCGGATCTTTCCCTGTTGCTCGGAGTGAAATAGATAACGCGCAGGGCGTTCCGCTGGATCGTAGGAGGGGCGACCGGCGAGAACGACAACGTCGTGCCACTCGGACAGCGCTTCGGCGACGACGCGCGCCATGCCGGCCGTGGCGGATGTGTCCGGCGGATAGTATTCGTTAAAAAGCAGAATGCGCAAGCCGAGTCCCCAAGTTTTCTCGCAGCGCTCGCCGGAGTTCTCGCGGCCCGCGGAGTGGGAGGCGGGCCGCTCGTTCCCTCGGCGGATTCATTTCTGGCGACTTCCGATTGCTTCTGCGGTCTCTACTCCTGAATCCGCGAAGCATTTTCTTTCCAAAAGATAATCGCCCATCACCAGAACATCCATTCGTGTCTTCAAGAAACAATCGAGAGCCTCCTGCGGAGAGCAGACGATTGGCTCGTTATCGTTGAACGAGGTGTTCACGAGCATTGGCACGCCAGTGAGATTAGCAAACTCACGCAATAGTCGCCAATAGCGAGGGTTGGCCTGACGGTTAACGCTTTGGAGTCGCGCCGTGCCATCCACGTGGGTAGGCGCAGGGACGACGGCGCGCTTCTCTGAACGCACTGGAAATGCGAACGTCATGAACGGGGACGGGTTCGACCTCTCGAAATATTCGGCGGCGGACTCCTCGAGAATCGAGGGCGCAAACGGGCGAAAATTTTCACGATGCTTGATCCGTTCGTTCAATACTTCTTTCATATGCGAGCGGCGCGGGTCCGCAAGGATGCTGCGATTGCCCAGAGCCCGTGGGCCCCATTCCGCGCGGCCTTGATACCATCCCACGATTCTTCCCAGCGCGATGTGCTGTGCTGCGGCGCGCAGGAGCGGCTCTTCAGCCGTTTCCTGGACTGCGAAATCCGCACCGATTCCTGCGGCGTTGTCGATGACGCGACGAATTTCCTTAGCTGAGTACTCGGGGCCCCAGTAAGCATGTTCCATCACGAAAGAGCGGGGACGCCCCAGGATTTCATTCGCGACAGCGAATGCGGCGCCGACAGAGAGACCTGCATCACCGGCGGCGGGCTGGACGAAAACGTTTTCGAAGGGCGTGTGGTCAAATATTTTCCCATTTGCGAGGCAGTTGAATGCCACCCCACCAGCCAGGCACAGGTTTTTCTGTCGCGTCCTGCGATGAAGATCATTCAGAAGTGCGAAGAGCACTTCTTCGAGCGCGGCCTGCATGGTGGCGGCGATATCACGATGCCGCGCTTCGAGCGGCTCTTCGGCGCGACGAGCGTGCCCCAGGCGCTGCTCGAGGTGAGCGGAGAAAAGTTTGCCGAGAACGGGCGTCTGATCCGCCTCCCGCCACGTCATATCCGGGCCCTGCCGATGGTGCGAAAAGTATTCGAGGCCGAGACGGAACGACATCGGACCATCCGCATGAACGATTCGCCGGAATTCCTCGAGCATGGCTGGCACGCCGAATGCCGCGAGACCCATGACCTTGAATTCTTCGCCGAATTTCCAGAAGCCGAGGTACTGCGTCAGCGCCGTGTAGTACATGCCGAGCGAATGGGGGAAGGCGATGGATCCGCCAATGCTCATCCGATTGTTCTCCCCTAGAGCCCACATCATGCTTGCGAAATCGCCCAGACCGTCGGCGGAAAGTACAGCCGCTGTTTCAAATGGGGATACGAAGAACGTACTGGCCAGGTGGGCGCGATGGTGCTCGATGCGATGAAATTGCGCCCGGATTTTTTCAGGGTCCGCATCGAATGCGGCGGCCATATCCTCCTTGATTCCGGAAAAGCGCGCCAGAGCGCGGGCGCGCTCGATTGCAAAGTTGGGCATGCGCAGGGCGTAACGCAACTTTGTCGCCCAGCGCGCCCACGGATCCCGCGGGATGGCAATGTGGTCGAGTTCAGTGATGCGCGCGCCTGCGGCTTGCAGGCAGTAACGGATGGCCTGCACTGGAAAACCGGCTGCATACTTCACACGGTTGAATCGCTCTTCTTCCACGGCAGCCACCAGCTTGCCGTCCACCACAATTGCCGCCGAAGCATTGGCGTGGTACGCGTTAATGCCAAGGATTATCATTCGTCAAGCCACCGAATCCTCTCAACCTCGCTCTCTTGCAAATTCTTTTAAACCACGGGGGCGATTGCCGCAATTCTCAGAGAGTGCGGCTCGCCTGCAGAATTGGTTTCGAGATTCCGCTTCACCCATTCGTTGAGCACAAACAGGCTCCAGGGGCGCGACCAACTCGTCTTTCCAGCGCGAAAATCCTGCCAGACACCTCTGGCCGCGCTGCTATCCATAAGCTCCTGAAGGCTGGGCGCCCAATCGGCCAGGCTGGCGCTTACGCGATTGCCGAGGGAGCCGAGCAGCCAGCGTTCCCAGGGAAAAGTGAATGTCCGCTTGCGCTGCGCAACGACCTCTTCGGGAAGGATGTCACGCAGCGCCTCGATGAGCAGTATCTTGGGTGTAGCGTGGTGCCATTTTACGGATGCAGGCAGGCCAAGAACAAACTCAAGGAGCGCATGATCGAGAAATGGCACGCGGACTTCAAGTGAGTTCTGCATGCTCATGGCATCGGTATCGCGCAGAAGCGTGTTGACGAGGTACGACCGCAGTTCCAGCCAGGAGACTGCGGACTTGGGATCGAAATCACTCGCGCGTTTCGCCGCTCGCTCCAGCCAATTCTGCCAGGGCGCATCCTTCATCAGAGCATCAGTGCCGCCCAATAGGAAGGTTACTTTTTCGGGTGTGAAGAGTGCGCGCGTAAAAAAATAAGAATGCGGAAACGAATCGGCATCCAGCCACGCGGAAGAGAATTTTCGTGAAGCGTCCGGCTGCGAGACACGCCTCGCCAATGATTCAAGAACGGATGCCGTGGCGGAACGAAAGCCTCTCGGCAAAGCGCGGGTCATGCGCGCAAACCTTTGCAGGGAGGGCGCCGATTGAAACGTGGTATAACCGCCAAAAATTTCGTCGCTGCCCAAGCCAGAGAGCGCTACTTTTAAACCTGCCTGCCGGGCGGCCCACGACACAAAATATGTGTTTACGCCATCCATGCTGGGCTGGTCGAATCCACGGACGCACTCATCTAGCCGCTCCGCCATCGCTTCACCCGAAATCATCATTTCTCGGTGTTGCGTGCCCAGCCGCGCCGCTGTTCGTCGCGCGATTTCCGCTTCACTGAAATCCTGCTCTGGAAAAACGACAGTAAGAGTTTCGACCTGACGGCGCTCGCGCCTCGCCAGAGCGGCGAGCGCCGTCGAATCCACTCCGCTGCTCAAAAAGACGCCGAGCGGCACATCTGCGACGAGATGCGCACGCACGCTCTCTTCCAGTAATCCGCGCACCCGCAGCGCCGCCTCGGCTTCCCCGAGTTCTTTTTTCGGGACGGGAGATTCAGCATCGGCGAAGCGCCACCAGGGTTCGGGAGTCGCTTGCGGAGAGTCCACGTCAATCATCATCCGATGGCCGGGCGGGAGTGAATCAATTCCTTCGACCAGTGTTTCTGGTTCGCAGATGGAGCCGAATAGGAGATAAGAAGTTAGGGCCGATTTGGAAAGACGCCGGGCGATCAGACCGCTTGCCAGCAGCCCGCGCACCTCCGAAGCAAAAACGAAAAGGCCCGCGGCGCACCAGTAGTAAAGAGGCTTGATGCCACTGAGGTCGCGCGCGAGAAAGATTCGCCGCGGCGAACAAGTTGAAACTTTAGTCCGCTCCAGGATTGCGAAAGCGAACATCCCGCCCAGCCGCTCGACGCAATCCTGTCCCCATTCCTCGTACGCATGGATAATTACTTCGGTATCGGAACGCGTGCGGAAATAGTGCCCTAGGGCTTCCAATTCAGCGCGCAGCTCGCGAAAATTATAAATTTCGCCGTTGAACACTATGGCGAGAGTTCCGTCTTCATTTTCTATGGGTTGGTGCCCGCCGGGCAAGTCCACGATGCTCAAACGGCGCATCCCGAGGGCCGCCGGAGGGCAGAGGAGCAAGCCTTCGTCGTCGGGTCCGCGATGGCGAAGAGAGGCCATCATTCGTTGGACGGCTTCCTCAGCCGCCGCTGGTGGCCTGACCCCAATTACTCCGCAGATTCCGCACACCGTGTCACTTTATCGCGTGTCGCGTCCGAGTTCTAGCCCTTCAGTGGCAGCATATTTCGATGCAGGCACACCAATCTTCCGCGATGCCGGTCGGGGGGAGCTAGCACTTATGAGAAGGGTTGGCCGATCCATCCGTGATATGCGCGTCGGAGATGCTCACGTAAACGGGTGGTCTGCACCCCCAAGCGAGATGCCCCATACCAACGCAACGCTCTCCGGACCAGGACGCTCAGAATCAGAAGGACACCGGACAGGAGCAGCGCGCTAAATGAGTCCCTTTCTAGAATCAACGTCCACAAGGGTGAATCTTCCCAGTCGGGAACAATCGCGTTCAGGACCTTTCTTATTGTCTTGCCTAGCAAAGGTATGGCCCCTAGTCTTACCTGCGCGGTTCTCGAGTAATTGTAATCCGGTAGGTACTTCACAAAATTCCGAGTCGCATACGCCAACGTATTCGGATCTTTGAGCTCATCCCGGGTAAGCATGTGGTTGTCGGAGCCTCGCAGCACGGCACGGAAAACGGGATCCACAACCACCCATCGTCCTTCCAGATAAACTTCGGCGACGACATGGTTTGTCTGACGTCGCTCGTTGAGAAGCAACAGTCGCCGCACTCGGAGGCCGCTTGCATTGGCAAGGTTGATAAATGCATTGGTCGCACTGCCGCAGACGCGGAGAAGGCTGGGGTTATTCAGCGTATTTTCGGGATCGCGCTTCAGGTAGGGAGCACTACCCCGCCAGGGATCCAGGGCCGGTGCGCTCTGCATCCAGTTTAGAATTGCCTCTACTTCTCCCACCGGCGGTACATTGTTGGGGACGACGGCATCGACGAAACCTTCTAGATAGCGACGAGTGGAGTACTCCCAGACAGCCGAGTAGGCGACAAGAAAAAGAGAGAGGATGACGATGAAATTTGTCGCCAGCCATATCCCCCTAAACATGGGATGCTGGCGCATCACGTCGCCGCCCCGGGTACCACACTGGTATAGAGCGTCTCTAATTCGGCAATCGGCTTGTCCCAAGACAGATTGCGAGCCGTTTCGGTGCATCCGCCGCGGCATTGTTCGAGCAGCTCTGAGCTGTCGAGTAGCCTGTGCAGCGCATTCTTTAGAGCCTCAAGCTGGTAAGGTATCACGACGCCAGCACGCTCACCCACCAGGGAAGCTATACCGCAGCGATCAGTCACTATCACTGGTGTTCCCGCTGCCATAGCCTCTGCCACGGTGTTGCCAAAGTTTTCATTCTGTGATGGCAAAACAAAGACGTCCGCATCCTGATAGGCCGCCCATTTCTCCTCGCCATACAGCGCTCCTGGAAAGAGCACTTGGCTTTCAATTCCGAGCCTGCGGCTCATCCTCTGAAGTCGCGTGAAATATCCTTCGTCTTCCGATGGCCCTGCCAGAACCAGAATGGAGGATGGTACACCCTTCGTCTTCCTGCTTCGCCAGTGGGCATAGGCTTGCAGAAGCATGTCAGGGCTCTTCTTTGATACTAGACGGCCCAGGAAGAGGATGAGTTTCGTCTCTTCAGAAATTCTGAGCTTCCTCCGGAAAATTCCGCGCTCAGGAAGGCTTTGCGGTAGTTCAATCCCATTGCGCCGCACCACGATATTGTGTTCCGGGACGCCCCCCTCGAAGAGCTCCTCCCTCTCTTGCATCGAAGTTGCGATGAGGCGCGCCGCATGCTTAATTAGTTTGCGGCCCAGCAAGCCGTGGTACATGCGCTTGATCAGGATGTTCCGCACAATCGGGCGAAACATCCCCATCGGTTCGACGATGTACGGAATATGTTTCCTGAAGCTGAAGTGCGCCGCCACTGGCCCCAGAAAATCATAAAGTCCGAAAATGTGAACGACCTGAAAGGATGCGACGCTGTCTTGGCAAAAACCTGCCGCAGAAGGGTTGAGTGTCAGCCAGCGATAGCGAGTTCGCGTCCGCAGGAAAATGGTCTCGACGCCACTCTGGACTGCCTTTCTTCCCCACGGACAGAACTCCGTGAGAATTTCGTGCTTCTCCAGCCCTAGATCCGCTGTGAGAACGGTAACCGCATGCCCGCGGGCTGACAATCGTACAGCGATTGCGGTCACTTTCGCTGCCGGGCCGCCGGATTCAAAAAACGGGCTAAATGCTTGTGTCACCATCAAGACGCGCATTTCGCTCTGTGGTCCGCCGGCGGTGCGAGAAGAGGTGGAGGGGGAAACGGAGATGCCCACGGGCTGCAATCCTGAGCAGGCTGAAAAGTTCCGTCCGGATGGATAACACCCGCTCTGCATTCCACGCCGAGAGGACCCCCGCAGGATATTACCTGCACCCCGCAGAACTCGAAATGCATTTCTTGTTTACATGTTTTAGAAACTCACTCAAGGGGGATAGCGCCGCGCTGGAGCAGCTTCGGAGACTTCCAGGATTGTCAGCAGTATGTTTCGCTTTTGGCCGCTCATTCGGAAGCCTTCAAATTCCGAAACCTCCGTCCGAGCCACCGGATGGAGAATCCCTGCGGATTCAAGTCCAAGGAAAGCATATGACAGAGGCTCCGGATAGTCGGGACTCTTCACCACCCACCGAATATTCTGATCGCGCAAAAATGAAAGCATCACTTCGGGACGATCGAGACGGTCGGGATCCATCGGCCAGGAAGTTCCGGGATCGCCATTCAAATATCCAACCCTCAAATAGTACAAATGCCGCTGGAAAACGAGCACTTTGCCAGTCTTGTTCTCGAGCGTGCTGTTGATATACTCCGCTGCCAGATAATCGGGTGCCATGCGATCTAGAAACGCTTCTCGTTTTTCTAAACCGGCCGCCGCGGGGATGAAATTTCGCGCATAAAAGACTTGCGCGACGACCCCGCAGAAGAGAAACGCAGCCACGGCTGTTACGCTGGTGCGCTCGATCGCGCGCCAGCCGCGTTTCCCGGCCTCATGAGCCCCGTTGAAGAGCAGCAGCAACGCCAGGGGATAAACAGGAAACAGGAAGCGGGCCATTTGGGAGCTGATTTCGTTCGCAAGAAAAAAAACCAGCCAGCTCAGTCCTGCGATTCGAACCAGCGGACTTCGCCATTTCGCGAACATCAGCACAGGGGCTAGCGCCAGCACCAGCGGACCAAAGAACTGACCAAATCCATATTCGGAACCCCGCAAGGTCATCAAAAAAAAATAAGAAAGCAGCCCGAACACGCTTCTGCTCAGGTGGACGGATCGCGTATCCATAAGTGTCGCGTGGAAACAAAAGCGATTGAAGTTTGACGGCGTGAGCCAGGGGCTGAGATACGGAAATACTGGGTCCCCGGACCAGAGAAAATTCCTCAGCAGCGGCAAGGCCGCGCCAGGAATCGCGGCGAGTCCGCAACCTAGGCCTTTCTTCCAGGAATGCGTTTCGACCCAGCAACCAACCACAATCGCTGCTGGAAGAATGACTCCCGTATACTTAATTCCGGCTCCCGCGCCGGATAGGAATCCCGCCAAGATAAGCATCGGGAAGGAAGATTCGCGCACGCCTCTCACTGCTGCAAGAACCGATGCCAGCACGAAGAACGCCATCCAAACGTCCGGAGATCCAGCCACGGACATTTGCCAGAACGTCAGCGGCGTGAAAAGAAAGGTCAGCACGGCAGCCAGTGACCAGCCCGTAGGTAGAATTTGACGCGCTAGCGCCAGCAGGGCCGCTGCGGTGAAAACGCCGCCGAAAAAAATAAGTCCCAGCGATATCTGTTCGCTGCCCAAGGCCAACCCCAAGCCGATGATGGAGTGTGCAAGGCCCGTAAAAAAGCTGTGCGTCAGCCAGAAAATGGGTTCAGCGCGATGTCCGGCCTCGAGGAGAGGTGTCGTGAAGTGGTAGTGCATGGCATCCGAACCCGTAAGAGGCGCCAGTGCCATACAGCCATCGAGCAGAAGGGTCCACACCACCAGAATTGCCAGGGCGCAAGTGGATAAATTTCTGCGCCCCTCATTTGCCTTGTGACAAAAAGCCCCTGCCCATTTCGCCACAGCCTTCCAGCCCGATAGGGAAAGAACCGCCATGAGCCCCAACACAATCAGCACATTTGCGAGGCGCAAGCCGGTCGTGAGCTCGACCACAAACAGAACAAGCATCAGTGATGCGAAGGCGATCCCCGCTGACAAGACCAGTTCTTCGAGCGGGTCACTCAGTTCGATCCCGACCCAATGCAGGATACGCGCCCCGAAGGAAAGATTGAGCAGGACTAAGAGAATGACGACAGCCTCGTGCAGCAGGCTCGTGATCAGCGCCATCGTCCTAGCCAGGCAGCCAGATGAGGTGCCAGGATTTCTCGGAACTGAAGCAAATAAAGGATTCCGATGGCCACGAGCCAAACGACGAAGACGCCTTGTAACAAAATTCGGAGGCGAGTTGGTTCGTAGTTCGCCATTTTCGTGATCGCGTGGATAAATCCGCTAGAGAATACTACAGTTCACCGCGGCCCGACACGAGGCACTCCTGGAGAATCTCGCGGAAACATTTTGAAAAGCGCTCGAAGGAGAAAAATTCCTGCACTCTTCTTCGCGCTTGAAGTCCCATTTCAACTCGCAGGGTTTCATTCGAGAGCAGCGCGGCTAGAGCTTCACGTAACTTCTCAACATCCCCGTAGGGAACGAGTAGTCCAGTCACGCCATTTTCCACAACGTCCGGTGTTCCGCCTACTGTGCATCCGATGACAGGCTTGCCGAGCGCCATCGCCTCCAGGAACACCAGCCCGAAGCCTTCGCCGCCGCTGGGAAGCGCAAAAACATCCGCACGTTGATACCAGGCAGCCAATTCTTCTGCAGTACGTCCGGAAAGGAAAAGAACCCTCTCGGAAACTCCCAGCTCTGCGGAAAGCGTCTGTAGTCGCGCTCGGTCGTCTCCCGGGCCGATCGCGACGACTGACACGTCGTCGTAATCCATTCCGAGTTGCGCCAGCGCCGCAATCAATTGGTCGAGGCCCTTGTATCGCTCTCGAGATTCCCACCGGCCGACGCTGAGAATAATTCGTCCAGTTGGCAATTGGGCCGGGCGCGGAATATTTTCGGCTAGTTGTGCGAGACGCGCGAAATCCGGGTCGAGCGCCCAGGGAAGTAGTCGCAACAAGTCTGCTCTCACATCCTGGACCTCGGCGAGCTTCCGAAGCGTGTCACGGCTTGGCGCGAGTATGCGGTCGGCTCGCAGCAGGGATCGCTTACGGCGGGGCGCGAGCGGCTCCCACACTTCCACGCCGTGCGCGACGACAATCATGCAAGCTTCCGGCGCCAAGCGTTTCAGCGCCGCAGCCGGCACGGCTAAGTGCGGATGTGCAGCCAGTATGATTCGCGGCTTCCTTATCGCCAGATACATCAAACTTGAGAGAAACTTCACTCGCGTTCTTCCGAACCCGCGAAATTCGAATGATTCTGCATCCACGTGGATGGAGTATCGGCCTTGAGGATCGTTGAGGCTCAAGAAGCGGTATTTGAAATTGTGATCGCGCGCGAATGCCGCGATAACTGCGGCGAGTTGCCGGCTTGCTTTTTGCACGCCGCCCACCGCGAAGAAGTCAGGAAATAGTCCAACGATCACGGTTTGTTTCCATTCATGTCTTCACATCGACGTATTCTCCCATGCCGTACTTCGCTGGCAATAGAAAAGCCTCCAATTGCCCCGCTTTGTTTGAAGAAAATTTGCTGCTAGGCTGATGCACGGGAGCTCCAGCGGAGGCGACGATAGAACCAGGCAGTAATTCGCAGCGGATCTTGCTTACGGGCGGGGCCGGATTCATCGGTTCGCATTTGGCCGAAGCCCTGCTGCGCCGCGGTGCCGCGCTCACCATCGTTGACAATCTCGACGCGTTCTATTCGCGCGCTTGGAAAGAAGCGAATCTCGAAGACGTTCGCCGCGCCGGTGAATTTGTGTTTATTCCCGCAGACATCTGCGATGCGGAAAGTCTGCGGAATGCCTTTGCGGCGGCACGTCCTCGACTGGTGATCCACCTCGCAGCTCGCGCGGGTGTGCGGCCGTCTCTCGAGCAACCCGCTCTTTATGAGCGAGTCAACGTGGCCGGCACGCTGAACCTTCTGGAACTCTGCCGGGAATTCCAAGTCTCGAATTTTATTTTTGGGTCCTCAAGCTCTGTTTATGGCGCCACCAGCCACTCGCCTTTTTCCGAGGAGCAGCGGGACCTCCGGCCGATCTCGCCCTACGCCGCCACCAAGCTCGCTGCCGAGATGCTTTGCTACACTTGGGCCCACCTTTACGCTCTTCCGGCCGTCTGCTTGCGGTTTTTCACCGTGTACGGCCCGCGCCAGCGCCCGGATCTTGCGATTCATAAATTTACGGCGCTCATCGAAGCAGGGAAGCCGGTTCCGGTATTTGGCGACGGCTTGAGCGGCCGCGATTATACGCACGTAGATGACATCGTCGCCGGAATCCTCAGCGCCACGACTTTCCAGCACGCCGCCGGAAGCATCCCATGCGAAATCTTTAATCTGGGCAATTCGCATCCAGTAAGTCTTGCGGATATGATTGCGCAGATCGAACACGCCACTGGGAAACGCGCCCTGCGCGATGTGCGCCCCGCACAGCCTGGAGACGTTCCCCTTACGTGGGCGGAGATATCCAAGGCCGGCCGATTGCTTTCCTACCATCCAAGGATCTCTTTCGAAGAGGGAGTTAGCCGCTTCGTCGCGTGGTATCGCCAGGCGCCGTCCCACCGGCGCGCTTGAAGTCCCCTGACGCTTTAGCTCTGTCCTTGTTTCTGTTGCAGCGCGTTCACAAGAATTGCCTTGATTTCCTCACCATTTCGATCCCACGTATATGCCAGGGCCGTTTGGGCAGCGCGTTCTCCCATGCGATGGCGGAGCTGCGGCTCTTCGATAAGTAGCCGGATTTTTTCTGCTATCGGAACTGGATCTGTGCCGTTCGGGACGATAAGGCCGTCTTCGCCGTCGGTCATGATTTCCGCTGTGCCGTTTGTCGCCGAAGTTATGACGGGCAGCCCGCAGGCCATCGCTTCCGCGGGCGGCTGGGCGAATGTGTCTTCGACGGACGGGCCGGCGTAAACATCGGCTGCACTGTAGAAAAACTCCACATCGGCGCGCGAATCCTCAAATCGCACTTTTCCTGCGAGCCCCAGCTCCGCAATGCGCGACAGCCACAGTGAACGGTCGTCGCTTCCTGCGACAAGGAGGCGAATGGAACCATCCTTTAATTGTGCGAGGGCTTCGAGCAACGCGCCGAGGCCTTTCTTCTTCCAGTCATTTCCAATCAGCAGGAGCACAAAATCCTCGTCTACGTATCCCAGTGCTTCGCGCGCTCGCGCGCGCCCGGCCAGTCGCGCTTCTGGATTGAATCGCTCGTGGTCCAAACCGATGTACACCACCGGCAGAGCTCGCCGGACGCCATAAATCCTTGCCAGATCTTCGGCCGTTTTGCGGGCGATGAGGATCAAGGACGTGCGCGGGTTCGTGTAAATGCGCCATTCAAGCGCGGTGATGAGGGCGTAATAAAGTCGGCGGTGGATCAGCCGAGGCCAGAACCAGATCGGATGGCGCCTGAACCGGAGCTCTTCGCCCGCTTGGCGAACGAATTCCGCAAAAACGATGTGGATTGAAACCACGTCAGCATCGAGGCAGTTTGTGCCCGCGGTGAAAGTCAGATCCGGCCGCAATCCGCGTATGCGCCGGTCACGCCAGCGGCAAAATGCGTTCGCCCCAAACCACCACAGAAATTTCAACAAATGCGGCCCGCGCAGCTCCGGGACACGGTGCCATGTCAGTTTTGAGCGATCGAGATCTTCGACGCGGTTGCTGTAAACGTGCACCTCAAAATCATCTGTCAGACGCGCGACCCACTCGGCCACGCGCCGCTCTGTTCCATGCCGCTTATCGATAAAAGGGGATACAACGGCGAGCCGCGGCTTAGCCATCGGGAGCCGGATTCACGCGCGAACACCCATGATTTCACACCAGCGCTGGAGGACGTACAAGCTCCAGATGCGGGACCATCCGACTGCCGCGGGCGAGCGCAGGTAATGTTTCCAGAAGGCCGCGACGCTCTCGGGCTCGAGAACTCCGGAATTCAGCAGGCGTTCCCTGTCGAAGACTTTCTCGATGGTCGCCCGCAACTCGTTGCCCAGCCACCGCGCGAACGGAAACGTGAACGTGCGCTTTGGCCTGGCGGCAACGTCTCTTGCGAGGTTTTCCGGCATGAATTTCCGTGTGGCTTCCAGCAGCAGGCGTTTTTTATTCCAGCGAACTGCGGCCGGCAGCGAGAGAGCATTTTCCACCACAGCGTGATCGAGAAACACGGGTCGCAGCTCCAGGCTATGAGCCATGCTCATAGCATCGGCGTCACGCAGAAGACGCGGTTCAAGATGCGTGTGGAAGTCCATAAATGCAATTCTTTCCGGGAGGCTGCATCCTGCGGACTGACTCGACCAGTATGAAAGGTGGCGTTCGGCTTCTCCCGCCAAGCCTTCTCCGCGCAGAGGTGCAGAAAGCAACGCCTCCACGTCTTTCTCGAGGAACAAAACCTTAACCGCCATTTGCGCGGCGACAAATGGATCGTCGGCGCCTGCCAAGTAGGAAATTTTTCGCCACCGAAAGGGCAACGCTTCGCGGTCAAGAACCTCCTGCAATAATTTCGTCGGAAGCGGTCGCAAGGAGGTGGCCACATGCGTAAATTTCGCGAACATCTCCGCGGATTCATATCCACCGAATAGCTCATCGCCGCCCTGGCCCGAGATTGCTACCTTAAACCCGGCTTCATGTGCCGCCCGGCAGATCCAGAAGGCGTTCAATCCATTCACGGTCGGCTGGTCCATCGCCCAAATAGCGAGATCGAGCGATTCCGCCATCTGATCCGCGCGAAGAGGCAGAATCCTGTGCGCCAATCCGAGCATTTCCGCAGTGCGACGGCTGGATTCCGATTCGTCAAACGATGTTTCCGCAAATCCGATGGTCAGCGCGGTCAGTCTTTCTGCGCCCGCATGCCTCATCAGCGATCCCAGCACTGCCGAATCCGTGCCACCGCTCAAAAAAAGCGCGATGGGAACGTCCGACATCAGTTGCAGGCGGCTAGCCTCCGTCAGGATTTCACCCAGCTCGTTTGCAGCTTTCGTGCCGTCGAGAGAGCTTCCCCCGTTGCGCGGAATTTCTGGGCGTATCCAATAAGGCTTCCGAAAAAAGTTCCCTTCGCGCCATATACCAATTTCTCCGGGAAGCAGCGGTTCGATTCCGCGCACCGCCGTCCACGGTGGCGGAATATGTCCGAGCTGCAGAAAAACGCGCGCTGCGGCTGGATCCAGCATGCCTGGCACCAGGTCAGAGGCCAGCAGCGCCTTGATCTCCGAGGCAAACAGCAATGCTTCGCTGACACACGCGAAATAGAGTGGCTTGATTCCCAGGCGGTCGCGCGCCAACAGGAGTGACTGGGATCTTGTGTCCCAAATGGCGAACGCGAACATTCCGCGCAGCTTTTCGACGAACCCTTCCCCGAATTCTTCGTAGAGGCACAGGACGACTTCGGTATCGGTCGTTGAACGGAAGCGCCAGCCGCGTGCCGCGAGCATCTCTCGCAATTCCGCCGCGTTGTAGCACTCCCCGTTGTAGGTGATCCAGCAGGTTTCCGATTCGTTGGACATCGGCTGTTGGCCGCGTTCGCTCAAATCCACGATGGCCAGCCGCGTATTTCCCAGCGCGCACCGCTCTAGCGGTGTCACGCCCTGACTGTCCGGTCCGCGGTGCCGGAGAGCGTGCACCATTTTTGCCACCGTGCCGGCATTGCGCTCATCTGCGCTGCGCGTCACCACGCCTGCAATGCCGCACATTTATTTACTCGCTCTCTTTTAGATTGACCACCATCGAGCGCGTTTCGCGCCCCGCGTTGGTACGGTGGCCATCGGCCGCGGAGCGGCCGCCAGTTGCGGAAGCCGGAAGAGCATTCCAAGCAGCAGCCATAAGTATGCGTTCAGGATGTAATTCTGATACATCGCCAGGCTTCCATACGTGAACGGCACGAGCAGCAGAAACGCGTACCACAGAATGGCAAATCCCACCGGAAAGTACCGTGTCTCGCGCAGCCGCCGCACCACCTTCGCGGCGCTGATCAGCAGAGCGGCCGTCCAAATAATCCATAGCACTGGGCCCAGGATTCCCATTTCCACGATCAAGTCGCCGTAGCCATTTTCGACGCCCGGGTCTGCGGGTTTCACCTTTACGAAGCGTTCGACATATTGCACTCCCAGCGAAACTGTCCCCGTCCCATTTCCCGTCACCCAGTGTGGATCCGTAAACGCCAGTTGCAAATTTGCGAGGGGATAATCCCAGGCGCGGAACTCCAGCTCACTCGCCGAGCTGGTAGGTGAGAGTGTCTCGGAGTAAAAAGCCCAGCGCGGTCCCGCCAGTGCCGGGAAGATCCAGATCATCACTGCCAATCCCAGCGCCACCATAACGAACGATCGGCGAATGGCTTTCACTAGGCGGTGCGCCTGCTGCCATTTCCAGGGGGCGCCCCACAGAAATCCAACGGACAGCACCACGGCCGTCGCACCGCTATAAACTACCGCACCTCGTGCTCCGCACATGAGGATGGCCACCGTAATGATGCCGATGGCTGCGAAGATCAGCATTCTTCCGCGGCGTGTGTACAGCAGCAAATATCCTGCCGCGCCATAGCTCATGATCGCAGCAAAAATCAGGTAGGCTGAGTACCGTCCGGAGCTGACAAACACGGATGGCGCGATATACACTGCCTCTCCCGTCGAAGGAGTGTACCGGTACAATGTGGAGAGCTCGCGGATATCCGGAGCCAGATTGGCCGGGTTTAGGAATTCCGGCCCCACCACCGCTTGCGTCACTCCAAGCACGCAGATCACCGCTGCGATTCCCAGATTGAAAACAAGAAACCGGATCATGTCATTGTCATCCCGCACCAGCGCGTACCCGATGAACATGAGCGGAAGATAGTAGAAATACAGTTTCAGCCCCAGCAACCCGTACAGCACACTTGGAGAGTTCGGGTTGAACATCTGTATCACTGCTAACCAGAAGAATAGGCTCACCCAGATCACAAATGGGGGGCGGAACATTGGCTCTCCTTTTCGCCGAGCCGTAACCACGAAGGAGATGTAAACAATTCCGACCAGGACGTCTTTCGCGAAATAGATCGCCATGTTGTTGCCCTGGTATTTGCGAACCAGGTCTTCGAATAGTAGCCATATCAGGAACAGGTAGAAGCCCGAGCGCCAGTTCCGCAGGATGCTGACGCTCACCGCCACAACGGCAATCGCCGCCACTGCAAGTTCCAGTGTTCCCAGTTGTTCTCCAGCTATCCAATGCCCCGCGTACCACGCCCCCAGAAGCCCCGCTGCAAACACAGCGACGGTGATAAGCGGCTGAAATCGCAGCGCCGGTATTCTTGATTCAAACAAGATCCCTACTTTCGCTCTGAGCTCGATCCCTAGCCATTATCGCTCCGGTTCAGATCGCGGGAATGTGAATCTTGTCCTTCATTTCGCTTTCTTCGCGAGAAATGCTGACACTCTCGAGTGCCCCATCAAGAGGCTCGCGACACCATGTCCGTCTCGATGTAACTCTTCAAATCCAGCCGCTCTTAGCTGGCTTCCTACCACGGGTTCAAACATCCGAGACGTGTGCGCCTTCACCATATCGAGGTTTCGGAAGCGATACTTCGTCCACGTATGCCACTTAATGAGCCCCAGCACCGAAAATGTATCGACATCTAAATAGAGCAATCCCCGGGAGCGCAATACCCGGCGGATCTCCGCCAGAATCTTGGCCGAATGCTGCGCATGATCAATCACATTGCAACAGATGACCATGTCCATGCTGTCGCTGGGCAGCGGCACCTCTTCTCCAGTTGCAATGATGTAGCTGACCCCCTCACGCCACTTTTTAATGTAATCATGAAGAGCTGCATTCCCGTTCAACGGCACAGGATCTGCGGGGTCCAAACCCACCCGAAATTCGATCCCGGGCAGGAAGCCAATGATGCCGATACCGAATGGCCCGATCCCGATTTCGAGGCACGATTGCGGCAATTTCGCTAGCTGCGAAGCAATGCGCTGGGCCTTGTCGGCATTATCAGCGAGCACCTTTAGAAGTCCTGGGAGGTACAAGGCCATCCCAGCCCAGAAACTCGGTTCGGTTGCCTGGGCCTGTTTCCATCGCGCCACAGTCACCATTCACCCGCTCCGATTTCGGATCGCTGACCCCGCGCCATTATCGCCCATCTTCTGCTGTCACAAATTAGATTTTCGGACAGCTGTTCAAGTTGAATCGACGCGCGGACTTGCGCCATGCTGGGGAGGGCGGACTTCCTGAGGCTGTTTCCGGCCCTTAGCGTTAATTCCATTGTAACCGTATTTCGTTTTCACCTCGACGAGGCCAGCCTCCTTGAACCATTGCTGCACTTCCTCCATTTTTTGCGGCTGGTCATATGTGGGCGAAAGCATGTCAAACGCGCTCAGGATCTTTACTTGCTTGAGCTCTTCATCGGTGTAATTCAATCGTGGTTTGTGGGAAACCGGCCCGATGGGGACCAGCCGGCCTAGCCCGGCTCCGATCGCGGGAATTTTATGAAGCGCTTTTTTCAATTCAAAAGCAGGAGGAATAGTCCAGCTTAGCAAGCGATGCAGCGTCTGCGGCTGGAGATGTTTTACGAACGGCCTCACCCAGTACTTGAGCGGAGGAATTCCCCGGTGCATCGCGTAGACGTCGATCACGATTTCCCCTTCGGGCTTCAAATAGGGAATCAGGCTGAAAAATGCGCGTTTCACGTCCGGGCAATGCTGCAGGACACCCAGGCAGAAAATCTTATCGAAGGATTCCTTGCGCAGCGGGATTTCGTAAATGCTTGCCTGAAAAACGTTCAGTCTTGGCGATTCGTCTTGATTCTGATAACAAGCATCCACGGCGTTGCTTAAATCGAAAGAGAAGATCTCCGCTCCGGTTTCGAGAGCAAGCTGCGTAAATCTTCCCGCGCCGCACCCGGCCTCCAATATCCGTTCGCCCTCGAGCCGCGAAGGCCACTCGGTCGTGTCATTGAAGCGATCACGGCTCAGGTTGTTGTGCATGATTTTATCGATCTGAATCCGGCCGAACCGGTTCCACTGGAAGCCGAATGACGACGCGTAGGATTCGGAAGGAACGAACCGCGGGATTCCCCGGACAACCGGGAATGAACCGGCGCATTTCTCGCACACCAGCCGTCCCTCTTCAATCTCTCCATTGCGGGAATTGGTGCGAGGCGCCTCGGCCGGCTCCAGCGGGCCTCCGCACTTTGGACAAACATAGAGGTCCAGGGCCCTCAGATACATTTCGCGTTCGCCTCTCTTTTCGCGAGCACCACCAAGCAAGCCGGCAAGTACTTTCCTTCCCCCCGCCCCTTCTTGTGCAGAAGCAGATCCAGATAGCTCGCCCATCCTAGGAACATAGGAGCTGGCAAACGCAACCACCGCTGCCAACGGTTTACCAACCTGTTTGCCAATCGCGAATACTTGAAAACTGCGAAACTAAATGCCCCCACGGAAAACCCGCACCGCGTCACCAATTCTTGCAGTTCCTGTAGCTCGTACCCTTCCCGCTTGTGCCCCCATGGATCGCCTTCGTTCACTTCTCCGGGAGGGACCGGCACTGAGAGCACCAGCTTGCCTCCGGGCGCGAGAATCCGGTGAATCTCCCGGAGTCCCGCCGCGTCGTCATCCAGATGCTCCAACACCTCAAGGAAGAGCACCGTGTCGAACTGCGCGTCCGCGAAGGGCAGCCGTTCCGCTCCGGTCACCACCCCCGACAGATTTTTTTCTTTCTCATGGCGTGCCAGCAGCCGTTCCAGCGCCCCGCGGTCAATGTCCGCGGCATGCACGCTGCGTGCATTCCGGCAAAGATACCGCGTGAATACTCCTGGCCCGCTGCCGATGTCCGCCGCCGCGCCCAAGTTTTTTCCCAAGAACTCATAGATGATCCGGTCCTTCGTCGGCTTCTGAATCGAAACCGCGTCCGCAATGAGCCAGTGGTAAGCCCGCCACACCCAGTAGCTTCGTGCCAGCCACGAGCGCTGGTCACTTGCGGAGCGGGTCGGCGTCAAGGCTTTCTCCCTTTCTCGCTGGCGGCGCCGTCACCCGCCGGTAAACGCTCCAGTGCTCCGCGACCGTGCGCTCTTCTTCGAATAGTTCGCGCGCTCGTACTTGAGCTTTCCTTCCGAGTTCGGCGGCCAGCGCTGGCTCTTTCATCACCCGCGCCAGGCACTCTTTCAGCTCTTCGCTGTTTCCCGCCTCAAAGAGCAGTCCCGCATCCCCCACCATTTCGCCCAGCCCGCCAATTTTCGAAGCGATGATCAGCCGCCCCTGCATCATTTGCTCAATTGCTGTCATTCCCGCGGGCTCCTCCCAGGTCGAAGGCATCGCAATGGCGATGGCGTCTGCAAGAGCATCCTGTAATGGATTCCCCTGGAGATAGCCTGTGAAAACAATATTGGCAGCAAGCCCAAGCCGGTGCGAAAGCTCTTCCAGACTCTTACGCTCCGGACCATCCCCAATGATGCGAATGCGGAATTCAGAGGTTTGCCTCAGCAGCAAAGCAGCGGCATTCAGCAGGACGGAAACGCCCTTCTCCGGAACGAGCCGGCCCAGATAGGCGAAAAGGAATGGTGGCGCGGCGATGGCCCTTCGTTCGATGGGCGAACCGGCGGAGCAGCCGCCGTTGAAAATCGTCGTCGTTCGCGGGAGATCGATTCTTCCCCCCACATGTTGGCTCACGGCGACATTGACGCTGGCGCGCCTGCAGAGCCACCGGCGCACGTGCAGAAGTGGAATTTGCAGGGCGCTCCGGGCCCGGCCCACCCCTTTCGCATTGCAGCGAAAACATTCTCCATACCGCCGCGCAAAAAAATAATTTGGACAAATTGTTCCGTCCGGCTGGTGAAGTAGAATCCCATTCGGACAGCAGGATTGATACCCGTGGTGCTCAACAATAAAGGGTTTGCCGAGGAGGAGACTCAACGCCATCGGAGGGATCGAAGCTCCGGCCAAATCCAATACATCGGACTCACGAACTAGCCGTCCCAATTGGAAAAGTCCGGGCCGGCGTACCACGCGAAAAGGAAGCACGGAGTCGTCCATCCCGCCAGCAGGCGTGTTCGTGACGACTGTGATTTCCACCTTTTCTCCATCGCACTTCAGGCACTGCTTCAGGAGACCACGCGCCAGCGACATTGTGACACTCTGAACGCCGCCTACCACCGGCGCCCAATCGTGAGTGTAAATCAATATCCTCAAGGGCTGGCCGTCCCGTGCGACTTGCGCAAGTACCCCACGCCCCGGATGATTTGCCCTTCTTCGTCCGTCTCCCGCGCAAAATCCACAAACGCCCCATTCCACAACGCGTCGTCCGCCACCATCAACCCACTCTCCTTGACGTACGGATAAGCCGTGCGCAACTCGAACTGCATGTGCTCGTAGGTATGAAGGCTGTCATGAATGAAAATGTCCACAGGAGCAAGCTCCCTCAGTAATCCTGGAAGCTCGGCCCTGGCATCGCCGATATGCAGGTTCCAGCGACCGCGCAGCCAGGCGGGAACGACCCATCCTGTTTCTCGCCCCGCAGGCAAATATGCCTGCTCCCCAATCTCTAATGAATGGAGCGTGCCTCTCCCGTTCTTCTCGAGCGCCAGCAGGATGTGTGCCGAAGAGACGCCGTTCGCCACACCCGTCTCAACGATCATCGCAGGCCGCGCCGCTCGCACAACCGCGTACTGCAGAAGCACCTTCTTCGCGTAAAGGTCTGCGCTGGTCACACCCGCCAGCCGGAAATCCCCTTGGCAACCGCGTAGATGCTCGGCAAATGCCGCATCCTGCGATGGCTCGTCGAGGAAACGGCGAACGTTTGCAGCGGCGCATCGTGTCAGGCTCCCAATGAATCTCTCATCCGCCCACGTCACCTCGCGCGCCAGCGCCTGCAGTGCGTACCCCGGCTGCTGCCTTACGAATTTCAATCGTCCGCCTAGATTCCGCAAAAGCCATCTCACAAGGGCCGCCCCGGATGCGTGCACCCGCTCAGGACGCGGTACTTTCCGTTATTCATCACGGAAGTGCTTATTCCCGATGAATGTCTGATTCTCCTTCTGTCCGAATGTCTGCCGCCCCTTTGCATGCCCGCTTCGGGCGCTAATATTTGTATCGGTGGCCGCGCTCCACAAGCGGCTTTTCAAAATACGTCCACGATAGCCACGCGAGACCATACGTAATGATGGCGGCCACCGCAATCGTCGCACAACCCTTCCAGTCCGTGATCCGCGGAAGAGTGCCCAGCAGCCAGAGGCTGCACAGAATAAGAATCACTAGATGGATCAAATAGATTGTGTAGGAGAGCGTGCCGAGTTCCCGCAACCATCCCCAGCGCATTGCTCGGGCGAGGATTCCATTTGTATTCGAAAGTATGACCAGCAAAACCACAGCGTAAAACAAGGCGATCCAGCTGTATTCGATCGTCACTAGTATTATCGATTCCTTCTGAAACCATTTCAGGAAAATAGGCATGCCACAGGCGAGGAAGCTCATCGCGCCGTAGAGCAACTTTTTATGCTCTTGCAGCCATCGCCGCCCCTCCGCTGACCTCCAGATAATCGCGGCAAGCACGCCGAGTCCGAGGGCGTCGGCGCGGCACGGCATAAGCACGTAGTAAGCCTTGTCGAAAACGTGGCCCGGCGCCACGAAAGTGATCCACCGCAGCAGAGGCCCAACGGCTAGCGTGGCGATCAAAACTTGAACCAGCCTCCGTGCGGAGAGAAAGCGAATTAGCAGCGGCACAGCCAAATAAAACTGCTCCTCGACCGCCAGCGACCAGGTTACAGAGAGCCAATAACCGACAATAGGGACGGGCGTCGAAGGAAAGAGGTTCTGCAGGAACAGGAAATAAAAGGGCAGGCGCCCCAGGATTTCCTTTCCAACTGGCAGAGGTGGGGGCAAATTCCGGCCGAACGCCAAGACGACGATGGCGAAAAGCGTCAGCGAAAGATAATAAATTGGAAGAATCCGGTGAACGCGCCGAGTGTAAAACGTCTTGAAATAGCGCGGCGACTCCCTGGCTCCCAGCAGAATTCCGCCGATCAAAAAGCCCGAGAGAACGAAGAACAGGTCCACGCCGCTCCAGCCGAGTCGGAACATTTGTGAAAAGCGATAGAGTAACGTGCCAAATCCGCCCGTCTTGCTGTCAGCGATGAAATGCAGCAGCACCACTTGCAAGATCGCTACGCCACGCAAACCGTCGAGCTCCGGGACGCGCCTTGACGCGGCAATCGCCGCGGGCATCTCCCGTGTCGCGCTTCCTGTTCTCGCCTCTGCGTTTTCCTCCGCCGCCTGTGTTTGCCCGCTCATCGCCTCAGCCGCCGTGCCTTGGACGCCCTCAAACCACCCCGTCGCGTTCCACCTTCGTCCTTGAAATTCTCCCGTCCATGTGGTCCCATACTTAGAGAGTTTTGAGCGAATCCCTCAGGGCGCATCAGCCCTTAACTCCCTTCTCGAGCCAGCCGGCATCGCCAATTTCTACCCGCAACACTCAATTAACAGAGCCACTCGTAAGTCATTGTAAACAAAGGAGAAAATAATTCCTAATCGAGACAAAACAGCAAGTTAACTTTTTCGCTTTTTCCCATTTTTCACCCCTCCGCCTGAGATTTGATCATGCCCTTCCAACCCGCTCGATTGCACCCCTCCGCTCGACGGCGCGCACAATGGCCTCCACGGTGGCCTCCGTGTTTCTTTCTGGAGTCCATGAATCCATAATCCGTCGCGAAACCTCACCCATGCGCGCGAGGGCGTTGCGGTCCGCCAGTGACTCACGAAGAAGTGCTGCGAGCGCGTCCACGTCACCGCATGGAAATCGGAAGCCGTTCTCGCCCTCACGGACAAGATCGTATCCCGCACCCACGCGGTCGCTCGCAATTATGGCGCAGCCGCAAAGCATCGCTTCCATCACCACCACGCCGAAAGGCTCGTATTCGGAGGGAAGCACCAGCAAATCGCAGGCGCAGTACGCGGAGGGCAGTTGTGACTGATTCAAGAAGCCGAGAAAGCGAACTCGTTCGCGAATTCCCAACTTTTGCGATTCCGCTTCAAGCTTTTCGCGCAGTGCGCCGTCCCCGGCAAACACCAAAAAAGCATTTGAGAGAGAAGCCCGCGCGAAGGCGCGAAGCAAATCGCCGGGCCGCTTCCAGGGTTGCAGCTTCGCGCAAAATAGAATCACGGGTGCTTCAGGAGGGATATTCCAAGTTTTTCGGGTCTGGACGCGATCTGTTGCTGCAGCACGCTCTCGCCACCATTGGTTATCCACGGTGTAATTCGTCAGCACCACTCGGTCCGCCGGCAGTCCGAGGGAATTCATGAGGGCGACACCGCGACTCGAGGGAACCAGCGTAACATCCGGGAGGCGAAAAAACTGTGGCCAAAAGAATTTCTTCAGTCGGAATTTCCATTGCCTTCCATCTCGCGGCCGCAGATCATGCGCATCGGTGCCGAAAAGAATCGCCGCATGCCCTGCGCGTGCCGCCGCTCCCGCAATCCATGAGCTCGCGGAGCGATATCCGCTGAAAATAATCACCGCGTCGAACTCTCCCTTGCGCACTAGCTTCCAGAGTCCCGGATTCCAAAAACCCCAGAAACGATCGAATCCCGGCCGCAGGGAGCGGTTCTTGACTTCGATCCACGAATATCCTTCGAGGAGGGGAATGTCCCAGGCTACCTTGACGCCAAAGTCGGCATCCATGCCGCCATTTGCACCCTGCATGCTGCAAAAAGCCACCAGCAGATCTATTCGCGGATGGTTCGTCAGCCGGCGAAATTGGTGCGCGGAATACTGCACAGGATGCGTGCCGACAATCAACACGCGATACTTTCCGTTATTCATCGCTCAGCAATCGCAAGTAACTCTCTGCAATCTTGTCCCAAGAAAAATATTTATCCTGGGCCATGCGGCTGCGCTCGTGCAGTTCGCTCCAGCGCGCCGGATCGCTCAACACATTTTCAAGAGCTTTCTCCAGCGCATCGGTATCGCCGAGCGGCACGAGTTCGACGCCTGCTTCGCTGACAGGGAAGCAACACTCCGGCCGGCCATAACCAATCACCGGCAAGCCGCATGCGATTCCTGCGATGGCGCTGCCACGCCGCGGCGTGATTTCGCCGCGCACGCAAAGCAAGACGTCGGCCAAAGCGAGATGCTTGGAGATTTCTTCCGGAGGCAACACTCCGAGCACAGAAACCTCGACGCCCGTTTCGCGGAGCGCACGCTCGAAGGTCGCTCTCGATTCTTCCGAGCCCCGCCCGAGAACGATGAGCCGCAAGGAATCAATCTGTTTCTTCATCTGTGCCGCGGCGTGAACAATCTGGGAAATCTCGCGCGGCCCCTCGCCGCTTCCCGTAACGCCAAAGATTGCAACCGTCCTCGCATTTCCGTTTCTGTCGCTCACCGTGCGAGGAAAGTTGATCGGCGGAATGTTCGCACCGATGGGGATGAAAGCAGCCTTGTTCGTGGATCGCGGCAGCCAGGGAATCTCCGTCAGTGGAACGGGGAAAACCGAACGCGTTGCCCAGCGAAAAGCGGTCCGTATGATGCGCTGCTGGCAGAAGCACCGCAATCGGGCCCACACACCTGTGGCCGCAAATGGCGCTACATCGTGGAAGACAATGACGATGCGTGCTCCATTGCTGCGCAACGTCCGGAGCACTGCAAGGAAGCCGAACGGGAAACCGCGTCGCGACCATCCAAGAGCTGTGTATTGCACCAGGACTGGAAGTCCGCGCCAAGCCTTGCTGAGACGCCCGAAGCGTCGCAGAGCAACGATCCAGCTTTGCTCCTGCCAGAAAACCCTCGCAATTTCGCAGGAAATTCTGCGTGCCTCAAACGCCTTTCCGAGGAGCACGCTGAAATCTTCAACGCCGTCGGTAGGCTGGTCGCGCCGGCCGAGCAATGTAACCACCTTGGTAATATATTCACAAGAGGCGCCGCTATTGAGCATGAAGATTCTTTGTTGTCCAGAGCTCAGTTATCCCCGTGCGAAAATGTGGCGCGAATCCAGTGCTTCAGTTTTGTAGCCCGCTTCTTTGAGGAGCACGTCCAATTCTCGCCGCGCCGCATCAGAATGAATCTCACAAACGATCCACGGATGGTGGGAGGCGAGCAAGTTTCGCGCCCCGCGAAAAGCCTCCACCTCCGCGCCTTCCACGTCACACTTGATCCCATTTGGCGCAGGCTCCCGGAGAATGAAATCGTCCATCGCGACGCAAGGAATTGTCGTCGATCCCTCTGGCATTTCATCCGGAACAATTCGGCCAAGGCCCTTGTCCGGCGAGGAATCGTTCGCGGGAACGAAACTGAATTCTCCGGAGCGAGACCACACTCCTGCATTCACAACACGAACGTTCGTGAAGGAATTCTTTTGCGCGTTTCGCCGCGCGCGCGCCGCCACAGCGGAGTCCGGCTCAAAGCTGAAAATCATTCCTTCCGGGCCCGTCAGCCGCGCGGCCAGCAAACTAAAGAATCCGATGTTGGCGCCGAGATCATAGAAAACCATTCCGCTGCGGAGATTCTCGACGAGCGCCTGCTGTACGGCAGGCTCGACGCTGCCTTCGAGGTACTCGCCGCCCGTGCGTGGATTGAGTTCGAGCCAGATTCCCTTCGCCGCGCCGCTGCGCACCTGCGCCCATACCATCTCATCGGAGGGCAGCAGCCTGCGGCTCAGCTTGTGCATCATGTAGCCCAGCACCGGTACGTTTCGCAGGCGATGGAGTCTCGCCGGGGAGCGCAAAAAGAGATTACCGAGCCACTGCTTGCTGCCCGCCATCTATTTTTCCACCAGGAAGCTTCCGATGAGGAGGGCGTCCATACCAGAACTGAAGAACGTGCGAACGGCGTCCGTTGGAGACGCAACGATAGGCTCACCGCGCAGATTGAAGGAAGTATTCATCAGGACGGGGACACCTGTGATTTTTCCAAACTCGCAGAGCATCTGCGAAAAGAGCGGATTCGTTTCCGGCTCGACCGTCTGGGGACGTGCGCTGCCGTCCGCATGGGTGACCGCCGGAATCACGCCGCGTTTATCGGGCCTCACCTGAGCAGTCACAATCATGAACGGAGAATCTCGAACGACTTCGAGATAGTCGCTCGCAGCACTCTTGAGCAGGGCAGGCGCAAAGGGTCGCCACCATTCGCGGAATTTCACGGCATTGTTGACCTTGGCGGTCATATCCGGATCGCGCGGATCCGCGAGAATGGAACGATTGCCGAGGGCGCGCGGTCCGAATTCCATGCGTCCCTGAAAACAACCGAGGATTTTTCCGCGGGCGAGCATCTCCGCCGCGATGGCAGCGGGGTCCGGGACGCGGGAGTAATGCAGCTTGTAGGTGTGCAAGACCTTTTCGATTTCATCGTCCGCGAATTGCGGACCGAGGTAGGCGTGGCGCATCGCCCTGACTGGCAATTTGCCGGCGGAATCCAGCAGGGGAGCGAGCGCCGCCCCGAGGCAAACGCCGTCGTCTCCGGCGGCGGGTTGGACAAAAATTTGATCGACCAAGCCAGAAGCAAGGATTTTACCGTTGGCCTTGGAATTGAGCGCGACGCCTCCGGCAAGACAAAGATTGCGGCATCCAGTTTGACGAACGGCGGCGGAGGCAAGATGAAGCATGGCTCGCTCGCATGCCTCTTGCACGGCATAAGCGATATTCTTGTCCCGCGGTTCGATTTCGCTTTCGGATATCCGCGAGGGGCCGAATCGCGCGCGAATGCCTCGGCAGGGATCGGAGTCGGGTCCCAGAAGCAGGCGCGCGTTCACGCGATAAGGGCTGTCTTCGGGGTGAATGAATTCTGCGAGATCCATGCCCGGTTCGCCATACGGGGCGAGGCCCATGACTTTCCATTCGTCGGCGTTGGGTTGAAAGCCCAAGAATTGAGTGAACCGGGCGTAAAAAACGCCGAGAGAGTTGGGCCAGGGAATCGTCTGAAAATGTTTCAGTCGGCCATCGCGCCCGCGCCAGATGGAGGTAGCTTCCCAGGCGCCACGGCCATCCACGATGACGATGGCGGCTTCCTCGAACCCTGAAAATGAGTAAGCGCTAATAGCATGCGCGAGATGATGATCCACGAAACGAAAACGTGCCCGAGTAGGGCCAAAATTCTGCAAGAACCGTTTTTCACCGCCGTGCTGATGCCACATGCTGAGAAAATGGCGACTGGAATTCAGAAAATTCAAGTAATTGAGCGGATAACTGCCGCGAAGGTAGCTTTTCAGATCGTGGAGATACGAAGCGCGCGGGGCGGGCCAGCCGAAGCAAACGAAGTCCAGGTCCGCGGGGCGCACGCGGGCAAAATCCAAACAAGCAGAGATGGCAAGATGCGGGAAACGAGCGTCATGCTTCGCACGGCTGAGCCTTTCTTCGGCGACGGCGAACAGAATCTCGCCGTCCCGCGCGATGCACGCCGCGGAATCGTGCATTTGCGAATAATTGATACCCAGAGTGATCATCTTTCGCTTCGCCGCTCGGGCGCTTTCACGTCAGTTATCCAAACTCCATTTGCCTCTTGTTGTATGCCGATCCACCGAAGGCGACTGGTGTCATGTACGAAACCTCCCGCCCGACGAGGCGCCGAGAGGGCGTTCGAGGACAGGCGCCGCAGGCACGGGTTCGCCGAGCCAGGAGCGCAAGCGCCGAAGATTGCGCGCGGTGTACCAAGCTCGCAAACGATAGAACAGGCGCGGAGGAAGAAGGAGAGCCAAGCCCAAAACAAGTTGCTTGAAAATCCGGTAGCCTGCGGCAGTCCGACGATAAGCCAACTGCGAATCTTTTTTTTCAACGCGAAAAGTTTCCCAGGATTTACCGCCTTCGAGGATGAGGTGAAGGCGCTGAGCATCCACCCAGATTGGATCCAGCACGACTTTGATGATTTCGGGCGCAACGCCAAGATCGCGGAGGCGCGGCGGCAACTCCTTCGCAAGACAGGCCATCACGGTGGCTTTCCGGCGCAAGTTCTCGTTGCTACCTTTACGAAATTGAAAAAGATTTCCTGGATGAAGCCGGTAATATGCAAGCGGCTCGACGAGCGTCATCGCAGGAGAGAGGGCCACTGCGAGAGTGGACATGAATTCGTCGGCTTCGACAACGAGCGCTTCGGGGATGGGGAGAATATTTTCGAGGACGCGTTTGCGAATTGCAACGCGACTCGTTCCGAAAAACGGCTTCCAGTGAGAAAAAAGGGCTGCGTTTTCGAGAGTTTTAAGATCCAGGCGGCTTGCTCTTTCAGGAACCAGGGTCGTTCCGAGGCCAGTGGCGGAATTCAGCTGGAAAATTCCGTGGCCGACGATCCCCACGTCAAGATGCTCCGCGAATATTTTCGTGATGCTCGAAAGCTTTTGCTGGACCCACCAATCGTCACCATCGAGGAATGCGACGATTTCTCCTAGCGCTTGAGGGATAGCTGCGTTGAAAGCTGAGGCCTGCCCGCCATTGGATTTGCGAAAATAACGCACGCGCGGACAGAATTTCTGGACGAGTTGCGGAGTCGCGTCGGTCGAGCCATCGTCCACCACGATGATTTCAAAATCCGAAGGAGGAAAATCCTGTTCGAGCACACTCACGATCGCTTGCTGGACAAAAGCTTCGTGATTGTAAGTATCGAGCAGAACTGTTGCAAATGGTCTTGGCATCCGCCATCCTCACAGCATTTAAGAACGCCGGGCGAAACTCGCTACGAGACGTCCTCGCGATTGACGCGCCCAAGCCTTGGCGAGCAACGAAGCTCCGGCCATCCCGTCGGTGATACTCCGCCGCGCGATGTGGCGGAATTCATTCCACGCACAACTCATGCAGGAATGCGCAGCATACAGATCCAGGTAAAGGAGCCGAACACGTTCTTCGGGCCAGTTTCGAGCCGGCGCAAAGAGATGGCCTTCGTCTTGTCTCAATCTTTCGAGAATTGCGGCCACGCGATTGTCGTAGAGATGCTCGCCCATAACTTTATTGCGTGCGGTCTCCGTGATTCGCCGTCGGCTTTCGTGATCACCAAGGAACCGGCGCACAAGAGGCACAACTTCTGACTCTTCGTGATATCCGACGAAATGGATTCCTTCCTGAAACCCGAGGGAGGTGAGCTCCGTAGGAATTGCCGTTATCAAGAGCGCGCCCGCAGCCATCACTTCAAAGACGCGCATGTTTGCGTCTTGCGGGTAATCATCGCGTCCGACATTCACAACAATCCGGGAACGCCGGAAAACGCCGGCCATTTCTTCGGGCGAGAGAAATTTCTTCCACTCATTCATTTGAAAATGTTGGCCGAGTTGCGTGAGGATGCGACGCCGCTGCTCGTAGGGAGCGCCCTGAATCCGGCCGACCCAGCCGACATCGAAGACGCGATCCTCCTCCGGGCCTTCGTAGAGTTCGCGGGGCGCGGCGTTCGCGAGCGCGAGAGGATGCGGGTGCCCCGCAGCCTGGAATCGTTCGGAGTAACTGGGATGAAAAACCAGAGGGTAATCATAAAGCATGGACCAGCGAATCCTGCGATCGGTGTAAGTAAAGGTGTCGAACTGGAAGCAAGCAGTGGGAGTATCAATTTCCGCTAGCCCCCAGGGGAAAATCGGATTGTCGCTCTCCGGCTGAAGAATCAGTGAGGGGCGCTCCGGACATTTTTCGATCAGGCGGCGAACGTCGATATTGAATGGAGTTCCCCAATCCACGCAGGCTAAACGCACCCCGTTGCGGCGAAAGGCTCTGGAGAAGCCCCAAAGCTCCTTGCACAAATTGTCCTCGCGGCAAAGCATGAGGACAGTGATTCCGGCCGAGCCGTTCAATTCGTCACTCCCGTTCGTCCTTTTTGGCTCAACATGCTCTATCCTTTTGGCCGGGTCTGCAGAGCTTGTTGCCGAAGAGCGGAAATCTCCTCTTTCGGTTCGATTTGACATTCGAAAGTCCAAAGCCAGTAGCAGAAAGCTGGAAAGGCTCCGAAGGCGCGCCAAGCGAGCTCAATGCCCCGACGGATTACTCCGGCGACATAGCGGCCGCGCAGCACCGGAATCTTGCGCAGCGGAGCCGGAAGAATCATCTCCCGGGGCACCCATTGCCAGGGCCGAACGCGCACGATGCGAAAGCCCGCCTGTTGTAAGAATTGGCTGAAATTCTTGAATTCGAAGAGCCCGGGATACAGATAGATATGGCCAGTGAGAGGATTGGGCACACTGCAAATGAGCCGGCCTTCGTGTTTCAGGACGCGACGAATCTCCAGGGCTGCAAAATATGGATTCATCAGGTGCTCGAAAGTTTCGAGGATAATGACCACGTCAAATTTGCCGCTTGAGAAAGGCAAGCATTCCGCGCTCACGTCCAGGCATTGTGCGGGTATGCCATGGTTAAGGCACGCGCGGACTCCGGAGTCGGCGGCGTCTATCCCTTGAACATCGTTGTTTGATTGAAGGAGTTTCAAGAGGCGACCGTCTCCGCTTCCAATTTCGAGAATGCTTTTTCCTTCGCAGTCCGAAAGAAAATTGTCGACAGTCCAGCGGAGGCGATCATCGCTGTAACCGCCGGCCGAGTAATAATCGCGATGCTCACTTCGAGTGATTTCCTCGGGTCGCATCGCCGACGCCATGGTCTTAGCCTCGCAGTGCTTTGCTAGCGCTCATCGCAGAAACGCAGGAATACCGCAATCGCAGGCCGAGGATGTAAGGCTACTTGCGCAAATTTGCCTTGCTCCACAAAATGAGAATAATCATCGTTCGAACACCAAGAGTACTGTGCTGCCAGCCTGACGGTAAAGGGGCAGCGTCTTCATTAAATTCTTGAATCTGCGAACGATGGGATTCGTGCCGAGGAGCGGATCATCAGTTTCCCAATGCACGAGTTTGTGACCCCATTTTCGCATGATGCAGATGACCTCATAAGTCCAAACAATGTACACAGCGTCAGCATCACAAATGAATTCGGAGTGAAGGGCATCGGGGTCGTCGACAACCTCAAACGGAAGACGGCCGAAAAGCACCGCCAAGAGCTGTCTTGCGGAGCGCAACAAGGCATAGCGCAGCCGCCAGAGCCGACTGGAAGCTTTACTTCGCAGAGAATTTGGATACCAGAATGGGAAATCCCACGCGGGGCCTAGGAGAATGACTCGGCCACCGGGACGCACGACACGGGCCATCTCTCTTAGTGTCTCAGCGGGGGCAACAGAATGCTCGAGCACATAAGTTGCTACTGCGGCGTCGAACGCTGTGTCTGGAAACGGCAAATGATCTGCGTCAGCGCAAGCGATTCGGAGAGAAGTAGCCGCTGCTCTCCGCAACCCCGAGATGGCCAGGTCGACTCCGAAATAGCGCCGACAATTTTGTAGATACGCGGCATTTGCTCCAGCGCCACAGGCAACGTCAAGCACTACGCAACCCTCGGGCACGAATGATGCCGCCCGCTGCCGATTCCAGGCGGTTTGTGTCTCCTCTGTTGCAAGCATGTCCCAATAGAGCTCTTGGGCATTCCAGAAGTCATGGAGAAGGCTCTTCAATTCCGATTTCGATCTCCCTGAACTTAAACGGACGGGCGTAGTGGAGCGTTCGGCGGTCGTGCCGATTGGATCAGAAAGCACCGGTGACTTAACGCTGCTTCGCATATGCATCTTTCAAGGCCAACAAATGATGAATGCTATTACGAGTTAGGCTGGCCAAACTCCTATGCCCTGCCAAACCACTACGGCTTTTTCAACGCGCCCGAGAATCGCTCTCGCGGCAGTCCCAGAGCACGCCGAAATGGGCGTGTCACCTTGAGCATGGCGAACCTTGCGTCATCGGAATAGGCTCGAATCGCCCGCTTTCCCTGCAACACCCAATAGTAGGTATTGCGCTGCAGCCCAGCCGGCGTCAGGCGGTACCTCGCGTCCTCAAGCGTTCGACAATGCCACCGCCCGCCGAGCAATCGCTGGTTTTCTCTTGCTTCATCACCCTGCCAGACGCCCTCTTCCCCGTCGGGATGATAGGAGTAATCGTGATTCTGGTGGATTGGTGTGACGACGCTTGAAGCATCAATCACGGCGGCACCGGAATGTCGGGCATACCAAATCAGCCAATTATCCCAACTCGGCCGCCCGATAACGAAACGTGGAATTCGATTGAGAAAGAGCCCTCGCGAAAACACAAAGTAATCGATCCATTGCGGCGGACGCTGATTATTTGCGTCGAGCGCGTGGCTCCGAATTTGCTCCTCCCAGTCAGCGTGTGTGAATTCCAACGGCTCGCGGACATCCAGATCCCATCGCTGTCCAGCCATGAGGAATGGGCGCGGCCAATTGAGAAACTTTTCGACGGCACGACGAAAGTCCGATGTCAGGATAATATCGCAATTGACGTAGCAGAGGACGTCATGTCGCGCGATCTGCTGGGCGCGATCGAAGAATGAAGCAAGGTATTTCGTGCCGTATTCGTTGCACTGAACCTTCGGCTCGTGGCGAATTCCGAGCTCAAGGGCCGTCTCGCGCGCACCCTCCTCCGGGCCGAACAAGATTACTTCACAGCCGGGATGGAGATGCTTCCAGCTTACGATGGCATTGCGCTGGATCACGTTGATGTGCCCGCAGAAGGGTTTCGGGGTTGAGAAAATCGTGAGCATAGCTTTCTAGACGGCCGAACCGGCGGCCTGCTTCCTTTCCTCCACTTCGATGATTTCTCCAAAGATTGTTTCGAGATTGCGAGAAATTTGCCAGCCCGGAAAATGGCTCTTCAATTTGCGCAGATTGCTGATGTAACAAATATGGTCGCCTTTGCGTGGATTGTCTTCATAAACCCAGTGGATCGTCCGGCCGGTCATTGACTGAATTTTCTCGATGGCTTCCAAAATGGAAATGCTGTTCTCACGTCCGCCGCCGAGGTTATAGACTTCGCCGGGGCGCGGCTCGCGGGCGAAGGCGTCCATTGCGGCAATGACATCGGCGCTGTGAATATTGTCGCGGACTTGTTTGCCTTTGTAGCCAAAAACCGTATAGGTCTGGCCGGAAAAGGCAACCTTCACCAAATAGGAAATGAATCCGTGGAGTTCCACGCCGGAGTGGTGAGGCCCGGTGAGACAACCTCCTCGAAATATGCCTACGTTGAGACCGTAATAGCGGCCGTATTCCTGAGCCATCACGTCCGCAGCAACTTTTGAAGCGCCAAATATGGAATGAAGCGTGCGATCAATTCTGCAATTTTCGCTGATACCATCAAAATCCTGGCTGTTCGAGTAATCGAAACGTGTCGCTAATTCCTTCAACGGCAATTCATTAGGCGCATCGCCATAGACCTTGTTGGTGCTCATGAAAAGAAAGACGGCATCGGGGCAATGCCGGCGAGTTGCCTCAAGCAAATACAGCGTGCCGAGCGCATTCACTTCAAAATCAACGAGCGGAATTTCACGCGCTTTGTCGTGCGAAGGCTGGGCGGCGCAGTGGACGATACGATCGAAGCGGTATTGGGAGAACAGCTCGAAGATTTTGTCCCGGTCACGAATGTCCACATCGTAGTGCACGAAATTCTTCGTCGAGCGGCGGAGGCGTTCGAGATTCCATAAGGTGTCGCCGGCGGGGCCGAAGAATTCACGGCGCATGTTGTTATCGACGCCGATGACCGTGTGGCCGAGGAGGTCGTAGTGCTCGACGGCTTCCGAGCCGATCAAGCCACTGCTTCCGGTCACGAGAATGGTCTCGGATTTCATATTTTTGACTCGACCGCAGCCCTGAAGGGCGACATTTCGCGCAGCCGCTCCTCGGGAACTGCTACGCAATTTCTGCAGGCGGAGTCGCCGAAGGATTGAAGAGGTTGCAGGTAGCCCTCCGGAGAAATTTGGAACCAGTAAAATCCAGCTTGGCGCAAAAACTCAGCCGCCTCTTGTGCGCGGTAACCCCATGGCGCTGTCCGGATATCTTCGAGCTCGCACAAAATCACGGGACGAGGTCTGCGACTTAGAAGGGCTGCAGCTCCCTTGAACACGCTCCATTCGGCACCCTCCACATCTATTTTTGCGAAGTCTACATGCGAAATGCCTCGACAGGGCAGCACGCTGTCAAGAGTCCTCACGCTTACAAGGATTCTTTGAGTTGGGGCTGAAACATTTGGCAGGCGCAGGCTGTTGCATCCTGTCTCGACGCCTTTGACGAGAAACAGCTCGGCCTGCGAATCGGTGTCGCCAACCGCGAAGGCCTCTATTTCAACGTTCCGGCAATGGTTCAGCCGAACGTGTCGAGTGAGCTTCGATCGTTCGCGCGGCGAAGGTTCGAAGGCAATCACGCGCCCTTGAGGGCCGACGCAGCGTGAGGCCAACATAGTATAGAAGCCATGATGTGCGCCAATATCGAGGACATTCATTCCGGGTCGCAAAAACCTTGCAACGAATCGCCACTCGCGCGTCTCGTAGTCTCCGCTCAGGAGGTTGTATCCGTAATCATCATTTTCAGCCAGCCACCACACCCCGAACGGCAGACGCAAGGGAAACGGAATTCCGGGAACGTACCGCAGCCACCGGAACCCGATAGATCTTCTCTTTTCCCGCCAAGGTCTTTGACTGAAGGAAATCATCCGCCGAAGAATGGAAGGTCTTACCTCTTCGTGCGTCAGGGCAATCGCATCTGGAGTCTGAGACCGCATTGTTCCTCGTGCTACAGCGCGCGGGCCATCGAGGCCGGAGCAACAAACTCACCGATTCCAAGCGAAATGTACCGAATCCCCGGAAGTTCCTTTAAGTATTTGAGCGCCCGCCAACAATCCACGACGATCCGCGGAGTTTCGGCGCGGCTCCAGGATTCCGCCGGAATCGCGAGGAATTCCTTCCATGGTGTGGCCAGCACGATGACATCGGATTGTGTGATGCACTCCTGTGGCGTCGCCGCTATGCGGGCTTTTCCATCGAGAGCGCGACTGGCCCGCCCATTCGCCAAAGGATCGAAAGCGATGACCGACACCTTCTTATCAAGAAGTTCCTGTGCAAGAAGCAAGCCCGGCGCTTCTTCGATAACGTCAGAATTCGGTTTGTAGGAAAGTCCGAGAATTCCGGCGATTCCCTCGCGGCCGGTATGTTGCTCGACCAGCGAGGCGAGCCATCGTATTTGCGAGCGATTGAAGCGGTCGGTTGCCTGAGCGATGTCGGCAGGAGCCTCGACCTGCTGAGCAAGGCAGGCCAGGGCTTGATTGTCCCGCGGGAAACAAGGGCCGCCGTAACTGATCGCGCCTTTCAGGTACTTGGCGCCAATGCGGCTGTCGAGGCCCAGTGCCGAGGTCACGACGTCTACATCCGCTTCCGGCAAACGTTCGCAGATCCGCGCAAGCATATTGGCAAAACTAATCTTGGTAGTGACGAAGGTGTTGACAGAGAGCTTGGCGATTTCCGCATTCACGAAATTCATTCGGGCGGCGGTGGGGAGCTTATCGCAGACCATCCTGTACAAGGATTCGAGCAGCGCTCCGGCCCGCGGGTCGGATTCACCGATGAGGACAAAGTCCGGATTCAGAAAGTCGTGAATGACGGATCCGAGAGCGACGAACTCCGGGCTATAGCACAGGCCGAAATCGACACCGACGGACTTTCCGCTCGATTCCTCAAGCGCGAGGCGCACGACTCCTCCGGTAGTGCCGGGCATCACGGTGCTAGTGAGAACGATCAAGTGAAATGAATTCTTTCTTGCAAGCGTGCGACCAATGGCATCACAGACCGGGAGAACATCGCGAAGGGAAAAGCCGCCACCCGGCTCGCTGGGAGTGGCGACAACGATAAAAGTTGCCTCAGTGTCGAGGACGGCCTGGGCGATGTCAGTGGTGGCGGTGATTTTTTCCTGAGAAGCTCGGATGAGTTCTTCGAGGCCGGGCTCAAAAACGGGCGGGCGGCCGTGGTTGAGCGCCTCAACGGTTCGCTGGTCGGAATCTACGCCGATGACTTTCAAACCCTTGGAAGCCAGGCACGCCGCCAGCGGCGCGCCGAGTTTGCCCAACCCAATAACGGAAACGGATGTCATTCTGCTGCCTCCCAAGTCTGTCTCTGGAGAGCAAGGGTTTCTCGGCCCTGTGGCCACCAGAAAAGCTACTAAATCTCACACCCGAGCTAAAACAGTAGCCTTATGCGTGTGCCAAATGCATATCCGGCCGCTGCGCGAGCCCGCTCTTTTTTTCAACTGCGGTACGCAAGAGGGCCAGCGGGCTTTCGATAAAATGCTCACGGAGCTTTTGGTCCTGCCAGTGCAATACTTCACGTTGCAAATCGTGCGAAGCCGCAACGCGACGGAACTTCTTCGGCAATTCCTCGAGATCCTCGCAGAGGCATTCCGGATGACATAGCATACGATGATAGACCAGCTCCGAGACCCCGATCGTTATGCAGCCGAGCGATGCTGCGTCGCACAGACTTTGTCCCGCGCCGGCTGCAGTCGCAGCGATAAAATACCTGCACCCTGCAAGCCGGGTGAGATATGCGGCACCGTCGCCCCAACTCGGGGGATCCGAAATACCGTAAGGGTTCAGATTGAAGCTACCATTAGTACGTGTCGGCACGCCGAGCGCTTGTCCAAGTCGCTTCTGCGCCGCTTCAGACGATTCGTTCCAGACTTCCGACATTCCCAGGGCAGCTACCGTGCGCCATTCCACCCAAGCGATTTCTTCCTTTTCGACGGAGAAAATGGAGCGGGCGAGCTCCGGCGCTCGTAGATAGGGGAAAGAAACCGCCTGCGGCAGGGCAGTAAGTTTGATAGTAGCGTCCATCATGTGGGCCAGGAAGAGATCGTAATTGCGGACCGGCATATGAAGAGATTTGCGGTAAATCGCGTCCCAGTGTTCGTGAGCGAAATAGGCGAAGAGTGTCGACGAGCCCTGCCGTGGGGCGAGGACGGGATCAAAGCTCACAACGAGGTCATAATCTCCGAAAGGTATCTCTTCGGGGTCGACGATTTTCTCGGTGTATTTCTGCGTGAGCGCTGGCCGACCCGGGTGTTTCAGTATTGCGTCGTGCGTGTACCCAGTGACAATTTGTTGTGGGACGATGTACCAATCGGCTTCGAGACAACAGGTCATCTCCCAATAAGTGGCCTTGCCGGGCCACACCTCGAATAGCTCGCGTGGCGTGGTGTCCTGCCAGCGCAGGGTCCTCCACGGCCCGAAAACGTCCAGCGCTTGTTTGACGAAGGCGACCCTCATTGCAATGTTTCTTGGATTTTCGAGTACGATGGATGCGTGGTTTTCACGGCGATTCCCATGCCATCGTATCCAGTGTGCGGTGATCGCGTGCGAATGACTCCGCTCTTTGTGTCCAATTGAAATAGCTCGTACCCACAGTTTCTCAAGAACCACCGTATCTCGACCGGGTGGTATCCGAAGCCTTTAGTATTGAACCCGTAGCTTTCGAATAGAATAAGTGGGGCGTCAGAGCGAGCGAATTGTCTTTCACCGCCGCGTAAGATGGGCAATTCCGCGCCTTCGGCGTCAAGTTTCATTGCGTCTATTCGCTGGACCGCATTCTCCTGTACAAAAGCGTCCAATGTAATCATCGGCGTGAGTTCGTGACGTACAATCTCGCAGTCGGGGTGGGACGGCTGGCCCACGGTGTTCAGCCCGTCCTTGCCGTCCCGATTGACCTGTAGCACCGCATCACCCCGGTAATCGCCGAGCGCCGTGTGAATGGCATTCAAGCCCTCCAGGCCATTCAAGAGAATGTTCTGCAGGAGTAGCTGGTACGTTTCCGCACAAGGCTCGAACGCCCAAACACTTTCCGCACCAATCCTGGCGGCCGAGACCAGCGAAAAAATCCCAGCGTTGGCGCCCACATCGAAGAACGTCATTCCGGGTTCGAGGACTTTAAGAATGAATTCCAGTTCGCGCTGTTCAAACCAGAGGCCGGACCAGCAATCAGCTGCCGCAGCCCCTGTGGGCAAGAGCATCGCGGAAACCCCGCCGACAAAAAAGCGAATGGGCTTTCGCCGCAATAGGGCGTTTCGCACTGGGAGCAAGATATCTCGTCTCATCGTCCTTCGAGCGCTGAGGCTGAGCCGTTGGCGAGCTTCGCGCACGAAGCGCCGGGCTACGCGGCGCGGCAGACTCGGCCCCGCCGGTTTGTCATTCCATTCCGCGAGTTCAATAACTTCTCTCAACTTCACACATCTCCATCTGTTGGATTCGCCATTTGCTATTGGGGCGGACCGCGCCTCCGCAAGGCAATATTCCTTGGCCTTGTTGGGAGAATTCCTCGACAAAGAAATCAAATACGCGCTCCACCCAATCCCAGGACTTGCCCGCGCCCCAATATCCGGGAGCGGGTTTGGCGGTGAGATGAATGCTATAAGCGCCCGGCATCAGCGGGAGATCCACATCGAGGGTGGCCTTGTAGGTTCCCGGCACGGCATCAATAAGTTTCTGTTCGGAGTCGTCGGTGTTATGCAACACGCATACGATCGTTCCGTCCATTTTTTCGATGGCGACGGCGAGACGCATGGCCTCGACTGGGCGACAGACTTCGTATTCCAAAGCTACGCGCAGAGGCTGCCCGAAAAAGAAGTTTCTGGCCTCTCTTCCTTCTGCATCGAGAAGGCTCGCACGCCGAAAATAAACGTCGCCGGAGGCGTTCTTGTGCATATTCTCGGTGATAGTGCCGTCGAAATCGCCCGACTTTTCGGCGTTGAGATAGTGCGTCACTACCTGCGTGCTCGTGCCGTCACCGATAAGATGCCCGTGCTGGATCCAGAGGCAGCGTGGGCAGAGATCGGTGACCGCGCGCATGTTGTGGCTGACAAAAAGAAGCGTGCGACCCGCCCGGGCGATGTCGCCCATTTTTCCCATACATTTCTTTTGAAACCGGAGATCACCGACGGCGAGCACTTCATCCACGAGCAGAATCTCCGGATCGAGATGGGCAGCGACGGCGAAAGCCAGTCGCATCTGCATGCCCGTGCTATATCGTTTCAGGGGAGTATCGATGAAATCCGCCACTTCCGCAAACGCGACAATCTCATCGAATTTGCCGGCGATTTCCCGTTTCTTCATCCCCAGAATTCCACCACTAAGAAACACATTTTCGCGGCCAGTTAGCTCCGGATGAAAGCCCGTTCCGACTTCGAGCAGGCTGCCGACGCGTCCGCGCAGTTCTGCGCTGCCGCTGGTGGGGCGAGTAATGCGCGAAAGGATCTTCAAGAGTGTGGTCTTACCTGCGCCATTGCGGCCGATGATGCCCACCGCCTCACCTTCGTGAATCTCGAAACTGACATCTCGGAGCGCCCAGATGTGATCCGGTTGTGCGGCTGCGCCGTTCTTTCCGGAGCGCAGAAGGCGCGTGGGCATTGAGAAAGTGTTAGCCAACACATCGCGCAAGGCCACGTAGGGCTCACGCGTTCCGATAGCGTAGCGTTTGCTCAGTTTTTGCGAGCTGATAACAGACGCGATCATCTCTTACACCATGTCGGCGATCTTCGTTTCCATTCTTTGAAAATAAACCAATCCGCCAGCAGTCAGGAGAAAGGTGACTGCCGCCGCAACGAGTATCAACTCGATTGGGGCCCGGCCCTGTCCTGTTAAACTCCACCGAAAGCCCTCAATCACACCCACCATCGGATTGAGACCATAGAGCCACTGGAATCTTACCGGCACGAGAGAACTTGCATAAGCCACGGGCGAAGCAAACATCCAAAAGGTGATGAGGGACGGGAGCACATAGCGCACGTCGCGATAAAGAGCATTCAGTGCGGATAGCCACAAACCTGCGCCGAAAGCCGTCGCGACCACTAGGAGCAAAAGAGCGGGAGCGAAAAGGATGGCTGCTGTCGGTGCGATGTGATAAATCGCCATCATTACGGCGTAAACTGCGATTCCGATGCAGAAATCCAAGATCCCCGGCAATATCGCCGCAAGCGGAAGGGCCAGACGCGGAAAATAGACTTTGGTGATGACCCGCTGGTTTTCGACGATTGTGTTCGTAGCGTTTTGCAGAGCGCCAGCAAAATACAGCCAGGGAAGCAGAGCACTCATATAAAAAATCGGATAGGGCAGGCCATTGGAAGATATATGCGCCAGCTTCCCAAAGAAAAGAGTGAAAATGACCATCGGCAATAGAGGTTGGAGAACAACCCAAGCAGCTCCGATGGCAGTCTGCTTGTAACGGATCTTGATATCGCGCCAGACAAAAAAATATAGAAGTTCGCGATATTGCCAAAGTTCGGCTAAATGTAGTTCCCACCAACCGCTCGGCGGAGTAATGCGCGTGGGCGGCAAGGCCTGCAAGGAGACGGAATTTGGTGCCGTGCTCATTTTGCGTATCACTCCGCGTGCGAGCCGTCCTTCTCAAGCTTCTTGGCGTCGTCGTCTTCGATCTTTCGCAGCATGGCGCTTCGATGGATCAAGTATTGCTTTACCTCACCCCACATTGCAAAGGGGACAACGCGAAACTGGTTGTAAGTCATTTCCTGCCACGAGATCGGGCCCCGTTCAGAGATCAAATGGGTACCCCATTGAAAAACAAAGCCAAGATTCCAGACGATAAGCAATGCAGTCACGGTGCACGCGCGCCAGAAAGCGCCCCGCGTACTATGGAACAAGGATTCGCACACCGAGAAGAACATCGCAAGTCCAACGACAAAAAGCGGCGTCAGAGAAATAAAAAACCGATTTCCAAAAGACGAGATACCTTCCCAGTCCGGGTAACTAGCGATCAGGTAATAAAAGGCAATGGCGCAAGCCAGAAAAATTCCGCCAGTCTGTCGATCCCGGCGGGGAAGCAGGAATAGCCCCGTCGCCGCGATGATTAGAATCGGCGTCCAGCTAAAGAGGCCGTGGTCTGAGGAAAAGAGGAGGCCCAAGAGGCGCGGCGCACCCCAGTGCCACGGTCCGACCTCATAGCCCGTTGCGAATGGGCTTCCGTAGATAATTTGACGCGTCGCGAGCGTCGGAAGGAATGCGAGAAGTACAGCGGCCGCGAAGATCACACCGCGTAGGATGAGCGTCCCGCTCCGCGGCTCGCCCGGATGCTGGGGCGATCTGAGTCGCCATGAATGCAAAACGATTTCAATCGCCGGCGCCAAGAAAAAAATAAAGTTGGGATAGTACACATCCCCCATCAAGCCACCTATCAATCCAAGGACAAACCAGTGTATGGCTGTGCGGTCCACGCGCGTACGATCCCAATACCAGAGGAAAAGAGCGACTACGAAAGCGGATAGAGCGTGAGACCAGGATGGATTGAAGTACATATACACAGGAAGAGAGCTCGCAAACCAAATGCCCAAGGTCGCAAGAAACGCCCAGCGCTCGCTGACGTACTTTCGCGCAAGGGCGAAGGAGAGCAGGAGCCCCAGGAATGCGTAGAAGGCGGTCGCGAGCGCCATCGTTAGGGTGTACGGCCAAGAAAATCCATCAGCAGGAATGCGTCCTCCGGCGGAATTCCACAGATGCACGGTTCCGTGCGTAAAGAGCAAAAAAGGAGACCATAGGATTGAAGGGCCCACGGTGAAATGATTGTCGACATGGCCAGTCGAAGTGTATTGCTCTGAGTTAAGATGGCCTGGAGCGTCCGTCCGGCTCATCAAGAAGGTCTTATTCCCCGCGAGCCAGTCTGCTTCGAAATTAAGATTGCCTTGAACAATCAGCGCGCGAGCATAGGCGTAATACCCGATCCCGTCGCCGCGAACCCAGGGATCCGATAGAGGGAGTGTGAGCAGGAAAATCCACAGAAGACACTTTTTGCGCCAGGACCACCTACGCCAAAAATTTGAAACCGCCATTCGTTCGTCCTACCGATCGCCCACTTCCGGAATGCATTCGTGATCCTGCGCCCGACCTGTCTGGGATTTTTGAGCTGTCAGAGCACCCCGCTCTGAGCATCCCGCTGCCTTTGCTTGCATTTGTCCCGAACCCTGTTATTTTCGGGCAATCGCCAGCAGGTTTTGGCCGATCGGCGGAGCCCACGATTGTTCCAGCTTTGAACACCAGGGAATCACCCAGTGGTCGAATGCGCGCACTTCTGACGCATATAAAGTCTTTTGCCGGATGATGCGTGCGGACAGAAACCAAGAAAAAAAGCCTACAAAATTCATATATTTAAGGACCGATATCTTGAATCCAGACTCCGAAATTTTCTCCCGCAGCTCTCTTCGCCGGTAGCGACGAAAATGGCCGAAGGTTACATCCAACGATCCGTAGAGAAGCGGAAGCGCGGGAACGTATAGTAGCAGGGAGCCACCTGGCCGCAGGATACGGAATATCTTCTCAAGGTACTGTTGATCCCGTTCGACATGCTCCAGGACATTCACTAGAACCACCGTGTCGGCCGAAAGGAACCCAGAGTACTCCTCGAGGGAACCCAGTAAGAATTTCACGTGTGAATTGGAGGCATGACGCTTTTTCAATTGTGGAAATAAGTTCTCTGCCGGTTCCAAGAGGGTCAACTCTGCTTCCGGCGCTGCCCGCAACAAGTGTTCGGCGAATGAGCCAGTTCCGGCTCCCACCTCGATGATGTCCCCACCCAAAAAGGGCGCAAAATTCGAGAGAATCCAGCGGTGATAATTGCGCGCTTCGGACATGGAATCGAGCTCTGTCCCGGTATAAGAGAAGTGAGATCTTTCAGTCGGAATCGAATTCTTTGCCACGTTCATAGTCCAAGATCGCAAATTGGTGCCGACAAGATTATTCAATGGTTTCTCACCTCACAAGCGGCCGTGCGAATGGATTTTCCTGAGAGATACCCAGATACATCAGGGCGCGACCGTTCCCGAGGAGCGTAACCCGGACGCACCTGCGCCGCTTGCCTCTGCCGCCGCAACCAATTCGCCACCCCTCTTTCTCAGAGCGAATTCGATCACCCGATCTACAATTTCCGAGAGCCTTGTCCGGGGTCGAAATTTCGTAAGGGCTTCGAGCTTTTCGAGAGTCGGAACACGTCGGGGCATATCTTCAAATCCCGGTTCGTAAGCGCGCTCATATGGCAGAAACGTGATGGGCGAGGAACTTCGTGCGCGCTTTTTCACCTCCTGAGCGAGGCCTTCTATAGATATTTCTTGATCACTTCCGATATTGACGACCTGTCCGATGGCCTGTTCGCTTGCCACCAGGCGGAGGATTGCCTCGACAGCATCATTGACGAGACAGAAGCACCTCGACTGTCGTCCGGAACCGAAAACCGTTATCGGGGTTCCCTCGATTGCCTGGTTGACGAAATTCGGAAGCACCATGCCGTAGCGACCGGTCTGTCGTGGCCCAACGGTATTGAAGAGCCGAGCGATAATCACCGGTTGTTTCTTTTCCTTCCAATAGGAGAGCGCAAGGAATTCATCCAGGGCCTTGCTGGCGGCATAACTCCAGCGGCCAATATTCGTCGGCCCGAGCACTAAATCGTCATCTTCGGAAAACGGGACTTTGTTGCTTTTGCCGTAGACCTCGGATGTGGAAGCGACAAACACGAGTTTCTTTTTCCGGCAGGCCGCCTCCAGCACGAGCTGGGTACCGTAGACATTCGTTTCGATCGTGTGAACGGGGCTTTCTACGATCAGCCGAACACCGACGGCCGCAGCCAGATGAAGGATGACATCGGATTCATCTACTAGCTCGGCGAGTAAATGACGATTTTGTATGGAGTCGAAAATATACTGAAAATGTTCACGTCCCTTGAGGTGGCGAATGTTTTCAACGCTTCCTGTGGAAAGATTGTCGAGAACAGAAACCCTTTCGCCGCGGTCCATGAGAGCCTCGGCCAAGTGCGATCCGATGAAGCCGGCTCCGCCAGTAATCAAGAAACGCAAGGTGTCTCCCTATGAGGACGATTCTCCGCCGCTACTCCCAAATACAGACTTCGAAGACTTCTTTCGCTCCTCGCCATAACCGTAGCCATACGCATATGGGTAGTAGCGATAAGAGTAGTAGTAGTCTGGGGCGCTCGAATCTACAGCATTCAGAACGACGCCAAGCAGTCTGCATTTCACGCCGTTCAGAAGGTCACGGCATCGCGTGAATGCTTCCTTTGGCGTTTCACCGCTACGAACGACGAGCAGGACGCCATCGACTTGTGCTGACAGAATGACCGCGTCGGTCGCCGCCATGATTGGGGGCGAGTCAATAACGATGAATTTATATTGGGTGCGAAGATAGGCGATCGCGTCGCGCATCCGATGTGAGCTGAGCAGATCGGCGGGACTAGGCGGGATAGGTCCGGTAGGCAGCGCCGAGAGGTTTTCGATCCCGAGATGTGGGATTGTAGATTCATCCAGTGAGGCAACACCGGCCAGAAACGAACTGAGGCCGTATTCCTGACCGGATTTCAGGTTGAGTGCACGCCGGATTCCTGGTTTGCGTAAGTCTGAATCCACGAGAAGCGTCCGATCGCCCAGTTGCGCAAGGGTCACTGCAAGATTGACGGCGGCCGTCGTTTTGCCTTCCCTCGGAAGGGCGCTCGTCACCAGTACAACTTGGGGCGGGCGGTCCGCTTGCGAGAGCAGAAGCGATGTCCGCAGAGCGCGAAATGCCTCTGAAATCTGCGATTTCGGCTGGCTATAGGCGAGCAATTCCACGCGGACCTCTTTGGTTCCGTCGCCAGTGCCACCAGCCACCAGAGCCGGCGTGCGACTGTGACCATTCAAGTTGGCGTAAGAGGGAACGACGGCGAGAGACGGTAAGCCAGTAAGGGATTCGATATCGTCGGGCGATTTCACCGTGTTGTCGAGGTACTCTCGGAAAAGGGCCAGACCAATTCCGCCCACCAGCCCCACTAGAAATGCAAGCATGATGTTTCTGGTTTTTTGGGGTCGCGATGGCGTCACGGGCGCAAGGGCGGGATCGACGATACGGATGTTGCTCGAACGCAGTCCTGCGCTGATGCTGGCTTCCTTCAGCTTCTGAAGTAAGCCGTCGTAGAGCTGTTTATTGGATTCAGCATCATGCACCAGGATGTTGTATTCCACGAGCTTCTGGGCCATGTCGTTTGCCTCGGACTTTTGTTGCTCCAACGCCTGAGACAACAGCTGCACCCGACCCTGAGCATCGTGGTATTCGGCATCAATACGGCCCACGATGGCCTGTTTCTCGCGTTCAATAGCTTCCAATCCCTTTTTTTGCTGCGCGGCAATCCGCTGTACTTTGGGGTAATTTGGTCCGAACTGATTCACAGCCTCTGCGTAGTTTTCGTCGAAGAGATCCTGCTGCTTTACGAGATCCTGGAGCACCGTGCTATCACGAACCATTGGGATGGAATCCACGCTGCCCGAATGAGCCAACTGGTACATCGCCTGTTTCTGAAGCAACTCGGTTTGCGCATCCGTCAGAGACTTGTTTACGTCCGCGAGTTTTTGAGTCGCGATGTTCTGTTTTTCGTCAACCGTCCAGATTTGATTTTGCTTTTCGTAGGCAATGCGCGCATCTTCCGATTTTTCCATTTTGATGCGAAGTTCTTCGAGTTCTGACGAAAGCCAGTTCGAAGCCTGTGTCGTCGCCTCATAGCGGCTGCGAAAATTTTGTTCGATGAAGTTCTGGAGATGTGTGTTGACCACCGTAGCGGCGAGTTGCGGATCTTCCGCCTCAAAGGAAACTTCAATCAGTCGAGTGTTCGCTACGCGCTTAATCGAAAGATTGCCGAGGAACGCACCGAGGATTGCAGGGCGCTTTTGCAGAGTTGCGCCCGTGGGCATATGAAGGGAATTAGGTTGTCCGCCGAATTCCGAGTATCGTCCTAGATCAAGCGACTTAATCGTTTGAAGCGCCAGGGTCTCGCTTTGCAGAATCTTCGACTGCGTTTCAATGTAGTTCTCGATGTCGGCATACTCATCGTAAGGATCTGAATCCTGGAAATGGAGTTGATTTTGAGCTTCGCGGTCAACTTCCACTCTCGCGGAAGCGACATACACCGGTTTCATCTTGAACGAAGCGATGGTGACTACTGTCACAACGGTAAGGAGAAACGTCAAAATCAGCCACTGGTGCTTTCGGAGGATGATCAGGTAATCGAGAAGGTGGGGTTCGCGAGCAACCTGATCCCAGGGCAGCACCGAAGGCGCCGGAATTACAGAAAGGGCGTCGCCAAGTCTGCGGTCGCGAAGAGCTAGTTTAGACGCTTCTTCCATCATGGCCTCAGTTTGTGAATGCGCTCAGGCAGCAGCCCACCTGCTGCGGCGAATCTATCGCGACGCTCGGATGAGCGCCAAGCCCGTAGTAATCTGAATGGCAGCTTCCCCCGCCTTGGCCAGCGCTTTCTTCCCTGCGCTGTCCGGCACAAAAAGAATGTCGCCCGACTTAAGCGTGACATCCGGGTTCTTGCGCGCCATAATTTTTTTCAGCCGAACAGGAATTTCTTGGCTCTTCCCTGAGCTGGGATCCTTGCGGATAATGACCGCTTCGTCGGCTTTGGCGCTGCCTTGAAGGCCATGGGCAAGCGCGATTGCCTTAATTATGGACAACTCTTGCCCGGCGCTCTGCAGGACATATCCGCCCGGCGACTGAACAGCACCCGCGACGTATATGATTCCCGCCCGGGGCACACTAATCGTGTCGCCGCCGTACACCGGAATGTTGTAGATAGGATCGCCGGTTTCGAGCAAGTCATTCAAATTGATCGTGATGATTTGTGGCTCAGCGGCTTGGGGGCTGGAGCTGGTCCCTCCGCCGGGCGTAGTATCATTCTGCGAAGCGGCGAGAGGAGCGGGCCGGGTTATGATGACGACACTGCCTGCTTCGTTCGCGATCCCCCCTGCCTGAGCGAGAATTTCCAGAAGAGTCGTTTGGCGGAAAACTTGATACACCATCGGCCTTGCCACGGCACCAACGACTGAGATCGGCTGGCTGTTTTGCTCTCTAACAAAGACTGATACTTGAGGATGCGAAACGAGCCCATTCTCCACCAGGAGTTCGGCGAGCTTTTCTTCGATTTGAAATGTGGTCAGCCCCGCCACATCAATCTTTCCTGGAATTAGCGGCATGGAAATCGAGCCGGTCTGGCCTACCCGGACATCGCGCGAGAGCTCTGGAACATCGAACACGTCGACGTGGAGAAGGTCACCTGCGCCGACAGGTATATCGGCCAGCTTAGGATGGGTGGAGCTAGCGAGTTGCTGAATTCTTTCGTTCGTCTGTTGCGGAGTTTCGAACTTCTCCTGGCCCAACCCCGGTTGCGCACTTCCAAGTAACAGCAGCGGCAACAACCAGATAAACCTCACCGAAGACCAGTCCGAAATCCGCCGGACCGTAAAGTACATGAAAGAGAGAATGACCCCGGCTCAATATGGACTAGCCAGCGAGCGATTGTCAATAGAGGATTCGCCCCTTGTTTCGCTCAGTTTACGATGGCCGCCCCCCGAATCAAACGGCGGCAATGAAGCGAGGTGGGCTTGCAGCAGAAATAGCATCGCGTTAGCTGGCAGGTGAAGATTGAAATCAAACAAGCTGTGAACCAGGATACCCGTTGTAGCAACGAGGCCCCCCGCGTGAAGCGAGAGGGAAAAGGTGCTTTGCGGGAGGCGCAAATTTCTGAGCGAACCGTGAAAGAGCAGAAACAGAAACGCCAGCCCACACAGTCCGCCAGCAATTCCTGCGTCAGCTAGCAACTCCAGGTAATCATTGTGTGCGTGATCTATCGTCTTTCCGTCATAAAAAGTGGCGTAACTCGGATAGACGGCCACCAAGGTACCGAGTCCCGTGCCCGCCAGGGGGTGATCGACAAAGACTTTCCAAGTGTCGTGTGCCATCGAGATCCTGCGAGAAAACGGCAATTCGCTGGGGCGAAGTTCCCGCAAGCGGCCCAGAACTTTTCCAACTCCGAGCCAAGCCACGAGAGCGACTGCTGCCAGCAATACGATCGCTGCGGCCCCCGCCTTCACCCTCCCGGCGCGGTGCAGCCACATCAATGTAGCCAGAAGGCTGACTTCAAAGATTAGGACGGCGATTCCACCGCGCGTCGCTGAGAACACAAGTGCGCCGATGGGAATAATTGCGAACAGACCTGCCAGCGCCGCTTGATCGCGACGCAGGCCCCGAAAGACTAGCAACGCCAGCCCCGTGGGAACTATCAGTTCGACAAAGCCTGCAAAATGGTTTCGATTGACGTACGGTCCGAAGGGGTCTCCTCCTCCCCCGAGTGGCCGAAACCAATAGAGTTTGCCGTTCGAGGTCAAGAACTGAATCACTCCGAACAGTGATACAGCGAAGCAGAGAAAAAGCAGGAACCAGACAAGTCCGCGAAGCTCTTCCTTCTTGCGAAATGCCTGGCTTGCGAGAAAAAATATGATCAGCAATGCAAAGACTTGAAGAAGTTCCGACCGAGTCAGATATGGCTGAACAGTCCAGCCGAAAGCTAATTGAATGATGCCCAAGAGCGTCAGACCTTCCAGCGGCCAGAGAAGCGGGCTGAGTTGTATTTTCTCCTCCCTTCTGAGAAGGACCGCGCAACTCCAGATCACCAGCAATAGAACGGAGCCCATTTCGAAAATGGACGCCGACCACACTTCGACCACACCATGGGCGAGCACGGCAAAAGTAATTAGGAGGCAAATACCGATTCGCACTGCTTTCATGGTGCGTTCGCTCCCGAGGTCATCTCGGCGGGAGTGAGCGAAACATCGTCAACCCAAACCGTTCCGCTGAGCTTATTGTCGAAGAGACGGCTTTCTAGGCGCCGCAGCCGAATTTCCAACAAATGCGTGTCTCGGTCGGTGGTGAAGTCAGTTTCTACCGGGGTCCAGTCATGCGTTCCGACGAGGTCATTTGTAAGAACCCTCAATTGCGCTCCTGGGCGAGGATCTCGAATTTCGAACCGCATGCCACTCTCCGTCGAAATCGAATCAGTCTTGAGGAAGGCGCGGAAGTGATAGCGAGTTTCAGGTTCGACGGGGACAGTTTGCCAAATCTGCCAGAAGTCAAGATTTGATCCCCCACCAAAATCTACTCGTAGTGAGCGCGACCCGCTGTGATATATCCCGGTATCATAATCGTCGACGGCGCCCGCGACCGATCCCACTCGCCAGTCAAATCCGCCTCCAGTGAAATCTCGCTCGAACCCACCGTTCCACACGATAGAGTGATCGGGAGGCTCGTCGAACAATACCTTGGCCGCGACAAGGGCCTGGCGCCAGATTTTTTGAGCATCGGATGTCCTTTCCTCGCTACACAATTCATCGAGAAGAGGAAATGCTTGCTCAATCTCAATCGGCTTACCGAGAGATACAAGGCGATCCCATGTGGCGATAGCCGGATCGGCAAGATGAATCGAGACGAAGTAACCAATGGCTTGAAAATATGCATTGGGAGAAGGGGGTAGCATCGAATCGAGCAGTGTGCCGACATCCTGTTTGGATTGCCAGCAGCGAGAGACCGCCAGTGGAATCAGATCCGGGTCGCCCAGAATTGCGGTGTGGATCTCCGAAAAGCCCCCGCCAAAGTCTCCCTGTCGGAGGAGGAAATTCCCATAGCCCCAGTGCACTTCCGCCGAAATGGGATAAAGCAGCCGCGCTCTTTCGTAAGCCGCGCGGGCTTTGTCGTTGTCACCAAGCCCTTCATACACACCTGCAATCTCTACCCAATATCGCGGTGAGCGAGGGTTGGTAGCAATGGCCTTCAGAAAGTATTCCGCGGAGAGGTTCAAGTCTGCTGCCTCGAGGTCGAACTCGCGATAGGCAGCGAGATGTTCCCAGTATGCTCCGTTTCCAGGTTCGAGTTGTGCCGCCCGCAGCCACTCCGCGGGATCGGAAGAATGGTCGTGATGGTTGGCCAACTCGCACCGCCCTGCGGAATAGCACACGATTCCGGCGACGAGTGTGCATACTGCCAAAACCATCCCCCGGACGGCCGGATTGCGGAGGTGAATGACCACCTCGCGGTACTCTGCTACGCTCTGCTCTCCTTGCGCAAGCAAAAATTCGTGGCTTTTTTCGGAACTGCGGCTTAGAGATAAGCGAGCGACCGTCTGAACCTAAGAGGAGTCGACGGGGACCGTTTGACAGGAAGCGGGACCGGAAGAGAGTGCGCCTGACAAGTGTGCATTCTTGCGATAGAGATAAATCTGCCCGCGTTGACTTCCCGTCGCCTGATAGGTTTCGGTTCTTTCAGGCCGCCAGCCCGGAATTTCAAAATCTCGCGATAGAACTCGCGCACCCAGCGGCAGTTCCTCGTCCAGTTTTTTCCGCAGCTTCAAGTTTTCCGCAAGCGAGAGATAAAGAAAAACGACTGTTGCCTCCCGCAAGTCTACTGATCGCGCATCGCCCTGGACAAAATTCGTTCGTAACTCGACGCCGGCACGACGTGCATTTGCCTTTGCAAGTCTGAAGCGATGAGGATTCGACTCTGCACCGGCGGCGCGAGCCCCGTATTTTTTCGCGGCTGTAATCACAATTTGACTGTCGCCGCAGCCCAGGTCAAAAAGAAAATCCTCCGAACTTAGCGCGGCCATCCCCAGCATCTTTTCCACCATGGCATCCGGCGTAGGCGCATAAATCGCTGGATTGGAGGGCGTGGGGCGCCTCTTGAACCAAAATCCATATGCGCGGATCAAGCGGATCGGCCTTATGACATGGTAGAGAGGTGAGAAGAAATTCGAGAACTGCGCATATTCACGGTCGGTTTCCGTGGGAGACGTGGCCAGACGGAAAATGTAGCGAAACTTTTCACTGAGTCGCTCCGGCATCCTCCATCGGAAGAGAAAGCGGCTCAGCAAGCCGCTAGCCTCGTTTTTGGAACCGAGGAGGCCCTCACAAGCTTTATTGGCGAGCGATTGAACCGCAGAATCGCGGTGCGCCTGCTCAAGCAATTGTTCTGGAACATTTGCTCCCAATAGATCCGCGGCCAGTTGCAAGCCGAGCAGCACCATTCCTTCAGTCCTCGTTTGGTGCGCCATCTCAAATGATATCTCCCAGTCAAATCCACCCGGAATCTCAATCAGCTCGGCAATATCACAGATCCATTGTAATTTCTCCCAGAAATGTTTTGAGCCATGCACGCATAAAATAGGGAGTAAGTCCTCGGGGCAAAAGGACTGGATCTCGTTCCCAGCAATCGGGACTCGGATTACGCGACCCCGCAGGCACTCCAGTCTAGGAAGGACAGGATAATACCGAAGCGTCCGTTCCGTGTGCAGCTCCATACGGCTGCTCCCCGGCCCCCGCTCAAATCCGTACTGACCTGGCACATCTCGCGACTTTTTCGGCCGGAGAGAATCCAGATCAAACTCAGGCCGAAAGCCCATCTCTGCCAGAATTTCGGCAGCCTTGGGGACTTCGTGCTGGCGAACTAGCAGGTCAAGATCGGAAAAATAACGAAGCGCAATGTTTTTGTAGGCCAGCGCGGCCAGAACGGGGCCTTTGTAGGGAATCGCTTCAATTCCGTTGCGACGAAATCGTTCGAGCACGTCGAGAAGCTCCAACGTAAGCAAAAGTGCTCGCCGTGTGCCCCGCTCGAAATAAGATTTCAGAAACTCGGAATACTCCTGTGGGATCCATTCGGGATTGTGGCCCAAATTCCACGCAACCAGTTGGAGAACATTCGAATCAATGGCATCGGCCAGCAGAGCGCACCAGTCGAGGTTGGCCTGGAGCAATGCGGTGACACGCGCCTCCTGCTGGGAACGAACGCGCGAGCGCGAGAGGAGCAGAAGCACTTCCTGTTCGGGTCGGATCGCCCGTCCCCGTATGGTTTTTCGTTCCAGACTCACTTGCGCGCCCCATACACTTGCGGAAGCCCAACTAACACTTGCCTCAAGTCATTTCAACAGATTGACTCCGCGATCAAATCGATCGGTCCGTTTAAACCCCCTTGCAGCGCTGAGTTGTAGCGGCGGAGCGCTTCTTCACCTCCATTCTGTATGGCGCTCCACTGCTCCACGTGACCTGAAAAGCATGAAAATGCGATTCGATCCTATTGTGCTGGTTCCTCCGCATGCAGTTGTTACGCTCAGAGAATACGACTGTTCTTCAGACACCTCACAATAAATATTGACTTTTCCACCTAAGAGCAATAAAAGAAGTAGCTGGCACCGTAGAATTGTGATGCCGCCGCAGTTGCTCTAGAGATTTCAGCCGAAGCCCCCTACCTGGATCCTTGGGGCAGGAGAGGAGGGTTAGTGAGCAGCTCTGCGGTTCATCTTGCCCCCAGTAATCGGTTTTGTATTTCCCTAGGTGAGGTACCTCTTTCGCTTTACATCGCTGAAGAGTCCCTCTTTCAAAGCGCTACCACGCGGTATTCCCTCTTCCAGACGCCATGCGAGAGCAGTCAGAATGAACTGCCGGTTTATATAGACGGTGAGGGTGTGGCAGCCCCAAGTTCCTCTCATTTCGCTTACACGCTGCATGACTCTGCAACCGTGTCGCTCAGTTCGTCGGAGGCACGATTTCTAGGTATTCGCAATGGCTATGATTTGGACTCGTTGTTACGGATATTACTCTCCATGGTTTTACTCCCCTCGCACGGATTCCTGCTACATGCGGCGACAATAGTACGCAAAGGGCAGGCATACATATTTGCGGGACGATCAGGTGCGGGCAAGAGTACCGTGGCGGCGCTCTCTCCGCCCGGGAGTGTACTCACTGATGAGATTTCGATCTTGAGGTTCATTGAAGGAGCTTGGCATGCCTATGGAACGCCGTTTTGGGGTGAGTTTCGGGATGCCGGCGCGAATGCAAGGGTTCCCGTTGCCGGAGTCTATGATTTAATAAAAGCACCGGAGGAAAGCGCGCAACCTCTTTCGGTCAAGAAAGCCTTGCTCGCTTTACTGCGCAATGTGATGTTTTTTGCACCCGTAAAGCAGCAAGTAGATAAGCTTATGCGGATGCTCCTCCAAGCCGCGGAACAACTCCCGTTCTACGAGCTTCGATTTCGACCGGACGCCAGCTTCTGGGGAGTGGTGAGACAGTGACAACCCTGAAGCCAGTGCGAAACCCCTCGCTGGCTTGGCGCGCTATCGAACGCGAAATAATGATCATTTCGCCGGAAGATAGTCATGTACACGAATTGAATGAAACTGCAAGTTTCATTTGGAATCTGTTGGATGGCGAGCGTACCACCACTGAGATTGCCGAATTGATGTGCAAAGAATACGACGTTTCTCCCGAAATCGCTCTGGCCCATACCGAAGAGACGATCGATTCCCTGCTCAAGAGTGATTTACTGTTGATTTCGGCCGTGGAGAAGAGTGGGAACCATGCCTAAGACTCCGATCATGAATCGACTCATTTCACGAAGCGTGGAGCAGCACGTTCCCCTCAACGTCCATTTTGATCTTACTTATCGCTGCAACGAGCGTTGCGTGCACTGTTATTTGGACCACGAGGACTATGGAGAATTATCGACCGCGGAGGTAAAGAGCATTTTGGATCAGTTAGCGGCCGCAGGCACACTGTTCCTGACCTTCAGCGGAGGGGAGATTTTTCTGCGGAAAGACATTTTCGAACTTTTGGATTACGCCAAGAAATTGCACTTTGATTTGAGCCTTAAAACGAACGCGCTGCTCATCAATGTTGATCGAGCGCGCCGTTTGCGGGAACTCTCTTTGCGAAAGATCCAAATCAGTATTTACAGCGCCAACCCGGATGTGCACGACGCGATCACAAAAGTGCGCGGATCGCTGGACCGCTCAATCCAAGCCATCCGCTTCTTAAAAGACCAGGGACTTCAGGTCAAGATTGCTTGTCCGTTGATGAAGCAGAACTTGACCGATTTTCGAAATGTGCAAGCGCTGGCTGAACAGTTGAACGTGCCCTACATGTTCGACCTGACGATCACACCGAAGATGGACGGGGATATGGGTTTGTTGGCAATGCGTAACGCGGCACCAGAGCTGCTGCCGGTGCTGCAAGATCCGGTTTTGAACCCGCGCGTGAAGGCCGCATCCAGTTCCGCCCAGGCCACTGGAATGACTGGCAGTTCGGTTTCCAGCGGCCTTGAAAGCGAGCTTTATCGTGACATCCCATGCAGTGCCGGCCACAACAGCTGTTACGTTTCACCCTATGGTGACGTCTATCCCTGCGTTCAAATGCCTCTTCCTACAGGAAATCTGAGGCAACAAAGATTCGACGAAGTATGGTACGAATCGTCGCAAATGCAGAAAGTGCGCAGCGTGCGTGAGAGTCATTTGCCGTTGTGCTCGACTTGTTCCATTCGAAAGTTTTGCGAACGTTGTCCCGGATTGGCACAGATCGAAGGCGGCGACTTACTCGGCCCGTATGAGCGGGCATGCGAGCTGGCGGAACTTAACGCAAGATTGGCTGGGGTGGAGAACCCGATAAGCGCTTTTCACAAACAACGGACGAATGCAAGTGTTGATGCAGACCTCCTGCCCAGCATCAGTGCAAGGTCTGGTTTGGTGCAACTTTCGCAGATTAGGGCGAGCTAACTGAGGAGAAAAACATGGCTAACGAACAGGAACCACAGGAGAAGACCGGGCAAGGAGTACCGGCTAAGAAACCCTATGTAAAGCCGAGGTTCAAATCGGAACAGATTTTTGAAACACTCGCCTTGTCCTGCGGCAAACTGCCCGGACAGGGTGGGCAGTGCAACGCCACGGCGAGTCAGTCTTGAGTCAGCTTGCAGGGTGGCGGACGACGGAGAACGGGTTGCGCCTCTTCAAGAATCCTTCAATGCACGGAGAAAGAATATGGATGCTCGAAAGCAATTGACCAGCACCTGTCGCAAACCGGCGTGGCTGCTCTCGGGCCTAGCATTGCTAATGATTCTTGCCCTGCCCGCAGCAGCGCAAGAAAGAGTAATTCTGCAGAAGAGTGGTGGGAATCAAACTCGAGCTAATGATGCTTGGATCGATCAGTCCTCAACCTCCGCGAATCATGGGTCAGACACGACCTTGCAGATACAGTCATTTATTAACGGAACTTCACAGAACCAGCGCGCCTTGGTGATGTTCGATCTGTCATCCATCCCGCGTTCTGGCATCAAAGCCGCGACACTTTCCTTATTTATGTCGACAGCGCCGACTTCGGGCCGCGCTTATATTGCGGAGCGCATTATTGACCTCTGGACTGAGGGAAATGCTTCTTGGAACAATCGATTGGCTGGCACGCCGTGGGGCACGCCGGGCGGTGGTGGCGACTTTAGTTCTACCGGAAGCGCTACCCTCTCGACGGGTACAACCAACGGCACGACGCTGTTCTGGATTGTAACTCCACTCGTGCAAAAGTACTTTAGCCAGACACCACCTCTTCCGAACTACGGATTCATCGTCCGGGACGCTAACGAGAATTCGGTAACGCAATTCTTTAGCATCTTTAGCTCTAAGGAAAATGCCACACAGGCCAACCGCCCCAGCCTGACAGTGGACTTCGTGCAACAAGTGACGAGCCTGACGGCCTCGCCGGGCAACGGACAAGTGATCCTGGGCTGGAATTTTCCGGTGGTTATCGGAACGCTCCCCGTCGGCGGGACCGGCACCAATGGTGTCCTTATTCTTCGGCAGGCGGGAACGCCGGTCGACCCAACCGCAATACCCACCGATGGCATTGTGCCGGGGGGAGTTTGCCCTACGCTCGGCTCTGGCGGAACAGCTCAAGTAATCTTTATCGGAAATACGACGAGCTTCACCGACAACGGATCGGGCGGAACGGGCTGCGCCGCTCCGGCGAATGGAACCACCTCTTACTATCGCGTATTCGGTCGGGCGGTAGGGGCGGCTAGTGCAACCCTCTGGTCCTCCAGTGGGAGTGCATCGGGATCCGCTGAAAATGTACCTGAAATTATGGCCACGCCGGGCGCTACGGCCAGTACGCAGCAAGCGGCTCTTTGGATGGTCCCAACCGGCGCCAGCACTCTGGCGGCATCGGGAATCGAACCTAGCACGGTAGCCGTCGTAGGTTCGAACTCGAACTTGGTGCAGGGCGTTAATCCTGCGGACGGCACGGACATCTTCGCTCCGGCATCTACGGGAGGAGCAATCAGTGGGCGTCCCCCGGTCCTCGATGCAAGCATCGACTCGCTGGCACGTTCCGTTACCTACGTAGGCAACCAAGACAATTTTGCTTACGCTGTGGACGCTGGCACTGGGGAAATCGTTTGGCTGTCCAACCCCAATGGTTTAACTACGAACAGCTTCGTCGGCGGTGCTGCCACGTTCCTGAAGGCCTTTGCTAGTCCATCATACACGCTTACTGAAGATCTCGTCGTCCTGGGAACGGATGATTCGGGTTCCACGTCATTGAATCAGATTTTGGGAATCAATGGAAACACCGGCGCCAGCGTCTGGAGCGTAGTTGGCGGCACGAGCTCCGCCGCAACCTGCGGAGGGGTCTGCAACATGGACATCGTTACCTCGACTCCCGCGATCGACTTCTTCAACAACGCGATTTGGGTTACGTCTCACAATGGCAATGCCGGTGCCGCATCTCCGAGCAATGCGCCAAACCTGTGGAAGATCAACCCCAATACAGGAACTATTCTTGCCACAGCCAACCTAGGGGGCAATATCGACAGTTCCCCGACGCTAACTGAGGGCGGCCAGTTTGTCTTCGTTGGGACCAACAATGGCACGCTCTTCGCGATCAACAGATCAACGCTTGCTACAGTTGCGAGCTTCACGCCGGGCCCAGCAGACGGCCCCATCAAAGGCTTCCCCGTCTTGCTCACTCGTGTCTCTCCGTTTACGATCGTTTTCTCTACCAACGGCAACGTCAACGCCGTAACTTTTGACGGCACGACATTTACGTCTCTTTGGAAGACGCCCATTGCGGCGCCGTCGACAGCGATCGCAGCCCCAGGTCTCAACACAATCTATGTGGGCTCGAGCGACGGAAAAATTCATGAACTGAACTCGACCACAGGTGTGGATGGCAAACAGCGCATCGTTGATACGGCCGCGACGGTGGGCGATCCCGCGTTGGATCTTTTCCTTAACCGTGTGATCGTCGGCTCGACTGACGGTCGCGTTTATGCCTTTACGTTTCCCTTCTGAGGGGGTAGTGATGCGTAATTTATTGAACCGTCTCCGCATTTCGTCAATGGGAGCTACTTTCGCAAGTTTGACTTTGTTTGTAAGCGTCGCACTATGTGGTTTGGCGCTGGCCGGATGCGGCACCACAGGGGGCACTATGGTGCCCTCTGGGGTGGGTCCGAGCGGCCCGCCTTCTGCAACGATCAGCCTTTGTGATAGCCCGCAGCCGAGCTGTACACCTTCCAGTACATTTAGCGCGGGCGAATTACGTCAGTTGGCAATCGTAGTCAAGTGGAGCAACGTATCCGCCGGCCCGCATGCCCAAAACGTGGTTCTGCGCTTGCCCGAGGGTAATGTTTATCAAAGAATGGAAACAGCTTTTCAAATCTCCGATTCAGCTTCCGGTTCTGACACCACCGTTCAAACAGTTCCCGTTGCTGGCACATTTATTTCGCAGCGGTCTCTGACCGGACTGTGGACTGTAGAAGTGTCGCTCGACGACCAGCCGGTTGCCTCTCAAACCTTCCGTTTCAACCAGTGATTGAGACCTGATTCAGGTCTAGTCTTTATGACGGTCCGGCTTCGGCCGCCGAGTGAAGTACTACACTGCCCAGAGGATGAGATGACCATCGAGTCCCGCGAAGGCATCCGCGTGAATCTGCCGTAGGAGGTACTGCAAGGGTTTGGGCAGCTTCGAAAAGTCTTGGACCAATCGATTTCGAATTCTGACTCCACGCGTAAGGAACTTTCTGATCCCGACGAACCAGGTGAACAACTCAGTGGTGGTGGCAAGAATTTACTTCAGCACTGCTCAGCAACACGCCTTGCTGATACGCACCGCAAGAATAGAATCATCTGGAACTTGACGACAGTGAGTGGGGCACTGTTAAGCGCGAGGACCGCCTTGAAATCATCGCGTTTGTCTGCATGCTTGAATTACATGTAAATCCGTAGTTCGATGCGGCTTGCGGAAGGCCTTCATTCCAGCGGCGGTTTCCTTGGAGATCTTCTATCAGACTCTCACTCCCGCAATCTGAATCTTCTTCAGCTTGAGCCGAAGATAATCTCTGCGCCTCTTGGCCCACACCCAAGAAATGCGCGCAGAGATAGGAATCCATAGATAATTTTTAGCCTACCTTACAATGTGGCTGGTTCTCCGTTGAAAATTGGCTTATAAGGACGTGGTGTCGCAACCTGTCATCCGCGCCGAGAATCTCAAAAAGTATTTTCCGCCCGCCCGCGCGGGTTGGAAGGGTTTTCTACAACCGTTCCTCTCTCCCACTCAGCGGGCTCTGGATGGGGTTTCATTTGAAATCGAGCGCGGCGAAATTGTGGCGCTGATTGGAGGGAATGGCGCAGGGAAATCCACGCTGCTTAGAATTCTAGCAACGTTACTGATTCCCACGGGCGGCGAAGCTTGGGTGAAAGGCTTCCAAATTGAGCGCGATGCCGTTCGCGTGCGAGAGAAAATTGGATATCACGCGGGAGGTGACGAGGGTTTTTATTCGCGATTGACGGCGCGAGAAAACCTCCGGTTGTTTGCGACGATGAACAACATGGAATCCGCGGCGTCACATCCGGAGATTGCGCGAGTGGCGAAATTTTTGGGGTTGGAGGAGGCGCTTGATCGGCAGGTGCGCACACTTTCTACGGGAATCGTGCACCGGCTGGGCCTGGCGCGAGCACTGCTGCACGGACCTGACGTGCTCCTCCTCGATGAGCCCACGCGCAGCCTCGATCCGTTAGCAGCTAACGAGTTCCGTCAGTTTTTAAAGGAAAGAGTGGTGCGTGCGCAGGGCGTGACGCTCTTCTTTGCTTCTCATATCTTGAGCGAAGTCGAGCAAATAGCAGACCGCGTGATTCTGCTCGAGCATGGCAGTCTGCTCTCATTTGATACGCCACGCATGATTTGTGAGAAGGCAGGAGCCGAAACACTCGTCCAAGCACTTGAGATTCTCATCCGGCGTTCCGCTCCTGCAGGGAACCTTTCATGATGCTTACTCGCACGCTCACCAAGATACTCGTGTTTTTCCGTCGAGATCTTGCCATCGCCCGAAGCTATCGAGGCGCTTTCGTGCTCCAATTCTTCGAAGCCCTCTTCGGAGTGGCAACTTTCTATTACCTTTCCCGATTTGTCGGAAGTCCGGAGCTTGAGCGTGTCCTGCCGCAGGGAGGTAGTTATTTCGCGTTTGCGCTCGTGGGGTTTGCGTTTTTCGATTATCTGAGTATTTCCCTTAGTGCGTTTGATGCGAGTCTGTTGGAGGCTAGAGAGAACCGCACGCTGGAAGCGCTGGTGGTGACGCAGACATCTCTGCCAGTCATTCTGCTAGGCTCTGCGGTGTACCCGTTCGCCTGGCTCTCATTGCGCACGCTTGTTTATTTGGGATGTGGTGCGATTTTTTTCGGATTTTCATTCCGTCAGGCGAATTGGCTCGGGGTGACGCTGGTGCTTGTCGCGTCTATCTTGGCGTTCTTGGGCCTCGGGATTCTTTCTGCAAGCTATGTTCTGCTCTTTAAAAGAGGCAATCCCGCCAAATGGATGGTACTTGGTGTCTCGGGACTGTTGGGGGGAATGATGTATCCCGTATCCGTGTTACCGCACTGGCTGCAATGGTTCTCGAGGCTCATTCCCATCACTTATTCACTCGAAGGAATGCGGGCGGCACTGTTGGGTGGCGCGGGAGTTCGTGTCCTCTTGCCATCGCTTGGTGCATTGCTGCTCTTCTCGGCGGTTCTTCTGCCGCTCTCATTCGCGGTATTCGCTTGGTCGCTACGTCGAACGAAAATCACAGGAACGCTCACGCATCTCTGAGTGCAACATCCCTGATACCCCGTTCGGCGAGACTAATCGAGGAAGTGGTATCGCAGGATGGCCCAAAGCGTGATCACGCCGTCACGCCACGTAATCTTTTTGCCTTCTTCATACGAGCGACCCGCATAAGAAATAGGTACCTCATAAATGCGCCAGCGGCGCTTGGCGATTTTTGCGGTCACCTCGGGTTCGAAGCCGAAGCGGTTTGACTTCAACCGCATGTTTTCCAAAACTTCGCGGCGAAACACTTTGTAGCAGGTCTCGATGTCGGTCAATTTGAGGTTTGTAAGCATGTCCGAGAGCAGCGTAAGGAATTTGTTGCCGACGTAATGCCAGAAGAAATGAACGCGCTGCGGCCCGCCGATAAATCGCGAGCCATACACGACGTCCGCTCGGCCATCGAGGATCGGTTCGAGCAGTTTCATATAATCACGAGGGTCGTATTCGAGGTCTGCATCTTGTACGAGAAGAATATCTCCGCTGGCGGAGGCAAAACCACGCCGCAACGCTGCACCCTTCCCTTGATTGCGCTGCTGAAAGATAAAACGAATGCGGGCGAGGTCGAGACGCGCGCGACCCCCAAGAATTTCTGCTTCCTTCTGCCCGGACTCTTGTTGTTTCTGAAGTTTCAACAGGACATCGCGGGTTCCGTCAGTAGAAGCGTCTTCTATCACTATGATTTCGTCGGCTAGCTCGACCGCCTCGACACGGCGCAGGATTTCCTCAATGTACATCCGTTCGTTATAAGCGGCGATAACAACGGAAAGGGTCATTCGCTCCGCAGGTTTCCTGGAGAACTCTTTTTGGGTAGCTCCGGCGTCTGTTGCCGCGGAGACATCTTGCGCTTCAGCTCGTAAGAGGGACATACGCGCAAAAAGATACCACGCTCAACCGGAACAGCACGAGCGGATTTTTCTCGGCGTTCCCAACTCATCGCCGGGGTTCACGGAGCCTCGTAGCAGTGCACTTTGTGAACGGCCGCCAACTTCATCACGCACCGCATTGGGCCGCAGGAAGCGCAATTTGCGCGCTGCATTTGAGCGTCTCGTCGCACGAACGAGAGTCATCCCCGTTCTCATAGAAAAAGGAGTTGTTCCACAAGGCCTTGTGGCGCCGGTGGCTGTGCAGTAGAGTTTCACAGTTTGTTCTGGAGTATCGCGTGCGCATCTCGCAATACGATTTGAAATTGGAATACGATTCGTTACGTGAAGAGATTCTCTCCGCTGTGGATGCGGCCTGCCAGCGCGCTTCCTTCGTGCTGGGCGAGGATGTCGAAGAGTTCGAAAAGGAATTCGCGACGTACTGTGGAACAAAGCACTGCGTCGCTCTGAATTCCGGCACCAGTGCCTTGCACCTGGCGCTGTTGGCCGTCGGTGTGCAGCCCGGTGACGAAGTAATTACAACCCCCAACACATTTATCGCCACTACAGAAGCGATTTCCTACACCGGTGCCAAGCCGGTGTTCGTGGATATCGATCCTGCGACGGCGAATCTGGATCCACGACTCATCGAACAGAATATTCGTCCAGCCACGAAAGCGCTACTTCCCGTGCATCTTTACGGGCGCCCCGCGGATATGGATCCGATTCGCGAAATTGCAAGGCGATATAAGCTTGCCGTGATCGAGGACGCTTGCCAGGCTCACGGAGCGCACTACCGTGGCCACAGCGTTGGCAGTATAGGTGATGTTGCGGCGTTCAGTTTCTATCCTTCCAAAAACTTGGGAGCCTATGGAGAAGGCGGCGCGATCACGACGAACGACGACCGCATTGCGCAATTCGCGCGGGCGGCTAGACACCACGGTCAGAGTGACAGATATAAACACGCATTCATCGGGTACAACTATCGCATGGAGGGGTTTCAGGGAGCTGTGCTGCGCGTGAAAATGCGTCACCTGAGTGAGTGGACAGCGAAGCGGCTGGCAATCGCGCAAGAATATCGCCGGCTACTGGGGGCCGGTCGCATGGAAATTCCGCAGGACGACAGCCGGGACCAGTGCGCTTACCATCAGTTTGTAGTTTACGTTAGGGAACGCAATTCGGTCCGAGCGCGATTGGAGTCCCGAGGAATCGGCACCGCAATCCACTATCCTCTGCCCCTGCATTTGCAGCCGGCGCATGCTTCGCTGGGCTATCCGCGCGGTACATTTCCGCACGCCGAGCGCGCCTGCGAGCGAGTATTAAGTTTGCCGCTTTATCCAGCGCTTCTGATGGAGCATGTGCACGAAGTCGCCGAAGCGTTTCTCGAGATTGTCGGCCGCGTTTGAACCATAGAAATTCAGCTTTTGTGGGAGTGGGTTTTGCGCTCTTGCGCATGGGAGCCGGCGGATGCCAATCCGCCAGCGGCTGCTGCAGCCGCACCGGAATCAGATGCTGCCGGGAGAATTTTCTCGCGGATGGTCTGTGCTAGAGAATCGAAGATTTCTGTACAAGACCGGCGTACCGCATGCTCGGCGGCTTCGACCAGTGAGGCGGTCGCCGCTTCGCCGCGCTGATCCAGATCGCGCGATGCCGTTGCCAGCCAGGACTCGCGCGCGCCACGCAATCGTTCTTCGTAGGTGGCGAGGGATTCGCCTTCCACGCGCTCCAGGCTCGTTCGCCACTCATTTTCGTACGAACTAATTTGCGCACGAAATGACTGCATCGCGGCCGCCAGTTGTGCGGCGAATTTGCCTTGAGCATCGCCCGCGGCGCCGCGTACGCGCTCTTCGAGCCGTGTCTGAAAACGATCGAGCGTTTGCGCGGCGGAGGCTTCAAAAATCTTGCGTTTTTCCTCAGACGTTTCTTCGAGTTGGCGGGATTTCTCCGTCAACACGGCGTTGCTGGCATCAGAAAATTTTTGGTGAAACTCGACGGAAACCGTTTCCAGCCCCTCTCGCACTCGGCCTAGGGAGTCGTGCGCCGAGAGCTCCAACTGTTTGCGCGCGATTGCCAAAGCTTCCTCAGAAATTGCGGCAAGGCCGCCGCGAGATTCCTCAAGCTGCTTCTCGCGCTCATCGCGCACCCGTGAGCCGAATTGTTCAGCGAGCGCTTCGGAGCGTTCATTCAGAATCTGATTCGCCTTTTGCAGGGCTTCGTCGAAGGCGGATTGTGTGGCTGCCCGAGCCTGCTGCTGCGCCGCTTCGAGCGTCCGTGAAACTGAATCGAGCGCGGCGTGCGTGGCGCGCACACCGCTCGCTTCGATTTCTTCGTTCCATTTTGCCAGCGCGACCCCGCGAGCTTCTTCGAATTCTCCGCGCAGCCGGTCTAGCGTGGCGGACATCTGCGCGTTCGCTTCCCTCAGATTCAGCTCGGATGCCTGCCGGAGGCGTTCCCGGTGGAGACGCAGACTTTCTTCGACCTGTGCTTCGCGAGCTGTGAGCTGGCGGAGCGACTCGCGGACGCGCTCAATCGCCGGCGCAATGCGGCTCTCCGTCTCTCCGGCTGCCCGCGCAACAGCCTCTTCTCGTGCTTTATCGAGCTCCGATCGGAGTCGTCCGGCGAAGTCGGCAGCCAGCGTATCACCGCGGCGGTTCAATTCAGTTGTCTGCGCGGCAAGAGTGGACTCCAGGCGACGATGGAGCTCGTTCACCGCATCCTGGCTGGCCGCTTCCAGCTGCGCAGAATACTCCGAGATGCGATTGGCCGCCTGTTCAATTTCTGCAAGCGAGCCGTTGGCGCGATTGAGCTCTACCTCAAGCGAAGATTGCACGCCCGCGAGGCTCTGGCGGGCTTCTGTAGCCATGCGCGAGAAAGGATCACCCAGATTGCGTATCCGCTCGGACAATCGCTTCTCCGCTGTTGCTGCGGAGGCCTCAGAAGCTTCGCCGAGCCGCGCCGCCAATGGCTCGACAGCGCCATCGATGGAGGACTGCAATAGTTCGTGCCACTGCTCGCGAGCAACCGACATCTCCCGTTCAAGCGCTGTGCGCCACTCAGCCAGCACTGCCTGCTGCGGAAGTTCCGCCTGCAACGATTCTCGCCGGAGGTGTTCCGCGGCTTCCGCCATCTCGCACTCGCTCTTGAGCTTGGCTAGAAGTGTATGCGCATCGTTCGCGGCGGACTCCATTTCGCCGCGAATTACTTTGGCATGCTCGTCCAGATGTCGAAGCGCGTCCTCCACGCTACCCAACCCCGCTTCGATCCGGCGGGTAATGGCCTCACGCGTCGTTTCCTGTACTCTTTCGACGCCAGAGCTGACATGGGTCTCGATCTCTGCCGAGAGTCGGCTACTAGCGCTGGCCCGGGCGCGTTCAAACTCCTCCTTCCAGCGTTCGTAAAATGACTCCGACGTTGCCCGACGCTCTTGTTCAAATTGATCGGCGGTTTGCTGGATTTGTTCGCCGGCACGCGCAGCCGCTTGTTCGACGATCTCAGTGGCCTGGCGCTCCAGTTGCCGGCGCAACTCAAGCAGCAGAGGACTCCCTTCGTGATGCCCGCCCGGGCCTCCGATGCCGGAAGCGTCGGTCAGCACGCGTTCCATGTAGCTGGACAATCCAGTCGGAAGCGAAATCACCGAGGCGGATTTCTCGCCACCTGGCTCTCTAGTTCTTGCGGAGGATGATTCCGGTGCGGGAACAAAAGATATCGCATCGGCTGCGGACGTCTGCCAATCCTCCGGGGGAATGGCGACTCCCCAGATGTTCTCCGGAGTCTCCAACTCGACGCCGATTTGAAAGAGTTCTCGAAGCGTGCGCGGCTTTTGAATCCAGGCAACGCGCGCGCGCACGCAGCGCCTCCCGGATTCACTCTCGGGGTCCGCGAGCTCCAAAGTGAGCCAGGTGTTTTTGGGCAAATGGTGTTTCGAAGCGTACTTGCAGCCGTGGAGATTCAGGACCAGAGTCGAAGTGCGCTCCTCAAACGGCTGTCCGAGCAAGTCGACGCCGCGCACTGCGAGTGAAACCGTTTCGCCTATCCGCGTGCTGCGCCTCTTTTGCTCGCCGAAAAAACCAGAAGCCGCGTGCGCCATCCCACCTCCGCACCTGACGTGACACTGTGCCCCTGAGAGAGGTTTCTCGCGCAGAGTTTAACCACATTCGAGCGGAAAATCCAGCGGCGGCGATTGCTGCTTTCGTCGGCACACAGATTTGCCAGAGCTAGAACTTCTTTTTTCTCTTTTCGACAGTGGTGTCCGCAGGTTGTTCATAAGTTTTCAGCGCTTGCAGCATGGCATTTGCTTCCCCCACATGGGGGCCGCTGGGGGCCAGCTCCAGGTACTTCTTATAAGCGTCGTCTGTTCCCGGAGGAATGATGTAGATGAGTTTTTCGCCCTGCTGCTTGGTCTCGATGCTTCCCGCCAGCGCATTGCCCAGCAGGAACCATGCATCGGCATCCTTGGGATTCATTTGGGTGGCTTTTTGAAGCGGCTCGACTGCTTCTTTCATTTTTCCAAGATTGCTCAAGACAATGCCCAGGTTCCGCCAGCAAGTTTCAGCAGTTGCAGGGCCGGTTGTCGGGTCAGCAGCGGCAGCTTTATCACAGTTGGGTCCCGCATCCGCAATCTTCCCCGCTTTGGCAAGATTGGTGGCCAGCGCGACGTAATACTCAGGGCGCGGCTGCATATCAGCCGCTTTTTGAAACGCGTCCGCAGCGTCCTGGTAGCGGCCCGCCGATTCGTAAGCGGCGCCGAGGTTTCCGAGGACGACGGCGTGGTTCTTCGTTTCCTTTTCGTTGACGAGTTGTTCCGCCGCAGAGAATTCGGTGATGGCCGTGTCGTAGTCTGCCTTCATCTTGTCCTGCAGAGGGCCGCGCTGATCCGCGGGTGTTGAGGCTATCTGTTTTTTGTTGGCCGCGGCATCATCCATGGCTGCAAGGCCTGCCTTGAAATGTTCGCTCATGGTCGTGAATTTCGCGGTCGCTTCCTCTTCTTTTTTCTCAGCTTCGCCGGTATTAAGGCCTTGTTTGGCGGCAATTACTTTCAAATTGATGTTGAGTTCGTTGTCGCCGACATCAAAGCGGTCTTTTTCCGTGTAGGCGATCTGTTCGTTTTTGATGGCAATGTCGTACACGCCGGGCTGGAGGCCGATGGCGCTGAAGCGGCCGTTCTTGTCGGTGGTCACAGAGGTGGTCATGCCGTGAGTTTCCTTTGTGGTTTGGGAGCCGGCAGTCCCTACCGTATCCGACTTGGTTTGGACGGCGCTGAATGTGATCGTTATCGTGACGGCAGCCCAGGGCTTGCCGTCCGTGCCCCACAACGTGCCGGTCACGCGGGCAGCGCCCTGCGCCCATGCCAGGGCGGCAAAAATCATCCCCAAAGCCAACGTGCATGCCATTTTGTTTTGTAGCTTCATACAGGCTGCCTCCCCCACTTCGTAGGTTGGATTATTAACTCGCAAGGGGCATCCTGTAAAGGCGTTGTCGAGCGATTTTGTCGGGGGCGGCGGAGGGTTCCAGTACCCATTTTGAAAATGACGTTTTTGTGGCGATTGATTTTTTGGATGTGGTTTGTATTGAGTGTTTTGCAAAAAAATCAATATTTTGGTGTGGCGATTGATTTCTGACATTTTGCTGCCGGGGATTGGCCACAGAGATCACAGAGTCACGGAGATTTGGAGGCGGGCAAAACATGTGTTGTGTCTCGATTAGAATTCGCTCCGAGTGTTTGTTTTCAATGGTTTAGGCCCAGTCTTGTTTCGTGATGTGTCTCGATTAGAATCCCCCCGTCTCCCAAGAGGCTGAAAGGCGGCGGGTTCTCACCCCGCCCCGTTAAACTGTTCAAATTCAAAGGGTTAATGTTACCATAGATTAAACTAAAAAGCAAGTACCGGGACTACGAATTTTGGGAGCAGTAATTTTCTCTGCCAAAGGAGAAGCCTAGAGCCGACGGGGCGTGCTAGACGAACGTGCCGCTTCGCAAGATTGGATGGAGCGGGATTAGGCTGGCGTGAAGCTGCTGCCGGAGCAAGCTGACTATCGAACGCCTCGCGGACAGCTGATTGTGAATACCTAGACTTAGATGCTGCCACGAATCGGGCCTACCATTTCAGGTCGCTGTTCCAGCTTCTACCTGTGATATCCGAAGCGTATTGTCGTTCGTTGCATGATAGTTTGAACCCAACCTGACGGACAAGGTCAATCAGTCTCTACTTTTCTTACAGGCGCTTCTGTGGCGTGCCGCGTCGTGAGCAAAACCCAACTTCCGGATAGGCGACTATCGACCCAGAGCGCATGGCGATGCTTCCCGGAACGCCGTTTCTGGATCGCGCGACGAAAGCGCTGGAGGGCCCCCGGACCACATTCGCACTTACGACCAACCGGTCGGAATGAGAATCACTTCTTCTCCTGCGATTTCGGTTCGTTCGCTGGGTAGAAATACCGCGTGTCGGTCGGACCATAGCCAGAAATTTCGACGATGACGGGTTCGGTGTCAGTCTGGGCAAAATGATTGTCGCCGCCCGGTTCTGAGTACACGCTGCCCGGCGGGAGCGTCTTTAACAACTTCGCATCGAAATGCTTGCCGTAGCCCAGATGCCACTCACCGGAGACGACAGTCGCAATCCGATCATCGCGGTGTGAGTGTGCTTGGATTGTGGTGTGAGCGGGAACGAACAACAAGATCGTGTAGAAACCCACTTTGGAAGGATCCCCGAAGACAACTTTTGTATGAACCCCCGGAAGACCAGAACTCCCAATCTGGTTGCTGTCGAGTGCACTGTTCTGGATTTCCGAAGGTGTCATACGCATCTCGGGAAGGGATTGAGCAGTTGCCGCAGAAGCAGCGACGAGAGACAACGCGGACGTAGCCACCTTGAACATGAATCTGTTGAACATGGAGCACCTCTCTTCTTTACAGGAATTTCACTAGTGCGTCGGTCGTCTGCTTAGGTTGCTCCTCAAGTATCCAGTGGCCCGAGTTCTTCACGATCACAACCGTTACATCCGTCGCGACCAATTTCATTTGTGCCGCCAGCGGTTCCCCCAACGACTTGTCGCCACCGATTGACAACACGGGCATGGTCAGTTTGATCTGTGACATTTGTGCGAAATCCTTGGCGGCCTGCGGCCACGAAACAAAATACTCCCAGGACGCACGCATGCGTCCCGGACGCGAATAGGCTGCGAGATAAGCTTTGCGATCCGCCTCGGGAATCGAATGATTCTTGTCGGCGGCCAGGTCGTTCCAGAAATAAGCGAAATAAATATCCTCGCGGCCTTTCACCAGCGCTTCCGCCGTCGGCCCGTTGAACCGGAAGTGCCAGTAATTCGGGTCATTGTAAATCGGTTCCCAGCCCTGCACGCCCGGCAGAAATGCATCCATCACCACCAACTTTTCCACTTCGGATGGAAACTGCGCCGCGTAAGCGTACGCCACCATCAGCCCGATGTCGTGCCCGACCACTCGCGCCTTCGTAACGCCCAACGAACGCACAAGGTCGTGAATTTGAATCGCCGCCGTCTTCATGCCCATTTCACCACTTGGAATTGACGAATCTCCAATCCCCGGAAGGTCTGGCGCGATCACTGTAAATTTCTCGCCTAGGACCGGCAGGATCGGATTCCACATTCGGGAAGTTTCCGCGAACCCATGCAAGAGGACCACGGTAGGTCCCGATCCGCCAATCGTGTAGTGAATCTTCGCTCCGTCGATGTCGGCGTCCCGCGAAACAAATTCCTTCTTCGCCGTTTGGGCGCCCGCGGTCCTAGCCACCGCTGGGAGAATCGCTACGATGCAAATCAAGCAGACAATTTTAAGAATCGAAAATTGCCGTTTCATGTAGGCCTCCCAAACCGCTTCAATTCCTTCTGTGGTGCTAGGGATTAGCTCCGTCACCAACCCTCGATTGATCCTACAGATCGCTCCCAAGAAGCGGGCTGGCTCAACCGCGCACGAATTGTATCTGAAAAAATTAAAGGGGTGTTGTCACAAAGCGAAAATCACGTGCAAGCACATCAGAAAGCTAAGTCGCCGAAGAACTAGGGAGTTTTGGGTGGGGGAGAGACAAGTTGCTTGGCGCGGACGGCGAGGGCCGGGAAGCGCGGGTCGGAGCGAAGCAGGTTGAAAGACGGGTCAGCGGTGACCAACTGAACATCGTCAGGGCGGGGGGCCGTCGTCGAAACAGAGTTGGAAATGGGTGATGGCTTCGCCGCGACCCCCTTTCTGTTCGCCAACGACATGTTCAAGACGTGGTCTTGGAGGCGGGAGCGTAAGGGATGGGATCGGGGAAGCCGGCTTCGGCGAAGGCGCGGAGGCGCAAACGGCAACTGTCGCAAGAACCGCAAGCGAGATCTTCGGATTGATAGCACGACCAGGTCAGCGCGAGCGGAGCGCTGAGTTCGTTTCCACGCCGCACAATTTCGCGTTTGCGCACGGCGATGACAGGCGTGCAAATTTCGATTTTGGTTTCCGGGCGCGTGCCCACGCGCACAAGCTCTTCGAAGATGCGGTAATACTCCGGCCGGCAATCGGGATAGCCGGAACTATCTTCCTCCACGGCGCCGATGAAGATTGCAGTCGCTCCAATCACTTCGGCCCAACTTACGGCAGCGGAGAGAAAATGCGCGTTGCGGAAGGGCACATACGTGACGGGGATTCCGGACGAAGCGATGGGCGCGCCCGGCCCGCTTTCGGGAACGGCGATACGCGCATCGGTCAGCGCCGAGCCGCCAATTTGGGCGAGTGAATCGAGGCGAATCACGAGGCGTTCGCGAACGGCATAGAAGTGCGCGATTTCTTCGAATGCGCGGCGCTCGCGTTTTTCGGTGCGCTGTCCGTAGCTCGCGTGAAGCAGCGCGAGCGTGTGGGTTTGCTTCGCGATGGCGGCGGTGACGCAGGAATCCATGCCGCCGCTCAAGAGAACTACCGCTTTGGGTTTTGGCTGCATCGGCAGTGCATACAGGTTATCCGGCTTTGTCGAGAACCTTGCAAGAGATTTGATGCAAATCGAGATGTCCGTCGTTCCGGCGCCGAGATCCGTTCGGCCCTCCTCAAAGCGCGCGATTTTCACGCGACGCAGAGTGGAAGGCGTGAAAATCGCGCTGCTCAGGCCTCAGGATGACACGCGGAGATGCCAGGGACCAGGGGTCGTCTCCAACAACCGGATTGCCTCTAAACTCCCTTCATTGCGGGATCCCAAATAAATTTGTGCAGTTGCAAACCGAGGCGCACGGGAATTCCTTCCGCGAGAATCCATTCGGCCAACTCGCGGGGTTCGAGGGCCGGCCAAGTGCCCGCGGGATCGGGAAAAACGGGAGAGAAGATAATGTGGCCGATGAGGGCGAGCAGATTGTGTTCGCTCATGAAATTGCAGGCGAATTCGAAGTCGCGGCGGGAGGCGATGACGAACTTGATTTCGTCTTTTTTGCTGAGTGCCGAAAGATTCTTGTCAGCGAATGTTCCGCACTCGCCGGAGTCCGGGCATTTTACGTCTACGATTTTTACGACTTCGGGCGGGAGGACTCCGATGAAACTTTCGCCGCTGGTTTCAATCAAGGTAGTGAAACCATCTTCGAGGAGGCGGCGCGCGAGTTGAGGCGTTTCCGGCTGAAGAAGCGGCTCGCCTCCGGTAATTTCCGCGAGGCGAATCGAGGACCCGGCCAGGCGCTCGACTTCCGCGAGGATTTCGTCGAGCGAATATTTCGAACCACCATGAAACGCATAAGCAGTATCGCACCAGGTGCAGCGAAGATTGCAGCCGGTGAGGCGGATGAAGATGCACGGACGACCGGCGAAGGTGCTCTCGCCCTGAATCGATTTGAATATTTCGGTGAGGATCATCGGAATAGATTACGAATTCTGTTTCCGCGCCGGAGATTGCTCGCGGCGGCGGACATAAAAAATCGCTGCCAGGGCGAGCGCCAATTCGCCGAGCGTGATGGGAAGCGCGACGCGCAGCCCCCAGCCAAGCAGCATCCAGAAAAACGAAACCACAAACGCGGGGATGCCGATGATTAGATACGCTCGATTCATGGGCGTTCAGGGACGATAGGTGGCCGCCGTGGTATCCGTTTCCCAAACGGTGATGCTCGAAATTGCAGGGGCGCCCTTAGCTATCGGAAGCTGCCCGGAGATTCCGTCGTAGATGTGCCGGGCGATATTTTCCGCGGAAGGATTGATTTTATCGAAGGGCGCCATCTCATTGAGAAACTGGTGATCGAGGGTTTGAATCACGCTCTGGATGACTTTTTTCAGATGGACAAAATCATAGAGGAGGCCGATGGAATCGAGGCCGGGGCCTCCGAGAGTGACACGGACGCGGTAATTGTGGCCGTGAGTGTTCTCGCATTTACCCTTGTAGCCGCGGAGCGCGTGTCCCGCGCAGAAGGTTTCGTCGACGCTGATTTCGTACATGGGCTCCCATTCGAAGGAAGTTGCGCTTGCGGCCCCTTCGCGCTTCGCTCGCGCGATTCAGGACTTCTCGAAGAATCGAGCGACTTCAGCGAGATCCTGCGTCACGGCGTACTGGGGCAGCGATTCGAGAAAAATTTTACCATATTGCATGCGATGAATGCGGTTATCGAGCAGGGCGAGGACTCCGCGATCTGTTTTTGAACGGATCAAGCGGCCGAAGCCCTGTTTGAGAGAAAGAACGGCCTCCGGCACCTGATATTCGGCAAAGGCATTGTGGCCGTCATCCTGAAGGGCCTTCACGCGGGCGGCGACGATGGGATCGCTCGGAACAGCGAAGGGAAGGCGGTCAATAATGACGCAGGAGAGCTGGCGGCCAGGCACATCCACTCCCTGCCAGAAGCTGGCGGTGGCCATGAGAACGGCGTGGTCCGTCGAGCGAAAGCGATCGAGCAGCACGGTGCGCGGCGCGGTCCCTTGCAAGAGCATGGGAAAATCCACGTGCTTCGAAACGCGATCGTGGATTTCCTGCATCTGCGCGTAGCTGGTGAATAGACAGAAAGCCCGGCCCTCGGTGATTTCGAGCAGCCGGGCAATTTCTTCGGCAGCGCGCGCGGCGAACGCGGGGTCGCGCACGTCGGGGAGCGACTTCGGAATGTAAAAGGCCGCCTGGCGGCCGAAATCGAATTCGTGAGAGAGGACCCTTTCCTTCACGGCCGAGAGACCGAGGCGCTGCTTCAAAAAGTCGAAGCGGCCGCCGACGGCCAACGTGGCGGAAGTGATCACCACAGTATCGAATTGCTCGAAAAGCTGCTCGCGGAGGATGGCGCTGACATCGATGGGCGTGGCGGCGAGGAAAAGACCGCGGCCGCGGCGTTCGAACCAGTAGACATAATTTTTTTCCTGGCTTTCGAGCAGGAATTCCAGCTCGCGGCGCAATTCCGCAGAGCGGCGAGCGATGGCGAGGATTTCCTCGGGCTTCGAAGGCAATGCGGCAAGCTCGCTTTCGAGGCGCTTGAGGGCTCCGGCGAGCGAGTCGTAGGCTTCGCGATTTTTTTCGAGAAAACTTTCGCGTTCGGCGTGGTCGAAGGGAAAGCGGCCCTCGCGCTCCGGGAACTCCGCGAAGAGAGTGCGAGACCGCTCGCGCAATTGCACGATGCGCTTGGGAATGCCTTTTACTTCGAGGTGCAACAGACGCAGGGTTTGCTCCGCGTCGCGGGCGAGCTCCTCGAAGCGGTAGCTGGAGACCTGGCGGCCGAAGTAGTCGCTGGCTACGTCTTCGATTTCGTGACCTTCGTCAAAAATCACGGCGGAGTATTCGGGAAGGATGGAGCCGAAATCATCCTGGCGCAAGGCGAGGTCCGCGAAAAAGAGATGATGATTCACGATGATTAAATCGGCTTCTTGAGCGCGCTGGTGCATCGCGGTGATGAAGCAACTCTTGAACTCAGGGCACTTCTGACCCGTGCAAGTGTCGCTGCGGGCGTCGAGGCGATTCCAAAGCTCGGAAGCATCGGGGAGGAAATCGAGCTCGGCGCGATCGCCCGTTTCAGTGACTTTTTCCCAATCGCGAATCTGCGCGAACCATTCGACTTCACCGAGACCCTTGAGAACGGGCTGCCCATCCATGAGGTGAACTTTTTGTTTGCAGAGAAAATTACTGCGGCCTTTCATCAGCGCGACTTTCAGCTCCGGCGCAAAATGTTTCTGAAGGAAGGGCACATCCTTCCGGTAGAGTTGTTCCTGCAGGGCTTTGGTGGCCGTGGAGACGACGACGCGACGGCCGCTGGAAATGGCGGGTATCAGATAACCCAGAGTTTTTCCCGTACCGGTGCCGGCTTCGATGAGGGCGTGCTGACGCAAACGGAAGGCCTCTTCGACAAGCTCGGCCATCTCAAGCTGCGAGGGACGGAATTCATAGGAGGGGTGGCTTTTGGCCAACATTCCGCCCGGGCCGAATATGCCGGCCATGTCGAGGGATTCGCGTGCCGCAGCGGTAGAGGTTTTTTTCGGCATGGAAGGCGCGCAGGAAAGCGGCGCACAAGGAAGTACAATAGCATGGAGCCGCTCACATCGTAAGCGGCGGACCGCGGGACCAGAATTCCCAAGCTAATTCAGTCAAGGCAATGACACAAGAACTGCCATCCATAGTGATTGTCGGGCGGCCAAACGTGGGGAAATCCACGCTTTTCAACCGGCTGACGGGGACGCGGAGATCCATCGTGACGAACGAGCCGGGAATCACGCGCGACCGAATTTACGGAAGGTCCCATTGGAGCGGCAGGCCGTTTGAAGTTGTGGATACGGGCGGAATCGTTCCGGATGAGAAGGCGGGAATTCCCGGAGAGATTCTTCGCCAAGCGCGAGTGGCGATTCAGAACGCGTCCCGCGTCGTGCTGGTGGTGGACGCAAGGGCGGGAGTGATGCCGCTCGATCTGGAACTCGCGCAATTGCTGCGGCGCGAGGGAAAGCCACCCGTGATCGCCGCGAACAAGGTGGATACTCCGCAACATGCGGGGCTGGCGGCGGCATTTTACGAGCTGGGCAAGGAAGTGTTTCCGGTGTCGGCCGAGCACGGACTGGGACTCGATGAGTTGCTCGATTTTCTGACGAGCAGTTTCAGTGAGGGAGCGGACGAAGAGCCGACGCGCTCGGAAGTGAATGTGGCGATCATCGGGCGGCCAAACGTCGGAAAGTCCACATTGTTGAACCGCCTCGCAGGAGAGGAGCGAGTCATCGTTTCGCCGGAGCCCGGCACGACGCGCGACGCCGTGGACACCCTGGTTGAAAAAGCGGGCAAGATGTACCGGTTTCTGGACACCGCGGGAATCCGGAGAAAAGGGAAGACGCGCATGGTGGCTGAAAAACTGAGCGTGATCATGGCGCGCCGGACTTTGGAACGCGCGGACGTGGCGCTGTTGGTGGTGGACGCGTCTGTGGGAGTGACCACGCATGACGCGATCATCGCGGGCTATGCACAGGAATCCGGCCGCTCGATTATCGTGGTGATGAACAAGTGGGACCTAGCGCTCGAAGCGTGGCGGAAGAAGCCCGCTTCGGATCGAAAATCGCGAGGCAGGGGAAGCGATGCCAGCCAGTTGCTTGCCGAATACGAGAAGCTGGCACGGGCGAAACTCAAAGCGCTCGACTACGCGCCCATCGTGTTTCTATCGGCGCTTACCGGCGAGCACGCGCAGAGACTTTTCGCGTTGATTGACCGCGTAGCCACGGCGCGGCACAAGCGCATTTCCACAGGGGAACTCAATCGCTGGCTCGCGAGCGTGGATCTGGAACGCGGCAGTTCGCCCGCGGGGAAAAAAGTGAAGATTTTCTTTATGACACAAGCCTCCACGGCGCCGCCGATGTTCGTGCTGTTCACCAACCAGATTCGACCGCTGCACTTTTCGTTCGGGCGGTTTCTGCAAAACCAACTGCGCGCGGAATTCGACTTTGTTGGAACGCCGCTTCGGTTCGTGCAGCGGCTCAAAAAGTCCGAGCGCTCTTCGCGCTACCGGCGAGCAGCGGGTTGACACACGCTCAAATCGGTCTAGGATAAGGGCACAAGCCATGCCGGATGCGATTGCGAACTCGCCGGATGTTCCGGAAAAGCCATTTTTCCGAATTGGAGAAGTGAGCCGCCTGACGGCCACCAAGTCTTTCGTCCTGCGCTACTGGGAAACGGAATTTCCCATGCTGCAGCCGGCGAAAGGCCCCAACGGCCAGCGTATGTACCGCCGCCAGGACATCGAAACCGTGTTCGAGATCAAGCGGCTGCTTTACCAGGACGGATTCACGATCGCTGGCGCTCGGAAACATTTGCAGGAACAGAATGGCGGAGAAAATATTGTGGCGGAACGAAAGGAGCGGCCGCAGTCGTCATCCAGGCCCGAAACTCACACGCGCGTCTCGCGCAAAGTGCTGCTGGACCTTCACGAGGAACTGCTGGGCATCTTGACCCTTCTCGAACGCAAGTGATACGCTCGATTTCGTTGGCTGTGTCGGGACGTGGCGCAGCCTGGTAGCGCGCACGCTTGGGGTGCGTGAGGTCGCTGGTTCGAATCCAGTCGTCCCGACCACTCCTTTCATCCTCATCCGGAAAGGGAATCAGGGGAACTGAAGGCCGCTCGAATCCGATTTGATGCCGCGAATTCTAATCACGAACGATGATGGAATCCACGCGCCCGGCCTGCGCGCGCTGGTGCAGGCGCTCGCGGATACGGGCGAAGTGACGGTGGTCGCACCGAGCCATGAGCGCAGTGCGGCGGCGCAGTCGCTCACGTTGCGGCAGCCGATTTACGTGGAAAACATCTCCGAACGCGAGTGGGCGGTAGAAGGCACCCCCGCCGACGCGATGATTTTGGCGTTTCATACGCTGCTCAAGGAAAAGCCGGACCTGGTGATTTCCGGCATCAACCGGGGCGGGAATCTGGGCGAAAATGTCTATTACTCCGGAACCGTGGGCGCGGCCATGGAAGCGGCGATCAATCGCGTGCCGGCGGTGGCCATTTCCGTGGCGCACCGCGGCAAGGATTTCGATTTCGCTCCGGCAGCGCAGTTCGCGGCACACCTTGCTCCGTTCATTTTGAAGGAGGGCCTGCCGCCGGGAGTGCTGCTGAACGTGAATGTGCCGCAGCCGTGGTCCGGAGCGGTGCGGATCACGCGGCAATCGGCGCGCATCACCCGGAATCTGCTGAAAGCGGGCGAAGATCCCCGCGGCAGAAAATATTATTGGCTGCACGAACAGGAAGTTCGCGAAGGGGTGGAGGCGGACACAGACTATGCGGCCATTTTTTCAGGGGCGATTTCAATCACGCCGCTCAAGCTCGACCACACACATGCCGCGTCTCTCAAGCATCTCTCCCACTGGGCCGCGCACCTCGAAAAAATTCCGACTCGCTGATTGAGCGGCCGGGCGCCTGGATTACATATTCTGGCTCCGATGAAGCCGCTGGTGTACACTGCCGCGGCCAAGGACATCGAAATGGAAGTCCCGGCTAATTCACGGAGGATGAAGCTCATGAAGCGAAAGTTGTGGAAAGTATTTGCAGGGGTGTGCGCACTCGCGATGGCCGCCGTCTGGGCCGCGCCGGCGGGCGCACAGACGTCAGAGGTTAAAGAAAAACCGCCGATGTATTCGTACGTCAGTTTTTGGAACATTCCCCGCGCGCAGTGGGGGGACATGGAAAAGTCAACTGCGAGCGATCAGAAAATCCTGGAAAAGGCGATGGCTGACGGAACCATTGTGGCCTATGGCGACGACGTGAATATGGTTCACCACCCGGACGGCTCCACGCACGACGATTGGTGGTCAGCAATGTCCATGGCCGGGGTGCTCAACGTGCTGGACCAATTCTACAAGTCCGGCAATGCCACAACTCCCGTGCTGGGCAGCGCGACAAAACACTGGGACTCGATCCTGGTCAGCCGTTATTACCACTGGCATTCGGGATCGTTTAAGGGCGGGTACACGCACGGATCGACCTATACGTTAAAGCGAGACGCGTCGGACGACGCGATTGAGCTACTCAGCAAGAACCTGATCGTCCCGCTGATGGAGAAGTTGCTCGCCGCCGGCGCGATTCATGAGTACGAAGTCGATACCGAAGCGATCCACACGGAATCGCCCCGCACGTTTTGGCTTTTTTACATCGCGGCCAACGCGGAAGGGCTGGACAAGGTTAACGCGGCGCTGCAGGAGGCCTTGAAGGCAAACCCGCTGGGCGGTCCTGCGTTCGATTCGATGGTGGACTACAACGTGCACCGCGATGAGCTGGATCGCACAAACGCCACGTACAAATAGTTCCGTTCGTTGCGTTTCCGGTCCGCGGGCGACCCGAGGTTTGTGGCGCCGCTCGCGGGCCGATTTGTCTTTTCCCGCGCTCACTACTAATAATCTCTAAGTTGGGAGTAAATGCCGCACAAAGGAGGAATTCCCCGCCATGTTGGATCGCCGACGATTTCTAGCTGTCTGCTCGGGACTGGGTCTCACGTCCACGATTTTTCCGGGCGCACTGTGGATGCTCGCGCAGGAGAAGGGAAAAATCACAAAGGAAATGATCGAGCAGGCTGCGACGATTGCCGACGTGCCGATTCCAGCAGACGTGATGCCGACGATGCTGGAATCTCTGAATGACGCGACGAAGGATTACGAAGAAATTTACAAGTTGCACTTGCCCAATGGCGCCGCGCCAGCATTCAATTTTGATCCGATTCTTGCGAGCACAAAATTCGCGCATACGAAGCGCCCGATGGTGATATCGGCGGCACCCGCAGTCGCCGCTCGAGGCGTCCCGAAAAATCTCGAAGATGTAGCCTTTTGCACTGTGCGAGAGCTGGCCGAACTAGTCCGCTTGAAGAAGGTATCTTCCCTGGCGCTTACGGAGATGTATCTGGAGCGGCTGAAACGATATGACGCGCAGCTTAAATTCGTCATCACCCTTACCGAAGAACGCGCGCGCGACAAGGCGAAGGAAGCCGACCGTGAAATTGCCGCCGGAAAATACCGCGGGCCGCTTCACGGATTGCCGTGGGGCGCGAAAGATTTGCTGGCGGTGAAGGGTTACCGCACAACGTGGGGCGCGGGGGGATTCGAGAATCAGATGATTGATGAAGACGCGACCGTGGTGCAGCGCCTGGACGCAGCGGGCGCGGTGCTCGTCGCTAAACTCACGCTGGGCGCGCTGGCGATGGGGGACAAGTGGTTTGGCGGGATGACGCGCAGTCCATGGAATCCGAATCAGGGGTCAAGCGGCTCATCCGCGGGTTCCGCTTCGGCCACGGCGGCGGGCTGCGTGGCGTTCGCTATGGGCTCAGAAACTCTGGGTTCCATTTCATCGCCGAGCACCCGGTGCGGAGCGACGGGCCTGCGCCCGACGTTCGGCCTCGTGCCGCGCACGGGCGCTATGGCGCTCTCCTGGAGCATGGATAAGCTCGGGCCGCTCTGCCGGGCAGTAGAAGACTGCGCTCTGGTGTTGAGCGCGATCTACGGCCCGGATGAGCGGGATCGCTGCGTTCAGGCCGCTGCGCTCAATTGGAATGCAAATCTGGATTGGAAGAAATTGAAAATTGGCTACCTGAAGTCGGACTTCGAGAGAAAGCCACAGACGTCGCCGGAAGCTCCGAAGGAAGAGCCTAATTTATCCGACGAGGAAAAGAAGAAACGTGAGGCGCAAAAAAAGCGGCAGGCGATGTTCAGGGCGCTTACGGAATACGATCACCGGTTCAATGACGCAGCGCTTGAAAAGCTGGGCGCGATGGGCGTGAAGATGGCTGCGGTCGAATTGCCGAAATTCCCTTACCAGGCGATGCTCTCAATACTCACCGCCGAAGCGGCGGCGGCTTTCGACGAACTCACGCGCACGGGCCGCGACAAACTTCTTACAGAGCAAGGGCCGGGAGACTGGCCGAACAGTTTTCGTGTCGCGCGATTTATTCCCGCGGTGGAATACATTCAAGCCAGCCGCGCGAGATTGGTGGCCATGGAGGCGGTGGCCAAGGCGGTCGAAGGCTTTGATGTAATCGTTGCTCCGACTTCCAGCGAGCAACTGATCGTGACGAACTTTACGGGTCATCCGGCGGTTATTCTGCCGAACGGATTTCGCGGCGATGATGCTCCGACAATTCCGCAGGACGACGGCACGACCGTGGGCGGGCCCGGAACTCCCGTGAGCCTCACTTTCGTGGGGAAGCTTTACGGCGAAGCGGAAATGTGCGCCTTCGCGCGCGCGTATCAGGAGGCCACGGGCTTTCATCGCAAGCATCCGCCATTGTTTGCGAAGTGATCGTTCAGAGCTCCGTGCCAGTGGCCTGCAGCGCACAGGGAAGTGATTCCGACTATTCGTAGAGAAGAACAGCTAGCCGATACCCGCTGAATCCGGAAGATTTTTCGCTCTGACAAGCTCCGACCTCAGCCGAGCGATAACGGCCGCTTCGTATTTTCTGCGCAAGAATGTCGGGAAGAGCTTTGAGGTCGCTGGTCTGGTATCGGACTTCGGCGTAAGGCTGGCGCTTGTTGGAATAATTGCGACCGAGGGCGCAAACCTGCCGCGCGAGATTCGATTCGCCAAGCAGCCGCAGACCGTGCGCTTGGAGGATCGCACCTACGCTTTTCTCCTGCTCCTCGACAGACATGATCTCTATCGCATGAGAGAAATCCTCCACAGCAAAAAATTGGCCGTCGCGCTCGATGACGGCGAGGCCGAGGGAATTCGAATCCGAATTGAGAAGGTTGGCGCGATGCGGCGCTGAATTCATCCACATCGCGTGGATAGTTGCGGCGCTTGGGCCTTCGGCCACATTCTCCGCAATCGAGCTGAAGCGGGCACCAGCTTGCGTGGCGCGTGATTCGAGGCCGGCCTCTCCCGGGAACTGATGCGAGAGTGAATTCATTTGGGCCATGCGCAGGGCGTGTGTGTGGGCTGCACGGGCGAGAGAATCGCTCCATTCGAGCGGCGGCAATCCTTGCGCTGCGCGCGAGCGATTGGCAGAATCAAATAAAAACTGCTCCTCGCTCGTCTTCTTCTGCTGCGCGAAGCCTGATCGGGGAAAGACAGCCAGGATACAAATCAGCAGGGCTGCGATCTTGGAAGAACTCCTCACGGCATTGCTCATAATGATTGAAACGCTGTGGCAACTTTTTCACTTGCGAAAATCCGCTGCTAGGTTTCAATTTCGATACTGCGGCATCGCGCGATGCCCGGCACAGTCCGCACAGAAAAATTCACCCCGGGCGGGCCGGATCCCGGGGTGAATGATTGTTGATGATGCGAGATTAGTGGCCGCCGCGGCCTCCGCCGGAAGAGTGCGAGGGTCCGGACGAGTGCCCGCCGCCGCTGCTGCCTCCGCGGCTTCCGCCATTACTACCGCCGCGGTAACCGCCGCCACTATTGCCGCTGGGCGCGCGGTAGCCGCCACCGCTGTTGCCGCTGGGTCCGCGATAGCCGCCGTATCCGCTATTGCTGCGAGGTGCGCTCGGGGGCGGGCCGCCGCGGTTGTTGCTCCCGCCGTAGTATCCGCCGCGGCTCGGCGGAGCCTGGCGTTGCGTGACGATCGGCTTGTTCATTTGCAGCGGAGGACGAGACGTGCTGGGCGGCGTCTGGCTTCGCGTCGAAGGAGGGAAGCGCTGCCAGCCATCGTTCGGGCGATTGCCAGGATTTGAAGTCTCCGGCCGAGACGGAACGTTCATCGCGCCGTTCGGGCGATATGGTCCATTCATCGAACGGCTCGGCGGCGAAAAGGGAACTGGAGTCTGGCGCCCTGGTGTATTTGGCGTGACTGTGGAAGGCCTGATCGAGCCCGAGTTCCGCATGACAGGAGGTGTCCCGCTCGATCCGAACCTTTGCCATCCATTGTTCTTCTGCACCTGCGTAGGCGTAGACCTGGAAGTAATGGCGGGCGAACTTGGAGTTGGCTGTCTGCCAAAATTCGTACCATTGCCCATGTTTTTTACCCCGCCCCCCGGGGGATTCGTTGACAGGGTTGTCCGCGGACCGGAAGAGCTAGGGGCATTCCTGCCGCCCGCAACTATGGGCGTGGTGCGCGCATTGTTTTGGATGGACTTCTGAAGCTGCGCCGCTTGCTGATTGAACGGCTGAGGCGAGGCAGGCGGCTGGGTCTTCGAGAAAAAGCGCTGCTGTGTGATTCCGCCAGAGTGGATGGTTCCCGGGCTGGCGGGCCGGCCGGATGCGCTGAGGCTGGCGCGGGTCGGAACAACCGGCAAATTCCCGGTCATCAGCCGAGCGTTCTGCATCAGCGCGGGGCTTGCCGGCGCGGCACCTACACGTCCCGCGCCAAACTTGTTCCCCGGCACAGTGGAGATGGAACGCGCAAACTTGTCGTCGTTCAAACGGCGCAGGTTCGAGAAGCGGTCGCCGTCGTGAAGCGGATCGAATCCGCGCCTCTCGTCCCTAATGTGCCGCTCGTCTCGGAAGTCATCGTCGCGGAAATCGTCCCGGTCGCGTCCCCACCAGGGGAAGAATCGGTCGCACGGCCCGCTGGGAAACCATCCGATGGAGCCAAATCCGAAACCAAACCCGACACCGAATCCACCTCCGTAACCAAATCCGACGAAGGAAACGTAGGCCGGCGCCCAAACCGGGTAGTAAGCGGGGTACGCATACACGGGGCCGGGCCACCAAGCCCATCCGCCTCCATATTCGAACCATCGGCCGTAGTGGTAAGGCGCCCATCCCCAAGGCTCGTAGGAAACCCACGTCCAGCCATAATAAGGTTCATATACCCACTGTCCTTCACGGTAAGGAGCCCATCCCGAACCAACCGCTGGCACCCAAACGGAACCGTAATCCGGCACATTTTCCCAGTGCCCGTAGGCATCGAGATCCGCCGTGCCAGTGTAATAACGATCCGTGTGATGCCAGCTTTGCGCACTGTTGATTTGTCGATCGCGGTCTCTGTTCCAGGAATCAAATTCATCCTGCGCGGGGGCATCGGTAATCTGATATTGCACATTATCTCCGGTACCCTGGACAGTTATGAGTTGACCGGACTCGACGCGCGTGCTGCCCTGAGGCGTCGAGATGTCTGCTGCGCCTTGACGCACAGACAACTCGCTCTGGCCATCGGGACTCACAAACAATCGGTAGATTCCCTGTCCCTGGGCCGGACGAATCGCCACGTTGGGAGTGTCAATTTCCGTTGCGGCTTCGCCGTCCTTGAAAACGGAATAACTGACCAATCCTTGCCCGACCTGGATTTGAATCTCCGTGCGCGTGATGTTGGCAATAGTGACCTCCGTATTCTCGGAGAGCCGGAGAACGTCCGCGTAGTCGAGTTGCAATTCCGCGCGCGAATCTTTGCCGGTCGAAATCTTGTCGCCCGTAACTAGGGGCGCGTTCAAAGCCGCGGCGCTCCAATCACCGGAATCACCGCGCTGAGTGGAGACTTCGCCGCGGATAAAGCTAATCCGTGCGACGCCTGCCGATGTGTTCGCGGCTCCCTGTTCCTGCGCCTGGGCAATGCCCGCGCCTGCAAGCGCCAGAATTAGAGCTACAGTTCCATTAAGAATTAGGTTCTTCATGGCCCACCTCTCATCAGCGGGAACCGTCTAAACACCACCCGCGCTGGAGGAGAAGTGCAAGCTGCTTGCCAGACTGCTTAGGTCTGATGATGTTTTATCTAACGTGTTTGTCTGTGTTTACGAGGGGGCCTGAGTGAGTTTCGGATGCGCGCAAGTTCGAGCTGGTGGCTTTCAATCGAAGGTGGTGGTTTTGAGCCACATCTAGAATTAGGCCTCTTTTGCGTTTTCTGGCTCGTCGGGGATGCCCATTCTTGACAGGCGGTAGCGCAGCGCGTTGCGTGACAGGCCGAGCAGGCGTGCCGCGCGGCTCTTGTTTCCATTGGCGCGGCGGACGGCCTCGCGAATTATCTCGTCCTCCCACTGCTCAAGCGTCACACCCTCGGGCAGGAGTGGCTCGGTAGAATTTCTAGGTTTGGGGCGCCCCGGGTCCAGCTGAACGTCTGCAGGTTCGAGAACTGTCCCCTTCGTCAACGCCGCGGCCCGCTCGAGGACATTTTCGAGTTCGCGGACATTTCCAGGCCAGTGAAAACCCATCAGGAGTTGCATCGCTTCGGGGCTGATACTAGTGGTCTTCTTGCCGAATTCTGCCGAGAAACGGGAAAGAAACAAATTCGCAAGCTCGGGGATGTCTTCCTTGTGTTCGCGCAACGGTGGGATGTCAATCGGGACGACGTTCAAACGGTAGTAGAGGTCTTCGCGAAATGTGCCCTCTTCAAGCGCCGCGCGCAGATCCCGGTTCGTGGCGGCCACCAATCGCACATCTACTTTGAGTGTGCGAGTGCCGCCCAAGCGTTCGAATTCGCGCTCCTGCAACACGCGGAGGAGCTTTACCTGTGTGGCAGCCGGCACGTCGCCGATCTCATCGAGAAAGAGCGTCCCCTTATCCGCCAATTCGAATTTTCCAGGCTTGTTCGTCGTGGCTCCTGTGAAAGCGCCTTTTTCATAACCGAAGAGCTCGCTTTCCAGCAGATTTTCCGGAATTGCAGTGCTATTGATTTTGATGAAGGGTCCCGAGGCGCGGCGCGATTTTTGGTGAATGGCGCGCGCGAACAGATCTTTTCCGACGCCACTCTCGCCTCCGAGCAAGACAGTGGAGTTAGTGGGAGCCACGCGCTCCACCAGCGCGAGCACCTCCTGCATCTTCGCGCTCCTGGCTACGATGTTGGGATGTTCGAAACGCCGGCCCAACGCTTCGCGGAGCGAGAGATTTTCCTCGCGCAGATGGCGCACATCGAGTTCCTTGTGGACCACCATGCGCATTTCGGCGAGCGAAAAGGGCTTCAATACATAATCGCTGGCGCCTGCCTTCATGGCTTCAACTGCCGTTTCGACCGTCCCGAATGCCGTCATCACAACAACCGGAAGAGAAGCTTGGGAGCGTTTCACGGCTTGAAGAAATTCGAGGCCATCCATTCCGGGAAGCTTGAGATCGGTGAGCACCAGATCCACCGTCTCTTGCCGCAGATGGTTCAGTCCCGTCTCGGCATCCGGCGCGGCGAGCGTCCGGAATCCATCTTCACCGAGATTCAACTCGAGAAGCCGGCGCAGTTTGGCTTCATCCTCAACAATGAGTATGGTCGGCAAGGTCATTCACCCCGCTTTGCGGGCCGCTTCGGGTTCCACAGATTCGGAAGTCGCAGGGAGAAAGATTACGAACCGCGCTCCCCCTGCCGGCGGGCTCTCCACTCGAATCGCCCCGCCGTGTCCATCAATTATCTTCGAAACAATCGAGAGGCCCAGACCCACTCCCGTCTCTTTAGTTGTCACAAACGGGTTGAAGATTTGATCTTGCAGCTCGGTGGGAATACCGGGTCCTGTATCTTCGATAACCAGTTCGATTCCGCTGTGCCCATTCCTGTTCGCGGCCATCGCTCCGGCGCGCAGCGTGCCGCCCTTCTCTCCCATGGCCTCGAACGCATTCTGCACAAGATTCAGCAAGGCGCGCTGGCAGAGTTCTTCGTCTAGTCGCACCGGGGGTAGGCCCGCCTGATAGGCCCGCTCCACGCGCACTTTCCCGCCGTGCCAGTTTTCGGCCACGGAATCAAGCGCCTGATCGAGGAGTCCCGTAAGTTCGGAAGCGCGCAGCTCGGCTTTTAACGGTCGCGCAAAATCCAGAAAGCGGGTGACCAGCGTGCCCAGGCGATTCACCTCACTTAAAATGTTATCCGCCATTTCACGCGGCAGGGCATCCGCTCGCGCCAGTTTCTCGGAGAGCATTTCAGCAGAACCCCTGATCACTCCGAGTGGATTTCGGATCTCATGCGCCAGGCCGGCAGAGAGCTGGCCGAGAGCCGCCAGCCGCTCCGAGCGTCTCGCCTCATCCTGCGCGATCTCGAGTCTCCGGTTCGTTTCCGAAAGCTGTTCGGCCAGGGTTCGGTAGCGGATGGTCTGCCGGCGATTTTCCAACGCGAAGCGGTTCACCACCATGGCGGCCAGAAAGAAAAAAAGAATGCGCAGGGCAAGTTCCGCTGCGCCTCCGGCCGTGAGACTGTACTCCTGCAGCGCAGGATACAAGTACGAGCAATATGCCGCGCCGGCCAGAAGCGTCCAGAGAAGCGTGCCCCAAGCTCCGAAATAAAGCGCCGCGGTCACGACCGGCAAATAAAAAATCGGATAGTAGCTGCTGTTGATTCCCAGAGCTTCAGTATGGTCAATCAATAGCGTTGCGAGTGATAACTTGAGCAGAACGGCGTAGACCGGCCCACGCCGGGGCAGCAGCTTGAGCAGGCGCCCCTCCAACAACTGAACCACGCCGAACGCCAGCAACACCATTTGCTTGTGAATTTCATTTATGGGGGGAAGGATCGCGAGTCCCACGAGAAAAAGGAGCCAGAGCACATCCATCCAGTCGATGTGGATGTCGCGCCGGAATGGCGTTGATTTGGCAGCATTGCCAAGAGTCTTGCCTACCGTTTCCGAAATCATCTTGCACCGCGGATCAGCTTATGCTGATCCTGGAATTTGACAGAGGCCGTTGCTGTTGCCGGTTGCGGAATTCTTGCTCCTCATCTTGGGTTTGCTTCGAGCACTTCAGTTCTGCTGGCGACGCCACCCTTACCGGAGGTCGGGACGGCTCAGGTTTACCCTTTCTCTCGGCAACTATACAACCTCATTCTAAGATTCAAACCCTGCCACAGGCGATAAGTTTTGTCACGCGGCCGCCGCAGGGCTCAGTGATCGATCGTGTGCCCAAGAAATGCAGCGACTGTGGAATGGCAGTTGTTGAGATTCACGGTGAGGCCTGTCGTACGGCCACAATTCACTTGAGTGACATTGGGCCGCAGGATTGGGTATGGATTAGCGCGGAATAATTTTTTGCGAGCGCTTGCATGAGTTACTGCTTGGAATGCCGTTCGAGCGCGATTTGTCGCCGCAATCGAAAACACACTTATCTTCACTCGAGTTCAGGAGAGAGCGCGGCCTATCTTCTTTTCCGAGTCCCTATAAAAGCCGCGTTCCCATTTTCGGTGGTTCGCCTTCGATTCGCGAATATAAGGCGTGAGTGCCGCCAGATGGAGCAAGAGCCAGTTCATCATATTCGCAGGGAACTTTAAAGGCCTTCTGAAATCGACGAAGAGATTCACCCGAGGCTCCTTGCTTCTGTTCCAAGCTTCGTGCTCAAAACTATCGTCAAATACTAGTGCCTTTCCCTCCTCCCAGTGGTAAATCCGCGAATCAACGCGAATGGCGATGTCCGCGGGCCGCTTGGGAACAAGAAGGCCGAGATGGAGTCGCAAGACTCCGTTGTAGGGTCCGCGGTGCGGAGGCAGCCATTTGTCAGGCTCCAAAATGGAGTAAAGCGCGGTTGTCAGGCCGGGAATTTTTTGCAAGAGCCGCCAGGTTTCCGGACACTGGCGGATGTTCGACTTACAGTTGGGACCGTAGCCCGTAAACATGAAAACCTTCCAGCCACGGTCCTGCGTAAGATCGGACAGATCTGTGGCAATGTCCTGAAAGCTCGCCAAATCCTCCTTGCGACGCAACACGCGATCCATCTCGGCACGGATTTCGCGCCAATGATCCTCGATCTCTGCTACCCAGGGAAAAACAGAATTGTCATAGACGGCTGGATTTCCGAATTTTGAATATTTGATATTGAGCCGCTCCGCCCAAGCTAGAATTGCCATGGAAAATCGCGCTGTCAGACTGGGCTTTCCCGTGGACTCGACCCATCTGGTCGCAAGCAGCGGATTCTGCTGTGGATTTCGCGGAGCACGCTCCGTAACACTCGCTGTGGTGCCGGGGTTCATACAGCGCTCCTCTCGATTTTTCGCTTCTTACCACAGTCCCTCAATCCCTGCAAGCCTTCGGAGCGGGATGCGCCAGCTCTGCCCGCACTTGAGGATGAGAGAATTTTATGATTCACTTCACTATCGCCCCGCTGTGAGAAATGAATGAATCAGAATCCGTCAAAGAGAGAGGAAAACCTGCGCTCACCGGAAAGCAGCGACGGAGCGCCGGGGAGAGTAATCGCGGCTCTCCGGAGGCTTCCCGCGCTGGACCCGCTATTCGCCGAAATCGATGGTGCCATGCTGTCCGAATTTGAGTCCCTGTTGACTTGGTTCGGTGTTGCGGCGGGGACAGTTTTGTTCCAAGAAGGCGAGGCTGGCCACGACGCCTGCATCCTGCTCGCCGGGCGTCTCGGCACGTTTGTCACAAAAGAGAGTGAGATGGAGCTGGTGGGACAAATTGCCCGGGGTGAATTCGTCGGAGAGATGAGCTTGATCTCAGGAGAGCCGCGCTCCGCAACAGTAATCGCCTTACGGGATTCCGAGCTTGTGCGCTTTCCACAGGAAGCGTTTGATGAATTGCTGCGCTTGAGCCCGCAGGCGAGCGCTTTCCTCATGAGGGAGCTTGCCGCGAGGCTCCGGCAAACTTCGCGCTCGCGCATTCTATCTCGCGCGACCGAAAGTATTGCCATCGTGCCACTGGTGGAGCCGCTCGCGGACGTTTGCATTGGCGAGCGTCTGGCCGAGTCGCTCAGTGATTTGGGGCGAACAGTCATGATTCGGCGCCCCGGAGTCGAAATCGAGGAAGCGCAACTCCGCCCTTCTCAGGGGGGCCCTCAACTGGTGGTCTATATCGCCGCTGGCGCATTCAATGCGTGGACACGCCATGCCATCCGGCAATCAGACCGGGTGATTTTTGTTGCCAATGCCGAGTTCAATCCACCCGTAGGAAGTAACGAAGCAGTCGCGTATGCCACGGAGTTGCACCGTGGAGCCGACTTGGTTCTCATCAACAAGAGGGACAGCAAACTGCCTGTGGGGGGAACCGCTTGGCTTAGCCAGTTTCCGAGCGATCGAATCATTCATATCCGGCGAGGCGACTCTGCCGATCTTGCCCGGGTCGCGCGGCTTACACTTCGGCGTGGGATCGGGCTGGTACTCTCCGGGGGTGGCGTGCGCGGCTTTGCCCACGTGGGGGTTATCAAGGCATTCCAAGAGGCCAATATTCCAATTGATCTCGTCGGAGGCACGAGTTTTGGTTCGGTTGTAGCCGCAATGTTGGCGCTCGATTTCTCGCCCGATGCGATCGCGGAAGCCCTCCACCAATCATTTGTGCGGAGCAAGCCGTTGAATGATTTTACGATTCCAGTGATTGCCTTGGTCCGCGGCCGCAAGATAAGCCTTCTTCTCCGGAAGTACTTTGGCGATGTTCGCATCGAAAATCTCTGGCGGAATTTCTTTTGTGTTTCCGCAAATCTCTCCAAGGGTGAGGCCTTTGTTCATCAGCAGGGCCTTCTCCGCCACGCCGTGCGGGCTTCCGGAGCGATTCCTGGCATCGCTCCGCCGGTAATCATGGATGGCCACGTCCTGGTGGACGGAGGGATCATGAACAATTTGCCGGTCAACGTGATGGCCACGCTCCTCCGCGGCCCGATTATCGCCGTAGATGTAACGGGCGGAGGCTCGTTCAGTGCGCAGACCAGTGAGATCGAGGATAAGTCGCTGCTCTGGTTACTTACCAAGGGCTGGCAGCAGGTCCCGAGCATTTTTCGCACACTGATGCAGTGTGCGACCATCTCCGACGCAGCTCAGGCAAATACCAACCGGGATGCTGCCGACATTCTCATCCGGCCCGAACTGGGCTCGATAGACATGCTTGAATGGCCTGCCTATGCAATAGCGATGGAAGCGGGCTACCGTGCAGGAGTGGAGACGGCTCGATTGGTGACCGAAAAGTTCATCGCCGCGAAGTCGCTCGCCGCTTCAGGAGCCTGATTCCTGCTGTCCAGGAGTCGTCAGAGAAGGAAAGGTCCGGGCGAGTGGGTTTGAAATTCCGACCTCTTGCTCCCGAATCCGGTTCCAGGCATTGTTGAAACCTTAGAGATTTTGTTTATATTGAATGAAACCTTACATTCGAGCGAGTGCAGCGCCTTCGTCCTCTACAACATCCAGGACCGTATCAAGCCGCACCATCTTCAGGATCATTTGCACGCGCTTCGGAGCCGAGAAGAAGGTACATTTCCCGTTCACCTTTTTGAGCGCACTGTAGGTGCGTACCAGCGCTCCAATCCCAGAACTGTCGAGTTCGGTCACGCCGCCGAGATTCACCGCAATGTGTGTAGTACCGGCGTCGAGCAGTTCTTGGATTTGCGAGCGAAACAACTGCTCGGCCTCGCCCAATTTGAGGGCTCCCTCGAGATCCAGTATCGTTCCGTTTCCCACCTGACGCGCCTTGATTTCCACGCCCGCCTCTCTTCTCCCGCGACCAACTTACTGGAACTCCGCCGTCAAAGCAAGGCCCGCGTCTTGACGCCCCTAAAGTCCAATGCTAGCCTTCGCACGTCTCAAACGGCCACAGCGGTCAAAACTCGCCCCCGCACGCTGGGCCGACCGAGGGAAGTCACAAGCAGCGAGCGCCATGCCAACCATTTCTGCGCTCTATGAATTAGCAAATGTCTATTTTGCATGCCGCGACAGCGATACGCTGCTGAAGACCTTCTCAGCGCGTGCCGGAGCGCAGCTCCACGCCCGAGCGGTTTTCGTATGGCTCCTCAACGATTCCCGAGATGCGCTTACTTGCCGCGCACGATGGTCCGAGCCGGGCGATAGGCTCGCCCCGGTAGCCGGGCCCGTCACAGGGGGGATCCTCGCGGAAATGCTCGAAAGCACAGGCGCGCGCGGCCTCACCGCAGGGGAGGTAGACGGCGGGGTCTGGCCTCATCTGGACAACGCGGGCCGCATGAAGACCGCGCTTTACGCTCCCATACCCGGGCCGTTCGGCGCCGAAGGCGTCGTGGAAGTTCTCAACAGAACGGCTGGCGATTTCACCTCTGAAGATGCAGGCTTCCTCGAAGAGGCGAGCCGGCTCACAGCGCAAGCTCTGGCCCAGTGGAAGACGCTCGATGTCGAGCGCCAGTCGCAATTCACCACTCTCGAACGCCTTACTTCGCTTTACGATTTGAGCCGAATCTTCAATTCCACGCTGGAACTTCAAGAGCTGCTTCCGATCGTCGCGAACAAAATCCGTGACATCCTCGCCGCGGAAGGATGCAACGTATGGCTGGTGGATCCTGACGAGGGCGACCTCTACCTCGCCCAAAAAGACGGCGAAGACCCCACCGTCGAAGAGGGGGCACGCGCCTCTCTCGAGGAGAGCCTGCAAGGCAAAGTGGCCAGCGAAGGAATCCCGCGGCTGGTCGAAAATCCAGACGGGGAAGTATCGCTCGCCGCTCGCGCCAAGGGGTGCGAGGAAGATTTTCAGCTCCTCTCGTGGATGTGCGCGCCGCTGCGCAAAGAGGAGGATGTCGTGGGCGTCGTAGAGCTCATCAACAAGCGCGACGGCACACCCTTCGACGAAGACGATCTGTTCTTCCTCTCGAGCGTCTGCGAACAGGCCGCCGTGGCGCTGCACAACGCCAACCTCCTCGAATCCGAGCGCAAGGTTCATATTCTTGACGCCCTGCTGAAGATCAGCAAAGAAATCACATCCACGCTCGATCTCGATCACGTCCTTACGACTGTCGTCCATCAGGCCGCCGAAGTCGTGCCATTCGATCGCTGCATCATCGGATTTTTTGACCGCAACCGGTTTGTCATCGGCGCCCTCTCCGGTGAACAGGAAGTTCCGAAAACGCCGGAGATGGATGCCCTCCGCGGAATCCTCGAATGGGCAGCGGGCCAGCCAGAGCCTGTTGCCGTGGATCAGTACGAGGACGGCTGGCATTGCCAACCGGAGGAAGCTCGCGCGCAGGTAACGCACATTCTCACAGCGCAGGAGATGAACGGTTTTTATGCCCTGCCACTGCGAGACGATCAGGGCACGCTCGGTGCTCTCGCCCTTTTGAGCGGCGACGCCGACTTCCTGACTGACACGCAACGCGAAACCCTCAGCATTCTCGCGAACCAGACCTCCGTCGCAATACGCAACGCCCAGCTTTACCAGCAGGTGCCGCTCGCCAGTTTCCTCCAGCCGCTAGCCGAGAAAAAACAGAAATTCATGGCGGCAATGTCCTATTCCCGGTGGGTGGAATGGGCAGGGAAGCTGGGCGTCGCAGCGCTGCTGCTCATCGCCATTCCCCTGCCCATGCGCATCAGCACAAACGCGACTGTCGTTCCGGCCGAGCGCCGCGTCGTCAGCGGCGAAGTGGGCGGAGTCGTCCGGGGCGTATTCGTTCATGAAGGCGACTCCGTCGCGCAAAGGCGATTGCTCGCGCAACTCGACGACAGCGACGACCGCCTCAAGCTTGCGCAGGCGGAGACAAATCTGACTCTCGCGAATCGTGCCCTCGCGGATGCCGAATTTCGCAATGACCTGACCGCCGCGGGGAAGGCTCGCCTCGATTCCGCATTGTACGGTGCCGAGGCGAAGCTCGAACAGCAGCGCGTGGATGCCGCGCAATTGCGCGCCCCGATTTCGGGCGTGATCGTCACCTCCAAGGTAGAGGAAAAGACCGGCACGTTCCTAAGGCCCGGCGCCCCGTTTTGCGAGTTGGTCGAAACCGACAAGATGGCCGTTGAGATGGGCATCCCCGAGTCGGATATGGATCTCCTCGGCACCGGAAGGGGCGTGGTGCTCAAGCTCAACTCCTACCCGACGACTACGTTCCATGGATCCATCGAACGCTTGGGCGCGCAGGCGAAGTCGGATTCCGGCGACCAATATTTTCTGGTGCGCGCTGTTTTCAGCAACTCGGAAAACCTTGCGCGTGACGGAATGGTGGGCAAGGCAAAAATTGCCGCGAGTGGAGGCTGGTTCGGCAGCGGATGGTATCCAGTCGGTTATCTGATTTTCCGCTCGCCGTTCCGCTGGATGTGGGCCAAGGTATGGGGGTGGCTGCCATGAAACTCAAAAAATGGAAAAGAATGGAATCTGCGCCGCTACCGATCCTGTGGCTCGCCGTGGCCCTCGCATTCACGGTTGCCGGCTGTGGAAACACCCCGAGTACATCGGACGCTTCACCCGCTGCTGCCACCGCTTCGGCCACCCCGCCGACGAGCCCGAGCTCTGCGGCGCCCGCCGCCCCACGTGATTCAGGAGAAATTCTTACCGTTCTTTCGGTCGAGCACGAGCTGGACGTGGTGACCGAGCGAGAAGGAAAAGTCGTTCAAGTCGAGCGGGACGAGGGCAGCTTGGTGAAAGCAGGAGGCGAACTGGCTCGATTGGATGACCAGGCCAGTCAGCTCGAATTGCAGAAGGCCACAACCGATCTCGAAGTGGCGCAAAGCAATGTGAAATGGAAAGAAGCTGAACTCAAGGCGAAGCAGGCCGCGTATCGTCGCCAGCAGTTGTTGCGCGCGGACGGCCTCAGCAGCGATGCTGATCTCGAGACTGCCGAGTTTGAAGCTACGGCCGCGTCCAATTCTCTGGACGGCTGGCGCTCCGTGGTAAAAAGCAACGAACTGGAGATTCGCTCCGCCCGTCTCGAACTCGATAAATTGAAAATTCGCGCCCCGTTTTCCGGCGTCGTCCTCCATCGCTACATCCGCGAGGGCCAGGAAATCTCCAAGGGTGATAAATGCTTCCGCGTGAGCCAGATTAGCCCTCTGCGGGTACAGTTTCTGGTTCCGGAAGGCTCGCCGCACCGTCCGCGCCTTGGCGAAACCATACTCGTCTCCGTCGCCAGCGTATCGGACAGCAGCTATCCCGCGCGCATCATCAAATTGAGCCCGACGGTGGATCCGGCGAGTGGCAGCTACGACGTCGTCGCACAGCTTGACGGTCGCGCCCCATCGAGTCTCATGCCCGGAATGGCGGCCCGCGTTGCCTGGCCCGCGGGCGCTTCTGCGGCCGCAGAAAAACACTGAACGCCGATGCGGCTAGGCCCGACAAGCCTTCAGGTTTCCAGCATCCTCGCAAAAGGACTGCGCCATCCTAAATTGCGATCTGATTTGCGAATTAGCGAGCAAACGATTACAGGTGAAACCAGCTACGTGCTCAAGAACCCTCAAACAGTCACCTACAACCGCTACGGCGCCACCGAATACGAGCTCCTGACGCTCTGCGATGGCACGCGCACGGCAGGCGAAATCGCCGAAGCCATGTCGGAGCGCCATCCTGAGAATCCGCTCTCCGAATCCGACGTCCTCGATTTTCTCGATAGCATCGAGCCCGAGTTATGGGAGCAAACACTCGGCCAGAAGAATCTCGCAATTCTCGAAAAAATCAAGGAAGAGCGGAAGAGCCGCATTGATCAGTCGAAGATTCTCTACATCACCTTCAAAGCAGTGGATCCGAACAAGTTGCTCGACAAACTTGACCGCGCCGTTGGCTGGCTTATCTACTCCCGGGCATTTGTAATTTTTTCCGCCATTCTGTTCGCGCTTACAGTCATAATTCTCGCCGGCGATTGGACGCGCGTGCAGCGCGACACGGCCGCGCTCTGGAGCTTTCAGAACAAGTCGGCCTACGACCTCTGGGTTTTCTGGGTGCTCCTCTGGACTCTCGGCTGCATTCACGAAATGGGTCATGGACTCACGTGCAAGCATTTTGGCGGCGATGTTCATCAAATGGGCTTCATGCTGATTTATTTCACTCCCGCGTTTTACACCGATACCACGGACATGTTGCTCTTCCAGAAGACTTCGCACCGCCAGTGGACGATCTTCGGTGGGATCTGGATCGAGCTCGTGATTTGCGGCGTTGCAACGATCATCTGGTCTCTGGCGCAGACAGGGAGCACGATAAGTGATCTCGCTTACAAGACGCTCCTCTTTAGCGGCATTCAGGGTGCCCTCGTCAATCTGAACCCGCTCATCAAAGCGGACGGCTACTACGCCCTCGCGCAATACTTGCGTATGGACAATCTCCGCGAGGACACGTTTGCATTTCTCGAGGCCTGGGCGAACAAGACTTTGCTGCGCAAGGATGTGGAAATTCCTCCCACCAGCCGCCGTCAACGCCGGATCTTTTTCATCTTCGGGATTCTTGCTCTCTGCTACAGCACGTTCGTTATCGTTTTCGTGCTTCTGTTCGTGAAGAACATATTGATCAGCAAATTCGGCGTCTGGTGGGGTTACCTGGGCTCGGCCGGAATGGTTTATTGGTTCATGCGCAAGAAAATCCGGAAGGCTCTCCCAGTTATCCGCGCCCGCTGGAAGCAAGCCAAGGAGCGGTACATGGCCTGGAAAATGACTCGTCCTCAAATGGCAGGCATCGCAGTCGCAGCTCTGTTACTCACCATCCCACCTATGACGGGGAAAATCACGTCGGATTTCATTCTGGAGCCCGGCCGCTACGCCGACATTCGCGCCAGCGCGCCGGGGCGAGTCGCCGAAGTGCTCGTTCATTCGGGCGACCGCGTACAGGCAAATCAAATCGTGGCAGTCCTGCGAAACCCCGAGCTCGAAGCCCGCGCTGAGGTCCTCGAAATCCGTGTCAAGCTCGCGCAGGACAGCTTGGGCGAAGCTGTCTCGCACGGCGATGCCTCCGAAGAGGCTGCGGCGAGCGAACAAGTCCGCCGCTTCGCCGAGGAACTGTCCGTCACGCGAGCCAAGCTCAATGCGCTTGATCTTCGCGCGCCTTTTGCTGGCATTGTCACTTCGCCCGATGTGGAGCAGCGTGTGGGAGAAAATCTTGCCGAGGGAGATGCTTTCGCAACTGTCGTAAATCGTGATCGCATGCGCGCCCGCATTTTTGTCCACGATTGGGATCTCCATGATATTTTGCCGCATGCCTCTGCCCGCCTCAAAGTGCTTGCTCTTCCGTGGCGTACTTTCACTGGTGACGTCGCCGAGATCCTGCCTGCGGCGTCGACGGATTCTCCCGTTTCGCAGACCGAGGTGCAGGAACGCTACGGCCAGCCGGTCAGCAATTATTTTGCCGTGATTCTCGAGTTTCCGAACCCTCAGGGTGAACTGCGGGAGGGAATGACAGGAACAGCAAAAATTTCCGGGCACCGCTATCCGCTCGCCTGGCGTGCGGCCCGCAACATCTATGAATGGCTGCGCGCGCAAGTCTGGTAACTCACAAGTCGCGGCTCCAAAAAAGAAGGGCCGGCGCTTGCTTGCGCCAGCCCAGGAATCGCTGTTGCAATCCGGCACAGCGCCGGTTTGTCGAGCAGTTAGTTAGATTACGTTGCGGCTGAGCGGCGCAGCCTTGGCCAGCGGCGCAGCCTTGGCCAGCGGCGACGCCTTAGCCAGCGGCGACGCCTTAGCCAGCGGCGACGCCTTAGCCAGCGGCGATGCCTTGGACAACGGCGCAGCCTTGGCCAGCGGCGACGCCTTAGCCAGCGGCGACGCCTTAGCCAGCGGCGACGCCTTAGCCAGCGGCGATGCCTTGGACAACGGCGTGGCCAGATCCAGCGGCGTGTGCTTCGCAAGCGTCTTGACGTTACCCAGCTTCTTTCCCCTCTTCACCGGCTTCGCATTCTTCGTCATTATCGTATCCTCCCCTTCTCCCAGTCTCTTGGTTTTTATTGCCCCCTGCAACAACCTCACATCTATGTGCAATCGTAGAGCCAATCTCCAGCTCTCAGTAGCCACTCACAAATCTGTCTCTCACAAGGCCTTAGAAAATCCCTTTCGTCCCCTGACTCCTGCGCGCTGGCCCCCAGGGGTTGAATTTTTAAACTTGTGTTGAATTTTTAAACGTTTAATCGAGTTTGAGCTTTCCCCTCGCGGCAGATTCGCTTCGGAGGGACTCACAGGTTGAACTTTCGAAAGAGGTAATTCATGCGATTCTTATCTATACCCAACAGGCGCGCCGCTTCGGCCTTCACTCGATTTGCTTGGGCCAGAGCCGCCTCCACCCATTTCCTTTCGACCGCTTCCATTTCCTTGTCGAGCCGGAATCCCGATTCGGGCAATTTGAATGCGCGGCGGCTGTTTCCTCCTCCCGCGGACGCGATTTCCGATGGCAAGTCCTTCAGTCCCATGGCCGCCCCATCCGTCATCAATACCAGCCGCTGAATCACGTTTTCGAGTTCGCGGACGTTGCCTGGCCAGGGGTACTTCTTGAATGCCGCCATCGTTTCCGCTTCGACCTTCTTCTGCGGGATCTGGTTCGCCGCGCAATAAACCTTAACGAAATAATCCGCCAGGATCGGAACGTCTTCCGCGCGTTCGCGCAATGGCGGAAGAAAAATCGGGACCACGTGGATTCGGTAATAGAGGTCTTCGCGAAACCGTCCCTGGCGCACCAGCTCCTCGAGATCTTCATTCGTGGCCGTCACCAGCCGGAAATCTACTCGTGTCGGCTTCTTCCCGCCCAGCCTCGTGAGTGCGCGGTCCTCCAGGACGCGCAGCAGCTTGCCTTGCAATGCCGGAGTAAGCGTGGCGATCTCGTCGAGGAAAAGCGTTCCATGGTGTGCTACCTCGATGCGTCCTTCCTTCGCCGCCACAGCCCCAGTAAATGCGCCTTTTTCATAGCCAAAGAGCTCGGATTCCATCAGGCTCTCGGGCAGCGCCGCGCAATTCACGCTCACGAACGCGCGATTTCTTCGCGGGCTGTTCTCGTGGATCGCTCGCGCCACCAGCTCTTTTCCCGTTCCGCTCTCTCCGCGGATCACCACGGTCGTCGAAGATTTTGCCACGCGCCGGATGGACTCGAAGACGTGCTGCATCGCCTCCGTCGTGCCCAGCAGGTTGCCCATGGCGTTCTTTCGCCGGATTTCGTCGCGCAGCAGGCGATTCTCGCGCTGCAGGTGCAGCTTTTCCACGGCGCGCTCGAGCAGCGCGCGCAACACGTCCGTATCAATCGGCTTGATGAAGTAGTCGTACGTGCCTGCATCGATCACGCGAAGCGCCGTCGCTTTCTTGTTATCGTCCGAGAGCACGATCACCAGCGTGTCGATCTCACTTCCGTCCAGCCGCTTCAGCAGCTCCGCGCATTCCTTCACGCCTCCGGACGGAAGACGGAGGCTCAGCAGCAGCACATCCAGCTCTGATTCCTGTAGCAACTTGTAAGCGTCCGGATAATCCTTCCCTTCGAGCACCTCGAAGCTCGAGCGCAGCGCGGTGGCAATACGCACGCGGTCCCCCTCTTCGTATTCCACAATTCCGACTTTTGGCTTCGCCGCGATGGAAACCATCCCGCGTCTCCGGATCGTATTGCTGTTTTGCGGGTCAGATATGGGGAGTTGACTGAATTTTGATCCGCGCCGGATTCTAGGTGTGCGCAGCCACGCTTGTCAACCCAGTGTCCTTGACTGCTGTAGCTGCGACTCTCATGTCTCTGATGTATGGAGAACGATGCCCGGTCCCAAGCCATCCGCAATACGGTGTTCGAAGGATCGCGCGGTGAGTAATTTCCCGCTACAATTTTAGCTCCAGTGGTTTAGGCGGAAGACCGGGAGGCTGATATGGCTCTTTGAAAAGAATGGCAATTCTTTGAACTTCAGAAAGCGCTGATTTGGTGAGAGCACTCAGCGAAGAGAGGATTGAGACGCACTCTAGGACTCGACTTGGAAGCTTTGCGGTCCATAGAACGATGGAGTCAGGCCGCAACGTGTAGCTTCAAGTGATCTGGGCATTGCCAAGTGCGAAGCTCGTAGGACTCGCCTTCAGCCGCCAGCGCGCCGATGTAGCCGGGAGCAGGAGTGAGGGCGTGAAGACTCCAACGCCGGTCATCGCAGGGTTCCGCCGTCCACAGTAGTTCCGCGGGCTGGCCGGGAGCGAGTGAGACCGCGAACTTATCCAGCGGCACACTGAGCCCACCGCCTTTTGCTTTGAGAAAGGCCTCTTTGCGGCACCAGCAGTGCAAAAAAGCCTCTAATCGCAATCGTTCTGGGAGTGAACGAAGTGCCGCGCATTCCTGTGGAGACAAAAAGTGCTCCGGGATTCGATCAACGGCAACATCCGAATCCACACGCTCGAGGTCCACTCCGAGCTGGCGACCGCGCGCAAAGGCAAACAACCCGAGGGTTCCTGAATGCGAGAGGTTGAAGCACAAAGCATTGTCCTCTCCATGATCCGCGAGGAAAGGCTTTCCCTGTGGCCCGTAGCCAAAACAAATTTGTTGAGGAGTCAATTCCAGATAGCGTGCAAGCAGAATCCGCAATAACCCGCGTGCGGTGACAAAGCGCCAGCTGTCTCTGGCAAATCGAAATCGTTCAGCTCTGCTACGTTCGTCTTCCGAGAGCATCCCCAGGAGCAGTTCACGCCGGGTGGGATGCGAGATAAGTTTGCCCCGCCAGACATGAATCTCTCCAGGAGGTAATGTCAAATCTGTTGGCGGAGCATCCCATTGTTCTGCGGAACTCAATCGGCCTCCGAAAGTACTTCCATCTCTTCCGCCTTCGATTCTTGTGCTCGCATAATCGCATCACGCAAGACTTCAGCTAGAAGATCTACACCAGGCTCAGAGAGAATTCCTAGATGGTCGCCAGGAATCTCGTAGATATGGAAATTAGCGGGAATGAGCTCGCTCCAGCCGCCGTCAGGGAGTCCGCGAGCGTCCGACACTCCCTGACTGCAACGGAAGAAGGCGGCACGGCCCTGGTAGAGACCTGGCCGATACAATTTTGCAGCTGCATAAACAATTTGGTTAAGCTTGCGAAGTCTTCCACCAAGCATATGCAACTGAACATCTATCCAAGTGTGCGTGATCAGATGGCGGAGATCCCGGCGCAAATCATTAATACGGACGCGCAGATAGGATTCCAAATCCATCTCCCCGGGTTTCAAAATTCTGGAGATGTGTGACATAAGGCGCTTCCTTTCCAGCCGCCCTGCAATGTCCTTTACCAAAGTCTTCTTGGCCAAACCTTGAGAAGGAACCGGATTGGCAGCTTCGAATAGGGCAACTAGACCCACTTGCTCGCCGTGTCCGATGAGTTGCTGGGCAATTTCGTAAGCGATCAATCCATTGAGACAAAAACCGCCGACGAAATATGGGCCTCGTGGCTGCTCGGTGCGTATCACTCTCACCATATGGCCGGCAATTTCTTCCAGGCTGTAGGGAGCATGCAGGTATTCGGCGAGTTCCGGCTCTAGGCTCAAGCCGAGAAAAGGCTGCTCCTCGCCCAGCCGCTCCGCTAGGGGTAGGAATTTCGGCCCTCCGGATACGCAAAAGAAAGGCTGGCGGGACCCCGATGGCTTTATGGGAACAATTTCGATTCCGTGACGTGTGAGACGTGCAGATTTCAGAAGATCAGCCTGGCGGGCAATGGTACGCGCTTCGAAGATTGCGGCCATCGTCAAGCGCTGGCCGAATTCCTTCTCAATTCGAGAACTTAGCTTCGCCACCAGCAAGGAATGGCCGCCGAGCTCAAAGAAATCATCTTCGATCCCGATCTCGGGCAAGCTGAGGGTATCCTTCCAAATCGCGGCCAAACGGTTCTCCGTTTCGTCACGCGGAGCCAGAAAACACGTGCCCATCGGCGATTCCATTCCAGTCCGTGCGGACAATAGTTTGCGGTCCACTTTTCCGCTGGGGGTCACCGGAATTGAGTCGAGTTGAACGAATGCCGAAGGGACCATGTGCACCGGCAGCTTCTTCAGCAGTGCATTTCGCAAGTCGCTCGCCGGAGGAGCTGGCGTGTGTGCGGCTGTCCAATAGGCTACGAGGCGCACATCGGCCGATGTAGCTCCTTGGGCAACAACTACTGCCTCCCGCACACCCCGGCACCCCAAGAGTACGGATTCAATCTCTCCGGGCTCGACGCGGTGCCCGCGGATCTTCATTTGATGATCGGTCCGCCCTAGGTACTCCAGACTGCCGTCTGGGCTGAATCGAGCCAGATCGCCGGTCCTGTAAATCCGCTCGCCGTTGTGGAATGGATTTGGAATAAACTTTTCCGCGGTAAGCTCCGGACGATTCAGATATCCACGAGCTACACCGGTGCCGCCAATACAGAGTTCCCCGGGAACACCGGCGGGCAGGAGCTCACCTCGGGCGTCGAGAACGTATACTTGTGTGTTTCCAATGGGGTGTCCAATTCGCACGGGGCCATCGCTACGCGTCAAGCGTTGAACCGTTGACCATACCGTAGTCTCTGTCGGACCATATAGGTTCCACACGCGCTTCGCCCGATCGACAAGTTGATTGGCCAGCTTACGAGTCAGCTTTTCTCCGCCACACAGGATCTTAAATTTCTGTTCCCCCTTCCAGCCCGCGACAATAAGCAGCCGCCACGTCGCGGGCGTGGCTTGCATCATGGTCACGCGGGACCGTTTTAGTTCCTCGCACAGTTGCCAGCCATCCATCGCCGTCTCGCGACTCGCTAGAATGATCCGCGCGCCCACAGTTAAGGGCAGATAAAGCTCAAGCGCCGCGATGTCGAACGACACCGTTGTCACGGCAAGCAAAACGTCTTTTTCCGTTATTCCGGGATTCACCTTCATGGAAGTCAAGAAATTGACGAGGGAGCGATGCTCCACCTGCACGCCCTTCGGTTGGCCAGTCGAGCCGGAGGTATAAATGACGTATGCAACCGCCTCCGGAGTGATACCGACGCAAAGGTTCTCCGCAGGGTGTGCCGTGATCGCCCGGTGATCGGAGTCGAGACACGCGATTGCGCCGTCAAAAATAGAGAACCTATTGCGGAAATTGTCGCACGTCACCAGTACTTTTGCCTGCGAATCAGACAACATGAAACCGAGGCGCCCCTCTGGATGGCTAGGGTCGCACGGGACATAAGCGCTGCCGGTCTTTAGCGTTGCGAGCAGCGCAATGAGCATTTCGTTGGAGCGTTCGAGACAAATCCCGACAACTATGCCTGGCCGCACACCAAGAGCCTGCAAATGTCGCGCCAACTGATTCGCGCGCGCGTTCAACTCCCTGTACGTTAAGCTCTTCCCCCTGCAGGTTACCGCCACGCGATTGGGCGTCCGCTCGACTTGAGCTTCAATGAGTTGGTGTACGCACATGGTTTGTGAGAATTGGCGCACGGTGTCGTTCCATTCAACCAATATTTGTCCACGCTCTGCTTCGGTCAGCAGAGGCAGTTCCACGACTGGCCGTGCAGGATCTGTTACGGCGGCATTGAGCAGTGTTTGCCAGTGGGCGCCCATCCTGGAAATCGTTGCGGCATCAAAGAGTGCCGAGTTATATGTCATCCGGCACCAAATCCCGTCAGGCCGGGCGTCGAAATTCGGGTAGAGATCGTACTTCGCGGTTTTGGTGTCCGCTTCGAGAGTCTTGAGTTGCCAATTGGGGTCGCGAAGCTGTACCTGAGGCTCCAGCGTGAGCATCACCTGAAACAATGGACTGCGGCTCCGATCCCGTTTGGGTTGAAATTCTTGAACAAGGCGCTCAAAAGGCGCCGCATCATGTTGCATCGCACCAAGGGTCGCTTCGCGGATCCGGCAAAGCAGCTCACGAAAAGAGGGCCGACCGCTCAAGTCAGTACAGATCACAACGGTGTTTAGGAAGAGTCCGAGCAAGTTTTGAATCTGTGAAGAATCGCGTCCTGCGGTCGCACTGCCGATCAAGATATCGTCTTGCCCCGAATAACGGTGCAACAGGGCGGCGAAAGAGGCTACGAGAATCATGAACAGAGAGACGCTCTCTTGCTGCCCAAGAGCTCTCAGTGCATCGCCAAGTTCCGTCGGGAGTACGAAGGTATGCATCGCACCTCGGTATGTTTGTGAGTGAGGGCGAGAGCGATCCGTCGGCAGCTCAAGAACTGGCAAATTGCCCTGTAGCTGGCGGCGCCAATAGGCGAGGTGTTCGTCGAGTGATTCACTCGGCTGCGCCTGCCGTTGCCAGTCCGCATAATCGCCATATTGGATCTCCAGTTCTGCAAGGGGGGAAGGCTTCCCCTTTGAAAAGGCATCATAGAGCGCGAGAAGTTCCGGAAGAAACACGCTGAAAATTGAGACGCCGTCGAAAATGATGTGGTGGAGAGTCAGGAAGAGCCGATATTCGTCATCGCGGAACTTCGCAAGCAGGAAGCGAACGAGCGGCCCCTTTTCGAGATCAAACAGTCGGCGTGCCTCGTCCGAGAAGATTCGCCGGGCTTCAACTTCCCTTTGTGTCTGAGGAATTCTTGTTAGATCCACTTGAGGCAAGGCGAAACCAGCTGTTGCCGGGTGCACTATCTGCACAGGCTGTCCATTTGCTACATGGAATGTGGTGCGCCAAGCCTCGTGACGCTCGATGATCTCAGCTAGACAGCGTTCCAGTATGGCGATGTCGAGAGGACCGTGGCGATGAATCGTGGCTGACTCATTGTAGAAAGGCAGATCGGGAGCGATTTGCGAGTGTAACCAGACGCGTTCCTGCGCAAACGAGAGCTGTACAGGGCCGGAGGCGGTACGGCGGGGAATCACGGCAGGCGGAATCGCAGCCGTGTCTCGGCTAAGAATTTTCTCTAGAAGCTCGCGCTTAGCCGCAGACAGTCGCCCAGCTTCGGAGATGGCAGGCAGTTGTTGCGGGCGATTTGTCCGGTCTGACACGGCTAACCTGTCGCTGTGGGATTTGCGGCCGCTTCCCGCTCGCCAAACGTGATGGGCAGCCCAGTCAGTCCGCGCAGACCCAGGTTGGTACGCCAACGGAGAGGTTGCGGATCTAACCCCCAATTCGGCAGTCGCTGCAACATTGCCTCGAACGCAAGATGTCCTTCGATCCGAGCGAGCGGCGCGCCAAAACAAAAATGAGCAGCCCAGCCAAATGCAACATGGCGGTTGTCTTTGCGCGTGATGTCAAGGCGGTCCGGATCAGGAAACCGCTCGGGATCGCGGTTAGCAGCAGCCATTACAGCTATCACGGCCTGTCGCTTCCGAATGAATTTCCCACCCAATTCGAGATCTTCCGGAGCAAGCCGCGCGGTGTGCTGGCTCGGACTTTCATAACGCAAAAGCTCTTCGACTGCCGAAGGAATCAATGAGAGATCCGCTCTAAGCATTGCAAGCTGGTCGGGATTGCGCAGCAGCGAAAGTACGCCGTTGCCGATCAGATTCGTCGTGGTTTCCTGGCCGCCGACCATCGTTACGATGCAGTTGGCGATGATTTCGGCCTCCGACAAGCGATCGCCATCGATTTCAGCGTTCATAAGCGCGCTGATGAGTCCACTTTGCGATTTGCGGCGTTCCTCCTGCATGGCGGCGCGAAAATACGCGGTCATTTCTTCGACGCTCTTGAGTATTTTGGGAGCGTGTTCGGGATTGTGCTGGAAATTCCCCAACATCTCCGCGAAATCTGCAGACCAGGTCTTGAGCTGCTGAAAATCTCTAACGGGCACACCTAGCATCTCGGCTGTGACGATGCATGGTAGCGGCTCAGCTAGGTCTGTGATCACATCCATGCGTCCTCGAGATTCCACTGCATCAATTAATTTCTCGACAATTTCTCGAATGTGCGAGCGCAGCACCTCCACACGCTGCGGCGTGAAGGCATGCGAGCAAAGCCCGCGCAGCCGGGTGTGCGCTGGCGCATCCATGAAAAGCATCTGCTTTACCATGACCTCCGCAATGGGGCTGAGCGAAGAGAGCCCCATGGCCGTCAACTGTTCCGGAGTGGGTGTGCGGTTGGCTGAAAAATCGCGGAAAACGCGGATCACATCGTCATAGCGCGTGACTACCCAAGCATGTAAAAAGGGATCCCAGTGAATGGGATCTTCGGTACGCAGTTGGTGAAAAAGAGGATAGGGATTCGCCAGAACTTCCGGATCAAGCAGGCGAAAGAGGCTGAGTGATGCGTCCGAGCTTTTCTTTTGAGGAAATACTTCCGTGTGTGGGGTCATGCGGCGTGAGCTGCCCTCTCTGGTTATTATCGAATGCGCGGAGGAGAATAGAAGCCTCTTCTTGGCTCATTGCTTCCATCCTAGCAATCAGCAGCTGTTCGATTCGTTCAGAAAGCTGCTTCACAGTGGCGGCTTCGAAGAGGCTGCGCAGGCCCAACTCGATCCCGAAAGTATCGCGAATGCGTGAAATCAATTGGGTTCCAAGCAGGGAATGGCCGCCCAGCATAAAGAAGTTGTCGTTGACGCCGACTTGCTCCAGACCCAGAAGTGGGGCAAGCAGTTCCGTTACGCGCTCCTCGACAGCCGTACGCGGCGCAACAAATGAATCATCTCGCAGCGTATTGTCGGCGCTAGGCGCAGGAAGGGCTTGGCGATCGACCTTTCCGCTCAAATTTAATGGCAATGACTCGAGTCGCACAAATGCTGCCGGTACCATGTATTCGGGCAAACGTGAGCGCAGGAATTCGCGCAACGCTTGGGAGGTAGGAGGCCTGTCGGTCGCTGGCACGACATAGGCCACCAAGCGTTTCTCGCCGGGCTCGGACTCCCTCGCTACCACAGTACTTGCTCGTACAGTCTCGTGCTGGTTCAAAGTGGAAACAATCTCGTGAGGCTCGACACGGAATCCCCGTAGTTTGATTTGGTCATCGATGCGCCCGTGGAACGAGATCTGTCCGTCTCGCAGGAAACTGGCCAGATCACCCGTTCGGTACATCCGCTGGTCTGGAGCTTCGCTGAACGGGTCAGGAATGAACCGTTCCGAAGTTAGGTCAGGCCGGTTCAGGTAGCCACGCGCGAGTCCCGCGCCTGCAATGTAGAGTTCACCGACCTCGCCAATTGGCACGCGCTGAAATTTTTCATCCAGAATGTACACCTGTGTATTTGCGATCGGGCGGCCGATGGGCGGTAATACCTCCAGTTTTGCACACGGCAACAGAGCACCCGAGCTCGCCACCACTGTGCATTCGGTTGGACCGTAGTTGTTTACCAGCACGAATGGCAGATTGGATGATGGATAGCAGTGCAGCACATCGGCGCCGGTTAGTAGAAATCTGAGCGATGTGCTTGGCGGCCACCTGAGCGCGATGGTGCGTTCGGCGAGCGGAGTCGGCATAAAGGATATGGTGACGCGCTGCGCCACGATCCAGTCGCGCAACGCCTCGGGTTCGTGGCGCATGGCTTCATCGACAATATGCACACTTGCGCCGGCCGTCAGATAGGGCCAGAGTTCCCAGGCGGCTGCATCAAATCCTACGCCCGCCACTTGGCTTGCGCGATCCGAAGCCGTCACCCCAAATGATCGCTGATGCCAGAAGATTAGATTCAGCAGACTATCGTGCGTGATCTCAACGCCCTTCGGATTCCCCGTGGAACCAGAAGTGTAAATAACATAGGCAAGATTCTGCGCTTGCGCGTTGGAGCCGAAATACTCTGGCGAAGGCTCGCCAGATTCATTTCCTTCGACGTCGAGACCAATCACTCGCTGACACTTTCCGCGAAATTGCGCTTCCAAGCATTGCCCTGTGACCAGAAAACGCAACCCAGCATCCTTGATTAGAAGAGATAGACGTTCGGCGGGATAGTCTGGATCGAGGGGCAGGTAAGCGCCGCCTGCCTTGAGAATTCCCAGCGCCGCAACTACGAATGCGATTGAGCGTTGAAAGCACAAACCTACCAGGACTTCAGGTCCAACCCCAAGCATGATCAAATGATGTGCGAGTCGATTGGCGCGAGAGTTTAGTTCACCGTAGCTGAGACTCTTGTTCGCGGCAACCAACGCCACTGCGGATGGACAATTCTGTGCGTGGGCCGCAACCAACTGGGGGACACAATCATTGCGGGAGTAAGGTTGCTGCGTCGCGTTCCACAATTCGAGCTGTTTCAAGTATGTATCTGGGGGCAACTGTGACAGCTTTTTCTGCGGGCCGTCCGCCACCGTCTTCCGTCTTTCCATGGGGCCGTTTCTCCGTTCGAGTCAACGTGCGCGCCCACTGCGGAGCACGCCTATCTCAATTTGTGGCGCAGAACGCTTCGGTTTCGAAGCACTGATCCGCCGGTCACAGATAAATCATTACTTTCAACCTGACAATGGTGAACGGGGCAGGCAGGTTCAACAATGGGCCGCGAGTACCTTCGAGGTGGGTACTGAAGTCACGCATCTTTCCAAACTAAAGAACAAGTAGCCAACGAGTGGACGTGGTCGGTGGCCAAGTAGTCCGCCACGAATCCGTCTGCGTTTGAAATCAAAAACATAGAAGTTGCCCTTCATAGCTGGCTCGCTCCGGCAACAGGTCATTCTCCTCGCCATTTGCTACAATTAGGCTCACTTCTTTGTGTCTTTCGGTTAGATCAAGCCCTGTGTCCGTCGAACGTAGCTTTGTTGTGACGATTCGCCAGGGAGTATAGACGTTTTCGTAGCTTTCGTAGCACTAGCCAGAATCGAGAAGTCCAGCAATCGTGAGGTTTCAGAGACACACGGCGTGGCCTAAAACCAGGCGCTTGGCGACTCCTTCCGGAAATGATTGGTCGGGGCGAGCTGATTTGAACCACCGACTTCCTGGTCCCGAACCATATTCCAAGACTTCTTGAAGTCTGCGAATTCTCGTTAAGGCTAAGTGATTGCTGTTGAATCGTTTTTGGCGAAATTGTTGAAGTCAGTTGAAACTTGTGGAATCTAGGTGCTTTTGTAATTACAAAATCATCTACACTCTCAAAACGCTCTGGCTGAGCAACGTTTTGCGTTTCGGCAAGCGACAGCTCACAACCCCGATTTCTCGCTTACCTCCCCTCCCGGAATTCGTTCCGGGGACTTACCTGAACCCGTAAGCGTGAAAATCGATAGGACGCAGCACTTTTAACTTCGGATGAAATTTTGGCGAAGGACAATCCAGAACCATTCCCTGATAGTTCGGGTGGGGCTCTTAGTGACCTGTTCCTGAACCTTTCACGCGCCGTCCGGCATCGGCTTTGAGACACTTCACCCGGTACGCGAGGAATTCACCTTCGTGTTTGGTTTCAATAGTGGTGCGCTCCGTTTCAACGATTCGCCACACACGTTCGTGAACTTCCGGGCTAATCAAGACTTCGCCACCAGCGGCCCCGGCACAGTAACGTGAAGCTCTGTTCACCGCGTCGCTGATGACCGTGAACTCCATGCGGTCCGCAGTGCCTATGAATCCGTGCACTACGTCGCCGCAGTGAATCCCGATGCCGATTTCACGAGTCGGCGCACCACGTGCCTGCCGCGCGACATTCAGCTTGGCTACCGCCGCTTGCATCTCCAAGCCGGCGTGGACGGCATGTTCGTGCTGGCTCGCATCCGGTTCTGGACTCCCGAAGATTGCCAAGATTGCGTCTCCCATGTACTTGTCAATCGTTCCCTCATTCGCGAAAATCACAGGTACCAATACAGCAAAATATTCATTCAAGCTTTCAACGACATCGTCGGGATCCATGTCTTGGGACATTACGGTGAAGCCGCGAAGATCGGAGCAGAGAATCGTTGCTTCACTCCGCTCTCCACCGAGCCTCAATCGGCCGCGATGAGCCAAGAGGCTCTCGGCAACTTTCGGGGAAAACTGGCGCGAGAGATTGGCCCTGGCAACGGTTTCTCTGCGGAGCCTCTCCTGCAACTGATGGCCGGCCACCGCCATCGCAGCATACTGGGCAACTGCCACCATCAGTCGGAGGTCGTCGTCGGCGAAAGTCACGTCGAGGCGGCGGGTATCCGCGCAAATCACGCCCAGTGCTTCCCCTTGCCAAAGCAAGGGGGCGTATATGCCAGTCTCGATGCAGTCATGCACAATGCTGCCTGTGACGTCGCCTCCTGCATCGCGCTTCCAAATGAAGGCTATCCGATATCGCATTGCACGACGCGCTAGCGTTTCGCTCAAAGACGGCTGTCCGGCCGCGTGAAAAGCCTTCAGCAGGAGCGAGTCTGTGGCTGGCTCATGAAGGACCAGCGCCCAGCTTTCTGCTCGTGGAAGCATCTCGACAAGCCGGTCCACAACGGTTGGTAGGAGAGAATCGAGTTGCGTCTTAGCCGCGAATTGCATGGGTAAATCGTAGAGGAGCTTCAGGCGGCGCGAGGTTTCCTCACCTGCTCCCTCAATGGGAGCGGCGATGAAAACTGTTGCATCCATGTCTCGATTGATGGCCACTTCGGCTTCCGCGTGCCGCCCGCTGGCCAGCAAAGCAGTGCCCTGTTCCAAGTAGCTTGTTTGCGTCGCGATGTTCCGCGGTTCCAGTGACTCCACCTGTAAAGTTGTCTCACCGGCGAGGATGGAGTCGCCCACCCGAAGCGGGCGCTTGCCCGCGCCCTTGATCTCAATTCCATTCAGTCGTGTGCCCCGCGAACTGTTCAGGTCCTCAACCCAGTAATGCCCATCCTCTTCCCAAATGCGCCCGTGTAGACGAGAAACTTTTTGATCCGGGGAGAGGTCAAACATCATCGCGACCTTCTCTTCGGTCCGGCCGAAAACAAATTCCTTATCTGCAGTTTCCCAGACTCGTTGTGCGCCGTGATAGGAAGAGAGAATACGCATTGCCGGTTAAACGAGATGTTATTCAGTGCTAGAGAGAGCCCCGCGGCTGCCGCCAATCGACCTCTGACGCCCGGAGTTCACTCAACACGAATTTGACAGGCCGCGGGCCGGTTAAAAACTATAGGAAGCGCCAATCAAAGGCACGGCGCGGGCGCGAAGACCGCCATTGTCTAATTTCAACAGCACGTTGCCTGTGATCACTAGCTTGCCGACCGGCCGAAATTTCAAGCCGAGTGACGCACTTGTGATATTGAAATCCGATTTAGTCTGAGCCACGTCCGGATGAGTCGTCCCGGCCGTATATACGGTGCAGTTTACGGCAGCAGCGTTGCTCGCGCCGGAGCAGTTGCCCAAATCTGTAAAGGGCTGAGAAATGAGTCGCGGGGCATTGAACAATCGCTGCCCGTAAATATCGAAAGCGCCCGTCAGCCGCTTGACAATGAATACGTCGGCTCCAACGATATACACAAACCGGTTCGGAAGCGAAGCCTTGTTCGGTGTCGATGACAATAAGTTTCCCGCCAATCTGGATTCGCCGTTGAATTCATATCCCAGCTCGGCGTGCGGTGAAACTCGGGCGCTGTAGGAAATGACGCCGAATGGTTTGACCCCTGCCGCGCCGGAACCCAAAAAATTCAATTCGTCGCCAGTGGGCAAGCGAACATCCACCCCTGCCGCAATGCCGTACCGCTCCCCTTTGTACAATGTGTATTTTCCGCGGAGAACCACATCCCCGATCCCTGTGGCACTTCCGGAGTCGGAGAATGAGGCGTGAAGGCACGCCTGGCCCGCCGGGGTCTGGCCACAACTCTGGGCGAGAGCAGGGTTCATGCTGTTGAACTGATGGAACACGTTGCCGGGCAAACCAGCCGCTGCCGGCGCTACTGAATTCGGCACAATCGTGGCGTCGGAGTTCACGCTCATCCGGACATCCAGAAGTGGGATCGCCACTGAGAAATCGAGATGGCGAGTCATCCCGAAGGTGGCGTAAATCGTGTACTGATGCACCCTAAGATCGATATTGTTTGTCGTCTGGATAAAGTCGCGCACGAAGCATGGGTCTCCATCGAATTTTGTCCCCGTCAATGCGGTCTGGTTCATGCAGCTCGGTATTCTAGGAGGCTGAGGAGCGAAAGGTTGGTGTTGTAGAACGGATGGAATGTTGGCCGTGTCCTGCCCGTCGATTGAGCTGAAATTGAAATACTGATAGCTGAATGCAAAGAAGAACTTGTGACGACCGATCGTGGCTGCACGCTCACCGAGGATTGGTCCCAGGCTCTCTTCGGTCGCAGCCACAAATGTCTTTAACGAAGCATCGTAAACGAAAGTGATGCCCGAGGAGGGCGAAGCGATGGGCAGTTGCGACACCTCTATACCAACAGCTTCGTTAATTGGCGCGAAAGTGCCAACGAAATCGCTCTCGAAGTGGGCCTCGTGACCGAAGGCAGTGAGCAACACCGACTGTGATGGATTTGCCGTGCTGCTGAGTGTAGTGCACCCTTCTAATTTAGACAGTCAGGGCCTCGTTTTTTAGTACAGCTGTGAAAGCCAAGAAGGCCTCGTGCGGAGTGCGATTTCCGACGCCGCGATGAGGCCGGTCGTG
>JBOGNO010000008.1:0-190429 GCA_050747245.1 Candidatus Acidiferrales bacterium
TCCTGCACGATCTGCCATTTCTCTTCCGGGGACCGATCTACGCGTGGTTTCCTGCCCATGTTGCCTCCTATTGGGAGGCCCTGATTCTACCTAGGTAGGCTGTCCAGTTTTAGCGGGGTGCACTACATGAGTGCAAAAGGGCCGTAGACTTGCGGGATGAGGCAAACCAGATTACTGCTCAGCGTCCCATTCAACGGACACACCGCAGTTTGCGCCGAAGCGCTACAGGCCGTCAGAAAAACCAGGGCGAGAGGCCCCCAAAACAAGCGCTTCAACATGAAATTTCTCCTTTGCAAACTAGAGTTAGTCCTCGCAACCCCATGCGCTAGCTCACGATTTGTGAAGAAACCCCGTCGACCGATCGCGTGGGACACTGGCGCGAGTCTATACTTTCAAAGCGTGTTGTCAAGTCTTCCAATTCGATTCCACTAGAATCTCTGCTCACTGAACTGAAGAAATGACCCATGATCCATCTTTCTTGACCAATTGAAAAACCGCACGGTCTTTGCTTCTTTTTGCCTTGTCTCCTTTCGGTGTGTACTCCTGTGTAACAGTCGCGACTATCGTACATGAGTTGCCGTCGGCGCTGATTTGTACGGTCTCAACTTGCACTGCCATGTGGATTGAGCTAGCCAGCTCGAATGAATTCTTGTAGTTAGAATATCGCTGGCCGAGACTCGGCCAGATCCGCCGCAGAGCGTCGGCATTCCTTTGCTCAAAAGCTCCTGCGTAGCTCTGGACTATCGCTCGGACGGCCGCGTCATCGTTAGACGGATTCACGGATGGCGTGGTGGGCTTCGCGGGGGGTGGCTGCGCTTGCGGCGAAGCAGGCTGATCGAGCATTCGAAGCTTCTGGTCAATCTGCGTCAAATAGTTCCGAGCCTCGCTCGAGTGGCGCCCACCCGTTTGAACAATCGGTTGAAAACTTTTCCTTACGCCTTCGAGCCCGATTTTGTCGTTCGTCGCACTGACCTCTCGGAATCTTTCGACGGCCTGTTGAAACGCGGCATCCTCGACCCTGTTTGCAGCCCGAGTTTGCACGTCGTGTATCGCCGCAGGAATTAAACTCTCGGCGTAGTTTCGAGCTTCCTTCGAGAGCGGGCCTCCATTGTTGGCCATCGATTGGAACTGTGGCTGCAAGCCCTTGAGTTGTTGCGCGGAATTGTCGTCGTCACCCTGCTTGAACTGGTTGAACTGGTTCTGTAACAGCTCAAATCGATCCTTTTCCGCCGAGAAAGCATTCAACTTCTTTTGAATTTCACCTCGCAGATCTTCGGCTGCTTGTTTTCGTGGTCCGTTCAACAGGATCACCTGCTCGACAAGTGCCTGGGCGCGTCGAACGCTGTCTGGATCATTGCTCCCGGAGGCCTTCTGGACCTGGTCGAATAGATTCTCTTCGCGGATCCTATTGGGGATATCCACGTTGATGTGTTTGCGAGCCTCTTCCTTATGCTGGCCGCCGTCCGGCAGATTCACAACTTTCTGAAAAGTCGCAGTCGCTTCCGTGAAATGATTGCTTTGAAACTGTTGCATTGCCAGGCCCCACAACTGCTCTTCTTTCTGCAGCAGATCTCGGAGCTCCTTATTCTTGATCCCTGATTGCACCAGAGCATCCATTTTTTGGATTTCTTGTGAGTAAGGACCCTGTAGCTGCGCTGCTTGTTGCAGAATGTCGTGCGCGCCTTGGAAATCACCCGCGCGAATCTGGCTGTTTGCACGGGTGATAACTTCCTGCTGGCGCTGTCCTATTTGGTCCTGTTGCGGCTGGTTGGTCGGAGGCAGCGGCGTTTTCGGTTGAATGACGTAAATGAAGACAGCGGTAACCACGAGGGCTGCCCCTATCGACGCCAATACCTTAGGCTTCTTCCAGGCAGAAGTTAGCGGATGCCGCTGTGCAACAGCGGAGGTTGGCAAGGCGGTAGTCGCTACGCGAGGGTGAGCCTCTGCTCGGTGAATGGGCAATTCTTGCAGAAAGGTACTCGGCTCTGAAGCCTCAATCTCCGCCGGCTGTGGCGTCGGAACGGCTGGAGTGACCGCGACTGTGGGCGGAGGCGCAGAAACCACCGAAAGAATAGGCACCACTGGTTGGGTCGCAGAGGCTTGCGGCGCGGGTGCCTCGTTTGAGGAAGCCTCGCTGGGCGGGGGCGGAGCAGTGGCTTCCGGAGCCCCCTGCAGGAAAGCGTACTCTTTGGCGAGAGTGGTAGGAGCCGCAGGCGGGCCCGGGACCGACGCGGCGGTTGCAGTGGTTTTCGCAACTTCGATTTCATCCGAAACGCGCTGGACTCGCGGGTCGAAGGAGTCCAATTCCTTGTTTGCAACGGCGTCACGGAGTGTCACAGCGGCGACATTCAATTCTCCCGAGTCTAATAGTGTCCGAATTGTCTCCAGCCTTTGTTCTTCTGCTCTCTTTTTCTCGCGTGCCTGGTATTCGATTTGTGCGGAGTTCAGCAGTTGCGTCACATCTGTATCGGGCCCCATGGTGACAAGCGTCTGTTTTGCTAGTTCGATAGCCTCGCTAAGTTTCTCCCGGTTGATTTTGATTTTGATATCGCGAACACGTTGTTCGATCAGTTTCCGCGTCTCCAGTTTCTTGCCCTGTATCTCCGCTTGCTCCAGCAGATGAAGAAGGTCTGGATTATCCGGAAATTTCTTAAGGCCGGCTTGGGCGGTTCGAATGGCATCTGGAAAACGGCTTGCATCTCGCAATCCCTTTACTTCCTCGAGAGTTTTACGCAGCTGGCGCTCCTGTTCAATCTGCCCCTGTTGACTGCGCGCAAACTCGAGAAGTCGTTGAAGGTCTACGTCACCGGGAAAATCTCGCAACAGTTTCTCTGCCCGGGAGAGAACTTCGGCGTATTGCTTATCACCCACCAGTTTCTTCAAAACTTCCCTTTCGCTCTTCAAGCGCTCAAACTTGGCCTGCTTCTTCTGTTCGTCCTGAACGAGAACGTGAAGCTTCAGTATGGCAGTGTCTTTCGGGTGAGCGACGCGGAGCGTTTCCAGCATCGCGAGCGCCTCTTCGAATTTCTGCGCGGCCATTAGTGCTCTTACATCCGTCAGCTTTTGTTGCTTTTGCTGTTCGACCTGTTCCTCGTGAGCGGTGGCGAGCAGCCTGGAAATCTCAATTTCGTCGGGGAATTCCTGCTGCAGAGTGGAGAGAAGAGCGATGGAGTTTTCATATTTTCGTGCGGCCAACAAACTCCGGGCTTCCGCTAAGCTTTGCAACTTGCGCTGGTGCTCTTGATCTTCGCGTGCTATTGCGACTAATTTTGAAATCTCCCCTTCGTCGGGGAATTCCTTCTGCAGACCTGTGAGGAAGGCGATAGCTTCCTCGTATCGTCGGGAGGCCAGCAAGCTTCGAGCCCCCGCTAATCTCTTCAACTTGCGCTGCTCCGCTTGATCCTCTCGGACGATTCCGAGAAGTCCGGGAATTTCGTCGTCCTTGGGAAACTCCGCCTGAAGCTCAGTGAGCAGCCGCGCGCAATCCTCGTAGCGCCGGGCGGCTCGCAAATTCCGAGCCTTTTCCACGCCCTGCTGCCTGCGCTGCTCCGCTTGATCCTCGCGGACGATTCCGAGAAGTTCGGGGATTTCGTCATCTCCCGGAAACTTTGTTTGAAGCTCGGTCAGCAATCGCACGCAATCCTCGTAGCGCCGAACGGCCCGTAGATTTCGAGCCTCCTCCACGCCCTTCTGTCTGCGCTGCTCCGCTTGATCCTCGCGAACTGTTTTGAGCAGTTTGGAAATCTCCTCTTCGTCGGGAAAATCTTTTTGCAGCTTGCCTAGTAAAGCGACGCTTTCCTCATAGCGTCCGGCCGCGAGAAGGTTTCGGCCCTCCGCCAGACCTTGGAGTTTTCGCTGTTCCTCCTGATCTTCGTGAACGGCTTGGAGAAGCTTGGGGATTTCGTCCTGATGGGGGAATTGCTTCTGCAGCTCCAGAAGCAGTACCGTACAATCGTTGTGGCGTCGCGCGGCCAGCAGATTCCGAGCTTTCTCCAAACCTTGCAGTTTCCGTTGCTCGAGCTCGTCTTCGCGGACGGTATCGAGCAGCTTGCCGATCTCCTCTTCCTCAGGAAACTCTTGCCCCATCCTCGTCAGGAGCTGAAGGCATTCGGCATACTCCTGCTGTGTCCACAAGCTCCGGGCCTCTCGCAAACCATCAAGTAGACGCAGCCGCCTCTGGCGTTCCGCAATTTCTTTGATCACCTGTTGCTGGAGAGTTTTAGCTTGTTGGTTGGATGGTTCAATTTCCATAACTTTGGACAACAGCGCCTCGGCTGCGTCGGGCGCACCTTCAGCCAAGTGCTGTTTTGCGGACTGCAGCCACTCTGCCACAAGTTGTGCGCGGTCCAGCTCTTGCTGTAACAGTCGTTGAAGTTCCTGGGCTGGCTCAAAGCTGGAATCCAGGTGCAGTGCATTTTCAGCTTCGATTCTTGCCTCTTGGATTTTTCCTTCTTTGAACAATGAGTGGCCTTTCTCGACATGCTGTTGAGCTTTCGGCCGGATCAGAATGCGCTTAAGCTCGGAGTTCACGATTTCAAGCAAGTTCCGGGCTTGCGAGTTTGTTGAATCAACTTGAAGAGCCTGACGCAAGAGGCTGCGAGCCTCGGAATAATCGTGCTGATCGACAAGTTGGCGGCTTCGAATTACTAGCTCAGAAACGGTTGCCGACTGCAGACTCTTGCAGACAGGATCCAGGTCGAGAAGCATGTCCTCCATCGTCTGAAAACGGTCCGCGGGAGGCTTCCGAAGCATTCTTTGGACGATCTCTGCAAATTCGGAAGGACAGTCCGGCACCAACTCGCGCAGGAGGCGCGGTTCCTCTTGGCATATACTGTGCATCAAACTTGCCGGCGTTGCGCCGGAGAAGGGTCTTTCATAACTCAGCAGCTCATATAGCAAAACGCCGAACGACCAGATGTCGGAGCGCTCATCAGCATGCTCGCCGTGATACTGTTCGGGAGACATATAGGCAAAGGTCCCAATCAACATCCCCGTTTGGGTCTTAGAAGTTTCCAGTACCCGCGCAATACCGAAGTCCACGACCTTCACCGTGCCTTCTTTGTTGACCATCACATTGCCCGGCTTGATATCGCGGTGAACGATTCCACGTTTGTGCGCAAAATCAAACGCCCGGCAAGCCTGTTGTGCGTATACGAGCTTCAGAGAGATTGGAAGCGAAATGCGGTGCGCGATCACTTGTTCAAGGTTGTCGCCCTCTACCAACTCCATTGCTATATAAGGAATGCCCCCCTCGTCGCCCATATCGTAAATCGTCACGATGTTGGGATGTTGCAGAGAACCAGCTGACTGAGCCTCGCGGTAAAACCGCTGGAGCAAGTTGGGGTCGTCGGCGACACTCGTCGTAATGGTTTTGAGCGCAACCAGCCGGTTAATGATCGGGTCGCGAGCCCGGTAGACGATTCCCATGGCCCCACGGCCAAGCTCTCCGATAATTTCGTATTTGCCCAGCTTCTTCAAATCACACCTCTACATCCAACCGGGCGACCAAGAGTGTTTGACTAAGACTTCGTGTATCGCACACAAATCTATCCATGAAGTCTACGGCGGTCGAAAAGCTACTCGGCAGACTATACTTGGAAGAGTCTTCGCAGGTTACTTTTCGCATCGAATGCCTCTCGCTGGGCTCGATTGGCAACATTAGACAAATCGCAGCTCATCAGGCGACACCAATCGCCCGAAAGCCGCTTGCACGGCTGTGTTCTGGCGTTAACCTACCCTCGACCTGCAACTTCAGAAGAAGTCCAGTTATGATTGCCCTTGGGTAGAAGCATAGTCCCAAAATCGGGTTAAGGTGTCAATATTGATGGCAGACCATGCAGCCGGGCGTGGTTCACCCGTGCTTTTTGCGCCTTTGAAATCAGGAATATAGGAGTTGCCCTGCAGGCGGGGGCTCACTTTGGCGACATATCGTGCTCCGCGCCAATTACCGCCAGCAGGCTCAGTATGCTGTAATTTTCGGTGAGATCAGCTCTTGTTTCATTGGAACGAAGCTTTGCTTCGACGATTCGCCAGAGAATTTAGACGTTTTCGTAGCTGTCGCAGTATTAGGCAGAATCAAGAAGTTCAGCAATGACGCGGTTTGAGAGATTGACCGCGTGGACTGAAACTAGGCGTTTGGCTTGGGCTTGCGGAAGTATTGGAAAAGGTTGGTCGGGGCGAGTGGATTTGAACCACCGACCTCCTGGTCCCGAACTAATCAGTTCAATCCCATAACGCTTTATCTTGGCGTCGCTTACGTGACCAGGAGCGTTATTTAACCTCTTTTGATGTACCTCACCTGTACCTAACGATCTTGAGCCAAGAGCGCAGAACCGTCGCGACGTGGGGAAATCGAATTCCGCCGCGGTTTCTGGAGGCCCGCCAGTTTCGGAGGCAAGCATTCGTCGAGCAATTTCCCAGAACTCCGCTTCTAGACTTCCGGGTTGCCGACCAACCGGGCAGGAACTATGCGGTCGCGCTCTTGACCTGCAGTGACGGCTCATGTTGTGATGGGCTGATGTACGTAGTGTGCCAGCCCCGCGCCGCGCTCGCTTCCCATGTAGAAAGGCTGTGGTATTGCGACGGACACCGAGCCAATGGCAAGGACCGCGCGCTGCCCGATGGACGATTTCAGCTGGCCTTCAGTCTTGCGGAGAGCCCCCTCTCTGCGCTGGCCGATCCGATGGGCGATGGCGGAGGGATTGCGCCCGCACTGCTGATTGGAATACGCTCGCGCTTCGGCATCATTGATACCGCCAAGCTCCGTTCGGCGATGGGAGTCGTGTTCCGGCCAGGTGGCATGCACGCTTTCTTGAACATGCCCTCCGATGCGTTTCACGACAAGAACGTATCCCTGGATTGATTTGGGGTCCGATGGTCCAAAACTTGCGCGATCGGTTGCGCAGTGCCAACGACCCGGCCATGAAATTTCAGATTCTTGAAGGCGCACTTTTGAGCCGCATCAACGAACGCGTCCAATTGGATACCGCTGTGCGTTATGCCCTTCTGGGGTTTGCGCGAAGACCCGAGATCCCAAGGGTGCGAGAGCTGGCGCGCGAGGCTGGCCTGAGCCGCCGCCGGTTTGGCCAGCTGTTTCGCGAGCAGATCGGGCTCACGCCGAAGCTCTATTGCCGAGTACAGCGCTTTCAAAACGCGTTGAAGAAGATTGCGTCCGGCGCGTTCGTCGATTGGGCGCAGCTGGCCCTCGCGGCGGGCTATTTCGATCAGGCCCATCTGTCCCACGAATTCCGTGATTTCTCGGGGCTCTCGCCAAACGCATATCTGGTGGGCAGCCATCGCTCGGCGAGCCACGCTTCCATCGATTGACCAACCCTGGTTAGTTCTGGTTAGTTCCCATTTTTACAAGACGACACCCTGGCTTTCTTGAGAAGCTGCGAATCGATCTGCCACATTCAAAATGGGAGGAAACAAAACGTGAAATTGAACTACAAGCTCTTAATCGGTGTTGTCGCCGGTGTTTTGGCCGGGGCTGCCGGGAATAATGCAATTCATGGCCAGCAGGTAAAAACGCCTGTCTACGTAATTGGGGAGGCGGATGCAATCACGGACCCTTTGGCTATAAAGGAGTACGCAGCTAAGGCCGACGGAACCCTGGCGCCCTTCAATGGCCATGTTGTCGCTCGGAGCAGTAAAGCGGAAAGCCTGGATGGGGCCGCGCCGCCCATAGGAATTGCAGTCATCGCATTCGACAGCTCCGAACAGGCGCACGCCTGGTACAATTCGCCGGCATACACAGCAATCAGACCGATTCGGCTAGCTGCTTCGAAGGGCCGCGTGTTTATCGTCGAGGGGGTCGCGATCCAGTGACCGGTGCATGAAGGCTGCGCGGGCTCCGATGTGACGGCGATGATACCAGCAGCCAGAACCGAAAATAAAACTCCGATGCATAGGATAGTGTCTGATTAACGGGCAATCCGGGAGTTATCTCGGGCCAGAAGTCCGGTTTTGGGAGGTTAGAAGCTCCATTGCCGCTTGCCGCCAATTGCGGGCCGATGACGGGACGCTCGGAGGCAATCTACTTGGATTAGCTCGCGTTACAAGGAGAAGCGCCTTCCCCTCGCACGCACTCGCTGTGCTAGACATTTTCTCTGATGATTTCCCGCAATCAACTCAGTAGTAGGATTGCATCGTGCGGGACGCAGAACGTGAACTTGACTTTGGTTTTTCTTCCCAAAGGGCTGATCTTGTACCTACTGTCCCTAGAATCGAGCTCCCAGTGAAGCGAAGCTCCCCTTGCAAGGCAATGCACTCAAAGGACAAAGAGCGTTCGAGTCCAACGGGTATGAGACAAGAACGCTTGGTTTGGTACCAGGCGCTCATCGCGCTTTTTCTTGAATTGCTAAAGTTGTAAGTCGCCGATTCAAAAAAATATGGTCGGGGCGAGTGGATTTGAACCACCGACCTCCTGGTCCCGAACCAGGCGCTCTAGCCAGGCTGAGCCACGCCCCGATTGCCAACGCACCCGGCCGAAATCGCAGCCGCCAGGTGAATCGCCAGAATAACACATCCCGCAGAGGCAGCGAATAGCTCGCCGTTGCACCCCGGTCTACGCGGAGAGCTTCGTGCTTCGCTATAATCGCTCCGGGAGCGCGAGATTTCGTGGCCGTTGCCAAGAATCAGCTTCGCAAGCTCGACCCATTCCGCTGGCTTGTGCCGCGCGAGCTCAAGCCCGGCATGCGCACCGACGCGCTCATCTATGTGAGTGAGCGGCTGCTCGAACAAATTCTCGGCGATCTTTCGATTGAGCAGGCCATGAACGTCGCATTCCTTCCCGGAATTGTCGGCCGCTCTATGGCCATGCCGGATATTCATCAAGGCTACGGATTTCCCATCGGCGGCGTTGCCGCCACGGACATTCGCACGGGCGTTGTCTCGCCGGGCGGCGTGGGTTTCGACATCAATTGTGGAGTGCGCCTGCTCGCCAGCACCCTCGATCGTGGCGAAGTCACGCCGCGGCTGCGCGAACTCGTCAACCAGCTTTTCCGTGACGTTCCTTCGGGCGCCGGCTCGCAGGGCTCTGTCTCCTGCAGCTTCGACGAACTCGACGAGGTCCTCGAGCGCGGCGCGGCCTGGGTGGTCGAGCGCGGGTATGGTGAACCGGCCGACGTGGAGTTTTGTGAGGAATCGGGCGCGATGCGCGGCGCCGATCCGCACAAGGTTTCCGACCGCTCCCGGCAGCGAGGCCGCACGCAAATCGGCACGCTCGGCAGCGGCAATCACTTCCTCGAAGTGCAGTACGTAGAGAGAATTTTCGATGCGGCGGCGGCCGAATGTTTCGGTCTCCGTGAAAACCAAGTCGTCGTGTTGATCCATTGCGGCTCGCGCGGTCTGGGGCATCAAGTCTGCACCGATTTTCTGAAAATCATGAACGAAGCCATGCAGCGCTATTCCATATCGCTGCCCGATCGCCAACTCGCCTGCGTTCCCCTCAATTCACCCGAAGCGAAAGATTATCTCGCCGCCATGGCTGCGGCTGCGAATTTCGCCTGGGCCAACCGTCAGGCCATTTCCCATTTCACTCGCGGTGGCTTTCGCCGCATCTTCGGCGAGGGCGTTGCTCTGCGCGTGGTGTACGACGTTGCTCACAATATCGCCAAACGCGAATGGCATCGCTCCGGCGGACAGGAACGAGAAGTCCTGGTGCATCGCAAGGGCGCCACACGATCTTTTCCCGCCGGCTCTCTCGAACTTCCCGCCGCTTATCAAAACATCGGCCAGCCGGTTTTCATTCCCGGTTCGATGGGCACTGCGAGTTACGTCCTCGTCGGCACGGATCGCGCCATGGAAGAAACATTCGGAACAGTCTGCCACGGAGCTGGACGCGCGCTTTCGCGCACGGCTGCGAAAAGAGGCCGCGACGCCCGCGTCGAAACTAAGAAACTTGAGGAGCAGGGAATTATTCTTCGCTCCGAAACGCGCGACGGCATCCTCGAAGAAATTCCTGAAGCGTACAAGGATATTGACGCCGTTGTGGATGTCGTCCATGGCGCCGGCCTCGCCCGCAAAGTCGTCCGCCTCCGCCCCATGGGCGTCATCAAAGGCTGAGAGGGTTTTTTCATTCGCTTTTTCTATTTTGAAATTTCGCGACTTAAGAGAAATTCTCCTGGCGCCTCACGCGCTGGGAAGTTGGATGAGGCGAGCGTCCTCGATCGCGCTGATGGCGCGCACGGCGGCGAGGATCGCGCCGCTCACTTCGCCGTCGAGGCGGATGAGTGCTACAGCGTCGGCGAGGTGATCTCGCGCATCGCGACGGCCCAGCGCGAACGTGGCGATATTCACTCCGAGATTCCCGAGCAAAGTTCCAATCTGGCCGATCACGCCGGGGACGTCCCGGCTGCGCGTGAGCAGAAGCGTGCCCTCGAGCGGTGCTTCGAGATCGATGCCGTCCAAGCGCAGCACGCGCGGTGAAGAGGAGTGCATCACCGTTCCTTCGGCGGCAAGTTCGCGGCCATCGCTGATCATCGTGATTTCGATGGTGCTGGGAAACCCGCGCTCGCGCCGCCGCGTGGTTTCTTCCACCACCACGCCGCGCGCTGCGGCCACTTCGGCGGCGTTCACGAGATTCAATTTTTCGTCGAGCACGCAATTGAGCACGCCCGCAAGAACGGCGCTGCGCAGCAAGTGCGTTCCCAGTTCCGCTGTTTCGCCTGAATAAACGATGCGGATGCGCGGCGCGCCGGCGTAATTCTCCAGCGGCGAAGCCTGCGCGACAAGCGAGCCCAGACGCTCGGCGAGATCGAGATACGGGCGGATGCGGCGATACTGCTCGGCAGAAAGCGCCGGCAAATTCACGGCGTTGCGGATGATTCCTTCGGCCAGATAATCGCGGACCTGCTGGGCGATGAGCGAGCCGACTTCCTCCTGCGCCTCGGCGGTTGAGCCGGCCACGTGCGGCGTGGCGATGACGTTCGGCAAGCCAACGAGCGGAGAATCGCAGGGAGGCTCGGAAGCGAACGTATCGAGCGCAGCGCCCGAAATTTTTCCGGAGCGCAGGGCTTCGGCAAGCGCCGCTTCGTCCACGAGTTCGCCGCGTGCGCAATTGATGATTCGCACGCCGCATTTCATCTGCGCGATAGCGCGAGCGTCAATGATTTTCTCCGTCGCAGGGCCGAGCGAGGCGTGCAGCGAAATAAAATCCGAAAGTGCGAGTAATTTTCCGAACGGAACCAGTTCGACTCCCACTTCTTGAGCAACTTCGGCGCTGACGTAAGGGTCAGAAGCAAGGACGGTCATTTCAAATGCGCGGGCACGTGCCGCCACTTCCGTGCCCACGCGTCCGAGGCCGACGAGGCCTAGGGTTTTTCCACGAAGCTCGGTGCCCGCGGCGCCGGATTTTTCCCAGCGGCCCGCGCGCACGCTCGAAGCGAGCTGAGGCACGGCGCGGGCGAGCGCGAGCAGCAAGGCGAAAGTGTGTTCCGCCACGCTGACGGCGTTTCCACCGGGCGTATTCATCACCAGCACGCCGCGGCGAGTGGCGGCATCGATATCGATGTTATCGACGCCGACTCCGGCGCGACCGACGACGCGCAATCGCGGCGCGCGTTCAAGAAATTCCGCGGTGACGCGCGTAGCGCTGCGCACGATGAGCGCGTCCGCATCCGCGATGGCCGCCGCGAGCGCATCTGCGCCGTGCTCGGTCACGTCCCAGCTTTCCGCGCGCAGCAATGCGATTCCGCGATCGCTGATTTTATCGGCGACAATTATTTTCACGGTGTCGAGCTTGCTCGCTACCGAAGAAAGTGTCAATTCGCACGCTCCAATTCCGGCTGTGTTATTCTGGCGTTTCGCGAGAAGGAACAGGTGACGCAAGCGATGAGCCTGGTTGAAAAAATCCAGAAAGATTTGACCGCGGCGATGAAAGAAAAAAACGAGCTGCGGCTGAGCACGCTGCGCATGGTGAAGTCTGCGCTAAAGAACAAGGAAATCGAAAAAATCCGGCCGCTGGAGGAAGCGGAAGCGCTTGCCGTGCTCCAAACGATGGTGAAGCAGCGGCGCGAGTCCGTGGAACAGTTCACCAAGGGCGGGCGCACGGACCTGGCGGAACAAGAAGCGCGCGAGATTGTTTTCATCGAGGCGTATCTGCCCGCTGCGGCCGGCGATGAGGAAATGACGCGCGCCATCGAAGCCGCCATCGCCGAAACGGGAGCGAATTCTCCCAAGCACATGGGCGCGGTGATCAAAGCGGCGCGCGCGCATTTGGAGGGCAAGACCGTGGATGGCAAGGCGCTGAGTGATCGCGTGCGCGAGCGCCTGGCGAAACTGTAGGCCGCGCGCATGCGCGGCGGAAATTTTCTCCGATGCCGCTTCCCGAAACGATTCCCGTCCGTTACACAGAAGAAGAAGCCGAATACCTGAGCCTTCGTCCGGTGGTGAAGCAAACATTTCGCGCCGCCGAACTGGTCGACATGGTGCTGAGCGTCGCAGGAAAAAATCCCGAACGCATTCAGAAAATTCTGCACTCCGGCACGGTGGTGTTTCATTCCTACCGATACTGGTGGACAGGAATTGAGGCGAGCGCGGAGGAATTGAGCTCGCTGCTGTCCGCTTATCCCGATGCGAATCCGGAGCGGCGGTTCGAAGCTGCGTCGTGCACGGCGGTGATTATTGAATGGCAAGGAAATCCTCCGCGGCATTCTGCGGAAATCCGGCGCGAGGCGGCTTCGCGAAAAAAAATTTTCCGTACGCGAAGTTTCTGGGACTGCTTGGTCGCCGCGGCGCGGCCGGAAGAATTGGCGTACCGCGAATATTCCTATGGTCTCCGCGGGGACATTTTTGCTCTGAAGCTGAGCGCAGAAGAGGCTGCGAGGATCGAGCGCGATGCGCGAAGGCTCGCTGCGCGCGCGCTCGAAAAACAACTGGCGGGGCTGGGCTCCGCCTCGTCCGTTCTTTTTGTTTGCCCGCGAAGGGGCCCCCCGCCGCAGGAATGAACCCTCTGTGGATACCTTTAGGCAGGACAACTCCTGGCTCATGAAGACGGACCTCTCCAGCATTTTCCTGGCTGCTGGAGGGGGAAAAGGGGGTTCCAGTACCGGAATTGAAGATGACGTCCTGATAGAAGGCTTCGGGACGCAAAAGGCGCATTTTTGTGGTTCCAGTACCGAGTTTGAAAGTGCCGTTAATGTGGCGATTGATTTTTTGGATGTTGCTGATATTTGGTAGTTTAACGATTGAATCAATATTTTGGTGCGGCGATTGATTTCTGCTGGAGGTCGGAGGATCGAGGTTGGAGGTTGGAGTGCGACACCCCCCCCGGCCCGTGGGGCACGGCTCGTAAACTTGGAATTCGTAACTCGCATATGTGTCTCGATTAGAATTTGCTTCGAGCGTTTGTTTTCATTGACTTAGCCCCGATCTTGTTTCTGCGCGTGTCTCGATTAGAAATTACCTCTCCCTCTGAAGATAGGCATGAGGGAAATTGTCCCACGTCCTGCTAAATTGTTTGATTTCAATAAGCTAATTATAGCACAGGTTAAGCAGGAAGTCAAGTACTGGGACTAGGAATACTACTCATCGGCCGTGAGCCCGGCGCCACAAATACAAGAGCTCGCAACTGCCGTTGTGGGATCAGTGTAAGTCTACGTACTCGGATTTGGCTGCGCGGAGGCGAAAGGGGTGGGATGGGCTTAACGGTACAAAAAAGAGTCGAAGAGTCTGATTAGAGATTCTTCGGGCCGTAAGGCGGCCCTCTGAATGACAACGACGGAGAGACGTCTATCGCAAGTTTGCGTACTCTGCTCGGGCCTGCTTGAGGATGGGGATGTCGGGGTCGGCGTCCTTCCAGAGGGTGAAGAAATCATTGTAGGCGGCACGGGATTTGGCGGTGTCGCCTGCGATGGCGTAGGCGCGGGCGAGGCCGAGATGGGCTAGTGCGCCGACGGGTTCGTTTGCCACAATTCCGCGATGGTCGAGGATTTTCTGGAACTCGCTAGCGGCTTCGTGGCCTTGATGCAGCGCCAGACACGCTTCTCCACGCACGTAGACTGGAACAAGCGGAGTGGAGCCCAACTCGTAAGGGGCGGCGGTCCGAAGGGCTTCGACGGCTTTGGAAGGATCCTTGCGGTCCAGCGCGAGCTGAGCGTGAAGCGTCGGCAGATAGATGGTCTGAACCAGCGTGTCCTCTGGGAAGCGCTTCGATAGATCATCGGCGAGTGCCTGTGCCCGAACCGCATCCCCTGCCAAGGCCAGCGCGAGAGCCGCTGCGTACTGCACATCGCGGCCCGTCGAAAGCCGGAGCGCCGCGGCAACTCGCTCGCGAGCCTTGGCCGCATTGCCGAGGAGGGCCTCCCAGATGCCCGCATCGGCTTCATAGCTCGCGGCCACTTCCTTCTCTTCCGCGTTCACGGCAGAGGCCACCGCTCGGCGGGAAAACTCTCTGGCCTTTCCAAGCTTGCCAAAATAGGCGGCAGTATCGTCCTCCAAACCCAGGAAGATATCTTCTGCTCCCGGCTTGCCCGCACTCCAGTTGACCTGCTGCGCCATACCTGACGCATCATTCTGCAAGAAGGCAAGCCGATAGAGGGTGATCCGGAGGCTAGGAGAATCGAAGTTTTTCGACTGCGCCTCTTCGGCTGTGGAGCGGGCCTCCTCGAGGCGGTTCAGTTTGAGATAGGCAGTGCCAAGCTCAGCATAAGCCACGCCATTAGGGTGGAGGCGGAGGGACTCACCGGCTTCCGCTAAGGCTTTATCATTTTGGCCGAGTTGATTGTCGATGTCGGCCAAGTCCACTCGCGGCACCCAATCTCGCGGATAGGTCTGCGCCCAGAGCTCATAGACCTGGCGCGCCTTTTCCAGGTCCCCGACTGAGATGTGATAGTAGTGAGACTCGATGTAGAACTTCTCCAGCTCGCTCGCCGGTTCGCGCAAGTCGTAGGCCTTCCGGCTGTTCTCGGACCCAACGGTAATCTCGCCAAGATTTCTGTACATCATCCCGAGCCTGGCATAAGCCATGGCAAAATGGGGGTCGAGGTGGACGGCTCGCTCTAAGAAGGGCACGGCGGCGGCCCAGTCGCTTGCCGCCGAGGCTTTCCGTCCCAGACTATAAGCCTGCAGGGCTTCGAACGATGGCGTAGTGGCCTGCTCAAGAGGGGTGTCAAACTTCTGCACCGTGATCCCCGACTCGCCCAATTTGGTGCGAATCTCCGTGGCGGCTTTACCCAAGGCATCGAGGATTTGATTCTTGTCTGTGGCCTGAGCTTCCGCACTGGCCAGGGATTCGCCGCTTATGCAATTGACGGCCTTTACCGTCAGAAGGTATTGCGTGCCAATTTGCGCGATCGATCCGTCCAACACAGCGGCGCTGCCTGTGCGCTGGCATAGTTCGCGCGCGATGTCCGGAGTAAGCTTGGCATCCGGTCTCTGACCCATCAACTTCAGAGTCTGCTGCATCTGCTGGTCCGAAATAATGCTCAGGAAGGGTGATTGCTCCAGCTGCACGGAAAGACCCTGCCGTAGCGCTTCGTCAAATACAGCGTCGCCCGTGGTGTTCGTAAAGTCGGCGAGAACTATGGTGTCTCTTTCGGTGAGTGCGTGGGCCTTGCGGGAATAGAACAACCAACCAGTCAAGGCCAACGCGATGAAGACTACAGCCGCGCCTGCGTAAACTATCCGGCGTTGCGTTCTTTTCCGCGCGTCACGCGGAGGGCGGGTCTCGTCGGCTCGAGGAATCTGGCCGGGGCGCACAGCGGCAGAGAGATCCTTCTTCCCAACTGCGTCGGGACTCAGGATGACACCGCTTCCTCCTGGCGGCGCCAGGATTCGGGCGGTTTCGGTATCGCGCTTGAGGCGCTGCAAATCGGCGCGAATGTCGGCAGCGCTCTGATAGCGCAGCTTGCGATCCTTTTCGAGCGCCTTCGAGATGATGCGTTCGAGCTCCGCGGGCACATCGGGATTCAGGCGCACGGACGCGGCCGGCGCTTTGTGCAGGATGGAGTCGATCAATGCGGCGGCAGTTTCTCCGCGAAATGGTTGGACGCCGGTCGCCATTTCGTAGAGCACGACGCCAAACGAAAACAGGTCGGTGCGCGCGTCGAGTGGATTGCCGAGGGTCTGCTCTGGAGACATATACGCGGCGGTGCCGATGGTCGAGCCGGGAGCTGTCAGCGAGGGATCTGCGAAATCCGCCGTGGGCATGGCCGATTCGCTGGCCGCGCCACGAACGGGAGTAAGTTTCGCGAGGCCGAAATCGAGAATTTTGGCCTGTCCGCGGTCGGTGATGAAAATGTTGGCGGGCTTGATGTCGCGATGAACGATACCCTTCGCGTGGGCGGCTTCGAGGGCGTCGGTGACTTGAATCGCGATGTCTAGAGTTTCCTCGAGTGGAAGCGGCTTCCCGGCGATGCGGTGCTTGAGAGTATTGCCCTCCATTAATTCCATCGACAGAAATGGTCGCCCATCGTGCTGGCCGATTTCGTAAATGGTGCAAATGTTGGGATGGTTCAGAGCGGAAGCGGCGCGGGCTTCGCGCTGGAAGCGTTCGAGGGCATAGAGATCGCGAGAGAGCTCATCGGGCAGGAATTTCAAGGCGACATGGCGGCCGAGGGTCAAGTCTTCGGCTTCGTAAACCACGCCCATGCCCCCACCGCCGAGTTTTTCGAGGACGCGATAGTGCGAAATGGTTTTGCCAAGCATAACGCGGGGCTATCCCTGGCAGGGTATGTTAGGCAGCGCGTGGAGGCAAGTCAACGCGTGGCGGAGAAGCTTCGAATCGCGTAAAGAGAGACGGGAACGAGCGAGGCTGCGGGCGGGGGATCAATTGGCGCGGCGGAGAATGGCGCTGGCTTTTTCGTCGTCGGCGATCTGGCCGAAGAATTGTTTCACCTCGGCGAGTTTTTCCGGTGGCACGAGGGAGCTGTGAATTTCATACGAGCGCTTGTAGCGGAGCTCGTTGCCGACAAGTTCCACCTGACTGCTGTAGGAGCCAAAATCGTTTTCGATTTTGACGGGAGGCGGCAGTTCGTCCGCGACATAGCCGGGAGGGAGGGTGATGGTGAAGAGATCGGTCTGCAGCGTGGCTTCCGAAAAAACGACGGGATACTTGCGAGTGGCGTCGTGAAACAAATCCGAGCCTTTTTGGCCGAGGACGCGCGGGCGGACGATGAGGAGATTTCCCGCTGATTTGGAGTAGTTCTGGACGACGATTTGATAATCCAGGACGAAATTCTGGGAGTATTTTTCTAAATTGCTGATAGTTATTTTTGAGAGCGTAAAGCCGGAGAGAGCGGGGTTTAAGCGATTCTCAATCAAGTGGATACGATCATTGCCGCTGGCGAGGAGAAACCTCGCGCGCTCGTCCACTCCTGTGGCGCCCCAGCGAATTTCCTCGATTTGTCCAGAGAGCGAGCCCGAGGAATCAAGCGACAGTTTTGCGGTGCACATCAGGCGGTTGGCCGTGGCGGGAGCGAGAGGCATCTTGACCAGTTCGCCGCCCTCGGGCGTGACCAGCAGGCCGTAGTTGTCCTGGAGCTCGGACGGCAAATAGCCAAGCGGGGTGTAGGGATCGGTGGGGTCGAAAAGAAGGAGACGGCCGAGCTTGGGATGGTGAATGAGGGCGAAAAGCTGGTCGTCCGGGACGGAGTCGGGGAAGTGAATGGCAAGAATGACGTGATTGAACGTCAACGCCGTGGGGAAATCCGGGAGAACGACGCCGCGGGTGGTTTGCGCGACCACGTAATAAGATTCCACGCCGATTTCATGAAGCATGGCGCTGAGGAGCGTGGCCTTGTCCTTGCAATCGCCGTAGCGATGGGAAAAGACATCCGCGGCAGGATGGGGCTGGAACCCGCCGATGCCAATTTCAATGGCCACATAGCGGATCTGGCGCTGCATGAAATCCGTGAGGGCGCGGATTTTATCGAGCGGGCCCGGAATTTGAGAAGTAAGCTCAGCCGCTTTCTGCTTGATTTCCGGAGTGGGCTGGCGGCTGGAAACGGTGAGAGAAGAATACCACTGGCCGATTTCACTCCAGGAAGAAGGCGCGTTTATATGCGTTCCGGAATCGCGCGGAGTAAACCGAACTTCGAGCCTGCCGTCGATGGCTTCACGGGCGGGCATGTCCGGTTCTTCCTCGACAGGCGCGATATTGTCGAGAGCCCACTCGAAGTGGTTGCCGCCCAACTCCTGAGGCTTCAGCTCAGGATAATGCTCCCAAGCAGAATGGAGCGCCCAGGCTTGAGGAATCTGGAGCGAATAGTGCGCGTGGCGCACGGGGATAGCATGCTGAAACCACCACTCGTCCTGGAGGACGTAGGGACGACGCTTCTGGGTGTATTCGTAGCCGATGACGTTCCCAGGAGCGGCGGCGGGAATCTGGAGGACTTTGCGGCGCACGTCGGAGTAAAGTTCCTCCTCGAAGAGACTGGTTTCCACAGCGTCCTTTTCCTTCACCTCGTAATCCCTGCCGTCGGCGGGAATGGCCCAGGCCTTCAGGTAGGTGAGCCTTGTCTCGTTTGAAAAGGCAACAACCAAGAGACCGTAATCGCGGCCCTGAGGGCGCAGAATTTTATAAGCACGGCGATAGGTGGTTTCGATGTCGCCATTGTCCTTGACGATGGTGAACTGTTCGTCGAGGAGAATTACCGCGACAGTGTCCTTGGGATATTGAGGAAGGGATTGCTGGGCCGCGGCGTGGAGCCAGTCCGGGGCATTGGCGGCGGCGCTCGCGGCGGCGGAAACAAGCGCGGCAAGGCAGCAGGCCGCGAGGCGGAAGAGTTTTCTTGTGTCCCAAGGGATCGGAGACAGGTGAAGAGTCATATTTGGCCTCGTCTTGCGTGAACCTGTCAATTATTTTTCCGCAGTCTTCGCCGCATCAGCGCGCTGAATCACAACTTGAGCGTCGTCGTTCGATTTTACGGATTGAAAAAAGGAGCGCAAAGATGAATAGGCTTTGCGGGGTACGCGGACGGCGTCGATGACCATGGTGCGTTTGATTTCGAGGAGTTCTCCGGACTGCGAGGTGGAAATGTCGTAGCGAACGCCGCCGAGATCGACTTTCTGAGCGGGAGGAAGGGTTTCGATGCGGTATCCCGCGGGACAGTGGAGCTTCACGTTATCGTGTTCCTCGAAGGGATAAGGGAAATAAACGTCGTAGCGGCGGTCGGCGGACTGAAATGATTTGGCCATCGGGTTTTGAAACAGGGAGATGGGCATGAGAATGCGGCGGCCTGCCACGGTGCCAAAGGAGGGGATTTTCAAGTCGCCCTCGACGTGGAGAGGCTCGGCGGTCCTATCCCAGTTGGAGATGCCGAAAACCTCGAAGGATGAGCCGGAGGGAAGCCAGTCTTTTATTTTGTCGGCAAGGACTTTGCGCCTCCCGAGGTCGTCGTCATGACGAAGATCTTCGCGTCGAAGGGACGCTTCCTGGCCCGTGAAATCGATTTGTAGTTTTCCGGCCAATTGGCCCTCGGAATCCAACTGGAGATCGGCGTGGCGCAGAATGGTGGTTTCCGAGGATGGCGGGCGTTTGATATCCACAAAATCGCCGCCTTTTTTTCGAATACGTATGCCACTGGTGTCGGTTTCCTTCCAGTCTAGGGTTCCGAACGAGGAGTAGAGCGAGGCGGGATCGAGATAATACTCTTTATCACCAGTGCGGACCCATATGATTTCCGCGTTGAGCTCATCCCAGTCCTGCATATTAGGAAGGAAGAAGTTTTGGTGGCGATCGGCGACCATGGTAAGAGCGGCGTCGAATCCGGCTGCGCGAGCGAGGCCAACGAAGAGGAAATTTATTTCCTCCGCCGAACCATAGCCGTGCTTGAGAACATCTTCGACATTCTGGTTTTCTTTCAGCTTTTCGTGTTTTTCTTCTTGCTCAGTCTTGGACTCTTCGTAGCTGCGATTGCGAACTTGCTGCACGCGGGCATAAATCTTGCGCAGTTTGATTTCCGGCGAGTCATTAGCGGCCACAGTGCGACCCAAGTCCTGTTCGAGGGCTTTTTTCTTGTTCAGCCATCCGTCCAGGAAATCGTTTACTTTTCCACTCGTCCTTTTCCAATATTGTTCGGCAGTTTCGTTCATGGTGTCGTCTTCGCTGCGGTAGAAAAACTCCACTTTGGCACGCATTGTATCTACTGGAGGCATGAAATTTTCTTCTTCCACCCCAGCGAGGTCGTGCATGTCGAGAGTGAAGGTGCCGTCCTTCTCTTTCTGCGGCATTACCTCCGACGGCAGCAGGTATCTCCGGAAAGCAAGCACTCGAGGATCGGTGCCTGATGGAACGTAGGTGAAACGGGCAAAGCGTGTGTAGAGTTCACCCTGTAGGGGCCAGGACGCTCCGGAAAGATACTCATACTGGTCGCGGTACTTATATTCGATGATGCAGCCGGGCTGGACATCGGGGAGCGTGAAAGTCTTCTCGAGGATTTTGATGCCGCCCGCCTTGGCTAATATCTTGTCGAAGGGCTTGCCGCTGAAATCCAAGATGGTGCCGTCGGGGCGGATGGTGCGCGCGCGAATATCCTTAATATCATCGAGGCCTTTCGTGAAGGGAATGGCGACATCGCCATTCTCGGTTCCTTTTTGTGTGAATATTTTGATGCGAATGTATGTAAAGATGGCCGCCTTCTTGCCGTCCACGGTCACTTCCCGGTAAAGATACATGGCGTGCGAGCCGGGGCTGGCGGGGTTGTCTTTGAGAGCGAGGTCGTCGGGGGAGACAGGCTGCCATTCGTCGTTTCCAGGAACGGGGGTAGGAATGGGACTAGGAACGGGACGCGCGAAAGATGGAACCAGAAAAGCGATAAGAATTGCGAGCTTGAGGAGAGGACGCAGCACCGGGCTCACGCGCGGAGTCATCATCTTCCTCCGACCGAAGTGGCGGCATCGGCCCGCCAAGAAAAATGTTACGCCCGCTAAACTTCTGGACTTTCGCAATCAGTAACTTGAGTGCAACAGTACCCCAGAGTTCTGCAAGTGTCAATGGCAGGGGATGCGCGGAACGAAGTCCCGAACTACGAGAGGGGAAACAGTGAGAAACTTAATCCGCTGCTACGAAGTTCAATCCCCGGACACCAGGCGATTGAGCGTGAGTGCGGGCCTTGCCTGAGGAGCGGAGTGATGCTACCGTGCCCGCACCGCGCGGGGCGAAAACTGCTGTGGCGACAGCAAGATTCCTGCGGAGGTGAGGCGTGGCGAGTAAAGCGTGGAGTTCGACGGCGCCGGGGAAGGAATTTCGGCCGTTCGTCGAAGCCGGCGAGAACCTGAAGGAATTCAGCCTTCGCGCGGTGATTCTGGGCGCGCTTTTCGGGCTGCTCTTCGGCGCGGTTTCAGTTTATGTGGGATTGCGCGCCGGGCTGACGGTTTCCGCTTCGATCCCCATCGCGGTCCTCTCCATCAGCATCCTACGGGCGTTTGGGCGCTCGACAATCCTCGAAAACAATATCGTGCAAACCACCGGGTCGGCGGGCGAGTCGGTGGCCGCGGGAGTGATCTTCACGATTCCCGCGCTGATTTTTTTGGGCTACGCGCTGAACGACCAGTACTGGCGGATTTTTTGTCTGGCGCTGCTAGGGGGATGCCTGGGCGTGCTGTTCATGATCCCGCTGCGGCGGCAATTGATAGTGAAGGAGCACGGCAACCTATCGTTTCCGGAAGGCACGGCGTGCGCGGACGTGCTGGTGGCCGGGGAGCGCGGAGGCTCATTCGCGGGGCGCGTTTTCTGGGGACTGGGGCTCGGCGGCATCTATACGTTTTTTATGAAGACGTTCTTTCTGTGGCCGGAATATCCGGATTACCAGCCGAAGTGGCTGCCGGGCGCGTCGTTTCGCGCGGACATCACCGCGGAATATATGGGCGTGGGGTACATCATCGGGCCGCGTGTCTCCGGAGTGCTTCTTGCAGGCGGAGTTTTTTCTTGGCTGGTGCTGATGCCGGCGATCAAATTTTTCGGCTCGCTCACGCCGAACGCACCGCTCTATCCGAGCACGATCCCGATTCCGCTGATGACGTCCGACCAACTGTGGTCGAGCTATATCCGCCCCATGGGAGCTGGAGCCGTGGCTGCGGCGGGATTGATCACGCTGCTGAAGACGCTACCCACGATTTTGTCGGCCCTGACTGCCGGTTTGAAAGACGTGCGGGCGCAGCGAGCCGGCACGGAACGACTGACGCGCCTGGAAGACGACATACCCATGAGGTTTGTGCTGGGCGGGGCGGGAGTGATCATCGTGGCCATCTGGCTGATGCTGACGCTCTGGCCGATCCCCGGGGCGAAAACGGGACTGGTGGCGAACTTGATAGCCGCGGTGGTGATGGTGGTTTTCGGGTTTTTGTTCGTCACGGTGGCTTCGCGGATCAGCGGACTGATCGGGAATTCTTCGAATCCCATCAGCGGGATGACGATTGCGACGCTGATGGCCACGTGCGCGGTATTCCTGCTGCTGCACTGGACGGGCAGCACGTACGCGGTGCTGGCGTTGGTGATCGGCGGGGTGGTGTGTATCGCTTCGGCGATTGCGGGAGCAACTTCGCAGGATTTGAAGACCGGGTACCTGGTGGGCGCGACGCCTTTCTGGCAGCAGGTCGGGCTGCTGATCGGGGTAAGCGCTTCTTCGCTGGTTGTGGGGGGAACGCTGATACTGATGAATGTGGGGCTGGCGCAATACAAGCCGTTCGACATGGCACTCAATCTGAACCAACTGCCGCAAGGAGTAAAAATCGAGCAGGCGCAGTACACCTACCAGCAGAAACCCTACGTGCTGGTGAACGCGCTGGGATCGAAAACCGTACCAGACGGGAAATACCTGTTCAATGCGACGAGCGGGAAGCTTGAGATTCAGCGTGTGGATGGAATCGGGAGCGATAAAGCGGCGGCTCCGCAGGCGCGGCTAATGGCTACGGTGATCAACGGAATTTTGAATCAGCAACTGCCATGGCGGCTGGTGCTGCTGGGAGTGTTTCTGGTAGTCGCTGTGGAACTGCTGGGGATTCGATCGCTCGCGTTTGCAGTGGGCTCGTACCTCTCGATTGCAACTACCCTGGCCATTTTTTCCGGGGGGCTGATCCGCTGGCTGGCGGAACTGGGGCGCGAGAAAACGAAGGAATCGGAAAGCGACGTCAGCCCGGGGTCGCTCTATTCGAGCGGGCTGATCGCGGCAGGAGGAGTCTTCGGGCTGCTGGGGATTATCATTTTTGTGCTGCAGGATGCGGATTCGGTGGGGCACCTGCCGCACTGGCTGACGGCGACGCTGCATTTGCCTATCAGCGCGAACCTCTTCAACCTCGGCCCGAGATGGATGCCGCACCTGAGCCAGGCACCATGGCTTGGCGTGGCGATGTTCGTGCTACTCGGGATATCACTCTTCATGTTCGCGCGAAAGAAACTGAACTGAAAATTGCGTCTGAGTTCTTCCGCAGATTCCTTTGACTCCGCGCGAAGGGGAAATTAGACTCGACAGACCATGGGATTTCCGCCGCAACAACGGATGCGGTTCCGGACGAACTGGCGCGGATTCATTACGCCCGCGATTCGCAACATTGTGTTGATTTGTACCGGGGTTTTTCTGCTAGAGGTGTTGCTCAGGCTTTTTGTCCCCAATGCCGTCGGGGCGTTGATCGATTACACGGGATTGGTGCCCTACAGCGTTGTTTTTCGTGGGTTCGTCTGGCAGGTATTTACCTACCTCTTCCTACATGATCCGCGCAGCATTACGCACTTGCTCTTCAACATGCTCTTCCTGTGGATGTTTGGCGTGGACCTGGAGAGAACCTGGGGGCAGAAGCGATTTTATACCTATTTTTTTCTGACCGGCGCGAGCGCAGGGGTCATCACGGTGGTAGTGAAGCTCGTGGTTGCACATTACTACGGCGCGGCCAACGCCATCGTGCCGACGATCGGCGCTTCCGGGGCCATCTACGGGGTCATCATGGCGGCAGCGATTCTTTTCCCGGACCGCCAGGTGTGGCTGATTCCGTTTCCGGTGACGATTCCGATGTGGGTGTACGCGCTGGTGGCAGGGGCGCTGGAATTTTTCTTCACGCTGGGAGCGACGGGCGACAACGTCAGCCACGTCTGCCATCTGGGCGGAATGCTCGCGGGATATATCTATCTACGGCGAGGGTCGCACTTTTTTGGATTCCGCAATCGCTACACCGACTGGAAGCGCCGACGCATGAAGAAAAAGTTTGAAGTCTATCAGCGGCGGCATGAAGAACACCCTCCCTCGCGACCCGATGATTGGGTGAATTGACTGCCCGGCAGTTTTCTTCCTTCCTTTTTCACCTCACATCAGAATTCTCGGAGAGCAGAGATTACTTCGCGCTGCCGATGACGTGGAACTTGAGGAAGTTAGTGGTACCGGGAACGCCGAAAGGAGTGCCGGCGACGAGGGCGATGACGTCGCCGCGGCGCACCAGTTTTTCTTCACCGAGGCGCTTTTCGGCGATGGCGGCAAGCTCGTCTATATCCGCGACACGCTGGATGGAGCGCGGCGTGACGCCCCAGTAGAGACTCATCTTGCGGCGCGTTTCGGCATTTTGAGAAAAAGCGATGATCGGCGCGCGCGGGCGATATTTGGAAATGAGCCGCGCGGAAGAGCCCGACTCGGTGAAAACGGCGACGAGTTTCAGGCACAGTTCTTCGGCGGCATGGCAAACCGTTTCGGCGATGGTTTCATTGACGCGCAGGTTTTCAATGCGCTGCGGGAGAGGCGGGTGCGAAATGCTGGCCTCCGCCTCGCGGATGATGCGGTCCATCATGGCCACGGCGGCGAATGGGTAATGCCCGACGGCCGTTTCGCCGGAGAGCATGAGAGCGTCCGAGCCGTCGAAGATGGCGTTGGCGACGTCAGAAGCCTCCGCGCGCGTGGGGCGCGGATTGTCCTTCATGGAATCGAGCATCTGCGTTGCGGTAATCACAGGAAGAAGAAAATCGCGAGCGCGGGCGATGATGCGTTTTTGCGCCACGGGAACTTTTTCCGGACCCATCTCGACGCCCAGATCGCCGCGCGCGACCATCACGCCATCGGCCGCGGATAAAATCTCGTCGAGATTGTCGAGGGCTTCGGGCTTTTCGAGCTTAGCAATGAGCGGAGTCTTCTTTCCCGCGCGGGCGATGGCGGATTTCGCGGCGCGCACGTCCGCGGCGGTGCGCACGAAACTGAGCGCCACGTAATTCACGCCCAAGCCGAGGGCGACGCCGAGATCGCGGCGGTCCTTGGGCGTGAGCGACGGGACGCGCAGCTTCACGCCGGGCAGGTTGATTCCCTGATGCTCGCCGAGCCTACCGCCGTTTACCACGCGGCAGAGAATTTCGCGCCCGCGAACCCTTTCGACGCGCAGCTCAATTTCACCGTCGCTGAGAAGGATGCGGTCACCTCTTCGCACGGCCGCGGCGAGCGGGCGGAAATTCGTGCTGATGCGCCCCTGGGTGCCCGGGACATTTTCAGTGGTGATCGTCAGGCGCTGGCCGGAGCACAGCTCGATGGCGCGCCCCCCGGCCAGAACGCCAGTGCGTATTTTCGGCCCCTGCAGATCGGCGAGAATGGCCACGGGTTTTTCGTGGCGCATGCCGGCGCGGCGGACGGCGGCGACGCGCTGCGCGTGTTCGGCGGGCGAGCCGTGGGAAAAATTGAGGCGAGCGACGTCCATGCCTTCGCGGACCAGGCGATCAAGCGCTTCGGGCGAAGAAGTGGCCGGTCCAATAGTGCAGACAATCTTGGCGCGGCGCTGTTTGAGGCTGCCCTTCATTGTGCCGCAGCGAACGAACTCACTACATGGTAAAGAAACTGCGTTCCCTTGCGGAAAGAATCGAGCGGGATGCGCTCATCATCAGCGTGCATGCGAAGGATGTCCTGCTCGGTGAGCGGGAAGGGAAGCAGGCCATAAGACTGCACGCTGCGCACGCGGAGGAAGGCGGAATCCGTGGCGCCGGTGGACATCATGGGTATTACCGAGGCGCCGGGAAAATCCACGGCCGCGGCTTTTTGCATGGTTTGAAAGAACGGAGTTTCCGTGGCCGAAGAAGGTGCCGGCTGGCCGGGAGTTCCCTGCACGACAAGTTGCACCTGCGGATCGTTCACGAGTTTTCGCAATTGATCGAGCAGGGGATCGAGCAGATTGCCGGGCAGCAGCCTGATATTCAGCACGGCGCGAGCTTGCGAAGGAACTACGTTGGCGCGGATGCCGGCTTCGAGCATGGTAGGGGCAATGGTGTCGCGCAGCATGGAATTCCATACCGGGCTTTCGTCGGAAAGGATTTTTGCGGCGTGCTCCTGGCGATCGGAGGTCTCGAGTGCGCGCATCCATTTGGCCGTTTCATCGTCCTCGACGGCCGCGAGGCCTTCGAAATAGGCGTGGGTGATGCTATTGAGCTGCACGGGAGTCTCGAATGCGCCAATTTTTGTGATGGCCGCGGAGAGATGCACGACGGAATTGTCTTTTCGCGGCAGGGAACCGTGGCCGGACGTGCCGGTGGCAGTCACCTGCACGTTGTAGGGAACCTTTTCGCTGGCCTGCACGCCGACATAGAGGACTTTTCCGTCTTTTACGATGACGCGGCCTTCCTCGTTGAGCGAAAAGCCGCAGGCGATTTTGTCCCAGTATTTTTCGACGGCCACGCGCATGCCCTGCTCGCCGCCAGCTTCTTCGTCGCTTTCGGCGAGGAGAATGACGTCGCGATTGAGGCGAGCGCCGGAACGCTTGAGCGCCACCATAACGGCGACGTTGGCGACGGCCATGCCCTTGTCGTCAATCGCTCCGCGGCCATAGAGATAGCCGCCCTGAATGACCGCGCCGAAGGGATCCACGGTCCACTTGCTCGCGTCCACCCCGACCACATCCAGATGGCCCATCAGCAAGAGCGCCGTGGCGGGATTCGGGAGCGGTCCGGCATTGAGCCGCGCGATCAAGATTGCGCGGCCCGGCGCGGTTTCGTACACGTCGTTGGGAATACCCTCCTTGGTCAGAATGGCGGAGAGGTATTTCGCGGCGGGGAGTTCGTTGCCGGGAGGATTCGACGTATTCATGCGAATAAGGTCCTGAAGCCATCCGAGCGCTTCTTGATTCAGCTGGTTCCAGTCAAGGGATGCCGGCGCCGCGGACTGCGTCTGCGCGCGAGCAACGCTCGAACCAGTGAATGCCAGAAGCAGTGCGGTGAGCGCGGCGCGGACAAGAATTGACTTCATTTGTTACCCCCAAACGTGAGTTGGGCTGGAATTCGCATTCGCAAACGCATCATAGTAGCACGCGAGGGGACGGTGCGCGGACGCCGAGCGCGTGGCAGTTCTCCACGGTTGACCATCCGGACGAGGCGTGGCAGCATCCAATCTCTGAGAGGTCGTTATGCCAAGAAGCAGGACTGTTTTTCGAGCTACGATTTTGATTCTTTTTACGCTGGCATTGGCCGTGCCGCCAGCGGCGATGCGCGCGTTTGCCCAGCAAGACTCCGGGCCGCAGAAACCCGCTTCACCGCAACAACAGCAGCAAGCCACCATCACCGTCCAGGCTCCGGCGGTGAATATCGACGCGGTGGTGACCGATCAGGACGGCAACATCCTGACCGGATTGAAGAAGGAGAACTTTCGAGTCTATGACGAAAACAAGGAGCAGCAGATCACCAACTTCGCGCCGACCGACGCGCCGATCACGATCGTCATCGTTATGGAATTCAGCTCCCGTTTTTATGGGATTTTTGCGCAGTATGGAACCTACTGGTCGGATGAGTTCCTGGGCCACCTGGGACAGAAGGACTGGGTTGCGCTGGTCACCTACGATTTAAAGACGACGATTCGAACCGATTTCACGCAGAACAAGATGGAAGTGCGGGACGCCATTCGCCAGCTCTTCTTTCCCGATTTTCACGAAGCCAATATGTTCGATGCGCTGCTCGAAACCGTGGACCGGCTGAAAGATGTGCAAGGCAAAAAATCCATCCTTCTGATGTCCACGGGCTACGACACATTCAGCAAGCACACCTACGACCAGACATTGAAAGCGATGAAGCAGACCGACGTGACGATTTTTGCCGTCAGCACGGGCGAAGCGATCGCTGTCCGTACCGGGGCGGATGCAGATATCGGTTATTTGCAAGCGCAGAATCAGCTCAACTCGTTGACGAAACTAACGGGGGGCTATGCGTGGTTCCCGCGATTCGATGGAGAATTGCCGAGCATCTTCAATTCGGTGACGGCTTTTCTGCGCAACCAGTACACGATCGGATTCACGCCTACCAATTACGCGACGGATGGCAAATTTCACAAGCTGAGGGTGGAGGTTGTAGACGACGCCGGCAACCCGCTGATGACCACGAACAAGAAAGGCAAGAAGCAGAAAATCGTGGTGTACGCGCGGGAGGGCTACCTCACGCCGAAAGGCAGCGTCGGAGATTGAAGCTTTGTTAGTCCGGCGCGGCCGCGCCTCAATAGCCACGCGCGAGATCCACGCGATTCAATAGCTCCCGCCCTGAAAACCAGCGCTCGAGATTTTCCACGAGCAAATCCATTTGCCGGTCCCACAGCGATTCGCTCGCGGCGCTCAGGTGCGGCGTGATGAAAATATTTTCCAGGCGCCACAAAGGGCTCTCGGGAGGCAGCGGCTCTTCCGCGGCGACGTCGAGGCCGGCGCCGGCGATTTTTCGCTCGCGGAGGGCCGCGGCGAGAGCCGCTTCATCTACCAGCGAACCGCGCGCCACGTTGATGAAATAGGCGTCCGGCTTCATTTTCGAAAATTGACTCGCGCCCATCAGGTGATGTGTCTCGGGAGTTTCCGGAGCGGCGAGCACGACGAAATCAGCCTGCGGAAGCGCACGATCGAGCTCCGTCGAAGGTAGGATCTTCTCCGCAACGGACAAATCGCCGCGGCCAGAGAGCGTGACGCCCGTGACGAGCAAGCCCAACGGTCGCGCGAGGCGCGCGAGCTCCGTCCCGATCTTGCCGAAGCCGATGATGAGGAGCCGCCGGCCGCGCAATTCGCGCGGGCGGGGAAGGGCGTCCCAAATTTCCTGCTGCGCCCAGTGGGCGGCGGCCTGCTGGCGCATGGCGTCCGGGAACCGTCGCGCCAGCGCAAGGAGCATGCCCAGTATGTGCTCGGCCATGGGAGCGGCATGGATGCCGCCGGCGTTGGTCACTTCGATGCCGCTCGAGCGCAGCTCGGGATACATGAGCTGCATGACGCCGGCGGCGGTCGAGTGAATCCATTTGAGGCGGCGAGCGAGAGAGAACTGCTCGGGCCGAAGCGAGTAACCGGTCAGGATGTCCGTGTCCGGCAGTTCCTCGGCGACGCGGTCGTAGTTCGGGAGCTGCACAACGCGCATATCCGGCCAGCGGCGGCGGAGACGCGCGCCGAAATCGGAGGGCGGCTGCCAAAGCGTGAAGGGATGCCACGTGGCGATGAGCAGCTTGGTTTCGGCCGGCGAATTGTGTTTCATTGCGCCGTGACGCGCAGATCGCGGCCGGTCATCTCCACGGGTGCGGGCAGGCCGAGGATGCCGAGAAGCGTCGGTGAGATATCGCGGAGCGAGCCGCCGGAGCGCAGGCGGGCACGGCCGTCTTCGCCGACAAAAATGAATGGCACGGGATTTGTGGTGTGATAAGTATGCGGACCGCCGGTCACGGGATCGATCATGGTCTCGGCGTTTCCGTGATCCGCGGTGATGATCCACGCGCCGCCGCGCGGGCGCAGCGACTGAAATATTTTTCCCAGACACTCGTCCACGGCTTCGACGGCTTTGATGGCGGCCTCGAGCTTTCCGGAATGCCCGACCATGTCGGCATTGGCAAAATTCATGATGATGGCATCGAAATCCCCTTTTTCGATGGCTTTCACGGCCGCTTCGGCGATGCCCGCGGCGGACATCTCAGGCTTTAGATCGTACGTCGGCACTTTCGGCGAGGGGACAAGAATGCGCTCCTCGCCGCCGAAGGGTTTTTCCACGCCGCCATTGAAAAAATAAGTGACATGCGCGTATTTCTCCGTTTCCGCGCAGCGCAGATTGCGAAAATTGCTCTCCGCGAAAACCTGTGCAAGGATGTGCTCGACTTTTTCGGGACCAAGAACGAAGCGCAGCCATGGCCAGGTCTTTTCATACTGCGTCATGGCCACGTAGCAGAGATTCTTCGGGCGGGCGGGGTCGGGAAATTTGTCGAAGCCAGGCTCGGCAAGCGCGCGGGTGGTCTGGCGGGCGCGGTCGGCGCGGAAATTGAAGAAGATGACCGCGTCGCCGTCGCGGATAAGTCCGCGAGGTGCGGCGGATTTTCCCGGCGCAGGAGCTTCGGTGATGCAAATGGGAACGACAAATTCATCGGTCACTCCCTTTTCGTAGCTGGCGCGCATCGCGGCGATTGGGTCGCTGGTTTTTATCTCCGCGTCGCAGTGGACCATGGCGCGATAGGCGCGCTCGATGCGCTCCCAACGATTGTCGCGGTCCATGGCGTAATAGCGCCCGGAAACACTGGCGATTTTTCCGAGGGAATACTCGCGCATCTTCTGTTCAAGGCGGCGGAGGTAGTCCACGCCGGAATTCGGAGGTGTGTCGCGGCCGTCCATGAAGCAGTGGATGAAAACGCGCTCGACGCGATTCTCCCGCGCCATGCGCAGCAGGGCGAAGAGATGCTCGAGCTGCGAATGCACTCCGCCGTCGCTCAGAAGGCCGAGGAGGTGAAGCTGGCGCTCGCGGCCGCGCTGCATGGCTTCCAGCAGCAGCGGCTGGCGAAAAAATTCGCCGCTAGCAATAAGATTGTCGATGCGCGTGATGTCCATGAGAATGATGCGGCCCGCGCCGATATTGAGATGGCCCACTTCGCTATTGCCCATCTGGCCTTCGGGAAGTCCGACGAACGGGCCCGAAGTGTGAATCAGCGTGTTTGGAAAATCCTTGATGAGCCGGTCATAGTTCGGCTTGCGCGCCAGCGCGATGGCATTGCCCTTGGTTTCGACACGGTAGCCCCAGCCGTCAAGCACGGTGAGGACGATTGGTTTCGGTCGCTTGGCCATCGCTCTAGTTTGAGACACACTTGAGCGCCAACTTACCGAGAACCGGATATTGCGCCCACTTGCCCTGCTTCGCCTGGATGCCGAAATAAATCCCCAAAGCAAGACTGATTGCCCAAACTCCCATAAACACCAGCCATAAGAGAGGAAAGAACAAAAAGAAATGCGGAGGAAGACTTTGCGGGGGATGTCCTGACCCCGCTGCCTGGCCGATTTTCAAAATGAACAAGAACATGAACACAGCCATCGCGGCAATCGTAAGGAGGAACCGCAGGATTTCCCAGAAGAGCGCCTGGAGGGCATGAAAGGCGACGAACGGAGATTTCCGCCTCACCAGGTAAATCACCAGGGGCCCAATAAATCCGGTCAGTGCCATCAATAACTGCGCGAGGAAGGCCATGGTTTTTTCGTCTTCGGAGGGCGCGGGAAATGAAGACATGTCGGACATGATTTACCTCGCTCTGGCGGCGAGCGCCTGGTGGCCAGGGAAACGCGCGGCGGCACCCAACTCTTCCTCGATTCGGAGGAGCTGATTGTATTTCGCGATGCGGTCGGTGCGCGAGGCGGAACCAGTCTTAATTTGCCCCGCGCCCATAGCCACGGCGAAATCGGCGATGAAGGCGTCTTCGGTTTCGCCCGAGCGGTGGGAAACAATCGCGCGATAACCCGCCTTGCGAGCCATCTCCACTGCTTCGATGGTTTCGCTCACGCTGCCGATTTGATTGAGTTTGATCAAGATTGCGTTGCCGATTTTTTCGGAGATACCGCGCGCGAAAATTTTCGGATTAGTGACAAAAATGTCGTCGCCGACGAGCTGCAATTTCCCGCCGAGTTCACGCGTCAGATGCTTCCACCCCTCCCAGTCCTCTTCGGACATCCCGTCCTCGAGGGAGACAATGGGGTATTGCCGAGCCCAATGCGACCAGAACTCGACCATTTGCTCGGAGGAGTGCTGCGATTTATCGGATTTTTTGAAGATATATTTCTTGCTCGATTTGTCGAAGAATTCGCTGGAGGCGGGATCCAGCGCAATGGAAATCTGTTCACCCGGCTTGTAGCCTGCCGCGGCGATCGCTTCCAGAACGCGTTCGACTGCCTCATCGTTCGATTTCAGATTAGGAGCGAAACCGCCTTCATCGCCGACCGCCGTGAAGTAGCCATTCTTTTTGAGCACGGCCTTTAGGCGATGGAAGACCTCCACGCCCATGCGCAGGGCTTCGCGAAAATTTGGCGCGCCGAGGGGCATAACCATGAATTCCTGGAAGTCCACGGAGTTATCTGCGTGTGCGCCGCCGTTGAGGATATTCATCATTGGTACCGGGAGAAGATTCGCGGAAGCGTCCGTCGAATAGCGCGCGAGGTAGCGATAGAGCGGCTCGCTCGCCGCCGCGGCAGCGGCGCGGGCGGCGGCCATGGAGACGGCGAGAATGGCATTCGCACCGAAATTGGATTTATTCGGCGTGCCGTCCGCTTCGAGCATGCGGCGATCCAGCACGCGCTGGTCGGCGGCGTTCATACCAGTGATGGCTTTGGCGATCGCGCCATTCACGTGCTCGACGGCGCGCAGCACACCTTTGCCGAGATAGCGCGAGGCGTCGCCGTCGCGCAACTCGAGGGCTTCGTGCTCGCCCGTCGAAGCGCCGGAAGGCACGGCTGCGCGGCCCAGAGCCCCGCCCGCGAGCAGCACATCCGCTTCGACGGTGGGATTGCCGCGCGAATCGAGAATTTCGCGGCCGTGCACGCGGACGATTTTTGCCGACATCGCTTACTCCTTGCGGGCGAGGATCAAATAGAAATCAAATTTCACCGGGATGGTATCCATTCCCTGCGCTTTGTGAAAGCGCAATTCCAGATCACGCCAATACGAATCTGCATCGGTCAGGGAACGGCTGTATGCGGCCCCATAAGAGGTCGAGCGGCAGAAGCCCGCAAATTCATGTGGCGACATCGGCACGATAGCGGGAATCGTGGTTTCCTCCAAGACCGCGAGGCCGGGAGCGGCGCGCACGATGCTCTGCGGAAATTCCTTGCGGCGCAAGCGCGCATCGCGAAAACGCTCCCAATGCTGCTCGAATTCTTCGCGAATCACGGTCTGCACGGCTGCGGGCGTGGTGGGAAATTCGTAGCCGTACACGGCAAAAATTCCGTCGCGCCGCAGCCAGTGCGTGACGTTCGACATCACCTGCGGCACGTCCATCCAGTGCAGCGAAGTGGCACAGTTCACCAGGTCTACGCTCTCCGGCGCTTGCTCGCATTCCTCTGCGGTCGAGACGTGCACGATGGCGCGTGGAACAGCTTCGCGAAGCTTTTCGGCCATGAGCGGATCGGGCTCGACGGCGATGACCTCCGCGAAGTGCTGTAGGAGCGCGCCGGTGGCATTGCCCGTGCCCGCGCCCAAGTCCATGGCGTGCCGGCGATAGCCGGGCGGAAGTGAAGAGAGAATATGTTCGAAGAGCGCGTCAGGATAAGGCGGCCGAAATGTCAGGTAATCGCCGGCCGCCTGACCGAAACGGGATTCGAAAGGGCCGGTCATTGCGCGGGATTATTCCGGCTCTTCGATCATGGAATCCGAGCGCACTACGACCGTGATTCCATCCGCGGTGAGGTGATAGCGTGCGCGGTCGGCTTCCGGATCGTAGCCGATGACAGTGTGCTCGGGGAGACTGACGTGGCGGTCAATGATGGCGCGCCGGATTTTAGAATGACGGCCGATATTCACGTGGTTATAGATGATGGATTCACTCGTCTCGCAATAGCTATTCACGCGCACGTCGTAGCCGACGACACAATTCTTCACAGTGCCGCCCGAAATAATCGAGCCGCCGGCGACGATGGAGTCCAGCGCGACGCCCATCCGGCCGGGATCGGCGAAAACGAATTTCACAGGGGGATATTGCTGCTGCCAAGTGTGCAGCGGCCAGCCTTTATCGTAGAGGTTGAAGACCGGTGTGACCGCGACGAGATCCATGTTGGCTTCATAGTAGGCGTCAATGGTGCCGACGTCGCGCCAGTAGGCAGTCTCTTTTTTGTTTTCATCGACAAAGTTATAGGCGAAGACGCGGTGGCTATGGATGATGCGCGGAATAATGTCGCGCCCAAAATCGTGCGAGGAATTCTTGTCTTCCGCATCAGCGACGAGGATCGGCACCACGAGATGCGTGTTGAAAATGTACACGCCCATGGACGCGTTGACCTTTCCCGTCCGGCCCTTTGACGGCCGAGGATGCGGGGGCTTTTCTTCGAAACCGATGATGCGCCAGTTCTGATCGGTTTCGATAACACCGAGCTTCCGGGCAGCGCCTGCGGCATCCACTTCCAGCGTGGCGACGGTGACGTCGGCGCCCGCTTCCACATGCTGCTGCAACATCTTCTGGTAGTTCATTTTGTAGATGTGGTCGCCGGAAAGAAAAATGACGTAATTCGATTGCTCGCTGCCGATGGAATAAATGTTTTGATAGACGGCGTCGGCAGTGCCCAGATACCAGTTGGTCGAGACGCGCATTTGTGGCGGCAGGACTTCGATAAAATCGCCGACACCCATGAGGGAAGACCATCCGCGGCGGATGTGGCGGTTGAGGCTGAGAGCTTTGTACTGCGTGAGCACGAAGACGCGGCGCAGATCGCTATTGAGGCAGTTTGAGAGGGTGACATCAATGATGCGATAGACGCCACCGAAGGGCACCGCGGGCTTGGCGCGGTCGCGCGTGAGCGGCCACAGCCGCTCGCCTTGGCCTCCGGCCATCAGGACTCCGATCGCTTCTCGCATGAAAGACATGGGGTTCCGGCTTGCGCAAATTTTTGTGGAGCAACCGCCTGGAGCGGCGACTCCGCCTGCCTCTAGCGGTGGCCTCGCCGCAGGGCGGCTCATTCTAGCAGTAACCTTACCAGACGCCCAAATGCTGACTTTCCGGGCAAACTGCCCGGAGAGAAAAACCCCAGCAAAAGTCGGCCAATCCAAGCGGCGGTGACAGAACGGTGTCACCGATGATGAAGAAGTACGGCAAGTTCTACGCCGACTGGACGGACGACAAGGGCCGCCGCCACCGGAAAGCGCTACCCACGAAACGCGCCGCACTCGACTACCAGCGCAGGAGAAGGCTCGAAACAGCCGCAAAAAAAGCTGGAAGCCGGGCACGGTCGGCGAGCTCGCACGGCACTGGCAAGCGCTCGCCGCGCCGCGCAGCCACGAAGCGTCAGCCGCAAGACTCCTAGCCGACGTGGCGATGGACATTCCGATCCACCGCCTGACCTCGTTCACCACCAACGCGCTCGTCGCGCAGTGGAAGAAGAACTACGCGCCGAGCACCGCGTGGAACCTCCGCCGCGTCCTCCGCAAATTCCTCGAATACCTCGAAGCCGCCGGAGGCTCAGCCGAGCCGCGCCACAACCTAATCACCCTGCGCAAGCCCGCCCCGCGCACCACCACCGTCACCGACGAACAGCGCACCAAGCTCCTCGACGCCGCAGAGCCGTGGCTGCGCTGCTTCATCCTCCTCTGCAGCCAACTCGCGCTGCGCCGCGCCGAAGCCCTGCGCGTCTCGCCGCGCATGTACGACACCGAAAAACAAACCGTCACCGTGCCCACCAAAGGCGGGCAAACCATCACCCTCCCCATCACCGACGAACTCCGCGAGCTATTCGAACTCGCGCCCGACACCGACGACACCGAGACACCGTACATCTGGAAACTGCGCGGCGGCACGCTCAGACCCGACACCATCCACCGCCACTTCCGCAGACTCGTGAAAAAGGCGGGCATCGAAGCCCCGCTCATCCCCCACGACTTCCGCAGAGCAGCGGCCAACAAAATGTACGAACTCTCCGGCGACATTCGCGCCGTGCAGCAGCTTCTCGGCCACAGCGACCTCGCGTCCACCGCCTGGTACCTGCAACACCGCGACCCCGAAAAGCTCCGCCCGCTCGTGCAGCAGCTCGCACGCTGGCGGCACTTCAAACCAAACAAGGAGGAACCCGTACAATGACACCGAAACACAAACCAGTGCCCCCCGCGATGTGGGAAGCCATCGCCCGCATCGCCTCGTCGTCCAACCACGCCCACGCCGCAACGCAGCGGTCGCAAATCATCGACGCGACGCGGCGCTTCGGATTCAACGAGCTTGACCTCATCTGGCAGGGACTCATCGAGGCGATCCCCAACACCGACCCCGACCCCGCCGCGCTGAAAGGAGCGCGAACAAAATGAGCAGCGAACTCCCCAAACCCACGAAACCCACACCGACCGTCAGCACCTTCGAAGCCATCAGGCGGTGTCGCTTGCTCCTAGAAGACAACAACACACCAACCAACACCATGCACTTCACGCTGGCAGAGTTCTACACCGAGGCAATCGAGCGGCTCATCAAAATCGCCGTTCGCAAACGCACCACCAAAAAGGAGAAGAACACTTGACCATCCACGTCGGAAGGCTCGAATCGCTGCGCGAATCGGTGAAGACAATTCTCCGCTCGCACGGCCACGAGGACACCGCGCCGCACGCCCGGAAGCCCGGCGAGGAAGTCCACTCCGAAGCAATCGCTGCAGCCAACGAGCATGAGATTCACCCCTCCATGCTCTACCGCCACGCGATGCTCCCCGACCGTCGCGAGCCGGAGCAACTCCGGTGAAGTACGCGAAGGAACTCGTCCCGACCCTGCACGAGGATTTTGTGAAAGAGATCGACAAAATCATCGAAACCGCAGGCCACCGCCCGCTACGGGCGCTCATCGCCAACGACCTGCTGCATCGCAAGTGCTGCGACGCCGCTCGCCGCTTCGGCATCGACCCGCTCGCGCTCTACGCGGGCGGCCACCTGCCAGACCGCCGGCAGGACACCGACACCAAAGGCTACCGGACATGAAGCCCAGCGCATGGATTTACGTGCGACGCGACACCGTCGTGATCGCCATCGCAGCCGCCCTAGCCATCGGATTGCTCATCGGCTGGCTGGCGCACTAGAAAACGCGACGCTGGAACGCGCACCCCATCCACAGAAGGGATGGATCGGAAACGCACCAGCGCAGCGCAGCGGCGAGAGGAGATCGCCGCGAGAGGCGGCGGTCCGCCCCGGTCGAACCGGACGGAACCGCCGCCAACATCTTTCCACAAGAAGGACGCCCCGAGCCGAAAAACAAACCCACAGGAACCCCGTAGAGCAACCCAACAGATGAGCCAAGCGTAAACACACGAGGACAAAATGCCACTGACACCGGAACAGCTAGACCAACTCCAAAACCTCGCCACAGCAAACAAACCCCTGACCGACGACCAAAACAATCTGCTGCAACAACTCTCCGCCATCGCCGCAGCCGACAAAGCGGCGGCAGAAGCACAAGCAACACAAACACCCGACGACACCGAAGACTAGCCCAGCACCGCGCCGCATCGAGAAGCGCCGCGACGCCCGGCGTCCCGCGTCGCGCAGGTTCATGCGCTCCACGTCGCCGTGGACGCCCCCGAAGAACCGCGGCAAAGCGTATCCGGCGTCCCGCGTCGCGCAGGTTCATGCGCTCCACGTCGCCGTGGCCGCCCGCGAAGCAGCGCGGCAAAGCGTATCCGGCGTCCCGCGTCGCGCAGGTTCATGCGCTCCACGTCGCCGTGGACGCCCGCGAAGCAGCGCGGCAAAGCGAACCGGCGTCCCGCGTCGCGCAGGTTCATGCGCTCCGCGTCGCCGTGGTCGCATCCGGTGACACCGCAGAGAAGCACAGTCGTCGCTCGACTCCGCTCGCGACGGCTGCCTTCAAATTCTTGGTGCGCGGTGCGGTCATTTTTCGGGCCGTCTGTCGCGGCCCGCGCTGCGCGCTCTCGAGTGCCGCTCCCACACGGCCCGAAAAATGCGCACACGCGGTCTATCTGGCCGTGCGCTCCGCTTCCGCGCCCTTCGCTCCGCTGCGCTGCGCGTCGCGGCTGCGTGCCACGGTCGCACGCTCGCACCGTGCTTCATAGCTCGGCGTCCTCTTGTTCACATGCTCGTCGGGCTGGGGCGGTGTCGCTCGCGTGCTGTGGGCACGCGCCGCGTCGGGCGCGGCTGCGCGTCGCTCGGCTTCGCTCGGTCGCGCTCACGCGCTCCCTCGCTCATGTCGCCTTCGCTCCGGCGCAGCGGCAGGGTTTTTACGGCGGCCCAGCGCGCTCGCCATGCGCGCTCGGCACCGGTCGCCTCGCGCAGGCTCGCTTGCCCGCCCTTCCCGCTCATTCGCTCTGTCCGCGCGCCGTTCATCTATTTCTGGCGCTCCGCGGGCATCGGCCTCAGGGCGCGGTGGCCCGCCGCTGCCTCGCCCGCTACGCGCTCAAAATCTGTGTCGGTGTCTCGCTCGCTCCCTCGCTCGTCGGCGCGCTCTTTCGGTACGGGCCGCGTCTCGCTCCGGCCCGCCCGGGCCTGCGCTCGTCCGGCCCGTCGTTTCGTTCGCTCATTGCGCCTTTTTCAGGGCGGGCGGGCGCGCTGGCCCGCCGTAGGGAAAAATCAAAATCAAAAGCAAGCGACACCGCCGCCCACCGACGCGGGCTGAGGGTGGGCGCGGTGTCCCCAATCCACCCAACCACCGCACGTGCCGCGCTCGCCAACCCCGCGAACGCGGCGCGTGCCCTGAACACCACCCCTTGTGCCCTTGCCAGCTGAGCCACCACAACCTATAGTGGAGCCGTCCGTCCGGACACAGGCCGCGCGGCAGCATCTGTTCCCCGAAGCACAGGCCAGCAGCCGCGCGGCCCTACACAATGCCGAGCCACCGCCGCAAGACACCGCGCACCCACGCCAACAAGTTCCGCAAGGCCCGCAGCAGCCGCTCGAGCAGCAGCACCGCGAAGACCGCCCGGAAAACCCACCGCAGCCAAGCCGGAATCGGGTCAGCAACCACAGCGAACAAAAAGAGAAAAGCACACATCGTTGGGACCCCCCGCGCTCTGACCAGAAAAGAGCGCCTACAACAGCGAAAGCACGGCTTCGGAATCCTACGAGGGGTGCCGTCCCAGTCACTTGCCCGCTCCATTCTGGACGAGCTCGACGACGCCGTGTCCAAAGCCGACCGCCGCCGCGTGCTCGCCGCGCTCGACACGGCGCTCGACCGCTTCAAGACCCGCGCCCGCCTGCACCGCAGCGAGGCGGCGTCCCGCCTCGCCTCCATCGCCAGCGACCTGCTCCCCACCGCCGCAGGCATGGCCCGCAAAGGCAGACCACGCCTGCTGGCCACGCTGAGCCGCATCATCCAGCCCGCGCCCGCCGTCGTGGTCAACAACGAACAAGCGCCGACAAACATCGTCATGGTGCATCACGTCCCCTCGCCGCGCTTCCCCGGAAAGCGCATCCACATCCGCACCGCGGCCACCGACGTCACAACCAACGAAGCCCGCGCCGAGGGCGTCCCCCACGAAGTGCAGCTCCACGCCCAGCACCACGAACGCGCCGCAAAAAACGGCCGCCCGAAAATGCTCCCAGCCACCACAGAGGCCCGCATGCATGAGCCGACGACACCACCCGAAAAGAACTTCGTCTATCAAAAACCTCCGAAGCCGCAGACCATCCACCGTCGCGGCGCCAAAGCCCGCCGCGCCCGCTCCCGCGGCGTCTAAGACACCGTACTGGAAACTCCCCGCGCACGCCCTGACCATCGGCCAGCTCGCCGAGCGCCGCAAGCGCCGCGCCAAAAACTGGCGAACATGGTTCGCCAACCTCAGCCCCGCGAAGCGGGCGCGGCAAATGAAACTGATCCGCGCCCGCGACAAACGACACCGCCACAAGCACCATGCCCGCATCCTCGCCCGCCGCCGCGCCCAAGAGCAGCGCGTCCGCGACCAGCGCCACGCCCACGATATCCGCCGCCAGTTCTACGGCCTCTCCCGCGACCTGACCGGAGCGGGCCTCTCCATCGTCACCAAAGGCGAACTGCAATCGCCCTTCTACCACCTGATCGCGGCCAACGGACGCCGCTCGACCGAACGCTGGCCCGCAGACACCACCGCCCCCACGGTGTCAAGAAACCGCTTGACACCGCACAAAGAAAGCCCCACACTCCCGCCATGCAAGGGACACCGCCGAGGCCGCGACCGCAACAGAGAGGGTGAAACCTTTCCGGGCAAACTGCCCATATATCCGCTATACTGTAGAGGACGGCCCCGCAACCATTTCCTGCTTGACTTGGCGTTGTGGCTCCGATAGAAGGATGCTGCAGAAACCGGTTCCGGGTGTGCCGGTTCCCGTAGCGCACCATTCAAGAAGCACCGAAAACAAAAACTGAACGGGGGTGAGTACGCGTGGCAGAAGTTGTAATTCAAGAAGGGGAATCTTTGGAAAACGCTCTCCGGCGTTTCAAGCGTAAGGTGCAGTCTGAGGACATCATCAAGGAAATCAAGCGGCACAGTTACTACATGAAACCTGGAGAGAAACGGCGAGCCAAGGAAGCCCTCTCGCGTAAGCGTCTCCGGAAAAAGCAGCGCCGAGAGCAGGAGTAGGCACCTCTCAGGCAGGCTCCATGCAACAACATCGTGCCAGGCAGACAGCGCGGAACGCTGAAGGTTTCAGCGGGCGTCCGTGTTGTCTGGGGGTGGCGCTATGGGTGCGTGGCCTGTCCCAGCCAGGCGTCGGAGCGGCCAATGGAATACCAAGATAAGGTCCTGAAGTGCTCGGAATGCGGAGCGGAGTTCGTTTTCACGGCCGGCGAACAGATGTTTTTCGCCGACAAGGGATTCAAGAACGAGCCCAAGCGGTGCAAGGCCTGCAAAGCTACGCGAGCGCAAAGCGCTGGCCCGAACGGGTCCGGCTCTGCGCGTGTGGAGACCAAGACGGTGTGCTCTCAGTGCGGCAAGGAAACGACTGTTCCGTTCCGGCCGACCCAGGGCCGGCCCGTGTACTGTCGCGAATGTTTTCAGCAGCGGCGCACCATGGGTGCTGCGGCACAGGCTTAAGAACGTCGCTTTGCAGAGTTGCCGCTCGTGTCTTACAGTGACGGCGACGTACCTTTGAGTTAATCTCGCTGGAGATTGACGCTCCCGCGCCCTGCGGGAACAACCACCTCCGATTTGGCCGGTGTTTGAGAGGACGTCCACTCACGAAGGACAACTTTAGCTGGCCGCGATTTTCAAGCCGCGCGCGCGGCGCCCATCGGAACGATTTCGTTCAGCGCCTTTTCGAACGCGGCCATTTGCTCGGGCGTGCCAATAGAAACGCGTAGCCAGTTGGGCATCGAGGGAAATTTCCTTCCGACGTCAATCTTTCTCGCGCGGAATTGCGCGATGACCGGCGCGACATCGCCGCCCAAGTCCACCATGATGAAATTTGTTTCCGAGGGAATCACGCTCCGGCCTTGGCGTTCCAGCTCGGCAACCACCGCGCGCCGCGTGTCGTTAAGGCGCTTGCGCATCTGCGGGACGTGTTGCGGATCTTCCAGGCTGGCGATGGCCGCGGCGAGCACCGCTGCATTGGCGCTGAAATATAAAATGTGCGGACTCATCGCCTCGGTGAGTTCTTTCGAAGCAACTGAATAACCCAGGCGCATTCCCGCCATGCCGTACACCTTCGAAAATGTCCGCGCGAGCACGAGATTCGGATACTTGCCGAACCATTCGAAGGCGCTGGCGTAGTCGGGATCCTCGACGAAATGGTAGTAGGCTTCGTCCACCAGCACCACAGTCGAAACCGGAACTCGGTGGAGAAACGCGCGCAGCTCGGCGCGCTTGACGATTCCGCCCGTCGGGTTGTTCGGATTGCAGACGTATACCAGCCCCACAGTGGCATCGCATGCCTCTGCCATTTTCGGCAGGTCGAGTCGATGGTCGGCGGTCAGCGGAACTTTCAACGTCTGCGCGCGGCACTGATCCGCGTAATACGCGATGGATTCGAACGTAGGCTCCGCCACCACCAGTTTTTTCTGCGTGCCCACGAACGCGAGATCGGCGATGTGCAGAATTTCCGTCGAGCCGCAGCCCAGCAGGACATTTTCCCTCTTCACACCGTGAAGCTTGGCGATGGCTTCCATTGTGCGCGGGCGAAGCACCTCGGGATAGCGCATAGCGACACTTTCCGAGCGCGTGATAGCTTCAATGGCTTTCTGCGAAGGCCCGTAGGGGTTTTCATTGGCGCTTAGCTTGATGACGTCCTCGGGGGCGAGCGCGTCGGACAGAGCATCTGGCCGCGCGGCGAAAGTTCGAGGGGCGGCGACGACTGCGGCGAGCGTCGCTGCAATTGATTGTGTGAAATTGCGCCGAGAAATAGGATTCCGATCCATGGCGGCCTCCTCTAGCTGCGAACTCGCCCGCGATTATCTGCCCGTCGGCTTACGCGCGCAAGCGCGATGGAGTGATAACATACCGCCGCGCTCGAAGAATTCGAAGACCGGGAGGCGCGTCATGAAGAAACCCAAGAAGGACTCTCGGAGTGAAGCAACAATGCGCGATAGGTCCCTGCGCAAGCACGTGGCCAATCTGCTTTCGGGACGCGGCGCGCATCTTGACGTCAAGAGCGTTTTTGCCGGCATGCCCGCGAGTGAGAGCGTCGCGAAGCCCGCGGGCGCACCGCACACGCCCTGGCAACTCCTCGAGCACATTCGCATCGCGCAGTGGGACATCCTCGAATTCAGCCGCGACGCGAAGCACGTCTCTCCGGGATTTCCCGATGGCTACTGGCCCAAAACCGAAGCTCCCCCCAGCGATGAGGCATGGGAGAAAAGCCTCCGAAGTGTCGCCGCTGAACTCGAGGAAATGAGAAAGCTCGTGCTTGATCCTCGTACGGATTTGTTCGCGCGCATCCCACACGGCACGGGCCAGACAATTCTACGCGAAGCGCTGCTCATTGCCGACCACAACGCCTATCATGCGGGGCAGGTTGTGCTCCTGCGGCGGCTGCTCGGCGCGTGGAACGAGAAATGACCTGCAAAATTGCCCCGGTGGCGTATTTCCCCCGCTTCTGCCCGCTGCCCGCCCTCGGTTATACTGGATGCGATGAAAGCACAGAGTGCCACGGTAAACGTCCGCCGCGACGCGGAAATTCTCGACGATTTTCGCCGTTGGGGATACCTCGCCGCGAATCTCGATCCCCTTGGAGATTTGCTGCCGATTGAAGTCGTCGAGCTTGCCGCCAGCGGCCCGGCCGCCGAAGCGGGGCGGCGCGCCTATTGCTGCACGATTGGCGCGGAATTCATGCACATTGCCAGCCCCGAACGCCGCCGCTGGATCGAGCAGCGCATGGAAACCGAAGCGCCGGAGCCGGATCGCGCCCGCATCCTAGAGCAGCTGATCCGTGCCGAAATTTTCGAGCAGGTTTTGCAGACGCGCTACCTCGGCACGAAGCGCTATTCGCTCGAAGGCGTGATCGGGCTGATTCCGCTGCTCGATGAACTCCTCGAAACCGCCGCGGAGCTTGGCGCGGAAGAATCTGTGATCGCCATGAGCCATCGCGGCCGCCTGAACGTGATGGTTCACACGGTGGGGCGGTGTCCGCAGGAGATTTTTGGGCGCTTCGAAGATGTGGACCCGCGCAGCGTGTTGGGCAGCGGCGATGTGAAGTATCACGTGGGCGCCACGGGAGAATTTCATGCGCGCTCAGGCCGCATTTTGGGAACTCACCTAGTTTCGAATCCCAGTCACTTGGAAGCCGTGGATCCGGTAGCCATGGGCCGTGCGCGCGCCAAGCAGACGCGCCGCGGCGAAAAAGGAAAAATTGAGGTGCTTCCGGTGATGTTGCATGGCGACGCCGCGTTTGCCGGGCAGGGTATCTGGGCCGAGACGCTTAATTTCGCGCTGCTCGAAGGTTACAGCGTAGGCGGCGCCGTGCACGTCATCGTCAACAACCTGATCGGCTTCACCACCAATCCCGCGGAGCTGCATTCCTCGCGGTTCTCATCCGATCTCGCAAAGCGCATTCCCATTCCCATCTTCCATGTGAACGCGGAAGATCCTGACGCCGTCGTGCGCGTGGCGCGCATGGCCGCGGAGTATCGCTATGCATTCATGAGCCCGGTAGTCATTGACATCATCGGCTTCCGCCGCCACGGGCACAGCGAAGTGGACGATCCGACGATTACTCAGCCGCTGCGCTACCGGAAAATTCAGGCGCATCCACAACTTTGGGAAATTTACGCTTCCTATGCAAACCTCGACGCGACTCCCATCGCCGCGCGCGTCCGCGAGGAATACAACGCTGCGCAAAAAGAGGCGGAGAAAACCGAAAGAATTCCCGTTCTGCGCGAACTTCCTGCTTACTGGAACAAATTTCGCGGAGGAAAATATTCCGCCGCCTACGAAACGGATACTGGAGTCCCCGAGGTGCGGCTGCGCGCGCTCGCCGAAAAGCTGACGGCGTATCCCGCGGAATTTCACATTCACCCGAAAGTAAAAAAGCTGCTCGAACAGCGCGCTGAGATGGGGCAGGGAAAGCGGCCGCTCGATTTCGGCATGGCGGAGGCACTGGCATTCGCCTCTCTCCTCGAACAGGGCGTGCCGGTGCGATTAAGCGGCCAGGACAGCCGCCGCGGCACTTTCAATCAGCGCCACGCCGCGCTGATTGATACCGAAACGGAAGCGCAATTCGTTCCCCTCGAGCACGTGGCGCCCCAGCAGGGCCGCTTCGAAGCCGTCAACTCCACGCTTTCGGAGGCTTCCGTGCTCGGCTTCGAATACGGCTTCAGTCGCGATTATCCGGAGGCGCTCGTTTTGTGGGAGGCGCAGTTCGGCGATTTCGCCAACGGCGCGCAAATCATCATTGACCAGTTCATCGCCGCGGGAGAGGACAAGTGGGGATTGCTTTCCGGCGTCGTCCTACTCCTTCCGCACGGCTACGAAGGCCAGGGGCCGGAACATTCGAGCGCGCGCATCGAGCGCTTCCTGCAGCTCGCCGCGCGCGACAATATCCAAATTTGCCAGCCTTCCAACGCCGCGCAGTATTTTCAGCTGCTCCGCCGCCAGGCCCTGCGCGCGTGGCGCAAGCCGCTGATCATCTTCACGCCGAAAAGCATGCTGCGTAATCCCGTGGCGTGCTCGCCGCTGGCGGATTTGTCGCTCCCGCGGTTTTTGCCGGTGTTGCCCGACCGCGAAATTGCGGACGCTTCGCGCCTGCTTGTCGCGACGGGAAAAATTGGACACGAACTGGCGCTCGAGCGTAAGCGCCGCAAGGATTTTTCGACGGCCATAATTTTCATCGAGCAGCTCTACCCGTTCCCCGAAGCCGAACTGGAAGCGGAGTTCGCTCGCCATCGCGCCGCGCGCGAAATCCTGTGGGTCCAGGAAGAACCCGCCAACCAGGGCGCTCTCGCATTCGTTCTTCGGCACCTGGAGCGTTTGGCCGCGGGAAAGCCGGTGCGCTCGGTAAAGCGTTCAGCCAGCGCCAGTCCCGCTACTGGCTCCGCCAAAGCGCACGAAGTGGAACAGAAAACGATTATCTCCCTCGCCTTCGCCACCCCGTAAAGAGGCTCGTTACTTCACGGCAATCAGCGCGCTCATAAACGTTGGCGGCAGGGCGTGCAACTCCGTTGAGCGGTATCCCGCGTTGCGAAACATTTGCTGGTATTCGGCGAAGGTGTAGGCGTCGCCCGAAGGCGTCGAGCCCAGCATGACCAGGCTGAATGCGGCGGGAGTCGGCGGCGTGATGCGATCTTCATTGGGCACGAACTCCACGGTCACTGCGCGTCCGCCTTCGGCCAAAGCGGCATGCACCTTACGAAGCAGCTCCTCATTGGTCGGCGGATCGAAGTGGTGGAGAAAATTCGTGAGCAGCACAATGTCGCAGTCGGAGGGAAAACTGACGTCGAAGGCTCTGCCCGGCAGCGTCTTGTAACGCGCCGCCACCCCCGCAGCTTCCGCGTTCTCTTTGGCGACTTCGAGAACATTGGGCCAGTCCACAGCCACGATTTCCGCTTGCGGGTTGCGCTGCGCGATGGCGATGCCGAATTTTCCGTGTCCCGCGGCGATATCCAGCACGCGGCATTTCTTCCCCGCATCCGCGCCTACGAGTTGCGCGATTCCTTGTGCGGGCAGATGCATCAGCGGCGCCATCGAGTGCGCGAACTCAACCCACAGCGGATCTTCGGGAGCAAGCGTGCCCGTGTTGTCGGGCGCGCCGCCCTTGCGCACTGCAGCCGTGAAATTCATGTAATTTTCCATGAACAACGGAGCGTTCAAAAACCGGTACGCGTTGGCCATGCATGCAGGCGACCGCCGGTCTAGAAACATCGCCGAGTCGGGCGTGAGCGAATACTCTTTTCCGCTTTTGGTCAGGAATCCGTGGATGGTCATGTAGTCGGCCAGAATCCGCACACCGCGATCGGCGGCGTTGCAGCGGCGCGCCAGCTCGTGGGCGGTGTGGCAGCCTTCTCCAATCGCAGTGAATAAATCCAGCTCGATGGCGGCGCGCAGCGCGGCCGTTTGCTGGTAGGCGTTCATAGTCTCGAAAATTAGTTCGGGACTCGGCTGGCGGGCTGCAGCTGTCGTGCTCATGGGATTCTCCCTCGCGGCGGATTGTACTAAGTTGCACCGCCTATCTTACCGCCTTGGGTTGCTTTCGAAAAGACGCCTGCAGTTGCGCGAGCCTGTCGGGAAGACTTTGGACCTCCATGAAGACCACAGTGCAGTTTCATCCACTCAAGAGAAGATCGGGTCGCCGTGACGAGTAGGGAAGTGCAGGCTAGCTAATTCTCCGCTACGCCTGCGACTGGAATCGAGTCTTTCGCCGTGAGCGCTCGCTTCAATTCCGGGCCGACGCGCTCAACGAGAGGGATTCCCGGATCCTCGCCCACGTATTGCTGAAGGATTTTTCCGTCCTTGCCGATCAAGATGTACGTCGGAATGGCGGTCGCTCCATATTGACGTATCAGCTGGTGATTCACATCTCTGCGCTGCGTCCAGTTCATTTGGTGTTGTGCGATGAACTCCTGCCACTTGCCCTCATCTTCATCCTCGCTGATGCTGATTACTTCGAATTCGTCGTCGTGATAGACCGCCTGCAGCTGTTTCAATTCTGGCAAGGCTTGACGGCAGGGGCCGCACCAGCTGGCCCAGAAGTCCAACAGCGTGACCTTCCCACTGCCGGTCGAGCCCTGTCCGCTCGCATCGGGAGCTTTCTCGCCGGCGCTGAGCGGCGCCCTCGGCATATTGTCGTCGTCAAATATCTTCACGGCCTTCAGCTGGCTGCTTTTCTTCGCGCGCAGTTGGCGCGCCACCTCACCGAGCGATTTCGGCTGCTCGGGCTGCGTCGCATTGTCGGGCGCGTTAGCTTGCGCATTTTGCTGCGGCGGCTGAGCTTGCGGGGCGTTCTTCGCGGCGGTTTGCGATCCCTGTTTGAAAGCATCTTGCGCGATTCCCAAGCCGGAGAATGCCAGAATTAGAATTCCTGCCGCCGTGACCCAGGATTTTTTTCGCATGGGGGTAGCTCGTAAGGTTTGTGTCTGCCAGCTCTTCACCGTTCATTCGCACTGGAGTCCGGCTTCACGAAAATCGCGTCATCCACCGGCGGATTCTTCTTGACCTGCGTGATTCGGATCGTGAAGACGTTGCCTTTTTCCACATGGCGGATTCGGTACGGAAAGTACGCGCCTTCCACCGCGCGGAAATCTTCCGTGTCGGTTTCGACGGTGTAGTCGCCATCGTCACGATGGAAAGTGTCGTCCGCGCGCACAGGGAATCCGCTAGTAGTGTCAAAATAGACCTTGGAAGTAAACTTCTTCTCGGGTGAGAGTTCCACGACGTACGTCGAATGTGTTCCCACCTGAGCTTCCCCAAGGACATGCCCGTGGGGCATTCCTAGCAAAATTTCCGCTCCGCTGTGGATGCTTGCGTCGCGCATGCGGCTTTCGAGCGCCGCGCCGGTAAATTCGTGGATGCCGCCACGAGGGTCTTCGATCCAGGCGGACTTCCCGTCGCACACTTCGTAAACGGTGGCGCCGTTCTGAAGCGTGATCTTGATGAACTTCTTGTTCGGTGCCTCAATGAGAATTTCGATTCCCGCGAATCCGGACTGGTCCTCCGTTTGATAAATTCCCTTCATGCCCAGCGTCGTGAAGCCTGACCATGCAGCATGTCCGCCGCTGACGTTCGCAAATTTTTCGAGGATTTCCTCTGCCGTAGGAAGCGCGCTCTTTCCCGCGGTGTCGGACGAGTGCGAAATTGCCGTCGTCGCGGGTTCTGCGGATGACGCGGTCTGCGCCCTCGCGCGGCCAGCGCACACGCAAACACCAAAGATCGCTACAAGAGTGCAGGCGAGCTTCGGACGCATAAGGACCTCCCGGTCTTGGTGATTCCGCTTCTCTTTGCAGTATGGATTGCTCCTGTGAATAGACAAGCTTCAGCCTTCAGCACGGTAGTTGACTCACAAACTGTACGAAGGGTCAGTGCAAATGAGCGTGATTCTGTGACTCGATCTGCTACGCAAAGGAATGCGGATTTGTGCTCGGCGCCGTGTCAGCGGCTCTGTGGTTGGCTTCCCGCGAACAGACTTCCGTTAGAGTCTGCCGGCATCGCAGTTTGTTGGTGGAATCCTTGCCCGGAAGCGGATCCTAAAGGTAGCGTTCGCGCAAAACCGCGATGTGGTGCACCACGTGCCCCGCGATGATGTAGGCCAGAGCCCGTACCGTGAAGCGATTGTCGCTTGCGATCCCGGTTTGCATCCATGCCGCCGGCGGCATATTGCTGAAAAGGGAAATGGTCGAAAGGCGCAAGCGCCGGAATTCCTCGATATGCGCGGCCCAGAAAATCTTATCGGCCGCGGCGCCGGATGCCGCGATATTCTGATCGTAGCTGGGCAGAGGAGCCTCGAAGCCGCGAGCGAACCACAAAGCTCGAAACGCAAATGCCCTCTCGGTGTCTGTGACGTGGTTTAGCACCTGCCGGATGCTCCATTTCTCCGGCGCATAGCGATACAGCGATTTTTCTTCGGAAATCCCGGAGAAGAACGACAGCGACTCTTCCATTTGACCCTCGATCGCAGCGAGAGCATCTTCGCCAGTGACCTGGTTGATGTAAGTGAAATAATAAGCCCCTGCTTCGTCTTCTCGAGGGCGTCCGATGCTCAGCATGGTTCTTTCTGCTTGCCTCCGGAATCTGCACTGATTGTATTCCACTTCGCTCGAAGCGTTGTTCAGAAAATCGGTGTTGATTGTTTCGGCGGGCAGACCTAAAGGAGATTCGCGCGATACTTAATGCACCGTCGCGATATCAAACGCAACGCGGATTTCGTCTTTCACTTTCACGGATCCCCCCGCGACGCTCACGGGTGTGATGCCAAAGTCGCTCTGTCGCAGTTTCGTTTCACCCTCATATTGTCCATTTGCGAGACTGACATCCGCTGTAATCGTGTGGGTTTGCCCGTGGAGCGTCAAATCGCCCCGAGCGGTCCAGCGATCTTTGCCCGCAGCCGATACGGAAGTGGACTGAAAGCGGATGTCAGGAAATCGGCTGGTGTCGAGCACTTCGGGACCCAGCATCCTCGCTTCAATCTTGGCGCGCACATCATCCGGCTCGCCCGGATCTACCACGTGAAGCTCCTTCGCCTCGATTCGCAGCTCCACCGACGGCGAATCACAGCATTGCACGCGTCCTTGCGCGATTCTTCCTTCGATTTCGTGACGATGGCCGAATGCGGAGAGAAAGCCTCCGGTGCCAATTTCCAGTTTCAAGATGGACCGTTGCACGTCAATCACCTGCTCCGTTCGATTCGGCTTTTGCGCCTCCGCAGGCGTCGTGTCGAAGCAGAACTGACGCGTCGCGAGCAGCAACGCAGCCACTAGGAATCCTGCTGTCATCCAACTCTGCCATGTGCGGAGCTGCGGTTTCATTTTCGCTCTAAAGTCCTCGCGATTGTTTAGCCCTCGGAGATTCACCCACGCCTCAGCGCGAGCCGACTGTGCCGCGAACTGACTCGATGAGTTTCTCGGAGTCGTAGCCGATTCCGTCTTTGAATACGATTTCCACTTTCTCGATGTCTGCGATGGACGCAGAAGGATCGCCGTGAATGACGATCAGGTCGGCTGCGTGTCCGGGCGCGATCGAGCCGATCTCGCCCGCTTCGCCCAGATACGTCGCGCCGTTCTGCGTCACGATGTGAATAGCCTCTGCCGGCGTGAACCCCGCCTCGACCAGCAATTCAACCTCGCGCTGGTCGCCGAAACCCGGCAAATCCCCGCCGTATCCCGTCGGATCTTCCCCGGCGATGAGCAGCCCTCCCGCTTTTGCGAAGTCCCGCTCAAACTGCATTTCCTTTTGCAGCAGCACGGGCCACGGTGAATTAGCTGATTCCCCGATCAGCGTGCGGCGAGAAAGATAACTCACGCGCGCATCCTCTGTCATTGCATCCAGCACACGCTGCTCCAGCGGCGGGCGATTGGGCGCAAAAGTTTCGAATACCGAAATCGTTGAAGTCACCGCTACGTGATGTGCCAACAACGCGTGAATGGTTTCCTGCACATCGGGACCTTCCACGTCGATTTTCGCGAGCGTCTGCGCCGTTAATTGTTGCGACGGACATGAATCGGGCAGTTTGCCCGCATCAAATTCCGTATCCACCATCAATCCGTGCTCCAGGTCGTCAATCCCGAGTGCCGCGGCTTCCCGAAACCCGATGGAGCAGAGATGCCCCGTCACCTTGAATCCGCGCTTGTGCGCTTCCTCGATTGCCGCGGATAGTTCTGCGCGCGTGATATGCATGTACGCTTTGAATGATGTCGCGCCTTCGTCCCCCCAGTAGGCTACCAACTTGCGCGCGTCCTCGGGGCCGGAGAGCGTGTGCATTTGCGGCGTGTAAGCGCCTTCTCCTTCCAGATATGGCCCCGTGACGCGCATTTTCGGCCCGGGAATTTTCCCCGCATCAATCATCCTCTTGAGTTCCAGATCGGTGTATGGCTCGATGCTGCCTCCTGTGCGCGCCGTGGTGACTCCGCACGCCAGATACAGCCGTGGCGCGCTGAAGCCCAGCTCCGCATACATTGCCGCTCCGCCCGCGGGATAGAAAAAGTGTTCGTGCATCAGCACCATGCCCGGTATCACCGTGTAGCCCTTGAGGTCCAACACCTGCGCTCCAGCGGGCACGGCCGTCTTGTCCGCGGGGCCCAGCGCCGTGATCTTTCCTCCATTGATGATGATGGTCTGATCCTCCAGCGCGGCGCTGCCCGTACCATCGATCACGCGCACGTGCGCCAGTGCCACCACTGGAGCGTGCACGCGTACAAAAGGTGCCACCTCGCGAGAAATTTCTTGCACTTGTCCGGCTTGCCCTTGCGCAAGAGGCGAAAGAGTCGCTGCGCCAATAAAAATGAAAAATAATGCAGAGAGGGATTTCTTCATCGCTCCAAAATCTCCTTACACTCTTGTCCTCGCCACGTCAGAAGTCGAAACGCGCAGCACATTCTGCGAAATCCTCCGCCGCTTTGCAACCTGCCGCCCACAATTCCCTGCAAAAACGTTTCCCGAATCACGCGCGTCCGGGAGGCATATAATCGAGGGCTGCGAAAGTGAGGTACGCAATGAAGATTCCGCAATTCAAGATGGAGCGCTGGCAATCGGTTTACGAAAACACCGTCGAGCTGAACATTTCCGAGAGCGGCGTGAAACCGCTCAGCTCGCAGGAGCTGATTGAAGATCCCGCGGACTTGGCGATCATCCTCGCGACGCCGCTTGGCTATCCGCAGTCGAACGGGAGCGAAGAGCTGCGTGAACGTGTTGCGCTGCAATTTCCCGGCGCGCGCGTGGAAAATGTTTTGGTCACCACCGGCTGCGCCGAAGCCAATTTCCACGTCGCCCTCTCTCTCATCGAGTCCGGCGACGAGGTCGTTTTCATGCAGCCCAACTACATGCAGGTGGGAGGCCTCGCGCGTGGCCTTGGCGCGAACGTGAAATCCTGGTGGCTCCGCGAAAATCTTCGCTGGGCGCCCGATCTCGCCGAGCTCGATCATCTGGTCACTTCGAAGACGCGCCTTATCGTCGTTTGCAATCCCAATAATCCCACCGGTGCGGTGCTCACCGAACCGGCCATGGACGCCATTTGCCGCGCCGCTGCGAAAGTCGGCGCGTGGCTGCTCGCCGACGAAGTCTATCGCGGCGCAGAGTTCGACGGAAACCTGACGCCCACGTTTTGGGGCCGCTATGAACGCGTCCTCTGCACCGGAGGGCTCTCAAAATCTTACGGCCTGCCGGGCCTGCGCACAGGATGGGTGGTTGCGCCGGGCGATTTCTGCGCTTCACTCTGGAGCTACAAGGACTACACCACCATCAGCGCGTCGCTGCTCAGCGATCGTTTGGCCTCGCACGCGCTTGAGCCCGCGCGTCGCGACCGCCTTTTCGAACGCACGCGCTGCATTCTGCGCGAGAACTATCCCATCCTTGCGGAGTGGCTCGCTAAGCGCGGAAGCGCTTTCGCCCACGTTCCCCCGCGCGCCGGAGCGATTGCTTGGGTTCGCTATGCGGGCACGCAGAAATCCGCCGCGCTGGCGGAAGAACTCCGCGCGCGAAAGAGCGTGCTGCTCGTGCCCGGCGAGCAATTCGAGATGGAACATTTCATCCGCGTGGGTTTCGGATACGACGCCGGAGTTCTTCGCCACGCGCTCGAACGCATGGAAGATATTCTCGCCCGCACCACCGCCGCTTGAAGCGCTGTGCCGTCAGCATCGTTGACTTGCTGTATCTCGCGGCCTAACATGGCCGCTTTCATCCTCGCCATTCGGTTCCGCGCGAGGAAGGCGCCGACAGCCCTGTTCCGAGAAATCGCAAGCGGAGGGATTTGATGAAGAAAATCCTCGTCGCCGACGACGATCGCGGCATTCGCAACCTGCTCAGGGAAGTCCTGCGTAAAGCGGGCTACTCTGTCGCGACAACCTCCGATGGCGCCGCCGCGCTCGAGAGATTGCACAAGCAGAAATTCGATCTGCTTCTTCTCGACGTGTGGATGCCGAAAAAAACGGGCCTCGAAATTCTTGCAGCGCTGCGTGAGAATAAATCCCGCTTGAAAGTGATCGTCATGACCGGCGACGACGCTCCTGAAACTCTCCTGCAAGCCGTGCGCGAACAAGCGTTTCATTACATTCGCAAACCGTTCGAAGTCGCCGCCATCTTGCAGATGGTTCGCGATTCGCTCGCGCGCAAGGGCGTCATCCCGCGCATCGAAATTATTTCCGCGAAGCCTGCGTGGGTCGAGCTGCTCGTCCCCTGCACGATCGAGGCTGCCGAGCGCATCGAAGGATTCATGTCCCAGTTGAAGGCCGATCTCGCTCCCGAAGCACGTGAACTTGTCGGCCAGGCCTTCCACGAACTTTTGCTCAATGCCGTGGAGTGGGGCGGCAAGCTCAATCCACGCCGCAAAGTGCGCATCGCCTTTCTGCGCATGCGTCGCATGCTGCTTTACCGCATCGCCGACCCTGGCCAGGGTTTTCGCTTCGAAGACTTGACGCACGCCGCAGTAAATTATTCTCCTGACGCGCCCACCGAGCACGATGAGGTGCGCAAGGAGAAGGGCATTCGTCCGGGGGGCTTCGGCCTGCTCATCACGCAGACGAACGCCGATGAGCTGATTTACAACGAGAAGCAAAATGAAGTTGTGTTCGTGAAGTACCTCGAAGCCTGACCTCCTCAGCGCGCTTCGCTATTTTCCGCGAAGCACCAGTTCACGAACGCCGGTGAGAACCGGCTGGCTGTCGCGGGCGGAACGTCTTTTTCCGCGATGGGCTGGAAATCAAATTGGATTTCGCCGTCTTCGTTCACGCGGCCCAGGAGAAATCCGTACACGTTGGTGATCGCCTGCTTGGCGTACTTCGCGTCGGGCGGGAGCGCATAGCGCACCGCGCCCGCAGTGCCCACGATCCAGCCCGGCAAAACGGGTCCGAATTCCTCTCGATAGGCCTGCCATTGCGAGGAATTGAAAATGTCTTCCATGAAAAAATGCGAATGGCTCGCCAGAACGTACACGCGCTTCTTGGTTTTTTCGCGCCACTGGAGCAGGTCCAGGTAAACGCGGCGGCCGCTCTCCGTCTCCTGCCGCGAAATATTCATACTGTGGCCCGCTGCCAGGCTGTCGGGAAGAGCCTCGTGCATTCCCACGACCACCGTATGCACAGCGTTATCGGCATCATCGTCTGCGAGAATTTTTTCGAACCACGCGACTTGCTTATCGTCGAATTGATCTTTTGTCGCGTTGTCGAGGTAGATGAACTCCACCGCGCCGCGCCGCCAGTGATACCGCGTTAGCGCCGTGGGATCGCTGAAATCGTATTTCTCATTGGGATTTGAAACCCAAGGCGCGTTCGGGAGTTTTGAGAATTCATTCACGAAGGCGCCGCGGCTTTTCGGCGAAATCACTTCGTGATTGCCGATGCCGAGATAGACCGGCAAGGGGGCGAAGGCGTCCAGCTGGTAGTGCGTGAAATCTTTCCAGGCCATCGACCAGTATTCGCCCTTCTTCAGCGTTTTGCCTTCGTGTTCTTCCGCGTTCACCAGGTCTTCGTCCATTTTGTAGATCGCGCGCAGGTCGCCCAGATGCCAGTAGAATTGCACTTCGAGTTCTTTCGCCTGCTGCGCGATTGCCGGCACGACCACGTCTCCGCAATTGCGCGAATCGCCCGAGACGGCGAAAGTCCACGGGGCATCGGGAGTCGGCGCTGCGGCGCCGTGGGCTCCGCGCGAGACGGGGAGCGCGTGCAGGCTGACGATTACGCTCGCCAGCAGCAGAGTCGCGAGGGCCGCAATCATGATCTTCCGGATCATTTCATCTCTCCCGAGCCGAATTTCGAAGCGCTAAGGATACCACCCCGCCACCGAATCTATCCTGAGAATGGAGAGCCGCTCAGACGAGAAACGGCAGAGGAGCGGCCCTCTTCAAGATATGCACAGCTCGACGTTACTCAAACAAGTTCTTACTTGGCCTACGCGGCTTTCGAAGGAATGCCTTGGCAGAACCTCGGACAAAGCGCAACCACTGCTTCTTTCGGCTGGCGAACCTATATCGCTGCGGCGAGCCACACTCTTCTCTTGTGAAAAAAAGCACGCAAGCAACGCCGTCGAGCGCCTTCGAACTCGGATAGAGAATGCCCCGGATGACCTGACCTCCTTGAAGTTCAAATGAATGGCGGAAATACTCGGTAACTATCTGGGTTGGTGCATATTCAATGTGTTCACGGCCATCCTTCTTTATGGCTCTTGACAGATCACGAACAAAAGAGTGCAAGAATTTGAGGATTGGTCGCCGATCACGTCGCTCGCTGAATATGCTGGGGACCGGCTCGAGGCGTGTTAGATCGAGTACAAAAAAATCCTCCAACGTGACAAAGGCTCCGACATTCACTACTTCCCGTCTCTTGAGTTTCCCGAGAATAGTTTCAGCAAGAGCCGTGAATTCGTCCAATGCACCATAGAACATCGGTATCCCGGCGGGGCTCATCCGATTGGCAATCGCCTTTCTGGGGGGTGGTGGCCCGAGGCTACGAGCCGAGCAGTAAGGTTTATTGGGCGGCCCGAGCCTTCCACGAAACAATTTAGTTGCCGCTGGTAATTCTCTAATGAGTCCAACTTCTTCGACCGCCCCGCCTATGGCGTCAAGCATTCCGCTCGCTGGAATTCCTTCTTCGCGCTCCGCCTGCAACGGCTCGATGTCCGATGTCTCAAACTCCTCGGGTTCGAGATGCATAGGGATGCCAAAACGAGTAACCATTCCGGCAGAAGTGTCGTCGCTGTCCTCACTTACCGTGACGCTCCCCGTTGCTGCGCCGGACTCAGCCTCCTCAGCCGGCTTGGCTGAAGTGTCCACGCCCAGTATCGAAGCTGCTTTTGGTTGGTCTCGCCTCCTTCCGCGCAAATGAAACATGTATCTGGTTTTGTGTTTGACTAACTCACAGAAGTGGTTCCATCCAAACCAAAGGGCCTCGTCTTCGCTGTGGGAATAGTAGTGGCGCTGAACCCAAGTATGATCAGGCAACGCATCTATGATTTGACGCGCGAGATCCTCGTCAACAGGAGAGACATAATCCCTGACGAGATCGTACGTGTCCATTGTCTCGGCCTGGTAACCTCCCTCTGCCGACTCATATGGAATGCCTTCGGCGTCGACATTGTTCCACTCTGATTGAAATCCCTCAGCGATTACCTTTATCACGCAATCGAGTGGAGCGGCGATCAAGTCAGTCTTCTCACCGGTGAGTTCTTCTGCCGTCAGACCGCAATAATCACAAGTCGATGTCGTTAGATTTTCCCGGACCACCTGCTTCAGAGATTCGTCCTCGAAACACTCGTAACAGACGTATTTGCCTGGAATGGACCACCAACCGCGCTCCTCTTGCTCCATCTCCCAATCTTTAGCCATACCCATGGCCGAAACTCCTACAATAAAGAGATTCTGCGACGTGGGGAGCTTATCCCTGTGAACAACGTTACGCTCTCGATACTTATTGAGTCAACAGGAGTTCATGACGCGCCCGGTCCAATGCGCACCCTTTGCGGAGTCCCATCCTCATCCTCTCGCCCCCCTTAGTGCTGAATCCTTATTTTCAATTTGACCTGGTACTGTAACTTTACTTTCCAGATAAGATGTGTTATGCTTCCTGTGTCGCTGCGGAATCCGCAGCGGGAGGGCGGAGCGTGAGCTCCGCCTTCGAACTTTATCCCGAGGAGGCGATTTCTAATCGGGACACCCTCACGAATAGAAACGCATGTAACTCACTGAAAACAAACATGGGGAGGTCGTTCTAATCGGGACAAATCACACGTTTTCCGCAGCGCAAATCTTGCGCGTTCCAAATTGCGAAAGGGCCCCCCAGGGCATCTGCACGTCTGGGCTGGTCTTCTGCGTTCAGAATTCTAATCGAGACACACGCAGAAACAAGATTCCTTCTAACTTACTGAAAACAAACGATCGAGGCATATTCTAATCGAGACACAAATGCCCTATTCGAACTCGGTCTCGCAACTTCCGGGAACGCCCCTGACATCCCGCCCTCTGCCGCCACCGGATCATGGTTCGTGGGTAGTCTTTTCGAGTGGCGAGAGGGAGATGGGGGGCAAATTGGCAGATTTGAGGAGGGAGTTGGCGCGGGAGAGATCTTTGGATTTGAGGGCGGACCATTTTTCGAGGGCGGCGGAGATGACGTTTTGCGACTGAGCGAAAGCGGCGACGGCTGTTTCGCTGGGAGCGGCGTCGGCTCCTTCGACGGCGGAAAGGATTTGCGAGAGTTCGCCGCCGAGGAAGCGCAGGCTGGAAGTATCGGCGGAATCCTCGCCAAAACCGAACCCGGCAAATTCGGAGGTGTCCTGCGGGCCGCCGATGGCTTCGGCTCCGCGATCGAGCGAATCGAGCGCGGATAGCAATTCGGAATTTTCCATCCCGGCGGGCAGGCCCGCGGCAGTTTTTTTCAGAGAAACAATCTGCTGGTGGACGCGGGAGATTTCTCCGCGGGCGGAATTGACTTGGGCCTGGCGGGCGGTGATTTGCTGGGCGAGTTGGAACTGGCGCTGCAAATCGAGGAGAGGAACTTTTACGCGCGGGTCCATTTTGACGACGAGGGGCTGCGAATAGGTTTTGCCTGATGCGGTGAGTTTAACGGTGTAGTGTCCGGGCAAGGCCCAATTTCCGCCGCCAAATCCGAACATCGCGGCCATGGCGCTTCCACGGCCTTCGCCGGTGCTGGCATAGCGCAAATCCCACACCCAGCGATGCATTCCCGCTTCAGTAGAAAGCGTAGCTCCCGGGCGAATCCAATACGCGGGGATGTTCAGTTTATTGGGATCCACATGCGGCGGGCGATCTTCGCTCGAATATTTGTGGACGGATTTGCCCGCGGCGTCGAGGATTTCAAGCGTGACTGCGCCGGACGCGGGCGAAGCGAGGTAGTAATCGAGAATCGCGCCGGTAGGAGGATTAGAAGCTACGGCGGAGCCGAAGGGCAGGGGCGTGCCGTCGAATCCGGCAATGCGCATGCGGATGGCTTCTTGCGGAACGAAGAGGAACGCACCGGAGGCCGCGCGGGCGGCGGCGATTTGGCGCAGGGGCGTGATGTCGTCAAGCACCCAGAAGCCGCGGCCGTGGGTTGCGGCGATCAGGTCATCGCCATGAATCGCGAAATCGCGGACGGAAGCGGTAGGCAGATTGAGTTGCAGCGGCTGCCAGTCGTCGCCCGAGTCGAATGAAACGTAGGCGCCGAGTTCGGTTCCGGCGAAGAGCAGGCCTTCGCGAGAGGGATCTTCGCGGACGGAATTGACGTAGCTGCCGTCGGGAATTCCCGCGGAGATGAGGTTCCACGTTTTTCCGGAGTCGGCGGTGCGATAGATGTAGGGCTTGTAGTCTTCGAGGCGATGGCGATCCACGGAGGCGAAGGCGACAGCGGCATCGGAGCGCGAGGCCTCGATCATGGAGACTTTGCTCCAAGGGGTGAGCGCGGAGGGCGTGACGTCTTTCCAGGTCTTGCCGCCATCGCGCGTGAGATGGATCAAACCGTCATCGGTGCCGGCCCACAGCGTGGCCGCAGCAACGGGCGAGGGCGCGACGGTATAGATGACGCCGCGGCGCTTGCCGTTGGGGGCGTCGGCGGCGGTGGTCGGATCGAGATTGGGCGGCACGCCCGGATCTTCGCGCGAGAGATCGGAGCTGATGCGCTCCCAGGATTGACCGCCGTTTATAGTCTTCCACAAATACTGATCGCTGAAATAGAGGGCGTGATCGGCGGGGGAGAAAACTACGGGCAGCGTCCAAGTGCGGCGAAACGGGCCGAGGTCCGCGTGGCCGAGATTGGGAGAAATGCTGCGACCGACGTTGATGGACTGGTCGCAGCGCGAAACATCGTCGCCGAAGAGCGCGTTGGATTCCTTGGGATCCACGGCGATGTAGCCGCTTTCGCCTCCGGCGCATGCGGGCGCCCAATCGCGGAAGGAAATTTCACCGTGAATGCTGCGCGAGGCGACTTTTACGGCGCCGCTATCCTGCTGAGCGCCGTATACCCAGTAAGGAAATTGATTGTCGGCGACGACGTGATAAATCTGCGCGGTGGGCTGGTTGTACCAGGAGCTCCACGACTTCGCGCCATCCACGCTGACGACGACGCCCTGATCGCTCGAAAGAATCATGCGCTGGCCATCAGCGGGATAAATCCAGAGCTGATGATAATCGTCGCCGCCCGGAGCGCCTTTGATGGCGGTGAAAGATTTCCCGGCGTCGGTGGAACGATAGACGGATGTGTTGGAGATATAGAGCGTGCCGGAATCCTGGGGATCCACGACGACATTGCAGAAATACCAGCCGCGGCCCCAGATGCGCGGGTCGGCGTCAAGGAGGGACCAGGTGGCGCCGGAATCGTCGGAGCGAAAGAGGCCGCCCTTGCGCGCGTCAACAATGGCGTAAACGCGATGGGGATCGCTGGGCGCGACGGCTACACCGATGCGGCCGAGGCCTTCGGTGGGCAGGCCGTTGGTGAGCGGCTGCCAGGTGGCGCCGCCGTCGGTGGATTTGAAGAGGCCGCCGCCCGGAAGATTCGCAGGAGGATAGATGCTCCACGGAGGGCGGCGCGTGGCCCACAATGCTGCGTAAATGGTCTGCGGATTCTGAGGATCGAAGGCGAGATCGATCGCGCCGGTGTTTTCGTCCTGGTAGAGAACTTTCTGCCAAGTGGCACCGCCGTCGGTCGAGCGGAAGACTCCGCGATCGGGACTGGGGCCGTAAGCGTGTCCGAGAGCGGCGACAAAGACGACGTCAGGATTGCGCGGATCAACGAGGGCGCGGCCAATCTGGCGCGTGTCATCGAGGCCGAGGTGGCTCCAGGTCTTGCCGCCGTCGGTGGATTTGTAAACGCCATTGCCGTAGGAAATTTGCGAGCGCATGTCGGCTTCGCCGGAGCCGACATAGATGATTTTGGGATTTGAAGGAGCGACGGCAATCGCGCCAATCGAGGCGATGGACTGATGGTCGAAGATGGGAGTCCAAGTCTCGCCGGAGTTGAAGCTTTCCCAGACGCCTCCGCCAACGGAACCAAAATAAAAATGATTGGGTTCGCCCGGAACGCCGGTGACGGCGTTGGCGCGGCCGCCGCGAAACGGGCCGAGCTCCCGCCAGCGCATGCCGGAGAAGAATCCCGCATCGTGCTGCTGCGCGGAGGCCGCTTGCGGCAATAGGCCGGAAAAAAGAATCAGGGTGAAGAGCAGCATGCCCGGCCGGACGAACTTTTCTGCGCTTCGGTGAGTCCTCTTCATTTTTTCTCTCTTTCCACGGATTTTGATGCGCGAAACGCTGCTCGCAAGAGGAGACGCGCGAGAGAACGCAGAGGTTGCGCGAATCGCGCGGCTCGAGATTTTCAGATGGCTCTTCGAACGAGGAGAGGATAAGCGCGAGGAGGGAATTGGTCAAATGGCGAGAGAGTTCAACAATGGGAATCTCATTTCGACAAGGAAGCTCCGAATTGGGAATGAAAGGATGTCCGAAATGAAGATTGAGCGAGCGAAACATGCGAGAGATTCGCATCTGGAGCAGCTGAGAGGAAGGACTGTGTGACTGTGAACACAGTTTTGAGAGTTCGAGAGAAGCTTGGCAGTGAAGCGTGGGGTTAATTTGTGGAGAATTCGATGAGTAGTTCGTTTTGAGGATGGCCTACAGCTAATTTTGCAATTGAGGAAATTCTTGCAAAGCAAGATTGAATTTTGGAACGCAATGGCAAAGTTCTTGCACAAACACTGCCCGCGCGGGGTGCAATGCCCGAATAAGGAACAGGACTCTCGAATTTTGGGAGATGAGACGCGGAGAGCGGAGTGAGCCGACGTGGCACAGCTCGAGCTCGTATCGCTCCCATGAGTCTCTCCCGCACAATCAAGACAGCGAAAACCAAAGGACGAAGGAGAAATCACGATGCTGAAAGGACTTGTAGCGGTAGGCCTCTCGGTTCTGATGGTTTGCTTGCCCGCAGCTTGGGCTGCCACACCGGTGGCTCTCGGCCATGTGACCGCGACGGGTGCGGCGCAAATAAACGGCCAGGCGATACGTTCCGATATGACGGTATTTGCGGGGGACCACCTCGCGACGCAGGAGCAGACTTTGGCTTCGCTGTCATTTTCGGGAAGCAACCGGATTCTCGTTCCGGGCTCGACAGCGGTGACGATTGGCGAGCGGGATGGGCGTGTGGTGGTGGAGCTAGAACACGGGGCGCTCGCAGTGCTGGCGCGCAGCGCCAAGCCGGTTGCCGTGGAGGCGATGGGCGCGCAGATTCTGCCGGTATCGAACGCGCCGGCGGTGATGGAAGTCGCCATTCAGGACAACATTCTGAAGGTAGTGATGCGGCGGGGAAGCGCCGAGCTGAAGGCCGCGAACAAGACTATTGAAGTGAAAGAAGGGAACGAACTGGACGCGACGATAGCGCCAAGCCCAACTCCACAAACGGGAGGCCAGTCGGCATTTGTCACGCACGAGGCTCTGTTCGCGATGATCGCCCTTGGCGCGGGCCTGACCGGTCTGGGGCTAGGTGTTTATGCAATCACGAATGACAAGGCCAACCCCGCGGATTGCGTGGCAAATTCAGTGACCGGAAAAATTGTTTGCCCGTAAGAACGTGCCGGCCTATCCGCCCGCGGGAAATTGCGGGCGACGGGGCCGATCGGCGGCAGCGCGAGAGGGGCGAGCGTTTCTAATCTTCCCATCAAGAGATCACAGCAACGTGCTCAAGGGCAGCCTGGAACGGACTCAAAAGGCCGGTAGCGACGCGTTTGCGCAATCGGATGAAGTGAACGAAGACGCAGCCTTGACAGGAAACGGCAGCGGCGCTGGGCGATGAAGCGAACGAGCACACAACTGATACTTCTTTCGAGCACGCTTATGCTGCACCCCGGACTCGCATTCGGCATGCTGCAAGAGGGTTCCCCCGCCGCCAATCCAAAAATCCAATCTGACCAGCACATCTCCCGCGAGACAACGCAAGATTACAACCGGCGGCTCAACGAATTGGATCGCGAACTGGCTGGAAACGGTGCGCAGTCCGCTGCCGAGGACGACCGAATTGGGCCGGATGACTTGCTGACAATCTCGGTTTTCGATGCCCCGGAGTTAGGGCACTCCGTGAGGGTTTCCGCTGGCGGAGAGATTTACCTTCCCCTCGTCGGGACGGTTCGCGCCGCGGGCCTTGCGCCGCATGAACTGGAGATGGTGCTCGAAGAATTGCTGCGGCGAACGTACATGAAGGACCCCCACGTGAGCGTGTTGGTCCAGGAAATGCTCAGTCATCCAGTCTCGGTTTTCGGGGCTGTGAGGAAGCCAGGTGTTTATCAAATCCGCGGCGCGCGAAGCCTGATCGAGATTTTATCGCTGGCCGAAGGTCTGGCCGACGATGCGGGAGATGCGGTGGTAATCCTGCACAGGCCTGCTTCCTTGGCGACGGCTGTTCTGACCGACGCAAAAGATCCATCGATCTCCGGACCCGGAGAAATGCAGCCTGGTTCGGGGCCGCAAGCCGAATCCCCGGTGGATCCGAGTGGCGCGGAAGGCCGCAGCGAGGAAGTCAATCTGAAAAGGCTGTTCGAATCAGGTGACGCGGCTTCCAATGTGATGGTTTATCCCGGTGACGTGGTGAAGGTGGCGCGAGCAGGAATCGTCTACGTGGTGGGCGAGGTTCGCCGCCCGGGCGGCTTCCAATTGAAGAGCAACGAAAACGTATCCGTCTTGCAAGCGATAGCGCTGGCAGAAGGACTTACGCACACGTCGGCAAAATCGCACGCCAGGATCATCCGCACGGATGCGAACACCGGAACACGAACGGAGATTCCCCTCGATCTGGGGAAAATTCTCGCGGGCAAGATTGCCGATCCGCAGTTGCAGGCGAGAGACATCGTCTTCGTGCCGAACAGTGCGAGCCGCAATGCACTCTATCGAGGACTGGAGACGGGGCTGGCGATCGGAACGGGCTACGCCATCTACCGGCCATAGGACAAGGCATGGAGCCCGCAGACAAACTCGCGCTCTTCGAACCGGCCCGGGCGGTTGTGGAGCGCAAGCGCGCCGAACTGCTTCGACCCGGCCCGCCTTCGACCATCGAGCAGGATCCCAATTTGCAATCCTATTGGCGGGTGATCCAGAAACGGCGATGGACGATTCTTTCCATCGTGCTGATTGTATTCACCGTGGTATTGATCGCCACGCTCAAGGAAAAACAGGTGTACCGCTCCAGGGCCATGATCGAGATCGACAAGGAAAACCCGAACATTTTGACGGTCCAGGAAATGTTCCAGCTCGAGAATGAATCGGACGCCTATCTGGAGACGCAATTCCGGATCGTGCAGAGCGAGAGCGTGGCGAAGCGGGTGATCGCCGAATTGCATCTCGATCAGATGCCGGAATTCAATCCGCGACCCCAGGCGTGGCCGTGGAGTCGGAACCGCAATGCGACTAGTGGCACGGGCGAAGCCGCCTCCGATCCCACGAGCGAACAGGAAGTGCTGCAGCGGTTCGAAGACCGGCTGACCATCGAGCCCGTGAAACAGAGCCGACTGCTGCAAATCAATTTCGAGTCCGAGAACCCCAGGCTGGCCGCTCAAATTGCGAACAGCGTCACCAAGGATTACATCGAAGAAAACCTCGAGAATCGCTGGAATGCTACGGAAAAGGCGACGGAATGGCTCGGAGAACAGTTGCAGGACGTGAAAGGCAAGCTCGAAAAATCCGAGGATGACCTGCAGCAGTATGCGCAAACGAACGGGCTCCTCTTTCTGGAATCGAATGAGGGCAAATCGGAAAACATTCTGGACGAGCGGCTGCGTCAGCTCCAAGAAGAGTTGACGAAGGCGCAGGGCGATCTCTACGGGAAGGAATCGCTCTACCGCCTGGTGCAATCGGGCGAGATCAGCTCGCTCCCGGGGATAGTGGACAGCCAACTGGTGCAAAGCCTGACGCTGCGACTTTCCGATTTGCAGGCCAGCTACGCACAATTGGCGACGACGTTTTCACCCGACTATCCCAAAGTGAAACAACTCAAGAGCGAGATCGACAAGACGCAAGAGATGGTCACCAACCAACAGAAGCAGATCGCCGGAAAAATCACGGATGAATACCTGGCGGCCGCGCGCCGCGAGAAGCTGGTCCGCGACGCATTCGAGCAGCAACAACGGGAAGCCAACCGGGTGGCCGGAGAGGTGGCGCAATACAACATCCTTAAGCGCGAAGTGGACACCAACAAGCAGCTCTACGATGGCCTGCTACAGAGAATGAAGGAGGCGGGCGTCTCCGCCGGGCTCAAAGCCAGCAACATTCGCATCGTAGATCCCGCAACGGCACCGGTCTCACCGGTAAAACCAAGGCTGGGGCTCAACCTCGTACTGGGAATGCTGGTAGGGCTTTTTTGCGGGGTTGGAGTGGCGTTCCTGCAAGAGCAAATGGATAACACACTGAAGACGTCCGAAGACGTCGAGCGATTCCTGCAATTGCCGGCCCTGGCGGCGATACCCGCGCGGGAATCGCTGAACGGAAATCGCCGCGGGCTTCGCAAACTCCAGCTTCCGGGGCAACTTCCCGTCGCCGATGAAGGAAACGGCAACGGCGCCTCACGCACCGCGGGCTGGGTGCGCATTGACGAAATCGCGAAACAATACTCGGCGCTTCCGGAAGCATTCCGCAGCCTGCGGACTTCCGTGCTGCTCTCTACGGCCGATCAGCCTCCGCGCTCCTTGCTGATCACCAGCGCCCAGCCCGGCGAAGGGAAAACGACAATTTCCATCAACTTGAGTATCTCGCTGGCGCAACTGGGACAGCGCGTACTGCTGATGGACGCCGACCTGCGGCGGCCAAGCGTTCATAAGGCATTCCAGGTCCCGCCGGGCCCGGGACTGGTGAGTTATCTCACTGGGCGGCAGGAATGGACCGCAGTGGTGGTGCCTACAACGGTGAAGGGTCTGGATCTCATTCCCAGCGGGCCGGTGCCGCCAAATCCCGTGGAATTGCTTTCGTCCGAACGATTGAAGACTTTGCTGGAAGAGGCGATGGGACGGTACTCGATGGTACTGATCGATTCGCCGCCGCTGCTGAATGTTACCGACGGGCGAGTCATCTCCGTGGTGGTAGAGGGAGTGGTGCTGGTGGTGAGAGGAAATGTGACGCAGCGGGCGCTGGCGCAGCGCGCGCGGGCTCATGCGCTCGACGTGGGGGCGAACATCATCGGCGCCGTGCTGAACAATGTGGACGCGCGGCACGACGACTATCACTACTACTATTACAGCGACTACTACCACAGCCCGAGCGAAGAAGAGCAAACGAACGCAAAGAACGAGGGCTGAGTCCGGCGGAAGGGCAAGAGTTTTGGGAATTTCGAGAAATGTAGGCGACGATGGCGAAGCCATGCCCGAAATGCGACTGATAGAAGAGGCCAGCCCGACACAGATCCAACAGGCTGCCGCTGAACCTGCATTCCGTGCAGAACGGATCGAGGATGAAGAGGGTGCGCAGCGGCTTCATTGGTATGCAGCGTACACCTGCGCGAATCACGAGAAGCGCGTGGCCGAACAGCTCGCGAGCAAATCCATTGAGCAGTTCCTCCCGCTCTATGACACGGTGCGGCGCTGGAAAGACCGAAAAGTGAAGCTGCAGAGGCCGCTTTTTCCCGGATACGTGTTCGTACGCGCGCGTTTCGCGGAGCGCGTTCGAATCCTGGAGATTCCGAGCGTGGCGCGGCTGGTGGGATTCAATGGCCGGCCGGCAGTGTTGCCCGAAGATGAAATCGAAACGCTACGTAAAGGCTTGGAGATGCAGGTGCGGGCCGAGCCGCACCCGTTCTTAAGAGCGGGGCGCCGCGTCATCATCCGCAGCGGACCGCTCGCAGGGCTGAGGGGAATTCTCCTGTGCCGCAAAAACCGGTTGAGAGTGTTGATTACGATCGAACTTCTGATGCGCTCGATTGCGGTCGAGGCAGACCTCGCCGATCTTGAATTTCCGCCGGTGTGAACTGAACGAAACAGCGTTCGCCGTGAACGGCGGCGAATGACCGAAAGCCATATTTTGTCTCCAAGAATAAGAGAGCAAGTCGATTCCATCAGCTGAATCCGCGGACAGCGAAGGATCTGGTTTTGAAAGGATGCTGCCAACAAGCTTCGCAATGAAAGATTCCAAATCACGGTACGAATTTTATTCGCGGACCAACCAGCAGATTCTGGACGCGCTGATTTTCGGGTGCGCTTTCGTTCTCGCGTACCAGATTCGTTTTGCCGGGCGCGTTCCCGAGGGAAGTGAAATCCAGGCATGGCTCTTACTGGCGCCCGTGATGCTCGCGGAACTGGGAGTCACGCGGCTCTTCGGTATCCACCGGCTGGTCTGGAGATATATCGGTCTTTCCGACGCGGTGCTCATCGCGCGGAGCCATGCAGCGTTCTCCGCAGTGCTGCTGGCCACAAATTTTCTGGCGCCGGAACCGTGGGCCAACGTGCGAATTCCGCGCAGCGTCATCTTGATTCAATTCCTGCTGTCGCTAGTCGCGGCGCTGGGCATCCGCGCGCTGCGGAGAATCATGTTTGAGGCCGCAGGAAGCGCGCACCGAGGGACCGCGAGGCGCACGCGAGTGATTTTGGTCGGTGCAGGCCGCGCCGGAGTGCAAGTCGCCAAGGAACTTGCGTCGGAGGGATCCATTTTCCCTGTGGGCTTTTTGGACGACGACCCGGCTATTCAGGGCACCACGATTTGCGGAGTTCCGGTGCGCGGCGCGATCGAGGATCTTCCCGAAATCGTCCGGCAACAACATGTCGAGGAAGTGATCCTGTGCATAGCGCGCTCGCAGCAAAAGCTTCTGCGGCGCGTCTGGGCGCTGTGCGATCCACTTTCCCTGCGCATCCGGACGGTGCCGGCGCTCGACGAGATATTGAGCGGAAAAATCAACATCACAGCGTTTCGAGATGTGGAGATGGGCGACTTGATCGGGCGCGACCAGGCACATCTCGGGATGGGAGAAGAGACGCAAGCGCGTTACCGGGGGAAATGCATTCTCATTACCGGGGCCGGCGGATCCATCGGCTCGGAACTGGCTTATCAACTTTCGAAACTCGAGCCCAAACAACTGGTGATGCTGGATAAGGACGAAAATGGGCTGCATGAAGCCTGCTTGCGCATACCCGCGGAGGGCGCGCGGGTTCTGCTACATCCGGTGGTCGCCGACCTGCGGTTCCCAGAGCGGATTCGCGGGATTTTTTCGAGGTTCGAGCCAGAGATCGTATTTCACGCGGCGGCGCACAAACACGTGCCGCTGATGGAAGTGAATCCCTGCGAAGCCATCCTCAACAACGTAATCAGCACACGGCAAGTGGTGGAACTCTCGAGAGAATTTTCGGTAGAGCGGTTCGTGCTTGTCTCGACGGACAAAGCCGTCAAGCCGACATCTATCATGGGCGCGAGCAAGCGGGTTTGCGAAATCATCGTGCAAGCTATGGGGCGGGCAAGCGAGGGGCACTTCTGCTGCGTGCGGTTCGGCAACGTCTTGGGAAGCCGCGGCAGCGTCATCCCGGCATTCCAAAAACAGATCGCGCGCGGCGAACGGCTGAAAATCACGCACGCCGATGTGGAGCGCTATCTGATGACCATCCCGGAGGCGGTAGCGCTTCTTATCGAGGCCGGCGCCATGGGATCTTCGGGTGCAACATTTGTTCTCGACATGGGCGAGCCGGTGTTGATCATGGACCTGGCGCGCCGGCTGATCGAACAGTGCGGGATGCGCCCGGGGCGCGACGTAGCCATCGACATTACCCAACTGAGGGCGGGGGAAAAGCTCTCCGAGCAACTCTTCGACGAAGACACAGAGAGCCTTCTGCCCACGCGCCACGAAAAGGTGCGACTAATTCAAAGTCCGGCAGTGGATGCAGCCCTTTTTGCCGCAAAGTTAGCGGCGCTCGAAGAAGCCGCACACGAGGACCGCCCCCAAGAGATTTACCGCATCCTTCGGCAACTCAACATCGGATTCCGGACGGAGACAAGGAATCCAGAGGTGCGGGAGGAAGCTGCGCCCGCGGCAGTTCCGGAGCTGGCTTCTGGTGGGCGTTTATTTCAGGCCGCAAAGTCCGCCTAAATCGAAGGATTTCCATTGTGCATGGCTGCACAGGTTCTGCGCCAAGGGTTTCAAAGCAGCACGAATGTGAAGAGCGCTATGAACAGCTTTGACGGAAAAGCGGTCCTGATTACCGGAGGGACTGGATCTTTCGGGAAAAAATTCACAGAAGCGTTGCTCGAAGTTTCGCAGCCGAAGAAAATAATCATTTTCAGCCGGGATGAATTGAAGCAACACGAAATGCGGCAGCAATTTCCGGACAACTCGGATTCGCTCATCCGATATTTTATCGGGGACGTACGCGACCGCGCGAGGCTCGACCGCGCGTTCAGCAAGGTGGACATCGTGGTGCACGCCGCGGCGCTCAAACAGGTGCCAGCATGCGAATACAACCCGTTCGAAGCTATCCAGACAAACGTGATGGGTGCGCGCAACGTGATCGACGCGGCGATCGATCAGGGCGTGAAAAAAGTCGTGGCCATAAGCACGGACAAAGCGGTGGCACCGGTAAACCTCTACGGCGCTACGAAACTCTGCGCCGAGAAGCTTTTCGTGCACGGCAACGCGTATTCGGGCGAGGACGGCTGCCGGTTTTCGTGCGCGCGGTATGGAAACGTGGTGGGCAGTCGCGGCAGCGTCGTGCCCGTTTTTCTGGAGCAGTGCAAGCGGGGAGCGGTGACGGTGACAGACCCGCGCATGAGCCGTTTCTGGATCAGCCTGGAGCAGGGCGTGCAATTCGTCCTGCGCTGCATCGAAAAAATGCACGGCGGAGAGATTTTCGTTCCCAAAATTCCCAGCATGAATGTGGTGGAAGTAGCGCATGCGCTCGCTCCGGAATGCGAAATTCGTTACGTGGGCATACGAGCGGGAGAAAAACTGCACGAAATTCTGGTGAGCGAGGAGGAAGCGCGTCATACCGTGGAACTGGAGGACATGTACGTCATCAAACCCGCGCACCCGTGGTGGGAGACAGGGAACTGGCGAAATGGCAAATCCGTGCCCGACGGATTTGCCTACAAGAGCGATACCAACGCGGAATGGCTTACCGCAGCGGATTTCGAAGAACTGATTCATGGATGTAGCGCTCACAAAGTCCAAGCAGCTAGCGATTGAAGGCGGCACTCCCGTCCGGCGAGTCCGCCTCCCGTACGCGCGGCAATCGGTGGACGCAGCCGATATAGCAGCGGTCACGGAAGTTTTGCGATCCGACTGGCTGACAACGGGGCCAAAAGTCGAAGAATTCGAGCGGGCGTTTGCGCGCGAAGTTGGCGCGCGAGAGGCGGTGGCGGTGAATTCCGGCACAGCGGCACTTCACGCCGCGATGCACGCCGCCGGAATCGGACCGGGCGACGAAGTGATCGTGCCCGCGATCACGTTTGTGGCCAGCGCCAACGCCGTCGTTTACCAGGGTGCCGCGCCGGTGTTTGCGGACGTGGACGCTCAATCGCTGCTTGTGGACGTCGCGGACGTGGAGCGCAAGTTCACGCGACGAACGCGCGCAATTCTCGCGGTGGACTATGCGGGACAACCCTGCGATTACGATGCGCTGGGAGCGCTGGCAAAGGAGCACAACGTTTCGCTGCTCGCGGATGCGGCCCATTCGATCGGCGGGCTATTTCGCGAGCGTCGGGTGGGCACGCTCGCAGAGCAGACGGCGTTTTCATTTCATCCCGTGAAACACATCACCACCGGAGAAGGGGGAATGGTCACGTGCGAGGATTCGCGGCGGGCCGCGGCCATGCGTTCCTTTCGCAATCATGGAATCGATCGCGACAGCCAGAAGCGCGTTGCGGAGCGTTCGCACGGGTATCAGATGACCGCCCTGGGCTTCAACTACCGGCTGACGGGCCTGCAATGCGCGCTGGGACTGAGCCAGCTGCGCAAGCTCCAGGAATCAGTCGAGCGGCGGCAAGACATTGCCGCGCAGTATGACGCAGCCTTTGAAGAGATTCCTGGAGCCAAGCCATTGCACAAGCGAGCAGAAGTCTCGCATGCCTATCATCTCTATGTCGTGCGACTCGAGGCGGCGCGACTCGCCGGAGCTCGAGATGAAATCTGCTGGGCCCTCGAAGCCGAGGGAATCGGGACAAATGTTCACTACCCTCCGGTCCACCTGCATCCGTTCTATCGAAACAGATTTGGAACGTGCGAAGGACTCTGTCCCGTTGCGGAAAAGGCTTACCGCGAAATCGTGACGCTGCCGCTCTTTCCTTCGATGACAGACGGCGATGTGGCGGACGTGATTGAAGCAGTGCAAAAAGTCTTCGAGCATTTCGCATGAATGCGCGGGCGCCAGCGCTGAATTCTCAACTTGAAACTTGGAGCGGCGAATTTGGCCGGGCGTACACGAATCGCAATGCGCTTGACTGGCAGAGTCGGCTGCCGGCATTTCGATCGATGATCGAGGGCCTGAAGATTCACCGGGTTCTCGAGATAGGTTGCAACCGAGGTCACAACCTTATTGCTCTTTCCGAGATCCTGGGAGCCGAAGCGGAAATCGCCGGTATCGAGCCGAATCGTTACGCGCTGGAATGCGCCCGGTCGCTCGCGAAGCAAGCCGGAATCCTGCCGGGAAACATTTTTGACTTGCCATTCAAGACGGGCTACTTCGATCTGGCGTTTACAGCCGGCGTGCTGATCCATATCGCGCTCGAATCCCTGCCCGCGGCGATTCAGGAACTTGCGCGCGTGAGCCGGCGTTATCTGCTCGCCATCGAGTATTTTGCCGAGGAAGAGACCGCCATTTCCTATCGCGGGCACGATAATCTACTCTGGAAGCGAGATTTTCTCCGCCATTTCAAGGAATGCTTGCCGAACTTTTCTCTGATGCGGAGCGGACACTGGGATTTAAAGGATGGGTTTGACCGGAGTCACTGGTGGCTTTTCGAAAAGCCTTCCGCAGAGTCAGAAGAAACCGCCGGCGCGCGGCGCTCCTAACGGAAAGGAACGATGCCTAGATACATCCGATATTGCAGATACTGCGTCATGCCGGAAACAAAGCCGGATTTGTTCATTGATGAAGTAGGGGTCTGTAGCGCGTGCCGCTACATGGAGCGGCGCATGGAAGTGGACTGGGACGCGCGCAAGGCAGATCTCGTGCGGATTCTGGAGCGCTACCGAAGCGCCGATGGCAGCAATTATGACTGTATCGTTCCTGTGAGCGGAGGCAAGGACAGCCATTTTCAAGTGCTGCGAATCCTGGAACTGGGAATGAATCCGCTTTGCGTGACGGCGACGACGGACAAACTTTCCGAACTGGGCCGGTACAACATCGAGAATCTGAAATGGCAGGGCGTGGATTACGTCGAGGTGACGCCCAATCCGGTCGTGCGCCGCCGGATCAATCGTCTGGCGCTCGCGCAGGTGGGCGACATCTCCTGGCCCGAGCACGTGGCGATATTCACGATTCCCATCCGCGTGGCCGTCCAAATGGGAGTGCGGCTGCTCATCTGGGGAGAGAATTCCCAGGACGAATACGGCGGCCCGGCGGGGGCAGCGGAAAGCAACACACTGACGCGACGGTGGCTCGAGGAATTTGGCGGCATGCTGGGGCTGCGCGTGTCCGATTTGGTCGGCGTGGATGGAATCGCGCAGAAGGAATTGATTCCGTACACCTATCCATTGGACGAGGAATTGAAACGCGCGGGCGTCACCGGCCTTTTTCTGGGGCATTATTTGCCGTGGGACGGATATCAGAATGCGCTCTACGCGCAGGCCCATGGATTTCGTACGTACGAGCGAACGGTGGAAGGCTCGCTTGTCAATTACGAAAACCTCGACAACCACCAGACGGGAATTCACGATTACTTCAAGTTCTTGAAGTACGGCTTCGGCCGCGCGACCGATCTGGCCTGCCTGCACATCCGGCGAGGAAGACTTTCGCGAGAGGACGCGCTGCGATTGGTGCGGAAACATGACGGCAGGTTTCCGTGGAGCTACCTGGGATGCCCGCTTGAGGAGATTCTCGACGAGCTCGAGATGGAGGTCGAAGAATTCATCAGCATCTGCGACCGATTCACCAACAAAAAGCTCTTCATTTGCGATGCGCAGGGCCACCTCGTCAAGGACAAACGAGGGAATCTGACAAAAATTAACTATGACAATGTGGCCGAGGCGTCCGGAGTTGGACATGAGAACAGCCATCGTGAATTACGGGATGGGCAACCTGGACTCAGTATTCCGAGCAGTGCAGGAATGCGGAGGGCAGCCAGCCCTGACGGCCCGCGCTGAAGAGATCGCGCAGTGCACTCACGTGATACTCCCCGGAGTCGGGTCGTTTGGCGCGGGCATGCGCAACATACGCAGCCGGGGACTCGACCAGGCGCTACAAGAAAACGTGCGGTCCCGTGGCGTTCCGGTGCTGGGGATTTGCCTCGGAATGCAACTCCTGGCAACGTTCGGCCGGGAGGGAGGAGAGACGCAAGGCCTCGGCTGGATTTCGGGCGAGGTGCGGCGACTCAAGCCAAACGGGCACCGCGAGCGAATTCCTCACGTCGGCTGGAACGAAGTGGCGCTGCAACAGTCATGTCCATTGTTCCGAACGATTCCCTCGGGAAAAGACTTCTATTTTGTGCACAGTTACGTATTCGACTGCGAGGATTCCCGGCATGTCCTGGGCACCACTGCGTACTGCGGAGGGTTCGCGTCCGTCGTGGGTGACGGACGAATCTTCGGCGTGCAATTCCATCCCGAAAAAAGCCAGCGAGCCGGATTCGAACTGCTCCGAAATTTTCTATCCATGTGAAGCAGCGGGAACGGCGAAGGTCCGCATCCTCCCCACGCTCCTTTACAATGGCCTGGGGCTGGTAAAGGGCGTGGCGTTCGACAGCTGGCGGCGCGTCGGCAGCGTCATGCAGGCCATCAAGGTTTACAACTTGCGAGAGGTGGATGAGATTGTTTTTCTCGACATCGCCGCGACGGCCGAGAAGCGCACTCCGGATTTCGAACTTGTGGATGAAATCGCGGACGAATGCTTCATGCCCTTGACCGTCGGGGGAGGCGTGAAAACACCGGAAGATGTAGAGCGGCTGCTGCAAGTGGGGGCCGACAAAGTAGCAGTGAATACCGCCGCGCTCGAGACTCCGGATCTCGTGACCCAGATTGCCGCTAAGTTCGGGTCTCAGTGTGTGGTCGTTTCGATTGATTGCAAGCGTAACGGTGAGAATCGATGGGGCGTTTACAGCCACAGCGGCGCTTGCGCAGCGAACCGCAGCGCGGTGGAATTCGCGAGAGCGGTGGCAGAAAAGGGAGCGGGAGAAATCCTGCTTACTTCAATCGAGCGCGACGGCACCATGGTTGGCTACGATCTCGAGTTAATTCGCGCCGTGAGCGAGGCGGTGACAATCCCGGTGATTGCCTCGGGGGGCGCGGGGAACTACGCGCACCTACTTGAAGCTGTGCAACATGGGGCTTCCGCCGTGGCGGCCGCGAGTATCTTTCATTTCACGCAACAAACGCCCCTCGATGCAAAGCGCTTTCTACATGAGCACGGCGTGCGGGTTCGCCTTTAGTCCGGACGAGCAAATTCTTGCCAGTATCCGCGTCGCCACGATGATCCGGGTGAACCGCGCATGAAGATTACCGCCATCATCCAGGCACGAATGTCATCCACGCGGCTACCAGGAAAGGCCCTGGCGACAGTGCTGGGGAGGCCTTTGCTGGGGTACGTGGTCTCGCGAGTCTTGTTGTCAAACGAAGTGGAGGAAGTCAAGGTTGCCACGTCGCGGGAGAATTCTGACGACGCCATTGCCAGCTTTTGCCGGGCGGAGGGGATTCCGTGTTATCGAGGAAAGCTAGAGGATGTTCTGGATCGGTATTTCTGCGCCGCCCAGGAATCCGGCGCAGATCCCGTGGTGCGCATCACGGCGGACTGTCCTTTGATTGATCCGCAGGTGATTGATCTGGTGGTTTCGAAATACTTAGAAGGGAACACCGATTACGCTTCGAATACGCTCGAGAGAAGCTATCCGACTGGGCTGGATACTGAAGTGTTTTCCTATGCCGCGCTGGAGCGTGCTTGGAGGGAAGCGACCTGGCGATCCGAACGCGAACATGTCACTCCCTACATCCGCAAACATCCTGAATACTTTCGACTGAGAAACGTCTCGTATGAAAGCGATCTTTCCGCCATGCCGTGGACGGTGGACCGGCCAGAGGATCTTGAATTCGTCAGGCAAATTTATCGTTGGCTGGACTCGCCAACAGCGGGAATGGCGCAAGTGCTCGAGGTGCTGAAGCAACACCCGGAGACTGCGCGCTTGAACGCTGGCATAGCTACGAACGAAGGTTACGCCAGAACGAGTAAGAACGATTTCCTGGTGAAGGGGCGAAGCGGATGAGCGGAAAACGAAACGCGCCTCCGGAGAACGGCAACCTGCGCGAAATCGGCCCGAGTTCGAGCGAAAACCTAATGATTCGCGCGGACGCCGGCGAAAAAGTTGGTTCAGGACACGTCATGCGGTGCTTGGCACTCGCTCAGGCCTGGAAGGCGCTGGGCGGCGGGGACGTCAGGTTTGCGCTAACGCGCCGGGCGGTTGCAATGATGCCGCGGGTGGAACAAGAGGGCATGGGCGTCGAATTCATCGAAGTGGCGCCGGGGAGCCAAGAAGATGCGCGCGCTACGATTGAACTGGCGCAAAGAAGCGGGTCCCGCTGGGTAGTGTTGGATGGCTATTGTTTTGGCGCTGGATTTCAGGAATGCATCACCAGTGTCGGCCTTTCCCTGCTGAGTGTGGATGACAATGGGCTCTGCGGGCATTACTGCGCCGACGTGATATTGAACCAGAATCCGCACGCGCGGGAGGAGATGTATCACTCCCGCGTAGCGCACACGAAGGTACTTTTGGGGTCTCGCTACGCGCTGCTGCGGCGGGAATTCTTCGCCTTCCAACAAGAACAGAGGGAGCACCCTGCGGTCGCATCGAAGCTGTTGATTACGCTGGGGGGCTACGATAGCTCCAATCTCACACTCAAACTCATTCGTTCGGCTGGGGAGTTGAAGCTCCCGGGCTTCGAAGCGCGTGTGATCGCGGGACCCGGAAATCCGCACGTATCCGAACTGCGACGAGAAGCGCGACGCATCGGGGCGCAGATAAGGATTCTGGAATGCGCGGACATGCCCGCCTGCATGGCCTGGGCGGACTTTGCTGCGGCCTCCGCGAGTTCAACGTGCTGGGAGTTGTGCTTTCTGGGAGTTCCCACAGCCGTTGTGGTGGCAGCTGAAAATCAAGCGCCGATTGCAGAGGAATTGGCACACAGAGGCGTCGCTCTGAACCTGGGCTGGGGGCAGACACTGCTTGGCGACAAGTTGAGTTCGGAACTGCGCAGCTTCGCGCACGACCGGAAACGGCGTGCCGAGATGAGCGCGCGTGCCCGCACGCTCGTGGATGGCGAAGGAGCCATGCGCGTCATAAAGAAGATGCAAGGCGCAAGATTGAAGTTGCGGCGCGCCGGGGAAGGGGACCGCGAGCTTCTGTGGCGATGGGCCAATGATCCCGAGGTGCGAAGCTCTTCATTTTCGAACAGGTCCATTGCGTGGGAAGAGCACGTGTCCTGGTTCGCAAAAAAACTGGCGGACCCCAATTGCCGGATGTTCGTTGGAATGAATGATGCAGGTATGCCGGTGGGGCAGGTGCGGTTCGACGTGGACACTCACGGAGAAGCGGAAGTCGATCTCAGCGTGGATCAAGCGAATCGCGGGTGCGGATACGGGAGCCTGCTCATTCGCTGCGGAATGGAAATGATATCTACAGTGGCCGGGACGCGGCGAATCCATGCCTATCTGAAGCAGGAAAACGCCAGTTCACAAAAAGCATTCGAACGCGCGGGTTTTCGACTGGTGGGCAACGGCAAGGATCGCGGACTTCCCACCCTACATTATCTGAAGGACATTCCGGCGAAGTAAAGTGGCCGAACAAACGTACATCGTGGCAGGGTGCAAGCCGTGGAACCGCAGGGTATTCGAGGAGCAGATTTCCAAACTTCCTGGACAGTGGCATTTCATCGGCGCGCCGGAAGAACTCAGCATCGAAAAAGTGGATGCGCTCCACCCTCGTTACATTTTTTTTCTCCACTGGTCGCAAAAAGTGCAAGAAAAGCTGGTCCGCAATCAAGAATGTGTGTGTTTCCATATGACCGATGTTCCCTACGGCCGCGGCGGAAGTCCTTTGCAGAACCTCATCGTGCGCGGGCACCGCGAAACGAAACTCACAGCGCTACGGATGAGCGAGGAATTCGATGCCGGGCCGGTGTATGTGAAGCGCGCGCTCAGCCTCGATGGCAATGCGGAGGAAATTTACATCCGGTCGAGCAATCTAGCTGCAAAAATGATCGGCGATATCATTCGCGATGAGCTGCAACCCACTCCGCAAACAGGAGAACCCGTTGTATTCCGGAGGCGCAAGCCCGCAGAGAGCGAGATTCCGCCTAATCTCAGCCTGGAAGGCTTATACGATTTCATTCGAATGTTGGACGCGCAGGGTTACCCGCGCGCGTTTCTTTTGCATGGCAACTTTCGATGCGAGTTCAGCCGGGCGGTCTTGTACGACCGTGAGATTCGTGCCGATGTCTCTATCCGGCTGGTGAAGTCAAATTCTGCTCATGAAGATTCTCGTAACAGCTGCGCATCCCGATGATGAACTGCTCGGCTGCGGCGCGACGGTAGCGCGCCTCGCTACGGAAGGCCATGAAATCTACTTTGCCATCCTGGGAGAAGGGCTCACCTCGCGCCATCCGGATCGGCAGGATGCTCAAGCAAGTCAACTCGAAGCCTTGCGCCGGAGTTCGCGCAAAGCTGCCTGCACAATTGGAGCAAAGGATGTCTTCTTCTATGGACTCCCGGACAATCGCCTGGACACGATCCCGCTGCTGGAAGTGACCAAAATCATTGAGGAGCTCATCGAAAAATTGCAACCGCAAGTGATTTACACCCACCACGAAGGCGACTTGAACATAGACCACGGCGTCGTTTCGCGGGCCGTGCTGACTGCCGCTCGACCGATAGCGAGCCAATCGGTGCGTGAAATCTACGCTTTCGAGGTGCCCTCCTCAACTGACTGGGCATTCCAGCGATGCGGGCCGGCGTTCCGCCCCAACACATTCGTGGATGTGGAAAAAACACTTGAGCAAAAAATTCTGGCCCTCGCGGCGTATGAGACCGAGATGCGGCAGTTTCCGCATCCGCGCTCCCCGGAAGCATTGCGAGCAACGGCACAACGCTGGGGAAGCGTAATTGGGCGCCCGTCGGCGGAAGCCTTCGAATTGGTTCGCGGAATGCGATGATCGCGCAAACTATTGTGGAACCAATTTTGATTGGCGACCGGCGGATCGGACCCGGCGAATCTGTATACGTGATCGCAGAATTATCTGCGAACCATCACCAGGATTTTGAACAGGCGGTCCGGCTCGTGCATGCGGCAAAGGAAAGCGGTGCGGATGCTGTAAAGCTACAGACTTACACTCCGGACACCATGACTCTGGAATGCGCGAACGAACATTTCCGAATCGGCGAAGGCACGATTTGGAAAGGAAGATACCTTCACGAGCTCTACGGCGAAGCCTGCACGCCGTGGGGATGGCAGCCGAAACTCAAAGCAATCGCCAACGATTTGGGGCTGGACCTGTTCTCGACGGCGTTCGATTTCTCGAGCGTGGAATTTCTTGAGCGAATGAGTGTGCCCGCGTACAAGATCGCGTCGTTTGAACTCGTTGATTTGCCGCTGCTGCGGCGCGTGGCGGCCACAGGCAAGCCGGTGATTCTGTCCACGGGCATGGCCACACTTGATGAAATACAAGAAGCAGTGCGCACGCTTCGCAGCGCAGGAAACCGACTACTGGCGCTGCTAAAATGTACGAGTGCCTATCCCGCCGCGCCCGAAGAGATGAACTTGCGCACCATCGGTGCGCTCGGCGAGGAATTCGGAGTTCCTACAGGCTTGTCCGACCATACGCTGGGGATCGCAGTTCCCGTCGCCGCGGCGGCGCTGGGCGCTTCCATCCTTGAAAAGCACCTGACGCTATCCCGGAGCACGCCGGGCCCCGACAGCTCGTTCTCGCTCGAACCGGAAGAATTCCGCGCCATGGTGAACGCAGTTCGCGAGGCAGAAAAATCGCTCGGAAACATTTATTTCGGCCCCCGCAGCAGAGAGGATCCCAGCCTTGCGTTCCGCCGCTCGCTCTTTGTAGTGGAAGACATGAAGGCCGGAGACATTTTCAACGAGCAAAATGTGCGTTCGATCCGCCCGGGAACCGGCCTCCACACGCGACACGCTGAGCAAATTCTGGGCCGCCACGCAAGAGTCGACATTCCGCGCGGCACACCTTTGAGCTGGTCGCTGGTGGCCAGCGCGAAAAGCCGTTCTGCATAACCTGTTTCGATGAAGATATTCTTCTTTTTCTCCATTCTGCACGAACTTTACGGCGAAGTCGGGAAGCAGATCGCGCGTCAATTTCCGGGCACGCAGTTGGGAGGTGTGCTGGGCGGTCGCGACCAGCTTTGCGACCTGATACACCGCAAATTTCCTACCGAACATTTGCATGTATTTTCAAGCGTGCTGCAACGCGAGTTGCCCAAGGTGTGCGCTCCACTCGAAACTGTGGCGGGCTGGGAGAAACGCCATGGCGTTCTGCTGAGCACGATTCTTTCCACCGACAGGCGGTATTACAAACTTGCGCGCGAGCAGGGTTTGCGGGTTGCCGCGGTCGCGATTCGGTGCTGCGAGACGTGGCTCGACGAATTTGGGCCGGACGTCATTATCGCGGAGGGAATCAACGATCTTCTGAGTCATGTTCTCTATTACTCGGCGCGCGACCTCGGGATTCCTGTATTGGTCCCTTACGCATCACCACAGCCGGGACGGGTGGCCATTTACGGGAATGCTGAGAATCGATGGGAGAAAGTTGAGGAGATATTCGCCGGGCTGCGGAAACGTGCTCTTATCGCCAAACAACGAACGCTCGCGACTACCATCGTTCGCGACTACCGGGAGAAGCATCTGCTGCCCAGCTACCTGAGCGCCGGATACAATCGCCTCATCGCGGGAAATGAATTTCGTTCACTCTGGCTAGTGGCGAGAAAGTCCTGGCTCGACACCGCGCATCGACTAGACCCTTCCTACCCGGGCAATGTCGCCGAAGTGATCATGCACAAAGCTATCCGTATTTGTCGCGCCCGGATTGCCGCGGCGCGCTATTTCGGAGAACCGCGGGAGGGCGAACGATTTGTTTTTTTTCCGCTCCAGATGGAACCCGAATGCAGCACCCTGGCCTTCGCCCCGTTCTACGCAAACCAGCTCAATGTAGTTGAGTGCCTCGCCAAAAGCTTGCCCGTGGACCACCTGCTCTATGTGAAAGAGCACCCGGTGATGGTTGGACGTCGTGCGCTCTCCAATTATCGCCGCATTCGCGCAATCCCGAATGTGCGGCTGATTTCTCCGGGAGTGATCAGCCATCGCCTTGTTCGCGATGCAAGTGCGGTCGTGACCATCACCAGCAGTGTGGGCTGGGAAGCGATTGTCCACGCCAAGCCGGTCATCGTCCTGGGAAATGTGTGGTTCAATGCGTTCGATCTGGTGGAAAAAATAAAGTCGCTCTCTGAATTGCCTTCCGCAATTGCAAGGGCGATCTCAGAGTTCCGACCGGACGATGAGTTGCTATCCAAATTCGTCACCGCCTCCTGGGAAGGGACCTATCCGGGAGAGATTGAACATCCGCAATACGTTCCCGGCGTTCTAGCGGCTTCGAACGTAGCGCTGCTCGCCGACGCAATCTGCCGGCACATGAACTGGCTGGGCCTTCCGCTCGCGAACGTCGGCGACCGGAGCATTCCAGTCGTGCAGAAAGCTCCCTTCGTGAGACAGGAGAGGGCAGCGACGCGTGGTGCAACTACGAGCGTTTCATGAACAAGCGCATGATGATGCAAGTCGCCCACACGGCGATGGTTCGAATGGGCACCTTCGTCTCTCGGTTGGCGCTGGTCTTCCTTCTGGGGCGCACTTTTACGCCGACCGATTTTGGCGCATACGCGTTGATCGCCTCGACGCTGGGTTTCGGCGTTGTGGTGCTGGGATTGAACCTGAGTGCCTACGTGTACCGCGTTGTTCCCGGGCAGCCTGTCGAGAAGCGCGTTACTGTTTTCAAATCTGCGCTATTTTTCGAAGTCGGCCTCTCTGCCCTGCTGGTCTCGGTTCTTCTGTTTTCGGGCCGCCTGAAGCCATTCCTGACGATTTTCAAGGCCGTGGCTTACGAGCCCGCCTTTGTGATCGGCTTTGTGACCCTGATCGCCATGATAGCCGTCTCCGAGATGCAGCACTACCTTCTTGCCAAGATTGCAATTCACGAATGCAATCTCCTCGATTTTATTACACAAGCCTTGTGGGTTTTGCCCCTGCTGATCCTCTGGAAGCTTGGTTGGGCAGTAACACTACAGAGGCTGCTTTATATTCAGCTAGGCGGCGTTCTGGTCGGACTGGTGTACGCGTCCTGCAAAATCGAGCTGCGCGAATGGTGGCAGGCCGCTCTCGACGCCAAGGTGGTTCGCGACGGGCTGCTTTTCAGCGTGCCACTGATCATCCCGCTTCTGAGCTACAACCTGCAAAATCTCGCCGACCGATTTCTTCTTTCTTACTATTGCAGTCTGCACGACGTGGGGATTTATTCCCTGGCTTACGCGTTCTTCAACTCGCTCTATTCCGTTACCGCGGTCGTCATTCTGCGCACGCCTATGTCCTATGTTGTCGAAGACCACAACTGCGGCAATTTCGCGCAACGCGACCGAAAGCTGACTTATGCCCTGAAGGGAGCGCTGGGGATTTATTCCTTGTCTGCCGGAGCGCTGTTGATTTTTTCGGCTCCGATTCTCCGGCTGATGGCGCGCCAGGACTTCATGGCTTCTCGAGGTGTCATGCCACTGCTGGCCATCGGCTGGGTCATGCTGGTGCTGGCTTATCCGGCGCATTATCTCTTGATGCTCGAGAACCGAACATCATTGATCATGGCGATTGACGTCGTGGGTCTTGCGGCCGGCATGGGTCTGGATGTGCTTCTGATCCCGCGTTATTCGTATTATGGAGCAGCGATCGCGGCGATAGTGAATTACACAGTAGTCGCCGGACTGAAGCACTATTTCAGCCGTAGTTGGACATCGATCAGACTAGGTGAACTCTTCTCTCTGAGAGGAGAGTCGGAAATTCTGTTCCGCTATTTGAAACGCAAGTCCTTGCAGCAGACCTAGCTTGGCGCGATGCCGCGGCAAGCCGCTCTCTTTGACAAGTTCACCCACATCCAGCACTTGCGGAAGGAGAAGACCACATGCGATCCGACCTTCACCGTAGCAAGGTGCGCTTCGTTTGGGGCGCGATCAATCAATACGGGTTCCACTTGTTCTTCGGCCAGCTCGGCCGAATGATTTACGGAAACGATATCGGTTTCGCCAAAAATGTTCTTGCCATGCGTGATCTGAAAAAACAGCAACGCCGGTCGGGCGACGTCGCCGATGCCGATCCTCGCGCAGATTTCTTGCGCAGTCAGGGATACGTCAAGCTTGACCTGACTTGCAGCCGAGCGCTTATCGAAGAGGTCCGCCGCAAGTATCAAGCCTTGCTCACCCATCCCCTACTTTCTCGAGACCTGAGTCCTCGCATGAGCAACATCATGCGAGGCGTCGTGGATCCGATCAAGCACATCCCGGAATTCCAACATTTCATCACGCCAGAAGTTCAACGAATTCTGCGCGCCTACTATGTCAGCCATTTCAAAGTGGACCACGTCCGCGCGTGGCGAAATTTTCATGTGCCGGAAGAGCAGAGAAAAAAAGATGTCTTTTCAAATCTGTGGCACAACGACCAGTGTCCTGTTACGACGCTGAAGCTTTTCGTCTGCCTTTCCGATGGCGTGACTCGCGAGAACGGCTCCCTTCGCCTGCACCCCATCCCGAGCACAAAGAAAATCATGAGGCTGGGCTACATGCGGAGGAGGCTGACCATCGGCCCGGCAAGAAGGCTGCTCGAAGACAGTTCACATACCGTTTATTTTGAGGGCAATCTGGGCAGTGCCTGTATCTTGAACCCCCAGCAATGCCTCCACGGGGCCGGCGTTCCGCAGGAAGGCAAATTTCGAGACATGGTGCAGTTTTCTTTTTCGCCGTCGGACAAACCGCTCAGCGATGACTGGCCCGCCACTCTGCCGTTGGATCCGGAAGTATCGTCCCCTATGCCGACATCTCGTTGATTTGGTATTCCAAAAACTGCGATGAAGGAAAAGAAGGGGCTTGGATGCAGGTTTTCTCATTTGCCTAGGCTTATTTCGAGGCTAGCCGCTCTGGATAATCAACGAGGGAAACTTTGACGTCACTGATTCTCTATTCTGTTCTGGTTGTACTCGGAGCCTCCTTGCTCCTCATGTGGATGCGGAGCCCATGGAGAAGCTTGCTCGGATGGATCGCCATGTTGAGCGTGCAAAGCGGCCAAGCTTGGTATTTCAAGGAGTTTCGTCCGGCCTTTTCTGACTTCTTTTTGCCAGCGATGGTCCTGGGGCTGCTGCTAACGCGCTCGCAAGCGCACCCGACCGATTCTCGCGATGGCAGTCTGCTTCCCGTGCTGATCGTGATGTTTGCAGTACTCTTTCTCACGCTAGGCAACACGGTGGCATTCATGGAGTTGCGGACCATCCCGCAGTGGACGTGGCTCAACAAAGACATCGGGTTACTGGATCTTCTGCTGAGCTTCTTTGCCATCCTGCATCTTGCGGACACCCGCGAAAAACTTCAAAGCACCGTCAAGATATTTGTCTTGAGCGGCTCGATCATCAACTTTGCTGCATTGCTCGGTGGAATCGCATGGTACGTGTTCGGGATTCCCAACGTGATGATGCGAGAGGAGAGCAGTTTGCGGCTGACGGGCCTGATGGTGAACCCGAATGCCTATGGCGGATTTGTTTTCTGCGTCTTTTTCCTGCAAGCGGCGCTCCTGATCGGCAATTCCGGACTGCTCCCCTTGTCTCGGAACCTGCAACGGCTGAATCTGGTCTTTCTGGGAATGGCGGCGATGATGACGCTTTCCCGCAGCGCGCTGCTGGGCTTTGCGGCAGGCACGATGGCTCTCTTATTCTTCCATAGGGTCAAGGCCGGATTGCGTTTGGCCGCCGTTGGCTGCGTATGTCTTACAGGCTTGACCGCGGTGCTCTATTGGTATTCCGATTCATCCCGAACCTCCGCTCAGTTTTGGGGCGTCGAACTCAGTGACCGCACCATCCTCGAGCGGATTGACATAAATCGCGTCGCCGTGAATATGCTCGTCGGCGGCCCTCCTATCAAGGTCATTACGGGGATTGGCGTGGGGACATTTCTATCGCGCAGTGAAACTTACCTGGGTATGCCGCTGATCATTCACAACGACTTTCTGTGGCTGCTGGTGGAAACAGGACTGTGGGGATTCCTGCTCTTCACCTGCATTCTGGGGCGAGGTTTGCTCAACTGCGTCGCCGTGGTGCGTATGCGCGTGGCGGAGAGTCCCATCGCTGTCGGAGTGGCTTGTGCCCTGGTGGGAACGGTGGGCTGGATGCTGGGGACGGAAGGCCTGTGGCACCGGCATGTCTGGTTTCTGCTGGCGCTTTCGGAGAGCTATCACCGCCTGTGCGTGCGGGCTCCAGCAACGTCCTCACTCGAGAAGCTGAGATTGCAGAAGGCTTGGGCTCCTGTCGCATTTGCCCGCAGGTGTTTTTGAGAGGCGCTGATATGAACATGACGGATGCAAGGAAACTGACGCCAATCGAAACGCAAATTTTTGGTATTCGATGGCTCACAGAGTACCTCGGCAGATCCTCGGCTCGCGCCTTTCTACGCCGTGCATATCGGCGCACCCCCCAGGCAGTAATCGGAGAATACGAAGGCGTGCGCCGTTCTTACCTAGATCGTTTCTGCAGGGAACCTATGCCTCTGGAGACCTATCTAGTTTCCGAAGCCGAGGATGCAATGAACGACCGCTATTTACAGATCCTAGACGGGAATCTTCTTTCCGGTGCACTGAGGGAAGCGACCAGGCGCATACAACAGTGCCTCATTCAAGCCATAGTTACGTATAACCCCGAATCCGTTATCGAATTTGGTTGTGGCACAGGGCGCAATCTCTTGGCCATTAAGCGAGCCTGTCCGGATATCCGATGCATGGGGCTTGAACTGACTCAGTCATCAGTGGAGCTCGCGAACCTAGCATCTCAATACTATGATCTTGAACTAGAAGTTCATCAAGCTGACGTGACAAAGCCGTTGAGGGAAGCGAGGAAAACGGACGTGTGCTTCTCCGTCCATGCCCTCGAGCAAATCCCCAACTCCGGCATTGTGTTTGACCAAATGTACCACCTTGCTCGAAAAGCCGTCGTCCTTTTCGAACCGATTGTAGAGCTGTACAGATGGACTCCGCGCGATATGGCGGCACGAATCAGAGCCCATCACTTAGACAGATTGCGGGGGCTTTACCCTCATGTGCTGCGCAAGGGTTACAAAATTGGCCTAGCACGACTGCTTGACAATGCGGCAAATGCGCTCAATCCGACTGCAGAGATGCACGTCTTATCTGAACCGTCGCGCAGATTCGATGCGGAAATCCAAGGCGCAAGCGTGATAAATCGCAAGTGAAGCTCCCTGCCAGCGCTGCCTATCTATCAAATTACTGGTTCACTCTGGGGGCGAGCGCTGCCCACGAGGCGCAATGGATCCACTGACCTCTCGGCTGCGAAAACTCAGGAAGCTGTTCTGGGGCTAAAGTGATGCCAGCTTCGCACTCGGGCGCCTGCCGGATGGCTCGCGGGGAGCGACTTGAGAACCTTCCGGTGTTGAATCCTCCTAGGAAGCACCTGGGCCGTGTGATGTTTTCCCGTCTGCTTTGGGCAACGAGTCTCTGCCGCCTCTTCTCGATTCGTCCGGCGCCTGGAGTGCGCATGCGTTTTTTTCCAACTTCTTTGTCCGTCGCCCTGTGGGTCGAACCGGATGCGTACCGCGAAGACGCGGAGTTCATCCTCGGCCGGCTCCGCGAAGGCGATACGTTTATAGATGTGGGCGCCAATGTAGGCCACCTGACTCTCCTGGCCGCGCTGCGGGTCGGACCTGCCGGATCTGTCATTGCCATCGAGCCACATCCGCGAACATTTGACTTCTTGCAAAAAAATCTGCGCTTGAATCATTTCACACAAGTACGTGCGATCCGCGCTGCCGTGGGAAGCTGCGCGGGAGAGGCCCGCATCTCCAATGGTCGTGCCGACGACATGAATCATCTCGAGTGCAATGGACGCACCGGGCTATCGGTGCCGGTGATTACGCTGGATTCACTGGGAATCGAAGGCCGCGTCGCGCTCTTGAAGACCGATACGGAGGGCTTTGAGCCTTTTGTTTTCGAGGGCGCGCGCGAGCTGCTCAGCCGGGTGGATTGCATCTACTTCGAGTGTTCCGAGTGGCAGTTGAATCGCTATGGCCGGAACAGCCGCGAGTTGCGGACCGCACTGGAATCGGTGGGGTTTGAGGTTTACCGTCCATTGGTGAATTCCCTGGTCCGGCTCAACGGCGATTATGACGCTTCGGCTGGAGGAAATCTCGTTGCGCTGAGAAAACAATGAGCACCGAAAATCCCGCGCCGGTCGTGAGCGCCATCATAACCGCCTGCAACAACGGAGCGACCGTCGGCGCCGCCATAGAGAGCTTCCTCGAACAGGATTTCCTCGACCGCGAAATCGTTGTAGTGGACGACGGCTCGCGGGATGCCACGCGCCGCATCATCGAATCTTATGGATCTGGTGTTCGCCGCGTGTTTCAGGAGAATCGCGGCAGCGCTGCGGCCCGCAATGCTGGGGCGAGAATCGCCCGTGGCAAGTACCTGGCATTCCTCGATGGCGATGATGTGGCGGTCGCTGGACGGCTGCGCTCCGAGGCGGAAGCCCTGGAGTTGCGTCCCGAGGTTGGCCTCGTTTACGGCAACATCTTTTTAATGGGCGCGCGAGGCGAAAACAGCCGGCTGCGTGGAGGCGCAGGGCGCTATAAATCCGGGCACGTTTCGCGGGAGCTAGCTATAAAGAACTTCGTTCCGTTCTCCACGGTCATGCTCCGGAGCAACCTCCTCCGCGCAATCGGGTTCTTCGACGAGACCATCCGCTCCTCGGAGGACTGGGATATGCTCGTGCGGCTCTCTCTACGGTGTGAGTTTCTGTATCTGGACCGGCCGCTCGCCTATTACCGAATTCTTCCTACCAGCAAGACCGCCAACCTCGATGAAAAGGAGCGGGCCTACAAGCACGTGCAAGCCAAGATTTTCGCGGAGAACAATTTTGGTCCGGAAACGAAAAGGATCCGCGTACTTTCCGACGCCTCGTTGCAATTCAGTCTTCTGGGAATCAGCCTGCGATATCACAAATATTCGCGGGCCTTTCGGTATTTCCTGCGAGGCTTCGCGGCCTCGCCGGCGATCTCTCTCTATTACCGCCAGGAAATTGGCTCACGCCTGAGCGGACTGCTGGGATGAACGAAAACTCTTCCGGACTTCCTCCAGAGACAAAAATTTATGTGCGGTATTTGCGGCCAGCTGAATCTCAGCGGTGAACCGGTGGCGCAGGCGGTCATCGAATCCATGATGGCCACGATTCGCCATCGCGGGCCGGATAGCCAGGGTCTGTTTGTTCACGGCCCGGTGGGGCTGGGACACTTGCGCCTCAGCATCATTGACTTGAGTGACGCGGGACGCCAGCCTATGAAAAGCCGCGACGGGTCGAAGTGGATCATCTTCAACGGAGAAATCTATAACTACGCAGAGTTGCGGCGCGCGCTAGAGCTGAAGGGCGAATCATTTCGCTCCTCCTCCGATACCGAAGTGCTCCTGCGTCTCTACGAACGTCTGGGCCCCGCCTGCCTCGAAAAACTGGAAGGCATGTTTGCGTTTGCCGTCTGGGATGATTCTGCGCGGACGCTTTTCCTTGCTCGAGATCGCATCGGAGTCAAGCCGCTCTACTACTTTCTGGACGACCGCGCGCTCATTTTTGCTTCGGAAATCAAAGGCATCCTCGCAAACCCTGCTGTTCCCCGGCGGGTGCACCTGCCAGGCCTTTTCACCTACTTCACTTTTGGACACTCCATGGCGCCGGACACGATGTATGCCGGAATTCAAAAGCTCTTGCCCGGGCACTATCTTTTCTGCGCGAACGGCGCAACCCACATTACAAAGTATTGGGACTTGCACGAAAACGCTCCGTTAAGGCTCAGCGAGGGCAAGGAAGCAGAAATCGTTTGTCACCTGCTCGATCGGGCGGTCTGTAGCCACATGGTCAGCGACGTTCCCGTCGGAGTCTTCTTGAGCGGCGGAATGGACTCCAGCGCCGTGGTGGCATTCATGTCGCGCGCTTCAACGAAGCCGGTGAACACTTTTTCCATAGGATTCGATGTGGGCGGGGCGTTCAATGAACTGGAAGATGCCCGGAAAGTTGCCCGGCAATTTTCCAGCCAGCACCACGAAAAAATCGTCACCGGGCTCGATGTCGAGAGGCTTCTCGAGCGCCTGGTCTATCATTACGACGAGCCATTTGCCGACGCCGCCAATCTGCCCACATTCATTGTCTCGGAATTTGCGCGCAAGCAAGTCAAGGTGGCTCTTTCCGGCGATGGAGCCGACGAAGTGTTTGGCGGCTACCGCCGCTACTGCGCACAAGTGGCGTCGCTCGGTTTTCAAAAGCTTCCCGCCTTCCTGCGAAATGCCGCGCTCGAAAAATTGATTCCTCGCCAGCCTCGATTTCGCAGGCTGCAAAAGATTTTTGAAACCATGCCTATTGCGGACGATGCCATGCGCTACGGGACATGGCTGGCGTGCTTCACGGAAGAGGAAAAAGCGGAATTGTTCGATCCCGATTTCGCGGCCTTGCTCCAGGAGCACGATGTTTATTGGTCGCATCGCCTCCATTACAATCGGTTTCCGAAGTGGGATACGGTCAATCGAATTCTTTATACCGACCTGAAAACCTGGCTGCCGGACACCTATCTTGAAAAGCTGGACAAGGCTGCCATGGCTTGCAGCCTCGAAGGGCGCGTGCCGTTTCTCGATCACCGGCTCGTTGAATACCTCTTTCGACTGCCGGGGCGCTGGAAAGTTCGCGGCCGCAGCACCAAGCTCCTGCTGAAGAAATCGCTGGAGGGTACGCTCCCGCGCGCCCTGCTCCACAAGCCGAAACATGGCTTCACTGTTCCGCTCGATGAATGGTTTCGTGGGCGCTTGAAAGGTTTCCTCCGAGACGTCCTCTTCGACGCGAGCCCTCACGCGCATGCCTTTCTGAATCGCAAGCGCCTAGACGAAATGTTTGAGCAACATATGAGCGGCGAAAGGAATTATGGAACTCAGCTTTGGACAGTGCTCAATTTTGATCTTTGGTACTGGCAATTCATGAGGCCGGTGTGCGAGCCATCTCCTTCCGCAATGATTTTTGGGCCCGCTTCCGCGCCCGCTGTTGGTGATTCAGGTTTGGCGCGGAGTGAGGAAGCCGCGGCGGTTACCGGTCTGGTTTCAAGGCCAAATTGATCACCTATCCGTACAATATGACTCTTGATGTTGTTGTGGATAGCGACCACTCCCGGCCGAACAAACACGATCATGCATCCGCCACATCCAGATCTCTTAGAGATTCTCCGCTGCGGGTCTCCTTGGGGCCGGTGTTGGCTTGGACGTGGTGATCGTTGCAGCAGTGAGTCCTAGCAGGAACCATAAATGCCGCTGGTAGGCGCCGTCGTTACTCATGCACCAGGCGAGAACGCCGATCAGACCGGCGAACAGGGCTGCGGAAGCTGCGCTCTCATCAGCGCGGGCACGCACGGCACGCCACAGACGCCGCAGCGCTGCGTAGAATATTCCGGCTAAGCACAGGGCACCTAGGGGCCCCAATTCCACGAGCGCCCACAAGAAGCTGTTGTGGATAATCACATTGGATTTCAGGTTCGTTGTGGGGGCTATCTCGCTGAACCCCCCAAGGCCCAATCCAAGGGCCAATGTCGACGGAGATGTCGCATAGAGCTGCAGTGCAGTCCGCGTAATGGCCAGCCGGTCCGCCGCACCCGAGGGGTCGCTGGCGACGCGGAGATACTCTGAGAGGGTTGGAGTGCCGCGAGGGAAATATATTGTGGGCGAATCCTTGGTGATTTCCAGAGATGGACTCCGTTGCAGTGCGGGCCACAATCCGCCGCTTCGAGCGACCAACAAAACGACTATGACGCAGGCAGCTACCGAAGCCGGAGCCAGTATTTGCTTATGCCGCGGGACTTTACTACCTGCGGCCCTCGACGCAATCGGAACTGCCAGCGCGCCAGCCAGGGTGGCAAGCCAGGAACCTCGGGATATCGTAAAGATGGATCCCAGGAACAGGGCCACCACGTTGGCAACGTCAATCCAACGCCGGCCAAACATCGGTTTCGCGAATGCCACAGCCGCCAGCTGAATGGCCAGCAACACCACCAGATACCCGCCATACTGATTAGGGTTATGCATCAATCCACTGAGACGCAGGCTCGTTTCGCCAAAAAAGAAGACACTCCCGTAATTGAAGGCGTAACGAAGGACCACTGCTGCGAGAGCCGCCAGATTGAGTAGCGAGCCAGCCACGACGAAAGTTTGGAGATAGAGCCAGACCTTGCTTTTCGCGGCCGAAGCGAAGAGGCAGTAGATCCCGAGCAAAAGCATGAGACCCACTCCGCGGTTTACCATCGCCCACCAGATCAGGTGTCCTAGCCGAAATCGGCCAACAACAAAGCCGATAACAACCGAACTCGCGAAACCGAGGACCCATCGAGACAGAGGATCCCTTCTCAGCCTTCGCCACTCTCCGCTCCGTATGCTCACCAATATGGCGGGTGCCAGAAGCGGGTCGGACACACCCATGGTGACCAATGCTCGATGAAAGAGATTCACAGGAATTAATATCCCGATGACACTCGCCCACACGACGCGGAGATCTAGTTCTCGTCTATAAATCTTCATGTTCGGTAACAGTTGATCAGAGTATAGCACGTTGGTTTGGAATGCGGAGCGCAATGCGCTTCGGGAGCGCTGCGCGGCTTTTCGGCCAAGAGAACAGAAGTTCTAAGAATTGGCCAGCGGTCATGAACTCAACTCAGAACCGGGTCGGCGAATAAGCGGAGAGGCACACTCTCCTATGCCCTTGAAGATAGCCCAAATCGCAACTGCCGACTGCTCCATCCGCATCCTGCTGCTGGATCACATTCGAGCCTTGCAGAAACAAGGGCACGAGGTCACTGCAGTCTGTGCCCCCGGTCCGTGGATTCGGGAGCTCCGGGAAGCAGGAATCGACGTGTGTACAGTTGATATGGCTCGGGAGTTGCACCCCGTGGGCGACATGAAGTCGCTTGCGCGGCTGTACCGATTTTTTCGCCAGCGGCGCTTTGACGTGGTTCACACCCACACGGTGAAGGCAGGAATTTTGGGGCCTCTGGCTGCGCGGATTGCAGGCATTCCAGTCGTGGTACATACGATTCATGGGTTGCTCTTTCATGACAGCATGCCCCGCGCGAAGCGTCGCCTGTTTTGGCTTTCGGAAAAGTTTACGGCGGCGTTCGTTGACCATCTCCTTTCCCAGAGCCACGAAGATGTCGGCGTAGCGGTTCGCTCGCATCTTTGCCCTGCGGATCGCATCACCTATCTCGGCAATGGAATTGACGTCCAGCGTTTTTCGCCGCGCGCCACGCCCACGACACGCGAGGCGCTTCGAGCAAGTTTCGGCTTTCGGCCGAACGATTTTGTGGTCGGCAGTGTCGGGCGTCTGGTCTACGAAAAGGGCTGCGCGGAACTCTTTAAGGCGGCGAGCCAACTCACCGCGCGACATCCGCAAGTCAAGTTCTTGATCATCGGTTCCCCCGAGCCCGATCAGAACGACGCTGTTTCGGCGAAGGATATCGCGGAATTGAGCTGCCGGAACTCGGTGAGATTTGCCGGATGGCGCGATGATATGCCCGCTTGTTACTCCGCCATGGATGTCTTTCTCCTGCCATCTCACCGCGAAGGAATCCCGCGCGCTTGCATGGAAGCTTCTGCCATGGAGCTTCCCGTGGTGGCCAGTTATATCCGGGGATGCCGGGAAGTCGTGCGCCATCGCGAAACGGGTCTGCTGGTTCCTGTCGGAAATGTTGCTGAGATCTTGGCCGCGATCGAAGAGTTGCTGGCCGATCGATTTCTTGTGGGGAGAATGGGTCGGCAGGGCCGCGACTATATCGTCGAGAATTTTGATCAACGCCAGGTGCTGGCGAGGCTCTGCGAATTCTATTCCCGGCTTGAAAATGGCCATGCAGCAAGGACGGCAGCCGCTTGAACATTCTCTCGTTTGATCTTGAGGATTGGTACCAGTTGGTGCATCGACAGATGACGGGAAACTTGCAGTCGCCGCGGCGGAGCATTTTCCGGCAAACCGACGTTCTTCTTGAGCTACTGTCGATCCGCCGCGTCCGTGCAACCTTCTTTGTTGTGGGCATGCTGGGCCGTCATTTTCCAGAATTAATTCGGAGCATTTCTGCGCAGGGACATGAAATCGCTTCCCATGGGGACGCACATCGGCGGGTGCATGAACTTTCCCTTCGCGAGTTCAAGCAGGATGTTTGCCGTTCTAAGGAGACGCTTGAGGACATCGTCGGCAAGCCCGTTCTCGGATTTCGAGCACCCGAGTTTTCCATCAACTCAGGAAATCTGTGGGCGCTGAATGTGCTCGCGGAATCCGGATACCTTTATGACTCGAGTATCTTCCCGATTCATCATCGCCGTTACGGTATTCCCGGCTTTGCCGTGTGCCCCCGGTGCTACGAATTGTCTTCCGGAAGCCGGATCATCGAACTCCCTCTTGCAGCCGTTTCTTTTGCAGGCCTGCGCATTCCTGTCGCCGGCGGTGGGTATTTCCGCGCGCTCCCACTCTGGGCCTTGCGACGCGCTCTCTGTCGCTTCGAGAACCTGAACGTACCCATGACAACTTATTTTCACCCCTACGAATTCGACCCCGTTCGTCTCGATCTGTTCCGAGTGGTTCCCGCCAACGGCTGGAAGCAGCGCATTTCGGGCTGGCGCGTGAATTGGCGAAACAATTTGGGCCGCGCAGGCGTGCGAAAGAAGATCTCCGCGCTCTTGGAAAACCACCATTTCACCACCTGTCAGGAATATCTCTATGCAGTCCGATTCGTTGAAAACCGAGAATTACTTCCAGCGACGAGCCCGGCAGTTTGACGCCCTCTACTCCGACGAGTGCAGCTGGCAATATTTCCTCAACCATCTTTTCCGGCGCCCACTTTACGAACGCGTGCACCGCACCATCGATGCTTTTGCGGACCTACGCGATTTCACGGTGCTCGACGTCGGCTGTGGCTCGGGGCGCAACAGTGTCGTCTTCGCGCAGAATGGCGCCCGGCGCGTCGTAGGGATCGATTTCTCGGCCAACATGATCGCTATGGCGCGCGAGTGTGCGCGCCGCCATGGTATCTCTGACAGGTGTGAATTCATCTTTGGCGACGCGCTGACCCATCCTTTCCGCGAGAAATTCGACGTGGTCACAGCCCTCGGCGTGTTTGACTACATCCGTAAACCGCTCGCGCTTCTTCGGCGCATGAACGAGCTCGCCTCAAAAAAGATTGTCGCCAGTTTTCCCGGATGGTCGCCTCTGCGCGCGCCGTTGCGCAAGGCGCGTTATTGGCTTCGCGATTGTCCCGTCTATTTTTCTACTCGCGATCGGTTGCACCAAGTGTGCGCGGATGCGGGCCTCGAAGATTACCAACTCTTGCCGGTCAGCGGACGCGCGGGCTGGGTCTTGGTCGCACGCGCAGTGGGCCGCAGGTCGCTTGCTGCCCGCGAGCAGCGCAAATGTACGGCGTGCTAAAGCGAGCATTGGACTTGCTCACCGCCGCAGTAGGGCTGCTTATTGTTGCGCCTCTGCTGCTGCTCCTCGCGATTGCGGTGTATTTCGATCTCGGCGCCCCCGTTTTGTTTCGCCAGCAGCGGCCTGGTTTCCGTGGCAAGCCTTTTTGGCTCATCAAGCTGCGGACGATGAGGGACGATCGTGATACGGCTGGATCCTCTCTCTCGGATGCCGAGCGCCTTACGCCGCTGGGCCGCTGGCTGCGCCGCACAAGCCTCGATGAATTGCCGGAGCTCTGGAATGTTTTCCGCGGAGAAATGAGCCTTGTCGGCCCGCGGCCTCTGCTCATGCAATATCTCGGCCGCTATTCTCCGGAACAGATGCGCCGTCACGATGTGCGTCCGGGCATCACTGGCTGGGCGCAAATCAATGGCCGCAACGCACTCACCTGGGAACAGAAATTTGCGCTGGACCTCTGGTACGCAAGCCACTGCAGCTTCGCGCTCGATTTGAAAATCATCGCGCGCACACTTTGCCAAATACTTGGAGGGCGGGGAATTTCTCAGCAGGGCCACGCTACCATGCCCGAATTCCACGGCAGCCCGCGTTCTCAATCATGAGCAGGGAACAAGTCTACGTTTACGGGGCGGGGGGGCACGGAAAAGTGGTGTCTGAAATTCTCCGCGCCCTGGCGTGGCCCATTACTGGATTCCTGGATGACGCCAAATCGCCGGGTGCCGCGATCTTGGGCTTACCTGTCATTTCTCCCTCACAATTGATGAACCAGCATTGTGCCCGGAATGAGATCCGAATTGCGCTGGGAATCGGTGATAACCGTGCCAGGCAAAGGATTGCCGAACGCTGTGCGTCATGGGGCCTCGAATTGCTGACGCCCGTCCACCCTTCCGCGAATGTATCACCCTCCGCACGGCTCGGCACGGGAACGGTCGTCATGCCGGGAGCGTTGGTTAACGCGGAAGCGGATGTTGGCCGGGGCGTCATCCTCAATACTGGCGCGATTGTCGAGCATGATTGCAAGGTGGGTGACTATGCCCATCTTTCTTCGAATTCCGTCTTGGGTGGCGCCGCACGAATCGGAAGCTTTGCCCACCTCGGCCTGGGAGCCGTAGTTCTTCCCGGTGTCACCGTGGGCTCGCACGCCACGATTGGAGCGGGCGCCGTAGTGACGCGAGATATTCCCGAGGGAGTCGTAGCCCTCGGCGTGCCAGCGCGGATTCGCATCCTGGTATCCGAAAGTGCCTTCTGACGGCTTGAAGACATCCGTCGCAAATTGCGAGTTGGCGATACATGGCGGCCAGCCAGTGCGTACCCGGCCCTTTGCTTCCTGGCCCCAATTTTCCGAAGACGAAATCGCAGCGGCAGCAAGCGTCCTCCGCTCCGGCAAAGTTAATTACTGGACTGGTGAGGAGGGGAGTCAGTTCGAAAAGGAATTTGCAGCGTTCACCAATTGTAATTTTGCCGTGGCTGTGGCGAATGGCACCGTTGCGCTTGAGCTGGGGCTGTACGCGCTCGGGATCCAGCCGGGCGATGAAGTCATTGTCCCCAGCCGGACGTTTATCGCCACGGCGAGCTGCGTTCTCTCGCGCGGCGCTGTGCCGGTGTTTGCCGATGTTGACGCCTCGAGTGGTAACCTCACGGCCGAAACGGTCCGCGACCTCATCACTCCTCGCACGCGCGCGGTGATTGCCGTGCACTTGGCCGGATGGCCCTGCGAAATGGATCCCCTCATGAAGCTTGCGCGCTCTTCTGGCCTCAAGCTCATTGAAGATTGCGCGCAGGCTCATGGCGCAACATATAAAGGCCGTCCCGTAGGTTCCTTCGGAGATGCCGCGGCCTTCTCATTCTGCCAGGACAAAATTATCTCCACGGGCGGCGAGGGAGGAATGCTCACGACACAAAGCGAAGAAGTCTGGCGCCGCGCGTGGAGCTACAAGGATCATGGCAAAAGCTTTGACGCCGTTTACACCAAAGCTCATCCGCCGGGTTTCCGCTGGCTTCATGAGGGTCCCGGAACGAACTGGCGCATGACGGAGATGCAATCCGCAATCGGCCGTATCTTGCTGAGAAAAATTCCGGAGCGCCTCGCGCGGCGCCGGCGTAATACAGCTCTGCTCAGCGCCTGCTTTTCGCAAATTCCGGCGCTGCGAGTCGCTGAGCCTTCACCCGAATTCGGCCACGCCTTCTATAAGTATTACGTTTATCTGCGTCCGGAGCGCTTAAAGCAGGGTTGGAACCTTGGCCGCATCCTTGAAGCAATCCTTGCCGAAGGCATTCCGTGCACCTCCGGAAGCTGCAGCGAGATATATCTGGAAGTAGCGATCCCGCACCACCTGCGTCCCCGCAGAGCTTGCCGCATCGCTCAGGAACTGGGTAAAACCAGCCTGATGTTTCAGGTCCACCAGACTCTCTCCGACGAGGAAATCCTCGACACCTGCGAAGCAGTCAAGAAAGTCATGGCCGAAGTCTCGCAAGAATCGCCCCGCCAGATTTTCTCTCACGCATTACGGTAAGCCCGCCCCCTGTCCCAGCAAAAATTCGGGAAGAGTGCCCCTCTGCGCCGGCTCCTTCGCCGGAGCCGTTGTTACGCATGAAATCACAACAAACAGCAAGGCATTCGCCGGAATGTGCAGGTTGAAATCTGCCAGGCTGTGCAGCAGAATTCCCGTCGATGCAGCGAGTGCGCCGGAATAAAACGCCAAGTCGCTCCGGCTTTTGGCTCTGCGCACCTGCTTGAATCCTCTCCTGAACAGGACGACGATGAACGCAAGGCCGCAAAGACCGCCAGCGACGCCCGTATCGGAGAGCAATTCAATGAAGTCGTTGTGCGCGTGGTTCACAATACTGCCGTCGTAGTAGCTCTCGTAGCGCGGAAAGACAGATTGCAGCGTTCCCAATCCCGTTCCCGTCCAGGGATGGTCCCGAAAAATTCGAAAGGTATCGCGGCTCATTGAAATTCTGCGGTCATGAGAAACTCCTGAGGTCGCGAGTTGTTCGAACCTCGTAAGAGCGGTTTCTGCTCCAAGCCATAGAATCAAAGTGCCTGCAATCGCAAAAAAAGCGGCAAGCCTGAGAAGGCCGCTTCTGAGCTCCGCGCGTCGGAACAGCGCAACTCCCAGCACCACGACCTCAAGAAAGAAACTCACGATGCCTGCCCGTGAGCCGGAGAGTACCAGCGCACCCACGGGCAGAATCGCCAGCAAACAGGCGAGGGCCAATTTTTCTCCCCGCACCGCTCGCGAAAATAGCAGAGCCAGTCCAAAAGGCGCCGTGAGCTCCACGAACCCGGCAAAATGGTCGCGGTCCACATACGGCCCGAAGGAGGAACTTGCTTGAGGAATCGCACGCATCCAGAAAATTTTTCCATTCCATGAGAGATACTGAACGATCCCAAATAACGACACAGAGGATGATAAAACTGCCAGAAACCAGGTGATGTTTCTGCGTCCGCTTTCTGTTCGAATGGATTCCGCTGCGAGAAAAGCCACAAGAACGTAGGCGAGAAGGATCAGCAGATCGACCTTCGTGGCATAGGCATACACGGTCCAGCCCAACGCTCTTTGTGCCGCGCCCAATCCGCACAATCCGAGCATTGGGACATACAGCCAGTTCCCGTGTACATCGAGCCGTCCTTTTCGTGCGCAGAGAAGTGCCCAGGAAAGTGTCAGCGCCGCAGCTCCAGTCTCCAGAAGAAAGTTAGCCCAAGGCTCCACCCCTCCAAACGCGAGCACCTCCGCCGCGATGAGCGCGCTGACGCATCCGCGGATTATCCTCATCGCCCACCCGTCGGGAGTGCAGGGGGCGTTTGCATCAGAGCGACGTCATCCACCCACACTACCCCTTTGATCTTGTTATCAATTTTCCGCGAGGCCTCACGCCGCAGAACAATGACTGCCAATTCCGTTTCTGATCCCGCCGTAAAATCCGCAGTAACCTCGGTCCACTCGCGCGTCCCGATCAGCTCAGGTGTGGATGATTTCGATTGGTCCGGATCGCGCGGGTCATAAATCGCAAAATAGAATCCTCGGTCGGTCGTAATATCTTGGGTTCGGAGAAAAGCGGAAAAACTGTATGTTTGGGCCGGTCTGACATTCACGTATTGCACTAGATTTTGAAAGCCCCCATTGCTACTGCCGTCGAGCGAGATTCGTAGAGAACGTGCCCCGGAATGTGCGATCGCCAGATCAAACTCGAAGGACGCGCCGCTCAAAGGTTCTGCCCGCCAGCCGAAGCCGCCGTTAACGAGTTCGTGTTCGAATCCTCCGTCGAAAACCAGCGACCCGCCTTTCGAATCGGTCGCCGGCCAACCGGACATTCGCAACGCCTGCTGCCAAATATTGTGGGCCTCTGCAATCCGGCTAGCGGCAATCAAACTATTGATTAGCGGAAACGATGGTTGCAGCGGGACCGTTTGCCCAAAGCTCGCGAGCCGTTTCCAGCCCGACACTGCGTCCTCAATTTGATTCTGGTTTAGGTAGTAATCCATCCCCGCGATATAAGCTCCAGCATCGGGCGGAAGAGCGCGGTCGAATATCAGATCAGCGCTTTCTCCCGATTTCGAGCATTCTGCAACTACGCTCGGCGCCAGATTCAGATCGTGTTGGACGGCGAGACGAAATTGTGCATTCGCATCGGGGGTGCTCCCCTGCCGCAGCAGGTAATTTCCGTACCGCCAGGCCACCTCTCCCGAGATCGGGTGCGCTAGCTTGGCATTTTCATAAGCGCGGCGCGCGTTTGCGGTGTCGCCTGCGGTTTCGTACGCCGCCGCGAGGTCCAGCCAGATTTGGTCGGCGCCGGGATCGAGCTGTGCAGCTCTTTCATAATCCTTTATGGCCTGCCGGATTTCTTCTTGCTCAAAATTCCAGCTCTCATACCACCCGAGGCGGTGCCAGGGCTCCTCATCTTGGGGTTCGATCCGTGTTGCACGGCGCAACAATTTGATATCAGATGTTGCCGTCCATTTTGCGGCCAGCCACACTCTTCCAGCCGCCACGACATAACTGCCCGCCAGCAAAGTGACGCTGCATACGAATAAGGCTCGCGCCCACCAGCGCGATAATGCAATTCTGAAATGATTCTTCATGTCGGGTTTTCCGGCATCTAAGGAAAGACTTGCAACTCATATTTCTTGGCTGCGATTGCCTGCCGCAACTCCGAACTTCTTGTGAAGCAACTCCAATTCCATCCCTACTCGTTTGACGTTCCTAACCTCACAAAACAAAAGGGAATAGAGGCCGTTGAGCTGTGGCGAGTGCACTCGCTTCCCGAAATGGAACAGTCTGGTTTCTCTACGGCATTGAGGGGATCGAAGTCTATCGTTTCCGTTCGGCGTTCGCAGAAATCGCCACTCGACACCGCCTATTCGCACTTCGACTCAATTCTTGACACTGCAAAGTGGCTCCCGTATTGTCGTCCGCGAAGTCGATAGTCATTCGGGGTGATTTATGCGGCGTTTTGTCTTGCTCTTCGTGGTTTCTGGTTTTCTGGCGAGCCTGCCCGCCATTGCGGCCCCGGGAAGAGCGCTCGGTGTCGTTGAACGCGCCGATGGCGCAAAACTCGGTGGCGCCGTTATAGCCAGCGGTTCCACCGTTTTTGCAGGTGACTCTTTCTCGACCGAAGGCGGCGGTTCACTTCGTGCAAGACTTGGTTCCGTCCAACTCGTCCTCCTCTCAGGGACGAGCGTGACGCTTAGCGGCGATCCACACGCCATCAATGCGAATTTAATTCATGGCACGGCCGGATTTGTTTCGACGGCGCGGGAATTCGCGATGGAGGTCCCAGGAGCGACGATTCGGCCGAAGAGCAGCGAGCCAACTGAAGCTCGTGTCACCGTCGTCGGGCCGAACGAGGCGGTTGTTTCAAGTCTCCGCGGGGCTCTCGAAGTGAATGCTAATGGAGAGACCTACTCGATTGCCGAAGGCACAACCTACCGGCTTCTCACGAGTGCGGAGCAGGAACGTCAAGGCGCAGGCGCCCATCCTGCGATGAGAAACCACACGGCCTTGGAGATCGTAGCGGGAGTTACCGGCGCCGCATTCGCTGTTTGGGGAATTCAGGAAGTCTTCGAAAGCCCGGTCAAGCCGTAATCTTCATCAAGCCAATATGTGCACGGCTACTCGTTTGAAAAGCGGGAAACCCTTCGCCATCAAATGAGCGCGACGAGAGTTAACGGCGAGCCTCCTCGGGAACCCCAAGGAACTGGACCTGCACGGTTCGTTCGCGCGGGCCGTCGAGTTCCGCGAGAACGATCGACTGCCAATTGCCGAGAGCCAGTTCGCCGTCGCGGATCGGAACTGATATGGTGTGGCCGAGGAGCATCGCGCGAAGGTGGGAATCAGCGTTCTTGCGGTTGCAGTCCGAAAGGCGCGGATCGTTGTGACGCCAGTAGTCAATGCGCCCCACGAGCCGCTCGAGTAAGGACTTCATGTCGTCCAGCAGAGCCTGCTGGAATTCGTTGATAAAGACCGCCGTCGTGGTGTGCAACGATTGCACGACAACAAACCCGGCACGCAGGCCGTATTTGCGGATCACTGCATTCAGGTCGCGAGTGATGTTGATCAGCTCCAGTCGCTCGCGCGTCTTATATAGCAACGTTTCCAGATACATCTGCAGCGCTGCCGTAGGCCGCACCTCCGGTGTCAGCGTCAACTTCGACTTCTTCGCCGTCGCGCTTTTCATGGTCTTCCACCCCGCCAGAAAACAATTATGGCCCTCTGTATTTGGATGCGCAAAGCACTCACAAGGGCACCCAAAGTATTTCCCGTACCGCACAGCGAAAGCCCGTTGACTTTCTCCTAGCCGCGGTCGAGCCGACGAACGCATTGCTGGGAGATTGCTGCCTAGCTGGCTGGCGGCGGACAGGACTCCCCTACTGGAGGCCTTAGTTGCTCGAGAAACTCAGGAGTATGCCGCACGGCATGTCTCGTGTTCACGGCAGGAAGGTGGGCAATTGGTGTGATCGATTAAAATGTAATTATGGCATGCCGCGCAGAGCACTCCATACACTGAATCCGTGAACTGTTCGTGGCCTGTCTGCTTTGTGTGTTCGTTGCGAGCCTGCTCCCGGCTGATGGCCATGAATCCCTCCGATTCCTAACGCGCGCGCCACGAAGCGGAATTTGCGAATTCGTAAAGCGGATAAACTTCCCGAAAAATCTTAGCTACCTCCGCCACGAAGCCTTTCTCCAATGCAGCCTTGGGCGAAAACTCGCGGCGCACGATCCAGCCCTTTACCCCTTTCCATTCTGACGGCTCGACCGGCCAGCCCGTGTGCTTCTTCCAGTCTTTCCGCTCGCTCGAATACCAGTAACTTTCGTACTTTTTTTCTAGGCGGCGCTTCTGCCGAGCGAGCCACGCTCGATTTTCTTTTGCGCGCGGAACGGCATGGCGCGCGAGCGCACTGTCGCGGCCTTCAAAATAGATTCGGAAGCCGGCGGTGACGTTCTCTGCCGACACGCCCACGTAAAGCTGGCCGCCGCCATGCTCTATCGCTTGCCGGTCGCGAAAAAAAAGATACATGTGCGGTCGGTAGGGCGATTTGTCGGCAGCGAAACGGATATCGCGATTGATCCGGGAAAAATTTTCTCCCGTGCGGCCGGTGATCTCAAAAGTCCGGTCCAGCTTGCGCGCCGCCGGAGCCAACCGCTCGAGGAGTGCGCGAAACGGCGCAGTTACACTTGCGCGGTAACGCTCGCGATTTGCATCCATCCACGATTTCTGATTGTTCCTCGCGAGTTCGCGAAAGAACCGGAACGTATCGCTTTTGAAGATGCCTGCTTCGTTCGTCATACCACGCTCTTCCTCTCCCGAATCGTGAAAGCATTCTACACCGCCGCTTCTCCGTCCGATTCGCAAACCTCGCCGCGAAAACGCGCGTTTGCGCTGACGCGCGATTGTGTTAGTTTCCCTTCGCGCTTGGTTTTATGATGCGCAACCTATTCGTGTCGGAGGAGTTGCTATGAGATTTTCTTCGAATCATACCTGCCGCCGCGCAATTTTGGTTCTTTGTGCAGTCGTATCTGCTGCCGCAACCGCCGTCGCCCAACAGGCGCCAGCTCCTGGCGAAAAAAAGACCCCATGGAAGCCCGAAGATGTCGTGTACACGGAAACGGCCGGCCAATTCCGCGTCTCGCCGGACGGGCGATGGGCGGTTTGGGTGAAATCTTCCGCCGACAAGGAAAAAGATTCACGCACGAGCAATCTTATTCTTTCCAGCCTCACTCAAAAAAAGGAAATCGAGCTCACCCGCGGCAGCGATACCTTCTCCGAACCTCGCTGGTCGCCCGACGGTCAAACCATCGCATTCCTCTCAACGCGCGCGCTGCCCAAACCCAAGCCTGACTTCGCGAAAATGCAGCTCTGGCTCATTCATCCGGATGGCGGCGAAGCCTGGCATCTCACCGAATCGGTTCGCGGGATTCATCACTTCGAATGGATCAATAGCAGCACCCTACTTTTCTCCGCGGAGGAAGATCCCTCCCTATACGAATCGGAGCTTAAAGAAAAGAAGGACGACACGCGCGTAGTGGACGACGCCGCCCACACGGCTCCTGTGCGCCTCTTCACGCTATCCGTGAAGGACAAAAAAATTTCACGCTTGACCGACAACAACGATTGGATCCAATCGTTTGACGTTTCGCGCGATGGCAAATGGGCCGCCGCTGTTGCAAGCCGCGAGCTGAGCTACGCATGGGATCAGAAGACTCCTCCGGCCACCTACCTTGTGGATCTTTCGACCGGCGCGCGCAAGCAGGTTTTCACGGACGGAAAAATCCGGCCGGAATTGGTGAAATGGGCGGCGGATAATTCTGGATTCTACGCCGTCGCGCCCTACTCCTCGAGCCCGCGGTTTTTTACCGCCACAATTCAGCTCGTCTATTTTTGCGACGCGACCTCGGGCGCGACGACGCAAGTCGATCTTGCGTGGGAAAACGGCCTTGGCGGCGGATTCGAAATCACGCCCGACGGATTCCTTGCGCTTCTCGCGGATGGTGTCCGCTTCAAGCCTGCGCGTTATACGCGCAACGGTGCACAGTGGTCGCGCAAATGGCTCGAGGGCGAACACGCGTCGAACTATTTCGGTCTCGCGCTGGGGGACGATGGCCATTCACTACTCTATGCTTATTCGACCGCCAGCACTCCCACGCAGTGGTATCGCGCCCAGGTGGATGGCTCCAAGGTCTCGTCCCCCGAGGTTCTTACGGAGATCAATCCTCAATACAAGAATAGAATAATTGCTCGCACAGAGATTCTCCATTGGAAAGGCGCGAACGACGAACAGGTCGAAGGCATCCTTTTTTACCCGCATGATTATCAGCCGGGAAAGCTCTATCCCTTGATTACCGCAACCCATGGCGGCCCCGCCGGCGCGGACCACGACGCCTGGAGTGAGAGTTGGGCCTATTCGGCAAATCTGCTCAATCAGCGTGGCGCCTTTATTCTGAAGACGAATTATCACGGCAGCTCCGACTATGGCCTGAAGTGGGTCGAATCTATCTGCTGCGGGAAATACTACGACCTGGAAATTCCGGACATTGAGAAAGGCGTGGACGCCTTGATTGCCCGCGGCCTCGTGGATCCGCAGCGCATCGGCGCGCTCGGCTGGTCCAACGGTTCGATTCTTTCCATCGAGCTGCTGGTCACGGATCCGCAGCGCTTCAAGGCCGCCGCCGTGGGCGCGGGCGACGTCGAATGGATCAGCGACTGGGCTAACGTGGATTTCGGAGAATCGTTCGACTCCTATTATTTTGGCAAATCGCCCCTCGAAGATCCCGAACTTTACATTCGCAAATCGCCCATCTTCAAAATGGACCGCGTAACAACCCCCACCCTTATTTTCTTCGGTACCGAGGATCGCAATGTGCCTACCGAGCAGGGCTGGACGCATTACCGCACCATGTATTCCATCGGCAAGGCTCCCGTGCGTTTCGTGCTCTTTCCGGGTGAGCCCCACGGGCCGCAGAAACTCTCTCACCAGCTCCGCAAAGTGAACGAGGAAATGGCCTGGTTTGACAAATATCTGTTTCACGCCAACCCACCGGAAAACGAAGCGCTCAAGAAAGGTTCTCCACTCGACGTGGCGTTGCGCCGCGGAACCGTCCGCAAATCCGGGGAAAATTTTGGAGTCGCGTTTCATCCTGCTTCTACGGATCCATCCGCGCCGGGAGTGCTGACGCCGGAGACGGTGAAGTTCGGCGGCCTTGAGATCGGCCGGTTTGAAATCACTCGGGCTCAGTATGCGGAGTTCGACAAGACCTACAAGTTCGAAGCCGGAACGGAGAATTACCCCGCCAATGGTATCCCTTACGAGCGCGCCCTAGCCTATGCTGAGTGGCTGTCAAAAATGACGGGCAACACTTACCGCCTGCCGACGGAAGAGGAGGGCGCCAAGCTCTACATTGACCGCCCGGGAGAAAACACGCTCGATTTTTGGGCGGGATATTCGCTCAATCCCGAGGACGCTCAGCGGCTTGCGCCGACGATCGCGCAGATTTCGGGAGCCGCGCCTTTGCTCAAACAAGTCGGCAGCTTTCCGGGTGCGAGCGATGAAGGAGGCGAACTCGTTTTCGATTTGGGCGGCAATGTAGCCGAATGGGTGGTCGCCAAGGCTGGCACTGCCAAGGCGCTCGGTGGCAGCGCCGACCGGCCTGCGGATTCGAAGGCTCGCGATCGCGGCGCGGATCCGCCCTACACCGGATTCCGCATCGTTTTCGGCGCTCCGAAGCAGAAATAGCAGCACTGAGAATCTGCCGCGGAAGGCAAATCTGATGTTTATTCTCTGCTCTATGTCATTTGGTTTTCACACCCAGATACCGCAGGAATACCCGCGGCAACTCCTCCCGTAACCGATCGTCACTTAGACGCGCCAGGTCCCGAAACGTTTCAAATTGATCGAGCAGGATTAGCTCACGCAATACGAATGCCACGATCAACATGGCATAACCGACAGCTTGCTCAGGATCGGGATGACGAATTTCCTCCCGCCAAATCAAGAACGTCTGCACCATTTGCCGGAAACCCTGGATCTCCAGCTCTCTTTGGCGGCGAACAAATCCAGCGCGCGGGTGCTGCCGCGCATACATCATCGTGGCCCGCATCAAACCAGTTCGCGTGCGATAGCCTCTGATCATGGCGGCGACCCAATTGCGAGCAAAGTCGCGTATGCCAATCTTCCCCACTTCTTCTGGATTTACTTTCTTCGTGTTTTCCTCGTTTCTTACCTCACTGCCGCGACTGAACACAGCGCGCATGAGCGCATCTTTGTCGCGGAAACGCCGATATACGCTCGCTGGCGAGAGGCCCGCCTCGGCGGCAATGCGCGGCAATGTGGCGCCTTCCAGACCGTACTTATCGAGCACGGCCTCGAGTGCGTCGAGCATTCGGCGGTGGGATTCCCGGCTGCGAGCCTGCTGGGGCGGGTTGTGGGCGGGGCGCTTGACCATGGAGATGCATTTTAGACTTGACAAACCTAAAATGCAAATGTAAATTCACATTTACATTATATGGGAGCGTGCGCCATGCCCTCTGAAGTACCTGCCAAAGAGCCTTGCTTTCTGCGCAGCGAGCGCAGTCCCGCATTTGCCCGTTTTTGTGAGCGGGTCTACGGCAGGATGCTGAACCAGTACGGCACCGCCGACATGGAGCAACTTGATTTGCTCTTGCAGGTGCTGCGGCTAAACCATGAATCCCGCGTCCTTGACGTTGGCTGCGGCACGGGGATAACAACTCAATACTTGTCGGACACAACGGGGGCGAACTTCGTCGGCCTGGATATCTCGGAGCCCTCCATTCGTCGCGCTCTCGAGTTGGCCCAGGCCAGCCCGAACCGGCTCGCGTTCAAACTTGGGACGATGGAAGCCCTGGAGTTTCCCCCGGCTTCATTCGACGCGGTGATTGCCATCGAGTCGCTTTATTTTCCCAAAGATCTGGTCGCAACCATTGGCCAGTTCAAGGCCGTCTTACGCTTAGGCGGGCAAATGGCTCTTTTTTATACACATATCGCTGATGCTCCGGGAGGCGGTCTCGGTCCGGCCGTCACCAAGCTAGGTGCGGCGCTGCAGGCGAATTGCCTTTGCTTTGACGCCCACGATCTCAGCGAAGGCGACCGCCGGTTTTGGCATCGCTCGAAACACCTGGCTGAAGAGCTGCGTGCCGACTTCGAAGCAGAAGGAAACGGCGACCTGACCCGGCTTGGTGAGGCCGATGCAGTGCTTGGCTTCATACAACAGGGCCGCCACGCACGTTATCTCTACCACGTTCAGATATCATGACCCTGGAAGGAGAAGGTCTAGCACGTGCTCTCGTTGCATCGGCTGGTTTGCCGGAGGGCGGCGTGGGAAGCACGAGGGCTCCTTCCAGCTAGCTAATGGCAACCGCAGCCGCGCGGTGTGCAGCCGCAACTCGAGGAAGGGGTCGCGGTCTTGGCGGCGCTCTTTTCGTCGCCGTTGGCCGGAGCGGCGAAGACGGAAAACTGCATGGTGTTTCGCCGGCTCCCGCACTTCGGACATTCGGCCTTCTCGCCCGAGCGCATCACCAGACGCTCAAAATTCTCTTTGCACTCTTCGCAAACGTATTCGTAAATCGGCATCGCGTTCGTCCGGGCAAGAATTCTAGCAGTGGAGCTCGATAAGCCGCAATGCTCGGGTTGCCTCACAAAAACAGCGACGCCCCGGCGAACCGGGGCGTCGGCGAAACAATTTGATTTTCGTGAGCGATTAATCGCCCGCGACGGTCTCAGGCGTTTCGGCGTCTATCGTCGCGCCCTTGCCGTTTCCGTTCGAGTGGCCGTTGCCTCCGAGCGAAACGAGAGGAGCGCTCGCGCCCGGCTTCGCGGCTTTCATCGCGTCCATGGAGCCGATTTGCACCACTGTCTCTGCCGGCTTCTTGAGCACCATCTCCTCGTAAATCTTCCGAACCTTGGCCGCCTCTTCGAAGGCCATGCGGCGGCGAATGCGGTCTTCTTCTGCGGCGGTCTGGGGGATATCGTGTTCGAGGTGGCGCTCGCGCGACGCATCGGCGGCGTCGATTTTCAGTGAGTGTTCATAGTTCGCCAGATCCACCTTCTTGCCCTTGGCGTAGATTTCGTGCTTGCCGTGTTCCTTGTACCACTGCGCGACCGTCGCGTTTTTGTACATGTTCTCGATGATCTTGCGCCAGCCGATTCCCGTGTTGTACGCGCAGAACGAGATTTCGCCCTGCTGCGTCGCGTACGGAATGATGCACATCTCCGTGCGCCGGAAATCGTAGTTGAACAGATCCTGGAACCACATTCCGGCGATAAACAGGAAATTCCACGGATCGGTTTCGCGCCGCTTCATCGCATCTTCGTATGTGCGGTTCGGGTTTGTCCGGCCGTACTTTTTCTCCGAATCCTTCGTGAGCGCCCAGGTCTTGTCGAATTTTGTGAACAGGTCTTTGAGCGTCAGGCTCGGCGGCGCCTGGAACGGCTTGTAGTTCTTAAGCAGCGCCATGGCCATCATGAAATTGGAGAATTTTTTCCCGCGAGCCGCGTCGGTAATCGCCGTCACGTCCCGCACGAGCTGCGGTGCATCGAGGAACCGCGGCACCGGCGCCCATTCTTTCGTGTTCTTGTTGATCATCAACGCCGTGCCCACTCCGCAATTCGGATGGCAGCCGCAGGAAAGCGCGCCCCACTGCGAGTCCGGCCCGTGCACCAGGTCGGAGAATCCCGCGAACGTGCTCACGAACGAAATCGGGAACCAGTCGCGTGTCGGCTCCACTTTGCCTACCTGCGCGCTCACGTCTTTCGCCAGGTGCGAGAGCGTGTAGCGTTGCCGCATGCGTCGTTCCGGCGTGATGTCTTCGTCCCGGCCCGTAAATGAAACCGGCTGAAATGAAACGAACGCGATTTTCTTGGGATTCTCCATCGCGAATTTGACGATCGGCCCCACCTGGTCATTGTTCACGTTGTTGACGATCGTCGTCACCAGCACGATTTCGATTCCCGCTTCGTGCATGTTTTCGATGGCGCGCAGCTTCACGTCAAAAAGATTGCCGACTTGGCGATGGCTGTTGGCGTCGTTGCCGATGCCGTCGAACTGCAAATACGCGTAGCGCAGTCCGGCCTCAAACGCCTTGCGGCTGAACTCCTTGCTCTTTGCGAACTCGATTCCGTTGGTCGCGGCTTGCACGCTGTTGTAACCCACCTTGCGCGCGTACGCCACCGCGTCCAGGAATCGCGGGTGCATCGTCGGCTCTCCGCCCGAGAACTGCACGGACATCTGCCGCCGGGGCTTGATCTTTGTCGCGTTCTCGAGGATTTCCTGAATTTCCTCCCAGCTCAGTTCATGAACGTATCCCACCTGGTTTGCGTCCATGAAGCACGGGTCGCACATCATGTTGCAGCGGTTCGTCAGGTCCACCGTCAGCACCGATCCGCGTCCGTACCGCACCGTGCTCGAACCGTGCCGGTGCAGGTCTTCGTCGTTGTGCGCCGGGATGTCCCGCCCGGGGAAATTCTTCTCGATCCATTCCAGGAACTTCGCGTCCACGGCCATCAAATCTTCGCATTTTCCATGGATGGGACAGTCTTTCACCATCCACACCTGGCCGTCGCGCTCGATGATCTGCGCCTTGATCTCGCCCACCTTCTCGTGGACCAGGTCCATCCAGTCCTTCTTGCCATTCAGGATCGCGTCGCGCGCTTCCTTGACGCAGCCCGGGCACAGCGAATCCGTCGTCCGTGGCCAGCCCAGCGTGGGCTTCGATTTCTCCCACGATTTCAGCATGGGCTTGTCCGACCATTTCGGCGTGAACGAAGGGTTCGGATTGCGCTTGTTAAAAAACTGTATGCCGTTAAACGTCGCTGCGGCCGCCTTGCAGGCGAGCCAGTCAGCCGACTTCCAAAGCTTCTTTCCAATCATCGCTGGCATAATCCAGCACCTCTCCTCAGAAATTGCGATTTTGATGATTGCCCCAGCAGAGACCCCGCCCGTCCCCCTGACGGACGAAGACAGAGCACTGCTTAAACACTTTAGCTTTCATAGTTTGCCCCGATTCCAGCCCGGCCGTCCAGTCCTGAATGTCCAAAGGGTCATTCGGGCTCCCTAACGGGCATTATCCGCAGCGAACGGGCCTGCCCCTCTTCCCCCATTTGTCATTCTGAGCCCCGATTCGTTCTATCGGGGCGAAGAATCTCTCCGATAAACTTTTTCAACCAACTCCTCATGCGCTTGTCATATTCCGGAAACATTCCGATGAGATACACACGCAGCTTTCCACAGCTATTTTGCTCTAAAGGCTTGACATGCGGCCCTGTCGGGCGTAAATAGCAGCCAGAAAATCTCAAATTCGGGGGTGTCCATGGGCTCCATGAAGCGTGTTTTCGTCTTTGTGCTTTTCGTTTTGATGCTGCCGCTAGCGATCCATGCGCAGCAATCCCTCGGTTCCATCAATGGAACCGTCACCGACGCCAAGGGCGGCGTGCTGCAAGGTGTTACTGTAAAAATTCAAAACGTGGCCACAGGTCTTGAAGTGGACGCCGTCACAAAGAATGATGGCTCCTTCAGCGTTGTTGACCTTCCCATTGGTACTTACTCCCTATCCATCTCGAAGCAATCCTTCCAGACCGCGGTGTACAACGAAATCTTGGTTCAAGGCAACCGCACCTCGACCGTGAATGCTTCGCTCCAGCCCGGCGAAGTCACCACCACCGTGACCGTCAACGCTACACCCCTGCTCAATCAGACCGACACGACGAACGGTTACACACTGGGCTCCGAACTCGTCCAGAACATCCCCTTGGGCACCGGCAGCTTCACGCAGCTTGCCATCTTGGCCCCCGGAGTGAACGCCGATCTGCTCGCTGGCGCGGGAACAAACGCGGGTCTGGGGAATCAAGACATCTTTGCCAATGGCCAGCGGGATACCAGCAACAGCTTCACTTTCAATTCCGTGAATGCCAATAACCTATTCAACGGCCAATCCTCGAGCTCCGTCGGTGCCAACCGCTTCGTCCTCAACACCAACGAGCAGTTCCTCGCTGGCGGCCAGATTCAAACTAACACCTCTGTCTTTGACGCCATTGGTCAGGGCCTCCCCACGCCGCCCCCGGAAACCATTCAAGAGATTCACGTCAATACTTCCATGTACGACGCCTCCCAGGGCGCCAATAGCGGAGCGCATATCGCTTTGTCCACGCTCTCCGGCGCCAACGATTTCCATGGCCAGCTTTGGGAATACCATCAGTCGAACGGATTGGATGCCACACCCTTCTTCTTCAATGCCGCCGGCACAAACCCGCTCACAGGAAAGGCAAATCTGCCCAATCCGCCGCTCCATCGAAATACCTTTGGCGCGGAGATCGGCGGACCCATCAAGCACAACAAGATGTTTTTCTTTGGTTCCTATCAGGGGCAAAGAGTCACGGACGCCTTCAACGGAGCTACGAATATCGTAAATGTTCCAGTGGGCTTGAGCAATGACCGTAGCCAGGCGACTCTCGAAGCCCTCGCGGGAATCCCCGCGGGAAGCGCCGACCCCGCTGCCCTCAAAATCTTGCAGGCCAAGACACCCGGCGGGCAATTCTTGATTCCTTCGCAAACTTTCGATCCTACTACTGCTGCGGGGAACGCTGAGTTTAATCAATTGGGCGGCAACGCTGTAGAGCAAGGTCCGCCCAGCACCTTCAAAGCCGATCAGGTCAACGCAAACATTGACTATGATTTCAGCGCAAAGGACCGGCTTTCCGGAAAGTACTATTTCCAGAATGACCCCTCGACCAGCACATTCGCCAGCAGCCAGATACTTGGCTTTGCCCAGGAACTTCAGGCCGGCAGTCAAGTGTTCTCGCTCGACAATACGACCGTCTTGACCCCCAACACCACTTGGGAACAGCGCATCGGCTTTATTCGCCAAATCGCCAACGCGCACTCGGGCCAGCAACTGACCCCCGGTGGCGTGGGAATCAACGTCCTCGGAAGTACTTTGTTTCCGGGCATCACGATTGCGGGAGTGCTCGATTCCACGAACTCGAACTCGGGAACTTGCTCTGACCCAGCGGCGGCTTCATGTTTCGGCGGCGCGCTTCGAGTCGGCCCTGCGAACAACTTTGCCAACGCCGGCGTCTTCCAGAACCAGTTCGAAGCGGCCACCAATTACAATTGGGTCACCGGTCGCCACTCGCTTTCCTTCGGCTTCAACGCGGACTACAGCCAGCTAAACGTTATCAACCGCGAAAACCAGGTGGCCTCGTTCGACTTCTCAACCTTTGCGAATTTCTTGCATGGAGCTATGGGTAGGAGGGGCAACGCAGGACAAATTCTCAATGGTGAAACGAACCGCTATTACCGTGCACGCCAGGCGGGACTTTTTGCTCAGGATAACATCAAGCTCAAGTCCAATCTGACCGTCAATGTTGGTATCCGCTGGGATTGGGATGGGCCGCTCTACGAGAAGAACGGTTTTCTGACCAATTTCTCGAAATCAGCCTACAGCTTTGATCTGGCCACGGACACCATCAACAACATCGGTCTTGTGATCGCTGGAAATAACAAACAATTTTGCGGTACCAAGTCGAGCTTTTGCGTCAACAATTCGACCCTCACCGGTCGCCAGTGGGTTTTTGAGCCGCGCATCGGCTTGGCATGGAGCCCTCACTTCATTAAGAATCTCGTCATCCGCACAGGTTTTGGCATCTATGCAGATCGCGGCGAGTTTTTCACCGAACTCTCTCCCAGCGCGGGAGGCGGCATCAATGGGCCGTTCGGCGTTACCACCGAGCAACCCTTCACGGTTCCGGTCGGCACAACATGCAGGGGGAACGGTTGTTTGAGCGGAAACCCCTTCGGAACGTCGCCGCTTACGCCCCCTCCCAGCAATTTCTCAGGGGTGCAAGCGCTGGTTCACAATCTATCGGGGCTGAGCGGCTGTCCCGAACCCGTCACTCCGACCTGCAACCCGACGGGCAGAGTTTTCGCCGCATTCGGCTTCGGCGGCTATGACCCCCGGAACACGCTTCCGTATTCTGAGAACTGGACCCTCGATGTACAGTGGCAGCCGATCAATACCCTCCTTGTGGACGCCGGTTATGTGGGCAACCACGGACAGCATGAACTGATTCCTATTCCCTTCAACCAGCCTGGACTTGCCACACCCCTGAATCCCATCAATAACCAGACCTTCTCCTACGGATTTCAGGCGACTGACTTGGACGGTGGATTCGGCGCACTTACCACCGAGCAGGTTCAGACGAATATCAGTGGATTCGGTGCATTCGACGGGAATTCCGCTCTGCGCGTGCCCTTCGTCGGCTACAACCCCAATGCCGACTTCTGGGAAGCCGAGGGGGTTTCCAATTACGATGCGCTTCTCTTCAGCGTTAAGAAGCGCGTAAGCCACGGTCTCATCATCAATGCTTCCTACACTTGGTCGCACACGCTGGACGAGGGCAGTGGCTTGTCCGAGGGTCTTTTCTACAATGGGAATAACCCTCTCAACCCCAAATCGGCTTATGGCAACGCTGCCTTTGACCGCACCCATGTTTTTACTTTCAATTACCTATACTCGTTTCCGAATTTGGCGAAGTCGAATGGCATCTTGAAGGCTGTCATCAACGACTGGGGCATCTCCGGTGTCACTGTTGCCGAGAGCGGCCAATCTTACAGCGTGTACGACTTCTCGGGTGACGTGGCCAGCCAGTTCTATGGCGCTGGCGACGACTTCATCACCAATCCTTTGCTCGCCATCAACACGGGGAACAGCAAAACCGTGCAGCTTCAAGGCACCACGGGCGTGAACCCCGGCAATCCCGTTCTCAACGGCGGCGCGTTTGGTGTAGTTATCAATCCTCCCGGAGTCAATGGCGTACCTCCCTGTGGCCCGACCACCGACGAGCCAGGCAATCCCCTTGCCGCCTGCGATTTCTCGGAGACGGGTTTCCAAAGCGCCAGTCGCGATCCCTTCCGTGGTCCTTTCCAGGTGCGCTTTGACATGGGCGTCTCTAAGAACCTCAGGTTGACCGAACGGTTCCATCTCAAGTTCGACGCCCAGTTTTTCAACCTTTTCAATCACCCGAGCTTCGATGCGCCCCAAAACAATTTCACGTTGGATAACTGCTTCGGAGCGAATGCACAATCGAGCCCTGCGGGCGCCCAGTTCGGCTTCGCATGTCAATGGTTCGGAACGACTAAGGGTGTGACCGCTCAGGGGATCTCCAGCGGAACCATCGGAAATGGTCTTGCCCCCGCTGGACAGGGCTTCATTACGAATGCCCTCGGCAGTCCGCGCTTGATTACATTCGCGCTCCACCTGATATTCTAAACCTATTGCCGGGGCGGGGCTCACTCTGCCCTGGCAAGATATCCCTAGTCCCGGCATTTTACTCATCTTCTAAAGTGTGCTAAACTTGTCTCTGCAAATTCGGCATCGGCAGAGGCGGAGCGTCAGCTCCGCCTTTCGCCTTTTTTGCCCGAGGAGGCGAATCTAATCGAGACACACCCAGAAACAAGACCATGGCTAACTTGTTGAAAACAAAGGGACGAGCCAATTTCTAATCGAGACACAAACGCCTATTGGGAATTCGGTCGCCTATCGGGGAAGCGGCTCCTCGTTGGCCGTTCAAAGGGCTCGCCAGGGGCACGAATAGCCGCCCGGAGGCACTGGCTAGCTCGGAAAACTAATCCCTCTGGAGGATGGGGCGAAGAATGGCTATGGCGAAGTGGGCCAAATGCTTGGCGTCGTCATCGAGCTGGATCCAGCGCACCACGCAATGGTCCTTCAAATATTGCGATGTTTTCGTTTCGTTGATTCCGAGGTGCTCGGCGAGGCGGGCCTTGAGACTTTCTTCGTCGCGCGAAGCGCCCCGGCCGCCGCGACCCGCGCGTCCGCCGCGCGCAAGGTTGCCTATCGCCACGCGCAGCGTGTCGCAGGCTTCGACATAATATGTTTCTACTAAATCAGAATCGGAGAGCAACACGACGCCCGGGCCGGCCGGCGCATCGTCGGCTTCGTCGAATCTGTGCAGCGGCCCGGCAATCAGCCGGCGCAATCGCGATTCTAGTTGCGCCATCCTCGAAGCCAGCGCCGGCTCGCTCGCGCGGCCTCGTGCTTCGCGCTCCGAAGGCAGAACCGGCGCTTCGACGGGCCGCTCTGCCCGCACCGGCATTTGTATTTCGGCGCGCGCTGGCGGCGCAGGAGCTTTCACAACGGAACTCGCGGAAGCCGCCGAAGCCGCAAACGCCTTTGCAGGCAACCCGGGTGCGGCTGTCGCGCCGCGATTCTTCTTGTGGCGTCGTCCTCCGCGCCGTCCGCGGCGTTTACGTCCGCGGTTTTCTCCCTGGGATTCACCCGGGGCCGGCGAGATTTCTCCAATCGTCGGCGTCAGCTGCGCTTCTTTCTCTGCGGGAGGTGCAACAGCTGCCACGCTCTCTATGGTCTGCTCTGCAAATTTTTCGGTGTGAAATTCTTTTTCAGGTATTTCTTCGGAATCCGTTGACGCCATCTCGCGAGGAATTGTTTGCGAGGTGGAATCCGGAACAGGCGCGCCCATCCGCGTCAGCGCCTCGGCAGCTTTCTTTTTCCATTCCGCGCGGCGGAAACGTTCCGACGCCGTCGTGTACCATTGAACGGCCTCTTCGGCGTTTCCCGCTTTCTCCGCAACCGCTCCGAGCTCGAACGCCACCATCGCGTCGTGCGTCTTTGCAAAAAGTTCGGAGAGCTTCGCGCCGGGATCGGGGCTTGTCTTCGCCCTTCGGATGCGCGCCTGAATTTGACGCCAGTCAGCCATGCGCGAGCATTCTAGCAGCACCGGAGCTTGGCTGTCAGTCAATCCCTGCGCGCATCGGGATTTCGTCGCTGCTCTCCCGCTCATGTCTGTCTTGGGGCATGATGTGACCATGCAGCCGCACGAGCGAGCGCGATGGGTCATCGAAGAAGCGAGGAAAGTTGGATTTGACCTTTGCGGAATCACGCGAGTGGATTCATTTGCAGAGCTCGCGAGTCTTCCCGAATGGCTCGCGCGCGGCTACGCGGGAGAAATGAAATATCTCGAGGACCCGCGACGTCTTGATCCGCAACTCGTGCTCGACGGCGTGCAGAGCATCATCGTCTGCGCCGTCAATTACAATTCATCTGCGCCTTATTCCATCGTCGCAGCGGCAGAACCATCGGACGATTCCGGGCCCCGCGGATGGATTTCGCGCTACGCATGGGGAAACGACTATCACGATTGGATCCGCCAGCGACTCGAAACCCTCGCGGCCGCGATGCGCGCGAAATTTGAAGATCGTTTCACTGCGCGCGCGTACGTGGATACGGGACCCGTCGTTGAGCGCGTGGCCGCACAGCACGCCGGCCTGGGGTGGCTGGCGAAAAATACTTGCCTGATTAACGAGGAGCTCGGTTCGTGGCTTTTCTTGGGCGTTATCCTCACCGATCTGGAACTTCTACCCGCGCAAGCGCCGCACGAAACTCCTCCGGCGGATCTTTGCGGAAATTGCACGCTGTGCCTCGATGCCTGTCCCACGGGCGCGCTCGTAGAGCCGTACGTTCTCGATGCTCGCCGCTGTATTTCTTATCTCACCATCGAATTGCGCGGCCAGATTCCCGCAGAGTTTCGCGGTGCAGTGGGCCAGATGGTTTTCGGTTGCGACATTTGCCAGGACGTCTGCCCTTGGAACCGCAAAGCGCCGCCGACCGCTGAGACGGAATTTCTTCCCAGAAAAATCAGAGCTACGGAAGCTTACGAAGCGAGTATGTCTGACGGAACCGGTGACGAGTCAGAATCTCTCTTTGCTCCGCCACTCGAATGGATTGCATCACTCAGTGAAACGGAATTCCAGGAAATGTTTCGAGGGAGCGCCGTGAAGCGAACCAAGTGGCGCGGACTCATTCGCAATGCTTGCGTGGCACTTGGCAATTCAAAACTTTCTTCGGATTCCGAAGCTTCTCCCCGTGTCGTTCGTCAATTGGAGAGACTCGCGAATTCCGAGGACGAAATCATCTCGGAGCACGCGCGCTGGGCGATCGAACGCCTCCGCTCCGCTCGTTGACACGTGCGGGGCGATTTTCGTAGCGTATGGTTCGCGCACAAGGAGTGAATATGCTTTTTCCAGCATCAGCGAGCGGCATCCTGATTCACTTGCAGCCTCACTTCAGTTTTCCCTCGGGCGCCGTCGCCAGCGAGCAGATTGTTCTCCGGTGGATGCATTTTATCTTTGGAATCATCTGGATTGGCTTGCTCTATTTTTTTGTTCTTATCGGCAATCCGACGATGAAGCAACTGGAACCACAGACTCGCGTGAAGATTTATCCGCGGCTGATGGAGCGGGCGATGGGCTGGTTTCGCTGGTCCGCGCTTGTCACCGTGGTTGTTGGTCTGCGTTACTACATCCTCCTCTTGACAGCCGATGCGCAGAATCTCGGACAATCCTCGCTCGCCTGGCGCTGGCTCTGGGAGTGGCTTGTAGTCTGGATGATCGCTTACGCTTTGATTTATGCGCTGCAATTACCGACAAGGGGAGTTCTCAGCAATCCGTGGCTGCGCACCATCCTGATCGGCGCCGTGGTGATTGCGGGTTCGTATCTCGTCTTGGATCTCAACTCCAGTCCGAAATCATCGAACGGTCATCTTTCCATCAGCGTTGGCGGCGGACTTGGTTTGATCATGCTGCTGAACACCTGGGGAGTTGTCTGGCGCGTGCAGAAGAAAATGATCGCATGGACGCGTGCGGCCGCGGAGAATGGCGCGCCTCTGCCCCCTGAATCCGAGCGCCTGATGCGCTGGGCACAAACCGCATCGCGCGTGGGTTTCTGGCTGTCGTTTCCGATGCTGTTCTTCATGGCAGCGGCGGAACACTATCCGTTCTTGACCAGCCTCACCGGCTAAGGACGCGCGTCTCGTTGGCGGAAATGAGCCGGTAGCGGACTCCACGCCATCGGATTTCGCGGCGCACTGAAGCGGCCAATGTATTCCACGCATAAAGGAACGGCACGAGAGGCGCGAGCGCCGTCCACGCCCAGCTCCACTTCGCAATTTGTGTTCGCCATTCCGGCAAGATCTCGCCCACGGCGGCCATCCGCAACGTGCCTTTCATTGCTGCGAGCAACGGGACGAGCAGCCAGAGAATCGCGAGCCCCAGCCATGCTTCTCCCGCGAGAATTTCCGCGAGCACGACCCACACGCCAAACAATAGGGTGGCGGCGTAACTCACGTGAGAAATGAGGCCTGCGGCCCAATGCCGCGGCGAATAGACTCGCGTGATGATTATTTGCCTGTCTGTAAAAGCAAGGAGCTCACGAAATGAGGCGTCGAAAGCGGTGGACGCGAGGCACTCGGGAACGAAGTGAATGGCGAGATTCGCGGCGTGCAACGCCCGGGTTAGAGCGAAATCGTCGCTCACAGCACCCTGCCAAGAATCGAGCGCATGAATTTCCTCAAACACTTTTCTTCGAATCGCCGTTCCGCCTCCCCAGCAGAAATTCCGGGAATGGTCTCCCAGCAGAGTCACAATCGCGGCGTTCCACGCCGAAGCGAGTGCACTCGCGAAGCCGCCTTTTGCCGGAAACAGCCAGCGAAAGGTCGTGGTGGCGCCGATACGAGTCTCGGCGAGTGGGGCCACCAGATGGGCCAGCCAGCTCCGTCCCGGGCGCACGTCAGAATCGGTAAAAACAATGACCTCAACCTGATCGCCAAGCGTATCGATCGCTTTGCGGAGATTGATTACTTTTTCTCCGCAATCCTTGGGCGGTTCCGCGATCACCAGCCGCGCGGAGCGCTGGTTTGCAGCCATCACGCGCTCGATCACCTGCCTTGCGGGATCGAGGGCGCTGGCAAGAATGAAAACGACTTCGTAGTCGGCGTAATCAAAGCGCAGGAGGGAACTGAGGTTTTCCTCCAGGCCCGATTCCAAGCCCTTGCACGGGCAGAGCAGTGCCACACGGGGCGCGTAAAATCCCGCGTGCGTTCGCAGCCGCTTGCGAATCATCCGCAGCCACAGGACTCCATCGAGCAGAGAAATCACACCCAGACAAATTTGGGCGAGGATCAAGATATAAAAGGTTGTCAGCATTTCGCCGCGAGCATAGCAGAACTATCCGCGCTGGGCATGACGCCTTGCCGCGCACGATTCGAAAGAGTTGCGCCGGGCAGAGGATTTCCCTGTCGTCCGCGTTTTGACTTCAGCGGCCCTTGACCCCGCCTGAGACAGCCGTTAAACTCGACGTAATTTTGGTTCGCTGCATTCCAGACCCAGGAGGTGAAAATGTCCGCGACTGCTCCCCTAAATGAATCCAGGCTCCATACGTTCATGAATCAGGCAATCGGTGAGATGGGAGCCGCGATCAATGCTGCGCTGCTCGTCATCGGCGACAGACTCGGCCTATACAAAGCCATGGCCGGAGCAGGCCCCCTAACACCCGCGGAAGTTGCCCGCAAGACGGGCACGGATGAACGCTACGTGCGCGAGTGGCTCGCGGCGCAGGCTGCGGGAGGGTTCGTAAACTACGATGCAGCGACGGAGCGGTTCACTTTGCCACCAGAACAGGCATTTGCGCTGGCGGATGAATCCAGCCCCATGTTTCTCCCCGGCTTTTTTCAAATCGTCGCTTCGGTAATGAAAGACGAAGAGAAACTCACGGAAGCTTTTCGCACCGGCCGTGGATTTGGCTGGCACGAGCACGATTGCGGTCTTTTTTCCGGCACGGAGCGATTCTTCCGGCCGAATTACCGCGCCAATCTCATCGAGAGCTGGATTCCGGCGCTCGAGAGCGTGAAGGCGAAGCTCGAGAGCGGCGCGCGTGTTGCGGATGTCGGCTGCGGCCTGGGAACCTCGACGGTGTTGATGGCTCAGGCCTTTCCGAAATCAGCCTTCACCGGATTTGATTATCACGCCGCCTCGATCGCACTGGCGAAGGAGGCCGCGGAGCGGGCAGGCGTGACCGACCGAGTGAAGTTTGTGGTTGCTCCGGCGAAGAGCTATCCAGGAAAGGATTATGACTTCGTGGCTTTCTTCGACTGCCTGCACGACATGGGCGATCCGGAGGGGGCCGCGCGGCACGTGCTCCAATCGCTCCACCGCGAAGGCACCTGGATGATCGTGGAACCGTTCGCTCATGACCGGCTGGAAGAGAACCTCAATCCCATCGGCAGGCTATTCTATTCTGCGTCCACTTTACTATGCACGCCGGCATCGCGTTCGCAGGAGGTGGGCCTGGCTCTCGGCGCTCAGGCGGGAGAGAAGCGCTTGCGCGAGATCATCACGGCTGCCGGATTCACTCGGTTTCGGCGCGCCACGGAAACACCTTTCAATATTGTTCTGGAAGCTCGGCCATAGAACACGTCGGGTCACCGCTCGCGGCGGGACAAGAATTTTCGAAAGAACGCGCGTGCGGTGCTGCGCAAATCGGATTCAAACATTGCAGCCGCGCGGCGCGCCTTTTCGAGCATTGCGGGATCGAGGATCAACCCCACACGGTCTGCAAAAGGCCCCGCGACGCGTGCGACGATTTTGCGGGGATGCCCTTTGCGCGCAGGTGGGGCGGCATCTCCCAGTCGTTCGAAGAGTGCGAGATCGTGCAAGAAGGCTTCGAATTCCTCCTGATTCCATCGGTGCCAGCCGGCGAGCGCCTCGAAAAACTGTTGGCGAAAAAGCTCCCGGTTATTCACGTCCTCGTGACTGGTCGTTTTCCGTTTCTGGCTACCCTTCTGCGAACCAAAGCGAAGAGGAATTTCGCTTTCGACCTCCGCAACCATAGCGAGTAGGGCTTCGCGGCGGATCAATTCGAGCAATTCGCGACGCCGATCCATCCCCGTCGCGCGGCCGGGACGATTGTGATCCTTGACATAGCTATCAATGAAATTTTCCACCAGCCGCTCGCGCTCCACTGCCCGCAGGATGGCCGTCGCGATTTCGCGAGCGCGGATGACGATTTGACGAGGACGCAGTTGCATGGCAGCGCCTCTACCTGTACGCAATTCTTCCGCGCAGCGCAACGGGAAACTTGATTCGAGTTCCGAGAGGTTTCTTTGTTTCTTACGACTGAGAGGCGCATCTTGAAATTCAGGACGTCCGGAGGAGCTGCGCTCACAGGGAAAGGACTGTGGAGAAGTCATTGCGGGAAACAAGAAGGGGACAGGTTCCTGCGCCCGTCCCCTGTTTTGCTTTCATTCTCGCGCGAACCCTCAAAGGCTCGCGATCCGCAGTCTTCAGTGAATTGGAACCATCGGCGGCTGATCTTCCCGTTGCGCGGCCTTCTCCGTCGAGTGCCGTGAGGAGCGCCCAAACTTGCCGAGCGCAATTTCGAGCGCCTGATCAACGGACCTCACGAAGTGGATTTGCATTCCTCCGATGATTGGCGGTTGCAGGTCCTCCTTCACGTTCGGTTCATTCTCCGCCGGGAGAATCACTTCGCTGATTCCTGCGCGCTTCGCGCCCAGCACTTTCTCCTTGATGCCGCCAACAGGCAGCACGACGCCGGAGAGGGAGAGCTCTCCCGTCATGGCCACGCGCGGCCGGATGGCCCGCCCCGTCAGCAGACTCACCAGCGCCGTGACCATCGCCACGCCCGCCGAGGGTCCATCTTTCGGAATCGCTCCGGAGGGCACGTGAATGTGGATGTCCTGCTTGCGGAAGAAGTCCGGATCGATTCCGTAGTTTTCTGCGTTGGCGCGCACCCAGGAGAGCGCCGCACGCATGGACTCCTGCATCACTTCGCCGAGATGTCCGGTCATGGTGAACTGCTTACCCCCGCGCATCCGCGTGGCTTCGATGAATACGATGTCGCCGCCCGCAGGCGTCCACACCAGTCCTACCGAGACTCCAGGACGCGCCACGCGTTCTTCCACTTCCTTTTCCGTGCGCACCTTGGGAACGCCCAAGACTTCGCGCACGGCTTCCGGCGTGACGATGTACTTCTCGTTCTTGCCTTCGGCCATGCGCCGCGCCTGCTTGCGGACCAGCGTCGCGATTTCGCGCTCCAGATTGCGCACGCCCGCTTCGCGTGTATAGCTATGGATAATTTCGTGCAGGCCTTCCTCTGGGAATTCAATTTGCTCGCCGATTTTCACGCCGTGTTCATTCGCCTGCCGTGGCACTAGATATTTTTTCGCGATGTGAATTTTTTCTTCTTCGGTGTAGTCGGCCAGTTCGATAACTTCCATGCGATCGCGCAGCGGCTCCGGGATGGGATCCATCCAGTTGGCCGTGGCGATGAAGAGCACTTTCGAAAGGTCGAACTGCACGTCGAGGTAATGATCGCGAAAATGCGAATTCTGCTCCGGGTCGAGCACTTCCATCAGCGCCGCCGAGGGATCGCCGCGAAAATCCCGGCCCAGTTTGTCCACTTCGTCGAGCATGAAAACCGGGTCCCGCGTTTCCGCTCGCCGGATGCCCTGAATAATTTGGCCCGGAAGCGCGCCGATATAGGTGCGCCGGTGGCCGCGGATTTCCGCTTCGTCGTGCATCCCGCCGAGCGAAATGCGCACAAACTTTCTTCCCATCGCGCGCGCAATGGATTTCCCCAAAGAGGTCTTGCCCACTCCCGGCGGCCCCACGAAACACAGGATCGGGCCTTTCATGTCCGGCTGGAGTTTTTTCACCGCCAGATAATCCAGGATCCGCTGCTTCACCTTTTCCAGATCGTAGTGGTCTTCGTCGAGAATTTCCTGCGCCTTCACGATATCGATGTCTTCGCCCCCGGAAGTCTTGGTCCAGGGCAGCGAGGTCATCCATTCCAGATAAGTTCGCGCGACCATGTATTCCGCCGAAGCAGGAGTCATCTTGGCGAGGCGCTTGAGCTCGCGTTCACACTCCTTCCGCGCTTCGGCGGCCATTCCGGATTCTTCGATCTTCTTCTGTAACTCCTCGATCTCGCTTTGCGTGTCGTCGGTCTCGCCCAGCTCTTTATGAATGGCCTTGAGCTGTTCACGCAGCAGGTACTCCCGCTGGCTCTGATTCATCTGCTCTTGCACTTGCTCGGAGATTTTGCTCCGCAGCTCCAGGACCTCGCGCTCTTTCGTCAGCTCGCGGATCAGCAGCTCCAGCCGCTTTCGGACGCTTGCGGTTTCGAGAAGTTCCTGCCTCAAAAGAGTGCTGAGCGAAGGCAAAGTTCCGGCGATGAAGTCGGAGAGCCGACCCGCATCACCCATCGTCCCAGCCACACTCTTCAAATCGTCGGAGAGCTGCGAAGAAAGCTCCACTACCTCGCGGAATAGCTCTTGCGTGCTGCGCAGCAATGCCACCAGCTCGGGGTCCATCTCGAAATCCACGTCCGGCTGCTCAATCACGCTCGCGCGCAAGAAGGGCTTCAGCCCAACGAATTCCGTGACATGGATTCGCGCCGTGCCCTCGAGAAACACCACGACATTTCCATTGGGCATTTTCACCATCTTGTGGATTTTTGCGATCGTACCGACGGTGTGCAGGTCGCTGCCTTCCGGGTCCTCAACTCGGGCATCGTGCTGGGTCACAACACCCAGCAATTTCTCCTCGCCCTGGAAAGACTCCAGCAAGCTGAGCGATCCAGGCCGCCCCACCGTCAGAGGCATCATCGCGCCGGGAAATAGAACCGTGTCCCTCACGGGGAGAATCGGAAGCTCGTTCGGAATACCTTTAAGTTTGGGCATCTGGCCCCCCTTGGTGAATTATGACGTCGCTCGAAGAGTTAGATGCAGCAGCATGGGAAAGTGTTTCAAGCGACTTCGCGGACAGTATAACATATCTTTAGCGCATCGCGCTAAGATTTATAGTAAATCTAACGATATGAAAATACAATACTTATATGTACTACTAGATGTTTCTGGCTACAGTTAGGGGACGTGGATGAATGTTTGGCGCACAAATTCTAAGGCAGTGGCTCGATCTTTCAAGCTGCCTTCGAGTTGGGCTTCCTCGACGGCCAGCAGGATTTCGCGGAATTTCGGCCCTGGCACCAAGCCCATTTCCTTCAAGTCCTCCCCGGTGATGAGTCGCGCCGGTCGAACGTCCTCTGGCGGAGTCTCCGCTAGAAAGCGTTGCACGAACCCATAGCTGTCCAGCATGCGGTGACTCGAGAGGCAGTCGAGCCGATGCAATTCCAGGTGCTCCTCAAATCGCTCCAGCCGCACAAAGCGCTTCAGAGTAGCCTGCCGCATGGCAGCCACATCTTTGAACCGGAGGTGGTTAGCCACAAGAGCCATGACTTGCGCCGTTTCATCATTCGAAAACCGTAGGCGCTGGCAGATTCCCTCCGCCATGCGCGTGCCAACCTCCACGTGATGGTCGAAACGGATGCGGTCGCCAGTTTCTGCAGCGGACCGAAACGTCGGCGGCTTGCCAACATCGTGCAGGAGCACTCCCCACGCCAGCGTTGGCGACGCGCCCGCCGCCAGACCTTCCAACATCATGAGCGTGTGCGTCCATACGTCGCCCTCGGGATGAAACTGCGGCGGCTGCTCGACTCCCTTCATGCGCTCAACTTCCGGTAGAAGCTCCCCGAGCAGGCCGGATTCGTCGAGCAGCTCGAAAGCCTTTGGCGCTTTTCCCTCGGTCAGGAGTTTCGAGAGTTCATCGCGCAGCCGCTCGGGTGATACCTGATGAATTTGCGGCGCAAGTTTCGCGATTGCCGCGAAAGTGGCCGGCTCGATCTTGTATCCGAAGCGCGCGGCAAACCGCACAGCGCGCACCATGCGTAGCTTGTCTTCGGTGAACCGGTCTTCCGGCTGGCCGATGGCCCGCACGATCCCGGCTTGCAAATCGGCGCGGCCCCCAACGAAATCCAGAACCTCTTTGCTCGCAGGATTCATCAATAGCGCGTTGATCGTGAAATCGCGTCGCATCACATCTTCTTTTGCTGAACGGGAATACACGACGCGGTCTGGGTGACGCCCGTCGGAGTAGCCGACGTCGGAACGGTACGTCGTCACTTCAACTTCTGCTCCATCTTCCGTCACAACGATGACGCCGAACTGCGCTCCCACGGTCAAGCTTCCGGGAAAGCGCTTCTGCACTTCGTCAGGCGTGGCGTTCGTTGCGATGTCGTAATCCGCAGGCTCCCGTCCAAGGAGCATGTCGCGAACGCAGCCGCCCACGAGGAAAGCGTCGTAGCCCTCCTCGCCGAGCTTCCGGCAGATGCGCTCCGATAATTCACGGGCGTTCATGCCACAATTATGGGCCTTGTGTGCGAGAGAGGGAATAGGCGGCCTTCCGCAATTCGGGACGAGCTGCGCGCGGGTCAAACAGCTTTCATTACCAGGCAGGTGATGTCGTCGTGCTGCCGCGCTCCGGCGACAAATCTGTCCACGTCGGCCATAATTTCGCGTAGCAAATCCTTGGCGGCGGATGGAGCGCAGCTCTCCAAGGATTCGAGCAGCCGCCCTTCGCCGAATTCTTTTTCTTCTGCGTCCACGGCTTCCACGACGCCATCGGTGAAAATCACCAACGCATCGCCCGCGTCAATCCGCGTAATTCCCGACTCGTAATGCCGAAGCGCGCCATCGTCCAGAGCGATTCCCAGCGGCAATCCTCCCTCTGCGAGCCGCTCAATTCTTCCAGGACCTCGGCGAAGGATCGGAGGATTATGCCCCGCGTTGATGTATTCAAATTGGCGTGTCGCGGGATCCCACTCGCCGAAAAACGCGGTCGTGAATCGCAATCCGCCCAGGCTGTGCTCGCAGGCGTAGCGGTTTATGCCCTCTACCACCTCGCGAAGGGAGCGTCCCGCTCCAGAAAGTGCGCGAAGGCTCGCCTGCAGCGTGGCCATCAGCAGCGCTGCCGGCACGCTTTTTCCCGCCACGTCCGCGACAACGACGAGCAGCCGGCTGGCTGTTGCATCGCCCACGGAGACATTTCGGAGGAAAGCGTCGTAGTAATCGCCCGCGACGGTATTGGCCGGCCGCGAAGCGAACGCGATGTCCGCGCCCGGCACCTCGGGTGGATTCTCGGGAACGAGCCAGCGCTGAATTTCCCGCGCGATTTCCAGATCGCGCTTCATTGTCACGCGGTCCGCCAACTCCAGCGCCAGCAGAACGAAAAGCAGGACACCGCCCAGTGCATATAGCTCCGCGAATCCCTCGAATCCGCGATTTCGCGGCTCGAAAAGGTCGCGCACAATGAGCGCGGGCGTGGGATAGATGAGGCAAACCAGCGCCGCGAGCAGCAGCACGCGCCGCGCAGGCGTGAGCTTCATCATCAACACCTGAAGCAGCGCCCAGGCCGCGCGAAACGGCCGCTTCATTCTCTTCTCGCGGTTTACCGCATTCCAATCCACCTCGCGTGAGAAAAGGCCGTAGCTTTCTTTCGCTTCGGTCTTGAACTGCGCCCAGAGCTGGTCGAGCTGCCGCCCTTCCGTCACGCGCTGCCAGTATTCGTGCACTCTATGGCGATTTTCTCGGAATTGAGTTTTCTTTTTGCCCATGGCGCAAACGGAGCAGCATTATAGCGAACCGCGCGAGAATTCGTGTTTCAGATCACGCGATGGCCTGCCGTTAGACTATATTTTTGTTGTTCAGCGACCCGCCGAATTGAATCTTCGCAAATCCGAATCGATCGCGCAGCCGGTCAGTAGTTCGCGCGAGCTTTTCGAGCTTCTCCCGGCGCCCGGCGTCCAGCAAGTCCATCTGCCCTGAAGGGCTGGTCAGCTGGGATAGCTCCACGCCCACGAGCCGCAGTTTTGGCACGCCCGGCCACGATGCCGCGAGCAGGCTCTTCAGCGTCTCGTGGATCCGTGAGTCGAGATTTGTTGGCTCCGCGAGCGTTTTTGCGCGAGTGAGCGTGCGGAAGTCAGCGTGGCGCAGCGACAATCCTATCGTGCGCGCGTAAAGTCCCGAATCGCGTAGTCGTTTGGCCGCCTTTTGGCTGAGATGGCTCAACGTCGTCTCGATGAGCGCGCGGTCGTCCGTGTCTTGCCCGAATGTATGATTGTGCGAAATAGACTTTGGCTCCGCATCCACGAAAAATTCAAACGCATCCTGTCCGCGCGCCTTGCGATAGAGCGCCGTGCCCCATTGGCCGAAGGTTTCTTCAAGGTTTCCGAGCGGCACACTAGCGAGCTCTCCGACCGAACGAATTCCCAGTGCCTTGAGTGCCGCCTCGGTCATCTTTCCGATGCCGGGAATTTTTCGTACTCCCAGAGGCGCAAGAAATGCCTCCTCCGCGCCCGCTGGGACAAAAACGAGCCCCCGCGGCTTCGCCTGGTCCGACGCCACTTTAGCTACCAGCCGCGTTGCGGCGAGGCCCCCCGAGCACGGTAGCTCGGTCTTCGCCGTAATTTCTCGCAGTAACTTGTCGGCAGCCGCGAGGGGTGGCCCGTGCATTCGCTCGGTGCCCGTCAAATCCAGATAGCCTTCATCGACGGAAGCCATCTCGACCGCCGGCGTGAACCGCGCCAAAATCTCAGCGACGCGGTCGCTCCATTGCGAATAGAGTTCGTGCCGGCATTCCAGATACACAGCCTGCGGACACAGCCGCCCGGCGGTTCGCAGCGCCATCGCCGAATGAATTCCAAATTTTCGCGCCTCGTAGCTCGCCGAAGAGACCACGCCGCGCTGGTCTGGCTGTCCACCGACGACCACCGGCAGTCCGCGCAATTCCGGCCGCTCGAGCAGCTCGACGGAAACGAAAAACGCGTCCATATCAATGTGCAGAATCGTCTCGGAAGCGGCGGCAGCCGTCTTCGCTTCAGGAGGGTCGTGCTTCGCGCGAAATCGTGCCAGCTTCGGCATGGCAGTCTCGCGTTACTATAACTCCAGTGGGCGAACAAAAGGCAAAAGAAGTTGCACGCGCTCTCAGCTTATGCGCTCGGCGGCAAGCACACGCGGAATCCCCGCGAGATCCGGCGTGACGCTCACATGCGTCCACGCGTGCGAAGCGCCGACAATTTTATCCACGGCCTCGAACGCGCCGAAGCCGAGTTCCACCACGAGCACTCCTTCCGGCGCAAGCAGTTTTTCCGCCTGGCGAATCAGCGGCGCGTAGATTTCCGTTCCGCGTTCGCCGGCGAAAAGCGCCTCGTGCGGCTCATGCTCGCGAATTTCTCGCGCAAGCGTCTCGGCCTCGCCGCGTCCGATGTAAGGCGGATTGCTCACAATCGCATCGAACGGCCCCGCGCCAGGATCTATGCCGTCCAGCAGGTTGCACTGGATGAATTGAACGCGCTCCTTGGTGCCGTGCCGTGACGCATTTCGACAGGCCACCTCCAGCGCCGCAGCCGAAATATCGGTCGCACAGATTTTCGCCGCGGATAATTCCCGTGCCAGCGCCACGGCGATGCAGCCCGAGCCCGTGCCCACGTCCGCGATTTGCAGCGGACTCTTCCGGCGTGTCGGTCCTAAACGCTCCAGCGTCACTTCGACGACATGTTCGGTTTCGGGCCGCGGGATCAACACTGCCGGTGTCACCTCGAATTCCAGGCCCCAGAATTCTTGCTTGCCAGTGAGGTATTGAGTCGGCTCGCCCGCAATTCTCCTCGCCAGCAGATCGGTTAATTTCGCAGCGGCCGCTTGGTCGATGAGCGCTTCGGGATGCGCGTAGATCCACGTGCGGTCGCGCCCTGCGACATGCATCAACAGCAACTCGGCCGCAAGCGCGTGCGAGGGAACATTCGCGGACCTCAGCAGCGTCACCGCTTCCGCAAGAGCCTCGCGAACGCTCCGCTTATACAATCTGGTTGAAAATGATTGCTCGCTCACGTCCCGCTCACGCCTCGTCGAGTTCATTTTTCAGCCGCTCGGCTTCGTAATGCGTCACCAGCGCATCCACTAGCGGCGCGAGCCTTCCTTCCATCACCAGGTCGAGTTGATGTAGCGTCAGCCCGATACGGTGATCGGTCACGCGGTTCTGCGGAAAATTGTACGTGCGAATTTTTTCTGAGCGGTCGCCGGTCTTGATTTGCCCACGCCGTTCCGCGGCGATCTGCTGGTGCTGCTTTTCGCGCTCCATCTCGTAGAGTCGCGCGCGAAGCACGCGCATAGCCTTGGCGCGGTTCTTGATCTGCGATTTTTCGTCTTGCTGCGAGACCACCAGGCCGCTCGGAATGTGGGTGATGCGCACCGCCGAATACGTCGTGTTCACCGATTGGCCGCCGGGGCCCGAAGAGCAAAACGTGTCGATGCGGATATCTTTCGCATCAATCTTGATGTCGATTTCATCCGCTTCCGGCAATACGGCTACGGTCGCCGCCGAAGTATGGATTCGCCCCTGCTGCTCCGTTCGCGGCACTCGCTGCACGCGGTGCACTCCGCTCTCGTACTTTAGTTTCGAGTACACTTTGTTCCCCGAAATTGCCGCGGTGATTTCTTTCGTTCCGCCCACGGAAGAAGCCGAGCTTTCCAACACTTCCACTTTCCAGCCCTGCGTTTCCGCGTAGCGCGAATACATCCGGAAAAGCTCCCCGGCAAAAAGCGACGCCTCATCCCCGCCCGTCCCCGCGCGGATTTCTAGAATGACGTTTTTCTCGTCGTTGGGATCCCTCGGCAAGAGGAGCATTTTTAATTCTAGCTCGACGTTTTTTTGCCGCTCTGCGAGCTGGTGTTCTTCATCGTGCGCAAGCTGCTTCATCTCCGCGTCGCTTGTTTCCGCGATCATCTGCTTTGTCTCTTGCAATTGTTTCTCGATTTCTTTCCACTCGCGGTATTTCGCCACGACCTGGCCCATGTCGGCGTGCGACTTCGCCATTTTCTGCAGGCGCGCGGAATCGCCCAGCACGTCCGGTGAAGATAATTGCCGGCCTAGCTCCTCATATTGAGCTTCAATCTGCTGTAACTTTTCAAATATCGTTCGCTTGCCCATGTGATGCCTCAAATGAAAGAAAGTAAATGGAGACGAGAGGACGCTTCGAGTTCAAGGGCGCCGATGGCGCTCGGAGGGGCAGCTAATAGAAGGAGGCAAACATCTCAATCAAGCCTGCAAATATGATAATGCGATTTTCCGTGGAAGTCAAAAAACCTCGCGTTGCCCCTCCGCGACAGCCTGTAATAGCATATCGCTGAGATCTCAAGCCCCCCAATGACTACCGCCGAAACTTCAGCTTCGCCAGCGGTCTCGTCCGCAGAAGATTCTGCGCCGCTTTGGAATTTCTGGTATCCCGCGATGCGCTCCGGTCCGCTCCACGCGCGCAAACTTTATCCCGCGATGCTTCTCGGAGTTCCCCTCGTGCTTGGTCGCGACGCGCGCGGCCGGGCCTTTGCGCTCCGCGACAATTGTCCGCATCGCGCTATGCCGCTCTCCTTTGGCCGTTTCGACGGCTCGCAAATCCAGTGCATCTATCACGGGTGGAAATTTGAGGCCTGCTCCGGCCAGTGTCGCGAAATTCCCTCGCTCGCGGCCGATGCCGGCATCAGAGTCGATCGCATTTTCGTCGAATCATTCGTCTGCGAGGAGCGCGACGGCTATGTCTGGGTTTTTCTCCGCGATGCCCAGCGAGCTCGCGTCTCGCCGGAAACTCTGCCGCCCGTCCCTGAACTTCCTGTTTTCGGTTCGCGCTATCGCACTTTTTTTCATTCCGTAGAATTTTCCTCGGATTTCGATCAGGGAGTTCTCGGCCTGCTCGATCCCGCCCACGGCCCTTACGTACATCAATCCTGGTTCTGGCGTTCCAGCGGCCGCCAGCGCGAAAAAGAAAAATCCTTCGACCCCCTTCCGCTGGGCTTCCGCATGCGCGCCCATGCGCCTTCTTCCAATTCCGCCGCCTACAAAATCCTCGGGGCTTCGGGCGAGCGCACCACCACGATTGATTTCGTTCTCCCCGGAATTCGCGTGGAGATCATTCGGGCCGGGAAAAAATTCTTCACGAATCGCACCATGGTCACGCCGATTCGCGCGGACCTGTGCCGCCTCGATTTCTCTGCCGCGTGGAATTTTTTTCCGTGGTTTCCGTTGACGCCGGCAATTTTCGGTTGGTTCGCTCGGCGTTTTATTGCGCAAGATCAAGGCAATTTTGAAAAGCAATCCATCGGCCTGCGCCATGATCCGAAGATGATGCTTGTCGGCGACGCCGATCGCCAGGCCCGCTGGTTTTTCGCGTTGAAAGATGCCTGGCGCGATTCGCTGCGCACCGGCGCGCCTCTGAAGCATCCGCTTACCGCCCCGGTGACGCTCCGCTGGCGTTCGTAGCCATCCCAAACGCGCGATGCACGCGGAAGAGCACCCACGCTGTCGCCGCGCCTGCCGGAATTGCCAGCCACCATCCCGCGCTCAGCACCACTGCTGGCCCGCGCGTGAAGAACGCTAGCAGCCCTTTCGGCTCTCGATCATGCATCGCACCGTTCCGGTAAATTGCGCCGAGAAGAAAAATAACTACGGGCGCGATCGCCGCTCCTGCCGTCACCCACTGCCAGGTTTTTTCCAACCGCGCTGCGCGCGCCATTCTTCGCAGCAGGAATCCGCCCGCGAGCGAGCTTCCCGCTCCCCAGATCAACCCGTAAAACGAAAAGAACAGCAGCCCGAACGCGCTGTGCATCGAAGCGATCCCGGGCGTCGCTCCCTGCAAGTCACGCGTCCACACTGCCGCGCTCATGAAGAAGCATCCGCAAATCCACGCCGCCAGGTAATACGCCAGGCTTCCTCGCCGCGTCATATTCGCCGCTGGATGTTGGGGAAATCGGCCCACACCTTGACGCCGCAGAAATGCGATCCTTCCGTGCAAATCGGCGTCGAGATTCCCGCGCGCAGATGGCACGGCGGGCCGATGTATCGCGCGAGTTCCGGGAAAATATTCCGCACCTCTTCCACTTCTTCCATCGAAGCCTGATAGATTTCTTCCTGTGCATTGAAGCACGTGCGCATCGTCCACTTGTGCAGAAGGTGAAGTAGCGACCCCGATTCCACAAGGCGTATCGCCTTCGCGTTCGGCAGCACGTACAGCGCGTATTCCACCGGCACGCCGCGCCCTAGAAGCGCGTTTTTCGCCGCCCACGCTTCTTCCATCGCGCGTTTGTAAATTTCGCGCGCCGCCGCGTTCTCCCGGATCAGCATGGGCGTGATGAAGTCCGGCTGCCGCGTGTCCGCCAGCGTCAGCAGCGGCCGCGACCCGGGGGCCATGCGGTGCCGCTGGTCCTGGCTGTCAGCGGTGTGACTGATTTTTTTTGCGAACGTAAAATGCGCGTGTTCAAGCGCCCTCATCATCGGCGCGTGCACGCCCACGTTGAGCGTCTCGCGCCGGTACGCGTTCCGCGCCGGGTTGAGCACGCGGTCAATCGCTTCCGCGTCATCGCATTCCGCGTACGAAAGCCCCGCTACGGCGCGATACGCCCGCGCGATACCCTCCGGAGCGCGCGGCGAATAATCCACCAGCTTGGAAGTTTTTCCCGCGAGCGTCGCGTCGAATTCACCGGCGAACGCTTCGCCGTCTCCGCGCGGCGCGCAAAATTCCGGAATTTCTTCCATCGGTTCGGTCGCGAACCGGTCGAAGAATCCCGCGTCCACTTCCCGCACGCGCGCGACCATCTCGCCCACCACGGCTCGCGCCTCCGCCGGAGTGTCGCAGGCTCCGCACATCCGCCACAGTCGGTGCAGCACGATCCCCGAAATCGTGTGCACCATCGTCGTGAACGCCGCGACCGGCAGCGCGTATCGCGCCACTTCAATCGCGCGTTTTTCCGCCTGTCGCGCTACTTTCTGCGCGCGTTTGGGATGCGACATCGTTCCCACGTGCCAGATATCGCCCAGGATTTCCCGCGCTCCGGGCTCGAGCACTTTCGCCAACTCGCGATAGGCGTCCCAGCTTCGCGCGATTGCTCGTTCGTAGATCGCCCGCTCCTCCGCGCCGAAATGTTCGCTCTCTGGAGGCACAAACGCCTGCGCCCGGTCGAGCCGCACGTACCTCTGGCTCTGCTGCTCGGAATTGTAAAAAGGATGCGCGTGCAGGAACGACCACACGAATTGCCGGCTCACGTTTTCAAGGCCGAATTCAAAATGCGCGTGCTGGTAGACGGTGTGGTGTCCGCCAAAAAAAGTCGCCGCGCCGATATTGACGCGCTGCTTTTCCGTCACCTCGTCGGGCGCGATGATGCGCGGCGAATAGCACGTCCGCGCCGCGGCAATCGCCGAATCGTAGGGATGTGCGAACGAATTTCGCAGTGTCACGCGCGGCGCCGCGGTCTCGACCAGCGGTTCAGAGGGCGCGGAGGGTTTCGTGGCCATCGGCCGAGCATTGTACAACGCTTCGCGCCCGCCTTTCGCCCCTCCGCGTCAGGGAACTGCGCGGCGCGAGGCGTGCTCCCACGCGCAAATCTGTTTTTGGGTTGTCGTTTGGAGGAAAACCGCTACTTCTTGGCAGCCTGGTTTGCGTATTTCTTATTGAACCGCTCCACGCGCCCCGCCGTATCGATCAGCTTCTGTTTGCCGGTAAAAAACGGATGGCACTGCGAGCAGATTTCCACGCGCACCAGATTGCCTTTGGCCGTGGACCGCGTCTTGAACGTGCTCCCGCACGCGCAGTGCACGGTCACTTCGTGGTAGTCCGGATGAATTCCCGCCTTCATTATGTTTCCCCTTTTGCCGGCCGGTCTGCGCGGCATTCGCCGCGGAAACACTGAGGCCCATGCCGTGTCGCTTGGCCAGCGCTGATTCCCCATCATACGTGAGTTGTCAACCCCTGCCAATCGCCGCGCAGATATGGTAGTGGGCCAATTTGAAATGGGGCTGATACCCGTTGCCGGGTTGCTACACCGGAATCGAACGCCTTGCCCGGCTCGTCGGCACTATTCGGTCATGTGCACGGGAGGGCCCAGCCCCGAGGCCCCAAGATAATATATCAGATTGCCAATCTGAAATTGTGTAGCTTCAAGGGCATCGCTTCTCAAACTGGCCCACTCCCGCAAATTCAGGCTCAGGTTGGAGCATTGTGCACGTCGCGGCAAATATACCCAGTGGAGAGAATCAGCCTCGGTACAATTTCCTCATCGTGGAAACCGCGGCCAAGGAACGGCGCTACCCGCGCATGGGCTTGCCCAAAGGCATGATGGTTGCCTGGCGCTGGAGCCAGGGCCGCTCCGTCTCGCGCGTCTCCACCATCGGTTTGGGCGGCCTGTTCATCTCCACGCGCCACCCTCCGCCTGTAGGTGAAATCATCAAGCTCATTTTCGAGGTCCCCGGCGGAGAGGTCCGCGCACGCGCCATCGTCCGCGATTCTGAGCCGGGAAAGGGCCTGGGCGTCATGTTCGTCTCCATGACCACCGAAGCCCGCGCCCGCCTCCGCGAACTCATGAAGCGCCTCACCCGCTAGCCCCCACTCATCCGAAACCTGTGACGCAGCAACGCTTGCCGCCCGTTGCAATCCATTCCCCGCCTTCGCGGGCGAAAGATCTGTGAAAGAAACTCTTCAGCCTCAGAATTACCTCGCAGTCCTCTGTGTTCTCAGTGCCTCTGTGGCAAACGACAACTCCCGCTCAAAATGGAAACCGCACTGTAAAAATCCCGTTGTGATTGTTATTATGAAAATGCGTCGTCGCGATTTGGAATCCCCCGCCAAACGTCAGCCCCAGCCGTCCCACCAGGTGAATCCTTCCAATCACCATCCCCGGCGTCACGAACGTCTGCTTTCTCCCGTCATTCTTTCCATCTTGAAAGAAAGATGAATTCAGTTCCACTTCCGGCCAGAGCTTTCGAAAAACGTGATATTGAAACGCGTTGTTCCACACAATCGTTCTTCCGATCAAATTCGTATCGCCCGTAGGTAGCGCCACTCCGAGCGTTCCCTGTGCGTCGAAATGCCCGAATCCTTTCCCGTAAGCGATCGTGGGAGTGACAATGGCGTCCTTCGCTCCGTTCGTCCCCGATCCTGTCGGTATGCTCGCGCCCAGGAACGCCGTCAGGATGTAATTTCCGTGCTGCTCGTTGCCCTGAAATATCCGGTACTTCATCAGGAACGAAAAATCCCCGAAACCGTCTTTCACAGCCGGATTGTTATGTTCGATGTACGCGGGCGTGCTGAGGATCAGCTCTACGCGCCGAAAGGGAATCAATTCCACGCCTTTGCCGCCGTCGAAATTGTTGGTGGTCACGCCCTTGCTGTTTGTCTGCCAGAACTGGTCGTAGCGGTACTCTTCCTCGAGCCGGGGCGTCACCGTCACCAATGGCGTGATCCAGTGCGGTTGTTCCGCCTGTGTCTTGTTCACGCGCGCGAACCAGTCCGCCCAGTAACCCCCGCCGCTCCCGCTCGCCGTGTCCTGCCCATACGCTGCACCCGCTGCGAGCAGAAAGGCCGTCGCCGCAGCCGCCACGCACATCCATCCCCCCCTCATGTGCTCTCCTCTCTCCCGGAATTCTTTTCTTCCATCGCTCCAGCGCCTGTCGCTTCGAAAGGTCACGAATTGCCCGACGCCATCTCGAATATATACGATTAAATTCGATATTTAAATACACTTTAATGCGACTAGTTACGATCCTCCTCCCCGTTAATGGCCCTTGCTCTTCTCTCTCATTGCCTCCACACGCAGTTAGCTTCCAGCCGGTACTTCCATCCCCTAGCCTCAAGCATCGAGCCTCCAGAAACTTCTCCACATTTTCCACAGCCGCTATTCCCCTCTCCGGCTTTCCCAACCTGTGCTAAAATATTTATGAGGCATTGCTGAGGCTTTTTTTCGCCACTGGAGGGGGTTCATTGAGGCACAAGATTCGGAATCGCGGATCAATGGGCATGAAATATGATGAAGTACTTATTTATCAACAACTTACGTAGATTTTCGCGGATGTTTCCTGTTTCTCCTGCGAAGCCGCACTTGCCCGCAACACTCCGCGAACTGGGCCAAGGCTAACTTGTTGAAAATAAACGGTTGAGGTCAATTCTAATCGAGACAAAACGCCAAGTTAACTTTTCGCTGTTTTCACCCGCCGCCAGAGCTCTTTCGGCTCTGGCTCTGAGCGTGGGGAGATCCGCAGCCAAACTTGACACGAACTTGAAAACGCCATGAAGCTGCACACCCGTCTAATCTTCGCCGTCCTCATTTTGCTGCTGGCCCTCGCCAGTGTCGCGTTGGTCTTCACCCGCAATTGGACGAATCTTGCGACCACTGCAGTTATGCCCACTGCCCCAACAAATGCCCACGCTCCGGTCGTGGATCAGAGCCCGCTCGATACGGCGCTGAGGCTCGCGTCAGAAGTTTCTACTTCGGCTGAACAGCAATTCGCCCAGCTGGCAGTTCACGCCGCCGATCAGGAAGTGGACCTCGCCTTTTCTCAGGCGCTGCGCGACGCGGCCGAGCATCCCGCTCCCCTCTCTCCAGAAGCTCGCGACCTTGCCTCCCATATCCAGCAGATGCAAGCGCATCTGGATGACGAACAGGCCGCCGTGGATCATCTGAAGGATGCTTATGCCAAGGCGCGCGGCGGAACTAAAGATGACCTCTACGCGCAACTCGAATTCTTGGAGGCGCAATTGGCGCTGGACCAGGATGAACTCAATGATGCTCACCAGGATTTCATCCGCGCGGGAGGAGATGAGAAGGCCACTGTCCAGCAAATGTTGGATGACCACGAGCAGTCGCTTACACATCAGGGCGGGGGCGTAGTCACGATATCTTCGAGCCCGGCTGCCGCCATCGAAACCACCACGGCGCGCAATGTCATCGCGCAATTTCGCGCCTGGTCCGCGCTCCGCGCAAAGCGCGAGCAACTCGAGTCGGCGCGACAGAATATCCTAAACCTTGCGGCAAAATTGGCGAACGAACATGAAGCGATTCATCAGGAAATTCAGAAATCGAGCAGCGAGATTTCAAACGCTTCGCCGTCGAAAAAACCGGAAACTCTCGCACGGATTCGCCGGCTCTCAGAAAAACAAAAGTCCCTCGCCGAATTCGACAAACGAATTGACGACCTCCATGCGCTTGCCGGCGCGTATTCGGCCTGGAGCCAGTATCTTCAGGCGCGCCAGCGAATCTATCTTCGCGGCCTCCTCGTCTCCGCGTTCTGGATTCTCTTGGTCGCTGTCCTGGCGCTCGTCACCGGCCAAGTGTTTCAGCATTTTTTCTTCGGCCTCGCGCCGGAACGCAGAGTTCTGCTAACGCTCCGCTCGGTTCTCCGCTTCGCAGTGCAGGCACTGGGCATCGTCATCATTCTGATGATCGTTTTTGGAGTTCCCACCCAGTTCGCCACCGCCTTGGCTCTGGCCGGCGCGGGCCTTACCGTCGCGCTCAAAGATTTCATCGTCGGCTTCTTCGGCTGGTTCGTCTTGATGGGGCGCAATGGCATTCGCGCGGGCGATTGGGTTGAGATCAACGGCGTGACCGGTGAAGTGGAGGAAGTCGGCTTGCTGCGCACGATTCTCCTTGAGACAGGGAATTGGACCGATGCCAGCCACCCCACGGGGCGGCGCGTGACATTTGTCAACAGCTTTGCCATTGAGGGTCACTATTTCAATTTCTCCACTTCGGGGCAGTGGATGTGGGATCAGCTCGAGCTGCAAGTGCCTGCGGACCTGGAGCCCTACAAGATTGCCGATGCTATCCAGAAAATGGTCGCTGCGGAGACCGAATCGAATGCTCGACTGGCGGAAGCGGAATGGCAGCGATCCACGCCGACACGCGGGTTGCGTTCGTTTTCCGCACAGCCCGCGCTCAGCGTTCAGCCCTCGGGTTTGGGAGTCAATATCCTGGTGCGCTTCATCACACGCGCCAACGAGCGGTACGAGGTGCGCTCACGCATTTATCGCGCGATGATCGAGCTCCTTCATCGCAAAAATGTTCCGGAGGCTGTCAGCTAATTCTGCATGGGTCGGCGGGCGCTGCGATTCACCAGTCGGCTCAAAAAATAGAGCATCGGACCTGCGGCGACGAGCGAGAGCCCGACGGTGAGAGCGCTGACGCTTCCCATGCTCTCGCTGTGATTGCGGACGACGGCAACGATCATCAGCGCCAGGGGCGGAATTCCAAGCAGCACGGTGCCGAGCGTTCCACCTGGCACGCGGTACGGGCGCGAGAGAGATGGCTCGCGGATGCGCAGCGCCGTGAGCGCCCAGAATTCCAGCAGGATGCTTAGGCCTGTGAGCAGCACGTCGAGAATCACCAACCGCTCGAAGCCGAGAAACATGCAGCCCGCCCAAGCGGCGGCGCACGCGGCGATCGCCACCCACGGGGCTCCGGATTTTGGATGGCGCAGCGCGAAAATTTTCGGTAGGTAACCGTCCTCCGCCATCACCAACGGAAGCCGGGAAAACGAAAGCATTAGCGCATTGAATGTCCCGAACGCGCTGATGATTCCGCCGATCATAAGCGCGATCGCCAGCCACTCGCCTCCCAACTTGCGCCCGACGTCCACCCAGCCTCCCGTGACCCATCCGCTTGGGGCAAGTCCGCCGTACGCCGCCGCAGCCACGGGGATCACGTAGCTGATCACCACCAACGCCACCGAAAGCAGCATCGCCAGAGGGTACGTCCGCTGCGGACGCTCCACTTCTTCGGCAATCGTCGAAGTGTTGTCCCAGCCCATGTAGTTCCACATTGCCACCAGGATGCCTCCCAGATAATCCGCGTGGGTCAGCGGGGTAGGAGCAGGCGAAGCCGCTCCGCGGTGTGAGAAGCCGTACGTTGCGAGAATCACGAATGGACCCAAAAGAAGCACAAACATCCAGAGCGCGCCCATCCCAACGGAGCGCGCTCCGCGAATGTTCCACAAGGTGCAGATCACAATCATGGCCAGACCCAGAGCTGCTGCGCGGTGACCCGCCACCAGCCACGGTGCAAAATGGCCCAGGTAATCCACGAAGAGCGTGGGGTAAAGCGCCATCTCGAAAATGCTGCCAGCAAGAGTCAGCCATACTTCCTGGTAGCCGAAAAACGTGCCGAGGCCGCGGCGCACCCAAATGTAGAAGCCGCCTTCCTGCGGAATCGCACTGGCAAGCTCAGCCACCATGAGTGCCGTGGGAACGCTCCAGAGAAGGGGAGTCAGAATCAGAATCAGGATCGCACCCAAGTAACCAGACATTTGCACAACATCTTCGAGACCATACGGACCGCCCGAAACCATAAAGTAGGTAGCGGCTACGAGGGGCAGAAGTGTGATCTTCCCAACGGGAAATCCACGCCGGGGCCTACCTCGGGCTTCGCCCAATGGAAGGGATTTCATGTCGTGAGTACTGAGCGCATCTTTTGCGAAGAATTTATATCATAAGGATGTGCGCGTACTTATCCGCTGTTTGCGGATTTCATTTCGATGAAATTATTTTTTCGGTCCGGTGCGAGAATGGAAAATCAAGATACGAAAGCACAACCGATTCGATGTTGCGAGTCGAGGAGCTTCTTCGAGTACACACGGCGCAGCGTGACGCGCACTGGGGGCAGAATCGGGACATGCAAGACTGCGGAAAATGTAGCCGCGAGATCTTCAGGATGATCGACGGCAAGCGCCACACCACCGTAGCTCAAGTCCATCACTCCGGCAGTGCGCTGAGTGCTGTCGAGTACGGCGTAGGCGCGCGTTCCTGCAAGCGCCACGCGCTCCCACTTTCGATTCTCTGCAGCGCCTGAGGCGCGACCGGCAACTGCACTCGGTGGAGTCGGCGGGGCACTCGAGAAAAATTCGTGCGGCAAACTCTGCTCTCGGGATGACGGCGGAGCCGGCTTTTGAGGTGCACTTTCCGGCGTATGCTGCGCAGTTGGGGGAGGAATTCGGCCAGGGCCTTCGCGAGGAGCTTCACGCGAGAAATGGCGCGAAGCAGGCGGCTCGCCCGAGGGCTCCAAGGGCGCGGTGCGGCTTCCCTGTTTGTGCCGGTAAAGCCGCTCGTCGGCAATTTTGAGAAGGCTGTCGCGCAGATCGCCGTCTTGAGGATATACGGCCACGCCGAAATCGAGTGCGAGCGGGACCTCAAAGTGCAAGTCGCGGATTCCTGCATCGTAGTTAACACGCAGACGCTGGCAGAGAGCCGCGGCCTGTTCCGGATCCGCTTGCGGCAAGAGGAGGGCGAATTCATCGCCGCCGAGACGGAAAGCGAAGTCCGAGGCACGAATGGTTTTGCGAATCGTGCTTGCAGCGACCTGCAGAGCCACGTCGCCCTGCATGTGGCCGTAGCGATCGTTGACTTCCTTGAAGCGATGCAGGTCGAGGATTACGAGGGCCAGATGCTGGCCGTAACGCTTGGTGCGGTTCAATTCTTTTTCCGAGTATTCTTCGAAGAGACGGCGATTGTACAGTCCCGTGAGTGGGTCAGTGGCGGCGTTGACCTGCAGCTTCTTGTAGTCCTCGTATTCCATAAGGATCGGGACGCGCAAATAATTTATGGAAGCGAGAACGTCGAGCATGGACGTTTTGAGCGAAACATGACTGCGGAGAGAGAGAGAAAGTTCCTCGCGCCGCCGGAGCATTTCATCCCAATATTTCAGACTCTCGGCATCATCCAGCTCGACCTGAGAGATGGTCTTGAAAAACCGTGAGAGGAAGGGGCCACGAACGCTGGGATCGAGACCAGACAATGTTTCAGCAAGCAGTTCGAGGTAGGCATCCTCGCTGGCCGAGCGGGGGCGCGACGATTCGCCAGGCTGGGGCATCGTATCTATCCGCGTCCAAAACGAAGACGCAGTTATGCGGGGCAATACGGGGACATGTCAAGTGCCAGCACGGGCGTGACCAAAGAAGCTTGTATAGCAACTGCCCGGCTACAAGCTAAGTAGTTGAAAGTGAAGAGATAAAGCTCGCTTGGGAGCGGCAATCCTGTAGAGCCCTTCCGCGGTGGCTAATGAGCAGAAATGGCTTTCCCATTCGGCATACAAACCTGCAATTCCTTGCGCAAGTCTCAGAGCGAATCAAAGCATATGGGCGACACCTAAAACTATGATTCGCGGACAAGGTATTGTGGCCGATCGGAAGCGAAGATCGCGCATTGAACGCTCGAGGCGGGACATGTCAGTGCTCAGCTCTTGAGTGATTGCAAAAACTCGACTCCCAGGAGATGAATCTCCCCTGCGGACTGAAAACGCCGCACGCATGCCTGGAGCGGAGCGGTGCTTTCCGGAAATAAGCCGGCCGCGGAGACAGGTGGCGCAGGAACCGTTAGCGTAAGGATTTCGCCTGCGTGGACAATGCGGGAGCAGGCCAAAGAAGCTCCCTTCGCACTAATATCCAGGGATTTTGAAAGTTCCAGAAACTCAGCGCCGGAGCCATCCCGGCCGCGGATGAAAAACGGTACTTGAAGTCGAATGCGAGCATGAGACCGGCGGTTTTTCGTGGACAAGGTCATAGAGCGCTTCCTGTGAATTTCTTTTCCTTTTTGTTAGTACTTTGTTACTAGTACGAGAAAATGGAGGCAATTTGAATTCAATGGGGGCATCCAAAGAGTGCATTGTGTAACCTCTTTGTTGCCATCGAATTGAGCCCCTCATGTGGATTGGCTTCATAACGAACAGGGAAGAATTCTAGTCCAATCGCTCCCAGAGTTTTCAACAAGTGTGCAAAGTGGAACTTAATTACCATTGACTTGGTGTGTCCGGATTGCGAGTATTTGGGTTCGCTGCTTTCGTTCCCCGCAGAAAACATAAAGAAGTAACTCCAGATAGAAATTGAAACTGGAGAGGTGTGTTTCAAGTGAGAACCCTGTGACGAGTACGGGCGCAACTGAACAACAGGCATCCGCTGGGCAGTTTTTTGCTTTGATGACTAGCCTGATGGACACGCTGGACCGTCCGTTGGTGGTCGCGGATCGTGCTGGAAAAATCCTGACTATCAATCTGCACGCGCAGGAATCGCTGAGAGCCGCCGGGATCGATACCGAACAGGCCAATCTGTACCGCGACATCCTGGGTGTTGATGCGCGGGGATTAATTGGGCAGCTGGAGGGCGGCGAGCAGGAAGTACGTTTACCCGTCGAACGAGGAGAGTTGCTGTGCCGGGCGCGAGTTCGCTGGCTGCCGGAGCCGGACTGGCTGGTGGCGTTTCTAGATCCCCTGCCGCCGAAGGCCCCGGAAGACGAAGCCGATATTCGGAAGACGGTCCGAGAACTGATACAGGAACGTGAAATCACATATCGCAACTTGCTCGCTGCCTACCTGAGGCTCCAAGAAGTGAACCGCCAGAAGACAGTTTTTCTGGCTTCGGCGGCGCACGAGTTGAAGACACCGCTCGCAGTGATGAAGGGCTATTACGATCTTCTGCTTTCCGGCTCGCTGGGAAGCCTGGCGGCCAAGCAAAAAGAGATCCTGGAGGAATCGAAAGAAAGTTGCGATCGCCTGGTGCGACTGGTTTCCATGTTTCTGAATTATGCAGCGCTCGAGAGCGGAAAACTTGTGCTCCAAGTGAGGATAAACGATCTGCGAGATTGCCTGAACGATGTGGTCTGCCGCTGGGAGGAAATCATCCAACGAGCGAAAGTTCGCCTCGAGGTACGTCTCGAAGATGCTCTCGCGCCGTTCCAGTTCGACTATCAAAAGGTGCAGCAAATCGTTGCAAACCTTCTGGACAACGCGCTGAAGCACACGCCGCCTGGAGGGACAGTGACGCTGTTCGCTGGCCCGCATTTTTGGGAACGTCGCGTGGCGGACGCGTATCCACCCAACAACCGCCGAAACCGTTCTGGAATGAAGGCGAACAGCGTGCTGATTTCGGTGACCGACACAGGAGTGGGGATCGCTCCTGAATATCATCAAGAGATTTTCGAAGAATTTGTTCGCGTAAATCCGTCGTCGTCGGGAATGGGCCTGGGACTAGCGATCACAAAACGGCTGGTACAGGCTCACCGCGGGAAAATCTGGGTGGAAAGTGAATCCGGTAAAGGAAGTTCGTTTCAGTTTCTTCTGCCAGCAAATGCGGAATGAAGGGCAGCGAAGGAAGACCTAGATGCTCAAACCAAAGGACAGTCGAATGGCCACTAAAGAAAAAGTTTTGGTAATTGATGATGAACCCAGCATACGAAAATACTTGCGCACGTTGCTGGAGGTGGACGGTTTCGAAGTGACCACAGCTTCGAACGGCAAAGAAGGAATCGAACTGGTGGCAAACGGCGAGCGGCCCGATTTCGTGATCCTCGATGTCTTGATGCCGGACATTAACGGAATTGAAACGCTACAGGCGTTGTTTCAGATCAACCGACTGCTGAACGTGATCATGCTCTCGTGCTCGAATGAAGTGAGCACAGTAGTGGACGCAATCCGCCTGGGGGCACAGGATTATCTGACTAAGCCATTTGAAAAGCCGGAGCTGGATGCAGCTATTCTGAAATGCCGGCAAAAGAGGGAACTGAGCACCGAAAACGAAGCACTGCGGGATTACTGTGAGCAGTTGACAGAAGACCTGTCATTTCTGGCGGCAAGCCCGCAGATGCTGAAGATTCGACAGCAGATATTGCAAATTGCACCGGTGGACGTGCCGGTATTCATCAGCGGCGAAAGCGGTGTAGGCAAGGAAGTGGTGGCACGGATGATCCACTTGCGATCGACGCGCCGCCAGCAGGCATTTGTGAAGATCAATTGCGCGGCGCTGCCGGGTGAGTTGCTGGAATCGGAGCTTTTCGGTTACGACCAGGGTGCATTCACCGGGGCGGTGCGGTCCAAGCCTGGAAAATTCGAAATGGCGCATAAGGGGACGATCTTTTTGGATGAGATTGCGGAAATGAGCTCCGCACTGCAGGCTAAGCTTCTTCACGTCCTACAAGACAATCAATTTTCCCGGCTGGGGGGAAGAAGTTTGATCAACGTCGAAGTGCGCGTGCTGGCAGCGACAAACGTGGACGTGAAGGAAGCCATGCGCTCCGGCAAATTCCGCGAAGACCTGTACTACAGGCTGAACGTACTCAACATTCATGTTCCGCCACTTCGCGAGCGGACGGAGGAGATTCCGCTTCTCTTCCGGCATTTTCTGCTCAAGTACAGCGAGAAGTTTCAGAGACCGGTCCCGGAACCTTCACAGCACGTGCTGGAGGCAACGCTCAAATATCCATGGCCGGGAAACCTACGAGAGCTCGAGAACTTTGTGAAGCGTTATGTCATTTTGGAAGACGACGAAGGAAGTTTCCGCGAATTGCTGGAAATGACTTCCTCGCAACAGCGAACGCCCCTGCGGGAGGAGCCGGCCGCACCGCGCGAGCCAGTTGGGTTGAAAGCCCTGGTCCGAGGATTGAAGGATGAAGCGGAAATGGAAGCAATCGCTGACGCGCTCGAGAAGACAAACTGGTGCAGGAAGGATGCGGCAAAGATGCTGGGCATCAGTTATAAAGCATTACTATACAAGATGAGGCAATTCAATCTCGACAGCGGGCGGTCGTCCCGATCGAAATCGCCCGCTCCAACGGCGGCACCGGTGCCGGTAGGGCAATCCGAATAACCCCGCGGAGGGGCATTGGTAGTCCTAGTTCGCTGCAATCTGTTTCATATTCCCGGAACAGATTGAGAGAAAAAGACTCATTCAAAACGTAGCCTGCGAGCCGACAACCAGTGGAAGTGTCTGTGGATAAGTCCTCCTGCACATTTTCCGGGGAGGACCTGTGGAAATCTCGAAGGATCCGCTGCATTAGCGGTTGGGATTGTCATCAAAAGGGTTGACAGAGATTACGGCATCGAGATGAGGTACGGTGTTAGCAACATTCAACCGAGAAGTTCTTTCAACCAAGAATAAACCGAGCTAAATTCTGCATTGGAAGAGTGATTGCAGGCACAAGAGTGGGTGGTAGGTGTGTCCATTCTTACTGTGGAGGATCCGCGGGAATGACGGAACGTCGCACGGCTCGGCGATACGACTTGTCACTGCCGGTATTTGTACGACTTCCACTGAATCGAGAACCGGGGAGACAGAATGGCCAGACGCGCGATATATCGACGCGCGGCGTGTACTTTATGGTGGCAAGGGAAATCACTCCAGGGACGGAACTCGACTTCACGCTAACACTCCCGGCTGAAATCACACGAGGGACCGAAGTATTCGTGCGCGCTCACGGGCGGGTGGTGCGTGTGGACAAACGGGGGGAGGAAGCGCAGGAAAGCATCGGAGTGGCAGCAGTTATTGAACGCTACGATATCATTCGTGGCGAAGGGGTTCGAATCTAGAGGAATCTGAGGGAATTTGGCTCGCCCCATTTTCTCGTTCACCAGATTCGGCTCATCTAATTTCAAAAGACCCGGCACAGCCTGAGAAGTCAAATTCAGGTTGAACGGGTCTTTTCCTTTCGTCCTTAGGTATTCCTACAATTCCAAAGAAGTAAGGTCGGCTGATACCCGTCGCGTCAGGTATGGTTGGCTGTCCTGATTGCGGGCACCTCGGACACAGGGTGTGCCGAACGGAGGCCGAGTCGCTTTGCCAAAGATCCGAGAGCATAGCGCAGGAATCGGGAGAACATCAGGAGGAAAGGCCGCCAGTCATCCGAAGCAAACCAGGCGCACTCCCGAACGCCGCCGAAGGATCGCAGCCATTGGAACCAGGTGATTTTCCCGTCCTGGCGATAGTTAAAAAAAGAGATAATATCATTGTCTTCCACCAGCCATTTCCGACCTTCGCAGGATGATGATTGGGAAACGGACTGGCCGGTCAGGTCCAGATAGAGTGCACGAATTACGTCGAGGCCGTTGGTGTCTAGGAACAAACGAAACGTGGCGCCGATGCGCGGATTGATATCCAGCAGCTTGTATTTTCCATCACGAGCGTCGAATCGATAGCCGATATCGAGGATGCCCCGGTAGAAAATTTTCTTCATAAATTCGCGCGTGGTTTGGTCGACGACCTCATTTCCAAGACAGATGCCGAGCGACGTCATCCCGGTATAGACGGGATACTGCCGGAGCTTGCGTCCTGTAAGACCAAAGAGGCAATCCGAGCGATCGTTAAAATAGCCATTGAACATCCAGACCGAGCTGTCATCGCCAGGGATGTATTCCTGGAGCATCAAATTGGGATTCAAGGAGTCTTCCAAGCGAAGATATTGAGCTAGAAGTTCTTCCGGAGTTCGCACAATCAGCATGCGCATGCCGGTGCGCTCCTGCAGGAGCGCGCTGTTGATGCCTTTAAGCATAATCGGGAACTGTGCCCTGCCTGCCGAAAGAAAATTGTCTACATCCGCGAGCGATTGCGGAAAAATGGTTTCTGCGGTAGGAACGCCATGGCGTCGCGCGAGAAAGTACATCTCTTTCTTATCGGACAATGATTTGACGAGTGTGCCTGGAGAGGCCTGAATGCTAAAAGAATCCTCGAGCTCAGGAGCATGATCCGCAAGAAACAGACTGGGAACATCGCCATTGCTGATGAGTATAGGACGACCGCCAATCTTGGAAGCAGTATCACGTAAGAAGCGGATAGTTTCGGAGGGCGAAGATTTTTCGACGTCCCAAACAAAGCGGCCTCGACAATATCGTGAATGCAGCCCCGGGTTGCGAGGATCGGCGTCGATGCCATAAACCGGTATTCCCAGCCTTCCCAAGCTGCGCATGATGCCAACCCCGCAGTGACTGAAGAGCTTGAGAACAACGACGGACGTTGCAGAATCGGCGATTCGCATTTTGCGCGACATATTTTCGTGAGACCTCATTTCGAATCGAGAAGCTGCACCAATTCGCCCTCGCGAAAAGCGAAGACACCCGAGAGGTCATCCAGATGCCCAAGAATGAAATCTAGATCACGCATCTGGCCACTGCGGCGCAAGTAATCGACGCTCTTACCGTTGGTGAAAGCATCCGCGGGCACACCGCTCCAGCGGCGGATGATTTCGGAAGTCTGATCGTTGCCCGGCTCAAAGCCCGCGCGAACCAACCCCTCGGCAATCCAGGAACAGCAAAGCTGATCTTCTTCCCGGAATTCACCGCGACTGCCAGCGCCAATCACCGCGACACGATCGAATCGGCTGGCCAGGTAGGAAATCTGTGCAGAATAATTTCGCAGACATGCAGCAAATCCCGCCTTACACATTGCCGATTCGCAAATGACAGGCGTACCGGAAGTGGAAACGAGAATCATTGGTCTCTCAACATCCGTTCGCTCGGCAAGCAGGGCAGGGCTGTTGGTCATGTCAAAACCATAGGGCATGTTGCCGCCCAATTCGCCGACGACGAGGGGATTCTTATCCTGAAGTCGAGCAGCCAGCGCAATGGCATCTTCCAGCGTAGCAACCGGAAAAACGCGACGGCCCTGACTGACGCCTGTAATGGCTGTTGTAGTGGCCCGGATCACGTCCACGGCAACGATCGCGTAGCCATCTCGATACTTCTGGACGTTTTCGGGAAAGCAGTCCACCACAACGCTACCCGGCATGATTTGTGGCCTCCCAGAGAGCCGCGTTTCATGCAGGCCGCGGCGGACGAAGATTCTCGTGAGCAAACGCGTCGGAATGCAGGCCGCGGCGATAGATCTCCACGCGCAATAGCTCCTCTATGCGCACATTGCAAAGATGTACTTCCGGCCCGAAGTGATTGAGGAGCGCGAATTGACTGGGCTTGTTCGGTGATTCGAATATCACAATCCTGTGACCAAACGCTTTGACGAAGCGATCGGCGAAGGAAACATTCAAGTTCCCATCGTTGTCAAAGAGACCGACGCCGCGAGCGCTTTCTCTGGCCTCCACGACGAGCTGCACCGCACCAGCATCGAGCCAGCGCTTTCCTTGATCAATCAGCTCCTGCACTTTGTCGGCGGTGAACGCGCCCGTATGTTTCTTCCCCAGCTCAAATTGCACTTCGAGTTTCCGGGCGTGGGCCGCACGAATTACCTCTGTGGCCGGCAAAGGCATATCCGTGAAACCCTCACCGCACTCAATGCGATCAAATCCCATGCTCGCGCAGAGATCGAGGTACGCAGGGAGCTGGCCCTGGGCGACAGCAACTTCGAAAGGGCCGCCACCCGTCGTCGTGCGCACGCCATTTTTCTTTGCGGCAGCAATCTTCTGGCGCGAGGCCCGCTCCTCAGCAATCATCCAGCAAGCCATGGAGACTTTTAGAATGGAAATCAAGTGGGCGCTCTGCTGCAGATGGCTTGCGAGTGTCGCGGGATCGTAACCTGGATCGAATGGGCTGGTGGCTGGCGGGATTACGGGCACACCAATCTTGCGAAGGTAATCACGAACGTGAATTTTCTTCGCTAGCGGCCCGTGGTGAGAACCCCGGCCTCGACTCCGTTTCATGAGCTTACCCCTCAGGGTGTGTCAGTGGCCTGCCGCAGAATCCAAGCTGATCTTGCGACAGCTTGAAGTGCCTCAAACCACAAATTCAGCAATCAACAAAAAGTTAAATATCAGTATCCGATTGAAAGGGGGACGGGTCAATGAGGGCAGACACGCTCCTTCGCCAAACATGCAACAGCATGAAGAGAATGACTTCCACCTTTCAAAGCTGCGGTGCCGTCGTCACGCTCGGCTTGCGCGCCAACACGATGTATTGTCCACCTGCGGAACGGATCAAAGGGACGCCGCGGTCAGCCCAAGCTTGCAGTGTCTTATGCAGCTTGACGCCTCGCGAATCGCTAAGTATGCGGTGGCGGAAGAAGTTAAACGGACCGAATCCCAGAGTCATGCCGCGGACTTTCTCAAGGTCGGCCTCTCGCAACATGGAATTTACCTCGCGGATGGAATGGAGGCGATTTAACCTGCCTCCAGCGCTCCAACCGAACAACTTGCGAAGGACGCGTGAAAGGGCCCGCAGAGGCTCCAAGAGGGGCGTCCTGGCAGGATTGATCAAATAATGAAGCCGCCAGCGATTGTCGACGGTGAACAACAGATAGCCCTCCGGGCGAAGAACACGAGCGAGTTCTGAAAGCGCTCTGCTCGGATCCTCGCACCAAGGAAGAACGCCGATGGCCAATGCCAGAGGGAAGGAATCGTCTGGAAAGGTCAAGGAGTGAATGTCGCCGAGATTGACGCATATGCGTTCGGCAAGGCCGGCTTCGGTGGCATGACGGAGCGTTTGTTCGACCATTCCCATTGCTACGTCTTGCGCTTGGACATGCAGACCCTTTTCGGCTAGGGCGAGCGTGGTGAAACCAGCGCCACACCCCACCTCCAAGACATCGGAACCAGGAGGCAACCTCAGTCCGTCAACCCAGGTAAGCACGCGGGCCATTCGGTCTTGATATGTGATCGAAAAGGCATCGCGTCTTGCGTAGATGTCCGTCCAGCATTCGGCCTGAGCGTCAAACCAGCCGATAACCTCGGCGCTCTCCTTGTTCTTCTCCATGGACTGATTAATTTTTGACAGCTGTGCGCTCCCAGAATATGTACCGCTATCCACGACTTTACAAATCGCAGTTTAGCCTGCTGAGCTGCGATGTCTGTCAAAAAGTGAATCGGGATGGCGAAAATCTTACGTTGCTGGCTTTTTCATGGTGCAGAAACTCTAGGGGGTTGTCAATTCAGTGCGATAGTGCATTCGACACAGGACCACATGCTGGGCCAAGAAGGTGGAAAGAAAACACTGCCAGCTGAACCTGCGCCATTGGGAATATCGGTTGCACGGCTCGCCGAATTCGTCCTACCATGCCTCGATAGCTTCTTCTGAGGAGTGTCCGATGAATGTGGCGGAGCTGATTGCCAATCGCAAGGAAGTTTTTTCCATCCGCGAAGACACGAATGTTCACGACGCGGCAAGATATTTACGCGAACACAAAGTTCGCTCCGTTGGGGTGCTAGATGCGAATGGCGTTCTGGTTGGAGTAGTTTCGCAGAGCGATGTTTCCGACAAGGTAGCGGCCGAGAACAAATGTCCAGCGTGGATGAAAGTGTCCGAGATTATGTCGAAAGAACTTGTGATCGTCCCCACTACCAGCTCATTCGAGACGTGTTTGCGCCTCATGGATGAACACGGGATCTATCACATTTTGGTAGTCGACGAAAAATCGAACTACAAAGGAATGGTTTCCGTTACAGACTTGTTGCAACTGATCGCTTCTGATCATAAGGCACGAGCCGATATGTTAGAAGACCTTATGTTTCCAAAACGATAAAATACATATTGAATATCAGAAAGCAGAGTGAGTAATACTTCGCAGAATAGCCCCCGCCGCCAAATTGGGTTGACTGGCATCTTCCATCCGCGGCGAACTCCATGTGGAAAAGTAAGTCTCTCGATGTGAAAAGATTTTCATTTCCTAAGTGGGCTATACCACTGCTGCCGCACGAGCAAGCCTCATAACAGGCCATGGCTCTAGAGCACACCTAGCTTATTCCAAACAAAGGCCTTGGTCACAAACTAGTCCTGGGGCCTATCTCTGTTACTTCATCAGTTGCCCTCTGTGAGTTTGGAGCCTTGAGTGCTCTTAAGGACTCTTGAGGTGGTTTCAGCGCACGACTCCGGAAACTGACGACTGCATATTTGGGGATTAGAGTGACGATGGCAACGAGCATCAACAACTGCGATTTCTTACCCAATCGAAAGGTTGAAGCTCCTCCTGAAGCGGTAATTTTTGGTTGCTCTCCGGTGATGAGAGCAGTGCACCAAAAACTCGAAAAGGTGGCCAAAACGACCGTTCCGATTCTGATCCAGGGTGAAAGCGGAACTGGGAAGGAAATTCTGGCACGATACACCCATGCCACTTCAACTTGCGGAAACGGCCCATTCGTCAAAGTAAATTGCGCAGCAATCCCAGGGACTCTCCTCGAAAGTGAACTCTTTGGCTTTCAGAAAGGAGCGTTCACTGGGGCCTATGCTTCCAAACCTGGCCGCGTCGAGATGGCACATCGCGGCACTCTCTTTCTTGACGAAATAGCGGAGCTGGATCCCGGACTTCAGGCAAAACTGCTGCAACTGCTTCAGGACGGCCAATTCTGTCGAATCGGCGACGCAGAGAACAAGCACGTGGAGGCACGAATCATTTGTGCCACAAACAGGAATCTTGAGAAAGAGATCGCCACCGGGAATTTCCGTCAAGACCTGTACTATCGGATCAATGTCATTTGCATCCAGGTGCCTCCTCTGAGAGATCGTCGTGAGGACATCCCTGTGCTAGTGGACTATTTCCTGGAGTATTTCAAAACAAAGTTTCAACGACAAAGTTTGTCACTCTCGCAGGCAACGCTGGAGGCTCTCCAAAACAGAGAGTGGCGCGGAAATGTACGGGAATTGGAAAACGCGGTCGCGCGCTTTGCGATACTCGGGACGGAGGATTCGATTTTTGATGAGGTGGTCGAAAGGCAGTCTCGCACCTTCGAATATGAGAAGACCGAGGATGGCAGTATTCCTCTTAAACGAATCGCCAAAGAAGCAATTCGGGAAATGGAACGCGATCTAATCCTGCGTATACTGAAAGCAAACCATTGGAATCGCCGCAAGACTGCTGAAGTGCTCAAGATCAGCTACCGCGCACTCTTATACAAGATCAGACAAGCTGGCCTGCCACCGAAGAGAATGCGCCGAGGAAACGGAACCCCGTCAGAGAATGTGTCCGGCTCGCCGACAATAGCTGATTGATCGGCGGCTTTCTAAAGCTCTCCTTTCGCACACCTGCTCGGCGAACTTGAAAATATGTGGGTAAGTCGAATCAGTGGAAATACTTTCGAAGGCTAAAGTGACCACCAGAATCAGGCTAAATCCCAACCATATTGGAGCGACGCAACGTGGTGTTGAGAATAGTTCTCTCGATCGACCGAACAAACGCGGGTCGCGAAAACCGATCTCGAATTCTCTGGCAACCGGCTTCGCCCATAGAGCGGCGAAGCGCAGGAGAATCTCCGAGTTCGGCCATTCTCTCCGCAAGCTGCGAGACGTTATCTGTTTCAAAAAGGAGTCCGGTCTTCCCATGTTCGATCGCTTCTGGAAGCCCTCCCGTATTTGCGCAGATGCACGGCAATCCACAAGCGGCGGCCTCGAGCGCAGCAATGCCAAGTGCTTCCTTGCGAGATGCAAGGATATTCACGTCGAAGACGTATCGATAGTAATTCTCCGTGTCGGGCCGATAGCCCGCAAAATGAACTCTGCTCGAGATGGAAAGTTCAGCGGCCAAGCGATCAAATTCACTGCGAAGAGGGCCATCCCCCACGACAACCAAGCGGGCGTTCGGCAGTCTTCTACAGACCACCTGGAAGGCACGAAGGAGGGTGTCCACACCTTTGTCGGCCACCAGATAGGAGACCTGACCAAATACAATCGCATCAGCGGGGATTTGTATTTCTTGTCTCCATCTAGCTTCTGCAGCTTCGGCGGGGCGAAAGCGCTCCGTATCCACTCCAAAATAAATCACCTCCGAGATCGGCAGGTGGGAGTGGCCAGCTTTCAGAAGAGTCTCCACGGCATGGCTCGGGAGGATGATCCGGCTAGCCAGGTGAACGCGGTAAAGGAGGATGTAACGCCTGGCATATGCCGCATGCAGGTGGCAGATCAAGGGAATGCCCTGCCAGTTCGCAACGTAGTGAGCCACCTGACAGGGACGCGCAGAGTTCGAGTAAAGCAACTGGATCTCTTTCCTGCTGACGAGAGATCTCATTTGTCGCGCCATCCGGACCCACTGTGCGAAGTCGAACTGAAAAGTGTCGGAATCCATCATGATGTTGGGAAAACGAAAAAGAGTTGTTTCGATTCCTTCGACTCGCGCGGCCTCTGCCATCGCGGGCTGATCACAAATCAGGAAGGGCTGAATCTGCTGTTTGTCAAGGCCGCGAAAAATGGTAAGGAGAACATTTTCACTCCCCCGGATCCAATTCTCGCCGACATGCAAAAAAAGAACTTTGATGAGGGCCTCCCGGGCAAGCCTCAACTATTGGCGTACGGAATGCAGAATACTCCGAGTCCCACGCGCAACCCAAATCTGATTGTAAGTCCGCATCTGCGATATGCCGGACGACTGCCAGATTGACAATCCCGAAAGATCGCATCGCAAGCGTCCGGTCGGCCCGGGAAACGCGGCAGGAATTCAAGCAGACTGCCATGAAATCCTCGCGAGGTGGGTACGGAACATTGTTAGCCCAATGGTGAAAGGGATTTCACCAATGCGGCTGGTGCGTCAGGCGGCACACACAATGGCATTAAAACAAAGGACCTACGCAAAAATCTGTGGAAGGAGGATTGCACTGGAGACTGGAGAGGTCAAACGAACGGGTGCATGCAGATGAACAGTGTCTGAAAGGTTGTTCGATTCTCTCGGCGAGATTCAAAAGGGATAAATGGCGAGGATAGGCGGACAGAAGGTTCCAGCAAAAACAATATGGATGATCGTTTCCGACGTGGCCCTTATCGTATCGGGACTAGTCGGCGCGACGGTCCTCCGTTTCCTGAGCGACTACGGCACCGTTCGTCAGAACGTATTCTCGACTCAGACGATTTGGCGCTTCGCCATCGTCGTGTCTGTCTGCGAATTCTCGCTATATTTCAATGACTTGTACAGCCCCGAAGTCTTTAATCAGAGGAATCTTGTCGCTCTGCGCTTGCTCCAGTCATTCACACTTTCGACCGTAGCACTTGCCTTCATTTACTACTTGGGTCCGTCGCTCAGCCTCGGACGAGGCATCGCGGCTTTGGCGGCACCGCTAATCTTAGGTTTGACGCTCGGCTGGCGCGTCTTGGTGGATAGAACCCACCTGTTTCTGTGGGGTCCCGAGCGAATGCTCGTAATGGGAACCGACAACACGGGAGTTCAGCTTGTCCGCGAGATTATCACCCGACCTGAACTCCGGTACAAAGTCGTTGGTTTTCTTGATGAACGCGGGGAGAACATCGGGAAATCGCTCGTCAACCCGGGAATCATTGGCGCAGCCGCCGATGTCGGCGCCATTGTCGAAGATCAGAAAGTTGATCGAGTTGTACTGGCATTGTCCGAAAGGCGAGGATGCATGCCGGTTGGACAGCTTCTGCAATTGAAATTCGCTGGAGTTGGCGTAGAAGAAGCCCATTCGTGTTATGAGCGCGTTACAGGACGAATTCTCATAGAACGACTTTCTCCCAGCTGGCTGATTTTGTCGGACGGATTTCGCAAGTCGCGGTGGCTGCTTGTTGTGAAGCGAGTGATGGATTTTTCCGTGGCGGCAGTGTTGCTGCTGGTCGGTCTGCCCATCATGCTGATAGTTGCACTTGCCGTCTGGTTCGAGACGGGTTTTCCCACCCTCTTTCGACAAACTCGCGCGGGGCTCAACGGAACCGAATTTCAAGTGATGAAATTCCGTTCAATGAGGCATAACGCTGAAGCGGATGGACCGCGCTGGGCGGTTGAAAGGGATCCAAGGATCACCCGCGTTGGCCGGTTTATCCGCAAGTTCCGTCTTGATGAACTGCCCCAGCTCGTGAACGTGTTGCGCGGCGAAATGAGCCTGGTTGGTCCACGGCCGGAGCGGCCACATTTCTGCAAGATGCTCGAAAACGAGATGCCATTCTATGCATTGCGTCATTCCGTTCGGCCAGGAGTGACCGGGTGGGCACAGATCAAGTATCCCTATGGCTCAACAGTGGAGGATGCACGCGCCAAGCTTGAACACGACCTCTTCTACATCAAGAACATGTCACTTGCTCTGGATCTCGCAATCATTTTCGAGACCGCGAAAGTAATGCTCTACCAACGCGGAGCAAGGTAAGCGGCGGTTTCGTCCCCAGATGTGCTCAATAAACTACGTCGCCTGGTCATGCTCCCTTGCCCAGCGGAAATCTATTAGCCGGAGATAGGAAAACGATTTCACTTTTTCTGTCGCGCCGCTTAGAGGCAAAAACTCCTGAGCAAGGTCATTGAATATAAAGCCTTTAGCTAAGAACGCGAATCGCGCACTGGCACTCATCTTGCATGTCTCATGATTGTTGGGAGCTTCTGCACATTCGCGGTCTAAGTCTGGGTACCGATGTGAAGTAGGGTCGGTTAAGTACCCTCGTACTGTTGGATGCGGATTAAGTCGATGTGAAGCTGGGCCCAGGTTTTGAGTAGCGGACAATTGGTTCTGGCGAAATAGATCGGCAGAAGGACAGAGAGGAAGAAGCCATGAAGAATGGGAAGTGGGCTCTCATGATGGTTACGCTGCTGGGCAGCGCGATGCTTTCAAGCGTAACGGTATCCACAGCACAAGAATCATCGAGCGCACGGGGCAAGAAGGCCGTGCCAACAAAATTCAACGCAACAACTGTACCTACAGCCGCGGACTGGCGCACGGAAGTTCGAGAGGTCAAATCTGACGAATACGTAATCGGAGAGGCGGATGGTCTCCACGTTGACGTTTGGAAAGAACCCGAGCTGAGCCAAAACGTAGTCGTTCGTCCTGACGGCAAGATTTCGCTGCCCCTCGTCAATGAAGTGAAGGTTGCGGGCATGACCCCCTCTCAAGTGCAGCAACTTCTGACAGAGCGATTGAAGTCCTACGTCGTTTCACCACAGGTGACCGTGACAGTGACCGAGATCCGCAGCAAGTCAGTTTACATCACAGGCGAGGTGGTCCGCGCAGGGGAGTATCCGATGGTCTCGCCTATTACCGTGCTGCAGCTGATCGCCCGCGCAGGAGGGGTTACCCCGTATGCAAACCGCAAAGGAATCTTTCTTCTGAGGAACGTCGACGGAAAAGCAGAGAGATTTCCCTTCGACTACAACAGCGTTTTGAAGGGAAAGAACACGAGTCAGGATATGGAGCTGAGACCGGGGGATACGGTGGTAATTCCGTGAGGTGCGCTATGAAAATTCGCAGCGGCAGGATCTTGGGAGTTCTTTCCCTGGCGATCCTCCTGGTGTTCTCGAGCACGCCGGCACGCGGCGGGGATGACACAGATACAAAGTCAGAATCTTCTTCGAAGAAGAAGTCGAATAACGGAAAGGCTCCCGATCTCCGTGTGGATGCGGACAAAATCACGGGGGACTCGGACGCTACTTCGGGCACAGATGCAGACACGGTGAAGTACGTCCCAGCGTTGAATGGCGACAACTTGATTCGACTGAGTTCTATCGGACGGCGATTTCAGCCTTTCTACGGTGCCGATCTGACCGCGGCGTACGACAATCACTTAGCTGGCACTCTCACTACTCAGCAGCAGGGATTCTTTGCAGTTTCGCCCATGGTCGGCTTCCTTGGCCAGGGAGAACAGTCGCAATATATTTTTCAGTATTCGGCCACGGCAACGGATCTCACAGGAAGGGGTTTGGGTGCTCAGACATACCAGCGGGGCAATTTTAAAGGCAATGGACAATTCAACGAGCATTGGGGATGGGATCTCGGCTTTGGAGGTTGGTACGGCGTAGATGAACTCCAACTGCTCACGCCGCTGACTTTCACGAACCTGTTAAACATACCGACAGCCAACATTCAAACTGCGGTTGCACAACTTGGGGTTCAAAAAACGCTGAGTGTCAATGATAACGTGGGCTTGCACTGGCAACCCACAATTCGGGACCGTTTCACTCTTGGCGTCTATCATTCCTATTTCGATTTCCCTGCCCTGAGTTCGCACATCACGTATTTTGGAGTTAGCAGTACATATTCGCGAAAACTTACCCGCTTGACGGTTTTGAATATTTACAACGAATACGGACGCGATTTCAGAGTCAACACTCAGTCGTGCACCTTTTATAACGGCGGAGTTGGCTTGAACCTTCGGCCGCGAGAAAATACGACACTTGATATAGGTGCGGGTCCTACCATTGGAACGGCCACTTGCGCAACGCAGAGAGGGTACAACTTCCATGGAACACTCGGTTATCAGCCTACGATCAAGTCGACCCTTTATTTGACGACGTCTCAAGTAGATAACGTCCCTGTCAATCAGCCCGTCAGCCAGACGAGCACTTCCTTCGGGGCAGGTTATTCCCGGCACCTCTCGCGTGGTTTCTCTGTTCGTCTGGACGGCGGCTATCTGCACCTCCGGGACGTCTTCAACAATTCGGTCGTGCGCGCGCAAGGATATTTTGTGGCACCGACCGTAGAAGTACGGCTCACGCGCAGCTTCTACAGTAGTTTGACTTATCGAAATATGTCGCAGGTCATTGGCACTTCCAGTTTGGCCCGAAACCAAGTATTGCTAACTGTAACTTGGAGACCAAACGTCTTCGGAGTCTACCAATAAACACACACTGTGCAAGGTTGACCTGCCTCGGCTCTCCAGGGCACACGAGTGAAAAGGAAGGAAATTCATAGCTTGAAAGCAGGACATCAGGACTCGGAATCACAAGTTAAGGCGAGGGAGAAGACATGAAGGACTTGAAGAAGAGCAAACACACAGACGATCCCGCCGAACAGCTTCGTGGGTACTGGCAAGCCATTCGGATGCGCTGGTCGTGGCTTCTGTTCATCACTTTGATCGGCACCGTGATCGCCTCCTTGATTATTGCCAGGTTGCCGAACGTTTACGAAGCCACCACGACTATCCTCGTGGATCCTCAACAGATTTCGGATCAATACGTGAACCCTCCGATTAAGGACACGTTGACGGATCGTCTTCAAACGATATCTCAAGAGGTGCTCAGCTCCACTCGCTTGCAGAAGATCATTGATCACTACCACTTGTATCCGGAGCTCCAGGGTGCAATGTCGCGCGAACAAACCATCGAATATATGCGGCAAGCAATTACCATCGAAGTCAAGCACGCCGCTGGAACGGGCCCTGGGTCCTTCACCATTACCTATCAGGGCCACGACCCGGTGGTCGTAGCTCAAGTGGCAAATGAACTTGCCGGACAGTTTATTGATTGGAATGTTCAAAGCAGCGAGCAAGTTGCAGAGACAACCACGGAGTTTCTGGGCGAGCAATTAGGAACAGCCAAGCAAGGACTCGAGCAGCAGGAACAAATGGTTCGCGATTTCAAGATGCAACATTTGGGACAGATGCCGGAAGACGTGGCCGCCAATCTCGGAACACTGGCTCAACTCCGTGCCACTTACCAGGCAAACAATGATGCCTTGAATCGCCTGGAACAGGAACGCATTGAGTTGACGCGATTGCCTTTTTCTCCGAATGGGATGGGGCAGAACTCGACTGCGCTATCAGGTCTCGATGAAAGATCGCGGCTTGAGATTGAAAAGGCGCAGCTCCAGGAGAAGTTGGCGGACCTTCGGCAGCATTACACACCGACCTTCCCCGATGTCCTGGAAACGACGGCACGACTGCAGACAATCCGCGAGGAGCTGAAAGCTCTTCCCCCGAGCGGCTCTTCTGCGACCGTAGCAAACGAATCGCCGGCGCAGGTTCGGTTGGATATCATCAGCCGGGAGATGAAGCGACTGGGTGATGAGAATAAGACAATCACGAATCAGATCGGAGCCTACCAGGCGAAGGTGGATGCCGTTCCGCTGCGCGAGCAGCAGATCACGGATCTGATGCGCGACTATCAGATCTCCAAAGATCAATACAGTAGTTTACTTTCAAAAAAGTACTCCGCAGACATGGCCAATGACTTGCAGCGCAAGCAGAAGGGTGAGCGCTTTATGGTTCTCGATGCAGCGCGCGCACCGGAATTGCCGGTGAAGCCACAACGCGGACTTCTCGTGCTCTTCTCATTCGTCGGAGCCTTCCTGTTCTCCGTAGTTGTAGTGATTGGCAGGGACAAGCTTGACCGCAACTTAAAGGCTGAGTGGCAGCTCGAAGATATACTGCCTTCCTCGGTCATATTGCTCGCCGAAATCCCGACGATTCAAACGCCGGGAGACCGGCGGCGCCAATTCCGTTTCGCAATTTTTGCCCTAGCCGCGTCGCTCATTGCATGCGTATTCGTGGCAGGAGTCCTCTGGAGGGCCCGCACAAGCCTATGATGAATAAACCTGACGCACTGAACTCAGTCTCGATGTCTCCGTCTCTTGACCGCAGGGAGAAGACGATGATGAGACGAGAGACACTTTTGACCTCTTATTCGCCGAATGGCTTTCACCACTTCGCATTGAAGCCGAAGTTGGAGAGCCGGATTGTTTGTCAGTCTGAGGTTCCCGGATTTGCGGGTGAGCAGTTCCGTCTGCTCGCAAAAAATCTCTCCGGACAGTGTCCAGAGGGCGGAGTCATATTGGTCACCAGCCCGACGAAGGGAGACGGGAAGACGCTCAATGTGGCTAACCTCGCGTTGTGCCTGGCGGCCGGTGCGCCCACTTTGCTCCTTGAGGCTGATCTTCGGCAGCCGGGATTGGCGCAGATCATCAATTATCAACCGCAAATCGGTGTTGAAGCCGCAATGCGAGGAGAAGTTAAGCCTGAAGCCGTGGTCGGTGTTTCCGATGACGGAATACCTTTTCACGTAGCGGCCGTCTCAAAGGTACCTTCGAATCCCGATCGCCTGCTCAAAAGCGCTGCTATGGATAATCTGATTAAATGGGCGCGCAGTAAATTCTTCTGGGTACTCCTGGATTGTCCACCGCTCATTCCTGTTGCCGACGTTATGGAGCTCTTGCCCCATTCGGACGCTGTACTTCTTGTTGTGCGAGTACGATCCACGCCCGTGGAGCTCATAAAGAAATCAACACAAGTCCTGGGAGATCGCCTGAAGGGCGTAATCCTCAACGAAGCCAGCCTCTGCGAGGATTCCTATTACCACTACTTGACGGATTATTACGCGAACAGCCGCAAGTAAGTGGTGCGTCCCCGTGTGCGTGGCGGCACACCTTGGACGGAGCGTTCTCCAGCCAGGTAATTGTGAGGGGCAGTCACAGCGGGATGGCTCTGAAGAGCGGGTACTTCTTCCTAAGTATGCTGCCACCCCTTGGATCATTCCATGACTGAGCTGAAAAGACTTTACAAGGACTCATCCCACTATCTGTTGGGCCAGATTCTCGTCTTTGTAGTCGGCTTTGTCTCGTTTCCTGTTTTTACCCGCGTGTTCTCAGTGGCCGAATACGGGCTGATGAGTCTCACGCTCAACACAATTGCAATGGTGACCGTCCTCTCGAAACTAGGGCTTCAGCATTCCCTGGTGCGTTTTTATCCGGAGCACGCTGCCTCAGCGGATTCAGGGGCGAAGCAACGCTATTACTCTACGATCTTTTTCGCAGCGGCGGGCATCGCCGGGATCATCACATTTCTATATGTCCTGTCCGTCCTGGGCATTTCTCATCAGTATTTGGGTGACCGGCTCAAGCGGCTTCTGATTTTTGCGGCAGTACTGGTATTCGTTCGGGCTGTTAGCTCCATCGTGATGAATCTGTGGCGGACGGAAGGCAAGACTCGTCACTACAATCTTGTCAATGTGGGCATCAAGGCCGCGACAGTTGCCGCTGTTCTAGTGCTCCTCTTTACGTGGGAGCGGAGTCTGCGTGCCTTTTTTACCGGGATGATTGGGGTCGAAACCGCAATCATGATCGCGCTTGTGGTTTTGCTCTGGAAGCGAAAATTGATTCGGCTCGGGATGTTCGAGACGGCGTTCCTTCAACAAACATTGGCTTTCGGTTTGCCAATGATTGGATTTGAGCTGGCGAGCCTCATCTTGGACAACGGTGATCGGTTTCTGGTGCAGTTTTACTTGGGCGGACAGTCTCTCGGCTTTTATGTGGCCGCATACAACCTTGCTTCTTATGTTCAGGATGCAGTCGCGACGCCCCTCAATTTGGCCATGATGCCAATTTACATGAAGCTGTGGGCGACCAAAGGCGAGCAGGCGACTAGAAAATTCCTCAGCGATGGCCTGGATCATTTCATGATCCTGTCGATTGGAATCGTCGCTTGCATGACGATCAGCGCCCGAGAGCTAATAGTATTTCTTTCGTCCAGCAAATATCGAGAGGCGGGCCCCCTGCTGCCGATCTTGGTGGCCGGGCTTCTTGTCTATTCGTTTGGTATCTACCTCAATGCTGGCATGCTCATCCACAAGAAGACTTTCATGCTGGCGCGGTTTGTTCTATATGCTGCTGCGCTGAACATGGGGCTGAACGTCCTCCTAATCCCACGGATGAAATTGATGGGAGCGGCCCTCGCCACCCTGATCGCGTGCGTTTTTCTGACGAGCCTAATGGCGCATCAGGGGCTGAAATTACTTCCCCTCAAGTTCAGGTTGGGTTCCACCCTGCGCTATCTGGTGGCTGGGGCTCTTGCTGCCCTCATGGCCTCGCGTTTGAACTTTGAGACGCCTTTCATTGCCCTGGCTGCGAAAGGTGCTGTTTTTTTCCTCCTGTACGGCGGGATGGTCTGGCTGACCAGTCCACATCTGCGCGAGCAATTCGGCAACTTTAGGGCTGCGGACCGCCTTCTTGAAGAGTCTCCGGTACAGTCTCAGGCAGCCGTTGCTGATGAGAGCGACCCTCTTGTCGAAAAGGCAGTAGAGCTTGCGGCTTCAGTTGCCCCTGAAGGAATCACAAAGCCCGATGTAGGTGATGATACGGCATTGTCCCAAGCCGGCCTTGAACTGGACCCAAGGGCGGTGAAGTAAGAGGAGAGCTTGACGCAGGCGATGAACTTCCTTTTCATCACGGATTCCTTCCTTCCACATGCGGGCGGGTCGCGCGTGTACTACTACAACGTGTACAAACGCATCTCGGAGAACGGCACCGATCGTGTCACAGTGTTAACCAAAAAAGTGGCGGGTTGGCGTGAATTCGATTCCCAGGCTGCAAGTCCTTCGTTCCGCATCATCAGGCACTTTACGCCGCTTCCGAATTACAAGTATCGCCAGTTGCCAAAGGGCTTTCTCACATTCGCTCAAAGTCTCTGGCTTGCTGCAAGCAAGCATCCGGACATCATCCATTCGGGTGATCTCTTTCCTCCTGGCCTGACGTCATTTGCGATCAAAAAGATCCTAGGCATTCCATATATGGCATATTGCCACGGGGAAGAAGTCACGCTGAGTGACCTTCGCCGCTACCAGCCGCGAGTCCGCAATCAAATTTATCGAAATGCCGACGGGATCATCGCCGCGAGCACCTTTGCACAATCACACTTGACACGCATCGGGATATTGGCGGATCGCGTGCGCCAGGTTACTCCCGGCGTCGATTGCGAACGCTATCAGCCTCGCCCCAAGAATCCGGAACTGGTCCGACGATATGCCTTGGACGGAAAGCTTGTGCTTCTTACTGTGGCGCGACTGGTAAAGCGAAAGGGACATGCCATCGTATTGAATGCTTTGGCGAAGATCGCACCGACAATGCCGAATCTGCGATATCTAATTGTGGGTGAAGGCCAGGAGAGATCGCTCCTAGAGCAACAGTGTCGGGAGCTTGGAATCGCGGATCAGATCATCTTCGCTGGCCACGCATCCGAGGAACTCCTCCCGGATTTCTACAACCTCGCTGACATCTTTGTGATGATCAACCGGGAATCGAAGGGCGACGTCGAGGGCTTTGGCATGGTGTTTCTCGAAGCAAATGCTGCATGTAAGCCTGTGCTAGGAGGGTTTTCCGGCGGTACCAGCCAGGCAATTCTGCAAGGTGAGACGGGATTCCTCGTGAACCCAGAGATACAGGACGAGGTAGTTTCTACTCTAACGAAGATGCTCAATGATCCTGCGCAATGCGAACGTATGGGTAGGGCCGGATTGAAGCGTGTGCGGCGGGAATTCAGCTGGGATAGCCGCGCCCAAGCCATCCGCGAATTCACCTTGGATATTTTGCAGAGCAAGAAAGGGCTGGAGCGGGGCGCCATTAAGTCAGCGGCTGCCTAGGGGATTTTTGGAAATCGAAGATGAACTTGCGGACTAAAACAGAGCCTCAATCAAGTGGCCCGACAGATGGGATCAGTCACCGTGCGCCCGCTCCGACGGGACAGTCCGGCTATAGATTGGAGCAATTGCAGCAACGACTCCGTTCGGCGAATATCCCTGCACTTGACGGAATGCGCGCGCTGGCCGTTTTTTTGGTTATTTTTTACCACTTCGGCTTTGCAGCCATCCCTGGGGGGTTAGGTGTCCTCGGATTTTTTGTTCTGAGCGGCTTCTTGATCACGTGGTTGCTGCTCAAAGAAAACGACAAGCAGGGAACGATTTCGCTTTCCAATTTTTACATCAGGCGCGTGCTGCGGATTTTTCCTGCATTCTATGCCTACTGGATTGGTGTAGTGCTATTGATGCTGATCGCGGGCCGGCACGTACCGTGGCGGTCAGCCCTCAGCTCCTTCTTCTACTTGGGCAACTATTACAATGCCATTGTGCGTCCTGCGGATTCGTTTGTCAGTCATACTTGGTCGCTGGCGATTGAAGAGCAGTTCTATCTCCTGTGGCCTGCGCTTCTGCTTCTCTTCCGCAAAGATCTGGTCCGGCTCAGCAGAGTAATTTTGGGAATAATTCTTTTCGAGTGGATTTACCGCGGCATTCTCGCTTATGGCTTTGGCGTGAATCAATCCTACATCTACAACGCGTTCGATACCAGGTTGGATCACTTGATGGTGGGTTGTCTGCTTGCAGTTCAACTCTATCGCGGCGCCTGGCGCCCCGTCTGGGCATCTATTTGTTCCCGGACATTCTTGCCCGTCGCCACGATCACTTTGCTGACCTTTTCTGTATTCTTGGGAGCGCACTTTGGAACCGCATATCGCGATGTGATCGGATTTGCTCTGGATCCGATTTTGGTTGCGATCCTTTTGGTCCAGTTGGTGCAGTTCAGCGCAAAGCCTGCGTGGAGCTGGATCAACTGGCCCTGGATGAAATTCTTAGGTCGGATTTCGTATTCACTTTATCTCTACCAGGAAATTACGCTGTATCCAGCACGTAGGATTCTTGCAGGACACAGCGTCGCACTCCAATTGCTTGCAGCAGTTGCGGGGACTGTACTGATTGCAACTGTTTCTTACTATTTCATTGAAAGGCCATTTCTCAAGCTGAAGTCAAAGTTTGGCGGAGAGGCCAGACCAGGAAAGACGCACTCGGCGATCCGGCTCACAACTGCGCTGGGGACGTCACAAACATGGAACGCGACAGACTGATTCGCGGCTCAGTGAAAATGATAACTGTTATTCTAAATGCAAAGGAAGCTGCTCTCCAGCAGCAGGATGGTGCGAAATGACGCTGGGATTCGGGACCGGCCTGGGACATCTGATCCCGTTGATGCTCTATTTGACGGCAATCATTGCATGCCTTGTTTCCATCTTCTGGAAACCCCATTACGGCATGTATTTGCTGATCCCACTGCTGCCCTTGCAGACGACCCGCTATAAACTGTTCGATTTTCCGATGGGAAACAAGCTGATTGACATCATCTTGATTTCGGTAATCATCGGATTGCTCCTAAACGGTCGTTCGATCATCCCAAAGACGTCCGTTAACCGGCCTATTCTGGCTCTGGCTGTGGTTTTCTACGCGGCTCTGTGGCATGGCTCCTTCTATTTAAATCGCGCCATGCCGCTCTCCATTGACGATCCCCGCGTCTCTGATTTCAAGAACTATATGGTCATGCCCTTATTGTTCCTTGTCGTCGTGGCGACGATTCGCGAACTAAAGCAGATCTACGTCGTCGTTTCGGTTTCTGTCCTTTCGACCATCTTAGTTTATGTAAGTTACTTGCTTTCCATGCGAGGTCGCGATCTTTCGCACTTTTCGTATTCTACGCGCGACGCAGGGGTGCTCGGCTACGCCGGTGAGAATGGCTTTGCCGCGTATGTAGCCCAGATGGTCGTCTTGCTGTTTGCTCTGTACGCGTTCCAGAAAAATAAGTCTCTCCGGCTCATTTTATTGGGGCTGAATGCGCTGGGGATCTATTGCCTGCTTTTCTCATATTCGCGTGGCGCTTACTTGGCCTTTGCGCTCGGCCTTGGTTTTATGGCGCTCTTTCGGGAACGGAAAATCCTTGTGGGGTTGCTGGTCGTTGTTCTCGGCTGGCAAATTTTTCTTCCAACCGCTGCCTCCGAACGAATCGCGATGACATACAACAAGGACACCGGGCTTGAATCCTCGGCGCAAGAGCGCGTTCAGCTTTGGGAAGACGCATGGCAATTATTTGTCGGGCATCCCGTCTTCGGCATCGGACTCGAAACTTATGAATACATGGATCGAGTCTCGGCAGAAGGTCACGGCTGGCTGCACGACACGCATGATTATTACTTGAAAGTGCTGGCTGAAACGGGCCTCGTCGGCTTGTTCATTTTTCTCTGGTTGCTGTTCTGCATCCTGAGGGAGGGATGGCGACTTTTCTGCGAAGCTGAGGAACCATTCTTGAAGTCTCTCGGGCTCGGATTCACTGCCCTGATGGTTTGCGCCATTGTTCTTAATCTGTTTGGAGATCGTTGGACCTACATTCAAGTGGACGGAATTTTGTGGGCGCTTTTGGGTTGCGTAGTCAGCGGGAGAGCAATCTGCTCAAGGATGCGGGAAAAAGAAGCAGAAGAGGAAGAGGAACCAGTCTTGGCAACCGTAACCGCTTCACCAGTGTCCTGAGGAATTGTCGGGATTTCTTACACCCGGCGTTAATTTGAAGGAGCCGTTAGAGCGAAATTGCAATGTGTGGGATCTACGCACAAATTTCGGATTCACCAGCATCGCCTGAGTGCATCCGCACGATTCGTCACCGAGGCCCCGACGATGAGGGCATGAAGCACTTTCTGGTGCCTGGGACCCCGCTCTGCGTCACCCTGGGCCACCGTCGCCTCTCGATCATTGACCTGTCTCCCGCAGGCCACCAGCCCATGTCCAACATTGACGGAACTCTCTGGGTCACTTTCAATGGCGAAATCTACAACTTCCAAGAATTGCGAGCCGAATTGATCGCCGCTGGTTATCGCTTCCAGTCAAGGACCGACACGGAAGTCTTGCTGTATGGCTACGAGCAATGGGGCGATGATTTGGTGAAACACCTGCGCGGAATGTTCGCCTTCGCAATCTGGGACACCCGACGCCGGCGCCTCTTTATGGCTCGGGATCGCGTGGGCAAGAAGCCATTATTTTTCTACCTTGACCAACATCGTTTTTTCGCGGGCTCGGAAATCAAGTCCATCCTCGCCACTGGCGAGATTCGTCCTGAATTGTCCCCCGCCGCGCTCCACGATTATCTGACGTACTTATACTTTCCCGCCCCACGGACCGCGTTCAAGTCCATCGAGAAGCTTCCTCCCGCCACGTGCCTTTCCGTGGAAGTTCGGGAGGATGGAACGCTCTGCGCGCGGCAGTGGGCTTACTGGGATCTCTTGGAAGCGGCCGGCGATCCTCCGCAAATGTCCGATCAAGATGCAGTCGAGCGCATTCGTGAACTGCTCGACGAGGCCGTCGAGATACGTTTGATTAGCGATGTTCCGCTGGGCATCTTCCTGAGCGGAGGAGTTGACTCCAGTACGATCACTGCTCTCGCCGCCCGGCACAGTACAGAATCGGTCAAGACGTTTAGCATCGGCTTTCAGGACAGCCCGTTATATACGGAGCTGCCGCATGCGAATCGCGTAGCGGAATTATTCCGAACCGACCACCATGTCTTACATGCCAGAGCGGATTGTGCATCGCACCTCACACGGGTCGTACATCATTTCGATGAGCCCTTTGGAAACCCGACGGCCATCCTGCAATACATTCTGACGAAGGTCATGCGGGAGCATGTCACTGTGGCGCTCTCGGGAGACGGAGGAGATGAGTTGTTCGGCGGGTATGTACGGTACGCCGGCGCAAGGCTTGCCACTTATTACCAGCGCCTGCCGGGAATTTTGACCAAGGGCGTCATCCCGCGGGTTGCGGGCTTGATTCGGGACGATACTACCGGGCGCCATGGGTTTAGGCGTGTGCGTGAGTTTGCTCAGACTGGTTGGCAGCCGCTTGAGGACATGTACCTCAGTTGGGTAGGGTATTTCTCGGAATCGGAGAAGCGAGACCTTTACACCCCTGAATTCGAGGGGCTTGTGAACGGATACGACTCTTCGGATTTTTTGCGTTCCATGTTCCGCCGGGGAAGTCGTTTGGATCCGATGAATCGAATTGGATACGTAGATTTGGCTTCGTTTCTTTCGTTCAACTGTTTGGAGTATAGCGACAGGATGTCGATGGCAAACTCGCTCGAGGTGCGCTGTCCCCTTACGGATCAGCGGCTCACCGAATTTGCTTTCCAGATGCCCTACTCAATGAAGATGCGGCGATTTGTCAGCAAGTGGATACTGAAGGAATCGATGCGTGGCGCGCTGCCAGCGGATATTTTGCGCAAGAAAAAAATGGGATTCAATCCGCCTCTTCCGCAATGGATCAATTCAGAGTTGAAATCTCTGATTGCACAGTTGCTGGATCCCGAGGTGACTCGCCGCCGCGGAATCTTTCGGCCAGAGGCGGTGGCAAAACTACAAGCGGATCACAACGAAAATCGGCGGGATAATTCATTAAAGCTTTGGGCCTTGTTGATGCTTGAGGTCTGGCAGCGGATGTACCTGGACGGGGAATCTGAGTCCTCGGTGCGCGACGGGGTGCTGGCGGCTGGCATGAACGCGGAGACGTCCTATGCTTGCAACCAATAATGCCCCGCTCAACTCACCATCCAAAGTGACACTTCCTGTAGCCAAATCTGCGCGGCGAAATCACTCGCCGCAGGATAATCGCCCGTATATTTTATATCTGATTGACCAGTTCACGGGCATACAGGCCGGCGGAGCAGAGCGGGCTTTATTGAATATTACCCGGCATTTGCCTCAGGAGCGCTTCCGCTGCTCAGTCGCCACGTTTGCATTCTCCCCTGATGCCCATCTCGGCGAATTGTTTTCTTGCCCCGTGACCGTTTTTCCTCTCCGCCGAACCTATGACGCGAATGCCCTGAAAATTGCCTGGCAACTGCGCCGCCTGATCCGCTCGCAGGGAGTTTCGCTCGTGCACACGTTTTTTGAAACATCGGATTTGTGGGGCGGAGCGATTGCGAAACTCAGCGGATGCCCTCTCATAATTTCCAGTCGGCGAGACATGGGCATCTTGCGGAAGCCGAAACACAACTACGCCTACCGACTATCCCGCTCCTGGGTGGATCGCGTGCTCACGGTGTCCGATCAGGTTCGCTCTTTCGTTATTGAGCAGGACGGAATGGATCCGGCAAAGATTGAAACGCTTTATAGCGGCGTGGATTTGCAGCTCGTGGACGCGCCACGGAATTCATCTCTGGCCCGCGCCAATTTGGGCCTCGAAGAAGCTTCCCACGTCATCACGACCGTCGGAAATATCCGACGAGTAAAGGGCTTGGATGTTTTCATTCGCGCAGCTGCACGTGTCGTACGGGAGTTGCCTCACGCAGTTTTTCTCATCGTAGGAAATACTCTGGAAGACAAACATCGCTTAGAGCTCGAGGGGCTGCGGGATGATCTGGGCCTCTCCCGGAATCTTCGATTCACCGGCGGGCAGAATGATGTCCAGCAATATCTCGATGCCAGTGATGTCTTCTGCCTTCTCTCGAGGAGCGAAGGATTCTCTATGGCGCTGCTGGAAGCCATGGCGCGCAGTCTTCCGTCCGTCGTAACCGACGTGGGCGGCAATTCCGAGGCCATCGAAGAGGGTGAGAGCGGATTTGTCGTCAAGAATGAGGACTCGGAAACCGCAGCGCTTCGCATCCTTCAGCTTCTTCACGGGCCGGATTTGAGGCGCAAGATGGGTTTGCAAGCTCGTCAGAGAGTGAATGACCGATTCACCATGGAAGCAATGATTGGGAATCTGACTCGCATCTATGATCAATTGTTGCTCTCCCGGGGAATTTCAATATGCACTCCTTAGCGCTCATCGCTTTTTGGGTTGCCGTCTCCGCGTTGACATACGCGTATCTGGGCTACCCCGCCATGCTCGGCATCCTCGGTCTGTTCGTTCGCGATCGCAAGCCGGCACCGGGAGATGCGCCGAGAATTTCTCTTCTCATTGCCGCTTACAATGAGCAGCAGGGTATCCGATCCAAGATTGAGCAGACGTTGAACCTTTCTTATCCGGCTGATAAATTTGAGATTTTAGTACTCTCCGATGGTTCAACGGACCGGACCGACGAAATCGTGAGGTCGTTCGACGATCCGCGAGTCCGGCTTCTGCGTATGGATCCGCGGCGGGGAAAAACAGCGGCACAGAATTGTGGAGTACAAGCGGCGACTGGTGAAATTGTGGTTTTTTCCGATGCCACCACCGTCTATCACCCGCAAGCCCTTCGTTACCTCGCCTGCCGCTATCAGGATCCGAAAGTGGGAGCCGTCAGTGGCCGTTATCAATACTTTGATCCCCAGGGCGATTCCCCCACGGGCCTCGGAACCATTGCCTTCTGGAATTACGAAAACTTAATCAAATCGTTGCAGTCGCGCATTTACTCGATCAGTGGCTGTTGCGGCTGCATCTATTCGGTGCGCAAGTCCGCCTACACAAACCTTCGCGAGGACGTAATCAGCGATCTTGTCCAGCCACTCTGGGTAATTCAGAAAGGGTACCGAGTCGTATTTGAAGACAGGGCGCTTGCGTACGAAGAGACAACCCGATCCTCCAGCGAAGAATTCTCGATGCGCGTGCGGGTGGTAACTCGCGGAATTCGCGGATTGCTTGGCGTGCCAGATGTGCTGAAACCGTGGCGATTTCCGTGGATCTCGCTCCAGCTCTTCTCACACAAGATACTCCGCTGGCTTGTGCCCTTCTTCTTGATATTGTTGTTCGCCAGTTCAGCGGCCTTTGCAAACCAGGCGGTTTTCCGCCTTTTGCTCGTGGCTCAATCCGTGTTTTATCTCTGGGCGATTTTGACCCTGGCTTTGCCGATCCGGCGACGCTTCAGGATTTTGAATATTCCGCTCTACTTTTGCTTGCTGAATGCTGCCGCATTTTGCAGTGTGATCGAAATTCTTCGAGGAAGAAAATACATCACTTGGGAAACTGTGAGGACCTAAGCGTTATGAGAATCGAGCTTTTGACACAAGATGATCCGATCTACATCCTTCCGTTTTTTGAAGAGTTTTTTCGCGATGCTGGGAAGGACTTTGAAATCGTCATGGTCTCAAGCTGCCAGGTGATGGGAAAACGATCTCGCCGTAAGCTGCTTGGGGAGCTTTGGCAACTCTATGGCCCGGTCGGTTTCGTCCGCCTCCTTTCGAGAGCAGCGACAATGCGAGCCACGGGCTTTTTTCCTCGCACGCGCGAGGCGGCACACTTTGGAACCCTTAAGCAGCTCTGCCGCTCATACGGAATGCCCTTCCAGCGGTTGGGCAATCCCAATTCACCAGAGTACTTGCAGGAATTGAAGGATCGAAACCCCGATGTTCTCGTTTCTGTTGCGTGCCCTTACATTTTGAAGGAGCCGTTGTTAAAATTGCCGCCGTTGGGGTGCATCAATATCCATCACGCACCACTGCCACGATACAAGGGCATGATGCCTACTTTTTGGCAGATGTATCATGGGGAGCGAAAAGTTGGGGTTACCGTACACTATATGGCGCCGAAAGTTGACGACGGAGCGCCCTTATTGCAAGAAGAACTCGAAATTCTTCCGGGCGAATCCTTAGATCATCTAATACGCCGTTCGAAACGACACGGAGCACATTGCATGGCCAAGGTCTTGCGACAAATGGCTACAGGTACACAGAAAATACTTCAGTGGAACACGAATGAAAGCAGCATTTTTACTTTTCCTACGGCCGCGGAAATTCGCGAATTTCAACGCCGGGGCTTTCGCGCGAGTTGAAAAATGTGGTGCAGGAACAAGACGGGTAGGGTTATCCGATTCTTTGACTGACCTGCAACCGTACTGAAGATTGCGAGCACACTTGCATTCCAGAATTCGCATCTGGCTTCGTTGGACTTGGATTTGCCTCTTACGCGCAACGGGAATGCTTCGCTGGGCGAAGAATCGGCTATCAGCACGGCGGGGTGTCATCGTACTCACGTTTCATCGAGTACTCCCGGAATCCGAATTCTCTCGAGTGCTCTCTCCAGAGGGCATGGTCGTTAAGGAAAACACCTTTGAAGAACTGTTGCGCTATCTCAATCGCAACTATCCTGCGGCACGACTCAATGGTCATGCCAGCCCCTTCCAGGAAGGCAAGTCTGGCTTGCAGGTTGCCCTGACATTTGACGATGGCTGGGTAGACAACGTGCGATTCGCCGCGCCCATCGCGCAGAAGTACGATATCTCGTTCACAATCTTTGTGTGTCCCGGACGTATGGGTGCTTCCTTGCCGTTCTGGCCAGATCGCATGGTTGCTATTTGCGAGAAGGCGAGTGCCGAGGGCCGCCTCAGTGAGGTCCTACGATTCGTGTCCAGCGAAACAGGGAAGAAAATTGATGAACGGCCGTCCACGACCTCGAAAACTGCCGCCAGAGAAATTGTAGAATGCCTGAAGACTCTGCCTGCGGATCGACGCCGGCAAATCGTCGGCACACTTCTAAATCGATTCATAGCCAAGTCTCAGGCGTATTTCGAAGATGTGTATTCTCTCTACTCAACTATGACTTGGGAGGATGCACAGCGTTTGTCTGGAATGGGAATCAACTTCGGCTCGCACACACAGACTCATCAAATTCTGACTCGAATCGAACCATCTCTAGTTCAGGCCGAAGTGGAACAATCAAAACTTGCTGTGGAACAGCACTTGGGGCAGGAGTGCCTGATGTTCGCCTATCCCAATGGGGAGTGGACGCCCGAAGCCCGCGCCCTTCTTGAAAAAACGGGCTATTCGAAAGCGTTTCGCAATGACCCTGGTGTGTGGCGCGAAACCACGGACCCATTTCTTATTCCGCGTCTGAACGTGTGGGAACGGTCTTTGGTCGACCCTTGGGGAAAATTTTCGCCTCTCGCATTTGATTACGCAGTCCTATGGGAATGTTTTCGCAGCCGTGCGAAGGCCTCCGATCATAGCCACACCGTCCCTTCCGCGTAAGGCCGCATGATTTTGTTTTTGAGCCGCCGCACTAAAAAATTCGAAAGCTCCCAGATCAAATGATTTTCCCTGAGGGCGCGGGATCCCCTCAATATCCATCAAAATTCCAGTATCGACGCCCGCATTGATCGCAGGGCTTGTACTCCGGAGACGGAAGTTGAATTCGGAGAGGTTGAAGAATTGGGGGTCTGAGTTCAGCGAATTTGAGAGTCCAGAGGGCGGCGCACCGTTTGCAAAAAAAAGATTGTGATCGCCGATAACCCCTGTCGTGCCCGACTCAAAATAGTCCTCACCATCAATCTGCAGGATGATGTTGTTCTGCATTTTCACGAGCACTCGGGGATTTGACCCGTCAAATCTCCCCACGGCCCCGCTGCCCCGGAATGGCCCCGCATGCGAGCCGCAATCGTACATCGTATTGTTGTAAATCAGCACGGTTCCACTGCCGGAGGATCCGGTGTTTACGATTCCAGGAAAGTAGATGCAAGCATAGTTGGCTGAACCGTCGGGAGGGTCAGGGCCTCTGCCGACCGAGTAAATCACATTGTTATAAGCTTCAATGGTTCCCTGCGAGGGATCAATCGTCGCGAAATTGATGCCGTCGCATGGATCCCCATGGATGAGGTTGTCATGAACATGCAAATCGAACTGATTCCTTCCGGAGCCCCGCGCCGTCGGGCTGGAATGGAATTGGATCGCCCTGCAGTCATTATTATCGTGAATGTTGTTCCACGCCGCTTCCACATGATTGGTGTCTGTAGTGAAATACACCGCATGATACTGTTTGGAGGATCCCTGCGGGCGATTCGTGGAAACGTCCGTGACTTCGTTGCCGAGGAACTTGACTCCATTCGGGTCGCCTCCGAGCGAGGCTTCGAAACATCCTTCCGGAGCATTCCCATTAGGACATTCAATTTTGGTGCCCACGACTCTCCACCCGCCGACATCACCGACAACGACCGCCGAAGCGCATCCTCCAATGATTGTCCAATTGCCGCCGCCGCCTGAAATTGTGACCCAGCCCGAGCCGGTATTTCGGATACCGTTTCGTTGGTCCGATCCGTCTGAGCAACCGTTTGCGTCGCCGAGCTGAACCGTGGCGTTTGGATAGGCAACAAAGGCTTTTGGCTCTCCGGGTTTTCCCCCTTTTGTGATCAGCATGGATGAATGCCAGCCGGATCCATCGTTTCTATTCTGAACCAACCCATCCTCGAGGTAGCATGCGTCGCCAGACGACATGGCATCCCGGCATTTTAGGATCGCCTTAAAGGGGGCGGCGAAACTCCCATTGTTGGAATCGGAGCCGCTTGGCGAGACGAAATAAATCTTGCCCGCCGAGCGGACCGTGAAATTTACGGTTTTGTTGCTCGCTTGACCCTCCACGGTCACGACCACGGGGCCGGACGTCACACTTCCCCCAAGCTGGCAGGTAACGCGAGAATCGCTCCACACTGGGCAGTTGTCCACAGTGCCACCGCCGAATGTGACCGTCGAAGCTTTCTGCGTCCTTCCAAACCGCCTTCCATAGATTGTGACGAAAACACCCTTGTTGTTTTGCCCCCCAGACTTTGGCCCGCTATCGAGATCCGTAAAGAAGACCGCGGGCGGCGGAGCCGGCAAGACAACCGAAGGTGACGCGAGAGGGTTTCCCACGAGGATGAGGAAAAGCCCCAAAATGCCTGCCCCGAGGGGGACCGGTTCACTCAAGATGCTGAGAGCTCTAATGTGCATTTGTGTCTCGATTAGACTTTGCCTCGATCCTTTGTTTTCAGCAACTTAGCTCCTATCTTGTTTCCGGGTGTGTCTCGATTAGAAATGGCCTCGCCCGCAATAAACACGAAGGCGGGGAGAAGCCCCGCCTTCGCAAGTTGCCTTAATTTCCAAACATTAATTATAGCATACCTACTGTTCGAAGTAAAGTACCAGGACTAGGAATTCGAGCCGCGGCACGCACGTGAAGGATTTGAGTGGGTGGTTCCTTGATGGAACCTCGGACCATCCCCTTGGGTACTGGGTCAGTTTGAAAAGCAGCACGAGGTGGGAAGCGGGTCTTTTGTGGGCTCTCCTCCAGCGATCCTATCCCGCCGCACAAGGCGGTAGTCGCCAAATTTGACGCATGGGCGGTCTTGTTGCATAAAGGAGAACAGGGAGAGTCTCCATGGGCGAAAAAGAGAAAAAGAACTCGATGGGCCAGCCACTGCCCGAGCTGCCGGTCGCTGATGTAGAACGCGCACAATAGCATTACAGAGATGCACTCGGCTTTGAGATTGGCTGGCTTTACCCCGGCAAAGGGATTGGAGCCGTGTCACGCGATAAAGCGGTGATATTCTTCCGGAAGAGAGAGCCGCCATTTGAACCTGCCATTCACTGGGTGTTCGCTGAAGATGTCGATGCGTGGTGCCAGGAACTGACGTCGTTAGGTGCGAACATCGTGGATCCTCTGGAAAAAAAACCTTGGGGATTACGGCAGTTCACCGTAAAGGATCTTGATGGGAACCTCTTCTATTTCTACTGTGACTAACCAGGCCGCTAGAGCGGGCCGCTGCAAGGCGCGTGAGAGGGGCTTTCGAAGGATGGCAGGCGCTCAAATCAGGAGCCCACGCTATGACCCATGAAGCCGGCGAGGCTGTACTACGCCCTATTCTCAATTCAACCGAAGCACAATTGTTCGTTGCCGACATCAAAGCATCGTGCGATTTCTATACCGATAAGCTCGGCTTCACAGTCGCCTTCGTCTATGGCGATCCGCCATTCTACGGGCAGGTCACCCGCGATCATGCGCGGCTTAATTTGAGGGTGGTCGGCGAACCCGTGTTCGCTGGTGATGTTCGGGAACGCGAAGGCCTGCTCTCCGCTTCGATCACCGTCGCCAGCGCAGACGAGATCGAGCAGCTTTTTTTAAGTTACCAGGCCGCAGGAGTGCGCTTTCGCCAAACATTGAAGAAGGAGCCTTGGGGCGCCAGAACCTTCGTCGTACTGGATCCCGATGGAAATCACATACTCTTTGCCGGTCCGGCCGATTGAAGTGGCTTGCTGTGCAGGAGGCCGATAGTGGGTGGGGGTGGTATTTCAAACTGCCCCGCTACCTCCCCGTGGCTCAGCTTGCGAGTCTCGGTTCAATTCCCCGTGTGATCTCGAGGTGGGACGAAGTCTGGCTTATTTTACGACGACAGAAAGATTCTGCGGGGGGTTCGGTTTTGGCACGGAACTACCGGTGAAGAATTCGTAGGCTCCCATGTCGTAGGCTTTACCCTGCGGCCTAATTATACCGATGATGTCGGTGGCCGCAGAGGTGTTGACTCCCGCGTCTATCGCCGGACTCAAGGACTGAAGGCTAAAGTCTCCGGCTAGTGCATTCGTCAACAGTGCATCCAGATTTACCGAATTTGTAAATCCAGCGGGAGGAGCACCAGCGCCAAAAAACAGATTGTGATCACCGGTGATTCCGGTACTCGATGGCTCAAGGTAGGGCTCTCCCGGCAGTTGCTCGATGATGTTATCGGTCATGGTGACGGTAACATTGGGATTCGAGCCGTCGAACCGGCCCACCGCTCCGTTGCCATTAAACGGGCCGGCGTGCGGGCCACAATTATAAAATGTGTTGTTATAGACGAGCGCCGCGCCGCTGCCCGCAGAACCAGTATTCACCGTACCCGGAAAATAGATGCAGACATAATTCGCTGCGCCATCGGGCGGGTCCGGGCCAAGCCCCACGTTGGCAATGACATTGTTGTATGCCTCGACGGTTCCTTTGGAAGGATCAATGGTGGCGAAATTGATTCCGTCACAATGGTCGCCGTTGATGACGTTATCGTGCACGTGCAGGTCGTATTGATTGAAACCTGTCCCTCCACTGAGAGGGCTGGAGTGAAACTGCAGCGCCCGGCAGGTAGCATTGGCGTGGATGAAGTTCCACCCAAAGTCGATGTGATTCGAATCCGTCGTGAAATAGACTGCGTGGTATTGCTTGCCAGCGGAGACGTTCACACTGACGTCGTGGACGTTATTGCCGAGAACGTGCTCCATACTCGTGAAGATAGCGGCAGATTCAAAGCAGCCTTCCGGCGCGTTTCCATTGGGACAAGAAATGTCATTGGCGATCACGCGCCAGCCTTCCCCATGCGCCGTATCCATCGCGATGGTTCCGGCACGCAAGGTGATGCCAGCGAAAACCTGAAACGGCTCATTATTTTCATTGCGCACGCCAATGTCTTGACTTCCGCCTATCGTGACCGTCGCACCCGGATACGCTATCCAGGCAACCGGGTTGGACTGCGTTCCCGCCACATCGGGGTTGAAGGAGGAGCGCAAGCCGGGGTCAACGGAGTCCTCCGCGGTGTAGGAGACTCCGTTCATCAGATATACAATCGAACCAGCGGTGATTGATTTCTTGGCGTGCATCAAGCCTTGCCAGCAGCTTCCAAACGCTCCGCTGGCGGAATCGTTTCCGGAAGGGGAAACGCAGAAGATACTTCCGGCTCGCACTGTGAACGGGGCGCCATTGGAACTTCCCGCCGACGTCGCGACTACGACATTGCCGGTGTTCGCAGCGGCCCCAATGGAAACGCTGATTTTGGAATCCGACCAGGCGAGATAGGCGGCCGCCTGCCCGCCTCCAATGGTCACCGTCGAACTGCCCTGCGTCGCGCCAAAGCGCGCACCGTATATAGTAAGAATCGTGCCCTGGCTATTCTGGCCGCTAGAATTGGGGCCGCTGACAAGATCCGTATAGAAAATTGCAGGCGGAGCTGACTGCGCGAGCGAATTATTTGACGCGACGAAAAGGCCGCCGAGCAGAAGTCCGATGAAAAGAAGGCTTTTCCCCATTTTTCCCTCACTTCCTATTCCGGTGGTGAATCCTCTATACAAGTTGCAGAGCTTGATCTGCGTCAAAAGTTTGCTGGAATTGTGCTGGAGCAAGCGCGGCTCAGGATCAGGGATTCCGCCACGAGAGCACGATTCCTTATGAATCTTAGGTTGCTGAAGGGATGAAAGCGACGTACCAGAAGAACGGTTGAGGTACAGGTTTGCTGCCTGCCCGAAATGTCAGGCTCGCGCAGTTTTGGTTTCTGATTCAGTAGATGGCGCGTCATTTTCTGACGGCAATCAGGGAATGAAGCGCCGAGAGATGGCGGGGCCGGCACTCAGGCATCTTTTTTGGTTTGGGAGCTACGGGGTAGGACGAACAAAATTGCGATGGCATGTAGGGGGCAGTAGTGCAATCGCTGTGCCAGTTCTAGAACTGTCTAAACTATTGAAAGCAAGGGGACAAGTGCTTCACGGCCTCCATCCCCGAGGCCGGCTAGTTGTAAATAGTTCCGCAGCCCTGAAATCTTGGCAGCTCGGGATTGAAACCGCTGCCCGGCAGAGTCATTGTGTTCCTCGAGCGTTCAAAATTTCCGGGAAATTGATGTGAAGAACGAGCGCGGGGAATAGGCGCTTCGCGGGAACGACGGCATCATTTGTTCAAAACCGAGAGATAGCAGGCGTTCGTCATGCGGGCGATGGAAAGCCAGGGATCTTCCTCGTAGGAGTGCTCGGCGGAAAGCTGGCGAGACAGCCGATTTCTTTCGCTCGGGTCGCAAGCCAATCTCTGGATGGCCGAGACCAGTCCGGAGGTATCGCCGTAATTCACGAGAAGGGCATTTTTTCCGTCGTGAAGCAACTCGCGGAACGCGGGCAAATTCGTGGCGACGACGGCCTTTCCATAAGTCAAGCTGGTCATCAGCGCGCCGCTTGTAGTGATTTCGCTATAAGGATAGACAATGATATCGGCAGCCTGATAGCAGGCCTCCACTTCTTCCACGGAGAGAAAACGAAGCACTAGGCGGACCGAAGAATCGAGGCCGAGTTCACTCACCCTGCGCGCGATGCGAGTGAGTTCTTTTTTTTCTCCGCTTCCGGCGATCACAAGCAGGGCGCTTGGACAGGTTTTCTGAAGCTGACTCCACGACTCCAACAAGAAATCGACGCCCTTGTACGGCCGCACGATCCCCTGCCATAAGACCAAGGTCTTATCGGCAGGGAGGTCAAGCTTTTTTCGCGCTTCCTCTGGCGAACAATTTTTCCGATCGTAGAACAGGGGTCCATGCGGAATGATTGAGATGGCCGAAGGAGAAATGCCAAATTCATCGGTCAGGCGCTTTCGCGCAGCTTCATTCTGGCAAATAAGCGCATCCGCAAGAACGTACAGGCGCCCGTAAAGATCTTTGCGGCGCTCTCCGGTGCCCTGCGGCAAGACATTGTGAACAGTGTGAACAATCTTGATATGCAGGCGCTTGGCGTAGGCGACGAACCAAAGTTCCAATGGCCACCCGCGTTCCAGGAGGGGAAGAAACTCCGTGTGCAAAATGTCCGGGCGCCGAAATGTAAAGCGAACAGCCAAGAGGAACGAGTTCAGGAGAAATTCCACGAATTTGAGCGCTTGCCGCGAGGGGGCATTGCGAATGGAGAAACGCGAAACGACGTCCGACAGGCCCGAATTGTTTTTCAATCCTACTCGACGGAAAAGATTCCTGTCCTGGTGATAGGAGATGGCCGCCAGATCAAAATTGACACCGGCTTCGCGGAGTCCCCGGCAGAAATACGCATCGTAATAAGGGACGTAGCACCACAAATCGAGAACCAACACGCGGGGGCGCTTCACAGGCGGATTGGCGGGCGTTTCTCGACGCCTCCCGGCATCCATCTGCAAGCGCTGCCGGGCTAGCTCTTCGGGCGACCTCGAAGCCACAGCCACAACTATCCTTTCCTTTGTGTTCGAGCGGGAGATCTAGACTGCTCCAGCAGACCATCATAAAGGCGAAGATAGTTCTCCGCCATTGCAGCCGATGAGAACTGACGCTCCACGAGGGCGCGGCCATTTTCGCCGAGCTTTCGACGGAGCTGCTCATCCAAGAGCAGCCGCATGAGGGCCTCGCGCAATGCACCGACGGCGCCAGGTTTGATGAGAAGGCCCGTTTCGTCATTTCGGATTAGATCCGGCACTGCACCAACGCTCGTAGCCACGACAGGGCGTTGGGCCGCCAGGGCCTCCAGAACGACGAGAGGCATGCCTTCCACATAAGAAGGCTGGGCCAAGACGTCGAGCGATGCATAGATTTCCGGAAGGTCATCGCGCCGTCCGAGAAAAGCGACGCTGGCTTGAATGCCCAGACGCTGCGTGGAGGCCTCAAGATTCTGCCGCTCGGGGCCCTCGCCTACGAATACAAAGCGCGTGCCCGGCAGTTGCGCGAGGATTTCCTTCGCGGCTTTGAGGAAGACTTCTCCGCCCTTCGCGGGCACAAGGCGTCCCACGATACCCACAATTAACGCATCGCGATAAAGAGGGTCCGCGCGGAGGGCAGGCGTTGCATGAGCGTACAGATGCAAATCTATTCCGTTGGGGATCAGGGAAACCCTTTTAGCGGAGACGCCAAATCTGCGTAAAGCCCGAACTACGTCGGGAGAAACAGCCGCGATAGCGGGGAATTTCCGGAGGATGATACGGTCCGCGACGGAATAGGCCCACAGAGTGGCGGTGCGGTCCGGCCAATTGTGACAAGTTGCGATCAGTGAAACGTGGCAGGCGCGCGCGGACAAGAATCCGTAGAGATCCGCCTTATATCCGTGCGTGTGCAAGACATCGATGGCCTGAGACTTGACGTGGCGCTCGATCGCCTGGATGGCGTCGCGATCGACGCGTCCCCGGCAAGGAAAAAGATGAGTTTCGAGCCCGAGACGCCGGGCGTGTTGTGCAATATCCAGGTTGGGATTGTGCGCGTTGTGGAACACGCCGACCTGAACATGACTCTTCCGCTCCTCGAGGGCATGCGAAAGAGTCAGCAGCATGTTTTCGGCGCCGTAATTGCCCGCGCTGCTGATGAGCTGCAGGATTTTCATGACTCAATTGAAGAACTTATCGGGAGAACGGTCAACGCTCGCCGCGCCTAGTGCATCGCATCGGGATCATATCGCCCAGCAAATAGGCCCCAGAGGCGGTGATACCTTTGATCGCCAATCACACGGCGTGTCAACTCTTTAGCCCCATATTTTCCGCGACCAACTAGTTTCCTCGCGGGGGTCAGGTTGAGAAGCCGATCCAGGGCAGCGGCATCCGTTGTTTTCCGAACCATGAACCGCCCATGAATCTGCGTTTCAATGAACGGCCGCGACCGCATCCAAGCGTTGGAAGTATAAATATGCCGGTATCCGACTTGGGCACAAATCCTGAGCAAGTCATTGTTCCACCTACCGTGAGGCACGGAAATGGAGTCGACTGCGACGCCCAGGTGATCTTCGAGCGTGAGTTTTGATTTTTCGAGCTCTTCCCACGTTTGGGCAGGAGAACAGCGGGTGAGAGGAAGATGCGACCAGCCGTGGGAAGCCACTCGATGACCTAAAGCGACCAATTCGCGGAGGTGCGCCCAGTTCATATAGGGTGCGCGTACACCCATCCAGTCGACAATCACGAAGAAGATAGCCTTCTGTGACGACTCTTCGAGCAAAGGGAGGGCGTACCTGTAATTGGAAATATGACCGTCATCAAACGTGAGGAGCCATGGCTTTATTATGGTGGCCCGCCCTTGATTGGTAGAACTGAGAAACTTCAAATGACTCGTGAGCTGCTCGCGAGAACAAGCGTAGATGTAAGGAGACGGCTCGGCGCAGACTTCGTGGTAGGCCAGAATCACCCGGGCAGTCTTCGGAACCAATGCCCCATTCAAAGCGGGCGCGGCTTCGCGGTCCAGAATGCCGACGGCCGTCTGCGCCACGGCGGAAGGTTCCGCCGGGAGCGCGTAGGGAAGCTGGCGGCTTCCGACGTTTTTTCCCGCCCCGTTAGAGCGATGATCCAAATCGATTGTCGCGGGCTGGCTCGTGCCGTGCTTAGAATTCAAGAGATCGCGGAATTCACAAAAGGAATGCTTGCTCAACAGGGTCTCGAGACGCCCCTTCATCTTTCGCAGATTCGTGTAGTGCCGGAAACTGGAGCGGAGTTTTCCTCTTATGCGAGGCTGGTCCGGATCGATTTCCCACGGATGAAAATAGACCACTACGCCTTGCCGATATTGTTCCGTTATCTGCCGGAAGGCCCACTCATTCATTCGAAACGGAAGAATTCGCAGATATCCGCCACCGGCCACCGGCAGCGTAAACCGGCCGAACCGCGCAGTGGAGGGCGGGAATTCACGCAAGCTGTGACCCTTGCCAGTAGTAAGTGTGTACGGAAATCTGTGAGCTCCCGGCACTCCACAGATATCATGGTGGATCGGGTAGATGCTGGAATCGTAGACGAATCCCTCTTCGGCCAGGACATCCAAAGCCCACATGCTTTCGTTCGTGATCGTCCAAGAGGGCGCCCGGTAGCCAAGCACCTGGGTGCCGCAGGCCTGCTCGATAACTTCCTTGGCCAGCCGCGTGTCTTCTCGAAATTCATTAGGCGTCAGGCTGTAAACGGGCCGGTGCCAGAAACTGTGACAGGCTGGCTCATGTCCTCGAATCCGCACTTCGTCAACTAATTTCGGAAATTTCTTGGCAACCCAGCCGAGAAAGAAAAATGTGGCTTTGACGTCGTGTCGGTCGAACAAATCAAGAATCACACGGGTATTCTCGACTACACGCGAGGGCCAGAAATCCCAGGAGGACCGAGGCACCGTATTTGCGAACGCCTCGACCTGAAAGTAGTCTTCGACGTCTACAGTCAATATGTTGCGAATCGGAGGAGCAGAAGCAGTCATCGACATGAAATCCTTTGCTCTCACAAAGCGTGAAATGCAGATGCGGCTCGATAACTCATCCGGTGTGCAATTTTCCGGATAACATTCCAAATGCAGCGCCAAAATTCTGCGCGCTTCGTTACCTGATCGAGCCAAAACCCCTCTTCCCTTTTACAACAGGAAAAAGGAAATGCTAGAAGTTTCTAGAGTCACCCGGTATCGGTGGGGAGAAATCATAGTTTCCCGATGCATAATAAGCACGCCTGATTCCATCGTCACTCCAGCAGACACGAATTGACTCTGTAGTTGCAGTCACTTACAAACATTTTAGTGGGCGATTTAGGGGAATGGGAAAAATCTTACACATTCTGTTCCGAGAGCTACAACAGTCACTAGCTACTAACTCTTTGGAAATCAAGTGAAAGAGAGAGGATGAAAAACAAGCCGGTTTTGGTATCATGCTTAAAGTGATTGGAATCAGCGAGATGAGGGGATGAGAAGTTTGTCTCATAAGGTGCGGTCAAGGGGCCAAGAATTCAGGCGCATTGAGTGCTCCCAAAGCGAGCAGCATGAATGACTTAGCGGGGCCATGGTTCGGCGCGGAACTGGAAGACTACTTGCTTTAGATTCTCATGGAGATTAGGGTTTAACTGGCGAAGCCGGAATGGCTTAGTACGAGCTTAAACTTCTCTGTCCCGGACTTTCCGACTGAAACTTCGAGCACTGACATAATGGATGGTATTACAGATAGCTGCCCTGAAAAGCCCGCTGTGCTGCCAGCGATTCCCTTGCTTTCGGAACGCGAATTCTACGACGCCCACAGCTGGGCCTTGAATCTTTACCCACGAGTGGCGGAGGCAGCAGAGCACCTAGAAGAGGAACTCGCTCTTTTCGCTGCTTCTCCTATGGGCTGGCAGCGAGAGGAATATGCTGCGAACGTGGTACTTCTCGCTTCGGGGATCACCTGTGCAGTTGACGACTGGCTGCTTGGGCCGCGATATGGTTTTACCAAGGCCATCAAGAAGGTAGGCTGGCTAAAGCCGTTGGAAGCATTTGCGAACAGCATTCAACAGTGTTTCAGTGTCGTTCGTTCAACTAAGCTCGCGCGCTTGCAAGCATGGCGCGAGAAATGGGATTCGTCGGTGATAGAGTTCTGTCAAAGCGCATTTTGTGGCGACGGAGCAAATGGCACGGCTGATGGTCAGCTGAGAAACTTATGCAGCGCGCTTCTCTCGGCTGCTCCTCGAGAGCTGCTGAAAGATCGAACACGATCACCTGCCGCCTACCACTCACAAAGCCTTGCCCTGCGTGACACGATTTCACTGGCCAAGCTGTTCGCGGATGCCTTTCCGCACCGCGAGCGACCAATTCTTGTACTGGGACTGAGGACCGCGGGTTCTTACATGGCCCCGGCGCTCAGTGCCTCTCTGCGCGTCGAGGGATTCCGCAATGTCAGATCGGCAACACTGCGCCCCAAGCGGGGGACCACGTCTTGGGAAAAAGAAGAGATGCGTCGTTGCGCCGCGGAAGGCGGTATTGCAATCATTGTTGATGAGCCGGCAGCCTCCGGCGGAACTGTCGCAAATGCCGTGAACCTGCTTTGCAAAGCCGGGAATGCCGCCAAGAACATCGTTGTCTTGTTGCCAAACCACCCCAGACGTCGTCACGGTAGATGGAATAGGAGTGGAGACGTCAATTTATCCCCCGAAATCACTGTGCTCCTTCTTGAAGCGGAGAAATGGCACAAGACCCAGCTGCTGCACCCAGCAAGCGCCCTGCTGCGCTTGAAAGAGTATTTTTATGCGAGTGGATACGGAAAAGTCACACTGACCTCAAGCCCCCGCTTTGAGGAAATGGCCGCCCGATTCAAAGCGGAGACCCCCGAGCGAGGCCACATCCGGTTTAAGGAAATCTACGAGCTGGAGCTAGAGACGGTACGAGGAGAGGTGGAGACGCGCTACGTCTTAGCCGAAAGCGTTGGCGACGGCTGGTTTTCCTACGGAGCTTTTATAGCTGCAGAGCGCTTGGCCGAATATGTCATGCCAGTGATCGGCTTGCGCCAGGGCCTACTCTTTTCCGAGTGGATTCCAAAAACTTCCCAGAACGCTGTTACGGAAATCGATCGAAAGGTTCTCGTCCAAACGCTGGGTCAGTACGCAGCGAAGCGGGTCCAAACACTGAAACTGGACGAGGCCTTTGAATGCACGCCCGACGCCAGACCAGTGGATGGAGCCTTGAATGTTGTGGCCTTCGCGTTGCGCGGAGTATACGGCCACGGAGTTCTCTCCGCTCTGAAGCAGCCACGGCTTCGGAGAGAGATCGCGCGTCACGGCTCATTTCCTCCCACGCTCATCGACGGTCAGGTAAGCCCGGAGAATTGGGTTGCGAATCGAGGCCGGATGTATACAAGAGATTACGTGCACAACAGCTTGGGGCAAATTTCGCCGAATCTGACCGATCCTGCTTACGACCTGGCTTCCGCCAGTCTGCGCTGGAACCTGACACCAAGAGAAGAAAAGGATTTACTCGAGACGTACCAGCGCGCCACCGGAGACGCATCGGCGGAGAAGCGACTGATGCGCTACAAACTTATTGCCGGGACCCTGGAGATGCAGATTGCCTATGAAGAGTTGAATGACACTCGCATGGAGCGTAATTACCAGCAGTGTCATCGCCGGCTAGTGGCCGCACGGGATTTTCTTACCTGGCACACGACCCGATTCTTGGGTTCTCTATGCCGGCGCTCGACGCACACCGCGCGCCAATCGCCCGTTGCTGTATTGGATCTGGATGGCGTCCTGGATTCGTTCCTGTTTGGTTTCCCTTCCACTACAGCCGCGGGGATTCAAGGTGTCTCCCTGCTGCACACACATGGCTGGTCCATCCTTTTGAATACGGCACGTTCGTTCCGTGAAGTGCAGGAATACTGCCGCAGTTACAGCTTCAGCGGAGGAATTGCGGAATATGGCGGCGTGTTATGGGATGCCACTGGACAGCATACGAAGGTCATGGTGGATCAGGAAGCCATGGAGCAGCTTCAAAAGGTTCGGAACGCGCTTGAGTCAATGCCTGGAATTTATATGAATCCAAACTATGATTACTCGATCCAGGCATATCGGATCGAAGGAACCCGCACAACTTCCATCCCAGCCTCTTTGATCGAGGAGCTTCTCGATCGCTTAAACTGTAACCGCCTGAGATTCCACCAATCGAATAGCGACACCGCCGTGCTGGTCGCGGGAATCGACAAAGGGACAGGATTGCAGGCTATGTTCTCGTGGCTGAATGTTTCGCCGAGCAACGCCGTGGCTATCGGTGATTCAACTCCCGACCTGCCCATGTTCCGTGTGGCCGGGCGAAGCTACGGTCCTGCGCAAATCTCGTGCCGCAAAGAGGCGGAGGCGCTGGGGGTTCGAATTTCGCACCTGCCTTACCAGGCAGGCTTTCTTGAAATTGTGCGCAATCTGATTCATCCGGATGGAAGTCATTGCTCGCTTTGCTCACAAGCAACCTTGGCATGGGTTCCGGGGGAGGACCCCATTCTAGACCTGTTGAAGAAAGCGGACGAAAGGACGTGGCGAAAAGTACTGGACACAGCAGACACGACTATTTTGGATGCGTTTCGGATATGAGGTTTCGTGAAATACTTCAGATGTGTTCGACAAAACTGTGGGACGCGAGTAGACGGAAAATATCCGCAGTCTCAAAACGCTCGGTCAGATGGATTGCCGCTGAACTATGAAGATTGTTCTTTTCACTAGTCATTCTCCGTGGGCAGTGACTCGGCTGGTACTTCAGATTGAGCGCGAGGTTCCTCAAGCTAGCGTCGCCGGGATTCTGTTTGAACTTCCCGAGAGAGAACCCATCCAAGGAAGTGAGATATCCTTTCTGACTCGAACTCTGCGGTCTCTCGGCAGCTCGGCTTTGCGCATAATTCATGCCTGTCCGAGGAACCCGAACGGCCCGAGCAAATATACTTTCAAAGATCTCTCTCGATTTTGCGCAGCCAAGCACTGCTCGTACGAGGCAGTCAAGAATTTGAATTCGACAAATGCACGGAAGTTCGCTTCCGATCTGGAAGCGGATATCGGTATCGTGTACGGCACGCACACGCCGGACTCCGAGATTTTTGGAGTTCCGCGCACGGGTTCAATTGTGCTCGATTTGGGCGGCGTCCGTGACTGCGGGCCTTACCAACAACCGGGCATCGCGGAAAGTTCAGGGGGAAGGGCAGACATCTCGATTTCAGTTCGCAGGCCGGAGATTGCTCCGGACGGTCCTGCGATCTTAACCACGGCGCTCCGGCTCGATCCTTATGATACGCCCATCAGCATGTTCTTGAAGACCCGCGTCGTGGGAAACGATTTGCTCGCGCAAGCAGTAGGCCGATACTGCCAGGGAAATATAAGCGAAACTTCTGTTTCAAATGGGATCGCCGATCTCGCGCCGGCGGGGCTGGAGAATCGCGAAAAGAGAGATTTCTTCACAGAGCTATTTTTCCACTCGCTGCGTGGCTGGCCGGGCTGGAAGCTTTTCCTCAAATCAGCCATCTACCTTCCACGGGTTATCGCGCGCAATTGGTGGAGGCGCCTGCGCGGGCGAGCGCCTGTCATCATTTTGTATCACCACCTCGTGAGTGATCGCCCACATTTTCTGGGAATTCCCACAGAGGTCTTTTATCACCAGGCTGAATTTCTGAAGCGCCACTACCGTCTGGCCACTCTGGAGGAGGCCACGACAGCGCTGCGAAAAGGAAAGCTCCGCGCGCCGACGGTTGTCTTAACTTTTGATGATGGCTACCAGGAAAACTTTATCAATCTTCGTGCCGTTAGCGAGCAAACGGGAATCCCAGTGACGCTCTTTGTATCTACCGACTATATGCTGAACCAAAAACCGTTTGCACACGATTTGAAGCGGATGGAGCCGGGTTTTCTACCGCTGACCTGGGAGCAGGTGACAAAGCTTCGGGACGGCGGCTACCAGATCGGAAGCCACACACGGAGCCATTTTGATTGTGGCTCGATGGACGCAGCCGCGCTTGAGCGCGAAATTGTGGGTTCAAAAAAGGAACTTGAGGAAAGACTCGGCCAGCCCGTGGATTTCTTTTCCTTTCCGTGGGGTTTTCCGAAAAATATGTCGCCCGCCGCCGTGCAACTCGCGTGCGCGACGTATCCGTTTGTCTGCTCTGCGTATGGCGGAGAGAATCTCCCGGCGAAAGGCGGGCCGGTATCGCACCTCCGCCGCCGCAACCATTTCAACGACATCTGGGAGTGCGAGCTTGAAATGCAGTCAATCTTGCAGACATGAATCAGAAACCGCACGCCTCTCTGATTCTCGCTTCTGATGCAGGAACGTTCGATCGAACCCAATCATATTCTCCCCACCAAGCCGCGTACTGCGGTGACACTCTCATTGAAACGCGGATGAGCCAATCCATGAGCAGAAACATTTGAAGCTGTTTCGCGGAGAGAGAGAAGTCCATTTCAGTCTGATACATCTCGATCAGTTTAAGATCATCGCGCGACATTCCTTCGTGAATAAGGCGGTCAAACAATTTCGGCGTTGAAGTTGCCTCTTCTTCGGCACGCCCGGATATCAGTGCGTCCAGCAAGTCAAGCAGCGGAAGGGAATCCGGCTGTGCACGGTCCCAATCAATTACCCCAGTGATACGAGCGCCAGCGCGATCGAACAGCAAGTTGCCGGGCCAATAGTCGCCATGACGAAAAATGAAAGGAAGAACCAGGCCTAATAGATTTGCCTTTAAGCAGTCTTCGATCTTCTCAGCGGAGATGTTTGCGTGCTCCTGCGTTGCGAGTAAGCCGGGGGTCAAGTGAGGCAACACTTTTTCGGCCCACACTTTTTCGTCCAGACTACGTCGTGTCACAGTAATTCCGTGCATTCGGAGGAGGAACTCAAGAGCCTTTTCTCGCCAGTTGACCGCACCTTTGCTTCGGCCCAAGAAACCTAGGCCCGGGAAACCTTGCTTTGCCTGTTGCACAAAAAACGGAGTCCCTTCAAATTCTCCTGCTAACAACGGCTGGGGAATTTCGGTCCATTTCTTTGGAGCGTCCAGCCGTGCGAAAACTGAACTCAGAATGGTGTGTTCCTGGCTGGCACGAACTTCACCTTCATGGCTGAGCGGGATTTTTGCAATAACGTTTGCCCTTGCATGGTCGAGCTGCAATTCGCAAGTAACGACCTCGCGCCGAGTCACGCGGAATCTTCGGCAGACGATTTCTGGTACTGCCCCTGGCGCCACAGAGCAGAGGACGTGAGCGCCCAGCCGCTCGAGAAACGATTTCTGTTCTTTCTCACGGCCTGCGATCCAACAAAAATCTGGCGCGAGAATCGAAGACAAAATTGCCTTTGAACGCAAGCGGAAGGAACCCGAGCGCGCGGGCTCCAGTTCCTCGAAATATCCTAATGCCGAGCGGTGGATCCTGGGATCAATCAGTGCTCGCAAGGAATGTTGGCTGGGAAATGCAAGCAAATGCCTCGTTTCTCGAAATCCAGCAGCGGCCAATTGTGAACGATGACCCCGGAGCGAGGTGGAATGAGCCCGATTGCCCGAGACGCTGGCCTTGTGTCTGCCTGTGATCCTCTGGCGCCATGAGTTCCAACGATTCGGCACAAAGAAAACAACCTGACCACCTGGCGTTAGCAGGGTCATTGACAGAGCCAGCAAATCTTGAACTCTTGAGGGGCCGCTTTGGTCGATGCGAAGCAGTATCAGATCAAATTGTTGTTTTTCGAATGGGAGCAGCGGGGTGTTTCCCGCCAAGACGAATGAAATATTTCTTGTGCTTTCCTGCTGTGCACGCAATCGCGCCAATTTTAACTTTTCAAGGTTCGCGTCACAGCACACCACTGAAGCGAACACCCGCGCTAAAGCGAATGCCGTCCCCCCCCATCCGCACCCGAGATCCAGAGCATCGCATCTTCGTTCAAGCCGCGCTAAAACCCATGGGCTTGCAGCGCAAGGGCTCACAGCATTTTCGAGAAATTCCAGAGCGGACTCGGAGCGAGCTGCTTTCTTTATCAACGCCTCTTGCCAAGATATTTGACTCTCCTCTTCGTGTGTCCCCGACAGGCCTGGCAGTTCGGTCTTTCCCTCCACCTTTATATTCGGGCCCGCAAAGCATGGGATGTCCTCAACCACGGGAAACTCGCGCTTGCAGGGATGGCAAGCGTACGATTTCCCAATATGATCGATGGAACCGGAACAATATGGGCAGCTCAGACGAGCTTTCACTCTGTTGTTCCTGTAGATGCAGGTAAAGCCATCGCCAGTAGTTTAGCTAGAGATGTGGTTTTTTTGTCGCAACCTTCTTCATTCGAGTGCGTTGTGGGCAATTTGATGGCCTGCCTGTGTTCTATGGTACAGGTCGGCGCACTGTCAAAAAACTAGACTCCCCGCCAGTAGTTCCACCACCGATTCGAGTCGCACACTGAGAATGCGAAAAAAGTCTGCAACCTGTTTATAGCTTTGCAATCGTTTGAAAGGAAAGTATGCAGAACAAATCGCGCCGCGTTTCGCGTACCACGAATATCCTTCTTCTATTGTTCGGTCTGGCAGGACTTTCCGGATGTGCACTCACCGCGTCGCAGAGTTCACTCGGCTTCCTAAAGAGTAACCCGAATAGCCTCAACTTCGGCAAGCAGACAATCGGGCACGTGGCCACGCTGGGGGTCACACTGAATAACACCGGAAGCACCAACGTCACAATTAAGATGGTAACTGTGACGGGAAAGAACTTCAGTGTGAGCGGGATCACTACGCCCTTCGTCCTTGCATCAAATGGAAGCATCTCATTTCAAGTCCAGTACAAACCCACAGCCGTTGGGTCGGATACCGGCACCATCACACTGGTGAGCAATGCCAGTGACCCCTCTATGTCCATTTCCACTTCTGGCGCCGGAGTATCAAATGCTGCACCCAAGTTGGTTGTTTCCCCTTCGCCTGTCGATTTCAACAGTGTCAGTGTTGGCTCTTCGAGTTCAATGACGGTAACTCTGAGCAACACGGGCTCGGCCACTCTAAATATCTCTCAAGTCAGTTCTACGGGATCTGCCTTCAGTATAAGTGGGATTAAGACGCCCCTCGCGATTGCTGCCGGTTCGACGAGCAGCTTGATCGCAAAATTTGCTCCACCTTCGGCGGGAAATTTTACAGGACAGATTAGCATAGTCAGCGATGACCCGAATTCTCCGACACTGACGGGCCTGAGCGGTTCGGGAGTACCGGCTGCGGCACCAAATCTCGTGGTCTCTCCCTCACCTGTGGCCTTCAACAATGTGACCGTTGGGAGTTCAAGTTCACAAAACGTCAAGTTGAGCAACACTGGTAATGCCACGCTGAATATTCAAGGAGCGTCCATCTCCGGCACGGGATTTAGCATGAGCGGCCTTAATACTCCAGTCTCAATTAATGCCAATTCAAGCGTCAGTTTCTCAGTCAAGTTTGCCCCGGCATCGACGGGTAATTTCTCGGGCAAGATTACGATCACGAGCAATGATCCTCATTCGCCGTTTTCTTTGGACTTATCAGGAACCGGGGTAGCTGCACCGACACCTCAGTTATCTATTTCGCCTTCCCCGGTGAACTTCAATTCTGTGACGGTGGGGCAAACGAGCTCTCAGACCGTGACACTCAAAAACACAGGTAATGCCACGCTGAATATTCAAGCTGCGACCCTCTCCGGCACGGGATTCAGCATGAGCGGCTTGAATACTCCGCTCCCGATCAACGCTGGCTCGAACACCACCTTCACCGCCACATTTGCTCCCACTTCTGCAACGAATTTCTCAGGAACGATCGTACTTACGAGCAATGATCCACATTCACCGACCACACTGAATCTCTCCGGAACAGGGGTGGCTGCTCCTAAGCCGCAACTGAAGGTGACGCCACCGAACGCGACATTCACCAACGTCGTCGTGAACTCGACTTCCTCACAAACCATTCAGCTACAAAACTCCGGCAGTGGGACTCTGACCGTGACAGGTGCGGCCCTCACCGGGACCGGCTACTCCATGAGCGGGCTCAATTTGCCGCTCAACCTGAACGCCGGAGCAACGCAGAATTTCAATCTGCAATTTGCGCCTACTACAGTAGGCAGCTTCCCCGGAAGCATCACCATCACGAGCAATGATCAAAACTCGCCGACAACGGTTGGTATCACAGGCACCTCCGTCGCCGCATCCTTCATTTTGAACGTGAGCCCTTCGAGCTTACAATTTAGCAACGTCGGTATCGGTGGTTCCAGTAATCAAACTGTCACGCTGACAAATCAGGGCAACTCGAACATCAACATATCCCAAATCGCCGTCTCGGGCAGTGGATTCACCGATTCAGGCATCACCCCTCCGGTGACCCTAACGCCGAACCAGAACGCGAAGCTGACGGCAACGTTTGCACCCAGTGTCACGGGAGCCGTTCAGGGCGCTATCACAATTACCAGCAATGCCCAAGGGTCGCCTATCTCCGTCTCTCTCTCGGGGACCGGTGTGCAGCACCAGGCGACGTTGACTTGGGTAGCGAGCACTTCATCCAACATCGTTGGGTACAACGTTTATCGCGGAACGAATTCCGGCGGTCAGTACACGAAGCTTACGTCCTCTCCCGTAAATGCCCTTACGTACTTGGATACCGCGGTTGTTGCGGGGCAGACCTACTTCTGGGTTGTCACCGCTGTCGATTCAAGTGGAAATGAGAGCGGGTTTTCGAATCAGGCCAGCGCACAAGTCCCAAGCCCGTAAATTCTTCCGAAGGGGAGGGCGTTCTCGCCGGGGAAGGGCGCGGTGCGGATGTGCGAATTCGGAGAACGTTGACGCAGCGCAGTCGATGTTTCAGATTACCCTCAATTAAGGCAGTGAGCCGTAGACATCCAAATGATCTCTGGTTCCGAAGTAGACCTTTCCATTTGCGATCGTCGGAACGGTGAACTTGACCGCGGGGTCCGCCTGATCCCGGGAATTGGCGGCCTGGGTGCTGTTATACAGCTCAGTGCTGAGGTTGGTCGCGTCGTAAGCGTGTAGAATCGCCGGGCCGCCCGTGAAATGATCCAGCTGTAAGGCCCAAACAATTCCGTTGCTTGTGCCATTTGCAGAAATTGCAGGGGTGGACCCTGGGAAGCCGAAGACAGTCGTAGCCTGTGACGTTGGTGAAGTGGAGAGAGCACCGTTTGTGATCGCGAAAGCCTTGAGTTTGTCCGAAACGCCTCCGTAATAGACGAATCCGTTCCAGTATGCGGCGGTGCTAAAGTTCTCTCCGCTTGAGCTATTTCCAATCGCGTTGTCGATGAACTGCACAACATTGTTGGTTGAAGAGTTGAACTTCCCCATGTTGTCGCGGTCCACCAAATAGATCGTCCCGCCCTTGCCAGCTCCTATCATCAGGTGTGGGTGCGCTGCGCTACCGGCCGAATCAGGGAGCAGAACAGGTGCCGAACTGCCTAGATCTAGGTCGGCGCTAAAGAGTTGTGCCTGGTTGAAAGGAGTAAAGAAGTCTTGGACTGTCACGGTTGATCCGCTGAGAGCTAGCTTGAGGTATGAATCTCCATAATCAACTCCGTTCGTATTCGCGTCAAACGTCCCATTGCCTATCGCAACAAATATGTTGTTCGCGGAATCGATGGACGGCGCTCCTCCCGCCTGCCAGATGGCACCTTCAGCACCGTTTGCAGTCGTGACGTAGACCGCGAGTTGATTCAGTGAAGAAGCGCTGTAAGCAAACAACCACCCGTGATACGTCTGAATGTCGCAGTGCGAACCGAATCCGAAATAGACCACACCGTTCGCAAGGGCCAATCCGGGCCTTTGGAGCTGCATGAGGGGGCTGAAGGTAACTGTGCTCCCGCCATCTCCAGTTCCGCTTACTGTCGCCTGCACTTCTACGGGGCTTCCGGCTTTTTCCAGTCCGGTAGTAATGTCAATTGCATGCAGACGCTGATGGAATGGGCCGCTGGAAGACGTCTTGGAGTTAGCTATGACATACAGTGTGTTCGTCGAAGGATCGATGACTGGCGTACCAGTGACGCCGGTGGTGGTAATCAAGTCTGTGCATCCACCCGTCGAGTCGTAGTCCGTTATTGCTAGCGGCTGCTCTCCGGGCAGCAGGAGACTTGTTTGCCACAGCGGCGAGCCAGAGGCATCGGCGTCGAACGCATACACTGTGTCATTCTCAGTTGCGACGAACACAGCATTATGCGTGCCTTTTCCCGAAACGGCCAAATTGGGCATATAGAGTGGCTGCGCGTAAATGAACCCATCCACCGGGTCTGTGAACTTCTTCCCGAATGTGGCCGTGTTCACATTGGCTGGGGTCAGGTTGGTTTCGTTCAGATTCTGACCTGTGCGCGCTAGGTCGTTGTGGTAAGTCAAGACGCTCACCGTTGATCCTGTGCCTCCGCCGGTCCCGGAAGGCAGGAACGAGGCCGCAGCCATCACCCAGTGTTGCGCACTGGGTCCCCAGGACATCGCCGGCACCACCGAACCGGTGGTGGTAATGGACTCATCCTCATCCCCGCTGGTGGCGGCGATGGCGGCATCGCGCAGCGTAAATCCCGTGCCCGGTGCAAAGGTCATTCCTCCGCTATCCACCGAAGCCCCGGCCACGATGA
>JBOGNO010000009.1:0-188866 GCA_050747245.1 Candidatus Acidiferrales bacterium
AGGCGCGCATGAAGGTAAGCACGGCCCTTGCCAAAAGAGCGGAAAAGCTGCGTGAAGTAATTCGTCGCCATGAATATCTCTATCACGTCCTGGACAATCCACAGATCTCCGACGCGCAGTTCGACCGCTTGATGAACGATTTGAAAAAAATCGAATCTGAAAATCCCTCTCTGGTGACTCCAGATTCCCCTACTCAACGCGTCGGGGGTCGTCCGCGCGAGGGATTTGAGACCCATCGCCACGCCTCGCCGATGATGAGCCTCGACAACGCCTTCTCATTCGACGAGCTTGCCGAATTCGATCGTCGCGTCCGCGAACTCTCCGGCCGCGAGCGCGTGGACTACGTTGCCGAGCACAAATTCGACGGCCTCAGCCTCGCGCTTACCTACGAAGACGCCATTCTTGCCCGCGGAATCACCCGCGGCGATGGCTCGACCGGCGAAGACGTCACCCTCAACGTCAAGACCATCCGCTCCATTCCCCTCCGCGTGGATGAAGCCGCCCTTAAAAAGCTCGGCCTGCCGCGCAATTTCGAAGTTCGCGGCGAAGCCATCATGTCGCGCAAGGCTTTCGAAAGACTCAACGAGCAGCAGGAAGCCGCCGGAGGCAAGATTTTCGCCAATCCCCGCAATGCCGCGGCCGGCTCCGTGCGCGTGCTCGACTCTGGCATCACCGCTTCGCGCAGCCTCGATTTCTACGCTTACTATCTTCTCGCTGATGGCCGCGTGCCCCTGAAGCGTCACAGCGAGATCCTCGAGGCACTGCAAAAACTTCACTTCCGTGTTTCGGGCGAATTCGCGCGCTGCCACGGCATCGCGGAAGTCGAAAAATATATTGACCGCATCGAAGCCCGCCGAGAAAAACTCCCTTACGAAATTGACGGCGTGGTTGTCAAAGTGGACGAGATTTCAATCCAGAACGAGCTAGGTTCTACTGCTAAAGCACCGCGCTGGGCCATTGCCTATAAATATCCCGCGCGACAGGAAACGACTGTTGTTCAGGACATCCGCGTGCAAGTCGGGCGCACCGGCGCTCTCACGCCCGTCGCCTATCTCGAGCCTGTGAACATCGGCGGCGTCACTGTCAGCCGTTCGACGCTCCACAACATGGATGAAATCGCGCGCCTCGGCCTTGAAATTGGCGACACCGTCGTCATCGAGCGCGCCGGCGAAGTCATCCCTCACGTCGTAAAAGTGGTCAAACAGGGCACGCATCGCAGTCCCTTCAAAATGCCGGAGGTCTGCCCGGTCTGCCATCGTCGTATCCACAAATCGCCAGATGAAGTCGCTTACCGCTGTATCAACGCCAATTGTCCCGCGAAGCTCAAGGAATCGCTTCTCCATTTCGCCAGCCGTCACGCCATGGATATCAACGGCTTGGGCGACAAACTGGTGGATCAGCTCGTGGACAACAAAATCGTCGAACACGTCTCCGACCTTTACCACCTCGACTTGAAAACAATCGCCGGCCTCGAGCGCATGGCCGAAAAATCCGCGCAGAACCTCTTGGAGCAAATCGAGGAAAGCAAGAAACGCGGCCTCGCCCGCCTCATCTACGCCTTGGGAATCCGCTTTGTCGGCGAGCGCACTGGCCAGCTCATCGCCGGGCATTTCGGCTCGCTCGATGCCGTTGCCAAAGCTTCTGAAGAAGAATTATGTGAGGTGAACGAAATCGGACCGAAGGTCGCCGCCAGCATCGCCGAATTCTTCTCCGAGCATGCCAATCGCAAACTCATCGAAAATCTCCGCAAGGTCGGCCTCCTGATGAAGGAGGAGCGCAAGGCTCCCAAGAGTTCGAAATTTGCCGGTAAGACATTCGTCTTCACCGGCACTCTTACCCGCCGCTCCCGCGAAGAAGCTGAAGCCCTCGTTGCTTCCCACGGTGGCAAGCCCGGTTCCTCTGTCAGCAAGAAGACCGACTACGTCGTCGTCGGCGCTGACCCGGGTTCCAAATATGACAAAGCAAAATCTCTCGGCGTCGCTATACTCGACGAATCTTCCTTCGAAAAACTCGTCTCTGCGAAATAACAGCGCGACCCGGGGACAACAGGCTGAGGCTCGCACGCCGGAACAGATCCGGGCCGCAACGCACACAGCAAAGATAACCCGAGCTCAGATTTCCAGCTTGAAACTCGCTGAGAATAGTGTAGAAGATAACCGTTACTTGTGCATCTACGACCTTAGCAGGGGGAAGCCCTCCAGAGGTGAACCCTCAGTGACCGGGAGCGAAAATCAGCTGAGATCTTTCGACTGGGGATTCTCGCTCCGCTGGTTGCTGGCAACCACGGTCGGCCTCATTCTCGGCGGGATCGTCGGGAGGGCGATTGGTGGCGACACACTCCAGTGGGCTCTGACTGGAGCGAGCCTAGGGTTGGCGCAATGGCTAATTCTTCGGTCGAGAATTCCTGGGGCTGGCTGGTGGGTGTTGGCGAGTACCCTTGGGGGAACCTTGGGCGCAACTCTCGGTCTTGTTGGGAGCACGCTCACGACAACTCTCTTGAGTAGATCGGGCGTATCGGAGGCCGTAAAGGCTAGATGGGATCTTGTGGGCCTGAGCCTCGGGGCTTGGTTCGGAACCTTTATTGGCGTCATGCAATGGTTGCAACTGCGTCGTCATTTCTCGCGTTCTGCCTGGTGGATACCAGTAAACACAGGAGCCTGGGGAGTGACGTTCGTGGTGGGCTATGCCGCAGGGGTGGCAGCGGGCGAACCATTTGGCAATACAGTAGGCTCCATCACAGCGGGACTCATCGTCGGAGCCGCGACGTGTGTGACTTTGAACTTCCTCTTGCATCGCCCGCTCAAGTCAACTGTTAGCGGGACTAGCCCGTCTGACAGTCCGTTACCTCCTAATCGGATGTCAACCATATTCAAAAGAATTGAGACGCAGCGAGACGCCCTGCGCGCCACACATTGGGCGTCAGCTGGCTTCTATTCGCTTGCTGCTATCCATTTGGCTCTGGGGTTGCTAGACCCTCTTTATTTGTTTAGTGAAACCTGCGCAGCAGTTTTATATGGGGTTTTTGCAGGCCTCCTTTCGACTCTAAAGAGCCGTGTTGTGGCATGGATAGCGTTAGCCTTCACAGCCTTAAACGTGATTCTGACCCTCGCAGAGATGGCCACGCAGCGAAGACTTTGTTGCTGGTACTTACTGATTCAAGTATGGGCGAGCATTAGAGCCGTTCAAGGAACCTCTGGATGGCACAAACTGAGCCCCCCCCGGACAGGAAGCACGCTTCCGGCGGTGGTCAGCATCGGGCGCTCCGTCGTCGCGGGCTGCTTTGGCTTGATAGGCGTATTCTGGGTGCTGGGTGCAACGGGCTACCTTACGGGAAAGCTTGTGGCCCCGATCAAACTAAGTTTCTCGGCCACCGTGGCAGTGAACACTATGTTGCTTGTGGGAGGGGCCTTGAACGGTTTAGTCGCTGCGGCCATTTACAACCTTCGCTCGTGGGGAAGATATCTTGCAATTGCAATGTGCGGCTGTTTCTTGTCAGGTCTGATTTTCATGTTCCTGCTTCATTTGCAGTTGCCTAGAGAATTAGTCATAGGTGATGTCATTTTCGCTGTAGTTGGGACACTCACCCTCGTCTGGGTCTTCCTTCCCAGCGTGAAAGCTGCTTTCAGATTCAACAATTAACAAGCGATAGGCGGGCGGTCCATCCTTCGCGCAGCGCGATGTTTGCGCTCCGGATGATTCTGCGGGGCGAAGCGTGGGGATTTTCGTTTGTTAATTCCTCCTTACTGGCTCGAATGAACGCCGAGCCTCCCGCCACTTTTCACTCGGCTCGTGGGTGAGTGTGACGCGATGCCAGGGTGGGGTACACTCCCTTCCATGCTCTTCATGGTCATCGAACGCTTCAAACTCGGCGTCCTCGGCGCAATCGGTGAACGTTTCCGCCAGCAGGGCCGCATGTTGCCTGAAGGCGTCTCCTACCACGGGAGTTGGGTGGATACCGTAGGTTCGCGATGTTTTCAGCTCATGGAAGCGACGCACCTTGACTCGCTAAAACCATGGATGAGGCGCTGGGACGACCTGATGGACTTCGAAATCGTTCCCGTCATGAACTCCGCCGACTTTTGGGCAAGAGAACAGCCTCAGCAACGCTAAGCCAAACTGGCGCTCTCTGCGAAACACCAAGCGGACGCTCTATCTGACTGTGACTCCCATCACGTGCAATCGTGACCCTCGTCATAGACTTCGCTTTCCAGCCGCAGTAGGTTCCAATCGCAAATTGAATTGTGGGCTCAGGCCGCGAGCGCGGGACGCCGCGGGAGCCCGCCAAGGAGAAAACAATGTTTAATATCACCGAACCACAGACATTCTTTCGGGACCTGTTTGATTTTCGTCGCGATTTCGACGAGATTTTCAATCATTTGACGCTTGGTTGGCCAGTGGCCAATGAGCCCAAGCTGCTTACGACCGGGTTTGTGCCCACAGCGGAGAGCTGGATTGATCCGGAAACGAAGAAGTTCTTCCTGCGGATTGCCATTCCGGGAGTGGAGCCCAAGGACGTGAAGATCGAATTGCACGGCGACATGCTCACGATTACCGGCGAGAGGAAGTTCTTTGAAACCAAGAAAGAACTGAATTACATGCATCACGAATTCGCATACGGCACCTTCGAGCGGGTCATCACCCTGCCCGAGGGCGTGGACCTCGAAAAGCTGTATGCGGAATTCAACAACGGCATGCTCATGCTCAACGCGCCGATGGCCGCAGCTGCTCTGCCGCGTCGGATTGAGATTAAGCCGCTGCTGAAGAAAGCAGCCTAAACGGGGTTGTAGTTCCCTCCAGAAGTGGTTGTGGTCCGGCCCGGGGCTTGCATGGCCCCGGGCCTCTACTTTTGCAGAATCTTCCACCTGAAGGAGATCGATGAAGCACTCGCGGGATTCTGAGACCCTAGCGCCGCAGAAATTCGATCAACACGGGGTTGACGATTTCCGGATGCTCGTAGAACGGCACGTGCGCGGCATCGTCCACGGGGAGGAATTCAGCCTGCGGAATTGCTTTTCGAACCTCGTCGCTTATCGCGAAGGGCACATCCTGATCCGCGCGGCCCCACACGAGCAGCACCGGCTTGCCGCTCCTGCCAACCTCTGCGAAAGCCGCGCTGTTGTCCTCAGAGAGAAATCCGCGTAGGGAAGACAGCAGCGCGTGCCGGAAACCCCTGTAGCGCATCTGCGGCAGGTAATTCGCAAGATAATCTGGATACCGCTCGGGATGGATAAAATCCTCGCGCTGCGAAGCCGCCAGCAGCGGCGCAATCTGCGTGCACATATTGTACTCGCTCACGACCGGCATGCGCATAAACCACGGCGTCATGCGCCCTGTGCTGTAGGCAGGGTCAAAGAGCGCCAGCTTGCGAACTCGTTCCGGATGCCGCGCCGCATAATTCACCGCAATGGGCCCGCCCATCGAAACGCCGACGACGATGATGGGCCCGCGTATCCCCAGCGCGTCAAGCAATTGCACTAGCTGCTCGTCGAAAAAGTCCGCGTCGTACCGCGCGTCGGGTCGGTCCGACCAGCCCCGCCCGAATAGGTCGTATCGCAGCACGCGAAACCCCGCCGCCACCAGCGCATTGAACGTGGGATCCCAGATGTAATAGGGCACCGAAAACCCGTGTATCAGCACCACTGTAGGAGCATCTGCCGGCCCAGCCAGCTCATAATGCGTCACTCCTGCGGGGAGCCGCACGTAGCTCCCGCCGTACGCGCGCACCTCCGCGCTCTGTCGCGCCGCATCATCGAGCGCCAGCTTTTCCTGGTCGCACCTCCGGTATGCCCGAAAAGCGAATATTCCCGCTACCGCCACAATCAGCGCCAGCGCAATCCCCGCAATTTTCACAATCTTCATCGCTCTCTGCTGGTTTCACCTCGAACACATGCGCTGCGACTCTATCCCATCCACGTGCAGCCTTTCAACTTCCAGCTGGACCTCGGCCGATTGCAAGCGCGCGGCTCTACGACGATGCTCCGGGCGAGAAGCGCAGCCCGAAGGCCTACCGTCGGTGTCCTCATACTGGCCATTCGACCAGTAGCCTTCTCTCCCGCAACCCCCTAAAATCAGGGGAGTGCAAGCCGCATTCTTGAAACTTGGGGACCACAGAAACACCAGCAGAAGGTTGGAAAGCCAGTTGTCACAGGTAAACCTATGATCATGAAAAAACGTTCTACGAGTCCCGATGGCTCAAAGGTTGAGCGCAGAAAGAGTCACCGCTTCCCCGTGGCTGTTCCCATTGAGGCGAGTTGGCGCGGGCCTGACGGCCTGGCCGTCAAAGAGGAGGCCGTTGCGCGGCAAGTCAACGCCCATGGCGGCCTGCTGGAAATGGCGAATTATCCCGAGATCGGCAGCAGAGTGACTCTCACGAACTTTCTTTCTGCAGAGATGGCTGAGGCTCGTGTCCTCGCCACGCCTTACTCCCGGGAAGGCGTCTCGCAGGGCATTATTGTCGAGTTGATTGTTCCCAGTGAGAGCTTTTGGGGCGTGAACCTACAGATCAGGAAAACCAGCGTCGAGCTGCAAAAGCTCGAAGATTCCCTCCGCTCCGAAGGCATAGATCTTCGCCACCTGAAGGAATTCCGCGATGCCGTGGAATACCTGCGCACGGCCTCCGCCGTCGTTCAGCAATTGCGCGAGTGTCAGCTGCATGGTTGGGACGATGGCGAAGCGCATTCGCTGTTGGTTGCCGAGCGCGTTCGTCGCGGCACTAGTCTCTGCCTCGAAGTCCTCGCAGATCTGGACGCCGGCAGATTGACGAACGAGATCAAGGGCGTGGACGAGTTTTATCACTCTCTCGAACAGGTTCACGATCGCCTCAAAGATCGTTTCAAGCGCCGCGAACTCGAGCGCTACTTCGCCGCCCGAACTTAGGCTGGCGGGTGCCCCATCCTTCGCTCCGCGAAGGGTGGGGGTCTTCGTTTGTCCTCTTCCGCCACGACAGTTGAACCGCCTTCCAACCAGCCACAACAAAGCGCATCGCTTCTCGGCAGTTTCGGATTTGCCTTTGTAGCGGCGGGCTTCAGCCCGGCACCATTTTCCTCTGAAGCTTTACTCCGTCCCGCATCTTCCTGTGCTATCGAGCCAACGGGTCATTTCGCGCGGGTCCTGCAAACAAGCGCATCATTCCCTGCGCGAGTGCCATGCCGCTCGCCCAGCACGCTGCGTCTGCAATTATGGGGCTGATGCCCGGCGCGAAGACGATTGCCCCCGAGAATCGCGCCACCAGATAGTCCCGGGCCGGCCCATAGACGCTCATGATTCCGATGAATGTCACGAGGCCCTGCCATCCAAACCGCCGCGTCGCCCTCCACCCAATAAGCGCGACTCCCGCCCCATACCAGAGCGCAACCGCCGTGTACATCAAGACCGTTGCCTGGGGCGTACTCATAGAAGGGAAGTGCCACCAACCAACCGACCGGGCAAACTTGTCCTGCCCCACATTAAGAATCACAGCCGCAATACCACCTGCAGCAGCGCCGGCCACGCGCCGAAATGTAGCCCGCGAAATGTAGATCGTGATACCGAGCAGCGCTGCCGCCGCCAGATTCCCGAGTAAAAGTTCCTGCGTCGTCACGCGTGAATTCCCCCGTGCCACCTTACTCGCTTCCACGATTTGCACACACAAAAAATCACCACTCACCTCTCGCTAGCTTCTTGCTCGTTGAGAGTCTTTCCTTGCTGGAATTTTCTTCGCCTTATATGCCAAACTGAGGATCTCCTCATGGCCGAGTCGCCCGAACAATTGCATCGAGCTTTCGAGGACGCGTTTAATCGTCATGACCTCGAATCGATTGTCGCGTTATATGAGCCGGGCGCAGTCCTGATCAGCTCTGACGGGCCAGCGCACGGAATCGACGCCATTCGAGAAGTCTATCGCCGCTCATTCACTACGCGGCCGACCATCGACTTGCAGACACTGGGCGTGAACCGTGCTGGGAATCTCGCCATGCTGCACGGGAAATGGGTCCTGCATGGCATCGGTCCGGATGGCGAGAAGATCCGCAGCGAGGGCCTGAACACAGAAACCGCTCGCCAGCAGCCGGATGGCCGCTGGCTTTTCGTAATCGATAATCCCTCGGTTCCCCAGGATTGAACCCCGTCCGCGCCGGATCCAATCTGCGTCACAACCTGAAGGCATGTCTAGTGATCGATTTTGCGCTCTTGATTCTCAAACCACGGTCGCTTGACCGTCCATGAGTTGCGCAGTAGATTTGGCCGCGCGGAACCGAACCGCGTCGCTCTAAATCACAAGGGGGTCCTGATGCGATCCGCCAGTTCCTTCACAAGCATTTGTGCGCTTTTCGTTTGCAGCCTTGCCGTCGCGTCATCTTCGCTGCAAGCCCAATCAGCCAAAGCGACCCCGCTCATCCTCGAAAAGAATGAAGGCGAACGCAGGGTGTGGCGGCCAATCGAGGGTCTCGAAAGCACACCTTCTTCCTTCGTCCTGAAAGTTGATCCGCAAAATGGCGGCTCATCGCATTTAGTGTTCGGCACGGAGGACCTTCCGCCCGGAGAACAAATAGAAGCTCATTACCACCCTGGGTCGGATGAAATCCTCTTTCTGCAAAATGGGCTGGCCAAGGTAACTTTGGGCGACATGACGCGAGAAACGCATGGCGGCAGCACCGTGTTCATTCCATCCGGCACGTGGATCTCTGTCGTACACACCGGGAAAGAGACGATCCATATGGTGTTTGTTTTCTCCGCGCCTGGTTTCGAAGATTTCATGCGGGCGGAATCCGTTCGCGAAGGAGAGCAGGTCGTTCCCTTGACAAAAGCCGAGGATGCCAGAATCTCCGCGAAATACCCGCACGCGGTAATCTATAAGAAGCCTTGAATCCACTGGCATTTCGCTGGCGTCTTTCGATAGAAGAACCGCAACGCAAGCGTGTATGACCAATCCCTACGGGTCGGGAACTTGAGCCCTCCTTCGCCGCCCGAGCATAATCTGGCGGGTGGCGCATCCTTCGCGCAGCGAAGGGTGGGGCTTTTCGTTTGGCCACTTAGTTCACGCCTTCTCGAACGAACTTCGCGCCTTAAAAATTGATCCGCCACCACCAGCTTGGAAGGACTAAAAGCCTCCAATGAGGCAGTGCCCCTGCAGTTGAATGGAGTCGGATAGCGAGTGGGCACACAAGCATAGGCAGAAACAACTTAGAATTGAGTCCGCTTGGCGCTTTTGGCCCCGAACTATAGTATGTGATAGATATTGGAGTAAGTATTTATGGACAAGGGCAACTATAAAGTACTTCACTATGGAAACGCCTGAAAAATCGGTGTTGGCCGGGGAATTCACCCTTCCGCCTGGCAAAGACGTCTACGGTGAACTGACGCTCTCGGGATCGAAGACTTCGCTATATCTCCGTGACAAGGAATTCTTCAGCACGCATTCCATCCCCGATCAATTCATCAAAGGCGTCCTTCACGACCTCACAAAGGTCTCCTTGATTCATTGCATCACGACGTCCGGGACGGGGTCCGGTAGCCGAGGAAAGGAGAGGTATCACTTCGCGACCGTCTTCCCCCACTTTGTCGTTTCCGGTGATAGGCACCTTGCCCCAGACCAGAAGACGATTGCCGAAGTCCATTTTGTTATAGACGACGCAAGCACGCTGTTCTATGACTTCGACGCGTTCGGCTTCCTGATTGATGCGCGCCCATTCATAGAGGAGATCACTAAAGCCAACGTCCTTCAACGCGAAGTCGCAATTGGACCCAATCCCGAAATCCTATTCTTCACCGGCAAGAATGAGATATTCACTGTCGACACCGTGCTAGGAAGGATTTCTGCCTCGCACAGGCCCACCCGTAGTCTGGGTGGCCCCAATGGCGTACAACTGAACAACACAATCTTCGCAACCATCGCTTTCAAGGAATCAGCCAACCTTGACGAGTCCATCCTCCGCACGTCCACGCTCCTCAGGTATTTCGGAATGTTGATCGGACGCCCGCAAAACCTACTAAAACTAGTCCTCCTGACCAAATCCGATCAGGAAGAGCCAGACTTCCTCCAAGTCTATTGGAGCATGCCACCGAACCGCGATCCCTCCCATGAATGGGAAAAACCGCATCCTTCCGACGTGCTGACGGACGCTGTTAGGCAACCAGAAGAGTTTTCGCGAGTTCTGGCGAGTTGGCTGGACCGACAGGACGCTTGGCGCGACGCCCGCTGGCGGTTTTTCAATTGCTTTGCCGAACAGAACCACTACGGCCCCGACCGGCTGATTGGCTCTGCGAACATGTTTGATATTCTTCCCAGTTCTGCCGTGCCAGCGGAGGTACCGCTATCGAAAGAACTTGAAGCTGCAAGAAAAGTCAGCCGTGGGGCATTCCTCCCATTGAGGCTGACCCCTCAGGGCGGCAGCATTCTAGATGCGTTAGGCCGCATCGGGAAAGCAAGTCTCAAGCAGAAAGTCGGCCACAGAGCAAGGAAAATTGCTGAGGCAGTAGGAGACCGATTCCCTGAACTGCAACTAGTTACAGATGAGGCAGTAAATTGCCGGAACTTTTTTGTTCATGGCGGCAAGCCTCGGTTCGATTACAGCAGCAATGTCGATGCCATGTCGCTCTTCACAGACACCTTGGAGTTTGTGTTCGCCGCGTCAGACCTCATCGAAGCCGGATGGGACGTTAAGAGGTGGTCCAACGTCCCCACGACGATGTCCCATCCCTTTGCCCGTTTCCGCGTAACCTACGCCACACGCCTTAGAGAACTGAAAGCTCTACTTCCGCCAAGAGCCTCCACATCCAACAGAGCTGCTGACAGCGAGGAAATACCCGATTAGCTTCCGGGATACCAGGGGCCGTCGCCACACAAAAAATGAGCCACTCCCCAAGGCGTACTCCCATTGAGAATCTCTCGGCAAAGTGCTAAACTGCTTTTAGATTTTGACAAACCCAAATGGAAACGCGACCGCTGCGAGACCAAAATTTCATGCGGTGCGGAGTGGGCTAGAAACGGGGTTGAAGCCTTGATTCGCGTTCAAAATCAGCATCAACCCTTTCCTTATCATTCACTTACGCGAGAAAAACTCATAATTCGATTCTACCCGCAACACTCCGCGAACAAGATCTCCTCTATCTCATTGAAAAGAAAGACTAGGAGGGAACTCTAATCGAGACAAAACAGCGAATTAACTTTTTCAAGGCTCCTGCATCCAATCCCCCCAGTGTCGCGCACTTGAAGCGCGCACAAATCTAAAAAGGGGATGGGAGACAGTCGATGGCAAAAATGAAAGTAGCGCAAGTGCCCAAGCCGGGCGCCGACTTTGAAATCGTCGAGCGCGAAATCCCGCAACCCGGCCCGGGCCAGGTGCGTCTCCGAGTTCAGGCTTGCGGGATCTGTCACAGCGACAAACTGACGAAGGAAGGTCTCTGGACGGGAATCGAATATCCTCGCGCCCCCGGACACGAAGTCGTCGGTGTCATCGACGCCGTTGGCTCAGGCGTTGCCCCGTGGAAGACTGGCCAGCGCGTCGGAGTCGGCTGGTTCGGCGGCGTCGACGGAACTTGCATCGCCTGCCGCCGCGGAGATTTCGTCAACTGCGCCACGCTGAAAATTCCGGGCATCAGCTACGACGGCGGCTATCAGCAGTACATGGTCGTCCCGCAGGAAGCGCTCGCGCTTGTGCCTGACGTGCTCGATTCCGCCGATGCTGGCCCGCTCATGTGCGCCGGGATCACCACCTACAATGCGCTCCGCCATAGCGGCGCGCTTCCCGGCGACGTTGTTGCCGTTCTCGGAGTCGGCGGCCTCGGCCATCTCGGCATCCAGTTCGCTAACAAATTTGGTTACAAGACCGTCGCCATCAGCCGCGGCCCGGAAAATTCCGCGCTCTCGAAAAAATTGGGCGCGCACATCTATATCGATAGCAAAGCCACCAAGCCCGCCGAAGAACTTCAAAAACTCGGCGGCGCTCGCGTCATTCTCGCCACCGCGCCCAGCTCGCAAGCGATGTCCGAACTCGTGGACGGCCTCGGCATTGGCGGAAAAATGCTCGTCATCGGCGCCACTTTCGATCCCATTCAGGTCACTCCGCTTCAGTTGATCATCAATCGCCGGACAATTCAGGGCTGGCCCGCGGGCACGTCCATGGATTCCGAAGACACCCTGCGCTTCGCGGCGCTCAGCGGCGTGCGTCCGATGATCGAAAAGTATCCGTTCGAAAAAGTGAACGAAGCTTACGCGCGCATGATAAGCGGCAAAGCGGAATTTCGCGTCGTGATCACTTTCGGCGCATGAAAAAGTTGTGCAGTTGTTCGCTGCGCTCTATAATTTGATTTGCGGGCGAGACGGGTGATCGCCGGCCTGTTGGCTTCGCGCTCTTCGGAGCGCGGCGCCTCGCGGGCGGGAGGAAAGTCCGGACTCCGCAGGGCAACGCGCCTGGTAACGCCAGGGGACGCGGTCCGAAAGAATCGCGCCACGGAAAGTGCCACAGAAAATAAACCGCCGGTGTGTGATGTGCTCGGCCGCTGGCACGAGGTAAACCTCGGGCTCGCGTCTTTCAGCCGTCGGCACAGGGTAAGGGTGAAAAGGTGGGGTAAGAGCCCACCGCCCCGGTGGCGACATCGGGGGCACGGAAAACCCCGCGTGGAGCAAGGTCAAATAGGAGGGAAGGGCCGGCCCGGCCCGTCAGAACCCTCGGGTAGGCCGCTGGAGTCCGGGCGCGAGTCCGGACCTAGAGGAATGGTCGCCCCGATTTGCGGTCATTGTTGCTCGGCGAATTCGCTTCGCGGCAAGCCGCGCTTCGGACAAAATCCGGCTTACAGTCTCGCCCGCAACTTTCGTTTTGATTTTCATTTCTGCCGCTCAGCATTCGAAAAACCTCCCCGGAATTTTTCCTAGGGAGATTTTTTCCCGGCGGCAGCGGGATTCGTCCCGGAGGAAGAGCCCGGCCGATTGTCGTGGGCTGATCCTTTGAGGTACTCGTCCACTGCCGATGTGCTTTGCGGTGAATTCCCGGGCGTCATGCCAGAATGAACTTGATCCGTCGGTGGATGCGCGAACTGACCGCCCGCGGGCGAGTTGCGAATGACCACCCAATCACCGGCATGGCGCTCCAAAAAATAAGTTATCTGCATCGTCGTGCCGCCCTGCTTCAGGCGGAATTCAACATTTGCCTGCGCCTGATCGCCATTGATCGTGATGTCGCTGACACTGGAATCCATCGCGGCCATGTTAATGGTGGTGAGACTGCTGAGATGCTTTTGCACCGCAGCCGAAACAGCATCGCGGTCGCTCTTGGGAGTAGCGCTGGTTTTCGCGCAGCCTCCCGCACTCATCAATAGGAGGCCAATCGCCGTGATTGCCAGCCAAAGTTTCATGCGAATGTCCTTTCAAGATCCAGAGAGAGCGCCTTCTCAACGATTTCGATCCCTGTTCGACGAAGAAATTCGTCGGGGCTTTCTCCGCCGATCAAGATGAACACGAAGTCATTCTTGATTTCGACCTGCGTTCCAGCTACGTCAACTTTTGCACTGGCCGGATGGACTTCGAGCAGGTTGGCTTTTCGGAGAATCTTAAGACGAGACTCCTTTTCAGCCGTTTCGAGAAGCTTGAGATTGCGATCGCGCAAGCGCTGGAAAACGTCCCCGCGATAGGAGAGCGTGACGCGATTGCGCCCCTCTCGACTCAAGGCCAGGGCAGCCTCCACAGCGGAATCCCCACCGCCGACGATTAGGATGTCCTTGCCCTCGTACGTTTCCGCTTCGATAAGTTTGTAAGCAACTTTGCCCAGATTCTCGCCGGAAATTCCGAGCGACTTCGGAGTCCCGCGTTTGCCGATGGCGAGAATCACATACGCGGCGTGATATTTTCCTTTCGCCGTTTCGATGGCGAAGCCCTCTCCGTTGCGATGGACTCGCTCCACGCGCTCATTGGTCTGAATGCGGACGCCCGTATTGGCGATGATGGTTTGCCAGACAGAGAGCAAAGTTTCCTTTGTGCCATCGGCGACATACAGCGGACCGTAAAGCGGAATTTCAATCGGCTCCGCCATGAGGAATTTGTGGCGCGGATATTGACGTATGGTCGAGGCAATTTCCCCCTGCTCCAGGGCAAGATATCGTAGCCCGTGCTGTTGCGCCGTCAGAGTGGCGCTCAATCCCGCCGGACCGGCGCCAACGATTGCGACATCGTAACTCTCCGATCCATTCGGCTGCGCGCCAGACGACTCAATCCTGGGCCGAACCTCACTTATGCGCGCACGAATGTAATCCACGGCCAACTTGCCTTCATTCACGGCGGTCTTGATCAAGCCCATGCCGCCCAACTCTCCTACGATAAAAACGCCCGGAATGTTGGTTTCGTAATTCTCCTTTACGTTGGGGACTTTTACCGTCTGTAGAACTCCACCGAAGGAGAGAGTGATGGCGGAAGTCGGACAAACTGCAACGCACTTCGCATGGCCCACACAGCGATCGGGGTTGGCAAGAATCGCTTTGCCTCCAGCCATTTCGAGAGTCCCCGTTTCGGGACAATCTTCGACGCAGCTGCCACAGCCAACGCAGAGAGACGCGTTTATTACGGGCTTCGGCTTGCCGGACTTCTCCGAACCGCTGCTCACTTGCACTTGCGCGCGATGAACACTCCACATTACAAGAGCTGCCCCGCAATGCGCGCAGAAAGCTGTGCCTTTAGCGATGGAAACACTGCAGCGCGGACACGGAACCGTCTCCACGGAGCGGGTCGAAGAAGGGGAGGGGGATTGCGCCGCAGGTTTTTGAGCAACCGTGAGCTGCTTCAGGTAGCGACGCACGAAAAAGAACGTCACCGCGCCCGCGATCAAAAAGGCTAATAGGGTTTCCATCGCTCGCTCTACAAATATCCGAGCAACATGGCCGTGGCAATATGCAAAACCGCCAGAACAACGAATGCATAACTAAACGGCCGATGCACAACGTGCCAAAGCTGAAAGACTCGCTGCGACCGGGAAAGGAAGATCATTCGCTTTGAGAGCGCCGCTTGCTTCCGTGCCGCCCGCACCACTGTTTCGAGCTCTTGATTGCCGCTCGCCAAGATCCCGCCGAGACTAAACGTGGCCCCTGCCATGCCGAGAACAGTTCGGCGCAAAGCCGCAATGCGGAAAGGACGCGCCAAGTCGAGCCCGAACATCCAGACAATTGCGCCGAGGGCGGACTTGTGCTCAATCTGATCGGTGTGAGGGAGATGGAATGCCCGAGCGAGAGCTTGTGGCGTGAGAATGCGCTGTTTGGCAAGTTGATCCCTTAAACGTAGCTGCTCCTCCTGCAATTCCTGCCAGCTGAGCTCCGCCGCGTTCAAGTGCCGTGGAATTTGCGCGTACAGATAGCGGCCCACAACCCCGCTGATCGCGACTGCCACCATGATCCAGAAAGCCATGCCGGCAATCCCGCGGAATTTGAATGCCGCGTGAAACGCGATTATCACGGGCGCGCTTACGCCGAGGACGATGTGAAAGTCGAGCCAGTGCTTGGTCGCGCCGAATTTCCGGAGCCAAGCCCAACGCTTCCGGAAGTAGTAGAGATAAATCAGGAAAAAGAGCGCCACGCCGAAAATTCCGAGCTTGATGCCAATCGCGCCGCTGGGGCGCAGCAGAGCATGCTTCGGGGAGAGAGGGCGCTGCGCGACGCTGAGCATGTAGTAATCGAATCCATAGGCGCCTATGGCCAGGATGAATGCAACGGCGAGGGCCCAGGCTGCCGCCAGCCGGACATGATGCGGGCGTTCCGCGTCGATGACCGGCGCAGTGAGGGTTCGTATCGTGGCGTTAGTTGTCATTGGGAGTAGAGGCCTCAAGTTTGATTTCCGATCGATATTCGCGGTAATTCTCGAATTGATGGATGTTGCGCCAGTGCTGATGCGGAGTCTCAAGATCGATCGTCGCCGAGACAGGCAGCCACATGGGTTGCAGTTCGATTTTGAGTTTGACCGGACCGTAGGTAAGTTGGGCGCGAAGACTCTTCAGTCCCAAATCCGCAAGCGTTGATCCGACGTTTGCATCGATGCGGTGGATCGCACCAGTAGCCGGATCTATCCACGCAATTCCAGACAGCTCGATTTGTCTGTCTCCAGAGGGCATCTGGTAGAGCGCCGGCGAGGGAGTTCCCGGAATATTTTCGAAGTGAACGCGCGCGAGCGTCTTGCCCTGGAGAGATGCGTCCTCCATCCGGGTGAATCGAAAACTCGGCTCGTAGTAGGGGTGAAAGATCATCGCCAGCGCCGAAAAGCCGTAAGTGAGAACCAGGGGCCGCAACTCCAAATGCGGCGAGGGCGCGCGTTCAAGCAGGCGCTGCTCCCGCATGTGCAACTGCCCTTCATTGAATCGCACCATAATCAGCGAATCGAACCCGGTCTCCTGCTGGTAGGCGACCTTCCCGGAATCCTTCAATTTCTGCTGGATGATGTCCTCGTGATAGCGCAGATAGGCAAATTGCTCGACAAAGTCCTCCACCTGAGTGCGCGCCAGTCGCAAGAGTTGCGGCAAATCGTCGGGTTGAGAAGAGCGGCCGAGAAGTGGCACAGAGAGCAGAACGAAGAGAAGAGTCCCGGCACACGCTACACCCATGAAACAGTAGTCCGTTTTTTTATACGCCCGAGCGCTCATGATTTTCAATGTCAGAACCGCTTGCCCGCGGAAAATTGCAATTGATCAAAATTCATCGTTCCGCCCCGCTGCCAGGTGTAGCCGGCCTGAAAGAAAAGCAGCTTGCCCGGGGACCAATCGAGGAAAGAAGTGATGAAATGGGTTTGCGAAGTTCGCGTCAGGGGCGAGACAAAATTTTGAAATCCGCACTGCAACTGCCACTCAATGCTTTCAAACAGGGTCCGGGATAGTGAGATGGACTTGTAATTTCCGCTACCGAACGAGCTGTTAAACTTCGAATAACGCAAGTCGGCACGAAAGCCGGTGCGCCAGACCTGCCCCAAGGTGACACCGTACATTTGGTTCCAGGAACTATTCTTGTCGCCCGACCGCGCGCTTCGCCCCAGAGACGTGTAGACAGTAATTCTCTTCGGAAGAGATACGCGCACGCCGCCGCTGAGACCCTGAAAAAGAAAGCGATCCAGGAGACCTGTGCCAATGAGGGCGGGATCGAATGTTGGAAAGTCGCGAAAATAGTAGTGGTTCAAATCGAGTTCTAAGTGCGGGTGCGGCTGGTAACGAAGCGTCACATAACTGCGATTCAGACCGCCGGTGCTCGTCATCGTAGTGGCCGGCGTGCCGCCAGACGGGGGGATTGTGCCCGGCGCATTGACAAGCACGGAATGAGGGGCATCAACTTCCATGGCGTCGTAGATAGAAAACTTCCGGCCGACGGAAACCGTGGTCTCGGAAAAGCCAAACTGCCGGTTGGCGTGCCATTTTATGGCGCTCACAGCCACGCCGAAGGTGGTCGAATATTTTACGGTTTCAAATGTGCCGCCGGCAAAGTTGACGAAAAATCCGGCCAACCGCTGGTTAGGGTTGTAGTCATAAGAAGTGGGATCCGGAGTTGAGCCGCCGAAGATGCCGAGCGTCGCGTGCTCGCCCGCTCGTCGCCCGAAATAGCCGCCGTCGATTGTGTCAAGGCTTGTGGCCCAGGGAAGATACAGGCGCCCGCCGCCCGCAACCAGCCTTGAATTGGGGTTGTCGTAGGTTAGGCTCAAATGATACGTGCGATTGATTAAATCGTTGACGGTCACAGGTGCAGCGCTGCCCGAGAGCGAGGTGAAACGCCCGCGCCAGTAGCCGCTGAAATTCCAGTAAGTGCCCGCGATGCGGGTCATGTCCATGCGCGCGACCATCCCGAATTCAGAGCTCCTACTCGAGGGATTGCTGTGAGAGAGAATTGAGTCGTACTCAAATCCAATGCGGCCGCGAGTCCGGTTTATTTCCGGTGAAGGCGGGCGCGGCACCGAGGCCCGCGCCTCTTCGATCACTGGATCTCCGCTCGAAAACGTGATGACCTGCGCATACGGACGAGTGCCATCGAGACTCTCTATTTTCTTCTGCTGCTCCCGCTTTATTTTTAATTCCTCAGGGGCAAATCGCGCGATGTCCCCCACCACGATGGGCTCGCCTGAAAACGTGACCTGGCACACTGCGGAGGACGCCGCTACGGAAACGACTTGAAGCGTGGCGATAATTCCCGAGGGCGGAGGCGGCGACGAGTTGGCAGGCTCCGGCGGCACTTGAATGGGCTGGCGCTCGATAATCAGCTTCTGACCTTCCTTCAGACCAGTGGAACGGCCTCCGTCTAGATACACTACGTCCTGCGCGATGTACTTCACGCGAAAGGTGATATTTTCAATCGTTTCCTGCGCCCGCGCGAAAGAGGGCAGCAGGGCGACCAAGAGGGACGCCATGGAGACAATCTGAAATCGTTTGCTAATTGCCGCCCCCGTTCTGGTGACACTGGTAACAGTTCACGCTGTTGTAGACGTAGCCTTGTACGCCCCGATGGATCGAATCCGTCTGGGGTTTCAAATGACAGTTGGTGCAAACAAAAACCGCGTAGTTTGAGGAATTCGTGTGGCAATCCGTGCACTGAGCGTTGTGGTGGGGAATTCTGAACCACGTGTGATTGAAAGTCGCACCCAGCCAGCTTGACGTCGTATGGCAGGTCTGGCACGTGGTCGGGAATCCCGCGGCGAGATGGTTGGGATTGGTCGTGCCCTGGTAATCAGATTTGTGGCAGGAATAGCAATCTGTCGGCGTTCCCGGAAAGACACCTCCGATATGACAACTGTTGCAGGGCACAGTGACGTGCGCGCCGGTGAGCGGGAATGGAGTCTTGTTGTGATCGAATACCGCGCCCGCCCACGAGACCGTCGTATGACAAACCGAACAGTCGGTCGGGAAGCCGGCCTGTTGGTGGTTGGGATTGTTGGTCCCTTGCCAATCCTTGATGTGACACGAGTAGCAGTCTGTGGGCGTCCCTGCGAACTGGCCGTTGATGTGACAACTGTTGCAGGGCACAGTGACGTGCGCCCCGGTGAGCGGAAAAGGCGTCTTGTTGTGATCGAACAAAGCCCCGGCCCAGCTCACTGTGCTGTGACAGATGGAGCAGTCGGTCGGAAATCCCGCCTGAGCGTGGTTCGGATTATTCGTGCCCTGCCAATCCTTGGTGTGACATGAGTAGCAATCCGTGGGCGTCCCTGCAAATTGCCCGTTGGTGTGACACTGCGAACATGGCACGGTCACATGGGCGCCGGTAAGCGGAAATTTCGTGAAGCGATTGTGATCAAAAGTCGCACCGGCCCACGAAACTGTCGTGTGACAAATGGAGCAGTCGGTCGGGAAGCCAGCCTGCTGGTGGTTTGGATTGTTCGTACCCTGCCAATCCTTGGTGTGACACGAGTAGCAATCCGTGGGCGTCCCCGCAAATTGCCCGTTGATGTGACAACTGTTGCAGGGCACGGTTACGTGCGCGCCCGTAAGCGGAAACTTGGTGAACTTGTTGTGATCGAATGTCGCTCCAAGCCAGCTCGAAGTCGTGTGGCAAACGGAGCAATCGTGCGGGAAGCTGGCCTGCACGTGGTTGGGATTGGAGGTTGCAACGAAATCTTTCACGTGGCAGCTGTAGCAGTCCGCGGGCGTGCCTTTGAATTTGCCCCCAATGTGGCATGCCAGGCAATCGAGAGTCGCATGCGCGCCGGTGAGCGCGAATCCCGTGAATTTCAGGTGATCGAATTTTGCGCCGAACCACGAATCCGCGCTGTGGCAGGACTCGCAGGTTATCGGAAACGCGAGAGCTTTGTGATCGGGATCGGTTGCCTTCTGGAAGTCCGCGGTATGGCACGAGAGGCAAGAGGTAGAGAGGCCCGTAAACTGGCCCACGGCTTCTGCCTTGTGGCAATCCGCGCACTCCAGCATGGAGTGCGCGCCTAGCAGCGGGAAACGATTTTCATGATCCTTGATCTGCTGAGTGTGGAGGTCCCAGCCTTTCACCGTGTGGCATTGCTCACAATTCGCGCCGAACTGCCCGCGATGAATATCCGCGTGACACTCCGCGCACCGCGTGCCCGCATTGGTGAATACCAGGCTTACGTGACATTGCTTGCAGTCAACTTTTTCGTGCATGCCACGCAGCGGATAGCTGGTTTGATTGTGATTGAACTCCGGAATACTGCGAATTGGCTTCCAACTGGTGTTGGTGTGGCAGTTTTCGCAGGGGATTGCAATTTGGCCGTGGGGATTGCGGTCATATTTCTTGCCCGTTTGGGGATAGGCCGACGGCTGCCACCCGATGCCGGTGGCCAAGAGCATGAGCAAGAACTGAATAAGCGTTGCCGTGTACAAGGGACACGACCACCCTTGAACTCGAAGTACAGGGCTGGTAAAATTGTCAGCTAAGGCTACTTTTGAGCGCGAGTCCTCACAACTGCACCAAGGGCCAGTTTAGGTTCAGTGGCCCACGTAAGCGAAAAACACGCTAACCTGTTTGCGATAGGTCACCGGCGAAGCCCTAGCAGTCCTGATGCCAACATTTGCTCTGAAGTCTTCGCCGGTGAAGGCTTTCATAAGCGCTCTTGAATGTTCTCTCGCGCTTCGATTCACCAACATGCAAAGATGGTTGTCCTGGCAACGAAAGGTTTTTCAAAATGAACTTTTTTCTGAGTACCGGAAAGTTTTACCTTGAAAAACGGCTCTGACAGTTTTTGTCTCGATGAAAAACTTCAGAAGTGCCGAGAAAAGTTGCGTTCTGAAAATAACGGAATTAATTGTGGCAGTCCGCACACTTTCGGGGAGTGGGTTTGTAGAAGAGAACTCTCTTGCCCTCAATGGTTTTCAAACTTTTGTGACAATCGTCACAGGCGACCTTTACGTGCGCACCCTGAAGCGAGAAATCAGATTGCGTCTCATGATTGAAGAGGGAGGGTTGCCACTTCTCTGAATTGTGACAGGCGTCACATTTTGTAGATTTTCCCGGTTTCGCAAATTGCCCCGCATGCACGTCCTCGTGACAGGCTGAACATGTTGTAGGCGCCGCGTGAAAATCTACCTCACTGATTTTCCCCCCTGGCACACGGGGCTTGTGACAGTCGTCACACGAGGTCTTGGCATGCGCACCTACAAGGGGGAAGGATGTCTTGGAGTGATCGAAACTCGGCAAATCCGTCCAGGACTTTAAGGAGTGACATGCCTCGCAACCCTTCAGACTTCCTTCCGGCCGATGCTGGACCATCTGCTCGCGAAATTGCCCGTGATGCGGGTCCGTGTGGCAGCCCGTGCATGTCCGATCCTCGAATCGATATGGAACCACCTTGGCGGCGTAAACCGCTTTGTCCACGGTATGGCAGTCGGAACAAACGACTGCCAAATGAGATTCCACTAGAGGAAATCGGCTCTTCTGATGGCGCGAAATCGTGAACGTGGAGGGTGCGAATCCTGCCACTGCATGACATTGTTCGCATTGATTCTTGTATGGCTCTGCCACAAATTGACCCGCGTGAATATCTTTGTGGCAGTCCAAACATTTCGCGAAAGGAATCTTGTATCGCGTCGCCGCTCCCGCAGGAATATGGCACTTCTCGCAAAGCACTGCTGCATGTTTTCCTTCAAGAGGATAAACGGAAGCTGCATGCTCCTTCACGCCAAATAGCGACGGCTTCCACCTGTCAACCGTGTGGCACCCCGAACATTCGCCTTTGTCCGCGCGCTCTGCGAACTGCCCGCCATGAGGATCGGGCGCGTGGCAGTCCGAACATTTCGCAAACGCAATGGGGCCCTTGAAATTTCCTGCCCTATGGCACTGGATGCAGTCCACCTGCGCGTGTTTCCCGAGCAAAGGAAACTTCGTTGTGGAATGATCGAATTGCTCAGCAGCAGGAATTCTCTTCCATCCACTAGTCGTGTGGCAGGTTTCGCAAGATTGCGGAAAACTTCCGTGATGCGGATCGGCGTGGCAGTCTGTGCACTTGCTGAAGGGAATTCCCGTGAATCGCGGAGCGCCTCCCGGAGCCGCGGGAGTATGGCACTTCGCACAGGCAACTTGCACATGCAGCCCTGTCAGAGGGAATCTTGTCTTCGAGTGATCGATTTGCGCCGCCGACTTCCAGTCGACGAAATTGTGACATTGCAAACAATTCTGTCCGAGTTGGCCGCGATGGACGTCTTCATGGCACGTCACGCAATCCTGCGAGAGACCCAGAAATGTGCGCCGCAGATCCTTGATCTTGATTTGCGAGCGTTCACTTTCGCGAATATGGGCGGGGATGTGGCATTGGCTGCAATCCAGCCCCGCATGCTTTCCCGTCAAACGGTATCCCGTTCTAGTGTGGTCGAAATTCTTGAGCGGCTGCTCCCAGTGGATGAGCGGGAAATCCTCGCCATTATGCTCAGAGTGGCATTTTCCGCAATCTTCCTTGTTCGCAAAACTTGCGTGCAGGCCTCGGCCCTGCGCAATTCGCTGCGCGATTTCCGCGTGACATTCCTGACACCTCAGAACTGCGGAGCCTGCTCCTACTTTGTGGCAGCTGCCGCATTGCGTCGGTCCGCTGAACGATTCGTGTGCTTTGGAAAGCGGGCCCGGGGAGATCTGCGCCTGCACAGCAGCGGCACTGAGGAGAGCAATCGTGGAGATGGCACAAATCCTTATTGCTCGATGGAGATTGAAGGACCGCCAAAGAGAGTCAATCGCCCTGTTTGTGAGGGCCCCGCACGAACCCCTGGCGCTGCCATGCTCAGGAGCGATTCCCACTCGCAACTGCAGCCTCCGATTCCGGCAAAGTGATCAAATCTCGCAATCAGATCAATCGCATCAATTCCTGGAGGCAATCGAGCGCTGGGCCAGCGCAGAATAGCACGAGATTCTTTTTGCCAACGATCCACGATATTCAGTGTTTCGTTGTGAGCATAGATTTGACGGAATTAAAAAACTTGCATGAACTAACTATGTGACTTCGCAGGCTGCCCCGATCTGAGAAACTCAGAAAATCGAGTCGTACAATGCGGCTTACAGTTTTGCCGGCACAATTTACGAGTTTAGTGTTCGGCGGAGGACGCAAACAGCGGAGCCGGATAATTGATGTGGCGCCCCCGCACGCTCGCAAACGGCGTGAGCGAGTGCTCATCGCGGCGCGTTTTGCTCATTATATGCTCGACGCGCACGCGACGCGCCGTGAGCGCATCGGCGATGAGCGAGCGATGGCAGCGCCAGGGCACGGCTTCGGCGCACATAATCGCGCAGCGATTTCCCGACGCCAATTCCAGCAGGCGCGCGAGGCCCGCTTCGAATTCCTCTGTCTGCATGTAATCGGCGAACCCACGAAAACTGGCATTGCGCCAGCCCAGATTTTCGGAATCCTTCTTCGCGTGGCGCAATCCACCCAATGTTTTCAAGTGCGTGTAAGCGATTCCCGCGCCTCGCAACTGCGCGGGCAGCGTTTCGCGATCGAATTGCGGATTGTGTCGCGAGCGAGGAATGGTGCGCACATCCACGACGCGCTCCACTTCGTGTGCGCGCAGGATTTCGAGGAACTCCTCCAGAGTCCGGTTGGAATGTCCGAGGGTGAGAATGGTTATGGTTGTCTTGCGGCGCGGCATAGTGATCGCCAATTTGTGCAGCTGGAGTTCGCTCGATCTAACTTCGACGGGAGCGCGGATTTCTCGAAGTGCGTCCCGCGAATGTCGTGAAGCCTCCGCGGTCTGAGGAAGTCTTTGCTCCCGCCGCGGGGGTTCCGCGAGTGATGGCGATTCTCGTAGCGGCGAGCGGAGCATTGTTGTCGAATCCTACAGAATCGCCTTCGCGTTTTAATCCTAGCTGTTTCCAGAGCGCGTCGAGGTCCACGTTGTGCGGGCTGCCCTTCATTTCCTCATAGAGTGGCACCAGCACGGAGACTCCGATTGCCTGGTCTCCGGTGCGCAGCGCCTTCTCGAGATCCCAGTCCTCACGGATATCTCCTCCGGCGTTCAAAATTCCGCGCAGCGCGTCTTGCAGGCCTTTCTTGTTGTGCGTTTGCTTACGAATTTCCAAATCCGCCAGAAAGCAGTAGAGCGCTCCGCCCCAGTAAGTTCGTCCCCAGGTGTGCGTGTGGTCTAGCCCCTCATCGCCATCTTGGGGAAGTCCTTGGTGCAGATCACGCACTAGCTCGAACCACATTTCCGCGGCGTCCATCTGTTTCGCCTGCACGCGCGCGATGGGCTCCACGTACGTAGAGAGGCCTTCCTCGATCCAATGGTGCTCTTCCGCCACGGAGGGGAAGGAAAGGTGAACCATTTCGTGCGTGAGCATCCAATCGGACTGCAACCCCGCCTCGGTTGTTTCCACTCCGACGTGGATGAAAATTCGCCCGCCGCCCTCGCCGAACGTCCGGCCGCCGCGCACCCCACGTCCTTCGACAGGAGCGATTCGCAGCACAATTTCGGGCAAAGGGAAGTGACCGTAATAAGCAGTAACGGATTCCGCTGCCCGGCGCACCCAGCGCAAGAGCGCGTCATTTGAAAGCCCGGGCGGTCCGTCTTCGATCACGACGTGGATCCGCGAGCCGCCAATCAGAATTGTGGAATTCATTTCGCCTGCCGCATGCGCAAACAACGGTATCACGACGATCGCCAGGACAATTCGCAGGAGCACATCCAGCAAGCCGGAACATTGTCTGGCGCTCAAAATGCGGCCTGAAAAGACTCGACGAGAATGTTCAATCCGGATCTATTCTACGCCGCGATTGAATTTCCCGCTGGCGGCTTCTTGAACCTTCGCGCAAAAAGCGTGTCGAGAGAGAAGAGGCCGGGGCCAAAAACTAGAATCAGCAGCGCGGCGAAAAGAAAAGTGTAGGGGGTGGCGTTGTAGAATTTCTCGGGATCGGAGAAGACTGAGAGGAGCGCCTCGCGGTCCGCCGTGATGTACGCAACAGCCATATTGATCGTAAGCGCCAGGCCAGTGAGCCGCGAGAGCAGACCCAGCGCCAGAAGAATTCCGCCCACGAGTTCAATCGTCGAAATGAAAATCGCCGTGAGATGGGGGAACGGCAAATTCAGGCTGGTGAAGAAATCGGTAACTCCGGACAAATTGTGGAGTTTGGCCCAGCCGTCCTGGGCGAACAGCCATCCCCAGTACAATCTCACAACCAACAGCAGAGGAGATTGCAGATAGGAAGCCAGTTTGACGAACAAGTCGTGAAGTCCAAGAAGTCCACCACGTGAGTTTTTCATGAAGGGGTTCTCTCCGTCCTGCAGAATTCTTCTCAGCTTGTGAGTGCTTTTTCCGCTGGACGGCAGAACCAGCCGAGCGCCGCCCAGTTGCGAAACCATTCTTCGGCCAGCGCGGCCCGCTCGTCCAGAGGTATTTGACTCATACGAAATCCCTCCTCGACCGCGCGGCTGAGCGTTTTGCCTTCATGCAGAGCGAAGAGAGTCGCGAATTCCTCGTTCTCCAGCCGGCGAAAATACACCGAATAATCCAGGCGATGCACGGCGAGAAAAATGCGCGCGGGCTTCAACCGCGCGACGGCGTTCACGCGCTTACGCTTGCGGCGTTCCGCAAACGCATTGCTGGCGAAGCCGGAATCCTCATGGTCGCGCACCTCGAGAAGCAAATCGTCCACCGGATAGCGCTGCGAGAGCAGGCTGATGTACGGCTGCAAGTGCAACCGCAACTTCACAGGGTCGCTGCCGGAAAGATCTTCTCGCCGGAGCGGTGCCCCGGCCTTGCCATCGAAGGCTACGATATCCGCCCATTCCAGGCGCACCATATCGAGCGCCAGTTTTTGTCGCGGGCCCACCCATGCGGGATGCTTGCGCAGCCAGGCTTCCAGGCGCGATCCAAGATTGCGCAGCGTGAACGAGCGTGAAGGGCAAGCAGTCAGATACGCCTTCGCGAGCGCATCGAACCGGTGGTCTCCGAGCACCGCGCGAAGGCCCGGAAAATCCTCGCCGAATGCGGAAAAAATTCGGAACCAATACTGGCGGTTGTAGATTTCCAGCCGCTCAAAGGACGTCAGACGATCGTTGGGCTTGATGAATTCGGAAGCGACGGTGCGCATGCGGCGCCCGTTAGGCGCGACGGCACGCATCCGCTCAGAAGGCGTGAGCGGAGTCATCACCGCGCGGGCCATGCGGCGCTGCAGGGCGAGCAGTTTCATACCGCGGCCGCCAGCGAAGCCGAGGCAAGCCAGCGATCGGCCTTCTGGGCTTCCGCTTGCACTTCGTCAAAGGAGGGGATGCTGTCGTCCCACTCCAGCAGCGTAGCCGTATGTCCGACGCGCTCGATGGCGCGGGCATAAAGCTTCCAAACAGGATCAATCACGGGGTGATCATGCGTGTCGAGAATGTACTTGCGATACTTTGAGTGGCCGGCGATGTGAATCTGCGCTACGCGCTCCGCGGGGATCTCGTTTACATATGTGTGCGGATTGAAATTGTGATTCTGCGAGGAAACGTAAATGTTATTCACGTCGAGCAGGATGCCGCAATCGGCGCGCTCTGCCACTTCGGTCAAAAATTGCCACTCGGTCATTTCCGAAACGTGAAATTCCGCGTAGCTGCTGACGTTTTCGACTGCGATGGGCACTTCCAGGTAATCGCGCACTTCCCGAATTTTTTGCGCGGTGAGCCGGGCGGCTTCAAACGTGTACGGCATGGGCAGAAGGTCGTGCGTGTAGCGCCCATCCACGCTGCCCCAGCAAAGATGATCGGTCAGCCAGGGAGTCTTCGTGCGCTTCACCAGGTCTTTCAAGCGGCGTAGATGTTCACGGTCCGGGCGCTGCGCCGAGCCAAAATACATGGAGACGCCATGCTGCACCACGCGGTATTGCTCGAGAATTTGGTCCAGGATGTAGAGCGGGCGCCCGCCCTCAATCATGAAATTTTCGGATATGATTTCGAACCAATCCACCACCGGCTTGCGCTCCAGAATGTGATCGTAATGGGGAACGCGCAGACCGATCCCGATCCCGTAATCCATGAATCCGTTGAAACGATTTGCAGGCATTCAATTCTCCGAGTGAATGGCGAATTGGAAAGAAGAAGGAAGGGCCGGTGAGGTACGCCGGCCCCGCCCCACAGGTGAAATCCGCCAGCAAGAACTAGCTGGGCATCTTCGAACCGTCGGTCGCGCAGCCGCCCTTGCCCTTGCAAGAGTTCTTGCCTTTGCAACCGTTGTCCGAAGCCTTGCAGCCGCCCTTGCCCTTACAGGAGTTCTGTCCCTTACAGGCATGCTTCTCTTTCGCAGCTTTCGTCCCCTTCTTGCCCTCCGGTGCCTGATCCTGGATCTTGCTCGAGGAATTCAGCCCGTGGAGCAGGGTGGACGCTGTGAGCACTGGTCCGGTGCCCGCGAGCAATCCCGCGAGAGCCGCGCCAGCGATGAGTACTTTCTTTGATTTTGTCATTACTATTGTTCCCTCCGGTTGAAATTGGATCTACTGCCTTCCCTCAGGCTCAATTTCAAACCTGAAGCACATCCGAGACCCGACTAGAGTACGCACCTGCCGTCGGAATTGGATTCCCAGAAACCCGGCAGGTTGCAGGATTATGCACCCAAACTCGGTCCCAGGCAATTGCTTCAAACAGGTTTTTAGACGGCTTATCCGCCTTAGGGGCAGCGGCAAGATTGCCTCGAAAAAAATCTCTCCCCGAGAGAGAATGGTCCCGCTCCGAGATTATCGCCAAAGCGAGAGTGAGGACCAATGAGCCAGTACACGGCCATTTTCTGGGATATGGGCGGAGTCATCCTGACCAACGCCTGGGGGCGAAATTCGCGCAGGAGGGCCGCGGAAAAATTTGGCCTCGACTGGGAAGAATTCGAAGACCGCCACGAGCTCGTTTTGCACGCCTTCGAAACCGGGCAAGTGGGGCTTGAGGAGTATCTCAATCGCGTGATTTTTTACCGGCAAAGATCTTTTACCCGCGAGGATTTCAAGGCGTATATGTATGGCGAATCACAGCCGCTCGATGCAGGGCTCAGCGTTTTGCGGCGCCTGGCGGCAAGCAAAAAGTATCTCGTCGCGGCGCTCAACAACGAATCGCTGGAGCTGAATGACTATCGCATCCGCACGTTTCGATTGCGCGATTCTTTCGCGGCGTTTTTCAGTTCGTGTTATCTCGGCGAAAGAAAGCCGGACGCGGCCATTTTTCGCGCCGCGCTGAATATTACCCAACGGCAGCCACAGGAATGCATTTTCATCGACGATCGCCCGCTCAATATCGAGGCGGCAAGAGTCCTCGGAATGCAAGCGGTGCAATGCCAGGATGGCGCCCAACTCGAAAGGGAACTTCTGGCCCTGGGCATCACTCTGGCCGGCGCCTAAGGGACTCGCCATCTTACGCGGAATGAAGTATAAATCTCATCGCAACCCCCAGAAGGAGGCCGGAAGCCATGCTGCGAGAAGAAAAAGTTTACGCCGATCTCGATACCCTCAGCCGCGCCGCGAGCGATGAAGCGATTCGCGTGATCTCAGCCGCTGCCGCGAAGGGAAGATGCACGGTATCCCTCGCCGGCGGCCGCACGCCGGAGCGCATGTACGCCCTGTGGGCCGAAAAGTACCGTGACTCGCTCCCGTGGGACCGCGTGCACCTGTTCTGGGGGGACGAAAGATTCGTCGGCCCCGACGACCCCAAGAGCAACTACCGCATGGTGCGCCAGGCGCTCCTCGAGCGCGTCCCCCTTCCAGAGGCAAACGTGCATCCGATTCTTACGAATTTTCCCTCCGCCGCGGAGGCCGCGCAAGCTTACGAAAAATCGCTGCGCGCGTTCTTCAATAATCAACTGCCATCCCTGGACCTGGTGCTTCTCGGCTGCGGCGGAGAAGGGCACACAGCTTCACTTTTTCCGGACATGCCCGAATTGCAAGAGAAAGACCGCTGGGTTCTCGCTGTGCGTGCCCCCATTCAGCCGCCAGCGCGGATTTCGTTCACTATGCCCGTGCTGAACTCCGCAAAGAATGTCTTCTTCCTCGCCGCTGGTGCCGAAAAGCGCGAAATCTTGCAGTTGATGCAAGCAGATCCGGAGAAAGCGGCGCGAACTCTGCCAGCCGCGATGGTGCGCCCGGCAAACGGCCGCGTGGTGTGGTTCCTCGATCAGGCCGCGAAGGGCGGCACTGCTGCTGCTGGTACGTAGGTCCAGCGGGGCGCAGGCGCTCGTTTCCAAGGCTTCCTGCCGCTAACCAATTCGCTTCTCGTACTATTGACGCATCTTGTGCTCATTTCTAGCATGACTGTGGGAAGCGCCGGCTAGTGATTCGTGGCCTCAGATTGACCCGCAATTCACGGCCCAGCGCTCCCGCACCCCTTTCCACGGAGTTGTGCTTGGCGAGATTTCGCAAGGACATGCCTCCCGATTTGCGGACGCGCGAATCGCGTCGCGGCCCGCGCACCAATGCCCGCGTGCCGATCTCCGTGGAATGGCAGGACGATGGCGGGTCGCGCCAGAACGGGAGCGGTTACACCTGCGTCCTTAACGGCTATGGGTGTCTCCTCGTGCTGCCCCATAACTTGCCGCTCGAACACCGCCTGCGCGTAACCAACATGACCAATCAGCGCAGCCTGGTGGGTGTCGTGGTCTGGAAAGGCAAGGAACGCGTGGAAGGCTGGGAACTCGCGCTCGAGTTGGTGGATCCGGATATGGATTTCTGGGGGCTGGAACTGTGAGCGCGCCAACTCCGTCGGGAGTCCAATTGCAGCCGCGCCGTTCGGGAATTGAAAGGCGGCGAAGCCAGCGCGTGTTGCTTCGTGTCGGCGTAACGCTTCACGCCACGGAGGCACAGGACAGGCCGCCCCTCAAGTTGTTCACCGCCGACGTCAGCGTTCAGGGCGCATTGCTGATTTCCTCCGAAAACCTCCCCGTGGATGCGAAATTCTCGATTGAGCACAACTTGACTCGCGAACGCATCGGCTGCCGTGTCGCCCGCGCGCAGGCTCACGCGCCCGACGGCTTTCACATCGGCGTGGAATTTGAACACGCCGCGCCGGACTTCTGGAAAATCTCATTTCCGCCCAGTGATTGGAAGCCTGAAACAAGCTAAACCGCAATTTCCAAGTTGAATCCTGCCATCGCCCTCGATGACGGCCCCTGCACGCCTTCTCGAACAGACTTTTCTGCCCGGGCTTATTGTGTCGCAGTTGGGAGTGGGAGGTCTGAGTTGTAGATGTCAGCCACGCATTTCCATTTTCCGTTGGCCTGCTTTTTCCAAACTTCTACGTACTTGCCGCGATCGGCTGCTGGCTTGCCGTCCGGACCGGCGAAAGTACCAGCGTAGGTTCCCATGATGTATCCCAGGTCTCCTCCGCTGGACGCCTCAACTTTTGTCGCCTGCCAACTGCCAGCATAGCCCACAAGAAGTTTGGACCATGCTGCACGAATTGCCTCATGGCCAGTGGCTATGGGCGCATTGGGTACAAAAACCGAGGCATCGTCGGCGTAAAAGGAGACCGTGCGATCCAGGTTCAATGCTGACGCCGCTTTCGCCCAGTCGGCATCCAGATCCCGGAGGGTCTTCTCATTCACCGCACGCTCGTCAGGTAGGGCAGCCGCTTTCGTAACCGCTAGCTTCGTGGCAAATAGCACGGCCAACGCAAGCAGCAGACCGCTGCCAGTGAGGCGGATTCCTCTTTTCATACGAACTCCTTCAAATCCGAAGTTTGCTTCCTTAGAGCCTTCGTCGGCGGGCAGCATACGCGTGACCGCCGATGAATGCAATCGCCTGTCGAGTGTTCTAAGCGGGCTAATGGAAGGGAAGGTTTCCGAGGTCGAGATTCCCGCCGGAGAGAATAATTCCCACGTGCTTTCCTTGTGCGCCGATGCGTCGCTGGAGCGCCGGCGCAACGGCCACGGCGGCGGATGGCTCGATCACCAGTTTCATACGCTCCCACACCAGGCGCATCGCGGCGACGATTTCTTCCTCGCTCACCAACGAAATTTCATCCACGCGTGAGCGCAAAATCCCAAATGTAAGCGGGCAAAGCGTGGCGCGCAGGCCATCAGCCATCGTTTCCGTTTTCGCCGCGGGCGCAATCTCTCCCGCGCGTAGCGAACGGAAAGTGTCATCCGCGTTGGCCGGTTCCGCGCCGATTACGCGTATGCCGGGCCACAGCCCTTTCGCCGCAATCGCGTTGCCGCTGAGCAGCCCTCCGCCGCTTACCGGTGCAATTAAAATATCCAACTCCGGTTCCTGCTCCAAAAATTCCAGCGCCGCCGTCCCCTGTCCGGCGATGACCCGCGCGTCGTTGTAGGGATGCACCAGTTGCGCCCGCGTCCTTTCGATCAGCTCGCACGAAGCTGCTTCCCGTGCGGCCACATTCGGCTCGCACAGCGTGATGCGCCCGCCGTAGAATTCCACCGCGCGGATTTTTATAGGCGATGAGTTCCGGGGCATGACGATATAGCACGGCGCTCCGCGCATGCGCGCCGCCAGCGCCAGCGCCGCCGCGTGATTTCCACTCGAAGGCGCGGCCACTCCGTTCCGCAGTTCGTTTTCCGCGATCGAGAACACGGCATTCGTCGCCCCGCGAAACTTGAACGAGCCGGTCCTTTGCAGGTTTTCGCACTTGAAAAAGAGGCGCGCTCCGGAGAGCTGGTCGAGCGACGCGGAAGTAAGAACTGGAGTCCGATGAATGCGCGGCGCGATGCGGCGATGCGCCGCGCGGATAGCTTCAAGGTCGGGCGCCGCGCTATGCGGGTCGCTTACGTGGGCAGCGCTCACGCCCCTCACCTCAGTGTTTCGCCGCGGCTCCGGCGGTAAACGTTGCCTTCGCCGCCGCCACGTTTTCGAATTGGTCTGTCACGCGCACCGCGACGGTATGTTCGCCGGTGGCAAGTTTGCCCAAAGCGATTTCATACCGTTCTTGCGGCGAGTCCGTCAGCCGGCCCTGGGGAAAGACTATCTGCCATTCGCCGGCATCCAGCGAATACTCGGTGGCCTTGACGTTGCTCTGTGGATCCTGCACTTCAAACCGCACCACCGTTTCTGGACTTCCGCTCTCTGCACGGAGGTTGGAAATCAGCGGAGGTGTGTTATCCACTTCAAAGCGATCACTGATGCGTTCGGCCGTGAGCGCGTCTTCCGCAGGGTTCGAAGGCGCGTCGGAAGCTACCAGTCGCAAATAGTAAGCCCCGTCTGGCATTGTCGTCGTGTCCCAGGAATAATACTCTTGGTGTAAATCGGATTTCAGCAGTTTCCAACTCTTCTCGCCTTCGCCGCGATAGTAAAGCGAAAAAACCAGCGCGTCTTCGTTCTCGTCGTGCGCGCTCCATAGGACTGTCTCGTAACCTTTGACGGCAAATCCCTGCGGCGGAGCTTGCATGTGCGCGCCTTGCTGCGGTTCCGTAGCGACCTCGCTTTGATCTACGGGAGCAAAATTTGGAGTCCGCGATCCGGGCATGCGCAGTTGCACCGGCGCGGTTCCTCCCAGCGGCGCGCCTCCGGGGAATCCTTGCGCGCGGATTCCGGGATTCTGCATTACGATGGCGTCAATTTCCGGCGCAATGTTGTGTGGCAAGTACGCCAGGCTCACCCAACCTATATCCGGCAAATCTCCGCTCTCGGGCGCGGAAAATACCGCCTTCCATTGCACGAACCGCGCTGGGGGGCATTGCGCCGCTTCGCCTGTGGATTTCGCGTACGGCCCGGCCCACGGGCTCCACGTCTCCCCGGGATCGGAAGTATTTCCGGAGCGCACATAAAACGAAACTTTTCCCGTGGCGCCGCCGTTCTCGCCCCACCAGCTGATGCGTCCCCACTGCGAAAAAATCTTGGCGTCGAACGGCTCGGATTCAAACGATCCGTCGGGAGCAAGGCCGGGCCCAAGCTTGAAGATTTTTCCGGGGTTTGCGGTAGCCACGTACGTCACCCTTCCGGGCGCGGAAACCAGGCTGGTCACCTGCGCAGAGGCAGTTTGCGCCAGCACCGAAAACAGGTCGTCGCCTTCGAGCTCTACCAGTTCGCCGTGATTGCCTGTGCCCAGCTCCAATTTTCCTGACGGTGTCAGACCGAGCCCGTACACCAGATCGAGAAATGACTTCCAAAGCGAATGTGGCGTGCCGTCCGCGTCAATCCGGTACACTTCGCTCCCTCCGGTCAGGGAAGGGAACGGGAAGAAATTCGTGACCGTTCGTGGCGGAGCCGTTCCCGCTGCCGCAGGCGTGACCACCACTTGGCCTTCGCCAGGTACCGCTTGCGGAGCTGCCTGCACGATGGGAGGCTGCACAATGGCCGGGCCCACAGGTGCGGCCCTTTGCTTTGCGCCCACGGCAGCCGCGAAGATATTCCCCGTGCTGTCGGTGAGCAGTGAAGTCACTTCTTTCTTCGAAGTCTCGTACACTACAAATGCCGGCCCCGCCTCTGGCAGACCTCCGGGCTTCGTACGGAGCACGCTCACACGCACGATTAGCCCGTTGGGGTCTGTGCCGATCAGCAGGTCGCCATTCTTGTCAAATGCCAGCGTGCGAGCATGGCGTTCCTCGCTCTTGTAAAACGCCAGGCCCTTGCCGTCAGCGCCCACGGCGAAGACCTCTCCGCTTTCACCCGTCCCCACGAAGAGAATGCCGTGCGCATCCATGGCCAGCGACCAGATGTATTTCGTTTTCGGCTCGAAGAAATCGCTCTTTTGTCCGTCCGGCGTCACCTTGTACACTTTGCCATCCGGCGAAGTCCCCACGTATAAATTGTCCTGTGCGTCGAATGTAATGGCCTGTGCTGCCAGCTCCGGAGATTCGAAAACCGTCTGTGCCTGTCCCTTTTCATCGATGCGCTTCACGCGCGCGTTTGAACCGCCGGCCGCGTACAGCCGCCCCTTCGAATCGAGGCGCAGCATCCACAGGTAGGCCAGGTTCGGATCCGAAAAATCTGCGAATCGCGGAGCGGGCGCGAGCCGCCCGTCGCTGCGGATGGCTACTCCCTTCGCCGTGCCTTTTTGAAATTCCGAGTATTGCGACTGCCGCCAAAATCTCGTATGTTCTGCGCGAGCCAGCAGCGGCAGCAAGAGCGCGGCCGCCAGCAGCGGCAATAAAATAGTTGGGCGTTTCACAGGCTGTAAGAACTCCTTTCGGACGAGGACTTCATTTCACCTGGATGGTCAGGTATTGCAGGCCTGAGATTACCTGGTTCATTTCCAGTGACCACTGGCCGATTTCCGATTCCCCCAGCATGATTACGCCTCCCGGCGAACCGTGCGGGTCAAAAACATTCAGCGCCGAAGGCGGGACGTCCGGCAATTCCTTGTCCTCCACCAGCAGCGTGGGGCTTGGCTGCAGCAGCGTGACGTACAGCCGGTCCACCCGCCGTTCCTTGTTCAGCAGCTGAATCAGCTCTTCGAGTCCCGAGAGTTGCGATGCCCCGGCAAATCCGCGGTTCATGCGATTCAGAATTCCGCCGTCGCTCACCAGTACGCGCAACGATCCATGCGCCGCCTGTGCGGGAATTGTGATGGGCACTTCGCGGATCACCGGCTCTCCGCGATAGGGCCGCAACAGAACCTTGATGTTCAGTGTTTCGCCCGGCGCGGCCATGCTTTTTTCGCTCCACGCGCCTTCAATGGAAGCCCAGCGCCGCTCCGGCAGCGACGTCACCTTCACCGCGATGCGTTCGATTTGCGGCTGCTCGTAAGGATTCGTGAAAATTCGGGTGAAGTCCGCCTGCATCGCCGTGGCGATAAAAATTCCGCCGGGAATGGGTTGGTCCGTCGGCGCCACAAAAGTTTCTAGCTTCAGCGGCGTGTGTCCATGGATGTCCACTTCGGCCGTCATCTGCAGCGTGGTGTTTTCGCCGTACGCCGTATTGGCCACGAGCCCGTTGTACGTCACCAGGCCCACCAGCACCGGCGTCAGCCGCGGGTCCTGCATCAAGTCGAAATGAAAATTCTTCACCTGGGCTGGCGTGGTCAGTTCCAGGTCCATGGGAATCATGGTCGGAGGAGCGCCCAGCCGACCCATCACCGCTGTCAGCCGATCCTGCGTTACTGTACCGATGTCCCCGCCCGTGGTCATGATCTTCGTGGATGCCTGCTCGGAATTGAGCGTCAGCAGCACGTGCCCGCGCACCATCGGCATGCTAACGCCGCCCGCCGCAAAGAGCGGATGTCCGCACACAAACACGCGGTCGCCGATCACCGCCGTCACTGAGCAGCCCGCGGCGAGATTTAAATCTCCTCGCACCAAGCTCATGCCCACCATGTCGCCGGGCTGAATCTTAATGTCGTCCGGAGAAGCGGGTGCTGTCCCGCCGGGCATCGCGCTCATGCCAAATCCTGTCAACTGTTCGGAAAATCTCGCGATCGTTTCCGGCAGAACTCCCGAAAAAATCAGCGGCGTTTCAATCGGCACCAAAATATTTCCCGCGCCGAGTCCCGCGCGCGACGCCGATTCCGTTGGCAGAGCAATCTGCTGCGGCAGGGCATTCGCCGCAACCGTCTTTCCCACGGTCGTTCCCGGAGCTGGTGTTTGACCGGCTTCGAGCATTTCCTCGATCGGTGTAATTCCGGCGATAGCTTCTTTCGTAAATTCCCCGAGCTTCAGCGAAATCGCGCCCACCAGTTTCCCGTCGATATACACGGGGCTGCCGCTCATGCCCGCCACCACGCCCGAATGTTCCACCTTTTCACCCTTCAGTTGCGCGAGAATGATGTCAGTCTTCGGCCCCAGCGCGTTGGGCAGCACGCCGATGATTTCTACGTCCATGGACTCGATTTTATCGCCGGTAAAAATTGTGTAGGCCACGCCGTGCATTCCGGGCTTCACGTCCCGCAGCGGCATGATTTCGGGCTTGTCCTGGCCGCGCAGCGTCCCTGCCATCGCACCTGCAAGGAGCGCCAATAGAATCAGGAGAACTTTACGGGGGCTGGGGCGCATTGTTTCTTCACTATACCTTCTGCATCCGTGTGACGCAAATGGCCCCCTAGTGGTTGTAAGGGCACACGGAGACCGCATGTTAAACTCGCTCTGTGGCCAGAAAAATTATTCGGCCGGGCGGCACGGTTACCGGTGTGGCCTCCCTCCCGGGCGATAAATCCATCTCTCATCGCTACGCCATTCTCGCCGCGCTCGCCGAAGGCCGCAGCTCGATTGCCAATTTTTCTCCCGCCGCCGATTGCGCTGCGACGCTAGAATGCCTCGCGCGCCTCGGCGTCAAAATCGAGCGCGCCAAAGACGGCGTGCACATTCTGGGAAAAGGCCTGGATGGTCTTGCGGCTCCGCGCCGCTCGCTCAACGCCAAAAATTCCGGCACCACCATGCGCCTTCTTGCGGGCGTCCTCGCAGGTCAAAAGTTTTCCTCGACACTTACTGGCGATTCTTCCTTGTGCCGCCGTCCCATGCGCCGCGTCATCGAGCCCCTCGCGCTTATGGGCGCGCACATTACCGCCCGCGAAAGCGAATTCCCGCCGCTCACCATTCGCGGCGCTCCGCTTCGCGCCATTGATTACGCCGCGCCCCTGCCGAGCGCGCAGGTCAAGTCCGCCATTCTTCTCGCCGGACTCTTTGCCGATGGCTGCACTTCCGTCACCGAGCCTGTAGCCACGCGCGATCACACCGAAATCGCCCTCCTCGAATTCGGCGCCAGCATCCGTCGCACAAAAAAGTTTGTTCAAGTGGAAGGCCGCCCGCATCTCCATCCTTGTTCCTTGACAGTTCCCGGAGATCTTTCCTCTACTGTATTTTTTCTTGCCGCCGCGCTCATCCTCCCGGGCTCCGATCTCGTCCTCGAAGGCGTCGGCCTCAATCCCACGCGCACCGCAGTCCTCGATTTTCTCGTTTCTATCGACGCCCCGATTCGCATCGTCTCCGTCGCCATGCGCGACGGCGAACTGGTCGGCAATCTCGCCGTGCGTCACGCTGCCTTGCGCGGCGGAACAATTTCCGGCCCCGCCGTCGCGGCCATGATTGATGAACTGCCCATGCTCGCCGCGCTCGCGCCTTACACGGAGCAGGGAATTGAAATCCGCGACGCCCGTGAGCTGCGCGTCAAGGAAAGCGATCGCATCGCTGCGCTCTCCTCCGGATTGCGCGCGATAGGCGCGCAGGTCGAGGAGTTTCCCGATGGCTTGCGTGTAGCCGGCCGCTCTGCCGGACGCCTCCGCGGCGGCGCAGCCATTGATTCTTCCGGCGACCATCGCATCGCTATGGCCCTTGCCATCGCCGCTCTCGGCGCGGAAAAAGAGACCGTCATCCGCGGCGCCGAATGTGCCGCGGTTTCCTTTCCCGATTTTTTCCCCGCACTCGAACGCCTCATTTCTCCTGTCGGTTAATCCGGCGCCAAAATAAATTGCCGCACAACCTTTCCCAGACCCGCGCTTTCTAAGTTTCAGCTTTTTCCCCGGGAATCTAAAGCGAGGTGAACTGGAAATGAAAAAAGCATTCGCGTTGTTCGCGCTTCTCGCGCTCTTTGGATTTGCTCCACTGGCTCACGCGCAGGATCCAACTCCCAAGGTCGAACTCTACACGGGCTACGACTATCTCTGCGTCAATATCAACGCCAACGTTCCCGGCTTTTCGACCTCCGCTTCCTTCAATGGAAACGGCGGCGGCGGCAACCTCGAGTACAACGTGAACCACTGGTTCGGCCTCGTGGGAGATCTCGCCGGTTATTACTTTGCAGCCGAGGCTACCGGCGGAGCATTTTCCTATCTCTTCGGGCCGAGAATCAATTTCCGCCACGGCAACGTCACGCCGTTCGCCCACGTTCTTCTCGGCGGCATCGCCACTACCTCTGGAATTGGGCAATTTGGGCCCCAGAATCAGTTCGCCATGGCCGCCGGAGGAGGCCTCGACATCAAAGTTTCCCGCCACTTCGCCATTCGCCCCGTCCAGGCCGAATACTTTCTCTCCAAAATTCCCGACGGCCTAAACAATCGCCAGAACAATTTCCGCTTTAGCGCCGGGATCGTCTTCCGCTTCGGCGGCTAGTAACTCCTAAGGCGCGGCCTCAATTCTGGTTTTCATCACGACTCTCAGAGAAGGGTTCAACGTAGAAAGCGTGCAGCACAAAGTGGAACCCCCTCTTGCCAAATCGTTGATAGCGAACCTGGCGAAGAACGAAAACCCGTATGGGGCCGCCTCTGCGCTTGCGCTCCACCCAGATGCCTCCCAGGCGTTGACAAACGCTCACCAGGCGTGACAAGTAAGGGCTCAGAGGAGGTCGTATGAGGCGTACTTTTGCATTTGTGACGATAGCGTTTCTTGCAGGGCTCGGCGTCGGCTACTTCGCGCGAAGCGCTGGACTAGGAACGCTGCTGCAAAGTGAGAAGCGTGCCGCGGACTTGGCGGCCATCGAAAAACTGCACCAAGAGGACATTGAAGCTACGCTCTCCCAAGACCCGAAAGGACTGATGGACATCTGGGCGGAGGATGCGGTGCGCTTCAATCCGGGAAATCCGCCTGCCGTTGGCAAGCAGGCCATCCGAGCCGAGAATGAGAAAGCCCGCGCCCTGTACCCGGGTTTGAAGATCTTGAGCTACACGGCCAAATACAAAAACATCCAAATCGAGGACGGCCTGGCATGCGAGTGGGGCGAACATGAAGCCCAATTTAAACTGTCTCCAGAGGCCCCGCCAGCCAGTTGGCAGAGTAGCGGATTTCATATTCTGAGGCGGCAGAGCGACGGCTCGTGGAAGTTTGCGACCATCATTACGAGCCAATAACGACTGCGGCCATCTCAAGCAGCGGCGAGCAACGACCGAATCTGCGCGCGGTAGCTCCCATCCTCGCAAATGAGATTCCGCTGCACTTCTCTAATTGTCTCGTTTTGCGGCCGCGTTTGACGCGCGCACGAGCGGTGCTACTCTTGTACCACCTGCTGTTACGGATCCTGCGGTCCGTCTGCCAAGGATTCAGACTGCATCGGAGGTGAGTGATGCCTGTCCGGCTTGAACATGCAAATCTGATTGTTCGTGATATCGACGGCATGGTCCGTTTCTTGCAAACGGCGTTTCCGGAATTCAAAGTTCGTGGCGAAGGTATGGGGCAGGACGGCAGCCGGTGGCTGCACTTTGGCACGCAGGAGACTTATATTGCCTTGAGTCCGGCCAAAGAAGTGCCCGCGAACCGCTGGACACCTTACCGGGGCGTGCCCGGCGTAAATCATCTGGCCTATGAGGTCGATGACGTTGAAGGTTTGTGCGAGCGAATGAAGTCAGCTGGATATAGAGAGTCCACGCCGCTCAACGCACACCCCCACCGCAAGCGCCGGTACTTCTATGATGCCGAGGGCAACGATTGGGAGTTCGTCGAGTACCTCTCTCAGGATCCCGCTGAGCGCAACGATTACAAGTTGACGGATCGCTAGCGCCAGCTCAAAACATCGCATTCAAAAGGTGGTTTCGCAGCTAGGGGAGCGAAAAACTACTCGTTCTTTTCCGTTCCCGCTTTGTGCAGTGTGATCGTTCCGTAGCTCGTGGTCAGCTTGATCTGTGGCCCTTTCGTGCCGTATTTCCCCATGAGCCTGCTATTGTCCCCGTTCGTCTTTACCAGCGTGGGACTCTCGAAATCGCTGACGATATCGCCGGATGGGTTCCATGCGTTGAGTTCGAACGAAGAGTTCGCCGGCAAGTCTAGCTCGATGCTCGCCGAATCATTGGTTACGCTGATTTCCTGCTTGGGCGGCTCGGCAAATTGCATTTGAATGTCTCCGCGCCGGTTCGCGATCTGAATTCTCCCAGATACCTTTTCCAGCGAGATGTTCTTGTCGCGAGTCGTCAGCACTGTGTCGCCCGCGCCCGAGATCTCCATTCCGTCGGAATCAATGTCCAGGCTTCCCGTGAGCGCTGCGATTGTCACGCTGCTTCGCGAGGATGTGAAGTGCGCCGTCTTCTTGATGTTGTGCATGCGGATGGGCCCGTCGAATTCTCCGTCGAGTGTGGCGTCTCCCGTTACGTCGCCGAATTCCACCTCGCCACCGCGTCCGCTGATGCGCGCGTCGCCGGCCACGGTGAGCACGCGCGCGTCTCCGTGGTCCACTTGGACGCTTACGTCGCTCCCCGCGTCGCGAACTTCGATGTCGCCGTTCTGCGAGCTCGCCGTGATTCCCCCTTGCACGCCGCTGACGGTGATGTCCCCATGTTGCGTTGTAATCGTCAAGCTCACCTTCGCAGGCGCCGTGACGTCCAGGTTTGTTGAAATCCCGCGCGCGTCCCCGCCGATTTGCGGTCGGATATCGTATCCATCGCTCGATTCCGTTATGTTCACCGTTGTTTCATCGAGCTTTTTGTGCGCTTCCGCATCCGTCATGCCCTTTGCTGATTTACTCACCGCCACGCGCAGCTCCACATCTGTTCCGGTGTGCACTACGATGTCTCCGCGCGCAAGTACGATGCTGATTCGCGCACCGGGCCTCACGGGTTTCACCGGCAAATCCACTGTGTCCGAAGCTGAGGCGCTAAATCCGGGAAACTCCATATCCGGAAACTGATTGTGCACTTTGTCCCATGCGGCTACTGAGCCCACCAGGAAGACAACCAGGATGGTCATCCCGATTTCTCCGCCTCGGATCATCGGAGGTCTGCCGCCGCCACCGCGTTCCGCCATCATGTGGTCGTAGAGTCGCGCGAGGCCCCACAGAATCAGCAGCACCGGCCAGTAGCGGAACAAATGCCCGAAGCTCAGTCCGGGAATCCGCTCGTGCAGCAAAAACAGTACGCCGATAAGAATCAGCAGCATCCCGCTGAACACTGACCCGCGTCTTGTACCGTTGGCCATATGCTGTTCAGGAGCCTATATGCCCTTCTTTCGAAGCCATCGCCGAGACCACCATCACGATCCCTATGACGATCAGCAGGACCGGCCACAGTTCTCCGAAGTTATATCTCCCCGAGAATTCGTGGATCGAGAAGAGCACGCCGAGCGTGATCAGCACCACTGGCCCCATCAGCCCGCGCGTTCGGCAATGCGCGCAACTGCACTTCTGTCCGCTGCCCATTGAATTTCTCCCTATCCGCCCGTAGGTCGCCGCCTGTAGAGCATCCAGATACCTATAACCACCAGAATCAGCGGCCACCCGTGCTCGAAGATTCTGGTAGGAAAAATGTCCAAATTTCCCATCAGGAACAGCACACCCAGGCCGATTAATATGATCGCAGCCACCGGCCCGGTCGGACGACGGGGCACTGCTGTTTGCCCCGCCGGATTCGCCTCCCCCGGAACATTTGCAGTAGCTGGCGTCTCTCCTGTCGGCACGAACCCCGCCGCCGGAACACCAGACGGCGCTCCCTGCGGCGGCATGGCGATCGTTGGTGAAGCGGGAGGCGAAGGCACGCCAAACCCGGTCGGTCTTTGTCCTGCGCGAAGCGCCTGCGCGTAGCGCATCGAATCAATCGCCATGTACATCGGAAACAGCCCGAAGATTATCCACACCAGCGGCGTGAAATTTCCCGCCGCATCCGAAGTCCCCAGCGCGAACAATCCAATCCAGATTCCCAGGTGTACCAGCGCCCTCGTATAATCCCCGTTGTAGACTGCGCCCAGCCCGGGAACGAATCCCAGACCGAACGCCAACCCGGGGTTGGGCGAGTGCGCCGCCTGCGGCCCGCTGCTCACGTGCGCCGCAAGGCATTGTTCGCAGTAAAGCGCGCCCGTCACTTCGCGCTTGCACTGGTCGCACATCGCCTTGCCACAGTTGCGGCAGAATCCGGTGGCCTCCGCTTCCGCGTGATTGGCGCACTTCATCGAGCGCTCCTGGAAGGAAATTCCGTCAGCACCTCGGCCAGCAGCGCCTGTCTCACAAGCGCGCTGTGACCGTGCTTGCCATTATCTTCCGTTTTCTGTTGTGGATTCGCCGGAGGATTCTGCTCCTCGGGCTGCGGCGCGGGATTTTCTTCCGGACGCAGCCGCGACTGAATCTCATAGACCACGCGCATGTCGTTCACGAATTTCGCGCTGCGCGCATAAACAAGATGCGCCCGGCGGTCCATCGTGCGATAAAGATTTCCCGGAGCCAGATCCGCCAGCTTCATCTTCGCCGGATTGATGCCCACAGCTTGCAGCAGCACCAGGCACGTCGCCAGTACCGTCACCGCTCCCATCGCATACCGCGGCGTCCATGAAGGCGTCATCCACCGCAACCCCGCGCGCCACCCGCGCTTTTCTTTCTGCGGGCCGCTCGTCGCCGCAATAATCCTTTCCGTCAAGCCTTCCGGCGCCTCGATTTCCTGCAGCATGCGCATCCGCTGCACCACGTGGCTCACGGAAGCCACCAGAGGTTTGCATTTCCCGCACGTCTCCGCATGCGCGGCAAACTCACGCGCCTCCGCGGCCCCCAGCATCCCGTCGAGGTATTCGCTCAGTCGCTCTTCAATTTCTGTGCAAGTCCAGTTCATGGCTCACTCGGGCCTCAGTCCCATTTGCTCGAAAATTCGCGCCAGCTCGATTCGTCCGCGGTTGATCCGCGATTTCACCGTTCCTTCCGGCACGTCCAGCACTTTCTGAATCTCGACGTACTCCAACCCTTGCAAGTCGCGCAAAATAATCGCCTCGCGCAGGTCCGGCGAAAGTTTCCGCAACGCCTGTTGCACCTGGCCGCTTAATTCCGCCGCCAGCGCCGTGCGGTCCGGAGTCCGCCCCGCTCCCGGCTTCTCTTCGAGGTGCGGCATAGCGTCCTCGAGCGAATCCGTCACGCGGTCGTGTCGCGTTCGCCGGTAATGGTCCACCAGCAAATTGCGCGTCACGCTCGCAAGCCATGTCGGAAATCCCCCGAACGCCGCGCGGTAGCTTTTCAGCGTGCGGTACACGCGCAGAAAAACTTCCTGGCTCAAGTCTTCCGCTTCCGTTCGATTGCCCGTGAACCGGTAACATAGCCCGAAAACCCTCCGCGTGTGCCGCCGTACGAGCTCGCCCCAGGCCGGCCCATCGCCCCGCAGACATCGTTCCACCAGTTGGGCGTCGGGCTCCAATCGTCCTCAGCCTCGCCTTCTTCTTCACTGTCTGGCCTCACTCTAAGTAACGCATTCTCGGGCCAAAATGTTCCGCGAAGCTGCCGCGCATCATAATCCGCCCTCTCCCATCGCACAAGCGGGCACGCTCTTTGTGCCCCGCCCGCCGAAGCAGGTTTCTTGCGGAGGCAAGCACCCCTTCCCCCGAGCGACCAATCACTTGACGCGCATTCCCGCTTGGGAGTTTTGGTTTTTCTTGGGTGCCCCACGCGCGGATCTTGCGCATGGGGTATTTGATTTCTCGTGGTTGCTCCACCCTTTGGTCTTCAAGGGTGCGGTTTTTGACTCTACTTGCTTCTGGTGTCATCCCGAGCGAAGCCGAGGGATCTGCTTTTGCCTTTGTTTTCGTTTTTTCTCTGAAATTTCAAAATTTAAATTCGCTATTTCTTGGAGTGCGCCACCTGCTCGTCCGCTTGTCGCTCTTCTTCTACGATCGTCCAGGTGAGGGCAGGGAATTGCCCTAAATTCGGGTGCCCCATGTGCCGGTCTTGCACATGGGGTTTTTGATTCTGGTTGGATGCCGCAGCCTTAGCCGCTTCGCACCTGCTCAATGCCCGGAGTAGTACCCGTCCCCGTAGCCTCTCCGGAAAAACGGTTCGTTGCGTGGATCGAACCGGTCGGCGTAGTGCGTGTAATTCGGCTTTCTGCCTTCTTGATAGTCTTGCCGCCCCATCCGGTAACCGCTGTCGTAAGCATCCTTCTCCGCCGGACGCATTCCGCTCGTGTCGCCGCGTCCGCTGTCATACCCATCGTAATATCCTTCGATGAATGCCTCTTCCCATTCCGGACTGTATCTTCCTTTGTGCCGCGCATACGTTCGCCGCAGTTGCGCTTTGTAATCCTCCACGCCCATGCTATAGCCCAGTTGGTAGGAACCCCGCTCGTCCATCTCGTCGCTTCGCTCGGCCGGATTTCCGGGACCCTCCGAGAGCGGCCCGCTAATGCGGATGAGCTGAAACCATTCGGCATCTCTGGGAATGACCTTCCACAGTTGCAGTCGAGTTCCGTTTTCACGCGAAGCATCCGGCAAATCCACGGCTTTTCCGAATCGCGAAACGATGCTCACTCGGCCGTCGCCGGCATCCTCGAGTCTCCACAGTTGGCTGTCACCTCCGCTCGGCTGCGCCAGAATCAGCGGCGCGCCGTCCCGAGCAGTCCCGCCCTCGATGTCCAGCGCCATTCCGTTTTGCGCCGATTTGATGGTTACGTAGTCCCGCTCTGCGTATTCGATGTCCCAGCGCTGATTGACTTGATGATTCACCTTCCACTGCCGCACCGTCCGCCCGTCCGAAGCATCCACTTCCACCGCCTTGTTGCTTGCCGCGCTCTGGATCTCATACCGCCCGGGACGGACATTCCCCTCCTGCGGATTGGGCGTCCCAGCCCTCGCCCCCACCGCGCTGAAGCAAATCAATCCTGCTAGGATAAAAAAGTTTCTGGAAAAATTTCCGGATCGAATCAATCTACGCATGCCTGCTCTCCTCTGCTGCGGCCAACTCTGGAGCCCATGTTACCCGCTTCCCACCCCGCCGCCGCGGCGCGCTCCCGTCCCTGTTTCGTTTCCGGCACGCCCGCCTCGTGAGGTTGCTGTCCTCGTCTATGTAGCGGTGGCCTTTAGGCCGGCAGCTTTTCCTTGCATATGTAGCGGCGCCCTTTCACGGTCTCTGTGTCTCCGGTTTCGGGAGTCCGATGGACTCCACTGGAGTCCCAACATCGGCCCCGATGGTTTTTATCGGGGAGCCCGCCAGCCTTTGCCTTTGAATTTGGGTGCCCCATGCGCCGATCTTGCGCGTGGGGATTCTGACTCATCTTGGGTGCCCCATCCTTTGCAGAGCAAAGGGTGGGGCTTTTGGCTGTTCCAGTGGGTGCCGCCCCGGTGTGCGCTTTTTGCATCTCCGGTTTCCGGAGTCCGATGGACTCCACCGGAGTCCCGATACCGCACCCGATGGTCTCTATCGGGACGGAAATCCGTGCGGTTTTTGCCTCTTCTTGCTTCTGGTGTCATCCCGAGCGAAGCCGAGGGATCTGCTTTTGCTTTTGTTTTCGCTTTTTCTCCGAAATCTCAAATTTCAGATCTGCTACTTCTTTGAATGCGCCAGCCGATTGTCAACTTCTCACAACTCGACTCACCCGGCTTTTCGCCTCGCGAGCGCCAGCGACCCAATCGAGATCAGAGCCACTGCTGCTGCACCGGCCAGCCGCGCATCTCCGACTATGACCAGCGCGGCCACCCACAAAACAGCATTCGCCATCAACACGGCCATCACGTGTCCCCATCGAATCGAGAGTTCCTGCTGCCCCATCGCGTATCGTATGTACATGTTTGCCTCCTGCTCAAGCTTTCGGACGCCCGCGTCCATTCCATTCGGAAATCCAAGTGGCACCAATTTCCTTCAATTCCATTTATGGCAGTGAACTAAACTCCCCGCCGTGCCCGCCGTCACACCCCTGCGTGACCTCCGACACTCACGCCCCTTTACGCTCTCTGTGTCTCCGGTTTCGGGAGTCCGATGGACTCACAGGAGTCCCAACATCGGGCCCGATGCCCCCTATCGGGAAGGGCGGCACGCGGTGCGTTTGATCTTATGTAGCTGCGGGGTTGCCGACGGTTCCAGTCGGCCAATCGCCAGCCTCTGCGGTTGAAACTCAGTGCGCGGTCTCCCCAACTCCGCCGCCGACCGAACGATGCAGTGAAATTGGGCAAGTCGTTGTTCTCTGCTTAGAATAAGTGTATAGTACTGTGGAGAATGTGTACCACAATGGTAGCCAAGACAAGGTTCCGCATTCCTGGATAAGAACTAGAGAAGCTGATTAGGTGTCGCCTATCCCCCGGATCGATATCCCAACTCAAGGAGGCTTTGGATATGAGCACCGAGCTTCGCAAGGCGGGACCTTGCTGCGTTGTGCAATTATCTGACGGTCGTCTTCAATTCTTTTACTCAGAATTTGTTCCGCTATATGGGTGGGTGGTCGTCACCCGTTGGAAGGAAACACCTCAACCAGACTCAGATTGGACCTCTTGGCATCGATTCGGAGCGCCCGGCCCGGTTGGTGCCGGTGCTCAGGCCTCCGATGTCAGACCGCAGCTTTGGACAGCGGACGGCGCTTGGACTTGCTGGAAGGAAACTCCCGATCCAGATTCTGCTTGGACAGAATGGCAACCGTTTGACCTCCCCCCGGGTACATCTCAATTGCCGTACGAGGTTGACCCCGCCGACCAAGGACGCATAGTACGGGCTGTGGGCTTAAAGGGAGGACGATTGAAAGTATTCCTCCTTAACGAATTCGGCGAACTCTCTATGAGGCAAAAGTCCTCGAATGCCCCTGATGCCGGCTGGAGCGGTTGGAAAGCACTTCCATGGCTGGACCATCGTTTCGTCGACATCGCGGCTGCCGAGGATGCCAATACGGTCGTCTTTGGCACCGCGCAAGATAATGGAAAGATTTTCTGGACGCAGAACTCCGGGCTCGAATCAGATGGTTCCGTTAGCTGGGCGCCGTGGCAAGAGATTCATACTCTATTCCCGAAGTGCGCCGTCGCCGCCATTGCACGGTCTGACGGCACGTTCCAAGTATTTGCGCTGCAGTGTTTGGGTGGCATCGACGATCCTCGGGGTCAGAATGGCGGCGGTACGACGGTCTGGGTCGGCCGGGGAACGCCAACTGGGCTGACAGACCCAGTTAACTGGCAGTCGTTCGGCAATCCGATGAGGTGGCGGACTCCAACGGTCAGCCCCGACACGTTCTCTGCAAGATGGCTTTCGGTGGGATTGCTTACCGATGCGCGTCTTCAAGTTTGGGCAACCGGAGAAGCCATTCTCGGTAGTGATCCGAAGACCCCCAATATCACAACTTGGGAAACCGAAGTGAGCCGTTGGGGCTTGGCAGCCAACTTTGTTGACTGGCGAGAATTCTCAGCGCCCGACGACCTCGCATCACTTCCATAGTGACGGATCCGAACTATCCAGGGGCACCAGCAACTCAACTTCTTGCGTCCCGATTTCCCTTGACTCTAGTATCTACATAGTGATATACTTTTCTCGTTATGTCCCCAGCCCCTCGGCCACGCCGCTTGCGCCTGATCCTCCGGGTTCACACTCGGGGCGATTTCCGCCTCCCGGAGAAAAATAAATGACCACCAAGCCGGCGGAAAGAAACGACCCGCAACCCATGCCCCCGACTCGCGCCTCCTCCGAGAAAATGCGCCGCGCCAACCTTTCTCGTCACACCCGCAAATGTGCCATCTGCAATCATTCCGAACTTGAAGCCATCAACGCCGAATTCATCCGTTGGGCCAATCCCTTCGACATTCAGGAAGAGTTCAGTCTCCCCAGCCGCTCCTGCATCTACCGCCACGCCATGGCCACCGGCCTGATGTCCGAGCGCCGTCGCAATCTCCGCGGCGTCGCCGAAATCTTTCTCGAGAACTGTGAAGGCGCCAAGCCCACCGCCGCTGTCGTCCTCCGCGCCATGCGCACCTACGCCTTCATCACCGAGAAGGGCGAGTGGATCGAGCCGCCCAAGCACACCGTCGTCAACCACATTCATTCCTTCGCCCCGCCTCCCGACTCTGAAGCCTCCTTGAAGCCCATTCCCAAGACTTTTCCCGAGGCAATTTCGGCCTTCCCGGAGCGAATTCTAATCGGGACAAATCAATTGGGTCGCGGATCCGTAAGTGATTGAAAACACTCACTCGACCTCATTTCTAATCGGGACAAAATTGCGTTTTTCGTTTTCGAAATTTTGCCCGAATTTTCCCCCCATTCCGCCTCATCTTCCGGGCGCCCAACGGGAGGGTATTGCCCCCATGTTTTTTCACCTTTCGTCGCTGCCGGCTCGATGATTCTCATCGGCGCGGGTTTTGACTTTATCCACGAGACTTCGAAGAAATTGAATGCGCCCCATCGCGGCGATTTCCGCGAACCGATCCCTCGCCACTTGCTTGACACTCCGCGCGCCCTGCTGCTAGCGTCCCAGAGCGGTGCGACGCTCGCTCCGAAGACTCCTTCTTCTATTGCTCGCCGCCGGAATCCTCGGCGCCCTGATCTTTCACTTCCGCCGGGGAATCACGCTCGCCGGGTTTCGCTGGCCGCTCGTCTGGCAGACCGCCCGCGAAGCGCGCCTCAGCCTGCTCGCGCTCTCCGTCGTCACCATTTATGTCGCCTATGCAATTCGTGCCCTGCGCTGGCAGCGCTTCGCACGCGGGATGGGTCCAGCGCGTTTCATTCCCCTTTACCTGGCAACGCTTATGGGTTTCGCCTGCGTCTTCCTGCTCGGCCGCGCTGGGGAGCCGGTTCGCCCACTGCTCATCGCCCGCAAGGATGGCCAGCCGGTTTCCGGCTCTTTCGGCGTGTACGTCATCGAGCGCCTCATGGATATTTCCGCGACCGTAGTCCTCGCCGGAATTGCTCTTCTGGCCTTCCGCACGCGCCAGCAAACCGGCGCCGAAGCGGCTACTCTCCTTCGCGCCGCGCGCTCCACGGGCATCGCCCTTTTCATTGGACTGATGGTTCTCATAGCCTTCCTGGTCTGGTTTCGCCGCAGCGGCTCGGCTCGCGTGGCTCCGCGCCTCGAACGCATGAAATCCCGGGGCGGCTGGCGCGCGCGTTTCGCCCTCATGCTCGCCGGATTTGGCGAAGGCCTGCAGTCCATCCAAACCGTCGCGGATCTCCTCTGGGCAATCCTCTATACCGCGCTGCACTGGATTCTGATTGTCTTCACGTATCTGTGGATCACCCACAGTTTCGGAGGCAGCTTTCTCGAATTCGATTTCATCGGCGCCATGATGCTCCTCGCATTCACCATGGTCGGCTCAGCCCTGCAAATACCGGGAGTGGGCGGCGGCTCGCAGGTGGCCGCTTTCCTTGCATTCACCGCCGTGTTTGGAATAGAAAAGGAGCCGGCGGCCACGGCCTCCATTATTCTTTGGCTGGTTACGTTTGCCTCTTCATGTATCCTCGGAGTTCCTTTGCTGATTCGCGAAGGGTGGTCCATGGGCGAATTGCGAAATCTGGCGCGTTCGGAACGCGCTGCCGAGGCTGCCGGCGGCCACACCCCTCTTTACCCCGGAGAAGGGAAGTCCAAAGAGGCCCGTCCGTGAAGTGCCCTTACTGCTCACGCGCCGACGACAAGGTTGTGGATTCTCGCGAAGGTCGCGCCGGCGATCTCATTCGCCGCCGCCGCGAGTGCTTGAAATGCGGCAAGCGCTTCACCACTTACGAGCGCGTGGACGAAATCCCCTACATGGTCATCAAGAAAGACGGCCGTCGCGAAAAATTCGACCGCCACAAGGTTCTTCAGGGACTTCTCCGCGCTTGCGAAAAACGCCCCGTCCCGACGGTCAAGCTCGAAGCACTCGTGGATGAGGCCGAACGCTTCGTCAGCGAGGCGCCGCAGCGCGAGCGCTCCACCTCGGAACTCGGCGAGCTGCTAATGTCGCGTCTCAAGCGTCTCGACAAAGTTGCCTACGTGCGCTTCGCTTCCGTCTATCTCGACTTCAAAGACATAAAAGAATTCATGTCTGAACTGAAAGGTCTTCTGAAGGACCGCAGCCACAAATAAATCCGCGCCGCAGCTAGCGGGTTTCTTTCCACACGCCCGCAGCGAACGTCTTGATGGTGCGGAAACCCAGCCGCTCGTAGAGCTGCACCGCCGTGGCGTTCACGGAGGTCACCGTGAGCGAGAGGGCGTGGAATTTCCGCTCCCGCAGAGCGCGCAGGGACGATTCCATCAGGTACCGTCCAATGCCGTGACCCTGATAGCCGGGCATGACGCAGACTTGCGTTGTATGTCCCACGCCGGAAGCCACGCGTGAGGTCAGCACCATTCCGACTGGCGGGTCGCCGGTCGCTGGCCGGATCACGAACGAAGCTTCGGGAAGAAATTCTCCGCAGCCCGGCAAGATGATGATGTTGCGAAGAAACCGCGCCGCGCCCGATTCCGTGCGGTATTGGTCGTTGATTTCGCCGTCCACGTGGTTGCCGTAGGCCAGCAACATCAGCCGCGCGCAGGGATCGAATGCCCGGTCGCTCCATCGCTCCATGCGCAGGCCAGCGGAGAGAGCGGCGTTCCCGAGACGCGCCTCTTCCAGAGGCAGGTACATGAACTGGCGCCCGTGCAGCCGGAACTGGTGCGCGGTGAGCGCCGCATCGAGCGCCACTCCAAAGGGCATCAGCTGAGCTTCCACGCGTTCGATTCTCGGCATGCCGCGAATTGCTGCCAGCATTTCCCGCAGCAATTGCGCGCTCACTTCCGCTTGGCTGCATCGCGGGGAGGCATAGAGGTCGCCGATCAGTCCCTTGCGGTCCTCGAGCACGTAAAACCCGTAGCCGCATGGCTTGCGGTCCTCCAGCGCCACGTATCCGGCGAGCGACCGCGCGTCAATAAACTTCGCTATGAGGTCAACCGAAGGCCGGTAATCCCAGTGCAGCTCCTCTTGCCACTGGCGCACTTCCTCGTCGAATAGCGCCTCAAGCGAGCGCGAAGTCATCTGCCGGAGGTCTGCGATTTGCATGGGGGAGATTGTTCCCGGAATCGATTATATCCTTGCACGCGACTCCTGGAGCACCGCTAGTGACCGTCGCTTCCGGCCCCGCGTGGGAATTATGCTAACATCACTCTGCTCGGGCCCTGCGACAGAGCCGCCCAGCCGCGCGGAATGGCCGTCCTTTCGGAACTGCGTTATCCAACTTCGCTACTCATCAAGATACTTACCCGGGCCTTCTCTCTCGTGCTGCTCTTCGTCTTGCTGGCAGTTTCCATCGCCGCCTACTTGGTGTATCAGGTCGTGGACCCGCTGCGCACTCCCTCCAAAGTGGACTTCAGCGTCCTGCTCGGACATCCCGAGGACGTTGCCTTTGCGCTGCCCGACGGCTCTCGCCGCCATGGCTGGTTCTTCCCCGGCCTTCGCGGCGCGCCTACCATCCTGGTATGCCACGGCTACGAGTCGCAAAGTACCGAGGCGCTCCCCATCGTTACCGCGCTGCAAGAAAGCCATTACAACGTGTTCCTGTTTGATTTCTCCGGTCATGGCTCCAGCTCGGGTATCACCACCCTCGGATATCGCGAATCCGGCGACGTCCGCGCCGCGATTCGCGCTCTGGCTGCGCGGGATGATGTGGACCACGAAAGATTCGGCGCCTGGGGAGCGGACATGGGTGCGTATTCGATTCTCTCAATTGCGGAGACGGATTCGCGAATCGCGGCCATCGCCCTGGACTCTGTGTACGACTCACCGCCGGAATTCTTCCATGAGCAGGTGCGGCGCTCCGGTCTCTCGGTTTTTCCGCTTGTAACTCGAATCGCGGATTTTGGATTTTGGTTGATGAACTATAAAGATCGTGGGGTGCGGCCGCTCTCGACGAATCTCGTGCGGTTGGCCGGCGTGCCGAAACTTTTTATTTTCACGCACAGCGTGCCGGAACTCGCCGATTCCACGGATCGTATTTATCAAGTCGCGCCGCTGCCGCGCCAAGCGATTTCCGAGCGCGCTCCGTATTCCGAAATGACCGACGAAGAACGCCAAGAATATGAAAACGTTTTGGTGAACTTTTTTGTGCAGAATCTTTCTCCCGCGCCGCGGCACTAGGGATCGTGGCTGAGTGGTTCAATGGTCAGGCTCAAAACGCCGCTCCTTCTGCCAGGATTCAAGCGCACTGTTCTTCCGCTGCTCTCGAGTTGCATCATTCCCGATTCAGTTGTGAACACCACCGCGCTACCTTCTCGCTTAGGTTCCCATTCGCGCAATTCCGAATCGAGATAGAAACTGAGGCCGTACACCCAGGCTCGCGAAATCCCGAATGTGTAAAGCGGGATGGAGTTTTCGCTCGCCGCGGTCGTCTCCTCCGCCACGGTCCGCGCCGAGATGTATGGGTCTAACCGGGGCAAGATCGAAAGGCTTGTGTACTCGACCCCGATCGCGGCGGCGAGCGCGGTTGTGAGAAGAGCCAGATTTCTTTTTCGAGCCAGTGAAAAAACTAATATGCCTGTCACTGCGGCGCCCACACATCCTGCTCGAATCCAAATGAGCAAATCGCCGGGCGCACCAGGAGGCAGTCGACGAACCAATAAGGGGAAGGAAACGCACATCCCGAGCCACGTAACAGCCACTGCCCGCAAGGGCCAGCGCATTGGGGTTTGTTTGCGGGACATCTTGGCCGTGCTTGCGGCGAGGAGCAAAACGAGGGGCGCAATTGAAGGAAGAATATAGCCGGGCAATTTGGACTGCGAAAAACTAAAAAACACAAAAGGTACGGCAGCCCAGATTGCGAACAACAGCCCAGGAGAATTTCTCCACCGCCGCTCGCGAAGCGTCGAGCGAGCGTCGTGAAAAACCACGGCCAAGAGTGCGGACCATGGCAGCAAACCGATAGCCAAGATGGGAATGAAAAACCAAACAGGCTGGCGATGCTGAAATACAGGAGTCAGATAGCGCTCGAAGTTGTGCTCGAGGAGAAATGTGCGAACCAAACTGGGATTTCTGCGCGCGCAAAGGATGTACCACGGAAGCGCGACGATGCAAAACGAGAGAATCGCTGGAATGCTCGCGAGACGAAACGCCGCGCGCCAGCGACGCGTCACCAGCGCCCAAGCAACAACTGCTCCAGGGGCGAGCAGAAGGGCGGCAGGTCCCTTAGCGAGCGCGGCGAGGCCCAAAGAAATCCCAAATGTAATTTCTGCCCATCGCGAATGGAGACTTGCGGGTGCAGGCGCATCCTGCTCCCAAAGACCATTTGAGCGCGCGAGCACGCACGCAGAAGCGGCCATGGCCAGAGTCAGCGCAGAAGCAAAAAGCATATCCGGCGTGGCGGCGCGCGCAAAACCCACGACGCCGACGCAGGTGGGAAAAATCAGAAGGGTCGTAAAACCTGCTGACGATCCGTAAAATTTTCTAGCGAGCCATGCAAGCGATAGCGCCGCTGCCAGAGCGGCGATTGCGGAGGGTAGCCGTGCCGGCCATTCATTCCCGGGGAGAATGCAAAAAAATATGCCCGCAGACCAGTAATACAGAATCGGCTTCTCGAACCACGGTTGGCCATAAAGCCGCGGGGTCACCCAGTCCCCGCTGCGAGCCATGTCCCTAGCGATCGAGGCATAGCGCGGTTCATCGGGGCCGGTTAAGCCGATGGCCCCGAGATGTCCGAAGAGGCAAATCGCGAGAACGGCGAGGACAAGCGTGCCAGCAGCGATTTGCTTCGCAGAAGGCGTAATCATCGCGGGCAAAGAATAGCAGAGGTCTTTCGGCGCGCGCGCGCAAATCAGATAGCCGCGGGAAGTTGGTGGCCCGCGCCATGAGCGTGGTAGATAATATGGCCGGATGCGCGAAGCGCTCGAATACTATGCCGCATGGCTTTCCCTACATTTCGTGGGCGCGCTCCCGCGACCTGTGGCACGCGCGTTTGCGGCATGGATCGCGATGTTGATTTATCGGCTGCGTCCGCGGCTGGACCGCGCTGCGATGTTCAATCTGCGACTAGCATTTCCGGAATGGACGGACACGCAGCGGCGGCGAACCATCCGCGGACTCGTGCGCCAGCTCGGCTGGATGGCTGCGGAATTCACCCATTTTCCAGATTACACGAGGGAAAATATCGACAGCACTGTGGTTCTGGACGGGTTTGAAAATTTCGCTACGGCGCAGGAACGCGGCCGGGGCGTTCTTCTTCTTACCGGCCACATGAGCGCGTGGGAGCTGGGCCCTTTCGCGCACGCGATCTACGCAAAGCCGATTCATTTTCTTGCACGCCCGCTGGATAATCTGCGCGTGGATGCGCTGGTGAACCGTTATCGCTGTCTTTCCGGCAACCAGCCCCTTCAGAAAAATCAATCGGCACGCGCCACGTTGAATATACTGCGCGACGGAGGAACCATCGGAATTCTGGCGGACGTCAACATGCTTCCGGAAGAGGGCGTATTCGTGGATTTTTTCGGCATCCCGGCGTGCTCGACGACGGGAATCGCGCGGCTGGCGCAGCACACTGGCGCGGCCGTGGTGCCGGCATATCTAGTGTGGGACGCGAATCTTCGAAAATACCGGCTGTGCTACGAACCTGCCGTGGAGCTCTCGATCACGGGTGATGAGGAACATGACATTCGCGAAAACACGGCCCGGTTCATGAAGGTGATTGAAAATTACGCGCGAGCGCATCCTGAGCAATGGCTGTGGATTCACAAGCGCTGGAAGACGCGGCCGCCCGGCGAACCGCCTCTCTATCCGTTTTGAAATGGGGACGCTCGGGAGATATGCCTGAATCTTTCTATACCGACAAGATGCTGGTAATCGGCGGACACAGCCGCAGCGTCGGCAAGACTTCTCTGGCTGTAGATTTGATGCGAGCTTTTCCGCAGGTCACATGGACAGCTGTGAAAATCACGCAGTACGGACACGGGGTCTGCTCCATAAACGGGGAGAATTGCGGTTGCACGCCCGAGGAACACACTGCATCGCTCGACGAAGATCGCGATCGCTCCGGAACGACGGATACGTCGCGGTTTTTAGCTGCCGGGGCGCGGCGGGCTTTGTGGCTGCGCGCAAAACAGGGCCGTCTCGCCGAGGGTCTGCCGATGCTTCGCGAAGCCCTCGTAGCGCTAGATTCTCGAAACGGAGAATTTACAATTGTGGAGAGCAATTCGCTGCTGAAGTATCTCCGGCCCCGACTCTATCTAGTTGTGCTGGATGCTGAGACACCGGATTTCAAGGATTCAGCGCGCGAGGTGCTCGACCGCGCCGATGCTTTCGTACTCCGTGCGGCCCTCGACACGACCAAGTGGCAGCAGGTGGCGCCGAAACTTTTAGCGGGACGGGCAAATTTTCTGCAATCGCTTGGGCAGGCGCTGCCAAAAGCGCTCCGCAATTTTGTAGAAGAGCGTCTCTTTTGGACACAATTCACCCACTAGATTTCACTCCGCGGAGTTGAGGGAAGGGAACGGCGCTAACGTTTTTTGTTGACCCACCTCTGAATCATCCGCATAATGTTGAGTTTAGTGTGAGAATGGCGGCGAATTCTGGGGATTTTGCGTGCATCCCGGTTCGCAGGTAGGCCATCAGAAGCAGTTAGGCGCCACCCGACGCCGAGCCGCAGTTGTGCGCCGAGCGGGGAATTAGCGCGATTCAGGAGGTCGATCCGGCGACCGGGTATTGGGGGTAGCGGCTAAGTGTTATTTATTTCGTCTTGGGGTTCGAGCGCGGCTCCAACGAAGCAGTTCTGAGCTAAATTCGCCCTCCATCTCATGATGGGACGGGCCAGGCGAGTGGTTTGCGGTATGGCTGAGGGCACAGTTACAACTGAGGCGAATCTGGCAGCTCGCACGGGCGTGCGCAGGTCGAGGACGTTTCCGGCGGAGACGCTACTTGCCCGCGCGGAGGAGGCCTTAGAGCGTGGGACGCGCTGGCTCCTAAGCCAACAGGCTCATGAGGGGTACTGGTGGGGTGAACTCGAAGCCGATACTACCCTCGAATCCGACTACATATTGTATCACTTCGTTTTAGGCCGGATGGATTCGCCGAAGATTCAAAAGCTAGCGAATTACATCCGCGGAAAGCAGCTCCCGTCCGGCGGCTGGAACATCTGCGAGGGCGAACCAGCAGAGCTGAATGCCACAGTGAAGGCCTACTTCGCGCTGAAGCTCGCCGGAGATGCGCCCAATGCGTCGCACATGGCCCGAGCGCGAGAGTGTGTGCACCGTCTGGGCGGCCTTGAAACCACAAATTCCTATACGCGTTTCTATCTGGCGATGGTCGGTGCTCTGGGCTGGGAGTTGGTTCCCGCGATTCCGCCGGAGCTGATGCTGCTGCCGAAATGGTTTTTCGTGAACGTGTACGAGATGTCGTCGTGGACTCGAGGAATCCTGGTCCCCGTGGCGATTGTGTATGCCCTCAAGCCGGGATGGAAGGTGCCTGATTCCGCGCGCATCGATGAGCTGTTCGCCAATCCCGCGCAGAAGGGAATTGCCTTCCGGCGAAGCAAGCAGCTTTTTTCGTGGCGAAATTTCTTTCTCGCCACCGATCGCGCGATGAAGTTTTATGAATCATGGAAATGGAAGCCTTTGCGGCGCCGCGCATTGGCCGCCGCGAAGGGCTGGCTGCTGGAGCACGTCGAGCGCAGCGACGGCCTGGGAACAATCTATCCGGCAATGGTGAATTCCATATTCGCGCTTCTGGCGCTGGGGTACTCGTCCGACGATGCGCTCACCGCGCGCGAAATTGAATTTCTCGAGCGCTATGAAATCGCAGAAGAAGATTCTCTGCACGTGCAGCCTTGCATTTCGCCCGTGTGGGACACGGCCATCGCCATGGTGTCACTCGAAGAGGCGGGCGTCGAGCCTACGCATCGCGCGCTGGTGAAAGCGGCGGAATGGCTACTCGAGCACCAGATTCTGGGGCCCGGAGACTGGCAAGTCAAAGACCGCACCGGCGAGCCGGGCGGATGGGCGTTCGAATTTCGCAACGATTTTTACCCCGACGTGGACGATACGGCGTTCGTGCTGATGGCCCTCGGAGGCGTGGATTATCCGAATCGCGCGCGACTGAAGGAATCCGTGCGCCGAGGCGTGCGATGGCTGCTCAGCATGCAGAATCGCGATGGCGGATGGGGAGCATTCGACAAGGACAACGATTTGAAGCTGCTGACCTGCGTTCCATTCGCCGACCATAACGCGATGCTCGATCCTTCGACGGCGGACGTGACCGCGCGAGTGCTGGAGTGTCTGGGACGCTGCGATTGGCCGGCTTCGCATCCCGCAGTCGCGCGCGGGCTCAATTTTATGACGGGCGATCAGAAATCGGACGGCTCGTGGTACGGGCGCTGGGGCGTAAACTATATCTATGGGACGAGCGGAGTGCTGCGCGCCCTTGAAACTTTTGGGCTTTCGCGCACCGAAGATTGCCGGCGCGCGCTCGACTGGCTGCGCTCTGTCCAACATGCGGACGGCGGTTTTGGCGAGACAGTGGCGTCGTATGCGGACGAACGCGCCAAGGGAAAAGGGAACAGCACTGCTTCCCAAACGGCCTGGGCCATCATCGCACTTCTCGCGGGCGGGGGCCCGGAAGGTCCGGCGGTGGAACGTGCCGTGGAGTATCTGGCGCGCACGCAGAATCCCGACGGCACGTGGGACGAACCTGAATTTACCGGCACGGGTTTTCCGTGCGTGTTTTATCTGAAGTATCACCTTTACCGGAATTCATTCCCGGTGTACGCGCTAGCGCGCTATCGAAACATGAAAGCGGGCGCTCGGGAATATCCGGCGCTGCGCATGGGTCCTGAAGCAATCGAAAATCACGAAGCAAATCGAGGGTACCGATGAGATTTCCGCTGAGTCTTACGACCAGCCTGGGCGGCTACCTGGCCGGCAAACGCTTGCGCGGGGCGGAGAAATTTCCGCTGGTGATGATGTTGGAGCCGCTGCACGCGTGCAACCTGACGTGCACGGGATGCGGGCGCATCCGCGAATACAAGAGCACCATTGACGAAATGCTGACCGTCGAGCAGTGCCTGGTGGCGCTCGAAGATTGCGGCGCTCCGGTCGTCTCCATTTGTGGCGGAGAGCCGATGATTTATCCTGAAATCGGGCGGCTTACTTCGGAAATTCTCGCGCGCAAGAAGCATATTTATTTGTGCACCAACGGAATGTTTATCCGCAAGCGCCTGCATGAATTCAAGCCCACGTCGCGGTTTTTCTTCAATGTGCACCTCGACGGTCTGGAGAAGACCCACGATTTGTGCGTGGAGCGCGACGGTGTCTTCCGCGACGCCATCGAGGGCATTAAGGCCGCCAAGGCCGCGGGATTCCTGGTCACCTCCAACACCACAATTTATAAGGAAACAGACATCGAGGAAATCGCCGAACTATTTGCATACCTTCAAACACTGGGCGTGGATGGCCACATGATGTCGCCCGCATATTCCTACGCGGCGGTGCAGACCAAGGACATCTTCATGTCCCGCGCGGAAATTCGCGACAAATTCCAGCACGCCAGCAGCTTGCTCGAAAAATTTAACGTGATGACCTCTCCGATTTACCTGGAATACCTCCGCGGCGAACGCGAGTTGATGTGCACGGCGTGGGGCAACCCGACCTACAATCCGCGCGGCTGGAAAGGCCCGTGCTACCTTATGACCGACGCGCACCACGCAACATTCAAGGAGTTCATCGCTAACACGCCGTGGGAGAAATACGGGCGAGGGCGTGACCCGCGCTGCCAGGATTGCATGGTGCACGCGGGCTACGAGCCTTCCGCTGTTCTGGGGGGCAATCGCAAGCTAGGCGACACGTGGAAGATGCTTTGGTGGCAGTTTTCCGGAAGCATGGGCGGCAAGCCAGTAATTGGCAACGGCCAGCATACGAATGGCAACGGTCACGGGAAGCCGGAGATGCGCGTTACAGCACCACTTCCCCAGGAAGAAAAGCCCGAAGAGGTTTTCCGGATCTTATGACCACGCTCGTCACCGGTGCGACCGGGTTCGTGGGCAGCCACGTCGCACGGTTCCTTGTCGAAAAAGGCGAGCGGGTGCGCGTGTTGATACGCGCCTCGAGCGATTCCCGCGCCTTGCAAGGCCTGGACGTCGAGAGAACAGAAGGAGACCTGCGCGATCCAGCTTCGCTGGCAAGGGCGCTCCAAGGCGTGCGCCGGGTCTATCACGTGGCAGCGGATTATCGACTCTGGGCGCGGGATCCCGAAGAGATTTACGAATCCAACGTAACCGGGACGCGAAATCTGCTGGGGGCGGCGCGGCGCTCGGGGGTCGAGCGATTTGTTTACACCAGCACGGTGGCCACAGTAGCCGTCGAGCGGCCGGGAGCACTGCCGAATGAAAATACGCGCGCAACGCTCGAGGAAATGATCGGGCATTACAAGCGCTCGAAGCTGCTGGCAGAGCAAGAGGCGGAGAAAGCCGCCGCAGACGGCATTCCCGTTGTGATTGTGAATCCCACAACCCCGGTGGGGCCGGGCGACATCAAGCCCACTCCCACGGGCAAGATCATTTTGGATTTTCTTTCGGGGCGCATGCCCGCGTACGTGGCCACTGGATTGAACATCGTGGCCGTGGAAGACGTGGCCGCAGGGCACTGGTTGGCCGCGGAACATGGGCGAACGGGCGAGCGCTATATCCTGGGATGCCGCAACATGACGCTGAAAGAGATTTTGGATGCGCTCGCGATGATCAGCGGGCGCCGTGCGCCGCGCTTCCGGCTTCCACACGTCGCGGCGCTCGCGGCTGCCTACGGCGATGAGATTTTTTCGCGCCTCATGGGGCGCACACCGCGGATTCCCATCGATGGCGTGCGCATGTCGCGGCATCGTATGTTCGTGGATAGCTCAAAGGCCCAGCGCGAGCTGGGATTCGATCCCGGCTCCGTGGAAGCGGCGCTCGAACGCGCTGTGCGCTGGTTTTGGGAAAACGGCTACGCGCCGGTAATCAGGCGGAAGGAGATGGCGCCCGCAGCCGCTTAAAGTGCTAAAGATGAAAATTCTGGTCACATTCGCGCTCGAACCTGAATTCGCTCCCTGGCGGGCGATGCGGAATTTTCGCCAAGCTCCCGGCAGTGCAAATTACGAGACCGAAATAGGCGACGCGCAAGTGCGCGTGGTCCTTACCGGAGCCGGCCCTGCCGCGGCACAGAAGTCCATTGCGCGTGCGATCGAAAGCGGCGCTGACGTGTGTATTTCCTCCGGCCTGGCCGGGAGCTTGCGACACGAATTGCGCATTGGCGAAGTGCTGGCGGCAAGAACAGTGCGCGAATTGAAAACCAACCGCATAGCGGAAAGCGACCCGATTCTCCTTACGGCCGCGCTTCAAGCGGGTGCGCGCGAAGTGTCCTCGTTCTGCACTTCTGACGAAGTCGTGCTGAACGCGGATGGCAAGCAGCGCCTTGGCCGGACGTCCGACGCAGTCGAAATGGAAAGTTTTGCCATTCTTCGCGCCGCTGCGGAACGGAGCATTCCGGCCATTGCGATGCGCGCGATCAGCGATCTCGCGAGCGAAGACATGCCCATTGATTTTAACCGCGTGTTCGATGGCGAGGGGAAACTCGATTCCGCGCGACTCGCCATGCACGTGGCCCGTGCGCCGCATCGCCTGCCGGCGATGATCCGCCTGGGCCGCGCGAGCCGCAGCGCCGCCAAGAATCTCGCAATCTGCCTCGAGGCATTAGTTACTTCGCTTGAAGCCAATCGTTCGGCTCTGCATCCGATACGGGAGGCAGTGACGGCGTGAGTTCCGCCACCACACACTTCGATGTTGCCGCGCAGCCGCGACGCGCGGCCGGCGTAATGCGCGCTGGCGTATATCGCGGGGCGGGCCGCGTGGCCGTCGAGGAAATTCCCATCCCGCAAATTTCTGAAGGTGAAGTTTTATTCCGCGTTGCCGCCTGCGGTGTTTGTGGCACGGACCTCAAGAAAATTCAACACGGCTTCGTTGCGCCGCCGCAAATTTTCGGCCACGAAGTGGCCGGTACTGTAGTATCCGTGGGCCGCGGAGTAAAACGCTTTCGTCCGGGCGATCGTGTGGTGAGCTTCCATCACATCCCCTGCGGCGCCTGTTTTTTTTGCGGGCAAAAACTTTTTTCGCAGTGCGCCGCGTACAAAAAAGTGGGGCTGACCGCGGGGTTTGATCCCAATGGCGGCGGATTTGCGGAGTACGTGCGCGTAATGCCGTGGATCGTCGATCGCGGGATAATTCACATTCCACCGGACGTAACATTCGAAGAAGCCACATTCGTCGAGCCGGTGAACACAACTCTCAAGGCCGTGCGCAAGGCGCGCGTGGCGCCGGGCGAAAAAGTCCTCGTCATCGGGCAAGGTGTCGTAGGTTTGCTTTTGATGCTGCTCGCGAAGCGCGAAGGCGCCGAAGTTTTCTCGAGCGACCCAGTAAGAGGCCGCCGCGAGACAGGCCTGCGTTTGGGAGCAGTGGCCGCTTTTGATCCCTCCGCCTGCGATTTGCGCGCGGAAGTCTTCGCCCGAACTGCGGGGAGAGGTGTAGACGCGGTCCTGGTGGCGGTGCCCAACCCGTCATTAGTCCCAGAGGCCTTGGCACTCGCGCGACCGGGGGGACGCGTGCTACTGTTTGCTCATAACGACCCGGTGATGCGAATTGAGTTTCCCGCAGCGGCCGTGGGCGTCGAAGAGAAGGAGATACTTGGCAGCTATAGCGCTTCTTTGGATGAGCAGGAGGAATCGGCGCAGCTGGTGTTCCGCCGGCTCCTGCCGGTGCGCGAATTGATTTCCCACCGCGTTCCGCTGGAGCGATTCGCGGAGGCGCTCGAAATTGCCGCGCGCCCTGCGGACGGAACTTATAAAGTGGTGATTACACCTTGACGAAGACCGCTATTCTCGAACGCACCAACGGACACCGGCACGGCAACGGAAATGGTCACATGACCGCTGCGGTGCTCTACGGCCGCGAAGATTTGAAGATCGAGCGCGTGGATATTCCGCGCGTCGGCGAAGACGAAGTTCTGGTCCGCGTGAAAGTCGCGCTCACCTGCGGCACGGACCTGAAAGTCTGGAAGCAGGGATTCCACGCGCGTATGATCCAGCCGCCCGCCATTTTCGGCCACGAGCTTTCGGGCGTGATCGAAGAGACAGGGCGCAGTGTGAACGGCGGCATTCACACCGGAATGCGCGTGGTGCCTTCCAATTCCGCGCCGTGCAACGTGTGCGTCTTCTGCCGCAAGGGCCGCCAGAATCTTTGCGAGGATCTCCTCTTCAACAATGGAGCCTACGCAGAGTACATCCGCATCCCGGGCCGGATAGTGGAGCAGAATCTCCTTGAGATTCCCACGCACGTGAGCTTCCTCGACGCGGCTATGGTCGAGCCGCTGGCCTGCGTCCTGCGCGGCGTAGATGAGACCGGAATTCAGGCGGGAGACATGACCGTGGTGATCGGCTGCGGCCCGATTGGACTGAAATTCATTCGCGTGCTTGCGGCCCGCGGAGTCCGCGTCATCGCGCTGGGCAAGCGCAAGAGCCAGATGCTTGCTGCGGAACGTCTGGGAGCTTTGGCGGCGTTCGACGTCAACGCCATGACCGATCCCGTCACCACCGTGCGCCGTTTGAGCGATGCCGGGCGCGGAGCCGATTCGGTGATCGAAGCCGTGGGCTCTCCCACCACCTGGCAGTGGGCCATTCAGATGGTGCGCAAGGGCGGAACGGTGAACCTTTTCGGGGGATGCCCGCGCGGTTCGCAGGTGCAATTCGATCCTGCTGCGCTGCACTATTCCGAGGTTACCATCAAGTCCACGTTCCACCATACGCCGCGGTTCATTCGCGAAGCGCTCGATACCATTGCCGCGGGCGAAATCCGCGCCAGCGATTTCATCACCGGCGAAGCCCCGCTGCGCGATCTGCCGCAGATTTTTGAGCACATGAAGCATCGCAACGGGGAATTGAAGACCGCGGTTATTCCGTAAGCCCAGCAGGCCGGGCATTCATGCAAGCGACTCCAGAACTGGAAATTGCCCGCACTCTGCCTGCGGCGGGGTGCTCCGGCGAAGAAGCGCGCCGCTACACGGCGTGGCTGGCCACACATCACTATGAAAACTTCAATGTTGTTTCCTGGCTGCTGCCGCGCCGCCTGCACCAGAATTTCTACAATGTGTACGCCTATTGCCGCTGGGCTGACGATTTGGGAGACGAAGTTTCCGACAGCAGCCGCGCGCTCGCCTATCTCGATGGCTGGGAAGAGGAGCTCCGAGCGTGCTACGCCGGATCCGCCACGCACCCGGTCTTCCTCGCTCTCGCCGGAACAATTCGCGATTGTGAAATCCCCATTGAGCCCTTCAGCAATTTGCTCCAAGCGTTTCGCCGCGATCAGCGCGTGCATCGCTATCCGGATTGGGAGGCGGTCAAGGACTACTGCGAGTATTCCGCCAACCCCGTCGGGCGCCTGGTGCTACACGTTTGCGGATACCATGATGCAGAGCGGCAACAACTTTCCGATTTCACTTGCACAGCTTTGCAGCTCGCGAATTTTTGGCAGGACGTGGCCCGCGACCTCGAAAAGGGGCGCATCTACATTCCGCTCGAAGTTGCCGCGAAGCACGGAGTCAGCGAAGGCCAAATTATCGAAAAACGATTCGACACGAATTTTTGCGCGCTCGTACAGGAGTTGATTGCCGAGACGCGCCGACTCTTCGACCTGGGCGCGCCCCTCGCGAAAATGGTGACGCCGGAGTTACGAGTGGACATCCAGCTCTTCAATCGTGGTGGCGTGGCCGTGCTCGACGCTATCGAAGCCATCGGCTGCGACTCGCTCACACACCGGCCGGCAATCACTCGCGGCGGGCAGATGAAATTGCTATCCCGCGCGCTTGCTTCGCGTCTTTTCGCGCCGTTTCGCTCCGGAGATTCCTCGGGGCAATCTGCAAATTCCTTTTCCGCCCGTCCTCATGCCTGATAATTTCGTGATCGCCGCGTCTTACGAGCACTGTCGCAAGGTTGCGCGCTCCGCGGCGAAGAATTTTTATTATGGCTTTCGGCTTCTTCCGCGGGAGAAGCACGACGCGCTTTGCGCCCTCTACGCCTTCATGCGCGGCGCGGACGATATTTCGGATTCCCCCGGCGATCTCGAGGAGAAGCGCCGCCGCCTCGCGAAGCGGCGCGCGGAGATGGATCGCGCCCTCGCCGGCGACTTCAGCGCCGATCCCGTGTGGCCGGCGTTTCGCCATAGCGTGGAACGCTTCGGCATTCCGCCGCGCTATTTTCACGATCTGATTTCCGGCACGGAGATGGATTTGACCGTCGAGACGTATGAGACGTTTGAACGCCTGCGCGAATATTGCTACCGCGTCGCCGGAACCGTGGGGCTTTGCTGCGTGCACGTCTTCGGTTTCAGCGATCCGTGCGTTCCGGAGCTTGCCGAATCGCTGGGCATAGCGTTTCAGCTGACCAACATTCTTCGTGATATCCCGCGTGATCTTGAACTCGGACGCACCTACATTCCGGGCGAGGATCTTGCAAGGTTCGGTTTGTCTTCGCTCGCGCGCACTGCGGAATGCCGGAGCAAATTTCGTGCGCTCATGGAATTCGAGGCCGACCGCGCATGGGATTTTTATCGCCGTGGCTGGCCGCTTCTGTCGCTGGTCAGTGAAGACAGCCGCGCCGCGCTCTGGGCGCTCGCGCGGATCTATTCGGGCATCCTCGAAAAAATCGAGGCACGCGCATATGACGTTTTCTCGCCGCCCGCCGCTAGGCTTTCGGCCGGGGAGAAAATTTGGATTTTGGCGCGGGCGCGCCTCGGCTTGCGAGACCACAATCATGAGCTTGGAAACCGTGACAGTGATCGGCGGCGGGCTGGCGGGACTTTCCTCCGCCGTCGCGCTGGCTGAGGCCGGGGTGCGCGTGGGTGTTCTGGAAAAAAGGCCGCATCTCGGCGGCCGCGCCGCCTCCTACGATCTTCCGGACGGATCGCACGTGGACAATTGCCAGCACATTACGCTCGGCTGCTGCACCAATCTGGACGATTTCTATCGCCGCGTTGGAGCTGCGGATAAAATCCACTATTACCAGCGCCTCTATCTGGCGGACGCGCAGGGCCGACGCTTCGAAATCGCTCCTTCGTTCCTGCCGCCCCCGTTTCATCTGGCGCTTTCGCTACTCGGATTTCGCGCGCTGAGTTTTGCCGACAAGCGAGCCGTGGCGCGCGCGCTGCTTTTGATCGCGCGTTTCGCGGGACGCCCGCCCGACGCTGCTGGCGCGACCATGCTCGAGTGGCTGCGCCGCCACGCGCAAAATCCCGGCGCCATCGAGCGCTTCTGGCGGCCCGTTTTGGTGAGCGCGCTGTCGGAAGAACTCAACCGCGCTTCGGCGCAGTACGGAATCGACGTGTTCTGGAAGGCCTATCTGTCGAATCGCGCCGGCTGCCGCTTTGGAATCCCTTCCGTGCCTCTGGGAGAACTCTACTCCGGCGTTCAAGCGGCGATCGAGAGGCGGGGCGGGGAAGTCCGCTTTCGCGCAACGGTGCGCGAGGTTGTGCTCGAGGGCGATCGCGTTGTCGCCCTGCGCCTCGATGATGGATCCGAACTCCGCGCGGACGCCTACATTTCCGCCGTGCCGCAGGACGCGCTACCCGCACTCTTGCCGCGTGAATACGCGGCGCGCCACGAAGAATTTGCCAATCTTAAGAACTTGCAGACCTCTCCCATTACCGGCGTGCATTTCTGGTTTGACCGGCCCGTGATGCAGGAGCCTTACCTCGCCGTTCTGGATCGCACTGTGCAGTGGATTTTTAACAAGACAATGTTGTACCCTAGCTGTGCTGGTGGTTCCGGCCAGTACCTGCAGCTCGTCATCAGCGCCTCTCACGACCTGATAGCAAAATCGCGGCAGGAAATCATTGAACTCTGCCGCGGCGAACTCGCCGAGGTGCTCCCATCAGCGCGCACTGCAGAATTGACGAAAGCGACGGTTGTGAAGGAAGTGGCCGCAACTTTTTCGCCTAGGCCCGATAGCGAAGCCTTGCGCCTGGGCCCGGACTGCGCGATTTCCAATCTTTTCCTCGCCGGCGATTGGACGCGCACCGGCTGGCCAGCCACCATGGAAGGCGCCGTGCGCAGTGGGTACCGGGCCGCCGAGGCCGTCCTTACGGCGGCGGGAAACCCGCGCAAGTTTTTGCAGCCGGATTTGCCTGCGCAAGGTTTTTGCCGCGCCTGGGCGAAGCACCGTTCGGAACAGCAAGAAGCGCGTGCGTGACCAGGGCAGGGTAACCCTTGCGACCCTTCCGCGATTCGAGCGCTTCCGGAAATAGTTTCGGAGTATGATGAATCATCCCCCGGAGGAAATCTATGGAGCGGAAGTATAGACAGCGGGGCTACGAGGATCGTGGCCGCGAGGACAAGGAAAAAAAGCGAGACCGTCCGCAGCAGCAGCCGCCTCGTCCGCGGCAGGAACAGTTAGGGCCGCGCACCCCGCGCATGGTGGGAACCGTCATGCGCGCGCGCTGTTCCAATTGCGGCAGTGTTCTCGCCACGGGCTTCGATCCCAACGGCCAATGCCCCCGCTGCGGTCTGGAAATGCATTCCTGCAAGCAATGTGTGCACTTCGATACCGCCGCGCAGTTCGAATGTACGCAGCCCATTCCGGAGCGCATCGCCAAGAAGGACGCGAAGAACGATTGCACTTTCTTCGAATTGCGTATGACCGTTGAGAAGGATACCTCTCCGACCATGTATGCCCAGCCCGCCACCGCGGCCGCTCCCGCTTCTCCCGCGCGCCCCGGTGACGCTCGCAAAGCCTTCGAGGATCTCTTCAAGAAGTAGCCGTCAATCTGCAACGGAGAAATTCATTTCATTCCCGCGGTGGCATGGGAAATAGTGTCGGCTCCTGCGAAGGCTCGCTGGCAATGGCCTCGAGACGTGGATAGGCATGCCGCAGCGTCTCCGGGACCTTCACTTTCCCTCCGGTCAGCAGGTGAATCAATTCCAGCGCGTTCACGATACCTTTGCCCTGGTAATGATTGTTGGTGATGACAAACGTCGTCTCCGCGTGCGCGGCGACGTTGCGAATGCGCTCGGCCCACGGCTGGAGTTCCTTTTCCGAATAAAGGTAATTGTATCGCTCTTCGGGCGGCGATGCGGGATCGTCCGTGAACCAGGTATCGTACCGCCGCCCGTGCAGTCTCACGTAAGCCACAGGCGCGGTGGCCAGCTCGCTGGGACGCATCGAGCGGCCGATCACCGGCTGATCAATATTGCAAAATCCCGCGCCGCGCTCGTGCAGCCGCTCGAAAAACGGCTTGACGTTCCACGTCGCGTGCCGCACCTCCACCACCAGCGGATAATCGCAGAACGCGCGCAGCAGTTTCTCGAGATACGCAAAACTCTCCGGCGAATTGTGAAACGAAAATGGGAATTGCAGCAGCACCGCGCCCAGTCGCTCTGCCCCGCGCAGCACGTCAAATCCCGAACGGACAATTTTTTCATCGTCCGGCGTGGCGCTTGCTTCGTGCGTAAATTTCTGCCAAAGCTTCGCGGTAAATAGAAAATTAGGATTTCTCGCCACCCGCTCCACCCACAACCGCGCGTGCTCCGGCCGTATCGGATGATAAAAGGAGGAGTTAATCTCGATGGTGTCGAAAAATTCTGCCAGGTACGCCGCTTCGTGAAATCCCGGCGGCCGCCGCGAGGGATATACGATGCCGTTCCAGTCTTCGTACGACCACCCGGCTGGCCCGGCGAGAATCCGGCTAGTCTTTTTTCGCGCAAGAGAGGGCCGGCTTGGCATCGCGTGCTTCCTCAGGGAAGCGCCCAGCCTATGCCGCCGCGCGCGAACGTGTCAATGCGCGTCTGCCTGCTTCGGCAGCGGAAGTCCTGCTTTGTGGCATTGCGGACCTGCGCCCGAGTTGTTATCCTCGGTGCAGGGGGATTGGTCATGTTCTGCCAAGACTTTCACCCTTCCGCCAAATCCTCGGGAAGGAAACCCCATGAAAACATCTCTTACGTTCAAATACGACGGCGCGAATTCGCAGGTCGAAGCCGAACTTTCTCGTTATCTCGCCAAACTTGAAAAATTTCTCACCCATTACGATCCCGATCTGGCTCAGTTGCACGGCTCTTTCGATAAGCATCCGCGCAAGACCGAATATTCCTGCTCGCTGACGCTTTCGCTTCCCACAGGCGCCATGCACTCCACAGGCGTCGGCCCTGATGTGCACACCAGCGTCAAGAAGGCCGTCACCGTGCTCGCCAGCCAGCTCAAAAAACACCAATCGCGCCTCCGCAAGGACTATCAATGGAAGCGCAAACGCCCGCGCGGAGCTGCCGCCCCAGATGGCGAGCCTTCCCGCGCCGACTGATGCGCGCATCCACTCTGCATCCCTCCATTGCTCTTGCAAGAGTGCTCGAACCCGGTTGCGGCCTGCTCTCTCCGCACGCTACAATCGTTCGCTGCTTTGCAATCCTCCTAGGGGCGTAGCTCAGTGGTAGAGCAGCGGCCTTTTAAGCCGAAGGTCGTGGGTTCGATCCCCACCGCCCCTACCAACTCTATTCTCGCCACACCACTTATATGATGAGGACTTCCTAATTAGGTACCGTGTCTTTGTCATTGGTCCGCATCCTCACGCTCCCCTCCGATCGATCCTAACGCTTTCTTTAAGTTGACTCCGCGAAGGCTTTCGAGTCAGAATTCGCGCCGATAGAGGGAACCCGGCGAGCCCTCTGCCTCAGTGTCGTCCCTGATCGTCTGTTGCATCTGGAGGCGGAATGAACCCAGCCCGAGCCTGGAGTGTCTTTGTCGCTAGATTTCTTTGGGCATCTGGCCGCAGAAGCATGAGCAAGCGGCTTCTGCTGATTCTCGTTTCGGCGCTCCTGCTGGCGACGGCGGCCCAGGCGCAGACCGTCACGGCAACGCTCCCCGCCGGAGGCAATCCGATTGGCTTGGCCCTCAATCCGATCACCAACAAACTCTACATCGCCAACGAAACCAGCAACAACGTGACAGTGATTGATTGCGCGACTAACACCACCACGACGGTCACCGACCCCAATGCCACGACTCCCGTCGCGGTGGCGGTGAATCCAGTCACCAACAAGATCTATGTGGCCAACGATGGCAGCAACAACGTAACGGTGATTGATGGCGCGACCAACACCACAACGACAGTGACCGCCGGACTTACTCCCTTCGGCGTGGCCGTCAACTCGGTCACTAACAAGATCTATGTGGTCAACTTCGACAACGGGACCACAGTAATCGACGGCGCCACCAATTCCACCACTCAGGTCACAGACCCAAGTGCGGTGGGTTCAGGCGCGATAGCCCTCAACATGGTCACCAATAAGATCTACGTGACCAACCAGGGCAGCAACAATGTGACAGTAATTGATGGCGCGACCAACACCTTCAGCACCATCACCAACGCAAATGGCCACGGGCCCTTCGGCGTGACTGTGAACCCGGTCACCAACAGAATCTACGTGACCAACTTGAACACTCTGAATGTCACGGTGATCAACGGGGCGAACAACACATTTGTCACCGTGACCGTGGGTGGCAATCCGCAGAACGTGGCCGTCAACACCGTCACCAACAAGATTTACGTGCTGAACGTGACTGGCAGCAGTGTCACGGTAATCGACGGAGCGACTAATAACACCGCGACCGTCGGGATTCCGGGCGGTTCCGGCGCCGCAGCGGTCAACACGGTTACCAACAAAATCTTCGTCTCCAGCGCGCAATTCAACAACCTGACGGTCATAGATGGCGCCACCAACACCACCACAACGATCACCCTCCCGGGCGCCATGGGTTCGAATGGCGTGGCGGTAAACCCTGCCACCGACAAAATCTACGTAAGCAACCAAACCAGCGGCAACGTTTCCGTGCTTGATGGCGCGACGAACACAACCGCCACGGTGACAGACCCCAATGCCGTCAATTCGGCAGCCGCGGCCGTCAACCCGGTTTCCAATAAAATCTATGTGCCAAACTCCAACAGCAACAATGTCACGGTGATTGACGGGCTGACCAACGCCACCGCCACTGTCGGTGTCGGGAGCAGCCCAGCGGCAGTAGCTGTCAACCCGCTCACGAACAAAATCTACGTGGCCAACAGCGTCAGCAACAACGTCACGGTGATTGACGGCGTGACCAACTCCACCACTACGGTGACCGACCCCAATGCCTCCGGGCCACAGGCCGTGGTGGTCAATCCGGTCACTAACAAAATCTACGTCGCCAACTTAAATAGCAGCAATGTTACCGTGATTGACGGGGCCACCAACGCTACCATCACGGTCACCGACCCGAACGCTATCAATCCCATTGCCGTAGACGTCAACCCGGTCACCAACAAAATCTATGTGGCCAACAACAGTAGCAACAACGTGACCGTGATCGACGGCGCCACCAACGCTACCGCCACGGTCACCGACCCGAACGCCATCAATCCTCAAGCAGTGGCCGTCAACCCGGTCACCAACAAGATCTACTTGGCTAACAATAGCAGCAGTAACGTCACCGTGATAGACGGCGTCACCAACACCACCGTAACGGTGGCCGCCGGAATCAGTCCGGGAGCCGTAGCCATCAACTCGATCACCAATAAAATCTATGTCGTTAACAACAGCGCCAGCAACAGCGTTACAGTGATTGATGGCGCGACGAACACCACCACCACCGTAACCGTCGGAAGCACACCGATTGCCGTGGGCGTCAATTCGGTCACTAACAAAATCTACGTGACCAACGTTGTTGGCAGCAACAACATCACGGTGATTGACGGTCCAACCAACACCACTACCACACTGGCCGCCGGAATTTTTCCGAGTAGTGTGGCCGTCAATCCGGTCACTAACGAAATCTACGTGGCAAACCGGAATAGCAGCAACGTGACGGCGCTGGAGGAGCAGAAAGTTCAGGCGATTCCGTTACAGACCACCATTACGCCGCTTGCGGCGAACACATCCGCAATCCCGACGCCGACATTCAGCTTCACGGCCACAAGTACGTTCAGCCCCACCGCCCCAACTCCGGACAATCTCGTCTTTCAGTTGGACACCTGGCAGGGGCGGTGGCTCGCGGCAACAAACAACGGTGGCGGAAAATTCAGCGGGCAAGTGCCGCCGCAACAGCCGGGCACGCACATCCTCTATGCGTACACGACGGATGGCCAGGAGGCCACTGCGACAATTACCGGCTTACAGAGCAGCCCGCTGATCGGCAACATCACCGCCTATCTGTTTCTTGAGATTCCAGGCCAGCCTCCGGCAATCACAAGCGCAAACAACACCACGTTCACGGCCGGCGTGTTCAAATCTTTCACCGTAACAACCACTGGCAATCCGACGCCGAGCATTAGCGATGGCGGCGCCGTGCTTCCCTTCGGCGTGACGTTTCTAGACAACGGCGACGGCACCGGGACGCTCGCCGGGACGACCTCGCAAAGCGGCGTATTCAACTTCACATTCACGGCGTCGAATGGCGTGCTTCCGAATGCCATGCAGCCTTTTACGCTGACGGTAGTGGGGCCGCCGGCAATCACGAAAAAGTTCGGAGCGGCGAGCATTCCGCTCAATGGATCCACCTCGCTGAGCTTCACGATCAACAACACAAACACCACCACCACGCTGCACGGAGTCGGCTTCACGGACACCCTGCCTGCGGGCCTCGTGATCTCAACGCCCAACGGCCAGACGGGGACGTGCGGCGGAGGAACGATCACCGATACGCAGGGCACGAGCATAATCAGTCTGTCGGGAGCGAATCTCGCGGCCAACGCTTCGTGCACCTTCTCGGTAAACGTGACCGGCACAGCCGCGGGGCAGCAGAACAACCTCACCAGCGCAGTGACTTCGACCGAAGGCGGCACGGGCGGGACAGCTTCGGCCAGCCTTGCGGTAGTCGCGCCGCCCTCCATTGCCAAAGCTTTCAATCCCACGACGATTGCGCTGAATGCGACCACGTCGCTGAAGTTCACCATCACCAATCCGGCAGCCAACACCGTAGCGCTCGCGAGCGTGGCTTTCATGGACACTTTGCCCACGGGTCTGACGGTGGCTAGCGCCTCCTCTTCCGTGTGCGGTGGCACACTCACGATTACCGCGCCCACGGGAATCGCTCTTGCGAACGCAACGATCGCCGTGAACAGCCAGTGCATATTCAGCGTCACGGTGACAGGCGCAGCTACGGGCCAGTACACCAACACCACGGCAGCCGTGACCTCCACCAACGGCGGCACCGGCAACACCGCCTCCGCCAACTTGACGGTGAATCAGGCTCCAACAATTACCAGCGCAAACAACGCTACCTTTACGACCGGCGTGTTCGGAACTTTCACGGTGACAGCAACCGGATTTCCGACACCGAGTTTGAGCGACGGCGGAGCTGCGCTGCCCGGCGGCGTCTCGTTCCACGACAACGGCGACGGCACGGGTACGCTTTCCGGAATGCCTGCAGCGGGCACAGGTGGCACCTACCCCTTCACTTTCACGGCCTCAAATGGCGTGCTTCCGAATGCAACGCAGCCATTCACGCTGACGGTGGATCAGGCTCCCGCCATCAACAGCGCAAACAACGCCACGTTCACTACCGGCGTGTTCGGAACTTTCACCGTGACCACGACGGGCTTCCCGAATCCAAGTCTTAGCGATGGCGGGGCCACGCTTCCGACAGGCGTGTCGTTTCATGACAATGGCAACGGAACGGCCACGCTTTTTGGCACGCCGACACAGACTGGCACGTTCAACTTTTCGATCACCGCGCAGAATGGCGTAGGCCCCATCGTCACCCAGTCATTCTCCTTGACCGTAAATCTGGCTATCACGCTTATGCCTGCTCCAGGCACGGGCACAACGGCCACCGTGAGTCCGGGCAACACGGCCGTATTTCCGCTGATTCTCACTTCGAATGGCTTCACGGGAACCGTCACGCTGGGTTGTATGAGTTCACAGCCGACGATTACTTGTTCTGTGTTTCCACCCACGGTGCAGGTAGTCTCGAATCAGCCGGTGAAAACAGCGCTTTCCGTGAATTCGTTCTGCTCGTGGACCGCGCCGCCGGGCGCGCTACCATCGCGGCCTGCGAACCGACAGTTTTGGATTGTCTCGCTCACGCTGGCTGGTCTTGCTCTGCTGGTCTTCGCGATGGCCGCGAAGCGCGAGCGGCGCCTCGGCTTCGCTCTGGCGATGCTCGCGCTTGTTGCGGTGACGGGCGCAGGCTGCGGAAGTCTCGCCAAAGGGCCTGCAGGCCGCACGCCGCCGGGAAAGTACACCATTACGATTACTGCGTCGGCGCAAGGCATCACGCAGGGCCTCGAGCTCACTCTCGACGTGCTCTAGCCGCTCGGCCAGCCGCCTGGAGAAAATCGTTTATAATCGGCGAGGCTGGTGCTACATTTCCAGCCACACGAAAGGAGAATCAAACCCATGGCAAAAACCGCCACAGCTCAAGCCAAAGAACAAGATAGGCACGCCTCACAGACAACCACGGGTCTCAGCCGCGAAGGCGCCGCGGAGATTTCCGCCGCGCTCCGTCCCCTGCTTGCCGACGCATTCGCGCTTTATTTGAAGTCCAAGAACTTTCACTGGCACATGACCGGGCGCCAATTCCGCGATTACCACCTTCTTCTCGACGAGCATGCCGATCAAATCTTCGCCATCACCGACGCCATTGCCGAGCGCGCGCGGAAAATCGGCGGCACCACGCTCCGCTCCATCGGCGATATTTCGCGCCATCAGCGACTGCGGGACAACGACAAGGAATCCCTCACTCCCGAGGAAATGCTGGCCGACCTTTATTCCGATAACCGCCAGTTCACGAATTTCCTGCGTTCCGTCCACGAAGTCGCGGCCAAACACAACGACGTCGCCACCACCAGCCTGGCCGAAATCTGGATCGATGAATCCGAGCGGCGCACCTGGTTCTTGGCGGAGATAGTGCGCGAATCTTAATCGCGCAATTTCGACTCCAAGGTCGAGGCCTTGCTTATGGCCACCGCCGCGTGCTGCCTAAACGCAGCGCCGTTCCGTTGACTTGCCCCCGACCGCAGCCTAAAATGACTGCCCCATGCCAGAATCGCAATCCTTGATTGGTCAGACCATCTCCCACTATCGCATCTTGGAAAAACTCGGCGGCGGCGGGATGGGTGTCGTCTATAAGGCTGAGGACGCCAAGCTCCACCGTTTTGTCGCACTGAAATTCCTGCCCGAAGATATGACCAAAGATCACCAGGCGCTGGAACGATTCCAGCGCGAGGCTCAGGCTGCTTCTGCCCTGAATCATCCGAACATCTGCACGATTTACGACATCGACGAACACAACGGCCAGCCCTTCATCGCCATGGAGCTGATGAAGGGCCAGACGCTGAAGCATCGCATCTCTGGCAAGCCCCTGCCGCTCGAGGAAACGCTCGACCTGGCGGTTCAAATTGCCGACGCGCTCGACGCGGCGCACACGCAAGGCATCGTCCATCGCGACATCAAGCCCGCGAACATTTTCATCACAACGCGGGGGCAAACGAAAATCCTGGATTTTGGTCTGGCGAAGCTCACACCTTCTCGGGGAGCTGGAACACTTGGCGCCTCGGCGATGCCCACACTCTCGGTGGGCGAAGAGAATCTGACCAGCCCGGGTGTTGCTCTTGGTACTGTCGCCTACATGTCGCCCGAGCAGGCGCGCGGTGAAGAGCTTGATGCCCGCACTGACCTCTTTAGTTTCAGCGCCGTGCTGTACGAGATGTCTACAGGCCGACAACCATTCACGGGCAACACCTCCGCGGTTATCTTTAATGCTATTCTGGAACGCGCGCCAACTCCCCCAATTCGGTTGAATCCCGAGCTACCACCACAGCTCGAAGAGATCATCAACAAGGCGCTGGAGAAGGACCGGGAGTTTCGCTATCAGACGGCTTCGGAACTGCGCGCCGATCTGAAGCGGCTGAGACGCGACACGGATTCATCCCGGGTTCCGGCCGCCACAACGAGCGAAGCGCCCGCCAGTACATCCGCCAGCTCGGGCTCTGCCGGGAGCGAAACCTCTCCAGTAGCGTCCGCGGCCAGATCGCCTGCCGCCGCGGCTATCGGCCCGACCAAATTGCAGCTGTATCACTGGCTCGTCATCGGCGCTGCCGCGATCGTTGTGCTGAGCGCCGCGCTCGTTGGCTTAGACGTCGGCGGCTTGCGAGAGCGGGTTACGGGTGCATTTTCGCCCAATCGGATCGATTCGATCGCGGTGCTGCCGTTTGTAAACACTGGCAAGGAAGCGGACACGGAATATCTCAGCGACGGCATCACGGAGAGTTTGATCAACGATCTTTCTCAAATCCCGAGACTACGCGTCATGGCCCCGTCCACGATTTTCACTTACAAAGGTCGCGAAGTGGACCCACGGAAGGTGGGACACGACCTGCACGTGGCGGCCGTGCTTCAAGGGAGAGTGACCAAGCTCGGAGACACTCTTCGGATCGAGACCGACCTGGTGAATGCGGATGACGGGTCGGAACTCTGGGGCGAACAATACAACCGGAAGATGTCGGACGTTCTTGCCGTGCAGGCGGACATCTCGCGGGAAATCGTGGCTAAATTGCGGCTGCGGCTGACCGGAGAAGAGAAGAATCGGCTGGCAAAGTTGACGACCGATAACCCCGAGGCTTACCAGCTCTATCTCAAGGGTCTCTACGACACGAAGAAGTTTACAAAGGAGGGGCTGGTGAAGGGTGCGGGATATTTCGAGCAGGCCATCGCGCTCGACCCGAACTACGCGCTGGCCTACGACGGGTTGGCCTTCAACTATGGCGTTGCCGAGGATTGGATCTTCCCGCCTCGCGATGTGCTACCGAAAGCCAAAGCCGCCGCGGAAAAAGCAGTGCAGATTGATGACTCGTTTGGCGACGCTCATGCGAATGTGGCTTACGTCTACTTCTGGTATGACTACAATCCTCCCGCGGCAGAGAAGGAATTCAAGCGAGCCATCGACTTGAACCCGAATGATTACTACGCGCGAGAGATGTATGGCTGGCTCCTGGTTTCGATGAAGCGATTCGATGAGGGGCTCGCGGAGAACAAGCGAGCCATAAGCATAGACCCCCTTTCGGGCGAAGCTAACATGCTCTTAGGGATGAGCCTCTACTATACCCACCATTACGACGAGGCCATCGAACAACTTCAAACCACCATCGATTTGGCGCCGGATTTCTGGCCGTCGTACGACTTGCTGGGTTGGAGTTATGAAGAGAAAGGCCGACTTCCAGAGGCGATCGATGCGTATCAAAAGGCCCGGCGGATCGAAGGCGCGATTGCGGAACCGCTGGCATCGCTCGGAAGGGCCTACGCGCTCAACGGAGAAACTGCTGAGGCGCTGAAGGTGTTGGACGAGCTGAAGGAATTTTCAAAACACAATCACGTGCCACTGTATAACGTCGCGACGATTTACAGCGCACTTGGCGACAAGAATCAGGCCATGGCCGAGCTCGAAAAGGCCTATGAGGAGCGCTCCTGGTACATTCTGCAATTAGCTGTGGACCCCAAGCTCGACAATCTGCGTTCCGATCCACGTTACCAGGACTTGGTGCGCCGCGCCGGCCTCCCGCAGTAAGACTCGCCCACGCCCTCGAAGGTAACTCCGCCAAAGCCCGCGCCGCCTATCAGGACTTCCTCACGCTCTGGAAAGACGCCGACCCCGACATCCCCATCCTCAAGCAAGCCCGAGCAGAGTACGCGAAGCTGCAATAGACGTCTCTCCGCTGTTGTCATTCAGAGCCCCGATGACTTGCATCGGGGCGAAGAATCTCTAATAAAACTCTTCGTCTCTTTTTTGTACCGCTAAGCCCATCCCACCCTTTTCGTCGCCGCGCCTCCAAATCCGAGTACGCCAAGCTGCAGTAGTGACCAAACTCTGCGCGTTTTCTTATTTGGCGGCGCGTTTCCCCCGCTTCGCGCGCAAGAAAACGTTGTCATTCTGAGTCCGCCTGGGCGGACGAAGAATCTCTCTTAAGCTTCTTCGTCTCTGTTCTGTACCGCTAATCCCATCCCACCCCTTCCGCCGCCGCGCCGCCAAATCCGAGTCCGCTGCCTTACACTGATCCCACAACGTCAGCTGCGAGCTCCCGTATTTGAGGCGCCGGGTTCACGGCCGGCCAGTATTCCTAGTCCCGGTACTTGACTTTAAGCTTAATCTATGCTATACTTAGCTTATTGAAATCAAACAATTTAGCGGGTCGGGGGGACAACTCCCCCATTCCGATTCTTTGGGGGCAACATTTTCTAATCGAGACACACCCAGAAACAAGATCGAGGCTAAGTCAATGAAAACAAACGCTCGAAGCAAATCCTAATCGAGACACAACACATGTTTCGCCAGCTCCCAAATCTCCGTGACTCAGTGATCTCCGTGGCCAATCCTCCGCAGCAAACTTGCAAAAATCAATCGCCCCACGAGAATATTGACTACATTGTTAAGCCACCAAAAATCAGCAACATCCAAAAAATCAATCGCGACATAATGCGCCTTTGCATCCCAATGCCTTCTGTCGGGACGTCATTTTCGGATTGGGTACTGGAACCAGGTTTCGCTTCGCTCCGCCTTCCGGAAACCTTCGCGGAGCCCTGTTCACGAGTGGAATGGTTACTCGAATCGCGCTTCAGCAACCCAGTTCTAATCGAGACACGCTCGGAAACAACATCATGTCTAACCTATTGAAAATAAAGACTGGAGACAAATTCTAATCGAGACACAATCGCGAGTTAAGCTTTTGAGCCTCGGAGCGCAAGGGAGCAACCGCAGCGAATCATGACCAAGCCTATTCTGAGCACGCCAACCATCGCCTGGAACTTTCCAGGTCGGCGATCAGGCGCAACTGCGGCTGCTGCGCAACTTCGCGGAGCACGTGCCTTATCGTCTTGCTTTGAACTCTCGGGATATGGTAGTTTGCGGGCGATTCGCCGGCCGCTCCGGCGACGAGCGCGCACTTTGCCCCTCGAAGTCCTGAAAATCTCATCTCAAACTCCTGACGCCAATCTCCTTCACTACTCCGCCAATTTCATCCTTCGCGGTCGCGTGATCGGAGTTCCGACGGACACGTTTTACGGACTCTCCGCCGATCCTTTTAATCTCTCGGCCATCGGCGAAATCTACCGCATCAAGGGCCGCCCGGAAACAAAGGCCCTTCCCATCCTCGTGAATTCCGTCGATCAGGCCGTGGCTCTTGCCCGCGAAGTGCCGGAAACATTTTATCTGCTCGCGCGAAAACTTTGGCCCGGCGCGCTGACCATCGTCGTCGAAGCCACGCATCGCTTGCCCCTCAAAGTTACCGGCAATAGCGGGCGCGTAGCGCTGCGCTGGCCGAACTCGCGCGTCGTAGCCGATCTCATCGACGCCGTCGGCGGCCCGATCACCGGAACCAGCGCCAATCTCTCCGGATTTCCTGCGTGCACCAGCGCCACGCAACTCACCAAGCAGCTAGGCGATCGCCTGCCTTTGATTCTCGATTCCGGCGATACCGGAGCGACGCTGGCTTCGACGATCGTGCAATTGCAGGGCGACGAATGGTTTGTCGCGCGCGAGGGAGCGCTGCCGGAAGATGAAATTCGCAAAGCCCTCGAGGGCTGATCGCGCCGCAATCAGCGCGGATCGGGTTGGAGCGTAATGCCGCGCAGAAAATCGTAGCCGCCCGCGGGAGAAATCTGGACGTTCCGCAAACGGCTGCGATGCACGGAAACGTTGTGGAGGTACCAGAGGTTGAGGTAGGGAAGATCCTGGGCCACGATTTTTTGCACCTGCGAAAAAATCGCGCGCCGCTTTTCCAAATTTGTTTCCACTCGCCCCGCGGCGAGCAGCGCGTCGAGCGCCGCGTTGCGATAGTGGCCGCGATTTGCGCCCTCCGGAGGAAATTTCCTCGAGCCGAAAACAAACTCAAAAATGTCCGGGTCCAGATTCGCGCCTACCCACCGCAGCGTGTAGAGCTCAAAACTTCCGTGCGAAATGTCAGAATAAAAAGTCGCAAACTCCAGCGACCGCACTTCCAGCGCGACGCCCACGCGCCGCCACTCGTCCTGCAGAGCCGCCGCGAGCAGCCGCGTGGATTCATCAGTCGACGTGTTTAGCGTCAGGTGGAACCGAACGCCATCCGGGCCGCGCGGATAGCCCGCCGCGTCGAGGAGCTTGTCGGCACGCGCAGGATCGTATTCGTAGCGCTCGACGGCGGGTTCGTACGCCCAGTGATTGGGCGGGAGCAAACTATCGGCAACGCGAGCCTGCCCGCGTTCGAGATAGCGTATCAGCGTGGCCCGGTCGGTCGCGCACGCGAGCGCTTGGCGAACCTCGAGCTTCGCAAGAATTGGGATGTCGAAATTGAATGCAACGTACGCGAGCATTGTTCCGGATTCTTCCGAGACGTGAATGTCCGACGCGTGCTGAAACGAAAAAACCATGTCCGGCGTCAGCGAATTCAATTCTGCATCCGCTGAGCCTTTTCGCAATTCGAGCGCACGCGTCAAAGCGTCCGGAACGATGCGGATGTCGAGCCGCTCAACAGAGGGTGGCGCTTCGAAATAGTCCGCATTGCGCTCTAATACAACTTCTTCATCCTGACGTGCGCTGACGAATCGAAATGGGCCCGTGCCGATGGGATGGATGGACAAATCCTTGCCGGAATCTCGCGGAACGATTCCCATCGCCGCGCGGACCAAATTCCATGGAAACGACGCATACGGCTCACGCAGATGAAATACAACGGTCCAATCATCGGGTGCGGTGACGGAATCCACAAGGCGAAACGAGCCGCGTTTCCCTGTTGCGACCGTGCCCGACAAGACCGAATCGTACGTGTATTTCACATCGGCGGACGTGAGCGGACGGCCATCGTGAAATTTCACTCCGCGGCGAAGATGAAAAATGTACGTGCGATCGCCGGACATTTCCCATTTTTCCGCGAGGTCCGGGACGAGATTTAAATTTGCGTCGCGGTCGAGGAGTCCATCGAAGAGGAGGGCGTCGATCTGCGCCGATTGCGCGTCCGTGCCAATGCGCGGATCCAGACTCACAGGCGCAGATTCGATCAAGAAATTGACTTTGCCCGTTTCGCCTTGCGATGGGCGCGCACAGGAGCAACCCAGAATCACCAGCAAAAGAGTGACCCAGCGGAAGAAAACCTCAGCGCGGTGGCGCATAAATTATTTTTCCGAGGATGGCGCGATGGCGCGCTCCGGTGGCTGCCGGGAGATTTGCGGCGCGCCCGTGAGAAGTTTCGTAGGCGAGCACGGCAAACGCGAACGCTTCTTTTGCCCCGTCAGAAACGCCAAATTTAGCAGCGGGGATGATTCTGGTTTCGGGCAGGCTGGCGGCGATTTGTGCGACGAGCAGCGGATTGCGGGCGCCGCCGCCCGAGATGATGAGGTCGCCGGCGTTCATTTTCGGAACGACAAATTCTCGAATCGCCCGCACAATCGAAAAGGAAGTGAGCAGAGCAGCGGTGCGCATCAAGTCGTCATGAGACGAGCCGTGGCGGCGGCCCCATTTGAGAATCCTCTCGACAAATGCGCGGCCATATTGCTCGCGCCCTGCCGATTTAGGCGGTGCTTTCTGAAAGTACGGATCAGCCAGAAGATGATCGAGCAGGGCCGGGATGAATTGGCCGCGCAGAGCGCGGCGAGCGTCACGATCGAAAGCAACACGTCCGCGGGAAAAATGACGTGACAACGCGTCGAGAATCATATTTCCGGGCCCGGTATCGAACGCGAAGACGTCCTCGGGTCGCGCCGCGGGAGGAATCGCCGTGATGTTGGCAATGCCTCCAATGTTAAGAGCCACGCGGCCGCGGCGCGCGTGACGATAGAGCAGGAAATCCACGAAGGGAACGAGCGGCGCGCCCTGACCTCCCGCGGCCAAATCCGCCGGGCGAAAATCGGCCACCACGGTCACGCCGGTGCGCTCTGCAATCATCGCAGGTTCACCCAACTGCAAGGTCGAAGCAATCTTCCTACCGCCTAAAAACAGCGAAGGGAAACCCTGGTGAAAGACTGTCTGCCCGTGCGAGCCAATTAAATCCAAGGAGCGCGGTGAAGTGTGCCAAAGACGGCAGGCCCGCAGAACAGCGGAAGCAAACAAATCTCCGAGGAGAAAATTGAGCTGGCTCAATTCCGCGGAGGTCGTCTTCTTCCCCTCAGCGATGCGCAGAATTCTGGCGCGAACAGCTGGGGAATAGGGAAAAGCAGTGAAGTTTTCGAGATGGGTGCGGAGGGCCGGAGGCTTGCCAGAAATGCGGACAAGCGCAACATCAATTCCATCGGCGGATGTGCCGGACATCAAACCCACAACCCGAAGCGCAGGGGAGCGGCGCGTCATGACAGTCGTTTCTTAAGTTCCGCGAGCAAATTGAGCGCGTCGAGTGGCTTGAGGTTGTCGAGGTCGGCGCGGCGAAGCGCGTCGAGAACGCGCTGGTCAATGGGCGCGAAAAGCGCCGACTGCGGCGGAGCGGCGCCGGGAGAAAGCTCGCCGCTCAATTCGTGCTCGCTTACTTCGTGGCGGGCGAGAATCTCGCGGGCGCGCTCGACGACTTCACGGGGAAGCCCAGCGAGGCGCGCGACTTCGATGCCGTAACTTTTGTCGGCGCTCCCCGGCTCAACGCGGCGCAAGAAGATAATGTCACTTCCGGATTCGCGCACGGAGACGTGGACATTGCGCACGCCGGGGAGAAGCTGTTCGAGTTCTGTAAGCTCGTGGTAGTGGGTAGCAAAAAGAGTGCGCGGCCGCGAGTGGGAGTGCAGAAATTCCACCACGGCCCAGGCGAGCGAGAGGCCATCGAATGTCGCGGTGCCCCGGCCGACTTCGTCGAGAAGCACGAGACTGGAGGGAGTGGCGGTGTTGAGGATCGCGGATACCTCGCTCATCTCTACGAGAAATGTGGAACGGCCGCGGGAAAGATTGTCCGACGCGCCGATGCGCGTGAAGATGCGATCCGTGAGCGGGAGCTTCACTGCACTCGCGGGAACGAAGGAGCCCATCTGCGCAAGAATCACGACGAGCGCCGATTGGCGCAGATAGGTGGACTTGCCTCCCATATTCGGGCCGGTGATGACGAGGAGAAACTGCGAGGAATCGTCGAGAAAGAGATCGTTGGGGACAAACCGCTCGCCCTGGCGCTCGAGGAGTTTCTCTATTACCGGATGACGGCCCTGAAGAATCAAGAGGTCGCCGCGAGCGGCGGATGATCCGGCAGGGGGCAGGGAATTCTCCGTAAACTGCGGGCGCACATAATTGCGAACGGCGGCAAGATGCGCGAAATTCGAGAGCACGTCCAACTGCGCGATGGCCTGCGCCGTGGCGCGCAAACGAGGCGCCTCGCGCGCGATGGATTCGCGGATTTCGGAGTAAAGGCGCCGCTCGATGCGCAGGATGCGCTCGTCCGCGTCCAGGATCTTTCTCTCGTATTCCTTCAGCTCCGGCGCTGTGAATCGCTCGGCATTTACGAGTGTTTGCTTGCGCTCGTAATCAGCGGGGGCGAGCGACAGATTCGGCTTGGAGATTTCGATGTAGTAGCCGAAGACTTGATTGAAACGAATCTTCAGGGAGGTGATGCCCGTGCGCTTGCGTTCGCGCTCTTCCATCGCGGCGATGGTTTGCTTGCTGTTGCGGCTCGCATCACGCAATTCGTCGAGCTCGGCGTCATAGCCACGGCGAATGACGCCGGGGTCGCTCGGGAGGGCAGGGGGATCATCGGCGATACCGCGGGCGATCGTCTCACGGACATCCGAGAGTTCATCGAGAGCGAGATGCAGTTCGGCGAGTCGGCGAGTTTCGAGAGCGGCAAACAGCTTTTTAATTGTCGGAAGCACGGCGAGAGAATTCCAGAGAGCGAGAAGGTCGCGTGGGGTGGCGATGCCCAAAGCGATGCGACTTGACAGGCGTTCGAGATCGAGAACGCGAGCGAGTTCGCGACGAATCTCTTCGCGAGCGACGGTTTGCAATTTCATTGCGGCGACGGCGTCGAGGCGGGCGCTGATTTCGGGAAGCGAGGCTGATGGGCGAAGCAGCCAGGTGCGGAGCATGCGCGCCCCCATGCCCGTCGCGGTATCATCAATGGCGTTCAGTAGCGTCGCGGAGACGTCGTCGCCCGCGGCAGGTTCGACCAATTCGAGATTGCGCACCGTGACGGAGTCGAGGACCAACGCGTCTTGTTGCTCGTAGTAGGCGATGCGGTCGAGATGTTCCAGGCCGGCGCGCCGGGGGATGAAGCCCGAGGGCTGATTTGCGGCACCTTCATTGGGCGCGCCGATGGCGGAAGTCTCGCGCAGATAGTGGACGATCGCGCCGGCCGCAGCGAGGGCCTGGGCGTGGCCATTCAAGCCAAAACCCTCGAGCGTGACGACATGAAATTGCTCGCGCAGCACTCGCTCCGCGTAGTCTTGATGAAAGATCCATTCTTCCAGGCGCGTAGGCATTGCCGAAAGGCCGTCGAGCGCCTCGGGCGAGGACGCGGGAAAAAGTGAAACAGGCCGGGGGAGCAAGACTTCCCGCGGCCGCAACGTGGCGAGCTCATCGCGAAGTCGCATCTCGGCGCCATCGCCGCGGAATTCGGTGGCGCGGAATTCGCCGGTGGAAACATCCATATACGCGAGGCCGATGGTCGCGCCCGCCGAATCTCGCGCGACGGCGGCCAGAAAATTGTTCTCCTTGGGGCCGAGAAGGTTCAGATCGGAAGCCGTACCGGGGGTAATGACGCGCACCACTTCGCGGCGCACAAGTTTTTTCCCCGGGCCCGGCTCTTCCGTCTGTTCGCAGACGGCGACTTTGCAGCCGGCGCGAATCAAACGCACGATGTAATTTTCCGCGGCGTGATAGGGAACTCCGCACATGGGAACGGCCTGGCCTTTTTCCTTGTTTCGCGAGGTCAAAGTAATTTGCAAAATTCGCGATGCTACGACGGCGTCGTCGTAAAAGAGTTCGTAGAAATCGCCGAGGCGAAAAAGCAGCAGGGCGCCGGGATGCTGCTTCTTCACGCCGTGATATTGCTGCATCAGCGGTGTCGTGGGTTCGGTCATGCGCGAACTCTGGTTCGCAAAGCGAAAGCGATTATACTAGCGCAGCACGATGAAGCCCGAAAACAATCGCGAGATAGAAGTGAAGCTGCGAGTGGAAGACCTTGCCGGGTTGCTCCGGGGCCTGAAACGCCTGCGAGCGCGGCGGCTCCGGAGAGTCCACGAGCGGAACATGCTGTTCGATACGCCAGAGGGGACGATGCGGCGATCGCGGAGGTTGCTCCGGCTGCGAATTGAGACGCCCTTGCCCGGGCGCGGATGGATGCGCCGCAAATCTCGTGCGGCCTCCAAGTGCATCCTGACATTTAAGTGGCCCGGAGGGACAGGCGGCCGCTACAAGGACAAGATGGAGCTGGAAACAGAGATCAAGGATCCAGTAATTTTCGAGAGGATTCTGGCGGGTCTGGGGCTTGCTCCCACATTTCGCTATGAAAAAGTGAGGACTTATTACCAACTGCCGGGGGTTCGCGACGCGAGCTTGGAATTGGATGAGACTCCCATAGGGATATTTCTCGAGGTCGAAGGGTCCCGAAAAGGGATTGACCGGGCCGCGAAGTTGTTGGGTAAGGGGCCCAAGGACTACATTGCCGCCAACTACTGGGTGCTCTATTGCGCGGAGTGCCGCCGGCGGGGCCGACGGCCGGGAAATATGGTTTTCCCCCCGCGAAAAAAAATAGCAATCACGTCCGGTTTTGCTTGACAACTTTTAAGTCCACCAGTTACAAGTACAAGCGAGGACTGCGCAACGATGGAAGGGCGTTTGTCCAATTCGGAGCCGGGCAGTTGGTTCCTGTCCGGGCAGAGCAGGGAAGCCCGGGCGGGGAACCAGGGGCCATCTGAGGGGCTCGACTGCGAATTTGCAGCGGGTGCGGAGGCGCAAGCCGACCAGGTGTAATTGCTTCGGGTATTTTCAGCTACCCGTGGTCGGGGCAAATCCGGCCGCGGGTATTTTTTTGTGCAGGGCACGGCGACGTTTAACTAGCTGGAAGCGAGGGGGATAGCTCATGGTCCACGCAACCGAACTACTGGGCGCACCAACGTACGATTCGAGCGGAAATTACGTTGGCCGCGTGAAGGAAATGTTCATTGAGCCGGCTGAACAGCCCAATCGGGTGGCGCGAATGCTCCTCGGCCGCGGGCAGTACCGGCCGCTTCTCGCGCGCTATGACCAGGTTGGTTTCGTCGCTCCCGGATCCATCAAGCTCAACGTGGAGGAATCGTCGCTCGAGCCATACCGACCCAACGAAGCGTGGCTGGCGGTTCGCAAGGACATTCTGGACCAGCAAATTATCGATACCAACGGACGGAAAGTAGTCCGCGTAAATGATTTGGATTTTGCCGAGCAACGCACCAACGGAAGCGTGGAGTTGCGTGTTACGGATGTTGACGTGGGGCTGGCGGGCGCTACACGAAGGCTGCTGCAAGGACTGATCCCGCCCGGGGCGATTCGACGACTTCAGCAGAAACTGCCAAAACAGTCCATTCGTTGGGAATTTGTCAACTTACTCGAGCCAAATGCGCTGCGGCGCGTGAAGCTGCGGCTCTCACATCACAAACTAGCTTCGCTGCACCCGGCGGATCTCGCAGACATCATGGAGGAACTCTCACCGGCGGAGCGGCAATCGATCCTCTCGTCTCTCGATGAGGAGTCAGCTGCGGAGGCGATTGCGGAGCTGGATCAGCGCCTGCAGGCACAGGTGGTGGAGAAAATGGACCCGGAGCGCGCCGCGGAAATCCTGGAGGAGATGCCGCCGGACGAAGCCGCGGACCTGCTGGCGGACCTTTCGCCGGAGACATCGCGGGAGCTGCTGCAGGAAATGCACGGCCGCGACGCACAGGAGGTTCGCGACTTGATGCAATTCGAGGAGAACACCGCGGGCGGAATGATGAACACAGAGATTGTCCTGGTCGGCGAGGACGCCACGCGCGGCGAGGTGCTCGATTTCATCCGGTTTCACGACATCTCGACGGAACAACTCGACAACGTTTTCCTTGTCGATATCGAAGCGCGGCTGGCGGGCAGCGTGTCGCTCTCGCGGCTGTTGATGGCGGAATCGGATCAAATGATGAAAGGTATTCGATCGGAAGCCATCCTCTCCGTGCCGCCGACAGAGAAGGACAAAGACGTATTCGAGCAATTCGACAAGTACAACCTCCGAAGCCTGGCGGTAGTAGACGAGGCGAAGCATCCCATTGGGATAATCACCGTGGATGACGTGGTCAGCCGCATGCGAGCGAAGATCTGAGAATGAACCGGGCAGTCATTTCCGAGAAGCTGGCCGCGCTGCGCACGCCGAGCCCCGGCTGGCGAAAGCGCCGGCGCACGATTCTGCGGCGGCTGGCGGTGTTTTTCGCGGTCGTAGGACCGGGAATCATCACGTCCAATGTGGACAATGACGCCGGAGGAATCGCGACGTACTCAGTAGCCGGAGCGCAGTTCGGATACATGCTGCTCTTCTGGCTGATTCCCATGACCATCGCGCTGTACATCAGCGAGGAAATGTGCGCGCGGATGGGGGTGGTAACCGGCAAAGGGCTCTCGGATTTAATCCGTGAGGAGTTTGGATTCCGCTCGACGTTTTTCGTGATGCTGGCAGCGCTTGCAGTGGACCTGTTCAACACGGTGGCGGAGTTTGCCGGCGTCGCCGCGGCCATGCAGATTTTCGGAGTGAACAAATATGTTTCTGTTCCTCTAGCCGCCATTCTGGTGTGGGTGCTGGTGGTGCGTGGAACCTACCGGCAAGTGGAAAAGATTTTTTTAATCGCCTGCACATTCTATTTTGCCTACATCGGGTCGGCTTTCCTTGCCAAGCCGGATTGGCTGCTGGCCGCAAAGCAGACGGCCATTCCTTCGCTGCAAATGAACGCTCCGTATTTAATGATGCTGATAGGTCTGGTGGGGACGACCATCGCACCCTGGCAGTTTTTCTATCTCCAGGCAGGATTCGTGGAGAAACGCATCGGCGCGAAGCAATACAAGCACGCGCGCATGGACGTGCTGGTCGGCAGCGTGAGCTGCATGGTCATCGTTTTCTTCATCATCGTCTGCACGGCGGCCACGCTGCACGTGCACGGGATTACGAACATCACCGATGCAGCGCAGGCCGCGCAGGCGCTGGTTCCGCTGGCCGGAAAGTGGGCGGCTGGACTCTTCGCGTTCGGACTGCTGAATGCATCGCTCTTTGCCGCCAGCATTCTTCCGCTATCAACTGCGCACGTGATCTGCGAAGGCCTAGGGTTCGAAGCCGGGATTGATCACAAAGTTCGGGAGGCTCCCATCTTCTACGGGCTGTACACTGCGTTGATCGCGGTGGGCGCGGGAATTATCCTCATCCCCAACGCACCGCTGCTGAAAATTCTGATCTTCTCTCAAGTGGGGAATGGCATCTGGCTTCCTGTGGTGCTGGTATTCATTCTGCTGCTCATCAACCGGCGCGACTTGATGGGTGAACACGTAAACGGAAAGGCATTCAACATCGTGGCGTGGACGGTTAGCATCGCGATGATCGTGCTGACACTCGCGCTGGTTTTCGTTTCCATTTTCAATACGAGCGCCGCGGGGCTGGGCGCACTCATTCCGTGGTGACGCACGTTGCGCGGGCCGTACGGCTGTGTTAACTTTTCGTGGTAACCCCATTCTGAGCCATCATCCGTGAAAGCCAGCGAGTTGTTGAAAGCCGCGAGCCCTGAAGAAGCTGTGCTGCTCGAACGCGTCGACGCGCGAAAATTGCCAGGGCACGTGGCCATCATTATGGATGGCAACGGCCGGTGGGCCCAGCGCCGACACTTGCCACGCATCGCAGGGCATCGCGCCGGAGTCAAGGCGGCGAGGGAAATCATTGAGACATGCGCCCGTTTGGAGCTATCCACGCTCACGCTCTATGCCTTCTCACTTGAAAACTGGCGGCGCCCGCAAGCAGAAGTGGATTTCCTGATGCGTTTGCTGCGCGAATATTTGAAACGCGAACTTCCGGTGATCCACAAGAACAACATCCAGCTGCTGGTAATTGGCCGGGCCGGACAGCTTCCCGGCGCGGTGCAGAAAGATATCGACCACGCCATGAATTTGACGGCGAAGAATACAGGCATGAAACTCGTAGTGGCGCTGAATTACGGAGGCCGTGCCGAGCTGGTGGATGCCTTCAATTCCATCCTAGAGCGAGTGCGACGAAATGGACTCTCCGCATTCCGCGCGGACGAAACCACCATTTCAAATCACCTCTACACGGCGGGGCTGCCGGATCCTGATCTCTTAATCCGCACAAGCGGAGAAATGCGGGTAAGCAATTTTTTGCTTTGGCAAATCGCTTACGCTGAGCTTTATGTAACCGACACTCTGTGGCCAGATTTCAATCGCGTGCAGCTGCTCAATGCGCTCGTGGAGTTTCAAGCCCGGGAACGGCGCTACGGTGGGCTCAACGGCGCCCGAGCAGCGGCCGCAACCGCCCGGGGTTCTCGTGTTTCGTGAAGTTACTTCAATGTTCCCGATTCGATGACTCTCAAACGAATCCTCACAGCCGTGGTATTGATTCCTATAGTCGTGGGGATCGTTTTGTGGAGTCCACCGGGCGCCGTGGCGGTGCTTGCGGGACTGGTTTTGTTCATGGCGCTTTGGGAATTCTTCCGAATTACAGATGCCCTGGGCCTGCGGGCGTACCGCCGCTGGACCTTGGCCTGCGCAATGCTCGTGGTTGCAGCGCAGTGGGCCGCTGGACGCATCGAAATACGCGCGATTGGATTCGGCTGGAATCTGGTGCGCAATTCGGCGGAGGGTTTATTTTCCCTGGAAGGCGTATTCCTGCTTTTTATATTCGGGGCCGGCACAATTGTCCTCGCCACTCGGCGTGAACTGGCGGAAACGCTGCCGGCATTAGGGGCGAGTTGCGCTGGATTGCTTCTCATAGCCTTGCCATTCAGCTACGTGGTACGCCTCGACGGCATTGACGAGAATGGTCCGAGGTTGGTGCTATTCACACTTGCCCTGATATGGGCTGGAGACATGGCCGCCTATTTTGTGGGCCGCTCCATGGGAAGGTTTCGGATGGCGCCAGCGATCAGCCCGAAGAAAACTTGGGAAGGAGCAGCGGCAAACTTCGTCGCTTCGCTGCTGGTGGGAGCACTTTTCGCCCGCTGGATGGATACCGAGGCTCTCCCGCTACTGGTGATCGCCGGACTGGCCAATATCGCGGGGCAGGCGGGCGACCTTGTGGAATCGGCCTATAAGCGCGGCGCGAACATGAAAGATTCAGGAGAAATACTCCCCGGCCACGGCGGAATGCTCGACCGAATTGACAGCCTCATCTTTGCCGCGCCGGTGGTATGGTGCTATTTTGGTTGGCTGGGCCGTCCTCTTCGATAACTGATCGAATTGATGAAGCGAATCGCCATTCTCGGCGCAACGGGTTCGATTGGACGACAGTGTTTTCACGTCGTCGAATCTCTGCCGGAGCGATTTCAGGTTGTGGCCATGGCCGCGGGATCCAATGCCAAGCTTGCGTCAGAACAAGCGGCTCGACACAGACCACAAGTGGTCTCCGTTGCAACTGTGGAAGTCGTCCACGAGTTGCGCGAAAGATTAGAAGCGGCGCACGCAAGCTTGCCCGAGATTGTGTTTGGAGCCGAAGGTATTGAGCGCGTGGCGACGCACCCGGACGCAGAGATTGTCGTTTCCGGGGCCGTCGGCGTGGTCGGCTTGGCGGCGACATTCAAGGCTGTGCAGGAAAGGAAAACCATCGCGCTCGCAAACAAGGAGGTCCTGGTGGCGGCCGGGGAAGTGGTGATGGCTGAGGCTGAGCGCAAAGGCGCTATCGTTCTGCCTGTGGACAGCGAGCACAATGCGATTCACCAGTGTCTTCGCGCCGGAGGGCATGGCGAAGTTCGGCGGTTGGTACTCACGGCTTCCGGCGGCCCCTTCCGAAAAACGCCTGCGCGGCAACTGAAGACCGTGACGCGGGAAGAAGCTCTGGCGCATCCCAACTGGCGCATGGGAAATCGCATCACGATTGATTCGGCCACACTGATGAACAAGGGATTTGAGGTGATCGAGGCGCACTGGCTCTTTGGATTCCGCCTCGACCAAATTGACGTGGTGATCCATCCACAGTCCACGATTCACTCGATGGTGGAATATGTGGACGGTTCAGTTCTGGCACAGCTGGGGCCCACGGACATGCGCATGCCCATCCAATATGCGCTAACCTATCCAGAGCGGGTGCCGTCCAACGGGTTTAAGCTCGACTGGACCAAGCTTCGCAAGCTGGAATTCGCGCCCGTGCCTTCGCGAAAGTTTCCGTGCCTGCGGCTGGCGCGGGAAGCCATGAAGGCAGGCGGGGCGATGCCCTGTGCTCTGAATGCCGCGGACGAATTGGCGGTGGATGCGTTTCTGGGCGGGCGGATCTCTTTTACGGAAATTCCCGTCGTCATCGAAGAGGTTTTAGAAAAGATGCCGCGCCATAAAGTTGCTACAATTGAGGAAGTTCTCGCCGCTGATTCGGATGCCCGGCGGATTGCGCGCGAAGAAATTGCGAAGAGAGGTCGCTGAAATTCCATGCCCACCTGGATGTTATCAATCATCGCGGGCGCATTCGCGCTGGGAATCCTGATTTTCGTGCACGAGTGGGGGCATTTTATCGCCGCTCGGAGGTTTCATGTGCGCGTGCCGGTCTTCAGCTTTGGCTATGGGCCGCGCGTCTGGGGAGTGCAGCGAGGCAGCACGGACTACCGGTTGAGCGCTCTGCCGTTCGGCGGCTACGTGCGCATGGCGGGCGATAATCCTTCGGAGGAGCGCACCGGAGCGCCCGATGAATTCCTCTCAAAACCCCGTTGGCAACGCGCCATCATCATTCTTTCCGGGCCTGGAATGAATTTCATTCTCGCTTTTATTTTACTCGCCGCGATGTTTGTGTTCGTGGGCATGCCGTCGCCCACATATCTTTCGAAGCCTGCGGTGATTGCGGCCTTGCCGCCGAACAGCCCTGCTGCCGCGGCCGGAATCCTGGCAGGAGACCGCGTCGTGCACATCGCCGACACGGAAAATCCAACATGGGAGCAGGTTCAAGAAGTTTTGGGTAACGCCGGAGTCGGCGCCAAAATTCCAGTCATCATCGAGCGCGGGGGGCAGCAAATGTCGCTCACGCTCACAGTCAGCAATCCTACAGACCTGTTCTCAGCCATCGGGTATCCAGGGGTGGGAACGATCGTTGCGGAAGTTGAACCGAACCGTCCCGCGGCCCGCGCTGGTCTCCGCGCGAACGACCAAATCCTCTCCATCAACGGGCATGAGCTTGTGAGCCAATTGCAAACAATTGATTTCATTCATGCCTCCAATGGCCAGCCCATTTCCGTCGTCGTGCAACGCGGGCAGCAGCGACTCACGATTCAGATTCAGCCCGATAAGGGCAAGAACGAGTCCGGCGAGGCCGTCTGGCAAATCGGAGCGCTACTCGGGCCGCAGATCAGCTACAAACATCTGTCCGTCGCCGGCGGAATTGAAAATGCGGCGCTGGGAACATGGGGCGCTGCACGCCAAGTGTTCTGGGTGATCGGCCAGCTTTTCACCGGCGGGGTTTCCGTGCGGCAATTGCAGAGTGTCGTCGGCATTGCACACGAGTCGGCGCAGGCCGTGCGCGAAGGTCCGGTGCAATACCTCGAATTGATCGTTATCATCAGCGTGAATTTGGGAATCCTCAACCTCCTGCCGATTCCCATCCTAGATGGCGGCCACATCCTGCTTCTTATCATCGAAGGAATGATTAAGCGCGACCTGAGCTTAAAGGTAAAAGAGCGCTTCGTGCAGGTTGGCTTGGTGTTCCTTTTGGTGCTGATTGCTATCGTTATGTACAATGATGTGGCGCGGCTCCTGCCTGTCTCTTGGCACTGAGAATTAGTTGCCTGCGCCTACAGGCGGCCCGCTTCCGAGGAAGAGTATGGCCACCACCCCCGCGCACCGCGTTTCCACGGGAGAACGAATCAACGCCGACCAGCCGCCCGGGCGGCTCCCACGCGAACTGGCCGCACGCGGCATTCGCTTGACGCGCCAGCGGCGTGTGCTGCTCCAGGTGATGGAAACAGCGCGGCGACATTTGGACGCCAGTGAGATATTCGAGCGCGCGCAGAAGATCGATCCTCACATCACCCGAGTGACTGTCTATCGCACGATTGACCTGTTGAAACGGCACGCCCTGATTGATGAACTCGACCTCTTGCACCTGCGCGGCGACCGGCATTTCTACGAAAGCCACGGGCCGCGCGATCATATCCACGTCGCCTGCTTGCGCTGCGGCAAGGTTCGCGAATTTGAGAGCCGCCTCTATGAGCAGCTCATCCGCCAAATCGAAGGGGACTGCGGAATCCGAATCACGGTTGCGCGCACGGAAGTCGGCGGCTACTGCGCTAATTGTCGCCCCTAGGGTTATTACGATTGTGAATTCCAGCTCGGGTTAAGCGGGCTGGCGTTTGGAGGCCGCGCGCAGGCGGTCGAGAAGCAAGAAGAAGCGGCGCGCACGAGCGAGGTCGGCAAGCACTTGCTCGCGCAGCGCCTCTGCAGATGGAAACTTATGCTCGGCGCGAAGGCGAGCGAGAAAGCGAATTTCCATCGGTCCCGACGTCAACTCTTCATCGAAATCAAATAGATGTGATTCCATTGATAGCGAGCGGCCATCGAACGTCGGACGCACACCCACATTGGTCGCTGAGGCGTGCCATTCCCCTCCGGCGCGTGTCTGTGTCACGTAGACGCCCCGCCCGGGAAGAAGTTCGTTGTTCGTCGATAGATTCAGCGTGGGAACAATCAGGCGTCGGCCCGTACCGGTGCCCGGCATCACCTCTCCACACAATGAGAATGGCCGGCCCAGCAAGCGGCCAGCACGCTCGACGCGGCCCTCTCCGACGGCGGTTCGAATCGCGGTACTTGAAACGACCGTTCCACGAAGAACTACTGCGTCGACGCACTTGACTTCGAACCCATACTCGCTGCCGAGGTCGCTGAGCACGGCTGCATCGCCAGCCTGGCGGTGACCGAACCGGAAGTTTTGCCCGACGTGAACCGAGCGCGCGCGCAGCGCGTCAACGAGAAATTCCTTCACAAATTCCCGCGGCGATTTTGCGGCGAGCGCAGCGTCAAAACAGGCCACAAGAACGGCGTCAAGCCCTTCCGCGCGGAGCAGCTCGATGCGCTGCTCGAGCGTAACAACCATCCGCAGCTCCTCCATCGGGCGCAGGGCCCGCAACGGATGGGGATTGAAAGTAATCGCCACCGATTGCGCTCCCACTTCCCGTGCTTGCTCCACCACGCCTTGTAGAATTTTCTGATGTCCGAGGTGGACGCCATCAAAATTGCCGATGGTGACCACACTCCCCTTGGACTGGCCGGAGAAATACCGGCGACAGTCCTCGACAGAGTGGAATAAGGCGAACGGCATCAGCAGCGCACCTCGAAGCTGAGTCCGTCGTATGCGAGACGCGCGTGGGGGGGAAGCTTCGCGTTCGTCTCTTCGTGGCCGAGGTCGTGGCAAATGTGCGTGAACCATGCGCGAGTGGGCTGAAGCTCCGCAACCACCGCCAGCGACTGCTCGACGTTGGAGTGCATGGGATGCGGAGTGTAGCGCAGTGCGTCGAGCATCAAATCGTCAAGGCCTTGCAGCAACTCCTTTGAATGCTCCGTCACGGCACTGAAATCCGTGAGATATGCCGCCTTGCCGAACCGGAATCCCAAGACGGGCACACTTCCATGCATCGCGGGTACCGGCGTAATGCGCAGGCCGAACAGATCGAAGGGTCCTGTAATCTCGTGCAGCTCGACGCCGGGAATCGTGCTTTCGGTCGGCGAATCGTCGAAGAGGTATGCGAACGTCCGCTGCAAGGTGCGCAGCGTATCCGCCGAACCGTAGAGCGGCACAGTGGAGCGTTGCTTTAGATTGTAGGGCCGGATGTCGTCAAGACCGAGAATGTGATCCGCGTGTCCGTGCGTATAGATCACAGCATCTAAACGTGCAATTTCGGCGCGCAAAGCCTGGTGACGAAAATCCGGCGTCGTATCAATGACGACATTGTGGCCTTCCCACGAGAGCAAGACGGAAGGCCTTGTACGGCGATCGCGCGGATCCGCAGAACGGCAGACGGCGCACTGGCAACCGAGCGTCGGCACGCCCATCGAAGTTCCCGAGCCCAGCACCGTGAGTTTCAATGAGACTTCCTGACCGGAAGGGCCCGCATCACAATCGCATCGCGCGCCTACGGCTTGCGCTTGGCTTTATCCTGCATCGCTTTCGATGCGGCCTTTGAAACTTCCATGAACGATAGCTTTAGGCTGCCGATCACTTCCATCAGTTGCAAGTCATCTTCTTTGGCGAGGTTTCCGCGCGATTTCTCGCGCAGGACGTCCAGCATGTCGATCAACTCCCGCGTGCCTTCGAGATCTAGATAGGCCTGTCCCGTGCGGGGATCGGGAATGCCGCCTAGCATGGCCGCGGCGTTCTGTGCCAGAAAACTGACCAGCATCTGGAAGGGCCGCGACGGCGGAATCGCTTCTGCGGTCTCAGTTGGTTTTTCCAGGGCGGAAGCAGATTCCGCCTCCGAACTCGCCGGGGATTTTTCGGCACGGACGGCCTTTTCCGCCTGGGCCGCCTTTTTTTCTTCCTCAATCACTTCCTTGCGAAGCTCGCCCTCGGAAGTGAAATGCCGCCGGTCAACGACCTGAAACATTTCCTCTTTCTGCTCAGCCACGGGAACCCTCAGTGCTGCGAAAATGAGTTATCGTGCAAGCCTGAATTTTAACATTGATTCCTCGGGTGCGGGTGAACCCGCTTGCAAATGCGGCCAAGTTGGCTCTTGTCAGCGGGGGAAGCGTGCCTTAGAGTGACTCGTTGCTTGCAAACTGGAAGAGAATAGTGTCCGACCGGACTACAAAACCTTCTCGCAAAATAAAGAACTCGCGGGCACGCCGCCCCGCTGCGCGGGAGAACGGCGATCCCACTAACAACAAACGAAAACCCGTCGGAGAATTGTTAGAGGAGTTGGTCGCGTTGCAAAGGCGGCTGCGCGCTCCGGGCGGCTGTCCCTGGGATCGCGAACAAACACACGAAACGCTGCGCACATTCCTCATCGAAGAAGCCTATGAAGTACTCGACGCGCTCGAAAGCCGAGATGCCGAAAAGTTCGCTGGCGAGCTCGGCGATCTCCTGCTGCAGGTTGTCTTTCATGCCGAACTCGCTCGCGAAGCGGGACGCTTCGACATTGCGGACGTGATCCAGCAAGTCCACGAGAAGTTGGTGCGGCGCCATCCGCACGTTTTTGGAAATGTGCGCGCTCGCACAGCCGGCGAAGTCTTGAAGAACTGGGAACGGCTCAAAGCTGAGGAGCGGCGGTCCGAGGACAGTGGAAAAACATCTGCGCACGAATCCATTCTTTCAGGAGTGCCGCGCTCGCTGCCCGCCTTGCTCGAAGCTTATCAACTGACTCGCCGAGCCTCCAACATCGGGTTTGACTGGGAGAATGTCGAGGGAGTCTTTGACAAGCTCTTCGAGGAGAGCGAGGAGTTACGAGGTGCCCTCCGCCGTGGTTCATCCACAGGAGATCGCTTTGGAAAGCGCGCCAATCCTTCTGCCGAAATCGAGGAAGAGGTCGGCGACTTGCTTTTTGCGGCTGTAAACCTGGCACGGTTTCTCGGCATTGACCCGGAAATTGCACTCAAGAAGGCGAGCCATAAGTTTAAGGCGCGCTTTTCATGGATGGAGCAAGCCGCGGGTCGGGAAGGGAAGCGGCTCGCCGAAGAGCCCCGCGCACGGATGGAGGAACTTTGGGACCTGTCGAAACAACAGCTATGAAAACTTCGGAAATCGAGGTGCGGCATTGCCATCGCCTCGAAGAATTCGAAGAATGTGTCCGCATCGAACAAACTACTTGGGGCAAAGAAATCGTTGTGCCATCGCCGATGTTCGTCGTAGCGATTGAAACGGGCGGTCAGGTCCTCGCGGCATTTGATGGCCAGAAAATAGCGGGATTTACCATGGCTATCGCAGGAATACACGGCCTGACTCCGTTTCTTCATTCGCACATGACCGCTGTGTTGCCCGAGTATCGGGACCGCGGCATCGGCCGCGCGCTCAAGATCGAGCAGAGGCGTGACGCCCTGGCCCGGGGAATTCGCCTGGTCGAGTGGACGTTTGACCCACTCGAGCTGAAAAACGCGCACTTCAATCTTGAGAGGCTCGGCGCAGTCGCTCGGCGCTACATCCCAAATTGTTACGGCATCACGGAAAGCCCTCTGCACGCGGGCCTGCCCACGGACCGGCTGCTGGCCGAATGGTGGCTCGATTCGCCGCGCGTCGAAACTGTCTTGGCGGGGCCCCATGAGGATGCGGATAAGAGCACAGCGCGGATAGCCATCCCCGCTGCTATCGCGAAAATCAAGGAAACCGATCGCGCGCGCGCTACCGAAATTCAAGATCGTGTGCGAAAAGAATTCGAACTTTGGTTCTCGCGCGGCTACGTGGCCACGAGTATTGAAATATCGAACGACGTTTGCAGCTACGTTTTGAAACCGGGGAGCGAATTTGCGGGAATGTTTCCTGAATAGTCTAAATCAAAATCGAAGAACTGCCGGGTCTCTCCAAAGCCGATGCGTATTCAAAAACTAACACTTCGCGAAATCCGAATGATGCTCGTCGCGCCGTTCGAAACGAGCTTCGGGCTGACTTCGCAACGGCGCATCCTGCTGATCGAAGCGGAGGCGGACGGAATTGTGGGCTGGGGTGAATGTGTCGCGGGGGAAACGCCGTTCTATTCGCCGGAGACGGTAGAAACCGCGTGGCATATCCTCCGCGATTTCGCTTGGCCCGCGGTGCGCGGCCGCGAGTTCTCCTCGGCTCAGGAGATCCCGGAAGCGCTGGCGCAAATTCGCGGTCATAATATGGCCAAAGCGGGGCTTGAAGCCGCCGTGTGGGATGCTGAGGCGAAAGCTAAGGGCCTGCCGCTCTGGAAGCTCTTCGGAGGCGTTCGCGAGGAAATTCCCTGCGGCGTTTCGATTGGAATTCAGGAATCTGTCGAGAAACTTCTCACTAAGGTGGAAACGGAATCGGCCGCGGGATATCAACGCATCAAGATCAAGATCAAACCGGGATGGGATGTGCAGCCCGTGGAAGCCCTTCGTGAAAAATGGCCGCGCATCCGCCTGATGGTTGACGCGAATTCGGCCTATCGGCTCGAGGACGCCCCGCGGCTCAAAGAGCTGGACCGATTCTACCTCATCATGATTGAGCAGCCGCTCGGCTGGAACGACATTTTCAGCCATGTCGCGCTGCAGAAACAGCTCGATACGCCCATCTGCCTGGACGAATGCATCCACGACGTCGACGATGCGCGCGCTGCCATCGAACTGGGCGCCTGCAAAATCATCAACATAAAAATGGGTCGCGTAGGGGGGCCCTCCGCCGCAAGGAATCTTCACGACCTTTGCCGCTCCCGTGGAATTCCGGTTTGGTGCGGAGGGATGTTGGAATCCGGGATCGGCCGCGCTCACAACATCGCGATCTCGACGCTCGAGAATTTTTCGCTTCCGGGAGATGTTTCCGCCAGCCGCCGCTACTGGCAGGAAGATATTATCGAGCCGGAAGTGGAGGTGACGCCGCGCGGGACGATATGCCTTCCCTCGGCACCAGGAATTGGGTTCGAACCCAAGCGCTCGCTCATCGCGGCGCTGACTCATGCGAGTGAGGTTCTGAGCTAGGCCGTGCAGCGAACTGACTTAGCACGGAAAGTGATGTCTCGCCATTGAGCCGCCGTCCTTCACAGCTCCTTGTTGTTGCTGCCGCCCTTTTGGTAATTCTCATTTGGTCGTTGAATTACGTTTTCGTGAAAATTGCTCTTGGCTATCTGAGCGCGCTGACGGTGACCTCCTTTCGGATAGTCCTGGCCGCTCTCCTGATTCTGCCGCTCGCTTTTCGATTTCGAGGAATGAAATTTGAGCGGCGCGATCTCTGGACTTTCGCATACCTCGGCTTTTGGGGCGTGGCTGTCAATCAGGGCTGCTTCACCATTGGCCTCGCCTACACCAGCGCCGGGCACGCAGCGATACTTTCCGCCCTGGGCCCCGTGTTGGTAATGGCCGGGGCAGTAGCACTGCGCCAAGAACGCCTTACTCTTGTGAAAGCGACGGGGGTAACTCTGTCGTTCGGGGGCGTCGCCACATTGGCCTCTGAAGGCGGCCTGCATCTGCACTCTGCCACGCTCGCGGGGGACCTCATCATTCTCTGTGGCGCTGCCGGCTACGCGCTCTACACCGTTCTGGGAAAGCGCGTGGCGCGCCGCTACGACTCATTGACGATGAATACCTTCAACTACATCGTCGCGGGGCTGCTGTACTCTCCGCTGGCGTTGCGCTCCGCGATGAAACTCCATTGGGCGGCTGTAGACTGGCGTGGCTGGGCCAGCCTGGGATACGCCGCTGCCATCGCTTCGATCGCAGGCTACATAATTTATTACTGGGCACTCCGCTATATCACTGCGACGCGGATCTCTGCCCTGAATTACTTGCTTCCCGTAATTGTCACCACGTTGGGGATTCTGTTTTTGGGCGAACATTTAACCGCGCGCTTTTTGCTTGCCGGGAGCGTCGTTCTGCTGGGAGTTTATTTGACGCAGCGATCGCGCTCCGAAGCTGGCGAAGAGGAGACGCCTTCCAGCGCTTCGCGACACTCGGCTCGATGATCGCCCGAGTTCATCCCTCGCTATGCCGCTCACGCGAACCTACGTATAATGCCCGGGCCGAATCCTGGAGCTAGTCGCGAGGGTCATTGAAGCATGCCACACGCAAACTTTCAACCTGTCGGCAGCAAGCGGATTGCAGTAATCCCCGGCGACGGCATTGGAATTGAAGTCACAACTGAAGCAGTAAAAGCCATCGAGGCGGCGGCCGAGGCGGGCGGCAAGAAACTCGTCATCACTCATTTCGACTGGGGCGCGGAACGCTTCCTGCGCGACGGCACAACGCTGCCTGCGAACGCGCCGGACATGTTTCGCCGGGATTTCGACGCCATTCTGATAGGCGCCTTCGGCGACCCCCGGATTCCCTTCAATCAGCACGCCGCCGGAATTCTTCTGGGCCTGCGTTTTCAGCTGGACCTGTATGCGAACGTGCGGCCCTGCATCCTCCTCGACCGCCGCTTGACTCCCCTTCGCGATCGCAGCGAGAGCGACGTCCAGTTCGTGGTGATCCGCGAGAATACCGAGGGCGAATACGTGGGAATCGGCGGGATTTTCAAGAAGGGAACTGCGGACGAAATTGCTATTCAGGAAGACATCAACACGCGTAAGGGCGTCGAACGCATTATCCGCTATGCGTTCGAATACGCGCGGCGGCGCAATCTCCAGCGCCTCTGCATGAGCGATAAATCCAATGCGTTGCCCCACGCCCACAGCCTTTGGCAGCGCGTCTTCGCGGAAGTGCGCACGGAATACGCCGATATTGAATCGCGACATCTCTACATCGATACCCTGATGATGCAGATGGTTCGCGACCCTTCGCAGTTCCAGGTCATCGTCACGGGCAATCTCTTCGGCGACATTGCCAGCGACTTGGGAGCCCAGCTCTCGGGGGGGCTTGGTCTGGCGCCCTCAGGAAACATCAATCCGGAGGGCGTTTCTATGTTTGAGCCGGTGCACGGTTCCGCGCCCGATATCGCCGGGAAGAATCAGGCGAATCCCCTGGGCGCGATTCTTACTGTGGCGATGATGTTCGAGCACTTCGGCTGGCAGAAAGAGGCCGCCTTGCTGGATTCGGCTGTGCGGGCGGCCGTGCGAGAAGGGAACACCACCTCCGACCTCGGCGGGAATTCAGGAACCCGGCAAGTGGGCGACTGGATCGCCGGCCGCATTGCGAAGCACGGATTGGAAGGGGAGCCGCATGGCTGAAACCGCTCAAATGTAGGTCGGCGTGGCTTTGCGCCGGAAGGGAAGGACCAGCAGCACCCCCAAGAGAAACCCTCCCACGTGGGCCCACCACGCAATACCGCCCGTTCCCGGGGCCATCGATAGCGAACCGATTCCGCTCAAGAATTGCACGATGAACCACAAGCCTATGAAGAGAACTGCCGGAATTCGTGCTGTAAACCAGATGATGAACAACGGAATGAGCGTCAGGATGCGCGCCCCGGGAAACAGGATCAGATAAGCGCCCATAACGCCGGAAATCGCGCCGCTCGCGCCAATGGACGGAATGTTTGACCCCCAATCGAACAACAACTGAGAAACCCCGGCGCCAACTCCGCAGGCGAGGTAAAAAAGAAGATACGGCGCGTGGCCCAGTCGGTCTTCCACCATCTCGCCAAATATCCACAGAAACCACATATTCCCGATAATGTGCAGCCAGCCGCCGTGCAAGAACATGGAACTCAGCAGCGTCGGAAGCGCATTGGACAGGTGCACCTTCGAGGTGGTGAGCGCCAGCGAGATGCGCGAAGGAACCAGACCAAACGTCAAAATGAATTGATTCATCGCGTGTGGATCCAGCTGCAATTGGTGAAAGAAAACTATAAAGTTTACAATAATGAGCAGCAGAGTTATGCCCGGAAAGCTCGAGCGATGGTTGAGGTTCTTGAGCGGGATCATGCGGGCTGAGAACCCTCGCTCGAGGAGAAGCATCCTTCGCGCAGCGGATCAAAAGCGGTGCTGTGACGTTTGCCAGTGGCAATCAAATTCTCGATCTCCGTGAGCGAAGCAATTCTGCCACGCGCGCCTATTGCAGTGCAGTTCAATGCCGCCGCAGCATTTGAGAATTCAAGTATTTCTTTAAGGTTACGCCCATGCAGCAGTTCATGTATGAATGCACCATGGAAAATATCGCCGGCGCCCGTCGTATCCACTGCCTTCACGACGAAGCCGGGACAATAAAAAAACTCGCTGCCATCCCAGGCCACAACTCCGGCCGCACCGAGAGTGCTCCCAGCAACACGACAGCCATATGTTTGCCTGATTTCGACAAGCGCGTCGCCAAGCGACTTCCCACCCAGCAACCGCGCGGGAAATTCGCGTGACGAAATCAAGAAGTCCACTTTGCAAAGCAATTTCTCAACTCCCGGATAGATATTGTCCAGGTCCGCAAAGACTGGAATTTTTGCTTCGCGCGCAAATTTTGCAGCGGCGATTGCAGCCTGCGTATCATGCCCGTCCACAAGTAAAGTCCGACCTGAACGAATCCATTCGGCGTCTATCTCCCCCGCTCCCATTTCAAGGCGCGAGTCGCGCTTCCATAAAATCGTGCGCTCGCCGCTCTTTTCATCCACTAGAATGTACGCCAGTTGGCTCGGACAATTAGCCACCCTGAGCAAATGAGCTTCAACGCCGAATCTCCGGAACTCCGCTTCGTGTTGTTGTGCCGCCGCATCGTCTCCTACCTTCCCGATATACCTCGCGCGCAAGCCCCAGCGTTGACAGGCCACCATGGCGCTGGCCACCTGGCCGCCGGGACGGACGTCTACGGAGAGTATTTCCACTTTGCAGTCTGGGGCAGGGAAATGCGGAACGCGAATAATCGTATCGCAGGCGTTTAATCCCACACCCACCACATCCACTGGAACGCACACGTCAGCCATCACGAAAAAAACTTTAGACGATACGGGCGAGAATTGGTAGTGCGATGCCTGAGAAAAAGCGAGCCGTTCGGCTTAAAGTGCCACTTGAATGGCTGCTCACAAGTGTGGATTGCAAGTTTGTCTCCGGCAGCGTTGCATTTACTTCGACTGCGCGAGAAGCCCGGCATGAATCGAGCGTCGTCGAAGCGAATATTTTCGCTCAGCATTGCGTTCCCGATTGCGTGCGAGACCTTGGTGTGGTATTCAGAAATGCTCGCACAAAAGACTCGCAGTGATTTTTTGCGACTACCGCGCCTGCGAGTCGGCGAGCCGACAATTTCATGTCTCTCCACGAATCGGAAGCCATTGTTCTTGAAAGCTACCCCCTTGGGGAAGCCGACCGACTGGTTAGTTTTTTCTCGCGCAGCATGGGCCGCGTGCGCGGCGTCGCCGCAGGGGCTCGCCGGACAAAAAGTCGTTTCGGCTCGGCGCTGGAGCGGCTCTCGTATATTCGTATCTGGTTCTTCGAGCGCGAGACGCGCGAGCTTGTGCGCATCAATCAGTGCGAGCTGATCGAGTCATTCCTCGATGCCTTTCGCGATTACGACTCTTCCGTCGCGCTTGCCCTGATGAGCGAAATTACCGAGAAAGTTCTCCCGGATCGCGAGCCTTCCGACGCGAATTTCCGGCTTCTCCTCTCCGCCACGCAAGCCATCAAATGTACAGGCCGGGTGTCCTTGCCCCTCGCTTACTTTTGCCTGTGGAGCTTGCGACTCGGCGGCTGGCTTCCGGAGTTGGGCGCCATTCGCGGCCTCTCTCCTGCTGCGCGCGATGCCGCTTCAAAGATACTTCGCGAGCGGCTCGAAACCCTCTCCGATGCCTCCATCCCGGAACGGACATCGAAGGAGCTTGCGGAACATTTGCTTGATCGCCTGGAACGGCAGATCGAACGCAAATTGGAATCCCGCAAACTCATGGAGACGAGAATTTGAAGAGCCGCCGACGAAAAATGATCTCTCATCCCGCCGGACCCACTTTTCAGCGGCTGATCCTCGACCTGCAGGAATTCTGGGCCCGTCGCGGCTGCGTATTACAACAACCCTATGACATCGAAGTCGGCGCAGGAACCATGCACCCCGAAACTTTTCTTCGCGTTCTTGGCCCGGAGCATTACCAGGTGGCTTATTTGCAGCCGAGCAGGCGCCCTGCCGACGGTCGCTACGGCGAAAACCCCAACCGTCTCTACAAACACCACCAACTTCAAGTGATACTTAAGCCCGTTCCGAAGAATATTCAGGACATTTATCTCCAGAGCCTCGCGCGAATGGGAATCGATCTGCGGGCGCACGATGTTCGATTTGAAGAAGACAACTGGGAATCTCCCACGCTCGGAGCCTGGGGGGTTGGTTGGCAGGTGCTCCTCGATGGTTTGGAAATTACGCAGTTCACTTATTTCCAGCAGTGCGGCGGCATTGACCTCGATCCCGCTTCCGTTGAGTTGACCTATGGCCTGGATCGCATCGCCGCGTATCTTCAAGGTGTAGATAATGTCTTCGATGTGCGCTGGGCTGATGGTGTCAAGTACCGGGAGGTCCGCCTTGCCGACGAGGAGCAATCCTCTGCTTACAATTTTGATTACGCCGATGCTGATGCAATTCGAAAAATGTTTGAGCTGTCCGAGGCCGAATCGTCGCGCTTGCTTTCCAAATTTCCGAAAGTGCCGGTCGAACTGAAGCGCCGTTTTCCCATTCTTCCTGCATACGAGTATTGCTTGAAGTGTTCGCATCTCTTCAACATCCTCGATTCCCGCGGGGCCATCTCCGTCACCGAACGGGCCGCGCTCATTGCGCGTGTCCGCAAGCTATCTTGTCAGGCGGCGCGCTTTTGGCTGGCGCAGCGCACGTCGACTACCGCCACAGAGGTGCTCGCTTGAAGGACCGTGCGGAGTTTTTGCTTGAGATTGGATGCGAGGAAATCCCTGCGGGCATGATAGCTGGCGCGGCGCGAGAACTTAAACAAATACTCGAGAAATATCTTTCCGCCAGCAACATCCTCGACGGCGTGGAAGTGGAAACATTCGGAGCACCGCGGCGACTCGTGGCCAGTTCGCCGGCAATTCGAGTGAAGCAAGAAGATGTCACGCGCGAGATTATTGGCCCGCCGAAATCAATCGCGTTCGACAATGTCGGCGAGCCGACGCGCGCCGCTGAAAGTTTCGCGCAGAAGCAAGCAGTTCCGCTCACTTCTCTCTACACCGTTCAAACTTCCAAGGGAGAATATCTCGCCGCAAAACAACTCATCCGCGGTCGCACTGCCCCCGCTATTCTTTCGGAGATTCTTCCTCAAGCCATACTCGAAATTTCTTGGCCGCGCAGCATGTATTGGGAGAGTTCTGCGGGGCCTCGCTTCATTCGTCCAATCCGTTGGCTCCTTGCGCTGTTGGAGGGAAAGGTGATCCCGTTTGCGATTGCAGGTGTGAAAGCGGGTAACGTAACGTCCGGCCATCGGTTTCTCGGAAAGCAGCACATCATTGTCACGTCGGCAAAGGAGCACGTCACCCGGCTTCGCAAGAATTTCGTCTTGGCCCGTCCCGAGGAGCGCCGACAGAAAATCGAGCATGAAATTAGACAAGCCGTCAGTCGCCATGCCTGGCGCGTGCACACCGATACGCCGCTCCTTGAGCTGGTGACTTACCTCAACGAATATCCCACGGTAATTGTGGGCGATTTCAATCCCACGTATCTGCAATTGCCCGACGAAATCCTGATAACCGTCATGCGCGATCATCAAAAGTATTTCGCCGTTGAGGGTCGTTCCGGAGAGCTCGAGTCGCATTTTCTAGCAGTCATCAATCTCGATCGCGACCGCGCCGGCCGCGTGCGAGCCGGGCACGAACGAGTTTTGCGCGCCCGCTTTGCCGACGCGCAATTCTTCTGGGAGAGCGATCAAAAAATTAAGCTGGGTGAATATCTAGCAAAGCTCGCGAGCGTCACCTACGAATCCCGTCTGGGGAGTTACCGCGACAAGGTTGAACGCATGCGCGCGCTAGCTCGCTGGGTCGCTGAGTTGTGGTTCAATTCCGGAATCCATCAGGCCGACGTGCCTGCCGTGGACCGCGCCGCAGAACTGGCCAAGTGCGATCTTGTCACGGAGATGGTTCGCGAATTCACAGAGCTGCAGGGAATCGTCGGGGGCCTCTACGCCCAGGCTCAAGGAGAACCTGAGGATGTCGGGATAGCGGTTTACGATCATTATCGTCCCGCGAGTCTCGAGGATGCCATCCCGCGGAATCTCACCGGCTGTGCCGTTGCCCTCGCCGATAAACTGGATTCGCTCGTGGCCTGTTTCGCCGTGGGCGCGATTCCATCGGGTTCAAGTGATCCCTTCGCTCTTCGCCGCGCGGCCATGGGCATCGTGCGAATACTTCTCGAACGTAAAGTTCCACTTTCACTCTCAGCGGCCATCTCCGCGAGCGCAAAGATTCTTAAAACCCACAAACCGAATCTCGATGTTGCCGCCGAAGCCGAACGCCAGGTTCTCGACTTTCTTCTTGACCGTGCACGCTTCATCCTCCGCGAAAAGTACGGCATGGCCTACGACGAGGTGAACGCTGCAATCGCCGCAGGTGCCGACGACCTGCTGGAGACTCGCCGCAGGGTCGAAGCCCTCCATGCCATTCGTCACACGAAGAATTTCATGCCCCTAGCTGTGGCATTTAAGCGCATTCGAAAAATACTTGAGCAAGCCCGCGCAAAATCTCCGGGAAATGGTGGTAAGCCTCCAGCTATTCGGGAAGAATTGTTGTGCGAGCCTGCCGAAAAGGCTCTTCGCGAAGCCGCGCGCCGTGTGGGCGAGAGTGCGAAGCTTCATAAACGAGCGGGCCGATATCGGGAAGCGCTCGAAGAAATTTCAGATTTGCGCCCCGCCGTGGATACATTTTTCGACGAAGTCCTGGTGATGGCGGAAGATGAAAACTTGCGCCAAAATCGCCTGGCACTTCTTGGTGAGTTGTTACGCGAGTTTTCCACCATAGCGGATTTCTCTGAGATGGCAGCGGAAGATGGCGCTCGCACCTGAATTTTTACTTGAAGTATTTGATGGCACGCTTGTCGGCGCGCCGACAGTAAATTTACAGAAGACAACTTCAACTTCTCGGTTCATGAATGTGAGGCCTCAGTGAAATACGTTTATTATTTTGGCAAACGGAATACCGACGGACGCGGAGATATGAAAGATCTCCTCGGAGGCAAGGGTGCAGGCCTTGCCGAAATGATGCGCATCGGCTTGCCGGTCCCCGCAGGCTTCACGATTACCACAGAGGCTTGCGATTATTATTTCAAGCATGGCAAGAAACTTCCGCCCGAATTAAATGCCCAGGTGAATGCCCGGCTGAACTGGCTCGAGCGCACCACCGGCAAAAAACTCGGCGATTCGAAGGACCCGCTTCTTGTCAGCGTTCGCTCTGGCTCCGCTCGATCCATGCCCGGCATGATGGAAACTATCCTGAACCTCGGCCTGAATTCCAGTTCGGTCGCGGGTCTTGCTCATCGCACCAAAAACGAGCGATTCGCTTTCGACGCCTATCGCCGCTTCGTGCAAATGTACTCTACAGTTGTCATCGGCCTGCCAAAGCAGGAACTCGAGGAAAAGCTCCAGGCATTGAAGGCGCGCCTCGGAGTAAAAGATGATCCCTCAGTTCCTGCCGAAGGATGGAAAGACCTCGTCGCAGAGTACAAGAAATACTTTAAGTCTAAAACTGGCAAAAATTTTCCGGAGGATCCTTGCGAGCAACTCTGGGGCGCCATTTCCGCTGTATTCGAGTCCTGGGGCGCCGAGAAAGCGGTCACGTATCGTCGCGTCGAAAAAATCACCGGCCTCCTCGGAACTGCCGTAAATGTGGTGCAGATGGTCTTCGGCAACCTCGGCGAGAATTCCGGCACAGGTGTGTGCTTCACGCGGGATCCTTCCACGGGAGAAAAGGTTTTCTACGGCGAATATCTTGCGAACGCTCAGGGCGAGGACGTCGTGGCTGGAATCCGCACACCCATGCCGCTCTCGGATATGGCCAAGCGCATGCCGCGCGTCTACCGGCAGCTCGAGCGGGTTCGCAAAATACTTGAAGAGCACTATCGCGACATGCAGGACTTGGAGTTCACTGTCGAGGATGGAACGCTCTACATGCTGCAAACGCGTGTGGGGAAGCGCTCCCCCGCAGCAACATTTGTCATGGCTGTGGACATGGCCACAGAAGGCCTCATCTCGCGCGAAGAAGCGCTCGGCCGCATCAAGTCCGAAGATATCGAACGCCTCTTCTATCCCGTCATCGACACTTCAAAGCTTCAGAAGAATGAACTGGCCGGCCGCAAGCTCGCTGACGGAATTAATGCGGTTCCGGGCGCCGCCGTAGGGCGCGCGGTTTTCACCGCACACGAAGCCGAAGCGTGGGCCGAGCGCGGCGAGAGGGTAATTCTCGTTCGCCAGGAAACCAGTCCCGAGGATGTTGGCGGAATGTACGTCGCGCAGGGAATTCTGACAGCCACCGGAGGTAAGACCAGTCACGCCGCAGTCGTGGCGCGAGGCTGGGGCAAGTGCTGCATCGTAGGTGCCTCCGCGCTGGACATCAATGCAGTGAAGAAGCAGATGCGCGTGAATGGCCGCGTTGTCGGGGAAGGCGACTGGCTAACGCTCGACGGCAATGAGGGCGCGGTTTACTCGGGCGAAGTTTCGCTCGCTCGCCCTGCTCCGCCGAAAGCCTACTCAACAATAATGAAATGGGCGGACCAAACGCGGCGTCTGCGCGTGCGCACCAATGCCGATACTCCGCACGATGCCCGAAAAGCTCGCGAAATGGGTGCGCAGGGAATCGGACTGTGCCGCACCGAGCACATGTTCTTCAAGGATTTTGAACATCCCGAGCGCAGCGCCGAACGCCAGCTCGCGATTCAAGAAATGATAGTCGCCGATACCGTGGAAGCGCGCCAGCTGGCACTTGCCAAACTTCTTCCATTTCAGCGGCGCGATTTCATCGGCATTTTCGAAGCCATGGACGGCTTTCCCGTCACCATTCGCCTGATCGATCCGCCCCTCCACGAATTCGTTCCCCATGAACGCGCCCAGCAGGAAGAATTGGCGGCGAAAATCGGCGTGCCCGTTGAAGCCGTCATCCGCCGCGTGGAACAACTTCGCGAAGCAAACCCCATGCTGGGCCATCGTGGTTGCCGCCTGTGCATAACGTATCCAGAAATACTTGAGATGCAGGTGCGCGCCATCATCGAAGCAGCCATCGATTGTCAGAAACAAGGAGTTAAAGTATTTCCCGAGATCATGCATCCCCTCACCTTGGATCGCAAAGAGCTCTGGATTCTCGAACAAGCCACGCGCCGCGTTGCCGATGAAATCATTTCGCGATCTAAAGTTAAACTTGAATATCATGTCGGCACCATGATCGAGCTTCCTCGCGCTGCGATTCTTGCCAATCAAATCGCCGAGGTCGCCCAGTTTTTCTCCTTTGGCACCAACGATCTCACGCAGACCACCATGGGACTTTCGCGCGATGATGCCGGTCGCTTCTTGCCGGACTACGTCGCCGAAAGAAAAGCGGGCATCTTCAAGTCGGATCCCTTTCAGACGCTCGATGTCGAAGGTGTGGGCCAGTTGATTGAATGGGCCATCGCGCGTGGCCGGGAAACACGCCCGGCGCTGAAAATCGGAATTTGTGGCGAGCACGGCGGCGATGCCGAGAGCGTAAAATTTTGCCACCGGGCCGGAATGGACTATGTCAGCGCCTCGCCATTCCGCGTTCCCATTGCGCGGCTCGCCGCCGCGCAAGCCGTCATCGAGGAACGCGCCGCTCGCAAACACCGCGGGAAATCGGCGCGAAAACGCCCTCGGGGCTGAAAATGCCGGCGCGCTCCTTCATCATCGGAATTTGCGGCGGGTCGGGCTCGGGAAAAACAACCATCACCAATCGCCTGATTGAGGCGCTTTCTGAAGCGAACGTGCTTGTTATTCAGCAGGACCATTATTACCGCGATCTTCCGGATCTTCCCCTTGAGGAGCGCGCCCTACAGAATTTCGATCATCCGGATTCTATGGATACGGCGCTGCTCGCCGAACACGTCCACCAATTGCGCGAAGGCAAGCCCATTGCCCGGCCGGTCTATGATTTTGTCACCTACCGTCGCACTTCAGAAACCGTTCGCCTCGAACCACGTTCCGCCATCATTGTTGAGGGGATTTTAATTTTCGAGAATCGCCCCCTGCGAGAACTGATGGACATCAAAATCTACGTAGATACCGACGCGGACGTGCGTTTGATTCGCCGCCTCCTGCGGGATATCCACGAACGTGGGCGCTCCATGGAATCCGTCATTGCGCAATACCGCCAAACGGTTCGCCCAATGCATCTGGAGTTCGTGGAGCCTTCCAAGCGCTACGCCGATGTCATTATTCCCGAAGGTGGATTCAACGAGGTGGGCATCGATCTCGTCATTCAAAAAATTCGCTCTTTGATCCCGCAGTGATTTGTCGGCGCGCCCACAACTCATGTTTCACTTGAATTTGTTTGACACGCGAATGAACAATCCCTGTTCGCGGACAACTTCCCACCGAGGCTACGTCGGCATGTTCAAGAAAGAGTAGAGCCCCACAAAGCCGAAGATTACATTCGGCGCCCAGCCCGCCATCAGCGGAGGAAGTTGCCCGACCGCTCCCATGGCTTCGAAGAGCGCCGCCATCGCCCAGTACACGAAGCCGATTGCCACCGCTACTGCAAGTCCGCCCGTGGCGCCTCGGGTGCCCACCAAGAGAGCGAACGGCACAGCCAGAAAAACGATAATCACCGTGATGAGCGGGAACGCAAATTTCCTGTGCCACTGTACGGAGAGGCGCGCCGTGTCGAATCCCGCTTGCTGTAGGCTGCCGATATACTGTCCCAGCTGCCTCCAGTTCATTTGTGAAGAGGGCAGCACCTCTCGCTTGAAGTAACTGGGCGGTTCAGAGAGTTCCGCGAATGATGTCGCTAGGAATGGCTTGAACTGTGTAATCCTTCCATTGGCGAAGTCCCTCTCCCAGCCACCCTCCAATATCCAAGTGCTCAATCTGGGCTCCCAATTCGCTTGCGTGGCGAATATCCTGCGCCGCAACTGAAACGTCCGCGGATTCAGCTCAAACACGTTCAAGCCGCCGAAAACTCCCTGGTCGGAGTCGAAGAATTCGTAGTTATAGACCTTGTCGTTCTCCCCAAAAATCCACTGATGCGCGGGCTGGTAGAACGTCTGTGCCGGACGCCCTTTGATCTCATTTCGCAACGCATCCTGCCGCTGGTTGGCATAGGGCAGGAAAGTGTCGTCGAACCCGAACATGCCCCCAGCTAGCAGCAGCCCCGCCAGAAAGATAGGCAAGCTTAGGCGGTACATGCTGATGCCGCTGGCCTTAAAGGCCGTCACTTCGTTGTTTTTCGAAAGGACTCCCAGCGCCGCCAGCGTCGCCACCAGCGCTGCCAGCGGCGTCAACTGATAAATCATCAGCGGCAGCAAATAGCGAAAGTAATTGAGCACTACGACAAACTCCACGTGATTCCGTGATATGTCCTGCAGCAAATCGAAGAGCGTGAAGGCGTCGAACAGGACGATAAACGCCGCGAGCATCAGAAAAAAATAATAGAAAAATGCCCGCAAAATGTAGAGGTCCATCAGCAGCGGGAATCCCAGCGCGCGCCTGTAGAGTCCGCGCGCACGCCTCGCCACGCCTGCGCCGTTCTGCCAGCGCCCGTTCGCGGCCAGTGCCGCAGCGGTTGTTTTCCGCTCCTCTCGCCATTGCCGCAACCGTTCCCACAACCGCGCAAGCTGCCTTTCGCCCCGCACTTGTTCGATCCGGCGCAGCAGGATGATTGCCAGCAGCAATCCGCAAAGGTTCGCGGCCCAGACCCCCACAGAGGGCGGCACCTTCCCCAGCTCGGAAATATGTATTCCAGTGACATATACGAGATAGTAACAGCAGATGAGCAGCAACGTCACTACGAAGCCCATCGCGCGACCTCCGCGTCGCGGCCGCACTCCCAGCGGAACTCCAAGCAATGCAAATACCAGGCACGCCGCGGGGAACGCAATACGCCGTTCGAATTCGATTCGCGCGTCGCGCCATCCGGGACCTTGTTCCGAAAGCAACTCGCTCACCGAACGCTCCGCGTCCGAAACGACAGCCGCCGTTTGAGTTTTATTGCTCGTCAAGTCCAGCGCCATGTCGCTCGTTCCGAACGTCGTCACGTTGTAATGATTCGGGTCCGCGGCATCGAACTCGTGTGTGCTTCCGCTCGAAAGATGCAGTTGCAGCTTGCCCTCATTGGCTTCCGTCAATACAATTGCATCCTCTGCGAGCGTGAGGTGCGATCCCGCGGCGGCGTCTGATTCCGTCAGGAAGATTCCATTCCAGCGCGATGCGGCGGCATCTACGTCTTTCACGTAGAGCACCCAGTGCGGAAATCGCTCATCAAATACCCGCGGCTGCACGGCATAGGAGGCCTGCCCAGTGCTGAGATGTTCCTCAGCAGAGCGGTACGTGCGCCGCGCCGCCGGGCCCAGCCAGAAGGTTGAACTCAGCGTGATAATGGTGAACGCCACCGCCAGCGCGCCGATGGGAACGAGCAGCCTTCGTGTCCCGATTCCGCACGCGTGCAGGGCCACGATTTCGCTGTCGGCGGAAAGCCGTCCCAGCCCGATGAGCACTCCCACCAGCGCGGCCATGGGCAGTGTGAAAATGAGGATCCCGGGAAGCGAGCAGGCGAAGAGCAGTGCGATTTCCCGTGCGCTTCCTGAATGCCTCACAATCAATTCCATCAGGTGCACGAGTTGCGGCACGAAGAAGATGAATGTAAAAACGACCAGTCCCAGCAGGGAGTACGACAGGACTTCGCGAAGTACGTATCGGTCCAGGATGCGCATGGCGGCGCGGCCAAATTCTAACATGGCTGCACTCTCGCGCAGGGAGTCTTGCTGCGCATGAGCCCGGTGCGCCTCGTCATCTTCTGGCACATGCATCAGCCGCAGTATCGCGACCCTGCTTCGGGATCCTACGTCCTCCCCTGGACGCGCCTCCACGCCCTTAAGGATTACTGGGGGATGGTGCGCGCCCTTGCGGATTTCCCGGGCGTCCACGCTACCTTCAACATGGTCCCCTCGCTCGCCGTTCAACTTGAGGAATACGCCAGCGGAAACTTCAATGAGCCGTGGTTCACTGCGGCCTTTGCGCCAGGCGATGCTCTCGATGATTCGCAAAAATTGGAAATCCTGGAGCGGGCATTCCAACTCAATCACGAAAACCTGATGCACCGCTGGCCGCGTTTCGTCGAGCTTTTTGAGTGGCGGCAGCGCGCCGGCAGGGAAGCGGCCATGGAGCAATTTCACTTGCGCGACTGGCGCGACCTGCAGGCCCTCTCGCAGCTCGCCTGGTTTGATGAGGAGTATCTGGCCAACGACCCGGTCATTGCTCCGCTCGCGCGCAAAGGCTCGGAGTACACCGAAGAAGACAAAACCAATATCCGCGAAAAACAAATCGAACTTATTGGCCGGGTCCTACCCGAATACCGCAGCGCCCTCGAACGCGGCCAGATTGAAATCTCCACCACGCCTTTTTACCATCCCATTCTTCCGCTCATTTGCAATTCCGATATCGCCCGCGTCGCGAATCCCTATACGCCCTTGCCCCAGCCGCCCTTTCGCCATCCCGAGGACGCACGCGAGCAGCTGCTCCGCGCGCGGCAGTGCCACGAGAGAATTTTTGGCCGCCTTCCCGCCGGCCTCTGGCCCTCCGAAGGCTCCGTTTCCAATGAAGTGCTCGAAATTGCCGCAGACCTCGGCTTTCGCTGGTTTGCCACCGACGAAGGCGTTCTTGGCCGCACGCTCAGCGTCGGTTTCTGGCGCGATGGCGAAGGACTTCCCGAAAATGCCCGGAGTCTATACTCGCCCTGGAGAATTGTGCGCTCGAAGAACGAAATCGCCGGCATTTACCGCGATCATCAGCTCTCCGATCTTGTAGGCTTCGTCTATTCGCGCATGGATGCTGGCGCTGCGGCGGAGGATTTGCATCGCCGCATTCGCCTCATCGGCGAGCGCTTGGCTCCTGAGACGCCGGTCATCTGCCTCATCCTGGATGGGGAGAATGCCTGGGAGTATTACCCGGGCAATGGCCGGGAATTTCTCCGGCGCTTTTACAGACTCATCGAAGCCGATCCGGAAATCCATCCGCTCACCGTTTCTGAGGCCATCGCCGCGGCTCAAAATCTTCCGGTTCTCCCCGGGACGTTTCCAGCCTCCTGGATCAACGCCAATTTCGACATTTGGATTGGCCATGCCGACGACGTCCGTGCCTGGCAGTTCCTCGGCGAAGCGCGGGATGTGTTTGAGCTCGAAGCGCGCAAATCAAAAGCGGGAGATTCGCATGCTGTTTCCGCCGAACATCTCGCCGCCGCATATGAATCCATTCTCGCTGCCGAGGGGAGCGACTGGTGCTGGTGGTACGGTCCCGAAAACAGCTCCTCGAACGATGCCGATTTTGACACGCTCTTCCGCAACCATCTCACCGCCGTGTACGCCTCTCTCGGCTTGCCCGCTCCGGAGTCCCTGTCTCAGCCGATTGCGCGGCCTCTCGAACGCGCGCGCATTGCGCCTCCCTCCGGTTATCTTCGCGTGCGTGTGGACGGCCGCGAAACTTCTTTCTTCGAATGGCTGGGCGCGGGATTGTACGTACCCGATCGCCGCAGCGGCGCCATGCACGGTCGCGCTTATTATCTCGACGCTGTTCTCTACGGCTTCAGCGACGATGCATTTTTTGTCCGCGTGGATCCCGTGCCCGGATCGCTTGACGCCCTCCAGGAATACCAGATTCGTCTCACGTTGCGCACCCTCGAAGAAGTACGCATCACGCTTCATGTCTCGAATGCCTCGGTAAAAAGTGTTGCGGTCGAAAGGAACGGCCATGCCTGGCTGGATTTGCCCGCCGGCGTCTCCGCAGTGTCCGGGAAAATTCTCGAGGTTGCCGTTCCCAGAACGCTCGTTCCCCTGGGCGGTCGTTCGTCTCTGCAATTGAGCGTCGCGCTCTGGAGGGGTGAGATGCCTCTCGATTCTGTTCCTTCCCAGGGCTCCATTGCCATCGAACTCGGCGCCCTGGCCTTTGCCTGGCCTGTGGAATCACCCTGACACCATGTAGAACGTCCCTTTGCTATAAATATTTCTTGACATAGATATCTAGATAACTACTATAGCCCCGGCTTCGCCGCTTTCTGATTGATTCCGTAGGTTTCTCCTGTTCGCGGGACTTTGAACCGTGCTCCCGCAAGAAGTGGCGCCAGATGGGCAAGAAATTTCTCTTCGCTGTGTGGCTTGGCGTTTTCTCAATCGCTTCTTCCTTCTACCTTCATCTTCAGATTCCTGCGATTCCACTCACTCGCGCACGCCCCCCGGAGAGTCAGCTTTCTCTCGCGCAGAGCCGCTCCCGTGCCGCTTCGCAGTTCGCCGCGATGCCTCTGGTGTTCGAGCCCAGTTCCAGCGAGTCGCCCGCCTCTCGCGGCCTCATGGCACGAGGGCGCGGCTACAATCTCTTTCTCGATCCGCGCCAAGTAATCTTCGAGCTTCCGACGGCGTCGAATGGGGGCGTCCCTGCTCGCCGTGAATTCGTGCAGATGCGTTTCCTCGGCGCGCAGCATGATCCCGATCTCTCCGGGGAAGGCGTGCTCCCGGGCCGCACGAATTATCTGTTGGGAAATGACTCCCGTCGCTGGCGAATTGGCGTTTCCCATTTCGAGCGCGCGGCGTATTCGGGTTTGTACCCGGGCATCGCTGCGGAGTTTTACGGCCGCGGCGATGAAATCGAGCACGATCTTGTGATCGAACCCGGAGCATATCCGGACGCCATTCGCTTTGATTTCTCGGTTTCTCGTCACGCGAGAGGCCAGCGAACACGCGTATTCCCTCGAATTACCTCCGCGGGCGAGCTGCGCATCGGCCCTTCGCGCGCGCAAATTATCTTGCGGCCCCCACAGGCCTATCAGGAGTCCGGCGCTGCGCGCCGGCTCATTCCCGTACGATTTCGTTTGCGCCCCAGCGGCCAAGTCGGATTCTCCCTCGGCGCGTACGATCACACCCGCCGCCTGATCATCGACCCTTCAATCTCCGTTACTTATTCGACCTTCGCCGGCGGTGCGGGCGCCGATTCCGTGAATAGCGTGGTTCTCGACTCGCAGGAAAATGCCTATATCTCCGGCACAACTTCGCAGATTTTCTCGGAGCCGCAGGATACCGCTACCAATCTCGGCCCGGCGAGCGGCGCCTCCGTGCTTTTCATCGCCAAGATCAATCCCTCCGTGAGCGGCCCAGCCTCGCTTGTTTATCTCACCTTCATCGGCGGTAGCGGAAATGAAAAGGGTGGCTTTGTTGCTTTCGATCCCAAGGTGGATTCCGCGAAGGGCGGCGCGCCCGTTCTCGCCGGAATTTCGACCTCCAAGGATTTTCCCACCGCCAATTGCCCGGGACAGACCAAACTCAACGGGTCATCCGACCTGACCGTAAGTGCCCTCAACGCGGCCGGCAATGCGTTCACCTTCTCTTGCTATTTTGGCGGCAGTGGCGCGGAAGGAACCCAGAATGCCGCCGGAATCGCCGTGGACGCCTCCGGCAATATCTATGTTGCGTCCGACACCACTTCAACGGATCTTCCACTCGCTCTGGGTGTGAATCCGTTCAGTTCCAAGAACGGAGGCGGCGCGAGCGACGGCTTCTTCGCGCAATTCTCCAATGCTGGAGATCTGCTCTACTCGACTTATCTCGGCATAAAGGCTACCGTCGGTTGCACGGGCATCGCCGTGGATGCCCAGACGCCCCCGAACGCCTATCTCACCGGATTCACCTCCGTGCCGACAGGAAACTCATTTCCAACAAAAAATGCCTTCCAGATAAATTACGGCGGCGGCCCCTTCGACGCCTTCGTGATGAAAATCAGCCCGCGCTCGCTCGGCGCGAACGACTTGATTTATGCCTCTTTTCTCGGCGGCAGCGCAACCGATCAGGCGTTCGCCATCGCCGTGGACGCCGCGTCTCCGCCTTCGGCTTACATCTCGGGCTCTACCAATTCCCCTGATTTTCAAACCAGCATGGGAACGAACGCCGCGTTTCAGAGCGTTCTGAATGGCGCCGAGAACGCCTTCCTTTCCGTAGTTTCGGAAACTGTCTCGGGGGGCGCGATCTCGACTTCGCTCTTCTACTCCACTTACCTGGGCGGAGCGAAATCGGATTCCGCTGCGGCCATCGACGTCGTTTCGCCCAGCCAGGTCTTCATTGCGGGCAAAGCTACCAGCGCCAATTTTCCCGTTTTTCTCACCCTGCAATCTTTTACCGGCACTTCCGATGCCTTCGCCGCGCAATTCGACACCACACTCTCGGGCCAATCTTCGCTCATATTCTCAACTTTGCTCGGCGGCAGTGCCGACGCGTTCGCGAATTCCGTGGCTGCTGACTCGCAGGGAAATGTTTTCGTCGCTGGCGCTACCACCTCCTCCGATTTCCTCGGCGGCCTTGTTTCACCTGCCGCCACCGGCTTTCAACCCACGTGTTCCAGTTGCTCCGCGAAGCCGCCCCAGTCTGATGCCTTCCTGACGCGCATTGCCGCCTCTTCAGCGCAGACTCCGGCCGTTTCTTTTAGTCCCAACCCTCTCGATTTCGGCGGCCAGCCGGTCGGCCAGAGCGTCTCGAGCGATTCACTCGTCAAGAATGTCGGCAGCGCGGATCTGGTCATCTCCAGCGTCACCATCACCGGCTCGAACAGCCCCGATTTCTCTCTCAGCACGGACACCTGCGCGGGCCAGACGATTCCGGCCGGCAAGACCTGCACCCTGGGCGTCACTTTCAATCCCACAAAGGCGGCCAACGAAATAGCGGCGGCGGAAGTATTTGATAACGCCCCGGGCGCATCACAATCGCTTCCTCTCTCCGGGGTGGGGACGGAGCCTATCGCGGGCCTCTCCCCGATGATGATTAATTTCGGCAATCAGCCTCAGAATACCCCGAGCAATCCGCAAACCGTCACGCTGACCAATTCGGGAAATTCCCCCCTGCACATCAGCGATCTTAACCTCTGCGTGGGAAAAGCTTCGGGCTGCGACACCGCCGATTTCTCCTTCAGTTCCTCGAACTGCACTGCCTCCGGCGCAATTCCGCCCCAGTCGAGCTGCGCCATCAATGTCACTTTTTCGCCGCTTTCCACCGGCACATTCAATTCCGAACTCGACGTCCTCGACGACTCCGGCAATCATCAGAATTCGCAGCAAACCGTGACCTTCACCGGAACGGGCACGCCGCCGGCTCCCATTCTCACGATTAGTCCGTCCATGCTTTCCTTCGGCTCGCAGGTCGTGGGCAGCACAGCCGGCAACCAATCCGTGGACGTCCGCAATTCCGGCAGCATGGGCCTGCAGATCGCAAGTGTCGGCTTGACCGGCGCAAATCCCGCGGACTTCAACGTCATCACCGCCACGAGTTTGCCTTGTCCCATCGGCTCGGGTTCGCTCGCTCCGAAATCCGACTGCATGTTGGCCGTGAATTTTGCTCCCCAATCAAAAGGATCAAAGCAGGCCGCAGTCGCGATTGCGGATAACGCCAGCGGCAGCCCGCAGCTGGTCGCGCTGAGCGGCATGGCGACCGCGCCCGTTGCAGGTCTCGCTCCTCAGTCGCTCACGTTCGCAAGCCAGAACGTCGGCACCAGCAGCGCCGCGCAAACCGTCACTCTTTCCAACACCGGCGACGGCCCGCTCACCATTGCAAGCATCTCTTTCACCGGAGCCGCCAGCGCCGACTTCAACCAGACCAACAGTTGTCCCGTTACCCTCAATCCCAACCTCACGTGCATCATCAGCGTCACTTTCAAGCCGGTCTCTACGGGAGCGCGCGCTGCCAATCTCTCTGTCGCCGATAATTCTGCCGGAACGCCCCAGACCGCTTCGCTCGCCGGCACCGCCACCGAGCCGATGGTCGTCTTCAGTCCCACCAGCATCAACTTTGCGGCGCAACTCGCGCAAACCGCGAGCCCCGCGACTCCCGTGATGGTCTCGAATCAGGGCAATGGGCCTCTCGATATCAGCGGCATCTCATTCGCCGGCGCCGACCATGCAGATTTCTCCGAAACGGACACCTGCAAGTCGCCCGTCGCTCCGGGCGCGAATTGCTCCGTCAGCGTTACATTTACGCCTGCCGGCGCCGGCTCGCGCAACGCCTCCCTACAGCTTGCCGATGACGCCCCAGCCACTCCTCAGTCCGTCCCTCTGACGGGAATGGCAAGCGATTTTTCAATTTCCAATCCATCGGGCAGCGCTATCTCTGCCACCATCACTGCCGGCCAGACAGCCACCTACAATCTTCAATTGAACTCGCTCGGCGGTTTCGCCGGAAGCGTCAGTCTCTCTTGCAGCGGCGCGCCTTTCGAATCGTCCTGCACGCCTTCGCCCGCCATGCTGCCCCTCAGCGCTGCGTCGGCAAATTTTATGGTCTCCGCTCCCACCACCGCGCGCAGCGCGTCGTTCCCTCGAGAAAGAACCCGGCCATTCATCTCACCCTTCATCCTCTTCAGCTTCGCGCTCATCACATTCCTCGCGTACGCGCGTCTGCGCGCCCTGCACGTGCCTCACGCAAAAGCCCGCGCTTTCCTCCCAGCTTTTGCTTTGCTTCTGCTTCTTGGACTGGCCGCATGCGGCTCTACGGGTGGCGGAGGCGGGGGTAACAGCGGCACGCCTCCGGGAAGTTATCCGCTCACTGTGACTGCCTCAGCGCAAGGAACCAGCCGTACGTTCGCTCTCTCCCTCACCGTCCAGTGATGCCCTTGCTCGGGTTGCGCACGGCGCACCATGCGGTGAGCATTCACAGTCACGGCAGACGGCCGCCGGACTGACGCGACTTTTCGCGCTTAAAAAACCTGAGCCTGAAGAGAAGGTCGCCAAGCGACACGCCCCCGTAGGCGAGCAATAGGGGCATCCAACTGCACCACAACACAAAAAGACTCGCCATTGCCAACGCGCGCGAGTCCCAGCTGAAAACCGGATGGGCCGGGTCACTGAGCATGGTTGCCCTGAAGAACGCAATCCATGGCGCAAACGCAGCTGAAGTGCAGGCCAGCACCTTTACGCCGCGTGACGGCTTGCCTGCACCTATGGCTGCGATGAACCCAACAACCAGTCCGAGCGCCGCAGTCGACCAGAAGAATAGCGAAATCTGAGATGAATCGTGCAACGCGCGTGCGATAATTTCTGCGCCGCCAATCGAGACCGCACTCGTCAACGCCAGTGCTCGGCCGAATCGAACCGGGATTGCGGCCAAACGTTCCTCTATCGCGGCGGCTTCGTGTAGGCATTGCTCCCGGCATCGAGAGCACCACAGCTCTGGATGCCGCCCCAGAAAGAAGATCTCGAGAGTTTCTTTGGCCCCACACTTGTGACATTTTGTACAACTTTGCGCGAAGGGGCTGAGTACAGTCAGAACATTCCTTACGGCGGCTCCGACCTTTTCCGGTGAGGGCTTGACGAGCCAGTTGTACGACCAGAGAATCTGCGCGGAGAAGGCGTCAACAGTTACCTTGGATCCCCGATTGAATCCGCCTTCAAGTCCTGAGCGGACCAGCGAGGGCGCCTGAATTCCCCCGGTGCGGACCACAATCTCAATGGCGGGACCTTCGCCGCTCGCACGAGTTGCCTTGGGGTTGATTGATACCAGATAACCGTCTAACAGCCCAGCGACAATGCCGTGCTCGCTCGAGTATGCGCTCCGCGGCGCTTGCATTGCCATTCCCGTCGCCCTCGCGATCTGAGCGAGATAGTCAGACACGATGGCCCCCGACCGATATTAACTGTGAGTGGCAAGATATCACAGGATTACCCTACGGCAAGAGCGCTAAAAAGCTTTGACGGCGATGTCGCGCGGCTGGGGTGCCACCGGAATCATGGTGATCAGGCTGCTGGGAGCATCGGAGCGCACGCGGATCACGCTGAGGTCGTTCGACTCGCGGTTCACCACCAAGAGCACGTCTCCCTCGCTCACCAGTGCTTCCGCGCCCGGATGCTCGCCCACCGCGATCGGCGGCTGCACGTTGCGAATGTCCACGCGCACCGGCACCACGCGCTGGCTCGCTGCGTCGGAAACATAGAGCCATGTGGCATCCTCGCTGAGCACCCCCGCGTCCGGCGACAACCCAAGCAGCAGAAAATCGCCCACCTCGTTCGTTTCCGTGTTCACGATAATCAATCCGTGCGCGTCCGGCGAAGGAATATAAATCTCCCCGCCGTCGGGCTTCAGGATTAAATCCGCCGGATTGCCTCCCAAATCGAGATTGGTGATGAGGCCCGGAGATTTCAAATCCACCACCGAAATTTCTGCCCGCGATCCCGAGGAGACGAACGCCTTCGAGCTGTCCGGCAGAATTACCACCTGCTCCGGATCTGGAGCCACGCCCACGGTCGCTATCGGAGCAAGCGTCAGAGCGTTGAGAATCGAAATCGTGGCGTCGCCGCGATTGCTGACCACCACCCATTTGCCGTTCGGCGAAGCCCGCGCAATCCACGGCCCGCGCCCTGCCGTGCCCGTCGCTACCACTCGCCGTGCCGCGCAATCAATCGCCGTCACCTTTCCCGAGCCCGATGCCGCGACGTAAGCTCGTCGTCCATCGGGAGAAAAATCGATCGCGTAGGGAGAGTTTCCGACCGGAATTCGCGCCGCCATCTGGCTTGAGCGCGCATCCACCACCCAGGCATAACCACCCTGCGTGCTGACTCCCCAGATTTCCTTGCGCGTGGGATGCGCGCGGATTCCGCTGGGTGTCGGGCCCACCAGGATGGTGCCCACCGGCGCGAGCCTGACCACGTCCACCACCGTCAGCGCTCCCTGCGAAGCGCTCGTGATGTACGCATAAAGGTGCAGCCCGGGACGCAGAAAAAAGGGAAGATGCTCCAGCCACAGCTCGCGAATCGTTATCGCCGCGAGCAGCACAAGAATGAATGTCAGCCGTCGGTTCGCGAAGATTTTCATCGGCGAATTTTTGCGGGCTCGCGCTCTGGGGGCGCGTCAGTTGACCGAGCGATGGAGAACTCCGGCGATCTGGCGGACTTCGCTGACAAGCTGATCGAATTCGTCCGGCACGATGGACTGCATCCCGTCGGAAAGCGCGCGGTCGGGATCGCAATGCACTTCGACGAGCAGTCCGTCGGCGCCCGCGGCGACCGCCGCGCGCGAAAGCGGCACCACTTTGTTGCGCCGGCCAGTGCCGTGGCTGGGGTCCACGATGATGGGCAGATGGCTCAGGCGCTGCACCGCGGGAATCACGCTCAAGTCGAGCGTGTTGCGCGTGTGATCGCTGAACGTGCGCACGCCCCGCTCGCACATGATGACGTTGTAGTTTCCTTCCGCCAGAATGTATTCCGCGGCCATCAGGAATTCATCGAGCGTCGCGGACATCCCGCGCTTCAGCAGCACGGGTTTCGCGGAGCGCCCTGCGCGCTTCAAGAGCGAAAAATTCTGCATGTTGCGTGCGCCCAGTTGAATCACGTCCGCGAATTCTTCCACCAAATCGAGGCTTTCGTTGTCGATCGCTTCCGTGACGATTCCCAGCCCCAGCTCCCGCCGCACTTCGGCCAGGATTTGCAGTCCTGGCTCGCCCAGTCCCTGAAAACTGTAGGGCGAAGTGCGCGGCTTGTAAGCCCCACCGCGAAAAAGCCGCGCGCCCGCGGCCTTGATGCGCCTCGCCGCGCCGAAGGCTTGTTCGTGGCTCTCGATCGCGCATGGCCCCGCAATCATGGCGATCGCTTCGCCGCCCACGCGCACGTCTCCTAAAGGCGTGGCGATGCGAATGATGGAATTTTCCTTCTTCGCGTCGCGGCTCACCAGCTTGTAGGGTTTGCTTACCGGAATGCATTCGATCACCCCGGGCATCGCTTCAAGCGTGCCCAGATCCACCGCGCCGCTGTTGCCCGTGATGCCTATGGCAGTACGCAGCGAACCGGGAATCGCGTGCGCTCGCAGTCCGAGCGATTCAATCCGTTCGCAAACCGCGCGAACCTGTTCCTCAGTCGCGTGCGAACCCATTACAATCAGCATGTGGGACTCTTATTCTCCTCAATGAACCGCAAAATATACTCTATCGCCCCGCACCCTGCAAACACGGGCCGCGAAGTCACTCTTGCGAATTTGGGAAGTGGAGCGGAGCTAGGAAACTTTCACAATCGAGCGATTTATGATCCCGAGGCGGGCGCATCTCCGGCAGTCGAGGTTTCCTGTTCGATGGCCTCCCGGGCTTCGGCGGAAATATCCACGAATTCCACGCCCACACCGATGCCGGGCAGGTAATAGCGAACCTCGCAGCGTACGTTCACCTCAAAATCGGAGCGCGGAAGCCGGAAACTCACTTTAAGCACGGCGCCTTCGGGAAGCTCATCGGAGGTGTTAATAATCATGCCTTGCGGGCTGATGTCCGGGGCGTGCAGCGAAATTGCCTGCCCTCCCTCATACAGGACGCTTAGATCGCGAAGATAGGACGACCGCCGGAATTGACGCGTCATCGTTGCCGGAGCCGACGGCATTTCGAACGCCATTACTATATCGCCTCGCTGGATGTCACGTCGCCCATGAACGTGGAGTCGCCCGCTTCCGCAATATCCCTGCGGTCGTTACCGCAAAACGGGCAGAATACGAAACCTGTCGCAAGGTCCCGATTGCAATGCGGACAGCGGCTGGCCATCTTCTCGAAGGTGATTACGCGAAAAACTTCGTCCAGACTGGTCAGCCCTTGTTGCGCTTTCTCGAGAGCCTCTTCACTCATCATGCGCATCCCGGAGTTGCGCGCGGTTGCGCGGACTTGATCTTCCGGCGCGTTGTTGCGCACGGCAGTGCGGATCTGCTCCTCCACGTACAAGATTTCGTAGATCCCCATCCTGCCCTTGTAACCGGTGCCGTCGCAGGCCGCGCATCCGCCGGGGATATACATACTCGTTCCAAAGTCCGCGATCCCGGCGCTCAGCAGCCGCCCTTCGAATTCAGGTAGCAGGCTCGTTTGCCTCCGGCACACGCACAGCTTGCGCAACAGCCGCTGGGCTATCACCGCGGTCACCGAAGAGGCAATCAGGAAGGGCGCAATGTTCAAGTCCGCCAGCCGCGTGAGCGCCGAGACGCTGTCGTTGGTGTGCAGCGTGGAAAGCACCAGGTGCCCTGTTTGCGCGGCGGTCAGGGCGATTTCCGCGGTTTCCGAGTCCCGAATTTCTCCCACCATGATTACGTTGGGATCTTGCCGCAACATCGATCGCAGACACCCCGCGAAAGTTCGCCCGGCCTTCGTGTTCACTTGGACTTGATTGATCCCCTCGAGCATGTACTCGACCGGGTCTTCCACCGTGATGATGTTCAGCGTGCGCGTGCGCAACAAATTCAGCGCGGAGTACAGCGTGGTCGTCTTTCCCGAACCGGTCGGCCCGGTCACCAGCAGCATGCCCTGCGGCAGCGTCAAAATTCTTGCCAGCGCTTGGGAAGTCTTTTGCGAAAACCCCAGGTCCTCGAATGTGAGCCGCGTGGCATCGGGATTGAGTAGCCGGATCACCACCTTTTCACCATAGTGCGTTGGCAGCGTGGCAACACGTAAATCCAGTTTCGATCCATTCACATTCACCAGCAAGCGGCCATCCTGCGGCACGCGCCTCTCGGCGATGTCCATATCCGCAAGAATCTTGATGCGGGAAATCAGTGACGCTTGCAGAGGTAGAGCCACGTCCACCAGGTCTTCGAGAATGCCGTCTACCCGCAACCGCACGACGAGTCCCCCCGCCTGCGGATCGATGTGGATGTCGCTTGCCTTGCGCCGCGTGGCCGCCCTGATGATCGAAGACACGAGGCGTACCGCTGGAGTGCGCTGTGCGTGCAAGTCCGCCTGCATCTCTTTCATGGCCTCCCGGTTGCTCTCCCGGGAACTCGTGGTGATGAACTCAATCGAACCTGCGCCCCCCGCGCCTTCGAGGTCTCCAAAATCCCCCTCCGCCTGTGACTTCCCGTAAAGTCGTTCAATGGCCTTCTTGATGTCCCGGCGAAAACTCAATCGCGCGGAGATCTCCATCCCGGAGACGAATCGCAGTTCATTCAAATTGTGCAGGTTCTGCGGTTCCGCCATGGCTACCACCAACTTGCGATCATCCACACGCACCGGCACGGCATGGCATCGCGCGGCGACGCTTCCGGGGATCATCTCTAATACCTTTTTTTCTGTTTGCAAGTTCTCGCAATCGAGATACGGCACTCGGATTACTTCCTCCAGCGCCGCCGCGAGGTCCTCTCGCGATATCATCGAGTGGTCCAGCAGGTATTCTCCCAGGCGGAGGGCTTTCGCTTCGTGTTGCTGTAGCGCGTTATCCAGGTTCCCGGCGGAGATGCTGCCGCGGTCCCGAAGTACGTCCCCGAGTCTCTTCCTTTTCATTTTGGAACTGCCTCTAATGTTACGCTAGCTGAGAAATTCCCGAAGTCAAACCACTCCTTTGTCGGATGCACCTAACTGGTACACGAGCCTCTGATTCTCGGGATTCTTTTTGGTACACAAGCATTAATTTCTCAAAAGTTATCCTCTGCGACTGGCTCTGTGGCACCGGGCTGGCCGCCTGGTTCGGCTGCCAAATGGGCTTCGGCAGGGCCGGGGATGATGGAACTCCTAACTCGCATATGTGTCTCGATTAGAATTTGCCTCCATCGTTTGTTTTCAATGATTTAGGGTGGATCTTGTTTCTGAGTGTGTCTCGATTAGAATCTGGCGGCTGCGGTCTGGGTGCTGCGGGGGAATCTCCCCCGTTGGTTCGGCCGCGCTCGGCCGGCGATTGCCGTTTTGTCAAGTCTCTCAACTCTAGCTTCGCCGTGCTCATGTCCTAACTCGCTGTTGTGTCTCGATTAGACTTTAGCACTGTCGTTTGTTTTCAATGACTTAGGCCATATCTTGTTTCTGACTGTGTCTCGATTAGAAGTTGCCTCCTAGTCATAAAGTCCGAAGGCGGGGCTGGCGCCCCGCCCTCCGGCAATGCCATCTTCAATGTCGCAAAACCAGTATAGCACAGCGTAACGGCAAAGTAAAGTTATAGTACTAGGGAAATTTAGGAAGAACTGGCTGGCGAACTAGGGTTGCGAGGAGGGGAGAGTTCCTTTACCATCTGGTGCCGTGGCGAGGGATAGACAGGCGGCGTGGACGATGGCTGCGAGCTTCGCGGTTGTGACGGGTCTGGTGTGCGCGGGGCACGCGCTGGGGCAGCAAACAATCAGCAAGGGCGAACAAGAGCAGGCGCGAGCAGTTTTGCAGAAGGTGGAAGCAGAGATCGAGAAGGATTATTACGACCCGAAATTAAATGGCTACGACCTGCGAGCCAGATTTGCCGAAGCGCAGAAAAAGGCCGCCGACGCAACCACAACGGGAGAAGAACTCGGCATCATTGACTGGGCCATCGAAGGCTTGAGCGATTCCCATACGTACTTTGGACTATTCCACACGGTCATAGAGGACCCCGGATGGAGGATGGAGATGGTCGGCGACAAGTGCCTCTTCTTCGCTGTGAATCCGGATTCGGACGCATGGGAGCAGGGAATTAGACCCGGCGACCAGGTCCTCAAAGTGGAGGGATATCAGCCGACCCGCGCAACATTCCTGACCATCCTGCGCCGATTGACGGATTTTCCGCGTCGCGAAACAAAATTCACTGTGGCCGCTCCGGGGCAAAGCTCGCGGGAGGTGATCGCGAAGAACCACGAGATTCAATTGGGGCGAACCTACGCCTCCAACAAGGACACACAAATACAATTTCAGCACATCAGGAAAGAGATGGAACGCGCTAGCAAACCAAAGGTTGTCGACGCGAATGACAAGCTGATGATTTTGAAGGTATCGAGGCTGGATCTCAAACACGAGGAGATCGATCCGCTTATCGGATCCGCCAAGAAACACGACACACTGATCCTCGATTTGCGGGATAACCGCGGAGGCTGGGATACGCCACTCGATCCCATCATCGGCTGCTTTTTCGACCATGATATTGATGCCGGGGAAACGGTCGTAAGAAAAGGGAAGAAACCCGCTCATATTCCCTCCTGGGGGAACCATGCATTCACCGGAAGGCTCTTCGTTTTGATAAATAGCCGCACTGCCTCGGGAGCTGAGGTTCTCGCCCGCATCGTGCAGATTGAAAAGCGCGGAACTTTGATGGGCGATCAGACTGCTGGTGAGGTGGGCGTCGCAGAGAACCATGGATTCGGGGAAGGGCTGAACCTAGGCAACCTCTTCATATTCCAAGTTAATATTACGAAGGAAAGATTCCTGATGCCGGATGGGAAAGACTTGGAGGGAATTGGAGTCACACCGGACATAAAAATTATTCCCACGCAGCTCGATCTTGCGAATGGGCGCGATCCCGTGCTTGCGGCGGCGATGACGCTCGCGGGCGTGCCAACGGAGCCGGAAGCGGCGGGCAAGCTATTTCCTAGCATTTGGCTGGCGCACTGAAATTAAAATCTTGAAATTCTAAGGCAGATTCCCCGCACTTCCCACCGCGTTGAGTTGGACCAAGACCGATAAAGAGCCAACTCCAAAGACGGCAAGGGGAAAAACACGAACCGAGCTAGAGGTTCTCCAAGTAGTCCGCGGCAGCGGCCAGGGCAGCGGCGGCAGCATCTACAAGAAGCTTGAGGGAATCGCTCAGGCCATCGGATTTGGGCGCCTCAGGCGCAGCAGCAGCAGCTTGCTCAACGGCATCCTGACCGCGCCGAAGATGCGGCATGCCGGTCAAGGCGTCGAGGAAAAGAATGCCGCCTCCCGCCGCGATACCGACGATGAGGGCGGCGTGAGAAGTGAGCCACGGGCAGTAAAAGAGAAAGCCTCCGCCGAGAAGGGCGACGGTCATGGAACGGGTGAGCAGGGTCATGGTTTCACGCCGTGACAAATCGTCGAGAAGTTCCGGGTGCTTCAGCTTTACGGCGAGAAGCGCAGCCTGGATTTCGGTGGGATGAGTTGCGAGAAGCGGATTGGGAGGGTCCTCTTTCGACCAAAGGTATTTCCGCACGTCGGTGGGAAAGTAAGCGATGGCCGCAAGGATGTGTCCCATGGCGTAGCAGGCGGCGACGACCAGGATTCCGCCAGCCCAGGGAGGAGGATGCTGGTAAGGACTGAGCAAACTGGATATCCAGGAGACCTGGATGCGTTTGGAAACAATTCCCATGGCGAAAAAAACGCCGCCGGGAAGGGCGTAGCCAAATATGTCCCGGAGAAGAAGGAACGTGGTGACCAGGCGGCCGAAAAAGTCCGGCCAGCCGGAAATGGAGTCGGAGGCTTTGGCCATGGCGCGCGGAATCTATACCACGGGCGTAAGTAGGTCAAGAATAAACAAAAGTTAGAAATCAGAAAGTAGAAAGAAGAGCTCAGATTTCAGAAACTGCGAGGGAGTGAAAGCCCCACCTTTTGCTCCGCAAAGGATAGGGCACCCCATAATGACAAGGTCAGGCGCGCAACGAAAGTCAAAATCCCCACCCTTTGCTCCGCAAAGTATGGGGCACCCCAAAGACAAGTGCAAGGCGCACGCGAGAAAATTCAAAACCCTCACCCTTAGCGACGAGGGGTCGGCTCCCACAGAAGAGTCAGGAGAAGGAGCGCCCAGTGTCACTCGTAGCGCAGCGTGATGATGGGGTCAACGCGCATGGCGCGGCGAGCGGGAATGACGCACGCGGCGGACGCGAGGAACGAGATATGCAGTCAATTAACTTGAACGGCTTGCGGCTGGACGGAGGAGTCGGGGAGCAGGGTCTCAGGAATGATGGGGAGCTCGAGGCGAAACGTGGCGCCGCCCTCTGAGCGATTGAAACAGGAGATGCGGCCGCCGTGTTCCTGGAGAATGCCGTAGCAGATGCTAAGGCCGAGGCCGGTGCCTTTGCCAACGGGCTTGGTGGTGTAGAAAGGATCGAAGACCAGATGAGGAGCACGGATGCCCGCTCCGGAATCGGCAAATTCGGCGACGACGTGAGAATTTTCGACGAAGGTTCGAATGTGGATGCGGCCGCCACCGACTTCTTCCAGGGCGTCCACGGCGTTCTTCATCAGATTGAAGAAAACCTGAAAGAGCTGATTGGAATCGCCGCGCACAGGAGGCAACTGAGGATCGGAATCCGGCTCCACAATGATGTTCTTGCCCTTGAGATCAATCTCGTTCAAGCGCAAGGCGGCAGTAAGAACGGCGTTGAGGTCGAGGGGAACTTTTTCGCCGGGAAGCTGGCGGGAAAAGCTGAGCAGACTGGAGACGAGGGTCTTGATGCGGCGCGCGAGTGCGTGGGTTTTTTCGACGAGGGACTGCGCTCGCGAATCGAGTGAAGGAAGATCGCGGAGAAGATCGGTGTAGCCGATGATCCCGGTGAGTGGGTTATTGATTTCGTGGGCGGCACCGGCGGCCAATTGGCCGAGGGAAGCGAGTTTTTCCTGTTGAATGAGCTGCGCCTGGAGATGTTTTAAGTTCTCCAGGGACAGCTGCAGGGACTCAACGAGGCGGGCGCGCTCGCGATCCACGATCCAATTGCGCAGCCATACGAGAACTCCCAGACCCAGCACGGCTGAGAAAATGACGCCAACGCGGAATGTCCGAACGGAATCGGGGGCAGTAGAAAAACCCAGCGCCCAGAGGCCCAGCAGGGGAAGAGAAGCAAAGGCTCCCATGGCGAGCCGGGCGGACCAGATGCGGACGCGCTCCTCGGGAAAATGTTCGGAACGAGCGGGCAACGCAGGAAGGCGGCGGGCGAGAAGGCCGGCGGTGCCAAACCAGACAAATCCGGCGACGAGCGGAAGATCGAAGAGACTCCCGGTGTGGTAGGCATTGCGGTCGATGGAAAGGTTGATGACGTAGGCTCCGCCGGCGATTAGCGCGGCGGCAACGGCGAGATGGCGATAAATGCCTCGCCAGGGGCCCTTCACGCGCAGGCCGAATGCCAGAAGGCCGGCCACGAGGAACACATTTTCCGCCATCTCCAAGTGATCGTAGCTGGCGCCGTAGAGCGCAACATTGGGAGAAACGTACTGCCAAGGAATCACGATGAACAGATAGAGAGCCACCCACCAGAGAAGCAGAAGAGAAAAATCCACGTAGCCGAGCCGGACTTTCATGTCGCGGCGCGGATCGTGGGGCTGTATAGCGAGGGCGCCAATCATGGGGACAGGCCGCATGAAGAGCAGCACATCTCCCAAGAAGGGATTCGGGACGGAATGGCGAAGAACGACCTCGAAGTAGGTCCAGAGCATTTGCCCGGCGAGCCACAGGGTGCAGCCTAAGGCAAGGAGCGTCCAAAAAGTGCGGGAGCGGCGCGACCCGGAAAAGGCGTTGGACAGACAAGCGGCGCCTGCAAACGCTGCTGCGAGACACTGCCCAACGTCACCGATGGCGGTGAGTTTGACACCGCTGGGAAGGAAAATTGCCGCAACAGCGTAAGAGCCAAAGATAAGGATCCATGCCGCAGCAATCAGCTCCGCTGTCCAGCGAGCCCGGGGAGAGGAAACATCCGACGCAATTGTTGTTTCAGCGAACGCACTCAATGGAAGTCTCTCCGAGAAACCTCAGGGTATCGTGAAGAGAGGCCGATTCGGACAATCCGAGTAAGCAGGTGTAACGGAGTAATTAACGAACGCAGGCGAGGCCGAAAGCGAAACGCCATAGGAAACGAGTCCGGGGCGATTCCGTGCGATCTCCTCGATGAAAGGGCTACTGCGGATTAGCCGGCGCGGTGGAAGCCTGATGCTCGGCCAAGATCTTGCGCGCATTGTCGTAGAGGGCTTTGGCCTGCGGGATCTCCTCAATGGCCTTCAGCAACTGCGGATCATCCTGCAATTCAACTCTGTAGCCATCGTTCTGGCCATAGACAGACGTCACCACTTCGCGGTGAATTTTCATTTTGATCCACGCCAGATTATCCTGAATGTCGGCATCGGTGAACTTGATGCCAGAGGTCTCGAGGTAATGTCGAAAATCGGCGATCACTGCGTCGTTGACGGCGAAATCGCGCGGCACGTCAGGCTTGGAGGCGAGGAAGGAACGAGTGAAATCGCCGACGCCCATCTGGTTGAAGGGCATGTAGACCTCATAAGGGAAGAAGACCATATGACGGTAAAGCGTTTCCTGGAATGCGTTGATCTTTGGCGCGGGCACCACCACGTCGGGGGTAATTCCGCCACCACCAAATACCTGGCGGCCGCCATCGGTGAGCTTGACTTCAGTGGGTTTTGGCGAATTGTGATTGTAGAGATAGTCGTAAAGCGAGACGTTCTTATAGTCGCGCTGCACCAGGCGTCCGCTGGGGGTGTAATAGCGAGCGGTGGTGAGGAGCATGGCGGTGTCCTCTGGTAGGATAACCTGGCTCTGAACGAGGCCCTTGCCAAAACTAGTTTCGCCGACAATGAGGCCGCGATCGTGATCCTGAACGGCTCCGGCTACGATTTCCGAGGCCGAGGCGCTCTGGCCATTGATCAAAACAACCAGGGGAACGATGACGCTGCGATTGCCGTTAACCGCATAGTAGCGGCGCTCCGGGGATGCACGGCCATGGTGAGAAACAACCAGTTGATTTTTATCGAGAAATGCGTCGGCCACGCCAACCGCTTCGTTGAGCAGACCACCGGGGTTGCCGCGAAGATCGAGGATCAGGCCGTCCAAGTGAGCAAAGTCGAGATGCTGCAAGGCTTCGTGGAGATCGTCGCTGGTTGTCTCGTTGAATGAAGAGGCGCGGACATAACCGATGCCGGGACGAATCATGGAGTAATAGTCCACGCCCGGGCGGGGAATTTCATCACGCGTGACAGTAACTTCGATGGGAGAATCCCATCCCTGGCGGACGAGAGCGATGTGCACGTCGGTGCCCTTTGGTCCTTTGAGCATGTCCGCCACTTCGAGGGTGGTGAGGCCGTCACAAATCTTTCCGTTCACTTTGGAAATGATATCGCCCGGGCGGATGCCGGCTTTGTAAGCGGGCGAATTGACAAACGGCGAAAGAACCACGGTGTGATTTTCGCGCGGGCCGACGGTCATGCCAACGCCGTAATACTTCCCGTGCTGCTCCTCGCGAAGGAGGGCATATTGTTTGGGGTCGAAAAAATTGGAGTGCGGATCAAGAACGCGCAGCATGCCGGGAATGGCGCCATCGTAAATCGCTTTTTCGGAGTCCACCGGGTCGGCGTAATTGCGTTGGACGATCGAAAGCACGCGGGTGAAGGAGCGCAGCGAGTCCTGGGCATCATTCACGCTGGCGGCACTCGCGCGGCCGGGAGGCCCGTACATCCCGCCCAGGATCGCGGAGAGTGCCAGCACGCAAAAAAGAACGATGATGCCGCGTCGTGAAGATTTCATCGAGACCTCGCTTTTCTGCATCTGATTAAGTATAGCATGGCGCGGCCAGTGGTTTGACACACTGTGCCGCCTCCTCTAAGATGCCACGGAAGGCGATTTCGTTAGCAAAATGTTGAGCATTCCCCACCTGATCATCATCTTTGCCGTGGCCCTGGTGGTTTTTGGACCCGAAAAGCTGCCAGAACTGGCGCGAAATCTGGGCAAAGCAATGGCCGAATTCCGGCGATTAACCGGAGACATGAGAAGCACATTCGAAGAACATATGAGAGAGCTCGAACGGGAAGCCGCTGCCAAGGCTTCGGCCGCCAGCACGAGCTCTCCCGAGCCGACGGAGCCCGAGAACAGGATCGGCGGCGTGGCGGGGACGATCGCAGCGAAGGGCCCCGCAGACGAAACGCCGGTGAACGCGACCCCGCAAAGCACACCCCATGGCAACAACTGACGCCACGATTCGCAAGCCGATTGAAGAGAGCGAAGACACCGGCGCGAAGATGACATTCTTCGAGCACCTGGTGGAGCTGCGGAAGAGGATTATCTATGCCGGCCTCGCGATCCTGGTGGCGATGGGGTTGGGATTCACGGTGGCGCTGCGCGTCTTCGATTTTATCGCGCAGCCCATGCTGAAGGCGCTGCGGGAGGCGCACCTCGAGGACAAGCTGGTCTATACCAGCCCCACGGGGGTCATCAACCTCTGGATTACGCTGGGATTCTACCTGGGAATCGCCATCGCGATGCCCGTGGTGCTGTATCAAGTGTGGCTGTTTGTGGCGCCGGGACTTTACCGGCGCGAACGGCGATACGTGGCGGCATTCCTTTTTTCAACGACGATTCTCTTCGTGTCGGGGGCGGCGTTCGCGTACTACGCGATGCTGCCGCACGTACTGAGATTTCTTGTGGGAATTCAGGGGCCGTTCAAGCCGCTCATCAGCATCAACGAATACTTCGACCTGGTGCTGGTGGTGTTGCTGGGGCTGGGCGTAATTTTCGAGATGCCGATTCTGATTTTCTTTCTTTCGCTCTTCGGGATCGTGACGCCGAAATTCCTGTGGAAGAATTTCCGGTACGCGATGATTCTGATTACAATCGTAGCGGCCATCGTGACTCCGACTCCGGACGCGACGACAATGCTGGTATTCATGGCGCCGATGGTGGGCCTGTATTTCATCGGCATGGGGCTATCGTATCTAGTAGTGAGAAAAAAGCGCCAGCGCGCGGCGGTGGAAGGGGCGAAATAGGATGCTGAGTATGCGATCCCTGGGGCTACTCGTTGCGTTTGCCGCGGGAATGACGGCGGCCTGCGGAAGGTCTTCGAGCGCGGATAAGTCCACAGCTTCGTCCAGCGCGGCAAGCCCCTCCGCGACAGCGCCCAACTCGCAAGAGGCAGCGCCGCCCGCTTCGCAAACCGGCGGGTTTGACGGCGCGAACGCGTACGCGCAGACAGCAACGCTCGTGAGTTTCGGGCCGCGGCCGCCGGATTCGGACGCATTGCATCAGACGCAGAAATATATTCAGGACCAACTGAAGGGCTACGGCTGCCCGGTGGATACGGATGACTTCCACACGGGAACGCCCATTGGCACGGTGGCGATGAAAAATATCATCGCCAAAATTCCGGGCGAGAAGCCGGGCATCCTGCTGCTGCTGACGCACTACGACACGCTGAAGAAGCCGGAATTCGTGGGCGCCGTGGACGGGGGTTCATCGAGCGGGATGATGCTGGAGATGGCGCGGCTAGTTTGTGCACAAAAGAACCACCTGACAATTTGGATCGCTTTTCTCGATGGCGAGGAAGCGTTCGTGCAGTGGAGCGACACGGACAGCACATACGGTAGCCGAGAACTTGCGGCGCGGATGGCGATGGCGGGCGACCTGAAGCAAGTGAAGGCAGTGTTGCTCGCGGACATGGTGGGGCCCATCAACCTGCAAATCAAAAAAGATCCGAACTCCACGCCGTGGCTGACGGACCTGGTGTGGTCCACAGCGGCGCGGCTGGGCTACGGGAACTATTTCGTCAACGATACGCTGGCGATCGAGGACGACCATCTTCCGTTCACGCGCCGAAGCGTTGCGGCCGTGGACGTCATTGACCTAGCGGGATTTCAGGACGCCGGTTTCTGGCACACTCCCCAGGACACGATGGATAAGGTTAGCGCCAAGAGCCTGGCGATTGTCGGGCACGTGTTTCTGGAAAGCGTGAACGAGCTCGAAAAGAAATATCATTGAGTTCCCGCCTCCGCGAATCGCAATGAAGATTCTGCAAGCGCGCACATCCTCCGGAAGCTATCCCATACTCTGCGGCAAAGGTGCGCTCGCACGCGCGCGCGAATTCTTCCAGCGCCTGGGTGAAACGACAGGCGCGTTCGTGGTCACGCCGCCGAAAGTTGCGAAGCTCTGGGCCACGCCGGTGAAGCGAAGCCTGCGCGGGGCTGGGCGTGTGCAAACGATATTCTTCAACGATGCGGAAGAAGCCAAGCGAATGAGCACGGTCGAGGGGATTTGCCGCAAGCTGGCGCGCGCTGGGGCGGACCGGAAATGCGTGCTGGTGGCGCTGGGAGGCGGCGTCACGGGAGACGTCGTGGGATTTGTTGCCGCGACGTATTTGCGGGGAGTGCGGGTGGTGCAAGTGCCGACGACGCTCGTGGGACAGGTGGACAGCGCCGTGGGCGGGAAGACGGGTGTGAACCTGCCAGAAGGAAAGAATCTGTTGGGCTCGTTTTACCAACCGTCGCTGGTGGTAGCAGACCCGCAGTTCCTTCGCACGCTGCCGGAGCGGGAGTACCGCTCCGGAATCTACGAGATTGTGAAGTACGGAGCCATCCGCAACGCGGAGCTTTTCGAGTATTGCGAGGCGAATCTTGAAAGACTTTTGCGAAGAGAAGAGAAGGCACTGGAATTCGCGATCGGGCGCTCACTTGAAATCAAAATCGAGGTGGTGCGGAAAGACGAACGCGAATGCGGGCTGCGGGAAATTTTAAATTTCGGGCACACGATGGGACACGCGCTGGAAGCCACGAGCAGTTACCGAAAATTTCTCCACGGGGAGGCAATCGGCTGGGGAATGATCGGCGAAACGCTGGTGGCTGCTGCGTCTGGAAGATTGAACCAAAGAGATGGGGCGAGGATTTTGAGTTTGGTCGCACGCGTGGGAGCGCTACCGGCGATGGAGGGATATTCAGCTGGCAAACTGATTGGGTTCATGCGTGGCGACAAGAAATCGCGAGGAGGAGAAATCCGCTGGGCGCTTCCGCGGAGAATCGGAAAGGGCGAATTCGGGATTGCGGTTCCGGAAAAACTAGTGGCGCAGGCGATCCGTGAGGCTCCCCGATTCTACGGCGCAGCAAGAAGGGCGCTGTGAGCGCGAGTCCGGGAGAAGCTCCGCTTCCAGGCACGCGGCCCGAGGGAACGAGCGATGAAGCTGCGGCAAGCGCGCGGGTGCAGGAAATGTTCAGCCGAATCGCGCCGTGCTACGACTTCCTAAACCATCTGCTCTCATTTTCACTCGACCGGATGTGGAGGCGCGCTGCGGCGGAGCGGTTTCTGCACATTCTGCGGCGAACGGACGCACGAGTTCTGGACGTGTGTTGCGGGACGGGGGACCTAGCCTTCGCGCTGGAGCGCACCGGGGCGCGGACTCGCGAAAAACACAGGTGCGACGCGGCAATTATGGCGAGCGATTTTGCGGCGCCGATGCTTCGCCTTGCTGCAACGAAAGCCCAAGCGCGAACCAGCCGTGTACGATTTCTGGGCGCTGACGCGCTGGCCCTGCCATTCCGAGACGAGTCGTTCGATCTGGTGGTGTGCGCATTCGGATTTCGGAACTTGTCGAATTACGAGCGCGGGCTCCGGGAATTAGCGCGCGTGCTGAAGCGGGGCGGGGAATTAGGAATCCTGGAATTCAACGAACCACAAAAGGGCACGCTTGCGCGGATGTATCGTTTTTATTTCACGCGAATTCTGCCGCGCATCGGCGGCGCGATTTCGCGGAACGCAGCAGCGTATTCCTATCTGCCCGCATCGGTTGGCAAGTTTCCGCAGGCGGAAGAATTTCGCGCGTGGATGGAGCGCGCGGGGTTCCGGGAAACGCATTCGTCGCTGCGCAGCTTCGGCGCGGTGGCACTGCACACGGCGAAAAAGATTTAATGGCGGAGGAATTTGGTTTCTGCTGCAGGCAGGATTTCGCCTTTGCACAGCAGGCGATGCCCGGAGTTCTGCAGCTTCGATTACGAGTCGAAGCGCGTGAAAAGGTTGTTGAGCGATTCGGCAAGCGTAGGATGCGCGAAGGTAGCCTCGCGCAAGGCGGTATAGGGAAGTTTGCCCATCATCGCCAATTGCAACATGGACATGATCTCTCCGCCTTCCAGACCGAGCACGGCTGCGCCGAGAATCTGACCAGTGCCGGCGTCGACGATGGCCTTCATGAAACCTCGCGTTTCATCCACTTCGAGTGCGCGGGCAACATGTGACATGGGCATTTTGGCTACCCGGAATTTCCCACCCCGTGCGCGAGTTGCGGCCTCGGTCATACCGATGCGCCCGAGCTGCGGATCTATGTACAGAGTGTAAGGCACGAACCGGCCTTCGGTGGTCGCGCTTCCGTTCTCAATCAGGTTCGTGCGCAGGATTCGAAAATCATCGTAGGAGATGTGAGTGAAGGCCGGCCCGCCTTTAATATCTCCCAATGCAAATACGCCCGCTTGATTGGTTTCCAATTTCCCGTTCACTTGGATGAAACCGCGGCTGTCAGTCGCGATGCTCGCAGCCGTGAGGTTCAACGAATCCGTATTGGGCAGTCTGCCCGTGGCCACTAGAAAGTGGGTGCCAATGACGTCGCGCGATTCGCTGCCCATGCGAACGCTGAGATGGATCTGCGATCCTGTTCTGGAAACACGCTCCGCTCTCGCGTTCAGAATGATTTCGATGCCATCTTGCTTCATGATGGCCGCAACTTCGTCGGCCACATCGGAGTCCTCGCCAGTGAGTAACTGCCGTGCGGACTGAACAATCGTGACGCGGCTACCGAAACGGCGAAACATTTGTCCGAATTCCAGGCCGATGTAGCCGCCACCGAGGACGAGCAAGTGTTGGGGAACGGTTTCCAACTCCATGATGGAAGTACTGTCGAGAAAGGGCACGTCCTTCAAGCCTTCAAGTGGGGGCACAGAGGGGCGCGCACCTGCGTTGATGAAAATCCTTTCGCCGGTGAAGCTGCGCTGGCGCCCATCCTTCATTTGGACGAGGACGGATTTAGGGCCAGTAAAGCTGGCTACGCCGAAAATCACATCAAGATTACGCGTTTTTTCAAGACGCGATTGGCTGCCAGTACGAAAGCTCGTAACGATATCGCGCTTGCGCTGCCGTACGCGCTCCAGATCGATGGTGATATCGCCGGTGTGAACGCCATAGCCAGTGCCGCGCCTGGCGAGATAGGCGACGCGGCCGCTGGCAACCATAGTCTTTGTCGGCGTACAACCTTCGTTGATGCAGGTTCCGCCCACATGCTCGCGCTCTATCAAGGCCGTCCTAAGACCGGCGCCCGCGAGCGCCATACCCAAGGGCGTTCCACCCTGGCCCGAACCGATGACGATGGCCTGATATTGATCGATCGCACTCATCGAATGGCTCCTCAGACTCGGAAAATCTTATAAGGATTGTGGGCGGTATTCCAAACGGAAGTATGGATTAGTTTTCGAGGCCGAGGGCGCGGATCTTGCTGAGAAGCGTTTTGTAGGAGACGCCTAATTTTTCCGCGGCGCGAGTCTTGTTCCATTTGGTCTCGCGCAGGGCCACCTGAATCTTGTGGCGTTCGACATGGGCCAAGGCGCGATCCGCGACTTCTTCGAGGGGGCCTTCCCAAGGGAAATCATCGTACAACATGCCAGGGGGAATCTGGCCGGCAACGGGGCGATCTGCAGGCAATTGAAACGAATCAGGGTCGAGGGTCTGGCCACTCGAAAGAATCACAGCGCGCTCAACGGAATTCTGCAATTCGCGGACGTTGCCCGGCCAGGAGTACGAGAGCAGGCGCGCGCGGACTTCGGGAGCGAATTCGAGCGCAGGCTTGCGAAACTCGCGCTTGAATTTATCTAGGAAATACTCAGAGAGAAGCAGGACATCTTCGCCGCGGTCGCGGAGCGGGGGAATGGTGACAGGCACAGTGCAAATGCGGTAGTAGAGGTCCTCGCGAAAAATCTTTTCCGCAACGACGCGCTGCAAATCCCTGTTGGTCGCCACGATGATACGGACATCCACGTCGATCGTCTGTGTGCCCCCGACGCGATCGATCTGGCGCTCCTCGAGCGCGCGGAGCAATTTCCCCTGCACCAGCAGAGGCAGCTCGGCAATTTCGTCCAAGAATAGAGTGCCGCGATGAGCGAGCTCCATGCGGCCAATCTTGCGCGCGCCCGCGCCGGTGTAGGCGCCGCGCTCATGGCCGAAGAGCTCATTTTCGACGAGGCCCTCGGGAATGGCGGCACAATTGAGAGCCACAAAATTCTGCGCGCTGCGCGGACTCAAATGATGAATGGCGCGGGCGAACAGCTCCTTGCCCGTGCCACTCTCACCGAGGAGAAGTACAGTGGAATCCGTGGCGGCAACGCGCTGGACAAGCTCACTGGCACGTTTCATCGAAGGGTGTTCGCCGACGATGCGGGGAAATCCGTAGCGCTGGGAATATTCCTCGCGCAACAAAATGTGCTCGCGCAAGAGCTGGCGCTGGCGCGCGGCTCGCTCGACGAGAAGATTCAGGTGGTCGAGGTCCACAGGCTTCTGGATGAAATCGAATGCGCCTTCCTTCATCGCAGCTACAGCTTCTTCGATGGAGCCATAGGCAGTGATGATAATGACAGGAAGGGAGGGATCGGCGTGGAGGGCGGCGCGAAGAACGTCGAGGCCGGAGCCGCCGGGCATCTTGAGGTCGGTGAGCACGGCCAGAAAACGGCGGGCGCGAACTTTTTCGATGGCGGCGTTGCCGTCCGCGGCCTCTTCGATGGAATATCCCGCGCGCTCGAGGGCCTTGCGCAGCATGGCGCGGAGCTCGGGTTTATCTTCGGCGAGGAGAAGGGGTTCCATCGCAGAGGCTATTCGCGCGCCCAGCCCGGATCGCCGCCAGCCCTGCGCAGTTCGTCCTGCAGATCTGCAATCTGCTGGTCCAGCACTTCGATCTCGCGTTTTTTGGTGTCAAGCTTGGAGAGTTTCTGATTTATGTCGGAACGGGAATATTGCTGCTGCAAAGCCACGTTGGGGTCTGGGTAATATTGCACTTGGAGTTGCGAGAGTTCGCGCTGCAAAATGTCGCGCTCTTCTTCGGCCTGGCGCTTCTTGACGTAGAGCTTATGGAAACGCTCGCGCCAGTAGCTTTCGTCGCGACTATTTGACTTGTCTTCGGCCTTCTCCTCATTCTGCGCGGCGTGGGATTCCGATGCGGAACCAATCACGGAAACGCTGCCGGGGCTCTTAGGGATATTATCGTTGTCAAAGACTTTCGCAGATTTAGGAGAGGCTTTTTTCTCAGTACGGTTCTTGCGCGCAGCATCGGCGACGGAATCCTGATCCTTGTCCTGCTGGGCAGCGGGTTGTGCGGAAGACGCTGAAGCAGGAGGCTGCGAAGGCTGTTGCTGCTGGGCACGCGCACAAAACGGCGCGAAAAGGTACACGAGCGCCAAGCAAAGAGAAGCTCGTCTCATGACTCCTCCTTCCGCGAGAACATAAACACACTTCACCCATCAATCTTAGATGCCGGAAGAGGAGGCCGCAACGTCCTGAAGGACAGGTTGCTGCTTCAAGGGTAACCACACCCGAAACTCTGCGCCGCCTGCGGGGCAATTGCGGGCTTCAACGGTGCCGCCGTGCAACAGGATGATTTTCTGGACGAGGGCGAGGCCAAGGCCCGTGCCTTCCGGCTTAGTTGTGTGAAACGGAAGGAAGAGCTTATCCAAATCTACAGGGGGAATCCCCGGGCCATTGTCAGAGATTGAGATGAGCTGACAAATTTTGCCGGCGCGCTCTTCGAGCGCGCCGGAGATCACGACTTCGCCGCAAGCGCCAGCTGCACAGGCGGCTTCGGCAGCATTGCGGATGAGATTCAAGAGCGCCTGGCGGAGCAGGCCATCGTCGCCGGGCACATCGGAGAACTCGCCTTCGGTGCGCAGAGAAGAAACGGAGCCGGATTCGCGGATTTCATCGGCAATGCGCGCAACGAGGTGGCCGAGAGGCACGCTCTCAGGGGACAGCTCGAAGGGGCGAGCAAACTTTAGGAATTCGGTAACGACGTGATTCAGGGCGCGAGTCTCTCCCAGAATGCGCGCCGCCGATTCGGCGATTTCTGCGGAGGGCGATTCGTCACGAATCATCTGCGCGTAGCCGGAGATGGTGGCCAGAGCGTTTTTGAATTCGTGGGCGATTCCTGCGGACATTTCGCCGAGCGAAGCGAGGTTTTCACGGAGACGCATCTGTTTCTGCAGAGCAGTCAGTTCGGTGAGGTCGCTCATGAGGCAGAGCGCGCCCGTGATGCGGGGGTCTTCGGCGGAGCGTCGAATCGGTGAAATGGTGACGCCGAGACAGCGAGATTCCCCCGATGGCGCGGCATACTCTATCTCGTCACGCTGAAACGTGACGCCGTCCCGCAAGCAGGCTTGCAACATCTTCACAAGCGCAGAGGCGGCACCCAAGGCCTCGCGGAAATCGCGGTGCTGCAAATTCTCAATACCCAGCGCGAGTGCGGCCGCTGGATTGGCGGAAGTAATTACGCATGAAGCGCTGACGAGCAGCAGACCGGCGGGCATGTTGCGGGTCACTGCTTCGCTGAGACGCAGCGTTTCCTCCGCGCGAGCTTTCTCGAGTGCGTGCAGGCGAGCGAGCTCACGCTCCTGCTCGCGGAGCTTTTCAATGACCCCTTGCATCGAGGCGGCCATAACTGCGGCAGAATTATCGGCGCGCGGCGAAGCGAGATCCCGATCAAGGGCAGCCTCGCGCGGGCCGCGAAGAAAGCGGCGTGCCACCAACCACAGAAATGCAAAACCGGCAAGCAAGAGCAAAACGAAAAAAGAATCGAGCTTCAACGAAAGCGCGGGATCAGTCGGGACAACCTCACGGAGAACGCACAAGGTGAGGGAGGCAAGGCTCATCGCGGCCCCCGCAAAAGCGCTTCGTACCAGGTGACCAGAGGCATGCCAAAAAAAATCGCCAGAACCGCACCAGCGCCGAGAAACGTTCCGAACGGCAATTCGTACTGGGATCCTTTCCGCTGCACCAGGATAAAAATCGAACCGAGAATTGCGCCGAGAAGCGAGCCAACGAGAATAGTAAGGATGGTGAGCTTGATGCCGAGAAACGCTCCAGCCATGAGCATCATTTTGACGTCGCCCAAGCCCATGCCCTCGCGATGGCGAAGACGCAGATAAGCTTCCGAGACGACCCAGAGCAGGCCTCCCCCCAGCGCCGCCCCCAAGAGAGCGTCCACGAATGAAAGCACGGGCGCGGGGGGTGGATACGCAAACATGCGATTGGCAAGCCACAACGACGTGCCGTCGCTTGACCGAACGAAAAAGCTGAGGGCCAGGCCCGCGAAGAATCCGAAGTAATTTACAATGTCCGGCAACAGGCGTTCGCGCAGATCGGTGAAAACCAGAACAACCATAAGCGCCGAAAAAAGCGCCCACTTAAACGCTGCAAAAGTGGCGCCAAAGGAACGATAACAGGCGAGAAAAAGCAGTGCCGTAAGCAGCTCGACGATTGGGTAGAGCGGAGAAATCGGAACCTTGCATGCGCGGCATTTTCCGCGAAGGAGCAGCCAGCTCAGAACGGGAATATTGTCGTAGGGTTTGATCGGAGCCTTGCACTGCGGGCACGCGGAGGCAGGCGTGACTATCGATTTCCCGCCGGGGATGCGAAGTATGCAAACGTTGAGAAAGCTGCCGATGATGAGCCCGAAGAAGAACACGAACGCGACTATCACGGAATTAATCTGCCACAAGCAGGAGAGGCTCTCAAGGACGCTGCGCAGAGGCGTGTCTGATGGCTAAAGCGTGGAAGTTCGCGGATACGCGACGTGATGCAGTTACTTGCGGGAGCGAGCTTTACCGTGAAAGCCATCCTTCTCAACAACGGCCCGAAAGACGCGACCGCGGCCGAGCACGTGCTTCCCGGACTTGGCTTCAACTTCGAAGACGAGGAAACGCCCTTCATGTTTCGCGAGGCGGGCGGTGGCGGTGACGGTGGCGCCGGCGGGCACCGCTTTCAGATGGTCCACTTCGATGCGCGTGCCGACGGTGATGGCGCCTTCGGCCAATTCACTCTGCACAGCTTTGGCGGCGGCTACCTCCATCATGCCAATCATCGCGGGCGTGGAGAGCACATCAGGAAGACGCGGATCATACGCCGCGATGGTCCACTCGTGAGGGATGACACGCTCGACGGTGGCAGAGAGGCCAAGTCGAAAGGAATGGCCTTCGCGGGAGCCCACAGCGCTCAAGGCGTGGCCTCGTGTTCGCCAGCGCTGGAAGCGGGCTCGAAGAAACTGTTGAGGATTTCCGCGAAAGTCGAGCCAACCTGCTTCCACAGGCGGCGCTTCAGTGTGCGATAGTCCTGCGCGCCGCTGAAAACGTCGCGAATCAAATCGCGAAACGTGGCGCTGCGGTGGAGAAACTGAATCATGCGCGTGGTGACGGCATCGCCCAAAAACCGCCCGGCAAAAATCCTTTTGGCGATGCGCGCGGCGAATTCGAGGTCGGCAGAAAATTCGGCCCGCAGGCGCGCGGGATAGCTCTGCGGGATACGCTCGGCGAGGGATTGCGCGAGCAGATCGCCGGAGCGCAGCGCATAGTAGAGGCCCTCGCCGGTGACGGGATCGACGCAGGCCGCGGCGTCGCCGACCAGCGCCCAGTTATCCCCGATGATGCGGCGATGGCGGATGGTGGCCGCTTGCGGCGATGGGAGAACATGGCTGTAAAATCGCGCTGCATCGAGCGGAATTCTTTCCTCCCGGCAGAATTCGTCGAGATGGCGGCGTAAACGCTGGCTGGAATTCCCGGTCATCTTTCCGCATATTCCCACCGAGAGATGGTCGGCGCGGGGAAACGACCAGAGGTATCCCTCGAAGCGGTCCAGGAATTTCACTTTGATTGTGTCGCTTTCAATGGGCACAAAATAGCCAAGGGTCATCTCCAGGTCCGCGGGAAGAAGGGGCGTGGTTTCAGGGAAAATGGCGTTGCGGGCCCCCGCAGCCACGACGACGAAGTCGGTCTCTTGTTCCTCGCCATTGGCGGAGAGTCGGGGATGGCCGGCCTTAGTTTCGACGCGATTGACGCGCGCGTGAACGGCGCGGCATCCTGCGCCAACGGCACGGTCCAGAAGCAGCCCGTTCAGCACCGCGCGGGCGTAAACCACGATTGGGCGCGACATTTCAAAGCGCGCCCGCTTTCCACGGCTCGAAATCAATTCAGCGGAGTGGACAATCTTCTTGGGATGAGGGCTATGAAGAAGAAACGGGTAGCGAGCAATGGCTTTGTGGGTGAGACCGCCTCCGCATGGCTTCTCCCAAGCGAGGCGCTCATCGTAGAGCGTCACATCGAAGCCAGCGGAGGCCAAGCGCTCGCCGCACAGCGAGCCCGCAGGTCCTCCCCCGATGATGGCGATACGTTCCATGAACCAGCTAGGTCAAGGGGAACAACGTCGCAATAAACCAAGCAGCGAGTATAGCATCAAACGCAGCGGCCGCCACGGCATTGCCGGAGCGGCGCCGCAAAGCGTCACTACCAAGGCGCACGAGAACGGAGATCAGCGCGAGATAAACCACGAGAATCAGCAGCATCACCTGCGCGCTACCCATCAAGAATAACGCGAGCATGCAGGCCAGCCACAACTCGAGTCGCATGGCAAGGAACAGCATGAAGCGCTTCGCGCAACTGCGCCCTCGGCCGACCGGTCCTAGCAAGACTTCCTCTGCGAAGGAGAAAATCCAGCAAACCGGCAGCAGGGCAAAGAAGCGAATCCAGCGCGGGAAATTCGGCCAGGCGCTCGACATTTGCCAATTGAGCCACGCGCCCACAGCCGCGGAGATTCCGAAGGCCAGCAAAACCGCCAAGCAGAACGACCTTGATTCCATTTTCCTGAGAGAAGCCGCGGCTTTCGAGTTCAGCGCGAGGGCGACGATTCCGGAAACCAAGAGCAGCCCTGCCAAATAATCTCCGCTCAACATGTGCAGGAACCGCAGCGGCTGAAATAAAAATAAGAACGAGACACCAAAGAATGAAGCGACTGTCCAGATCAGCAGAACGCGATCGCGCGCGAAGGGTGAATCATCCGTGGAAGAAGAAGGCTGGGCCTTGAAGACCCGCGCGAGCAAGCTGGCAATAAAAGGAAACATTAGCAAGATGCCGAACAAACCTGCGTATCCGGCTGCCATCTCGTCATGTATACCCTCACTCGTAAGCGGCCCGGCGAGGGATTCGGCAGCCCAACGGATCATTTCACGATCCACGCGAGAATCGTAGATGAGGCTAACGTGCAAAGCCCGCGGGATGCGCTCAAGTGCAAACGCACGCCGCTGCACAAAATCTTCAGGATATTCGCGGGTTCCTTGGGCCGCTTGCGCAAGCTTTTCCGCGATTTGCTTGAGCAAGGGAATGTCGTACTGCGCGCTAAAGACGAGCAAATTGGAGGGCATGCGCCGGGGAAATTCCAAAGGACCCGGCGAAATGGCCACCGTCGCAGCGACTGGAATGTGATCCGCCATGCGAATGGCAACTGCTCCGCCCATGGAGTGTCCAATCAGTATGGTATGGTCCGGCGAGATCTTTCCCATTCTTGCGAGGGATCCAATTGTTGCGGCAACGCAATGTTCGGCGTGGGGAAAGGAATAAAAGTCCGTGCTATCTCCATGGCCGGGCAAATCGAGCAAGTAAACGTCGAATCCCGCGCCATTTAGGCGGTCTCCCATGGCTCTCATCAACCGCCGGCTGGCACAGAGTCCGTGGAGCACGATTGCTGAGGGAGCGGGAGAGTTTCCCGGCGCGCGGGAGGGAATCAGCGTCATCGGAGTCGAGCAACCGCCGGCAGCGACGGTGAAATTCAGCGCGGGCGGGGAAGTGCGAGCGATGTGCACGGCGCTCGCCGCGACGATTCCAGCACCCAGGACGGCGAGGACGATTTGCCAGCGATGCAATGTGCCTCCGGCCTGCATGATAGAATTTTATCTTTCCTGCGGCTCCGCATCCCGGGGCCGCCAGCGAGGAGTCCGCGTGGGCCGCATGGTTTCCCCGGAGCAACTGATTCTCTTGCTCAAGGAACGGAAAGGCAAGGGCGAGCGAATAGTTTTTACCAACGGATGCTTCGATTTGCTGCATCCGGGGCATGTACGCTTGCTCGAACAGGCGCGGTCGCTGGGCGATGCGCTTGTGGTGGCTATCAATACCGACGCGAGCGTTCGCGCCAATAAAGGTGCCGGGCGGCCAGGGATCCCTGGAGCCGAACGCGCCGAAATCCTAGCTGCTTTGGAGGCTGTGGATTGGGTGGTCCCTTTTGACGACATAACGCCGCAGCAGTTGATCGCGCGCATTTTGCCGGACGTGCTGGTGAAGGGTAACGATTGGGGCCCCGGCGAGATCGTGGGCCGCGCAGAAGTCGAGTCCGCGGGCGGGAAGGTGATTTCGATTCCGCTTGAGCCAGGATTCTCGACGTCATCCGTGATTGAACGAATCCGACGGACAACCGGATGATACTGCCGATTGTCGCCGACATCCTGGGGCGAGTGCGAAAGTGCCCGGGCGTCGAAGCAGCATTTGATGAATTGCGGCGAGGTGCCGGCCGCGTGCGCCTCGCGGGAGTGACGCCGTCCGCGCGCGCCCTCATCGTGGTCCTCGCCGCCGAAGCTGCGGGGCGGCGAACAATCCTGCTCGTCGAATCGAACAGCCGCGCCGAACAAATCGCCGAGCCGGTGCGCTATTTCCATCGCGCGATGACGCAGCGGCCCGGCGAGCGCGTCGTAGTGCTTCCCGCGCACGACGTCCTACCTTACGAAAACCTATCGCCGCATCCGGATATTTCTGAGGCGCGCGCCGTGGCACTGTGGCGATTTGCGAGCGGCCAAGCAGACATCCTGATCGCCGCGGCACGCGCTGCCTTGCTTCGGCTGCACAGCGCAAGTAGCTACACAGATCTGGCGCGCGTCATGACGCGGGACCAGGAAACCCCGCTGGAAGTGTTAGTAGCGCATCTCGAAAACGTGGGCTACGAGCGCACGAGCCTGGTGGAGATGCCGGGACAGTACGCGCAACGCGGAGGGATACTCGACGTGTATTCACCGGAAGCGCTGCGGCCGGTGCGTCTGGAATTACTGGGCGACACGCTTGAATCGATTCGCGAATTCAATCCGGACACACAGCGCTCGGTCGGGCCGTTGGAACGCACGACGCTGTTGCCGCTGACGGATTACCCGCGTCGCGCAGCGAGTCCGGCAAGTATCGGCGAAGAAACCGCAACCTCTGGTTCACTCTACGATGAAGATGGGAAAGACGACGCCCTTCCCGGGTGGGAATTTCGGCGCATGCTCGTGGAGCCTCCGAAGTCGAGTCTTCTTGAGCTCGTCGCAGACACGTTGGTGATTGAGGACGAGCCCGAGGCGCTCGAAGAAAAAATCGGAGAATTTCGCGATCGCGTGGAGAAAACCAAGGCCGAGGCCGCCGAAATGGGTGAGGTCGCTCCTGTCGAGCGATTTTTTCTTACCGATACAGAATTGCAGCGAGCACGCGGACGCACGCAGCAACTTGCGCTCGAACGGTTGGCCATCGAACAGCCCGGCAAGAATGCTCATTCGCTGCTTTCGCAACCGACAACGCGATACCACGGAAACATCGCAGCGTTTATGGCCGAAGCGAAATTGCGCTTGGATGCCGGGGGCCAGGTGATCGCCGGCGCGGCGAGCACCGGCGAGTTGGAACGACTCGCCGACTTATGCCACGAGTTTGAATTGCCCTACCGCCTCGGCGAATTAGAAGGGAGCGCCACGATTGGCCGGCTTGCGGACGAAAGCAGCGCCGGAAACGTTTCTGCACTCACGCTAACCAAGGCGCCGATCGCCGAAGGGTTTGCCATCCCCGCCGCGCACTTCGTGTGGTACGGCAACAGCGATATCTTCGAAATCGCGCCGACGCAGGTCGCTCCAAAGCAGCGGCCTGCAAGCGCGAGCTTCTTCGGAGATTTCGCAGATTTGAAGTCCGGCGAGTTCGTGGTTCACGTGGATCACGGGATCGGAAGATTTGAGGGGTTGCGGCAGGTGGCGGTGGATGGGACCACCGGCGAATTCATGCTGCTCAGCTACGCCGAACAAGCGCGGCTGTACGTGCCTCTCGCACGGCTGGACCTGGTTCAAAAATATAAGTCGCTGGGGGGAGCGGCGCCGGCGCTCGACCGGCTGGGCGGGGCAGCGTGGGAAGCGCGGAAGTCGCGCGCTAAAAAATCCGTGGGCGAGATGGCGCAAAAGCTTCTGGCGTTATACGCCGAGCGAAAAGCAGCTGAGGGCCATGCGTTCCCACCGGATTCTCCATGGCAGAAGGAATTCGAAGAGAGCTTTGAATTCGAGGAGACACCCGATCAATCGCGCGCCATTGAGGAAGTAAAGCGCGACATCGAGAATCGTCAACCGATGGATCGGCTGCTGTGCGGCGACGTGGGATACGGCAAAACGGAAGTGGCCATGCGCGCCGCGTTCAAGGCTGTTGCGGATTCAAAGCAGGCGGCGGTGCTGGCACCGACAACGGTGCTCGCTTTTCAACACTTTGAGACATTCCGGAGGCGATTCGCCGCCTTTCCCATGCGCATCGAGATGCTCAGCCGGTTTCGCAACAAGAGCGAACAGAAACATGTGCTTGAAGCACTCGAAGCGGGGAAAGTAGACATCATCATCGGTACGCACAGGCTGCTCTCGAAAGACGTGCGCTTTCACGATCTCGGGCTGCTGGTCGTGGATGAGGAGCAGCGCTTCGGCGTGGCGCACAAGGAACGCATCAAAGAAATGCGCAAGAACGTCCACGTGCTGACCATGTCCGCCACGCCGATCCCGCGAACGCTGCACATGTCGCTTCTAGGGCTGCGCGATCTTTCCATAATCGAAACACCGCCCAAGAGCCGGCTAGCGATTCAAACGGTGGTCGCGCCGTTTAGCGAAGGTCTTATCCAGCGGGCCATCGAGGAGGAGCTGTCTCGGCAGGGACAGGTTTTCTTCGTGCACAACCGCGTGGAATCGATCGCTTCGCTCGCAGCAATGGTGAAGCGCTTGGCGCCGAAAGCGCGCGTGGTGATCGGTCACGGCCAGATGAAAGAGGAAAACCTTGAAAAGGTCATGCTGAAATTCATACGCGACGAGGCCGACGTGCTGGTCTCGACGACGATCATCGAAAACGGCCTGGATATCCCGCGCGCAAACACAATCATCATTAACCGCGCAGATCGTTTCGGCCTTGCGGAGCTCTATCAGTTGCGCGGTCGCGTGGGCCGCTCCAACCAGCGCGCGTATGCGTACCTTCTCGTGCCGCCGGAGAAAACTCTCAGCGGATTAGCGCGCGAGCGGTTGGCAGCGCTTAAGGAGTTCAGCGAATTGGGCGCGGGCTTCCGCATCGCCGCGCTTGATTTGGAGTTACGCGGAGCGGGCAATCTGCTGGGGCGTGAGCAGCACGGCTACATCGCGGCGGTCGGCTTCGACATGTACGTCAGCATGCTGGAGCGTGCCGTTGCGGAAAAGAAGGGCGAAGTGGCGCGGCCGGAAATGCGCGCCACGCTTAATCTCGGACTCACAATTCGCATTCCGCCTTCGTACATCGAAAACGAAAACCTCCGCCTGCGCATCTATAAACGCATCGCCGAAGTATCGAGCGATACGCAGAGGGAGGAGGTGCGACGCGAGCTGGAAGACCGGTTCGGGAAACCGCCAGCTGAAGTGGAAAATCTTCTCGATTACGCGGTACTCAAAGCGCTCGCTGAGAAACTAGTAGTCGCATCTGTCGAGCGGCACGGCGATCTAGTGGCGCTCAAATTTTATGATGAAACGCCGGTGCGGCCCGAGCAACTGGTGCGCGTGGTTCGCGGCAGGCGCGGTATGAGGCTTGACCCGAGCGGCATGCTGTGGTTCGAATGGAAGAAGGAAGGTAAGGGTCTGGCAGACGTGACGCGAAACGTATTGCTACAGCTGCAAGTGCAGGGATAGAATTTCAACGGGGATGCTAATGAAAACGAAATTCGGGGCCGCGGCCGTGGCCATCGCTCTTCTGCCCGCGTGCATTGGGGCGCAGGGGAAGGGAAAGGTGGTGGATGAAATCGTCGCGCGAGTGAACAACGATATCATCACGCTTTCGGACTACCAGAGGGCCGAAGCGCAATTGCATCAGGAAGTGACGCAGGAATGCCAAAATTGTACGCCAGGGCAAATCGAGGACAAGTACAACGAACAGCATAAAGATTTGCTGCGGGACTTAGTCGATCAGTCTTTGCTGGTGCAGCGAGCGAAAGACCTGGACCTGAGCGTCGAAAGCGACGTGGTGAAGCGCCTGGATGAAGTGCGGCAGCAAAACAATTTGACCTCCATGGAAGAATTGCAGAAAGCCGTGGAGGCCCAAGGAATGGGATGGGAGGAATACAAGTCGCAGATCCGCAACACCCTGCTGACACAGGAAGTGGTCCGCCGAGAAGTGAGCGGCCACATGACCATCAGCGACGACGACGTCAAAAAGTACTACGACGCGCACGTCAGCGAATTCAACCGGCCAGAACAAGTTTTACTGGAAGAGATTAGGTTCTCGACGGAAAATAAAACCCCGGACGATATTGCGGCCGCAAAGAAAAAGGCCGATGACGTATTGGCGCGGCTGAAGAAGGGTGAGGACTTCGAGGAAATGGCGAAGCGTTACTCGGATGGGCCAACGGCGAAGCAGGGCGGACAACTCGGCGAATTTGAACGCGGCCAGCTCGCGAAGGAGCTCGAAGACACGGTCTTCAAGATGAACAAGGGTGAGATCACGGACGTGATCGAGACAAAAACGGCCTTCGAAATTCTAAAGGTGTTCCAGCATTACACAGCAGGAATTCAGCCCATCGAGAAAGTGCAGAATGAGATCTCAAATAAGCTGTTCATGCAGCAAATGCAGCCGGCCATGCGCAGCTATCTTTCGGAGTTGCGTGAACAAAGCTATGTCATCGTGAAGCCGGGCTTTGTGGATTCGGGGGCGGCGACGACAGGTCAGGCGGCCATCGAAGAGGTCGCCCCGACTCCTGATGTGCCCAGCAGCAAGAAATCGAAGTCGAAGAAGCATAAATCGGGCGTATGAAATCCTGCTACGTCAGCGATCTGAAACCGGACCAGGCTATCAGCACGCTCTTCCTGGTACGCGAGAAATCCATACGCACCTCCGCGCGCACGGGCCGCTCTTGGCTGGACTTGGAGCTTGCAGACCGCACTGGCGCGATTGCCGCAAAAATGTGGGACAACTTTGAAAAGATCACAGAAACTTTTGGTCGCGACGATATCGTGAGGGTCCGCGGACGCGTTACTCTTTACAACGATAAGAACGAGCTGACGCTTCAAGAAATCATTCGCGCGGGAACGAACGACTACGACCTCAACGATTTTCTTCCCGCCACGCCGCAGGACGTGGAGAAACTATTCGCGGAATTGCAAAGTACGGTAGCCGGAATTCGCAATCCATGGGTGAAAAAGCTGCTCGAGAGCTTCCTCGGAGATTCCACGATTTCCAGGGAGCTGAAGCGCGCTCCGGCGGCCATGACCATGCACCACGCGTATCTCGGCGGCCTGCTCGAACATATCGTGAGCTTGTGCGGGCTGACGAAAAAAGTTGCCGCGCATTACCCTGAGCTGGACGTGGACCTTCTTCTCGCGGCGTGCGTGCTGCACGATATCGGCAAAACACGCGAGCTCGCCTACGAACGCGCCATCGCCTACACCGACGAAGGACATCTGCTGGGCCACATCGTGATCGGGCTGCATATGGTCGAAAGCAAGATCGAAGCGATCCCCGGCTTTCCAGCACCGCTGGCGACTCTGCTCGCGCATCTCATTGCCAGCCATCACGGAGAGTACGAGTTCGGCTCGCCGAAATTGCCGGCGTGCCGCGAGGCTGTAGTCTTTCACTATCTCGACGACCTCGACTCAAAACTCGGCGCGATGCGCGTGACTTTGGAAACAGACGCCGGGGAGGGAGACTGGACGGAGCGGAATCCCTCCCTGCGGCGCCAACTCTTACGAGTCGACAGATTCCTGGCAGGGCCGGCGGCTAAGGGCTCCCCTCCTGCCGCCTCTGCCGCCGCAAAATCCGCGGGCGGCGCACCGAAAAAATAGCCATGTCACAAGCTACCTCTCACGCCGCTTCTTCGGTTCCGCGACGCTCGGTCCTTGAACTCGCTCCGCTTGAACTGGAATGCATGAACACGCTGTGGCGGCTGGAAGAAGGCAGCGTACGCGAAATTCGCGATGCGCTTGCCGCTCACCTTCCACGTGCCTACACCACCATTATGACCATCATGGATCGCCTGGCGCGCAAAGGCGTGGTCGCTCGGCGAAAATCCGGGCGCGCGTGGGTCTACTATCCGAATCTAAGCGCCGAGGAGGCGCGGCGCCACGCCCTCGGCGAGGTAGTGCAGGGATTTTTCGGCGGTTCGAAGACTGCGCTGCTCCATCACCTGGGTAGCACTTCGCGTGAAGTCGGACCGACAAATGCCGCCGCTGTGCCTCCGCCGGCTCCCGTGCCGGAGGTGCCCGCACCGCGCATGGACGAAACGCTCCTCTGAACTCCATGTTTCCAGACGAACTCAAGATCCGCGACCGCGTAATTCGTCCCGCGACAATGCTCGCGCCAATGGCGGGTGTGACGGACACGGTTTTTCGACGCGTGATCCGAGGGTTGGGCGGCTGCGGGCTAATCATGACCGAGTTCACAAGCTCAGAAGGCCTTGCGCGCAACGCTCAGCGCACTCTGCACTATCTTTATTTCGAGGAAGATGAGCATCCCATCGCGGCGCAGCTTTTCGGCGCACAGCCTTCGGTGATGGCTGCAGCCGCGGCGCTTTCTGAGAGTCTCGGCTTCGACACCGTGGATATCAATCTCGGATGTCCCGCCAAAAAAGTGGTGAAGTGCGGCGGCTCGGGGCTATTGCGCGATCTTCCGCTGTTGCGAGAGATTCTAGAGGCGGTTCGCAAGGCAGTGCACATTCCTCTGACCATAAAGATTCGTTCCGGCTGGGATGAAACTAACATCGTTGCAGTGGAAGTGGCGCGCATGGCAGAAGATTGTGGTATTGAGGCCATCGCCGTGCATCCGCGCACGCGTGCTCAAGCGCTGGGAGGCTCGGCAGACTGGGGCGTGATTCGGCGCGTCAAGGAGTCAGTCGCGATCCCCGTCATCGGCAACGGCGACATCCGCTGCCCGGAAGACGCCGTGCGGATGGTCGACGAAACGGGATGCGACGCGGTGATGATCGGCCGAACCGCAGCCATCAATCCATGGATATTCCGGCAGATCGAAGAGTATCTGGCAACGGGGCGATATGATGAACCATCGGAATCGGACCGCTTTCGGCTGCTCTCTGGATATTTCCGCAATCTTGTCGCCGCGGGGATCCCCGACGCCGCGGGCAAAATGAAACAGTTTGCCTGCTGGTTCACGCACGGAGTGCGCAACGGCGGGGAATTGCGACATCAGATTCATGCTTCGCGCACGCCTGCCGAAATCCTCGAACGCGTGGACTCGTTCTCCGCTCAAACAGTTTCGTCGCCAGAGTGACTCATGCGAAAGATTTCCAGGCGCGGATGGGTCAATTCGAATTGTCGGTGCGGCTCACCAGCCATTGTTTATACGCTTCGCGGCGGGTAAGGCCGCATTCGCGCGCCGCCTGTTTGAGCGCCACTTTCTGATCAATTCCGCGCTCACGCATGATTTCTTCGATGCGATTGACGAGATTCGCAGCTGGTGTTGACGCTCCCTCGCCGCGCGGATGCGCTGCGGCGTCCGCTGCGCCGATAACCAGCGTGATTTCGCCGCGCGGAGCACGCTCGCAAAATGATTCGAGGAGTTGACTAATCCGCCCGCGAATAAATTCCTCATGCAGTTTGGTGACTTCGCGCGCCACGACGGCACCGCGATTTCCAAGGATTTCAAGTGCGTCCTCGAGAGTGTCCACTAGCCGGTGCGGAGCTTCATAAAAGACCAGCGTGCGGGGCTCCACTGCTAGGCGGCGCAATTCCTTTCGCCGGGCACTTTGCCGCGCGGGCAGAAATCCTGCGAAAACAAATTCGCCAGTATCCATCCCGGAAACGGCCAGGGCCGCGACTAGAGCAGATGCCCCAGGCACTGGCACGACCGGAATTCCATGACGATGGCAAAGCGTGACCAGGTGATGCCCCGGGTCGGAGATGATGGGCGTGCCCGCATCGCTCACCAGCGCGATTTTCGCGCCGCGCTCGAGATCGATAACCAGTTCGGGAGCGCGCGTGAGCTCGTTGTGTTCATGATAACTCTCAAGACGCGTGCGAATGTCGAAGTGTGAGAGTAGCTTCCTCGTTTGGCGCGTATCCTCGCAGGCGATGAGGTCCGCTTCCTTCAAGATCCGCAGGGCGCGCAGGGAAATGTCTTCGAGGTTGCCGATAGGCGTGGACACCAGGAAGAGGCGGCCCGGTCCGGAGTTTGCTGCGGTCGTTTTCATGGCGGTCGCGAAACGGCTGGAATTCTATCACATAGCCGCGCGGCCATTTTGCGATGGGCCGACGCGCCGTGGTAGCATTCCGATTCTGCCACTTCCCAAAAGGAGCTGCCAGGTGCCTCTTTACGAATACGAATGCGCGAAGTGCGGACACCTATTTGAAAAGATCGAGAGTGTCTCCGCTTCTCGTGTGAAGAAGTGCCCGAAGTGCGGGGGCAAAGCCCCGCGCAGGCTTTCCGCCCCGGCCATACAGTTCAAAGGCTCTGGATGGTACGTCACCGACTACGGCGGCAAGAGCGCCCCTCCTGCAGCTGAGAAGTCCGAAACACCGGCCTCTGCGGCGGAATCAAAGGATGGCGGTAAGCAGAAACCCGACGCCAAGGAGCATGCTGCAAAAGAATCACCGAAGAAATCGAAGAAGGAATGAAGCCCATCCGCCTAAGTTCGTATGCCGCGCAGGTAGGCGCGAAATTCGGCACCGAACTCGGCATTGCGCAGCGCCAACTCCACGGTAGCCTTCAAGAAGCCTAACTTGTCGCCCGCGTCGTACCAATTGCCGTCGCTAACGTGCGCCCACAGGCCCTTCTCCTGCGCGAGAGTCCGCAGGGCATCCGTGAGCTGAACCTCGCCTCCGCGCCCGGGCTTTGTTGCCTCGAGATACGAAAAAATCTCCGGTGGCAGGACGTAGCGGCCCGCAATGCTCAAATTCGAAGGTGCGCTCTCAACGGCAGGCTTCTCGACCAGATCCGCGACGCGCAGCAGCCGTTCGCCCCACTGCGTTCCTGGAGCGGGCTTGGCTTCCACGATGCCGTAGTTTTGCACGAGTTCGCGCGGAACGGGCGAAACAGAAATGGCACCTTGTCCGGTGGACTGAAAAATTTCCGCGAGAGATTGCGTGGCCGGCACAGTCCCGTGAAAAATCACGTCACCCAGAAGAACTGCGAAAGGCTCGTCGCCTACCAAGTCCCTCGCCGTGAGCACCGCGTCCCCCAGACCCCGCGGCTCGCGCTGGCGCGTGTAACTGAATTGCAGGTTGCCGCCGATGTTGCGGACCTTTTCCGCTCGCTCCTGCTGCCCGCGTTCTTCGAGAAACCGTTCGAGTTCGGGCGAAGAATCAAAATGATCCTCGATGGCGTTCTTGCGACGGCCCGTGACGATGATGATGTTCTCGATACCGCTGGCCGCGCATTCTTCCACGGCATACTGAATCAGAGGCTTATCTACCACCGGAAGCATTTCCTTGGGCTGCGCTTTCGTGGCTGGAAGGAAACGGGTGCCCAGCCCGGCAGCTGGCAGGACGGCTTTTCGCACGCGTCGGATCGTGTTGGTCATGGAAGAAGCAGCACTTTACGGAGAGCCTTTCTCGTTGTCAATCGTTCGCAGATGACCCGCGCTCGGCGGCGATTTCCCTCAAGCGAGGAGAGACCTCGATCGTGTCGAGCGCGCGCTTCACCTGTCGCGGAGACATCCATCCGCGCTCAGTAAGCAGCAGAATGCGCGGTGAGTGTCTCACCAGCTCAAAGTATAGATTGTAGACGCTGACGCGGCGCGGCGGATTCTTCCAGAGATCCTCCTCTGGGCCAAAAGTCCAGTCCCAACGCGGCGGCTTGCGGCTCCGCTCCGGCCAAAACTTCGTAGTGTCCGCCAGCAACACCACCGTGCCGCGCGCGCGCCGCGTTTCATGGATCAGCACTCGTGAACCTGCTTTGCAGGCGATCCATCCGGGAAGCACAGCATCTGCGCCGAGAACTGCGACTACGCCGCTGAAGGTCTGGCTGAAGAGTCCGGCATCGCTGAAAAACTCCGTCTTGATTCCGCCGCGGCTCAATCGCAACGCCATGAGCAAGCCTTCGTTGCCCGGCCTGCTTTCCGAGCAACACACGCTTTCGATTCGCGAACGCGCTCGCAGCAACGCTTTGGCAACCGTCGAGCTGTATGAATACGTATACACGATTTCCTTTTCGCCGCGCCGGCGTATCCAGCGATAAAACTTGGCCGCGATGCGGTCCGCGGCACTGCGAAGTTCGCTGCGGAATCTTCGCGACACGGCCGCGAGTTGGGCGCGCGGATCCGGTGCGTCCACTGCATGCGCCACTTCGTTCGCCAGGCGCAGCAGCGGCGCCATGGAAGGCTGCGCACGCAACAGCGCTTCCGCAATCTCTAGCAATTCGGCTTCTGCGGGATCGCGCTCCCTGCGCGACCAGGCTTCGAGCGCTGACGCGGCGCGCAGTGCAATCGCAGTCGCACCGCCCTGATGGTCGCGGGCGATTACTTCGATTTCACGCCGTAGAATTCGTTCCACGCGCGTATGCTAGCATAGAGTCTTCGAGTGGCAGGAAAATGCACAGTGGCAACGCACGAAAACCTGATTCTTGCGATTGAGTCATCCTGCGATGAGACCGCGGCGGCCATCGTCGCCGATGGGCGACGGATTCTCTCCAACATTGTCGCTTCGCAATTCGCGATTCATCGCAAGTACGGCGGCGTGGTGCCGGAATTGGCTTCGCGCGAGCATCTGCGCAAGATCGTACCGGTAGTCCGCGAAGCATTTGCCGAGGCGGGCGTGCCATTGGCCGACATAGACGCCATCGCAGTCACGCACGGCCCGGGCCTCGTCGGCTCGCTGCTCGTGGGCGTGACCTATGGAAAAGTTCTCGCCATGTCGCTCGGCAAGCCGCTCATTGCCGTAAACCATCTCGAAGGCCACATTCACGCCGTGATCTTGGAAGCATTCGCCGCAGGGAGGCAGCCGGAATTCCCCGCCGTATGTTTGATTGTCTCGGGTGGCCACACCATTCTTTATAACGTAACGGCCTGCACCGTAAACGGCCCCGAAAACCCGCTGCGATTTTCCTATACGCGCATCGGCGGCACGCGCGATGACGCTGCCGGCGAAGCTTACGACAAAGTCGCCAGGATGCTCGCACTGGGTTACCCGGGGGGGCCGGTAATTGACCAGCTCGCTCCCCACGGTGATGCGCGGGCCATCCGTTTTGCTGAACCCAAAATGAAAGGGAACCCATTCGATTTCAGCTTTAGCGGCATCAAGACTGCAGTCTTTTATCACCTGCGCAAACATGCGGAGCTTGTGCCAGAAATTCAGGCTCGCGAAGCAGCCTTGAACAAAGGTGTGCGTCGTGCGGAGGATCTTCTTCCGCTCGCGAGTCGCGCGACGCTGGATCTGGTGGCAAGTTTTCAGCGTTCCGTCTGCGGCAACCTCGTCGCGCGCACGCTCGGGGCAGCGGAAGAATGCAACGCGCGTTCTGTGCTGGTTTCGGGCGGCGTGGCAGCCAATCGCGAATTGCGCCAAACCTTCGAGGAGGAAGCGCGCCGCCGCGCCTGCCAGGTATTTTTCCCCAGCCGCGCGCTTTCGACCGACAATGCGGCCATGATCGCAGCTGCCGCTTATCCGAAATGGCTTGCGGGTGAGACCGCAGATTTTACGCTCAACGCCGAAGCCAATTTGCCCCTCGCCTAGCCAAATTTCTTCTTTCAGATTATTGCAATTGCGCCTTGTCAGTCTTAGTATTTCCCCATTTCCGGGCGGCAAAACGACACGCAGGAGCCTACTCATGACAACTAACAAGAGCCCTTTGTGGGGGTTTCTGATTCTCTACTTTCTGGCGTGGGTTCCGGCCGGGACGGGGCAACAATCCTCTTCCGCCGCCGATCCATGGCCACCCATTTCTAAAGAAGAGCTGGCCTTGAAAGACAATCCGGCACTCCCAAATTCTCCGGCGATGATACTTTACCGGGAAGTGTACGCGGACGACGTGCAGTCCTTCCGATCTGAGTATTATCGGGTCAAAATTTTTAATGAATCGGGAAAGAAGTATGGCGACATCAAGATCTTGTACCTAGCCAACCAGACCGACGTGCAGGATATTCGCGCGAGAACGATTCGAGCGGATGGCACAGTCGTGGATTTCCACGGAGAAATGTCAGAGGCGACCGTCGTCAAAGCACGTAGATTCAGATATCAGCAGATAACGTTGAGTTTGCCGGACGTGCAGGTGGGAAGCATCATTGAGTACTCCTATAAATTCCATAGGCACCAGAAAGCCCCCGATGTTCTGAGGAATCCGGAGAATTACATCCCGCAGGGTTTTTTTTCGTATCCAACTGCTAGCTGGACCCTCCAAGATGAGCTTTACACGAGTCACGCCAGTTTTATCCTCCGTCCCTTGCCCAAGGCACACCTCGTGTGGAGCACTTTAAATGTTCCAAGCACGACAGCCCCAACACTGCAGCCGAATGGCACCTATCGCCTCGAACTCCACAACATCCCCGCTTTCCAACCAGAGGATTTTATGCCTCCCGAAGACTTTCTCAAGCCACGAGTCGAATTCGTGTACACAATAGGGTGGGGAAACGCCCAGAGTTTTTGGGCCGACCAAGGAAGGTTTGCATCGGATAGTTATAAGAAGTTTATCGAACCCTCGAAGGTCATCGAGCGGGAAGCAAACTCCATCGTCAGTCCCGGAGACTCACCGCAAGCCAAGCTCCGAAAGATCTACGCCCGGTGCCAGCAGATTCGCAATCTGGGTTACGAACGGCCACGGACCGAGAAGGAAATAAAAGAGGAAGGTCTTAAAGATAACAAGAATTCTGAGGACATCCTGAAACATGGGTATGCATGGGGAAACGAGGTGAACTTGTTCTTCGTGGCCTTGACGCGTGCTGCAGGAATGGACTCCTCACCAATTCTCGTCGCGACGCGCGATCGCGACTTCTTCTACAAAGATATTTTGGATGCGGGACAGCTTGACGGAATGGTTGTAGTTGTCCGGCTAGGCTCCGATAGGTTGTATTTCGATCCCGCAACACGCCCCTGTCCTTATGAGCTTCTTCCCTGGAGTGAGTCTGGTGTGAAAGGTGTTGAGGTGACTCCTGCCGGGGGGCAACTGATCAGCACTCCCGAACCCACTAGCGTCAACTCGGTCATCGAACGCAAGGCCTCATTTGTGCTCGATAAAGACGGGGACCTGAGTGGAAAGCTCGCAGTCGAGTTTCGAGGCCAAGAAGCTTTGGAACGCCGCCAAACGATGTGGACAGAAGACGATGTCGCGAGGCGCCAGAAACTGGAGGATGAAGTGAAGACATGGCTGCCGGAGGGCGCAACCATTGAGCTAACTAAGCCTCCGGAGTGGCAGCAGACAACAGGCACTCTGCGAGCTGAATTCAATGTGAAGTCTTCGCAATCGACGACGTCGATTGGCAAGCGGATTCTCTTGCCCTCAGGTATCTTTCATCCCACTCGGAAATATCCTCTTCAAAACGCCGTTCGGGCTTACCCGTTGTATATAGAATATCCCTACCAGGAATCGGACGACATCACAATAGAGTTGCCCGCCGGTTACCATGCGGGACACGTTCCGGAGCCTCTTCTGAAGACGGCACAATTTGGAGAATACGAATCACAAGCCCAGAGTTTGGGAAGCACGCTTCATCTGAAGCGACATCTTCAGATGGACAGCTATTATTTCAACAATCAAGTTTATGGTGATTTGAAGGCCTTTTTCGCCGCCGGGAACGCGCGCGATGAGGACCCGGTGATTCTCGAACCTGAGGCGCCAGCGCCCCCCAAATAAGCTCAGCGGTTCAAGCTTAATAGGAGCAGAATGAAATGAAAGAGACGCCCGGTGAATACAAGCGCCGCATCTTGCGATTTGTGAGAAATAGAAATCCGCTCGAGGTCCAGGCGGCGACACCCGCAGCGCTGTCACGTTTAACTCGCGGAGTGCCCCAGCACCGCCTGCGCCAGCGTCCGGCGCCAGGAAAATGGTCCGTCGCGGAGATTCTCGCCCATCTCTCCGAAGCAGAGCTAGTGGGCGGCTATCGCTTGCGCATGATTCTTGGCGCTCCGGGCACGGCCATCCAGGCTTACGATCAGGATTCCTGGGCCAAGACCGGGAGTTACGCGCGGCGCAACCCCCGCGAATCGCTCGCTCTGTTCACAGCCTTGCGCAGAGCGAATCTCGCACTGCTTCGCACGCTGCGCCCTGCGGAATGGAAGCGCCATGGAATGCACGCTGAGCGGGGCCGCGAATCCATCTCGCAGATTACACGCATGTTTGCAGGCCACGACCTGAATCATCTCGCGCAGATTAAAAGAATTCTCGGCCGCGGCAACAATTGACATATCCTCCCCTGTCGCCACAGCCCTGCGGCGCTAGCCAGACATGCGCATCGCCATTGATACCGGCGGGACATTTACCGACTTCATTTTCGTTCGCGCTGGTCACCTGGAAATTCTGAAGCTGCCTTCAACGCCGCGGAATCCTGCCCGTGCCATTGCCACCGCGCTCGAAAAAATCCTCTCTCGATTATCTGGCGAGGGCAGGGAAGATCTAGATCTCACCTGCGGTACTACAGTGGGCACAAACGCGCTGCTCGAGCGAAGCGGCGGCCGCGTTGCCCTCGTCACTACGGCCGGATTTGAAGATGTAATTGAAATCGGAAGGCAAGCGCGCCCGCGGCTCTACGATTTCATGGTCGAGCGTCCGGCTCCGCTGGTGCTGGCCAAGCGGCGTATCGGCCTCAGTGAGCGCATCTCAGCGGAGGGCCGCGTCATCGTGCGCCCTTCGACGGCCGAAATTACGCGTGTCCTCCGGCGTGTCAAGCGTTCCCGAGCGGATTCCATCGCAGTCTGCTTTTTATTTTCGTTCGTCAATCCCGCGCACGAACGCGTCGTGGCGCGGCGCCTTCGCGCCGAGGGATTCGCCGTCTCTGTCTCGCACGAAATCTTTCCCGAGTTCCGCGAATACGAACGCACTTCGACGACTGTGGTTAACGCGTATCTTGTGCCGGTGATGAGCCGCTACTTGACAGACATGGATGGGCTGGCGCGAAAGCAAGTCCGCCGTAACAATCCGCGCAGCTCGGCGCGCGTGCGCATCATGCAGTCGAGCGGCGGAATTATTTCCGCCGGAGCCGCCGCTGGCGAACCCGTGCGCACGATTCTCTCTGGACCGGCTGGCGGAATTTTAGGCGCGCAATACGTTGCGCGACGTGCGGGCCTCGAGCGATGCATCAGCTTCGACATGGGAGGAACTTCCACAGACGTATCGTTGATCGACGGCGCGCTCCGTACCACGAATGAATCCATGGCGGCGGGAGTGCCGGTCGCCGTTCCCATGCTGGACATTCACACTGTCGGCGCCGGAGGCGGCTCCATTGCGCGATTCGATCGCGCGGGCGCGTTGCGCGTCGGCCCCGAGAGCGCGGGCGCGGATCCCGGGCCAATCTGCTACGGCCGCGGCGAGCGCCCGACGGTCACGGACGCCCATCTCGTGCTTGGTCATTTGCCGCCAGAAGGCTTGCTCGGCGGAGAATTTCGTCTCGATGAGTCGCGCGCTCGGCGTTATATGGAACGCACGCGCGGGACGATAAAAGCCGTCGAACAATTTGCGCGGGGAATTCTGGACGTTGTGGACGCGACAATGGAGAAAGCCATACGCGTAATTTCAGTCCAGCGCGGTTATGACCCTCGGGATTACGCACTCGTCGCCTTCGGCGGTGCGGGGGCGCTGCATGCGTGCGCTCTGGCTGCGGCTCTCGAGATGCCGCGTGTTCTCGTCCCGAAATTTCCCGGCGCGTTGTCAGCTTTGGGAATCCTGCGCGCTGACGTGGTGAAAGAATTTTCTCGAACGATTTTCTTGCCTGTGGCATCGCGCCGTAAGTGTGTGCGAGCGCTCGAGGGCGAATTTCGACGGCTCGAATCCCGCGGCTTCGCCGAAATGCGGGCTGAGAATGTCCCCGCGAGGAGCGTTCGCATCGAGCGACTCCTCGACATGCGCTATGCCGGGCAGTCGTACGAGCTCACGGTTTCTGCCGAGGGAGATTTTCTGGCTGCGTTTCATCGCGGGCACGAGCGACGTTTTGGCTATGCCGATCCGGCGCGCACGGCCGAAATCGTCAGCATCGTGTCGCGCTTCACTGGGAAAACGCCCAAGCCTGCGCTCCCGCGATCTCGCGCCGCTGGCCCGAGCCCTCGTGCGGCGCTCGCGGGCATGCGACGCGCATTCTTCGATGGACGCAGATTCCAGACGCCTGTCTACCACCGGGAGAAATTGCGCACAGGAAATCTGTTCGTTGGCCCCGCGATTCTGACCGAATACACCGCCACCACACTTGTGCCCCCGGGCTGGCGCGGTCGCGTCGACGCCTTCGAGAATCTGATTTTGGAGCCGCGGCGATGAACTTCGATCCCACGCGCCTGGAGATTTTTAAGAATCTGTTCCATTCCGTGGCCGAGGAAATGGGCAGCGCGCTGCGGCGCTCCGCTTACTCGCCGAATATCAAGGAACGCCGCGATTATTCTTGCGCGGTCTTCGATGCGAAGGGCGAAGTTCTCGCCATGGGTGATCACATGCCCGTGCATTTGGGCTCCATGCCCAAGTCGGTGCGAGCTGTGCGCGAAAAACTCACGCTCGATCGCGGAGATATCGCGCTGCTCAACGATCCTTACGCCGGAGGCACGCATCTCCCCGACCTCACCATGGTAATGCCCGTCTTTCTGCACGGAGAGGTCCGCCCTTTTTTTTACGTCGCCAATCGCGCTCATCACGCCGACATCGGCGGAGGGCAGGCTGGCTCGATGGGCGTGGCGCGTGAAATTTTTCAGGAAGGCCTGCGCATTCCTCCCGTGAAGATTTTAGAGCGGGGACGTATCGTCCCGGGAGTCATAGCGCTGCTGCTCGAAAATGTGCGCACGCCTCGCGAGAGGGAAGGCGACCTCACCGCGCAAGTCGCCGCCTGTCGCATCGGCGAGCGCCGCGTTGGAGACATCACTAGAAAATTCGGCCGCGCCGTCGTGCGTGAGTATGGCCGGCACTTGCTTGATTACTCCGAGCGAATGATGAGCATCGCGCTGCGCCATATTCCCGCTGGAACGTATCGCGCTGAGGATTTTCTTGACGACGACGGTATCTCCGGCAAACCCATTCGTATCCATGTCTCGATCGAAATCGGCCGCGGCCGCGCCACCGTGGATTTCACCGGCTCAGCGCCGCAGTGCGCCGGCAGCGTCAACGCCGTCCGCGCCATCGCCGAATCAGCTGTTTTCTACGTCTTCCGCTGCCTCATCGAAGAAGACGTGCCGGCTACATCGGGACTCCTTCGGCCAATCCGTATCATCACTCCGGAAGGAACCATCGTGAATGCACGGCCGCCTGCGGCCGTCGCCGGAGGCAACGTCGAAACTTCCCAGCGAATGGTGGATACGCTGCTCCGCGCGCTTTCGCACGCCCTGCCCGGAAAAATCCCCGCTGCCAGTCAGGGCACGATGAACAACCTCACGCTGGGCGGCGTGGACCCGCGGACCTGCGCCCAGTTTGCCTACTATGAAACGATCGCAGGTGGCATGGGCGCGCGGCCGGGGCTCGCCGGAGCAAGCGGTATCCACACGCACATGACGAATTCACTCAACACTCCGATCGAAGCGTTTGAACACTCTTATCCAATCCGCGTGCGGCGCTACGGCCTGCGCCGCGGCTCCGGGGGCGCAGGTGAATTTCGCGGCGGCGACGGCATCATTCGCGAAATTGAATTGCTTGAGGGAATGCACGTGGGTTTTCTCTCCGACCGCAGAAAAATTGGTCCTTACGGCCTCTGGGGTGGGAAAGCGGGCGCGAGAGGAGTAAATGAGATCATCATGAATGGCCGCGCGAGAAAACTTCCTTCGAAATGCAGCCTCCACGCACCGAGGGGCAGCATCCTTCGCATTTCTACACCGGGGGGCGGAGGCTGGCGGCCGCCCCGGAAAAAATCGCGCTCGCGAAAAACCAAAAGGCGCGGTTAATTCCGCCGCGCCCTTTTTGAAACGGGTGAGTTGCCTGACGTGTTGCGAGTTGCTATTCCACCGCCGAAAGAGCGATTTCCGGCATCTGGAGATGAGCCTTTGCCAGCGCCCGCACGATGTTGGTTTCGACCGCCTGCTCGCTGGTATTCCGAGCCGTAGCCAGCTCGCTTATAAGTAGAAACTTTGCCCGCTCCAGCATCTTCTTCTCCCGGAAGGACAGCGGCTTGGTGCGGCTCAGAGCCACGAGGCCCTTCAAGACTGCCGCCACTTCCAAGAGCGATCCTGTGCGCATCCTCTCCGAATTCTCTTTGAAGCGATGCTTCCAATCATGATGCGAAGCCGAGCGGCCCTTTTCCAGGAAGGACAGGACCATGCCAGCTTCCTTCGAGCGGATGACGGGACGCAGCCCAACGCTTTCGATATTGGAGTGCGGCACCATCACCTTCAACCCACTCGACATGATTTTCAGCATGAAGTAGCGTTCCGATTTGCCGTTCAGATAGCCATAACTGATTTGTTCGATTACCCCGACACCGTGATTGGGATAGACAACCTTGTCGCCTAGCTTGAATTCCATAGGTTAGGATCCCCCCCTCGAAGTGCCCGTTTAATATTTAGGCACACTGCACCCTTGGAGTCAAGCTATTCCGCTGAAAATATAGAGGTTGGCCGAATTCTCTGGAGAATAATTTTCCCGGGTTGGCAGCTTGATTGCCCTATAATCGCTTCCATGTTGATTCTGGCCCTAGACACTGCCACCCCTTCGGGAAGCATTGCTGTCTTGCGCGATGAACTTCTCATTGGCGTCGTAGCGACATCTTCCAGCGAGAACTATTCCTCTCGAATGTTTCGCCACCTGGATTTCTTGCTTCGTGACCAAAATCTGCAAATCAGTGAAATTGAACTATTTGCGGTCGCTGCCGGACCCGGATCGTTTACCGGATTGCGCGTTGGACTGGCCGCCGTGAAGGGATGGGCTGAGGTTTATTCTCGACCGATCGCTGCAGTCAGTGGACTGGAAGCTGTGGCCTCAGAAGCATGCATCGGGACCGGCCTTATTGCACCTTTTCTGGACGCCCGCCGCAGCCAAGTGTACGGTGCTCTTTATCGCTCCCTCGACGCTGGCCTCGTCAGAATTGGAGATGAGTGCGTCATGCCGCCGACCGAATTCCTTAAGCTTACGGAGCAGGAAGCTGGCCGAGAGCCGGTGCGGCTTATTTCACCCACTCCTGAGCTCATCGATGCGGCATGGAGGGAATCTGCGCTGGCGCTCGTGCCCGTCGAAAGAGTCTCCAGCGTTCTCTCTCCGGCGATTGGCAGGCTGGGACTCTCCCGCGCGCGCCGTGGCCAGCTCGTGGACGCCCTGCATCTTGAAGCCAGTTATGTCCGCACCTCTGACGCAGTTCCACTTTGGAAGGATAAGTGAGTATTCGGCCCTTGGAGTCGGGCGATCTTGAGGCGGTTCTGGCACTGCAGGCGCTTTGCCCCGCCGCCGCTCAGTGGTCACGAAAGGGTTACATGGAGACTTTCGAGCACGGCGCCCAGGGGTTCATCGCCGAAGAAACCGGCAGTCCTGCGGGGTTCGTTTTCGTCCGCGTCGCTTCCGACGAAATGGAAATTCTGAATCTCGCCGTAGTGCCATCGGCGCGCCGCAGAGGTGTGGGCCGCGAGCTCATGGCCCACGCGACGGCGCGAGCTATGTCGTCAGGCCTCTCGCAGATCTTCCTCGAAGTTCGCGAATCGAATGACGCTGCAATTCGCTTCTATGAAGCCTGCGGCTTCTATCGCTCCGGCATCCGGCTAAACTATTACACATCTCCGGTAGAAAGCGCGCTGCTCTTCGTCCGTAGCGCTGTTACCGCTCCTTGACCCAAATTTCATCGCGCCGCAACTTCCATCTTGGTCTCGTTCTCGCCTTGTGATAGCTTCCGTCCATGTAACTATGCACTCCAATGCGGAGGGAACGGATGTCCACCACGGCTCAGGAAATTCGCAATTCCCTGATGGCCCAGGATGCGGAATACCAGAAGCTGGCGCAGGAGCACTTCCAGTACGAATCGCAACTCGATCAACTCCAGAAGCAACCCTACCTGAGTTCGGAAGACCTGGCACTTGAAGTCACCCTGAAAAAAATGAAATTACGCGTCAAGGACGCCATGGAAAGAAAAATCGCGGAACATTTGCGCAAACTTTCTGGCCGCTGACTTCTTCCTCCGCTTCCCACGCGGACGGAGTCAAACTGTCGTACAATGGATCGGCTTTCCGGAGGCAGTTCGCTCTCTCCTGATGGTGAAGGACGGATACAAATTTGCCGTGCCGCCGTTGGCGCTGGGGCTTCTGCTTTGCCTTCTCGGCGAGCGAGGGATGCTGGGCGCGACTCCACGATGGGCCTGGGCTGCGGGCGTTTTGATTATCCTGGGCCTCTTTGTCCTTTTCTTTTTCCGTGACCCGGACCGGGCGATTCCGGACGCACCGGGGCTGGTCGTCTCGCCCGCCGATGGCCGCGTCATGGAAGTCGTGCAGGAGGCTTTCGATGCTCGCCCGGGGCGCCGCGTGAGCATTTTTCTTTCGGTGTTCAATGTTCACGTCAATCGTTCGCCGGTCGCGGGCGAGATCCGCGAGGTTAGCTACCGGCAGGGCCGTTTTTACGCCGCTATGCGTTCGCGAGCCTCGGCGGAAAACGAGCAAAACGTGATCCGCATCGCCACTCCGGCCGGCGAAATGGCCTTCAAGCAGATCGCCGGATGGATTGCTAGGCGCGTGCTCTTTTGGAAGTCAGCGGGCGTGCGCGTCGTGCGCGGCGAGCGCGTGGGCATGATACGGTTCGGCTCGCGCGTGGATGTTTGGCTTCCGCTGGAAGCGGAAATCCTGGTTCGCCCGGGACAAAATGTCGCGGGTGGTTCGAGCGTGCTGGCGCGATGGAACAATTCCAACTAGAGGGCCTGGAACCGCAGAAAGGCCGCATCTTGCCGGTGCGCAATCATCGTCTGCGCCGCGGGATTTATCTGCTCCCGGGCGCGTGCACCGTCGGAAATCTGTTCTGCGGCTACTTTGCAATCATGGCTACGCTCAAAGGCGGCGCCACGGACCTCGATTACGCAGCACGTGCCATTGGCTTTGCCTTTCTCTTCGATTCCTTCGACGGCGCCCTCGCCCGCATCACGCGCACTAGCTCCGAACTCGGCCGCGAGCTTGATTCCCTCGCCGATGTTGTCAGCTTCGGCATCGCCCCGGCTTTTCTCGCGTTCGCCTGGGGCGCGCGCGGAATGTTGTCCATCGCCACACTGGAAGCGCACTTTACCTACAAGTTCGGCTGGCTTGTCAGCTTCATTTTTGTGGCCTGCTGTGCCTGGCGACTTGCGCGGTTCAATATCCAGGGCATGGCCCCGGAAAGCCCGCGCTATTTCGTCGGACTTCCTGCTCCCGCCGCGGCCGCAACTATAGCCGCCATCGTGCACGCCTTCGTACGCAGCTGGCCGCCCATCACCGACTGGCGTTTTTCATTTCTGTGGCTGCTCGTGGTTCTAGGCCTGGCGGTTCTAATGCCCAGCAAGACCCGCTACTGGACATTCAAAAGCCTGCAGTTGCAAAAGCGCTATCACTCCATCGCGATTCTCCTCATTGCTGTCCTGATCGCCACAATCGTAATCAATTCCGAAGTGACGCTCCTCCTCATTTCTTCGTTTTATGTCGTGCAGGGAATTGTTCTCCACGCTATTCGCGCTCTGCGCCGCCACGGCACTCCCAGGGCGGCTTGAGAAATGTCCACTCGCCCTGCCCCTGCGCCCTGCCAAGTTGTCATTGCTGGTGCTTCCTCGCTTCGGGGCAGGGAACTTAAACAGGTCTTCGAAGACCGCCATTTCCCGGCTACCGATTATGACCTTCTCGACGAAAGCATCGCCGCCGGTACGCTGACGGAGGCGGGCGGAGAGCCTGCCGTCGTTCGCGCCTTCGATGAGCAGAGCTTCGATGGCGCGCAATTCGTTTTCTTCGCGGGCAATCGCGAAGACGCTCGCGTTTTTGCGCCTGCCGCCATCCGCGCCGGCGCCAAAATAATTGACCTCACCGGCGGATTGCGCGGCGAACCTGCTGCCATCGCCTGGATTCCCGCGCTCGACAGATTTTTCCCACCTGCGAATATCTCCCACCCGTGCGAGACACGCATCTTTCTTTCTCCCCCGCCGCCGGTTCAAATCTGCGCCACGCTTTGCGCGGCGTTTCACGATTTTTCTCCGCGGCGAATGACGGTACTTTTCCTTCGTCCCGTGTCCGAGTGTGGCCAGCCCGGCGTGGACGAGCTGGAAGCCCAGACTGCGCAATTGCTCTCGCTTAAGCCCGCCTCGCAGGATGTCTTCGGCGCGCAGGTGGCTTTCAATCTTCTGTCCGCATACGGCGAGCAGTGTCGGCCCAGCCTCCAAGAGTCCCGCGCGGAGATCGTCGCGGATACAAGAGACTTTCTCGCCGGACGCTGTGCGGTTCCCGCGATTCAGTTGCTTCACGCGCCCGCGTTCTACGGCTTTCTTTTCTCCGCATTCGTGGAATTTCCTACCGCCATTAAAGTGGAAGCTCTCGATGCCGCTCTAGCCGCTGCCGGAGTGCAGCTTGTCGCCTCCGATGATCCTCAGCCTGACAATGTCACCCTCGCGGGCGAGTCCAAGATACAGCTCGCGCGCATCGAGCGCGATGCGAGCGTCGAAAACGCTTTCTGGCTGTGGGGCGGCGTGGATAATCTGCGCTTCGCGGTGACCAATGCCGTGCAAGTTGCGGAGGCTCTCCTTGCGAGTTAGCCGGCTCACCCGAAGCGCTTGTATTTTTCTCCTTGCTGCAGCGACGGCTGTAGCGCTCCTGGCCTCGGCCGGTTGCGGCTATCACGTCGCCGGCCGCGCTGCGCAGCTCCCTGCGAATTGGAAGACAATTGCCGTCCCGCAATTCGTCAACCGCACTTCGCGCTACCGGATCGAGCAGCGCGTAACTTCGGCAGTCATTCGCGAATTACTGGCGCGCACCAAATATCGCCTCGTGCAGAATACCGACTCGGCGGACGCCGTCCTGCGCGGCGAAATTACCGGCATCGAGACCAGTCCCGTTCTCTTCGACGCCAATACCGGCCAGGTGACCACGGTCCTCGTCGCCGTTCACGCCAAGGTCACACTCACCGATCGCGAGTCTCAGGCCTCCGAATACTCCAACGACAATTTCGTTTTCCGCGACGAGTACCAAATCTCCGCCGACCCCGCCAGCTTCTTCGAGGAACAGGATCCTGCTCTCGAACGTATGGCCCGCGATTTTGCTTCCAAGCTCGTCGCCGGGATGCTGGAAAAATTCTGATGCCCGCCGAAAGCCTCAAGCGTTTCGAAAAACTGCTGGAGAGCGGTAAGACCGTCCCCGCGCTGGCCCTCGTGGGTTCCGATTATTATTGGCGCGAACTTTGCCGAACGAAAGTTGTCGAGAGGTTTGTTCCTGTGGCGGCACGCGAATGGGCCGTAGCACAATTCTCCGCCGCGGACTCCGGCTGGGAAGATATATTCCAACGGGCGCAGACCTTGCCTATGCTCTCTGCTTGCCAGGTCCTCATCCTCAGGGACGCCGAAGCGCTCGCAGAGCTCGACGAGGGCGCTGCGAAAGAAGTCGTCGCAGCGTTTGAAAAATATTTCGCCGATCCCGCGCCCTTTTCCATTCTGCTTATTGAAGCGGCGCAAATGGATAAGCGCCGCAGCCTTTTCAAGCTGCTCGAAAAAAAAGCCCTCGTCGTGCAATTGGACGCCGGAGATGCGCCGGCCGCTGAATTGGCTGTAACGATAGCGAAGGAATTGGGCGCTGAATTCGATCGCGAAGCAGCCTCGCTACTTTCCAGCCTCTTGAACGGTGAAATGGGCCGCATGCGCATGGAGTTGGAAAAGCTGGCCACCTATGTCGGCGACCGCCATCGCATCACCGCTGCCGATGTCGAAGCCCTCGTCGTCTCCGCGCGCCAGTACACTGTCTGGCAGCTTGCGGACATGCTCGCCATGCGCCGCCGCGATGCCGCGCTCGCATTCCTCGATACCCTCCTGCGCAATGGCGAGCCGCCGCCGATGATTGTCGGCGCTCTCGCGTACAGGTTTCGCAAGTTGCTCGAGGCCCAGGAACTTCCCGCGGGAATTCAATCTTTCGAAGCCGCTCGCCTTCTCGGCATGTACCGCGACTCAGCGGAATTGACTCTCTCGGTCTGCCGTAAAATTTCGCGCGATACGCTTCTCCGCGGAATCGTTACCCTTGCCGAAGCGGATAGCCGCCTCAAATCCGGAATTCCCGATCCTCGCGCAATGATGGCATTTCTCGTTGCGGAATTGACTTCTCCAGAAAAAAAAGGCGCCGCCGCGTAGCCTGTGTATTCGCCCCCGCGAATTATTTGCCGAGTATTGTGTGGGTCATCCTGAACTGAATGAGGAATCTGCTGCCTGGGTCCTGATTCCTGCTTGTAGAAAAGACTAGGCCTTCTTCGCCGCGCGCAAAGAATTGAGCGCCAGCGATAGCCGCGACTTGTACCGACTCGCCGTGTTCTTCGCGAGAACCTTTTTCTGTATTGCGCGGTCCATTTCCGAAAACGTCGGCGAAAGTAATTTTTCGGCCGCCGCGGTATCTCCTGAAGCCAGTGCCGCGCGCATCGCGCGGATCGACGAACGCACTCGCGTCCGGCTCTGCCGGTTGATGATCGTCCGCCGCTCCGTCTGCCGAATATTCTTCAACACTGATTTCGAGCGCTTCTTCTGCTTGATGGGCGTGCCCTGCGGCATTCCTAGCTCCTTGGCGTCAGATTGTCAGTGCTCCAGAATAGCCGACCCGCTTCCGCGAGTCAATTTTCTCTCTGCGAACAGGTTTCGACCTGGCCGGCGGTCTCCCTTGACCTCCGTCTCTTAGCGGCCAGAACTCTGTAAGTATCTGAATCTTCAACTCTTGTATCAGGCGTCTTGACCGCGGCGCCGCCCTGAGCTAACCTAATCGTGTGCAATTTGCGTTTTCTCGCCACGCCATGAATCGCTGCCAGTCTTGATGAAACAGACCGTTCGATTAACCGGGGGCGTCGCCGAACTCTTTGGCACGCTCGACGAAAATCTAAAGCTCCTCGAATCGTCGCTGCACGTCACTACGGAATTGCACGACAGCCATCTCGAAATTTCTGGCGACCCCGCGCAGGTCCAGCGCGCCGCACGCTTTTTCGATGAGTACGCGCAACTCATCCGCGAAGGTCGCTCGATCTCGAGCGGGGAAGTGAAATCCCTCATTCATCTCGCCACGCGCGAGCCGGAACTATCCGTCCGCGAGACGGTCGTTCATTCTCAATTGCGCATGTTTGGCAAAAAAACGGTTACGCCCAAGAGCCCCAACCAGCTTCGCTACCTCGAAGCCATCGAAACACACGATATGGTGTTCGCTGTCGGCCCGGGCGGCACGGGTAAGACCTATCTTGCCGTGGCCATGGCCGTCTCCGCATTGCTCTCGAAGCATGTGGACCGCATCATCCTCGCCCGTCCGGCCGTTGAAGCGGGCGAACGCCTGGGCTTTCTCCCCGGCACGGTACAGGAAAAGGTGGACCCTTACATGCGTCCGCTCTACGACTCGCTCTACGCCTTGCTCGAACCCGACAAGCTCGAGCGCTACCTTGAAAAGGGCATCATCGAAGTCGCCCCGCTGGCTTTCATGCGCGGCCGCACACTGAACGATTCGTTTGTGATCCTCGATGAAGCCCAAAACACCACGAGCGAACAAATGAAAATGTTTCTCACTCGCCTCGGTTTTAATTCCAAGGCGGTGATCACCGGAGACATCACCCAGATTGATTTGCCCAGCGAGCGCCGCTCCGGTCTGGTCGAAGCCATCGAAGTCGTCGGAAATATCGAAGGCATCGAGCTGATTTATTTCGATGAGCGCGACGTGGTTCGTCACAGCCTTGTTCAGCGCATCATCAAGGCCTATGACGAATTTTCCGCCGCCAATTCCACGGCGGAAAATGGCCGGCGCGGTCGCCGGAACTAATCTCCTGCCATGATTCTCAACCAGCAGCGCGCCGTGCGTGTCCCTCTCGAGGAACTCGAGCGTTTTCTCGAACGCCTGCGCCGACTTCTCGGAGCTCCCGCCGAAGCTGTCAGCATCTGTCTTGTTAGCGACCGCCAGATCGCCCGCTGGAATCGCCTCTACCGCGGGAAGAACCGCGCCACGGACGTTCTTTCGTTTCCTGCGCATGAGGACGGCACGCGCTCGCAGTTCGGCAGCCAACGGTATCCTCGCTCTGTCGCTTCCAATGGCTACTGGGGCGATATCGCCATCGCCCCTGCCGTCGCCCGGAAGAATTCCCGGCGCATCGGCCGCACGCTCGATTCCGAGTTGCGCCTCCTGATTCTCCACGGCGTTCTCCACCTGATGGGCTACGATCACGAATCCGATCGTGGTGAAATGGAGCGCTACGAGAAGCGCCTCCGCCGCAAACTCGCGCTGACCTGAGCCATGCCACTCGCACTCTACACTCTCGGAGTCATCGTCCTCACCGCCGGCCTGCTCGTTTTTTCCTATCTTGACCGCGTCTTCCGCGAGCTTGGCCGCGTCTCCACCGGCCGCATTCACGATCATCTCGAAGTCTTCGAAGCGGAAATCGAGCCGCGCTTCAAGCTCGAACGCCGCCGCGCCAATTTGGTTTTCAGCCTGCTCTCGCGGCTCTGGCTCGTCCTCGTAGCGGTCGCCACGGCGCGCGGCGTGCTCTTCTTCGTTCCCGAAGTCGGCCAGTCCCTTGCCGAGCTGATTTTCTTTTTGGGCGCCGAAGTCGTCCTCGCCATGCAGCTGTTGCCCCACCTGCTCCTCGCGCGAACCTCTGGCCGCTGGCTCATTCCTCTGGTGCCCGTGATTCGCGTGTTTGTGTGGATTGCCTGGCCCGTACACGCACTGCTGGGATTTTTCATTTCCGTGCTGCACATCTCCGAAGAGGAAGAAGGCGGGAAAGCTGAAGCCGAGCAGCAGGCCCTCGAGGACTTCGTCGAAGCCGCCACCGAGGAGGGCATCATCGAGCAGGATGAAGCCCGCCTCATCGAGCAGGTCGTCGAATTCAGCGATAAGCGCGTCCGCGAAGTCATGACCCCGCGCCCGGACGTCGTGGGCATCTCCGCCGACGCCAATCTCGAAGAGCTGCGCCGCCTCCTCGTCGAAAAGAAGTTTTCGCGACTGCCCGTTTTTGAATCTTCGCTCGACCAAATCATCGGCATCGTCGTCGCTCGCGACATCCTCGAAGTCCCGGAGCGCGACGCGGCACACCGCAAGGTCCGCGAGCTGGTTCGTCCTGCGCTGTTCGTCCCAGAAACGAAATTCGGCTCCGAGTTGCTCAAGGAAATGCAGCGCAAGAATCAGCAGCTCGCCGTGGTTGTGGATGAATACGGCTCGACCGCCGGAATCGTCACCACCGAGGATCTCGTCGAGGAAATCGTCGGCGAAATCGGCGAAGAAGATCGCGCCCCTTCCCCCGACGTGGTCCGCGAAGCCGGCTCCGGCGACATGATTCTCCGCGGCAGCGTCTCGCTCGAAAAAATTCAGGAGCTATTCGGCGTCGAGCTTCAGGATACCCCGCAGGAATCCGGCGCCACCACCGTCGCGGGACTTCTCAATTCCGTTGCGGGGCACGTCCCCGCCGCCGGCGAAGTCATCGACTTCGATGGCCTGCGCTTCGAAGTCCTCGAGGCCAACCAGCGCAAAGTTCTCCGCCTCCGCGCCCGCCGCCGCCCCGAATCCCAAGCCGCCGCAGCCCCCTCTGCCTGAGATGCCGTGCGCACCATCCTTCGCGAAGTAAAGGGCGGGGCTTCTCGTTTCAGACCGTGGGTGCCGCACCCTTTGTTTTCGAAGGGTGCAGTCTTGCAATCTTCCTTGGTGCCCCGCATGCCGTTCCTGCGCGTGGTGATTTTGACTTTTCCTGCGTTCGCTATCGCTCCCATTTATCGCTTGCGATAAGATACTTGACGAGGAACAACCTGCCATGCGCCCTTGTCTTCTCCTCGCCGCATTCTTCCTCGCACTTTCTTTGCACGCACAACAAACTTTGCCCGCGAACGCCGCGCAAACCCCCGACGCAAAGCTCTGCTCCATTGCCGGCACCGTGGTTCGTGCCGACACGAAAGCACCCCTCAAGAAGGCCCATGTTGCTCTACAGAGCGCCGAATCCGAATCGCATCCTTTCACTGCCACCACGGACGTATCCGGCCACTTTCAAATAGACAAGATCCCGCCGGGCAGCTATCACCTCGAAATCGAACGCGCCGGATTTGTCAACCTGAGTTACGGCCAGAACTCACCGGAGAGCCCTGGAGCAACTCTCACTCTGGCTCCTGGCCAGAAAATGGAAGATCTCCTCTTCCGCATGAACCGTTCCGCAGTTATCTCCGGCCACATCACGGATGAAGATGGAGAACCTGTTCCCGCGGCCTCCGTCCACGCCCTCCGCAAACTCTATCTTGAGGGCAAGCCTACTGTCCTGGAAATGGAATCTGCCACGACCAACGACTTGGGTGAATATCGCTTGTTTGGCCTGCCTCCGGGACGTTTTTACGTCAGCGCCACTTACCAAGAGTCGGACGAGTCATTCCGATCCGCAAATCGCGTTGCTACGGCGCTGGCCTCGCAGGACAGCGGATACGCGCCAACCTATTACCCGGGAACAAGTGACGTCGGCGCAGCCGCTGTCATCCAGGTCAAGTCTGGCGACGAAGTTTCGTCGGTCGACTTCTCCCTCTTTCCAACTCCCGTCTTTCATATTCGAGGAAAGGTCACAAATTCCATCACAGGCCAGCCGCCGCGGGCCGTAATTATCGTTGCTGTACCGAAAGCCAAGCAGGATTACTCCGTCGGAGGAATCCGTCAGGCTCTGGTGACCGGAGTAGATGGCAACTTTGATATTCCCGGCATCACCCCTGGCTCGTATAGCGTCACCGCCATATGGATTGATCAGACCAAGCAGCACTTCGCTCATCAAGATGTGGACGTTACCAACACGGACGTGGAAGGGTTGCAACTCATCATCTCCCGGGGAATTAATATCGCGGGCAGAGTGGTGCCGGAGGGCAATACCAGCGAGGGCAACTCCGATCTCCGCGTGCATCTCTACACTAGGGAAGTCAACTTCAGCGATTGGAAATCCGCAGAGGTCCACGCCGACGGTTCCTTCACGATCGAAGACGTCGCCGCGGGGAGCTATGAGCTCCTTGTGCAGTCTTCTTGCAAACTCTGTTACACAAAATCGGCTCGCTTCGGCAGTTTGGACGTGCTTTCCAATGAGTTATCCGTCGGCTCGGGTAGCTCGTCCTCAACCCTCGAAATTGTGTACAGCGCAAACACGGCCACCGTGAACGGCTCAGTCACGAAAGACGACGGCCTGCCCGCCACAGGCGCCACCGTCGTGCTGGTTCCGGAAAAATCATTTCGCAATCGTGCGGAGCTTTTCCAGAACGCGGCAACCGACCAGTACGGCCGCTTCGTTTTCCGCGGCGTCCCGCCCGGAAAATACTCCGCTTTCGCGTGGCAGGACATCGAAGGCGGCATGTGGCAGGATCCCGATTTCCTAAAGACCGTCGAAGGCAAGGGCAAAGACATCGAACTCACCGAGAAGCAATCCCTTTTCCTCGACCTCGTCGCTCTCCCCTCGCCTTCCTCATCCTCCACTCCTGATCAATAGGACTCTGCGAGCGCGAATTTGTCATCAGGCTCCCCTGGTCCGCTCTGTGCTCCCCAACGCATCGCCCCATGAACAGGGATCTCCCACTCTGATTGAACGCCATGATATAATGCGATGAACGAATAAGAGCCGCGCCTCAAAATCTTAACGACATCATGCCACATACGTACCCTTGTCTCATGGCTTCCAAGATCTCATTCGAACCAAGAACCATTTTGTCCCAGTCTTCCTCCCACTCGACTCCGACTGCCTCCTATAAACCGAATAGCAGCTTGCCGCCTATCGATGCTTCCACCCCTGCGTTTCCTCCCACGCTCCAAAACCAGCAAATTCTGCCCGCAACACACCACGAAACAGAAATCTCGCAAGTGATTGAAAACAAAGGGCCGGACTCCACTCTAATCGAGACAAAACGCCAAGTTAACTTTTCAGGTTTTTCGACTCGAATTCCGCCTCAAAACCTGCAAAAACTATCCGAAGATCTTGCCCCGAGATCATCGCGGATCGCCGGAAGCGGATTCGCGGCTGCATTCGGCAGAGCGGCGTCGTAATATTCTGGCCGCCATGCCATTTCGCTCGGGATACGTAGCCATCATCGGCCGGCCGAACTCCGGAAAATCGACGCTGGTAAATTCGCTGGTGGGCCGCAAGGTTTCCATCGTCACGTCCAAGCCGCAAACCACGCGCAACCGCATTCAGGGGATTCTCAACCAGCCCGACGCGCAGATCGTCCTGCTCGATACGCCCGGCCTGCACCGCGGCGGGTCGGCGCTCGATCGCCGGATGACGCAGGAAATTACGGAAGCGCTCGACGGCATCGACGTACTTTCACTCGTGGTAGACGCGACGCAGCGCTTTGGCCGCGACGACGAGGCCGCGCTGCGCTGGACCAAACGCTTCGACGGCCCCGTTTTCCTGCTGTTGAACAAAATCGACCGCATCGAAAAACCGAAGCTGCTTCCGCTGATGGATTTCTACAGCAAGCAGCGCGACTTCGCGGAGATTTATCCCATATCCGGTTTGAAATCGCGGGGACTGGAGGAGTTGAGCCGCGGATGGATTTCGCGATTACCGGAAAATCCGCCGTTCTTCCCGCCGGATCAATACACAGACCAGCCGGAGCGGTTTCTGGCCGCGGAAATCATCCGCGAAAAAGCGATCCGCGCGACGCGCGAGGAAATTCCCTACGCCATCGCCGTCTTCACCGAGAATTTCGAGGAGAGCGACAAGCTGATTCGCATCCGTGCCACGCTTCATGTGGAACGCGAAGGGCAGAAGGGAATTCTGATCGGCAAGGCCGGCGCGATGATGAAAAAAATCGGCAGTGAAGCGCGCCACGAACTGGAAACTTTGCTGGGCGCAAAAGTTTTTCTGGAGCTGATCGTCAAAGTACTCCCCAACTGGCGCGAGGATCCGGCGGTTATCCGGCGGCTTGATTGGCGGCGCCAGCTCGAGGAGATGGCCGAAGGAGCGGAAGACGAAGGGGAAAGCTAGGCCTTCGTGGGCGGGATGCCGAGGGTTTTCATTTTGCGGTAGAGGTGGCTGCGCTCGAGTCCCAGTGCCAAGGCGGCGCGCGTCATGTTCCAGTGATGCTCCTCGAGCTTGCGCAGAATGAATTCGCGCTCGTAGGAATCGCGGGCATCCTGCAGCGTGGAAAAAGCCTGCTGCGGCGAGCGCGGCCAGCCGCGGAAAATTTCCGGCGGCAGATGATGCGGCTCGATGCGCTGCGCGGGACAGATGATCACCAGACGCTCGATCAAATTTTTCAGCTCGCGGATATTTCCGGGCCACGGGTAGTTCTGCAGCACTTCCAGCGCCGAGGGGCTCAGCTCGCGCAATTTCTTGCCGTACGCACGGCTGAATTCTTCGAGGAAATGCTTTGCGAGGATGGGAAGGTCTTCGGTGCGCTCGCGCAAAGGCGGGACATTGAATGGAATCACGTTCAAGCGGTAGAAAAGATCTTCGCGGAAGCGGCCCTGCTCGATTTCTTCCTCAAGCAGTTTGTTGGTTGCGGCGATGACGCGCACATTCACCTGCACAGGTTCCTGCCAGCCGAGGGGTTCAAAGCGCTGCTCTTCGAGCACGCGCAGCACCTTGGATTGCGTTTTGAGCGTCATGTCGCCGACTTCGTCGAGAAAAATAGTGCCGCCATCGGCGCGCTGGAATTTTCCGGTCTTGTCCTCGTTCGCTCCCGTAAAACTGCCCTTGCGATGGCCAAAGAGTTCGGATTCGATCAGCTCCTCGGGAATCGCCGCGCAATTGACCTCCACAAAGGCCATCTCTGCGCGCGGGCTTTGCGCGTGGATGGCGCGCGCGATTAACTCCTTGCCCGTCCCGCTTTCGCCGTAAATCAGGACGCGACCGGTGGTCGGCGCGGTGAGCGCAATTTGCTGGCGAAGGGCTTTCATGGGGACGCTATCGCCCAGAATCTGCGTTCGCTCGCCGAGCTCTCCGCGCAGTCGGCGGTTTTCATCCTCGAGGCGCAATTGTTCGATGGCGTTCTTCACCACAAGGGCGGTTTTCTCGAGCGAGAGCGGCTTTTCGACAAAGTCGAATGCGCCAAGCTTCGTTGCGCGCACGGCGGTTTCAATGTTGCCGTGACCGGAAATCATCACCACCATGGGAGCTTCGGGACGCGCCTGAATGCGCTCGAGAGTTTCCATGCCGTCCATTTTTTCCAGCCAAACATCGAGGAGTACGAGCTGGTAGGGCTTGCGCTCCACGGCTTCGAGGCACGCCTCACCCGAAGGCGCGGTATCCACCTGGTAGCCCTCTTCGCGCAGCAGCGCGGAGAGGGATTCGCGGATTCCGCTTTCGTCGTCAACCACCAAAATGGAAGCTGGCATAATTCTCCGCTACCTCGGTTCCGCGGAAACGACGGCGACTTCGGCCGCGGGCAAACGAATCACAAAGCGCGCGCCACAAGGCAAATTGTCTTCGACGCGCAGCGCGCCATTGTGCTCCGCGACAATGCGGCTGGCGATTGCAAGCCCCAGCCCGGTTCCGCGATCCTTGGTCGAAAAGTGCGGGAAAAAGAGTTTGTCCTTGTCCTCGGGCGAAATCCCGTGGCCGCTATCGGCGATCTCGATTTCCACGCTGTCGCGTTCGCGGTCCGCGCGCGTGACGACGCGCAGGACGCGCAGCTTCGCACCTTCCATGGCATCCGCGGCGTTATCGATCAAGTTCACCACCACGCGACGCAGCAATTCGGCATCGGCTTTCACCGCCGGAAGCGAGGCGGCGAGATTCTTTTCGAGCTGGATGCCTTCGAGGCGCCCGCGAAAGATTTCGAGCGCGCTCGAAACGATGGCGTTGGGATCCGCGGGCGAAAGCTTGGCGGCAGGGAAGCGCGCGAATTGCGAAAACTCGTCCACCAACGTCTTAAGGGTCATGACTTCGCGCTCGATGAGGCTGGCACATTCGGCAACAACGGATTCAAAATCCGTGCGCGCACTGCCGGCGCGACCCGCCGTCGAGCGTTCGAGATGCCGGCGCAACCGCTGCGCGGAAAGTTGAATCGGCGTGAGCGGGTTCTTGATCTCGTGCGCGATGCGTTGCGCTACTTCCTGCCACGCGGCGGCTTTTTGCGCACGGAGCACTTCGGTGACGTCGTCAATCACCACGACAAATCCGGGATTCGCACTGCGCGGGCCGAGCGAGCTGACCGTCACCGCCGCGTGCATCAGCCTTCCGCCCACGGGAATTTCCAGCTCGCGCGACGCTGCGCCCATGCGCAGGGATTTCCGCATGAGCTGCAGAATTTCGCGCGCCGTCTCCGCCCCGGCAATATTTTCAAGGGCCCGTGCGTCGCGCGCGGCATCTCCGAACATTTTCACCGCCGCTGAATTGGTGCGAATGATTTCACCGCTCGAATCGAGCGAAAGCACGCCAGTGGGAATGCTTTCGAGAATCGCTTCCGTGAGTTTCCGGCGGCGCTCCAATTCTTCGACGGCGAGTTGCAGGCTGCGGGTGAAATCGTTGATTTGACGGTGGCCTTCGCCGAGCTGGCTGGTCATTTGATTGAAAGATGCGACCAGCGTGCCCAGCTCATCCTGCGCTTGCACTGTGACGCGATAATCCAGATTGCCGCGCGCAATTTCCTCGGTCGCCTGTGCCAGCGCCTGAATCGGCACGGTCACCTGTTTGGAGAGAAACAGCGCCATCCATGTTGCGCAAAAAAGCAAGACGAGGGTAACGAGAGACAAGGACAGCAACATTTCGTTCTTCAACGCGCGGAGATGCTCGCTCTGTTGCGTGTATTCGTTAGTCTGATCTTCAATGATCTGAGTGCGCACCAGAAAATCGTCGGGAAGCATTCGCCCCACTACCAGGATCCCATCACGCACGGGCGTTTCAACGGCCATGAAGAGACAATTTTCTTTTTCCCAGACCGAAATCCCATGATCGAGGGGTCTGAGTTTCCGGGGCGCGAGACGCGCGCGCGTCTCCGGCAAATCTTTCCAAGCAGGAGTTGCGTCCGGAAATTTGAAACCTGCGATCGCGTAGACGCTGGGCTTCCCGGAGGCATCCATGGCCCAAGAGTCTTCGGCGCCGAGCACCCGAGCATTCTCAACGGCCTTCCTGGCATCCGGCAAACCGCGCGTGCGGGAAACGGGGGCAGTCGCAGAGCGGGCGATGGAATTCAGTCGTTCCGCGGATTGCCCGCGCATATCATCCTGCAGAGCTTTCGATTGCTGGGTGGCGATTTCGAGAGGGAGGGGAAACCATTTGCCGAGCGTGCGATTCATGAGCTGATAGCTCACGAAAAACAAGAAAGCGACGGGCAGCAGGGAAATCCCCATGGCCCCAAGAACCATTTTAGTTTTGAACCGCGCGCCCATCTGGCCGGCGCGGCGCTCAGCCAATAGCCGCAGCAGGCTACGCGTCAGCACGAGACTGAAGATGATGAAGGCGAGAAAAATGAACGCCGACAGCGCGAATAGGACGACGGCATCGCTGGCCCGCGATGGCTTGAACGGAACATTGAGCGAGCCGAGCGTAAAAATCGCCGCAGCCAGCAGCGTCACCGCCAGCGCACCGAAGATCATCCACGCGCGATTTTTGCGCGGCGCGTTCAACATCCCTCCTTCAAGAATGGCTCAAGCGGACATTCACGACACTTCGGTTCGCGCGGGCGGCACCAGTTTTTTCCCACTTGCACGAGGAGCGCATGGAACTCATTGTACCGCGCCGCGTCCGGCGAAAGATTCCGCTCAAAGAACTCACGCATTTCATTGTACCGAGCATTCTCGCTTACCCAGCCATGCCGCGCCAGCACGCGCTTCGTGTAAGCGTCGATGACGAAAACCGGGCGCCCTCCGGCGTAGAGCAGAATGGAATCTGCAGTCTCGGGGCCGATGCCGTGCACGGCAAGCAATTTTTCACGAAGTTCCGGCGTCGGCGTGCGGAACATCCTGTTAAGCGAGCCACCGTACTGCTTGCGCAGAAAGCGCACGAACGCTTTTAACTTCCTGGCTTTTTGTCTGAAGTAACCGGATGGACGAACCAGGCGCGCCAATCGGGAGAATGACACTTTCTCGATGGCAAGCGGCGTGAGCAGTTTCTCCCGGCGCAGATTCAGGATGGCCTTTTCGACGTTCGTCCATGCGGTGCTCTGAGTGAGGATGGCTCCCACAAGGACCTCAAATGGCGTCCGGCCCGGCCACCAATGTTGCGGCCCAAGCGAATCAAGCAAGACCTTGAAGTAAGCATCGAGCGGTGGAATCTTCGCGGCATGCGCATACACGTCTCCGGAAGCTTTATGGGGAAGTGCAGCGCCAGCGAATTGGGAGAATAAAGACACTTTTTGGCAAGATAGCAGCCAAAGAATGTCAAATCAAGAGGTGAGTGTGGTCAATTGGCCACGACTGTACCTCCGTACAGGGATTAGCAGATACACCAAGCGGAGGGCTCTAAGGGCTGGTTCTAGTACCACCTACATGCTAGCTTGCGACAAGCGGCGCAAAACAGCGCGCTCGGAGTGTGGAATGTCGTCCCGCCTCGGTGAAATACTGGTCAAAGACGGGCTGGTCTCTGCCCAGCAATTGAAGCAGGCGCTCGACTACCAGAAACAGCATTCGGGGAAGCTGGGTACCTGTCTGGTGAAACTGGGTTTAGTCAGTGACGAAGACATCACCGCGGTGCTCTCGCGGCAGTATGGCGTTCCTTCCATCAACCTGAAGTTTTATGAGGTAGATCCAGCGGTGATCAAGCTGGTGCCGCAGGACACTGCCATCCGCTACCAAATTGTGCCGCTCTCGCGCGTGGGCTCCACGCTCACGATCGCCATGACAGACCCCACGAACGTCTTCGCCATGGACGACATCAAGTTCATGACCGGATTCAACGTGGAGCCCGTGGTGGCTTCCGAAGCGGCCATCACCGAAGCCATTGGGAAGTTTTACGGCGAAGTGGAAAGCGTAGAAGAACTCGACAGCGTAATGAAGGAGCTGGCCGGCGAGGAAGCCGACCTGGAACTGCAGGCAGAAGACGCGGAGATGGATCTCGCTGCGCTCGAGAAGGCAGCAGAAGAAGCTCCGATCATCAAGCTTGTGAACCTGGTGCTTACGGACGCGGTGAAACGCGGGGCAAGCGATATCCACGTGGAACCGTATGAGAAAGAGCTGCGCGTGCGCTTTCGCATTGACGGCGTGCTGCAAAACGTGATGGCGCCGCCTCTGAAACTGAAAGACGCCATCAGCAGCCGCATCAAGATCATGGCCAAGCTGGACATCAGCGAAAAGCGTCTGCCGCAGGACGGCCGGATCATGATTAAGTATGCGAAGGATGGGAAGCGCCGCGAACTGGACTTCCGTGTTTCAACGGTGCCCACGCTCTTCGGTGAAAAAATAGTTCTCCGCCTGCTCGATAAAGAGAATCTCCGTCTGGACATGACCAAACTGGGATTCGAGCCGGAATCACTGGAAAAGTTCGAGAGGCAAATTCTGAAGCCCTATGGGATGGTGCTGGTGACGGGGCCGACAGGGTCGGGAAAAACCAACACGCTGTATTCCTCCGTGTCGCGGCTGAACACCCTCGACACCAACATCATGACTGCCGAAGACCCGGTGGAATTCCAGCTTCCGGGAGTCAATCAGGTACAGATGAAGGAGCAAATCGGACTGAATTTCTCCTCCGCGCTTCGCGCGTTCCTGCGACAAGACCCCAACATCATTCTCGTCGGCGAGATCCGCGATTTCGAGACGGCGGAAATCGCCGTGAAAGCCGCGCTGACGGGACACCTGGTGCTTTCCACTCTGCACACGAACGACGCGCCTTCGACGATCAGCCGATTGATGAACATGGGCATCGAGCCGTTTCTGGTGGCGACTTCGGTGAACCTGATTTGCGCGCAACGACTGGTCCGGCGAATCTGCGCGGGATGCAAAGAGCCTCTGCCGATTCCGCAACAGGCGCTCTTGGACGCGGGTTATCTGCCGGAGGAAGCGACGAATGTTCAGGCGTGTCACGGACGCGGCTGCGCGACGTGCAGCAACACGGGCTACAAAGGACGCGTCGGCTTATACGAGGTGATGGAAATCAACGACGAGTTGCGCGAACTGATTCTAGTGGGCGCCTCAGCGCTGGAACTGCGGAAGAAGGCGATTGACAACGGGATGATTTCGCTGCGGCGCAGCGGCCTGCTGAAAATTGCGGCGGGAGTGGCCACTCTCGAAGAAGTGCTGCGCGAGACGGTGCTTTAGAGGAGGAGAACATGCCGGGAATCACTTTAAGCGAACTGCTGAAAAAGATGATCGAGCTGGGAGGGAGCGACTTGCACCTCTCCACCAACAGCGCGCCGCGGGTGCGCGTGCACGGCAAGCTGCGGCCGCTGGACATGCCGCCGCTGACCGCAGCGGATACGAAAGCGCTGGCGTACAGCGTGCTCACCGACGCACAGAAGCACCGGCTGGAAGAGAATCTGGAGCTCGACTTCTCGTTCGGCCTGAAAAATCTGGCGCGCTTCCGCGGAAATATTTTTCACCAGCGAGGCGCGGTCTCCGCGGTCTTCCGCACGATTCCCTGGGAGATCAAGAATTTCGACGCGCTGGGTCTGCCGCAAGTGATCAAGGGACTGTGCGAAAAGCCGCGAGGGCTGGTGCTGGTGACCGGGCCGACCGGATCGGGGAAATCGACGACGCTGGCGGCGATGATCGACAAGATCAACGTCGAGCGCGAGGAACACATCGTCACCATCGAAGACCCCATCGAATTCCTGCACAACCACAAGAAGTGCCTGGTGAACCAGCGCGAAGTGCATTCCGACACACATTCTTTCGCGAATTCGCTGCGCGCGGCGTTGCGCGAAGACCCCGACGTGGTCCTGATCGGGGAAATGCGAGACCTGGAAACCATCGAATCGGCGCTGCGCATCGCCGAGACGGGCCACCTTACGTTCGCCACGCTGCATACGAACTCCGCAAGTTCAACGATCAATCGCATCGTGGACGTCTTTCCCGCGCACCAGCAACCGCAGGTGCGCGCGCAGCTTTCGCTGGTGCTGGAGGGAATCCTTTGCCAGGCATTGCTGCCACGGACGGACGGACGCGGCCGCGTGATGGTGATGGAGGTACTGGTGCCCACGGCAGCCATACGCAACCTGATCCGCGAGGACAAGATCCACCAGATTTATTCCGCGATGCAGACGGGCACGGCGCAGACCGGAATGCAGACATTCAACCAGGGTCTGGCGAACGCCTATTTCCAAAAGCAAGTTACGCTGGAAATGGCGATGGGGCGATCGTCGCATGCCGATGAATTACAGGATTTGATCAACCGGGGAGTCGTTTCACCGCAATCACCGGGCAAAGCACCGGTGCGGCGTTAGGAAAGAAAATCGAAAAGGAGAGAGGCCATGCCTGTATATACCTACAAGGGCGTCAATCGCGCGGGGACTTCGGTCTCCGGAGAACGCGCGGCACAGAGCAAAGCTGAACTGGCGAACCTGCTGCGCCGCGAGCAAATCAACGTTTCCAAAGTGTCGGAGAAGGGAAAAGAATTCGCTTTTCCTACCTTCGGCGGGGGCGTGACCAGCAAAGAACTGGCCGTCTTCACCCGGCAATTCTCGGTGATGATCGACGCCGGATTGCCGCTGGTGCAGTGCCTGGAGATCTTGGCCGGCCAGCAGGACAACAAGACGTTCCAGAAAATTCTGACCGGAGTGCGCGGATCTGTGGAGGGTGGCTCGACGCTTTCAGGCGCCATGCGCGGATTCGAAAAAGTGTTCGACCCGCTGTACTACAACATGGTGGAAGCGGGCGAAACGGGCGGTATTCTGGATACCATTCTGCAGCGGCTTTCCACGTACATCGAGAAGAACGTAAAGCTGAAGCGTGCCGTTAAGTCCGCGATGATTTACCCGATCTCGGTGCTCAGCATCGCTGCGGGAGTCATCGCGCTGTTGTTGTGGAAGGTCGTGCCCATCTTCGTGACGCTGTTCAACGGACTGGGGGCTGAGCTTCCGCTGCCGACGCGCATCGTCATTGGGCTCAGCAATCTGATCGGCAGCATTTACGGCGGATTGCTCCTGGCGCTGGTTATCGGGATCGTGATCGGCCTCAAGGTGTGGTACGGCACGCCCAAAGGACGCATGGTTTTGGACGCGGTCATTCTAAAACTGCCGGTGCTCGGCATCCTGATGCGCAAAATCGCGGTAGCGCGATTCAGCCGCACACTGGGGACGCTGATTTCAAGCGGCGTGCCGATTCTCGAAGGGCTGGACATCACCGCGCGCACAGCAGGTAACGCGGTGGTGGAAAGCGCCATCCTCAAAACGCGCAAGGCGGTGGAAGCTGGGAGGTCTCTGGTTGAGCCATTGAAGGACACGGAAGTGTTTCCGGGCATGGTCACGCAGATGATTGGCGTGGGCGAACAGACCGGAGCTATGGACGCGATGCTGGCGAAAATCGCCGATTTCTACGAAGAAGAAGTAGACGCGGCCGTAAAAGACCTGCTCACGGCCCTGGAGCCGGTGATGATCGTGTTCTTGGGAGTAGTGGTGGGCGGCATCGTGATTTCGATGTACCTCCCACTCTTTTCGCTGATCGGGCAGCTCGCCGGCGGAGGTCACTAAATCTGATTGGGATGTTTGTCCGAAGAAGAAGTTGTTCTCCGGAGCGCCGGTTCATTGGAAAGGCCGGGGCTCCGGCGAACGGCGGCGATGCATAAGGGCAGGGAACTGGTGGAACTGGCACACAATCAAATCGAATGGCTGGCGTGGCTGGGGCGAGTCCGATATGTGATTCTCGCTCTGGTGCTGGGAATCGTCCTGACGGTTCACCAGCTAACCGCGCAGCCGCTCAACGCAAGATTTTTTGTTCCCGTCATCGTGATTTGGTTCGTTCTCGCGACGCTGGACATGCTTCTGGTGCGCACGCTCGGGAGCGTGGCCTGGTTGGCTCCGCTGCAGGTGATCTGCGACCTCCTGCTCATCACCGGGCTTGTGTATTCAACGGGGGAGCACGAGAGCTATTTTGTTCCGCTTTATTTGCTCGCCATTTTGATGGCCAGCATGCTTTTCTCGCGGCACGGGGCGTACCTAGCCGCGGGCGGAAGCTTCGTGCTGCTGGGCGCGCTGGTGGAACTCGCATTTTACGGGCTCATTCCGCGCACTTCAGCCGCGATGCCGGGCAGCCGGGCTTTGCAATCCTGGATCATCATCAACCTCTTCGCCTTTCTTGCCGTGGCCTATCTCGCCACTCTTCTGACACAGAGCTTGCGCCGCAAGGGAGTGGAGCTGGAAGAAAAGCGCGAGGAGCTGAAAGACCTCCAGACGTTTAACGAAGATATTTTGCAATCCATGCGTGGGGGACTCCTGATCACAGATCTCGCCGGACGCGTTCTGCTGCTGAATCGCGCGGGCGCCGATATTACAGGTTGTTCTTCAGAATCGGTGCGAGGCCGAGATGTTCACGAGATGTTTTCCACGTTCTGGAATATCGCGAGCGGCGATGTAGCCAGCGAATCCGTAGCTCGACTGGAAGCCGAATTCAAAACACCTTCCGGAGCGACACTCTATCTGGGACTTTCCGTTTCGCCACTTCGCTCGGGCCAGAAAGAAACCACCGGATACGTCTTCAATTTCCAGGACTTGACCGAACTGAAGAGACTCGAATCAGAAATTGCCACGAAGGATCGCATGGCGGCGCTGGGCCGGCTCTCCGCCGGGATTGCCCACGAAATCCGCCAGCCGCTCACGGCCATGTCCGGGGCGCTGAAAGAGCTGGCCCGACTGGCTCCCCTGGATGAGGACGACAAGAAACTGGTGCAGATCGTGACGCGTGAATCGCAGCGATTAAATCAAATCATTACCGATTTCCTGGATTACGCTCGCGACAAGAACTACGAACTCAAAGAGCAGAATATCGTACCGTTGGTTGAGGAGACGCTGACGTTGTTGAGCTGCCAGGCCGGGTTCACGCAGAAATACCGCCTGGAGCGCGACTATGCGGCCCGAGTGGTGCGGGCGCGTGTGGATCGCGACAGGCTCAAGCAGGTTTTCTGGAATCTCTGCAACAATGCGATGCGCGCAATGCCAACGGGCGGAGTTCTGAAGGTGCGCATCGAGAGTGAAGGGCGAAATGTGCTGATTCGCTTCCGGGATACGGGCGTTGGTTTGGATGCCACACAATCGGCAAAACTTTTCGAGCCATTCCAGACGGGCTTCCAGGACGGCACGGGCCTGGGACTCGCTATTGTGTACCAGATCGTGCAGGTGCACGGAGGGCGTATCCGCGTGGCATCGGAAAAAGGGCGCGGCGCAGAGTTCAGCGTGGAACTTCCACGCTTGCAAGATGCAAAGCAGAAGAAGCCGGAGGCGACGAGTTCCACCGGCGCAGAAGAATTGAGCCTGGAAACTGTGAAACAAGGCTGAGGAAGAGGCGCTATGGCCCATCTCCTGGTAGTGGACGACGAGCGTTCGATCTGCGAGCTGCTGGAAATCACTTTCCGAAAGGAAGGCTACCGCGTCGAAGTGGCTTCCAATGGCGAGGCCGCCAAGCGACGGCTGCAGTCGCAAGTCTACGACATCGTCATCTCTGACGTGCGCATGCCCGACATGAACGGGGTGGAGCTGTTGCAGTTCGCCAAGGAAATTTCGCCGCAAACCGTATTCATCCTCATCACCGGCGTGCCGACGATTGGCACGGCGATTGATGCAGTGAACTATGGGGCCGATCGCTACGTGATCAAGGGGGACACGCTTATTGACGAACTTCGGCCCGCGGTGCTGCAAGTAGCCGAAAATATCCGGTTGAAAAAGGAAGCCGGCTGCCTGCGACGCGAGATTCGCCGGCTGACGGGGCTCGACAACATCATCGGCACCAGTCCCAAAATGCGCACACTTTTCGAACTCATCCAAACCGTCGCGCCACAAGCCAGCCGCGTGCTGATCACCGGCGAAAGCGGGACAGGAAAGGAACTGGTGGCGCGGGCGATTCATGAAAACAGCACGCGCGCCAAGCGGCCGTTCGTGACGATTAACTGCGGAGCTTTTCCCGAGACGCTCCTTGAATCGGAACTCTTCGGTTATATGAAAGGATCCTTCACCGGGGCCGCGGAGAACCGCCGCGGATTATTTCAGGCGGCTGACGGCGGGACCCTGTTCATGGATGAAATCGGCAACATGAGTCTGGCGATGCAAGTGAAGCTCTATCGCGTCCTGCAGGAAGGGAAAATACGGCCGCTCGGCAGCACCGAGGAAACCGACGTGGACGTCCGCGTGATCGCCGCGACGAACAAAAATCTCGAGCAGGAAATTGTCGCGGGCAATTTTCGCGAAGATTTGTATTACCGGCTGAGCGTGATTCCGATGCATCTCCCGCCGCTCCGCGAACGGCGCGAAGATATTCCGCTGCTCGCCCGGGCGTTTCTGGATCGCTACCGCGCTTCCATGGGCAAGCCCATCGAAGGCATCGAAGCGGAAGCCATGCGCCGCATGGAAGCATACGACTGGCCCGGAAACGTACGCGAGCTGGAGAATACCATCGAGCGTGCCGTGGCGCTTGAGACCACCCGCCGCATATCCGTGGACGGCTTGCCGGAACGCATCAGCCGTTACTATCAGGAGCATGCCGGCGACGCGATTCAGCCGCCCCGCTTGCTGATCCCGGAGGGCGGAATTGACTTTGAAAATCACGTGCGCGACACCGAGCGGTCTTATCTCTTGGCCGCTCTGGAATGTTCCGGAGGCGTGCGCATCCGTGCGGCACAGCTTTTGAAAATGACGTACCGCTCCTTTCGGCATTACGCCAAGAAGCATGGAGTCTAAACGACTCGCATCCGCTGCGCGAAAAGTGGCATATTCAGTCGACACTTTCTGTCACATTTCCAAGCGAATGAGGTAAGGTCTTGTGGCAGCAATCGCGCCATCGATGCGCGGCTCAGGGAACTCTCATGATGCCAGCGGGTTGCTGGGATGTATCGAATCCGACAATGACTCTCTCCGGGCTGGCATGCCAGTTGCCCTTCATCTCTTCGCAAGGCGCGCTCGCGAAGTGCAAAGATTTCCAGAGCGACTTTGAAGGAGAGAAAATGAAAAGGAATCAGAAAGGCTTCTCGCTGATCGAACTTTTGATCGTCGTGGCGATCATCCTGATTATCGCCGCGATCGCAATTCCGAATTTGCTCCGGTCCAAGATGGCTGCCAACGAAGCCTCCGCTGTGGGATCGATGCGCACCATGACTACAGCTTCAGTCACCTATTCCTCCACCTACGGCAACGGCTTCGGGCCGAGCCTCGGTGCGATGGGTGGCAAGGCCGGTGATACGCTGGCGAGTTGCGACGAAGCGCTATTGCTTGACAGCGTTCTGTCGGGCGGCGGCGGCACAACCAACACCTCGACCAAGAGCGGCTACAGCTTCACATACGTTCCTGGCAAAGCGACGGGTAACTCGGTTACCGGTTGCACCAACCAGGGTGTATCGACGTACACGATCAACGCCGTTCCGCAGTCCATCGGCTCCACCGGACAGCGCGGTTTCTTCACCGATGAGTCGGGCGTAATCCGCTTCACGACTGACGGTTCAATCCCGACCGTAGCCAGCCCGGCCCTTCAGTAAGCTAGCTTAGGTAGGATTGCATTCCCAGGGAGGCAGCCCGCGAAGCTGCCTTCTTTTTTCTATTCCGCATTAGTTTTCATTCTATGGGTACAGCCGAGGCGGCTTGAGATATAGCGGTCTTAAATTATCCAGGGTTGGCTTGCGCACGATTGCGATGCGATCGACACTTTCGTTCACATACGGTGTAGATTCCGCCCTGAATCCGTCTTTTTCGCACGGAATCGGCGTTGTGCGCGCACTTGAAGGATTGTAAAATGAATCGGTACGCGAATTGCGATGGGGAAATGAGGGTTCAGTGTGATTGGCGAGGAGTTTAGAGTGGACGCCTGACCACCCGAGAGGCGAAAGGCGCAGAGGAATTGCGGAGTGACTCCAGGGGAATGAAAATGGACAAGAGAGAGAAGGGTTTCTCGCTGATCGAACTACTCATCGTCATCACCATCATCCTGATCATTGTGGCGATTGCGCTTCCGAATTACCACCACGTCCAAATGAGCGGCAACGAAACTGCGGCGGCGGGGACGCTGAAGACGATCATGCAGGATGCTGTGGTCTACAACAACGAGTACAGCAACGGCTATCCGCCGTCGCTCGGAGCACTAGGCGGCCCTGCTGGATCACAGAAAGGCACCTGCGATAACGCCAAGCTGCTCGACGAGGTCATGTCTAACAATGGTTCCGGCAATACCGCCACAAAGAACGGCTACGTCTATACGTACATTCCCGGCCCAGCGACAGGAACAAACGCTCAGGGCTGCACAAATCAGGGCGTCGTTAGCTACACAGTAGTCGCTGTTCCGCAAGTTCCAGGTTCGACCGGTAGGAAGGGCTTTTACACCGACGATAGTGGCGCAATACGATTCACCACGGATGGCACGATCCCCAATGAGTCTAGCCCATCGATCAAATAGATAGTCTCGGCTCGGTTGCGTGGAGTTTCATTCGGTCATTTCCTGTCGTTTGCAAGTGACAATCTCCGTCACATTCCAACATTGTAGCCCATGTCTGTGGGCCATTCGGCTCTAGTATCTTCTTCCCTAGCGCGCACAAGTTCTTTGCCTTCAGGCAATTGGGATGGTTGTTCCTAAACTGACAATGGTCTCGCTAAGCGAGGCTATGCACTTGCTTGCTCTGGATTGGGTTGTCGCCTAGCTGGTTTCACCGCTCCCCGTTCATAAAACCCCTAAGGAGAGAAAATGAAAAGGAATCAGAAGGGCTTCTCGCTGATCGAACTTTTGATCGTCGTGGCGATCATTCTGATTATCGCCGCGATCGCAATTCCGAATTTGCTCCGGTCCAAGATGGCTGCCAACGAAGCCTCCGCTGTGGGATCGATGCGCACCATGACTACAGCTTCAGTCACCTATTCCTCCACCTACGGCA